>NZ_JAWCUA010000003.1:0-638693 GCF_032461525.1 Psychrosphaera aquimarina | reverse complement strand
ATCTTTATTTAACGCGCAAGATCTTTTTTAACTTTTTTGTTTGTTTGGTCAAATGATCCTCACCTTGTTTAAAAAACGATTAAATAAGTTATTAATTCGGCAATATAAAGTACTTGTAATCAATAGTAGACGTACTAATATAGCCACACGCTTACTTCCGAGCGTGAATTTATATTTTAATTTTATTTTTGAGAGTTCGATCTATGTCTTTTAATTCTTCTGTATTAATAACTTCAGCGATTGTTGCTGTTGTGGGTGCTATTCTTATTTCTGTTTTTAATATAGACGCTGGTTCAAGCGCTATAGTATTTGCAGTGGGTGCAGTTTTAGCTGGTGTAGTTTCTTCTTTAACTGGTAAATCTAGTGAAGGAAAAGCAGACACAACTACATTATATGTAGGTAACTTACCTTACCGTGCTAATGAAGGTAGTGTAAGAGAGTTGTTTAGCGAATACGGTAAAGTATTCTCTGTTCGCTTATTACGTGATAAACAAACTGGTAAACGTCGTGGTTTCGGCTTTGTTGAAATTGCAACGAGCGATAGTAAGTCAGTTATTGCTGAACTGAATGATTTTGAATTTCAAGAACGTGTTTTAAAAGTACGTTTGGCAAATGATAAATAAACAGCGTTAAATTCAATAAAAGGCTGCTGATTGCAGCCTTTTTTTGTCTGCTTATCCCCTTATGACGATATTTCACGTAAAATAGTGATTAATTCGTCTTTTAGGTTTCTTTAACTATGCCAATCCGCTCTATTGATCCAGATAACTACCATTCTTTATTAAGCGATAAGATCGATCTGATTAAAGATCAATTTAAACAATTTGATCTGACTACTATCGATACATTCGAATCTCCAAAACTTAACTATCGTATGCGTTGTGAATTTAGAGTTTGGCACGATGGTGATGATCTGTTTCATATAATGTTTGATCAACAAACTAAAGAAAAGGTGCGTATCGATCATTTTCCACCAGCGAGTTTATTAATCACTGAGTTAATGGATGATCTTTTAGCTGAACTAAGACCCAATGAGATATTACGTAGAAAGTTATTTCAAATTGATTACTTATCTACATTATCTGGTGAGGTATTGGTTAGTTTGCTTTATCACAAACAACTGGATGACGAATGGATTGCTGAATGTAAGGCCTTAAAAGCGAGATTAGAAACTAAATATAAAATCAATATTGTTGGAAGAGCACGTAAGTTAAAAGTAGTTTTGGATAACGACTTTGTCATAGAGCACTTAAATGTAGATGGAAAACAGTACATATATAAGCAAGTAGAAAACAGTTTTACTCAACCTAACGCCAAAGTATGTGAACAAATGTTAAGTTGGGCTAAAAATGCCATTCCTTATAAAGGAGATTTATTAGAACTGTACTGTGGTAATGGTAACTTCTCTTTAGCACTGGCTGATAAATTCGATAAAGTGCTAGCCACCGAGATCTCTAAACCTTCCGTTGCATCAGCTCAATACAATATCGAAGTTAATAATATTGATAACGTAAAGATTATTCGCATGTCTGCGGAAGAGTTTACCGAAGCTATGGAGGGTAAACGTAAATTCACGCGACTAAAAGATATCGATTTGACTAGTTATAACTGCGAAACCATTTTTGTTGATCCGCCAAGAGCTGGGCTTGATGACGATACGGTAAACATGGTGGCTAAATACAAACACATTATTTACATTTCATGTAATCCAAACACATTACATGACAATTTAACGGTATTAACTAAAACGCATAACATTGAAAAGTTTGCTGTGTTTGATCAATTCCCATATACCGACCATTTAGAATGTGGTGTGGTACTTACGCAAAAAGCGTTATAGTACAAACCAATACCTGCACAATTGAAAACAACAAGCCCACAAAATAGTGGGCTATTTATATTTATTGCAAATAACCGCTAACTAGTTATTGATTAGTCTTTTTGATTTTAATGGGATCCGATCATGTGAGCTATAAACGTGCAATTTTTGTTCTTTTGAATCTAATAAATACGCGTCTAGCTCCACTGAGAACAAACTCGAACTTGGTACTATCTCTAAAATCCCTAATTCACCTAAGTTTGCACTTAGTAATGTTTGGTTACTTAGGGCTAACAGCTTCTTGCTTTGATCTCTACACTCACCATCGATATAAAGCTTCATGCCATCTAACCAACGATTCACTATCTTAATTTTATGATTTTGTATCACAAATCTAAACTCTTTTAACATTACACAATTCCTTATACGTATTTAAAATAAAAAACGTCCGACTGATATACCTAACGCAAATACATATATAGCTAATGTAATAATAGCTAATACGATTACACCAGGCTCTTTTAATATTGAAACGTCGTTATTCTCGGTATCTAAATTTTTCATCAAGTCACCTTTACCAATCCATTTTACTTTTTAAAGATTATTAATAAACATCACTAATGCAGCACCAATTACAATTCCACTTAATAGTGTCACTATAAAATTCACTACTTTAGAAACTCCTTCCTCACTCTCAGCCGTAATTTCAACAACTGGCGTTTCAGGTATAATGATTTCAGATTGTTCTATTTGAAAAACAGAAGCCAATGCCATTACAGTTTCATTTGCTGCATTACCATAACGCTCCACACGTTGAATAGTGCGTAAACTCACTCCACAAGCATCGGCTAAATGTTGTTGCGTCCAATTTCGTTCGGTTCTTTGGTTTTTTATTAACTCTGCATTTATTTCCATTTTTTTAAGTTCCTTTACAGAGTTAGTTAGAGAAGTAATCTAAAATTAGTGTCATCAACCAATATCCACAAATTGCACCGGCTATTGTGTGTAAACCAATAAACCACTTTGCTTTTTTCTTGTTCTCTGTGTACTTAGGTACTTGTTTTTGTGTTTCGAGGTGAACCCCATTTTTTATTAAAATACAGTGCAATTCACTGGTTAGAAGGCTCACCATATTAAATTCCAACTCATAACTATCATTATTCAATTTAAAAGTATGGATTGATTTCTTGGTTACACTCCATTTACTGCTAACCAATTTGCCATCTACAAATACTTTTTCTTTTCCCGATTTAGCCGAACCCCATGCGTGTATTTCATGCCCTTCAACATTAAACTTATAGTTAAAGCCTTTACTGAATATCGAAAGTCCGCCAATTTTTTCGACGTCTTGATTGTCGGTTTCATTCACGTTTTGATTAATATCGTTATGGTTACTCATTTTTCGTATCCTTTTTCTTGGTCAATATGTGTTTGTAAATTTCGAGACCAAGTACAACAGAAATTTTGAATATGGGTGATGACAATACAACGACAGTCATACCGTTTGTCATACGACATAGAACGAGTGTCACTTATGACAGCATGATGTCACATAGTATCAAAGCCTTTAAAAGTGGGGGATTACATTAAAGTATCAATTTTGAATGACGTAACGCCTCTGATCCTTTTGCAACATATCTTAACTGCTGTACAACCTTTTCGGCTAATTGCAGGCGTTTACTTTTGCCTAAATCTAATGCTTCAGCACCCGCATTAAATACTAATGTCACTAATGCATCGGCTTCATAATATGCCGCTAGATGATTCGCACTGGTTTTTGCTTCAATATAGTCAGACAATTCTTCCACAAAATGTTGCAACTCTCGTTGTACCGCTAAACGAAACGCTTTAGATGTGCCCGAACGTTCACGTAGCAAAAGTCTAAATTCGTTACCGTTAGTTTCCATAAATTCCATAAAGGTCGTTACGGATGTTCGAACAATACTGCCGCCACCGGCTTCTATTCTGGCACGCGCTTGTCGCATTAATTGTCTTAAAGTTAATCCTGCTTCATCTACTAAAGTTAAACCAAGCTCATCCATATCTTTGAAATGTCGATAAAAGGACGTTGGTGCAATACCCGCTTCTCTGGTGACTTCACGTAAACTTAAATTAGCGTAACTTTGATCAGCACTAAGTAATCGAAAAGCAGCATCAATAATCGTTCGGCGTGTTTGTTCTTTTTGTTCAGCTCTGGTTTTATTGATTTTACTCATAAATTCTCTACTTGGTTTTACAATTTAGCTAACACTTGTACTCTTAATGTAATATTAAAGGTTGCTTTTATATTAATCATCTTTAAAATTCAGCGCACACATGTAAGCTAAAAAAAGATATTATGAAAAACAAACCACCTATTCTCTGGACCAATGTTCTCGTTTTCTTGCTCACCTTTTTGGTAGCAGCTATTGGTGTTCCAGCCTATGCCTACTTCTATGGATTTGAAACTGTACATTGGGTCGCGACTATCCTGACACTTGGTTATGCAGGTATGTCTATCACTATAGGTTATCACCGCTTGTGGGCACATAAAACCTTTGAGGCGCATCCTATTTTACAGTTTATTCTAGCACTAGGCGGTGCTTTTGCCTTACAAAACAGTGCATTACATTGGTCTTCAGACCATAGAGTACACCACAAATTTGTTGATCAAAACGACAAAGACCCATATTCCGCGAAAAAAGGGTTTTGGTACAGTCATATAGGTTGGATGTTAAGAGATTATCAAGGTGATAGTTACTCAGATTATTCTAATGTTAGAGACTTACAGAAAAATAAAGTAGTGATGTGGCAACACAAACATTATTTGGCTCTTGTGATTGCAATGAATTTTGGTATCCCACTTATATTAGGTTTTATCTATAACGATATTATGGGCATGTTACTAACCGTAGGCGTTTTAAGATTAGTACTTAGTCATCACTTCACTTTCTTTATTAACTCTTTAGCCCATATTTGGGGATCACAACCTTACACTGATAAAAATACCGCCCGTGATAATGGCGTATTAGCTTTTTTAACTTATGGTGAGGGTTATCATAATTACCACCATATTTTTGAAACTGATTACCGTAACGGAATTTTATGGTGGCAGTTTGATCCAACTAAGTGGTTTATTAAAGGATGTAGTTACCTTGGTTTAACCAAAAACTTGCGCAAAGTACCTGATGTTAAAATTGTTGCCGCTAAACTTAAAATGCAAAAATTCAAAACAGAAAATAAGTTATTGGCAAAACCAAATCACCAAGAACTGATTGCTAAATTAGAAGAAGAATACCAACAATTAATTGAACGAATTAAATTGTATGGCCAAGTTCAAAAAGAATATTTAATGGCTAAAAAACAGAAAATGTCAGACGCTGCATTTACCGAAATTAAACAAAATTATAAACAACTAAAACAGCAAATTACTGAACAACAAAAACAATGGCAACAGACGCTTTTACAGTTAGCGTAAACTATTAATGTTGATGAAATCAGCTGATACAGCAAAAAAGCGACATTAAGTCGCTTTTTTTGTACTTAAAATAGGCTACATCATTAATAAAGCTTGGACTATTGAGTAAAAGTTTTTATGATTCATATATCTACTAGCAGAGACAAGGCTTAATCGTGACAGCAAAAAGCAAATCAGCTCAAAAAGTGCAATCCCAGAAAGTACAATCAGAACCAAAGTACCAATATGACGCTATCGTTATTGGCACAGGTCCAGGTGGTGAAGGTGCCTCTATGAACCTCACTAAAGCTGGTAAAAAAGTTGCTGTAATTGAAAAGCATAAAGAAGTTGGCGGTGGTTGTACCCATTGGGGAACTATCCCTTCAAAAGCGCTTCGTCATTCTGTTAGTCGTTTGATTGAATACAATTCAAACCCTTTATTTAGCCGTTCAGAAAAAGCTGAATCGTTAACATTTGAAAGCATTTTAAAACATACAACTACCGTCATTAACGATCAAGTTAAGTTACGTGGTGGTTTTTATAATCGAAATGACGTAGCTATTTATCATGGTTCAGCCACATTCATTGATGCACATACTATCGAAGTAACTTTATTAGATGGTTCGGTTGAGCGTTTAACCGCTGAGAAATTTGTTATTGCTTCAGGTTCAAGACCATATCGTCCTGCCGATGTTGATTTCACCCACTCACGTGTTTATGACTCAGATACGATTTTATCTTTAAAACATGAACCTAAAAGTGTCATCATTTACGGTGCTGGTGTTATTGGTTGTGAATACGCTTCCATCTTTAGAGGTCTAGGTTGTAAAGTTGATTTAATCAATGGCCGTGATCGTCTGTTATCTTTCATGGATGCAGAAATGACCGACTCGTTAAGCTACCATTTCTGGAATAGCGGTATCGTTATTCGTCACAATGAAGAATATGAAAAGATTGAAGGTACGGAAGACGGCGTGATCATGACATTAAAGTCTGGTAAGCGCATGAAAGCCGATTGTTTATTATTTGCTAATGGACGTACCGGTAATACAGATTCGTTAAATTTAGAATCAATCAACCTCAAAGCCAATTCAAGAGGTTCGTTAGCGGTGGATTCTACTTATAAAACTTCTGCTGATAATATTTATGCCGTTGGTGACGTGATTGGTTACCCAAGTTTAGCAAGTGCAGCCTATGACCAAGGCCGAATTGCAGCAGATTATATGTTAGGTTTAACTACTGAACGTAAACTAATCGAAGATATTCCAACCGGTATTTATACCATTCCTGAAATGTCATCAGTGGGCAAAACTGAACAACAACTTACCGCGGCTAAAATTCCATATGAAGTGGGTAGAGCATCGTTTAAACATCTTGCCCGAGCACAAATTGGTAGTAGTGCAGTGGGTAGTTTAAAAATTCTATTTCATTGCGATACCAAAGAGATACTGGGTATTCATTGTTTTGGTGAGCGCTCAGCTGAAATCGTCCATATCGGTCAAGCCATCATGCAGCAAAAAGGGGAAGCAAATACTATTGAGTATTTCATCCATACCACCTTTAACTATCCAACCATGGCAGAAGCGTATCGCGTTGCTGCATTAAATGGTTTAAATAGATTATTTTAAGATCTGATAATAAAACTAAAACCGCAGCATAAACTGCGGTTTTCTTTTATGGATAACGTCAACCAACTCATCAATAAAATCAAAAAATGTACTTTGTGCAGCGCGGATTTACCTTTTAAACCCAATCCTGTTATACAAATTTCACCATTCGCTAAAATCTTAATTATTGGTCAAGCACCCGGATTACTCGCACATCAAATATCAACACCTTTTAAAGATAAATCCGGTGAACGTTTGCGGTTGTGGTTAGGAGTGAGTGAACAACAGTTTTACGATGAGACACAATTTGCCATTATGCCTATGGCGTTTTGTTACCCAGGTAAAAACAAACAAAACTCAGGCGATGCCCCTCCGCCAAAAATCTGCCAACAAACCTGGCATCAATTATTACTGAAGCAACTCACGCAAGTTAGATTAACCATTGTTATTGGACAGTATGCAGCTAAACAATATGTAGATGAGTTTACTAACTTAACGAACGCTATTGAGAAGAACACAGAAACTAACAAAGACATGGTGTTATTGCCTCACCCTTCTGGACGCAATAATATTTGGTTGGCAAAAAACAAATGGTTTGAAACAAAAACGCTGCCAATAATAAGGCAGCGAATTAAAGATATTCTGAGTAATTAACGCTAACTCAGTTATATCTTATTTGTGAAAGGCAGGGCTATATTCCACAACGGACTCAAAAAATACACCGGCATTTTCTGGTGTCACATCTGGGGTAATACCGTGACCTAAGTTAAATACATGACCTGTACCACTGTCACCATAATCGGCCAATATTGTTTTCACTTCTTGACGAATTCGCTCTGGAGTCGCGTATAACATGGCAGGGTCCATATTGCCTTGTAACGCAACTTTATCCCCTACTCTGCGTTTAGCTTCAGCGATATTGATAGTCCAATCTAGACCTAATGCATCACAACCTGTTTCAGCCATCATTTCTAACCATTGACCACCATTTTTTGTAAACAGAGTCACAGGTACTTTACGGCCTTCATTTTCACGTGTTAATCCGTCAATGATCTTGCTCATATAGTTTAATGAGAAGTCTTTGTAATCACGAGGGGTTAATACACCACCCCAAGTATCAAAGATCATTACTGATTGTGCACCCGCTGCTATTTGAGCATTTAAGTAACTTGTTACAGATTCAGCTACTTTATCCAATAGTTGGTGCATTAGTTTTGGATCTGAATACATCATGCCTTTAATTTTAGAGAAGGTTTTTGTGCTGCCGCCTTCCACCATATAAGTGGCTAATGTCCAAGGACTGCCAGAAAAACCAATCAAAGGTACTTTACCGTCTAACTCTTTACGAATAGTACGAACCGTGTCCATCACATATCTAAGTTCTTGTTCTGGATCCGGAATACCAATTTTATTCACATCGGCTGCGCTACGTATTGGCGATTTAAAACGTGGACCTTCGCCCGTTTCAAAATACAAACCTAACCCCATAGCATCTGGAATGGTTAAAATATCAGAAAATAGGATAGCTGCATCTATTGGATAACGACGCAATGGTTGCATGGTTACTTCGCAAGCCAATTCTGGGTTTTTCATTAAAGACACAAAATCACCAGCAATCGCTCTTGTCGCTCGATACTCTGGAAGATAACGGCCAGCTTGTCTCATCATCCATACTGGAGTACGGTCAACTGGTTGTTGTAATAATGCTTTTAAATATCGATCGTTTTGTAATACTGACATTGTTCCCACCCTAAATTTTCAACGGCGAGATTTTATCACCATAACGGCTTTGTCTCTATAGAAACAAATGATCTAAAAAGATATTTATTTATTCGAAATCAATCAAAGGTTAATTGTTGCACTGCCGAAATGCCTTTGTTATAAATGTACCGCGCTCAAGAATAACGATAAGAAGCTTTAAGCTCACGCGCTAGAAAATTTGACCACTCCTAGGAGTGGTTTTTTCTTTTCTGGGGTTTACCACTTGTAAATAACCTATTGCGCTAACTTCATCATTCTTTTTGTTTGCGCGATTAACTGCCCCGCAATTGATTGAATTGGTGCGGTATTTGGCATTGAATCCACGGTAAACCAGTCAGCTGACAAAATTTCTTTTTCGCACAGTACTAATTCGCCCGAGTCATACTCTGCGGTAAAACCGACCATTAATGAATGTGGAAATGGCCATGGTTGGCTACTAAAGTATTTTAAGTTTTTAACTTTAATCCCAACTTCTTCAAACACTTCTCTGTGCACCGCTTGTTCAAGTGTTTCACCACTTTCTACAAATCCTGCCAAAATACTCATTTGTCCTGGTTTATGATGTACACCTTGGGCTAGCAGAATTTTATCTTTATTCCGGATTGCCACAATAATACAAGGGGAGATCCTAGGGTAACATCTGTGATTACAAGGTTTACAAAGTGTCGCCAATTCCCAATCTATCAAACTCATTTTATTGCCACACTGACCACAAAATTGATGTGTTGTTAAAAACAAATCCACTTGGAATGCTCTTGCGACAAACTCAAACTTCTCTGGTTGATCAAACAATACCGTACGAAAGCCAAAAAACTCAGCCTCATGCTGTTTAAATTCATCATTTGTGATTTGTAATAAATAGACTGTCGTCCCTTCGAACACACCAATTTCATGTACATTTTCTGGAGGGGTAAATGGCAATGCTAAATCGGCAAAAACGCCACAAGGAATATTATTACTAGGCTCTGGTAAATAGACTTTATGGTTAGCAATAATACACCACCAGCCTTCTAACTCTTGATTGAATTTAATACTATGTTGAATCATGGTTTGTTCCTGAGATTGTTATGCAAACCCATAAAATAATTAAACTGATAAATGTTAATTTCACTGACATGACATATACTTAACACATTATTTTGAAAATATATTGATCTTTTATGCTAGATCATTTGTTATAACAAAGCAGTAAACTATTTTAGAAGGTAATTGCATGTTAACCCGTTTGGAACAAACACAACAGAAGTATGGTGGCTCGAATAAAATAATTGATTCGTGGTTAGCCGAACGACAAGAGTTATTAGTTAAATATTGTAAATTAGCCGGTCTTCCTCCTTTTCAAAAAGAAGCAAAAACTCTCCCAGAAAACAAGTTAGTGAATAGCTTTTGCCAGATCTTGATTGACTATTTATCTGCAGGTCATTTTGAAATTTACAACGACATAGTAAAACAATGTCAGCAACATGGTCCAGACAGCGCGGCATTAGCGGATCAAATTTATCCTCAAATTACGGCGACAACCGATGACTTAGTTAGCTTTAATGATAAATACTCGGCATTAGATGAAAACTCAAATTTAGATGGTTTTGATACAGACTTATCGGTAATAGGTCAAATTTTAGAGGCTAGATTGGAATTAGAAGATCAACTCATCCATACGTTATATTCGAAACACAGCTAAGGTTTCAGGTTAAAATAAATCCAACAAAAAAGGCGCTATCAGCGCCTTTTATATTTTATAACACACTAAATGTTTAGTGAGTTTTAACAATGTCCAACAACTCAACTTCAAAAATCAGCGTTGAGTAACCCGGAATTGAAGAACGGCCATTTTCGCCATAAGCTAAGTTATAAGGAATATAAAACTTATACTTAGAGCCAACTGGCATATGTTGTAAACCTTCAGTCCAACCAGGGATAACTTGGTTTAAACCAAATGTTGCAGGTTCGCCACGTTCAACAGAAGAGTCAAATACACTGCCGTCAATAAACGTTCCATGGTAATGCACAGTAACTTGATCCGTAGCCGCAGGTTTTTCGCCTTCAGCATCCGTAATCACTTCAAACTGTAAACCAGACTCAGTAACAGTAACGCCATCTCGTTTAGCATTTTCTACTAAGAATTTCTCACCGGCACCTTGTGCAGCAGCAGATAATTCTTTTTGTTTATCCATGCGACGTTGCTTAACATCAGCTTCAAGCGCCATCATCACGGTTTTAATTTCATCTTCAGTTAACTGAATATTTTCAGATAATGCGTCTTTAATACCGCCTAATAACTTCTCTTGGTCTAAAACAATGCCAATCTCTGCATTCTTACTTAGGTTGTCATTTAAGTAACGTCCCATAGACGCACCTAACGCATAACTTTGTTTGTCTAAATCTGTTTTAAGTTCAACAGGTTTTTGTTCTGCATTTCCGCACGCACTGATAAGGCTAATCGCAGCTGCTATAACCGAAAGCTTAATCGCTTTTCTCATTATTTACTCCATAGTTAATATAAGATTCGCAGCAAATTTAATAAGAATACTCTTTCATAAAAATCTAATGCTACAATTTTGGTTCCGAAGTGGCCTATACTAGCGAGTATCGCCCTAAAGAAAAACCTAAAAAACACGAATAAGGCAATTAGTTTGCATATTTTTATCCGTATCAGCATCACATCCATTCTGCTAGCTTGGTTAATAACCGGGTGCCAACCTAAAACTTCCGACTGGGCTGCGCAATATCCACATACTCAAAATGGGTCTTTTGCTGCAAGCGTGTCAAGTTCGGGTAATTACGCAGTGGTGTCATCCTTATATCATGGTGTTTCATTATGGGATTTGAATTCTAATGGCGCTATCTACAATTGGTATCAAACGCCAAAAGACCAGCCGTTTTCTTTGTTTAATGATGGCGATACCAATGCGCAAGCAGACAACAACTTTGTCTTTGCAACAGCCATAGCTCATGATGACAGCCATGCTGTATTAGCAGACAAAACTAACTTCTCACTGTGGGATATTAAAACGGGCCAAAACCAAGGTTATTGGCAAGTTAGGCAATCGAAGGTCGTATACCGTACCAAAACGATTAACGGAGCGACCAAACAATTAAGCATTTATGATGTTGTTGATGAAAATAAATGCCTAAATCCTTCTTCAGAAAAAAATGAACACTGTGTCGTAGTGGGCAATATCAGAGCCATCGATGTGTCAAACGAAGGCAAACATATATTAATTGGTAAAAGTAATGGTGTGGTTGTCCATATCAATACAACGACTGGTCGACGATTAGAATTTTTGGGTCACCAACAAGTGTTATTTGATGATGAACAAAAACCTTTCCATATAAATAATGCTATTAACAGTGTGGCTTTATCGCCAAATGGTTTATACGCGCTATCAGGTTCGAGTGATCAATCCGCCTATTTGTGGAGTACCAAAACCGGACAAGTTATTTACAAGTTCCAACACCATAATCGAGTGGTGCAAGTGGCGCTTGATGCACAAGCTAGATTAGCTTTTACTGCAGATACAGGCAGCCAAGCAAGCATTTGGGACTTAACAACCGGTAACTTGGTCTCTCAGTTGCAATATGTGAATCGCCAGGAGGTATTTTCTTTTGCTCGTTTTAGTCACAATGGTAAAATGTTGGTCACCGGTGCACCAACACGAAAACTCTCGCTGTGGGATGTACAAACCGGCAAACAAATAAAGGAATGGTTGGTTTCTCCAAGAAAAAATAGTCGTCCCGCCAGCGCAGTAGTGTATAGTGCCGCGTTCATCAATAACGACACCCAAATAACCAGCGAAAGTTCCTCTGGTTTAAACGAAGTATGGGATATTAAATAATGACTGATAACGCCATAGATAAACTAGTTATAAGACTAGAAGAGTTAGAAAATAAATTGGCATTTCAAGATGACACCATTGATCAACTGAATGAAGAGATCACGACATTAAATTTAAAACAAGCCATGTTCAAACGCCAAATAGAATTATTGGCAGAAAAAGTAAGCTCTAATAAAAGCTCTAACTTAGCGGATGAATCTGAAGAAACACCTCCCCCACATTACTAAAATTAATCGACGGTTAATCTTAAGTAATATGGCGTAAACACCGAGTTATTCGTCCGGTGTAAATACGCCAATTACTTGTTCAAATTGACGAGTTGCGCCCTGTACTGCACCTTCTGGTTGCACCATCTGATGTTTGCACTTAACACATTCCACCTTTTCAACATTATTCTCAAAGAACAAGACCATCGTATCCATTGCATTGCATTTTGGGCAGGTTGCCCCAGAAATAAATCGTCGTTTGCTTTTAGTCACGTTTCCCCACAAATTATTAAACTAAGTTAGAAATGGTTATATGCGGCTATTTAACCAATTTTTACGGTAGATTACACGCCTTATTCCTTGTGTTTTTTGTGTGTGACGATACTATTCTGGGCATAGTAATTATCCCTCAACTTATAAGTCTTCTAATTCATGTTACAAATATCCCAGTTAAATTTACAACTCGGTAACAAGGTTTTATTTACAAACGCAAACGCGACTATTTATCCGGGACATAAAATAGGGATTATAGGCGCAAATGGTTGCGGGAAATCTACATTATTTTCAGTGATCCGTGGTGAATTAGGCAGTGACAATGGCGATGTTAATTATCCAAAAAATTGGCAGTTAGCTTGGGTAAAACAAGAAACACCAAATGTGGATATGTCTGCTATTGAATACGTTATTGATGGCGACGTTAAATACCGTCAATTACAAGCCCAATTAAAAATTGCTGAAGAGAATAACGACGGTAATCAAATAGGTCATTTACATAACGAGTTAGAAAACATTAATGCCTATACCATTCATGCCCGTGCAGGTGAGTTGTTAAATGGTCTTGGTTTTGATGCCCTAGCACAACAAAAGCCAGTCACTAGTTTTTCTGGTGGTTGGCGTATGCGACTTAACTTAGCCCAAGCGCTTATGATAGACAGTGACTGCTTACTTCTTGATGAACCAACTAACCACTTGGATTTAGATGCAGTTATCTGGTTGGAAAAATGGCTTAAGCGTTATTCTGGCACTATGTTATTAATCTCACACGATAGAGATTTTATCGACAATATTTGCCAAGGGATTTTGCATGTTGAGCAACAGTCGTTAAACAGTTACACAGGTAACTATTCCAATTTTGAACGTCAACGTTCTGAAAAACTATCTCAGCAGCAAGCTACTTTTGAAAAGCAACAAGCTGAGATCAAACATATTCAATCCTTTATCGACCGTTTCAAAGCTCAAGCGACAAAAGCCAAACAAGCACAAAGTCGAGTGAAAATGTTGGAGCGAATGGAAGTCATAGCGCCGGCCCATATAGATTCACAGTTTCATTTTGAATTTCCACCAGCCAAACAGCTACCAAATCCAATCATGAAGATGGAGAAGGTCAGTGCCGGATATGGTGATACCACCATATTAAGCGATATTCATTTAAATTTAGTACCGGGAAGCCGTATTGGGTTGTTAGGACGAAATGGCGCGGGTAAATCGACTTTTATTAAAACTATCGCGTTATCGCAACCACCTATTTCAGGCGAATTAGAACATTCCAAACACCTTAAACTTGGTTACTTTTCTCAACATCAGTTAGACCGATTACACCCTGGTCAAACTCCAGTGCAACATTTAACAATGTTAAATCCTGCCATGACAGAACAGGAAGCTAGAAATTTCTTAGGTGGCTTTGGCTTTAATGGCGATCAAGCGTTAGATAAAATTGACCAATTCTCAGGGGGTGAAAAAGCACGTTTAGTATTGGCATTAATCATCTTTGAAAAACCAAACCTGTTATTACTAGATGAGCCTACCAATCACTTAGACATAGAAATGCGCCAAGCCTTAACCCTTGCATTACAAGGCTTTGAAGGTGCCATGATATTAATATCTCATGACCGTCACTTATTAAAGTCAAGTTGTGATGAATTGTACTTAGTCGACAATGGTTGTGTACAGCCGTTTGATGGCGATTTAGAAGATTACCATGCGTGGTTACTCACCGAGGCGTTAAAAGAAGCCGCGGCTAGTCAGCCAACGGAATCAAAAGAACATTCGGCAACCGCCAAAAAAGAACAAAAGCGACTTGAAGCTGAATTAAGAAAAAAATATCTCCACTTAAGAAGCAGACGGATAAATTAGAAAAACAACAAGAAAAGCTAGAAACTCGTTTACAAGAGATTGAAAGCTTAATGGCAGATACAGAGTTATATACAGACAAAAATAAACCACAGTTAAATAAATTATTAACGGAACAAGCTAGTATCAAATCTGAGCTTGAAACGATTGAGCTTGAGTGGTTTGAATTTGAAGAACAGATTGAATTGATACGAAGTGAATTTAGCACTAATTAACAATAGGTTAGGGCTACAATAATAAATCGACTTAACAAAAACAAGGAATCATGATGAAATTTCCATTTGGTATACTGATCATAGCTTCATTATTGTCGGCATGTAACCACACTCAAGAAACCACGAGTGCATATTCATTAAAAAGTGGCGGTGAAATGCCAAGCTCGCAACAAGGTTTAAATGTAAAACACGCCGATTTAGGTTTTACCATAAAACCTGATCAACAAATCATTGATGGCGTAACCACATTAACCTTGATGACCACGACTCCTCGTAAATCATTTTCTGTTGACTTAGATCGTGTTTTCCACATTTCAGAAGTCTTAGTAAACGGTCAAGTTCTTGCCCCTGAGTTATATTCAAACCCAGATGGTATGTTACTGGTTAAACAAGCCGTATCTGGTGAATTTACAGTAACCATCAAATATAACGGTCAACCTAGAGTGCCAGTTAGAGCGCCTTGGGATGGCGGACTTATGTGGGAAAAAACCCCAAATGGTGCAGACTGGATAGCCACCGCCGTTCAAGGTGAAGGTTGTGACTTATTTTGGCCTTGTATCGATCATCCTAGTGGTGAACCAACTAAAGTAGATTTACACATAAATGTTCCTAAACCTTTAGTTGCAGCAAGTAACGGTGTTTTGCTTAACGTGACTGACGAAGGCGCAACGAGAACCTATCATTGGCAAACAAAATCGTTGCACAACACATATGGCATTGCCCTGAATATTGCCCCTTACGAATTATTAGAAACTAAATTCACCAGTGTGTACGGCAATACCTTAGATATCCAATTTTTCCATTTACCTGAACGTACTGAAAAAGCCAAAATTTTGTTTGCTGAAATACCAGAGATGATCAACTTTTTTGAACGTATGATAGGTCCATACCCATTTGGCCAAGAAAAAGTAGGCATAGCTGAAACGCCACACCTAGGTATGGAACACCAAACTATCAACGCTTATGGTAATGAATATAAAAAAGACCAATTTGGTTACGACTGGTTAATGCAGCACGAGTTTGCCCATGAATGGTTTGGTAATCAGTTAACTAATGATGATTGGGACCACATGTGGTTACACGAAGGCTTTGGTAGTTATATGCAACCATTGTTTGCTCAATACTTACATGGTGATTTAGCCTACAAAGCTAATTTAGCTAAACAACGGACAGGCATCGTAAGTAAAAGTCCTTTGGTATCTAATCAAGTGCGTGAAGTCGAACAAGTTTATCAACACGATACTGGCCCAGGTGGCGACATTTATACTAAAGGGTCATGGGTATTACACACGCTTAGATACTTAATTGGTGATGATGCCTTTTTCAAAGCAACTAAACAGTTAGTGTACGGAACGACTGATCCACAGCCGGGTAACTTCACCCCTGTATTTAAAAATAGTGCCGACTTTGTAAACATAGTGAACACTATTACAGGAAAAGATATGTCTTGGTTTTTTGATGTTTACCTATACCAAGCCGACCTTCCAAAGTTAGTTGTGGATAGAAAAGACGACGCAATCACTGTGCAGTGGGAAATAGAAAACAATAAACCTTTCCATATGCCTGTAGAACTTTCCATTAACGGTAAAATAACCACGTTAGACCTGACTAAACCGGTCACGTTAGCTATCAATAAAATGGATGTGGTTATTCTGGATCCAAATAGCAAAATTTTGAAATATGACCAACACATTGTTGATTTTCAAAACTTTAGAAAGGAACAATCAGCTAAGAAGTAACAATTCATCTACAGCTGAATTATGATCAATAGGGTTTACACCATAGCGGTAAACCCTTTTAATCCCGAAACATTAACAAGCCAATTTTGAATCGCCGGATATTGGGTTAAATCAAACCCACCTTCATGGGCAACATGAGTATAAGCATACAAACATACATCTGCAGCCGTCGCCTGAGCGCCAGTTAAAAAGCGATTGTGTTGTAATGTCACTTCCATGGTCTTTAATGCTTTATGTCCACCAACTTGTTTCGCTAAATACTCTTGTTTTTTATCTTCTGGCAAACCTAAATACTTATTAATAAACCGAGCCACTGCAATAAAAGGCTCGTGGCTGTATTGTTCGAAGAATTGCCACTGCTGTACTTTGGCTAACTCATAAGGGGTATCAGGTAAATATTCTGAACCAAAAGCTAAATAATTAATAATGGCATTAGACTCAGACAAACATCGGCCATCATCCAATTCCAACAAAGGAATTTTACCTAACGGATTTTTTGCCAAAAACTCTGCATTATTAGTATCACCGGCCAAAATATCTATATCTATCCACTGATACTGTAAGCCCAACAGATCACACATCAATTGTACTTTATAACAATTCCCCGATTGACGATCTCCGTATATTTTCACTAGTACCTTACCCCTGAATTCTTTATTATCATTACATGAATACAATTACTTTATCTTCGTTTTGGCAGTTTAGCCTAACACTTTATAAAAACGATTTAGTGCAATCGACACTATTACATTTTCAAAATGAATATACTGCCAATGTGAATTTAGCGCTGTTATGTGCCATGTTAAATAAACATCAGGTGTCTTTATCCAAATCACAGTTAATCAGTTTGCATCAAAGCATTACAGATTTCTCGGCACAATATACTCAGCCACTTAGAGCATTACGCCAAACCTATAAAAACAATAAAGATGAGATCCAACAATATGCACAGTTAAGAGCAAAGTTATTAGAAGCCGAATTATTATTGGAACAACAGGAACAAGCGCTGTTAATTTCACAACTGAACAAAATCAACGTGGTTGAAAAACAACAATCGGACAATTTAACCTTGTATCAAAGTTTGGTTGTTCAGCCCAACAAGCCTTCCCTTGCGATGAAATTATCTGATCTAAATCAATTTTTACTTTAGTTAAAGGAACCCCCGCTGAAATTCTTGATCTGGATCATATCTACGCTCTACTAACCAATTACACTTCCCTTAACAGATAAACAACACAATTATATTTTAAGGGGAACATTATGTTCAGAGACTTTTTTAGTGATCCAGTATTGTATTTAAGCTTTGGTATTTTAAGTTTAACTATCTTATTAGGTATTTTTTATACTTGGTATTTCATCTCTCACGTGGTGAATGCTAAAGGTGAAGAGTAATACTAACAAACACTTACCTAAATATTAAAAACACCCTAGAACATCTAATGTCAGGGTGCTTTTTTGTTTCATCAATTATCTTAAATTAAAAAGAAAACCGTTAAATCGCATATTAAAAATTTACAGCCAAAAAGATACAATGTATCATCACGTTACTTTTTCTAAATGATTGTATTTAACCAGAATATGTCTAGCCAATTGATGAACATCTTCAAGATCGTATTAATCAGTGTTTTATTAAACACTGCTTTTGTGCAATCTGAACATCAATTAACTCATATCAGTCAAAATCATACACTTGAGCAATGTGATATCTGTTCACACTCAAGTTCTTTTGACGACATTATTCTGCCTACAACTTATTCCTTTGAAGAATTTAATGATAACAACCTAGTTATCAAGCCAGAGTTTTTAGTCGCAAAACAAACTCAAGTTACCATTCTGCACGCGCGTGCTCCCCCTTATACCGCCTAATATCCATTACTTTTTTAACAGTAGATCGATTTCGATCTGATTGAGTTGAGCTCGTATATTTTTTAAGCCCAACTTATGCCCAGTATTTTAATTTTCACGTTTTAGGCGAACATCATGTTTAAGCAAGTTTGCGCTTTTTTAGCGCTTATTATCGTATTACCAATTTATGCTTCACAGAGTTTAACCGGTGTGGTTTATTCAAAAAATAAACACGCTAAATTAATTCCAATCGCAAATGCAAAAGTACAATTGCATGGCCATAATCATTCAGAATTAACCGACGAAGCAGGTCGTTTTGTTATTGAACTCGACACAAAACAATCTGCTCATGCTGACATTATTCCACATACCTACGAACTGCATATAAGCGCTAATGGTTTCCAACATAAAAATCTGTTGCTCAACGAACAAAAAATTAATGAAGGGGATTTAGAGATCCTTATGGCAACCAGCGTAATTGAGCAACTTGATGTTTATGCATCACCTTTGCACTCTTCTACAATCGAGTCTGCTTCCGCCATATCAGTGATCTCAGACGAAGAGTTACGCAACAAACATTCGTCAACCTTAGGTGATACGTTAAAGTCAGAGCTTGGCGTCCATTCAAGTTACTTTGGACCGGTTAGCTCAAGCCCTATTCTTCGTGGACTTGATGGTCCAAGAGTTATGATCACCCAAAATGGTTTAGATGTATCAGACGCGTCACGAGTTGGGCCAGATCACGTAGTGTCTACTGAAACGTCAACCGTTAAACAAATTGAAATTTTACGCGGGCCTGCAACCTTATTATTTGGTAATGGTGCAATTGGTGGCGTGATCAATGTGGTTGATAATAGAGTGCCAACCAATACAGATTTTGAAGCCGACTACCAGGTGTCTCATAATACCGTTGCCAATGAAAACGAATTAAGCGTCAACCTAACTAAAGGGTTTGATAATGTTGCCGTTCACTTTGATGCCTTCGCTCGCTCAAGCGACGATTATAAAATCCCTGGAGAGGCGGAATCAGAAGATGCTCATGACGATGAAGAGCATGAAGAAGGTCATGAAGAAGAAAGCAGTGGCGTACTTGCAAACACAGCAGCGGATGCCGATGGCTTTAATATAGGCGCTAGTTACTTATTCGACTCTGGTTATATTGGCATTTCATTTGGTCAATTAAATCGTCTATACGGAATACCGGGTCACGCTCATGAAGAACATGAAGAAGAAGCTCATGACGAGGATGAACATGAAGAAGAATCTCATGAAGAAGAGTTAGTTCAAGGTGATATGCAGCAAAACCGAGTACAGATTTTGAGTGAATTTGAATTTGATCATTCTTTTATCACCGCATTACAAACAAAAGTAGGTTTTACCGATTATAAACATGCAGAGCTAGAAAATGGTGTTATTGGTACTCAATTCAAAAACAAAACAAGTCAAATAAAGTCTGATCTGATTTTTGCTGAAATGGCAGGATGGCATGGTGCACTGTCTTTTGAATATAAAAAATCTGATTTTTCCGCTCAAGGTGATGAAGCATTTACACCAGCTTCCAGTGTAGAAAATACCTCAGTAGCTTTATTAGAAGAAAGACATCTTGGCTCAGTATTATTGCAATTAGGTGCTCGTGTTGAGTCTATTAGCTTAACCGGTGAGCCTATCGATGTTAATTACAGTGCATTAACTGACGAGCAGTTAGAAAGCGTACCAAGTAGTGACAACCATATTTTTGATTTCACTCCAATCAGCTTATCTAGCGGAATCGTATGGGACTTTACTCCTGGTTATAACTTAGGTGTTTCATTAACACGTTCTGAACGAGCGCCAAGCGCGAGTGAGTTACTTTCTCTTGGTCCTCATATTGGCACAAGCAGCTTTGAAGTAGGTTCTGTATACACCATAGAACATGACGGTGATCATCATGAGTTAACATTATCAAGCCAAAAACCTGAACTTGAAACGGCGACCAATGCAGAGTTGACCTTACGTAAATTCAACGGTGACTTTGGTTTTATTGTGAATGTATTTTACAACACCATAGATAACTTTTATTACCAGAATGAAACTGGGTTATTATCGACTGAATTGTTTGAACACGACGAACATGAAGAACATGAAGAACATGAAGAACATGAAGAACATGAAGAACATGAAGAACATGAAGAACATGAAGAACATGATAGTGAATTACCGGTTTACATAACACAAACTAATAACGCTAAATTTTATGGCGTCGAAAGTCAGTTCAAATGGCAGGTTAACTCAGCATTAAAGTTAGTATTACAAGCAGATACAATTGTCGGCAAATTAACATCTGGTGAATACCTACCACGTATTCCACCACACCGCGTTGGCATTAATGTTAATTACCAAGGCGATAGCTGGGATTTAGGACTGCACAATATGTATTACTTTTCTCAAACTAAATTAGCGCCGCTAGAAACAGAAACCGATGGATATAATATGACCGATATCGACATGGCTTATTATTTCCAAATGGGCCAACAAGATATGACGGTATTTGCCAATATCAAAAATGTATTTGATGTGGAAGCACGAGTGCACAGTTCATATTTGAAAGACTTAACCTTATTACCAGCAAGAGCCTTTCATTTAGGTATTAGAGGTAAGTTCTAAATTTAGTTACAGGGTCGTTAATTGTGATAACCAATACTCTATTGGTTATCACTTTCCCTCGGTATTCATTTCTATGTTATTTGTTTCTACGAGCAAACCGACGTGACATTAGCAGAAGTATTAACAGGCTCTGTAAATACAGGTTAATTGCCAGCCCCAAAAATCCTTTATCTTTATCGCTTTGTTCTTCCACTGTGTCGTTTGTAAGGTCTATTTCAGTTGGTATTAAGCTCACTTCAACCGTTTTAGTCACTGTATTTTCACCGTCAGATACCGCCACGGAAACCGAGACGACTTGCTGCTCAGTTAACGCACCTAAAGTAACTTGAATTTCCGAACTTGTGGTATTAGTTGCCGTTAACGGTGATGGAATAGTCCATAAATAGGTTAAATCACTGTCATTGTCTTGGGCATTAACTGAGAAGGTAACGGATTCACCTTGATTAATCGTTGTCGGAATTTGACTGCTAATAATTTGTGGAATGTTATTCACCGCTAAAATTGTAATATTGACATCCGAATTGGAAATTTGTCCCAAGTCATTCTCAATTGAATAACTAAATTGATCCGTTCCTATATAATTAGCGTCAGGGGTATATTGCACCATCCCGTCGGTCACAATCACAGCTTGCCCATGTTGAGGTTCTGTCGTTATCGACAATGTGCTTTTAATTAAAGTACGCTCGGTACTGCTGCTGAATAATGTATTAACCTGCTTAATATTATTAACACTTGTCGTTAAGATCGCGTCTTCCGTCGATGCTAAATCATTAGCAAGTACGTTAATATTTAATGTGTCGTCTTTCGAACCCACGATATCATCGTCTTGGCTAAAGGAATCCGACGCTTGTTGGTTTACATCAACGTCTATCGTCAAGGTGCCAATCTTACCAAGTTTAACGCCTAGTTCATCACCAGTCGTTACTGGATTGATCCCATTGCCATCAAACCAATAAGTGCCACCTTGAGAGCCGACACTGTTCTCAGTACCTACAGAATAAAAACTTGGCTGTTCAGGTATATCTAAGTATCTAAACCACTTGTTTTCGCTATTCTGTTGTAAAATTAATTGAAAAGTAAACTCAAGATCCGCACGAGAAACGCCTAGATCAGCTGGGGTAATTTCATCATCCGTATACAGCTGTACTTTGTTCCATTGTAATACAAGATATTCAATGTCCGATGATTCGTAATAAGCCACAAACATTTCACCACCGCCTT
The DNA here is from genome assembly GCF_032461525.1 of Psychrosphaera aquimarina. Lineage (NCBI taxonomy): Bacteria > Pseudomonadati > Pseudomonadota > Gammaproteobacteria > Alteromonadales > Pseudoalteromonadaceae > Psychrosphaera > Psychrosphaera aquimarina. The sequence continues at coordinate 616,235 of NZ_JAWCUA010000003.1, read as the reverse complement.
CATCGTCTGGCTCTGTATGGTTTATTAAATTAAAGTCAGTCCAAAATGGCGCTATTATATTGTTGGGAACTGTCTCATCAGGAAATGACAAATTAAAATATAACTCGCTCTGATCTGGAACATCTTCCCCTGCAACAATAAGCCCATTATCATTCATCAACAACGTATTATAGCTCTGACCAAAATGTTTAAAATCAAACTCAATCTCATATAATACTTCGTCACACGCTTCAAGTTCACAAGCGATTGGTTTAACGCCATCGTTTGCTAAATTAACAGTAATAGGCGCAGGCTCGGCTGTAATTTCACTGATCCCTACGGCAACATCTGCTATCACAGAAAGTTGAGTTGCCAAGGCCTTAGTAACTTGATGACTATCATCCCCACTCACTACTAAACTATTGTCAACAAAACTGGCACCGCCTGAAATTGTAAGATCTACCTCTATTATTTCATCACTGGTGATATTGTTTGATAGTAAACTAATGGATTTTGTGGTTGAACTTACATTATCCAGAGTTAACTTTAATAATTCAGAACTGGTTTGCTGATTACTAATCGCTACCGCTTGGTTAATGACATTTCCCTGTCCATCGCGCCATTGTATACGACCAAAATACCAATCCTGTTCTAACCCTAATGGGGTATTAACGTTAAGAGAATAACTCGCATCCTTATTGGTTTCTGACAATGTCAATGTGCTCGGTACCACTTCACCTGTGATATTGGCATCATCAAATGCAACCGTCGCCGACCATGTAATAGTGTTATTACTTAACGAGATCAACTGATTAGTTACCGAGCAGTTAAGAACACAATATTTGGCTGCCATATTGGGTTTTTGGGCATAAGTGGTTGCTTGTAATGCATTAAACACATTCAATCGCCCAGCACCCGTTTCAAATGCGTTTGCGTTTTGTTCACCGGTCGTATTTTTTACCACCGCGTCAGAACTATTGATAAGAATGCTTTTAATTTCTAACGCATTTAATTCTGGTGAATGCTGCTTAAGTAATGCTGCCGCGCCGGCAACTGCTGGCGAGGCCATGCTAGTGCCATTTAATCTCGCATATTCCAAGTTAGGTGAAGAGGTATCTTCTGAAGAAGTTGCGGATAAAATACCAACCCCAGGCGCTGCTATATCTGGTTTTATAAAACTATCATCGCCATTGGGACCTAATGACGAAAAGTCGGCAACCCAGTCTTGCAAGTTGGGATCTGTAGAAACAACAAAAGAAGAACCTATATTTAATGTGATATCTGGCGTGCTGGTTAGTGTTTCTGTCAATTTGTTACCATCAGCTTGGCTTATTAAGATAGCAGGTAAGTCTGAATCTCCCATGGACATGGTAATATTCGCTTCGATTTCATTGTTTATAACAATCAGTGCGATAGCGCCTCTGGCTTTGGCTTTATCTGCTTTTTCTTCAAACAGACAAGTACCTCTGTTTACGATAGCAATTAAACCGTCCAAAACATTCGAATCCCAATCGTCACAACCTAAAGTATTATCACTTGGCGCCAAAAGCGCTCTGGCATTGATGTCGCTGTTAATGGCTCTATTATCACCGGGTGTGGCGTATAAGGTTTGATTTTCAAATGATACCGGTAATCCTGTAGAAAGATCTGTGGACGTGGCTGCTACCGTTATACCGGCTTCAACACAACCTGGGCAAGCTATTGATTTTTCACCAATGTCTTCACCTTCGTTACCCGCCGCATTCACGACAATAATCCCACTGGCCTCTAACTCTTCAAATAACTCTTTATATAAAGTGGAAGAGGGATGTTGTCCATTATTGCCACCCCATGAATTATTGATCACATTGGCCCCATCTTTTTTAGCATCTTCCAATGCAGAAAGAAGCTCTACATCGCTGCCTTCACCATCTTGGCCCCATAGAGCTTTATACACCATTAAGTAAGCACCAGGAGCAACCCCAGAGATAACATCACCATTAGGTGCCGTAACCTGACGTCCCGTTGCTATCCCGGCTACATGTGTTCCATGGCCAGACAAACCTTTAGGCGAGTCATATTCATCACTATTAGAAATATTAATAAAGTCAGGAACGTAATAACGAGCCACTATCAACTTATTATTACAAAAACTCGATTCACTGGTGCGACAATAGTCATCACTAGGTAACTCTGAAGTATTTGGCGCTGACATGCCAGAATCTGAAAACATAGGGTGAGTTTCAACTATTCCAGAATCTATAATGGCTATTTTTATGCCTTTTCCTGCATTTTCTCGTCCACCAAGCAACTGCCACGTTTCTTCAGCTTGAATGATAGGTAATAGGTTAGACATTTTGTTTTTATAACGTCTAACGGGGTAAACCGCTTTGACATTTTCTATCTTTTTTATTTGTTTAAGGGATAGAACTGTTGCAACGGCTACGCCGTTTAAGAGTGATGAATACTCACGTAACACCTTAGCGTCTTTGTGTTTGGCCTTGAGCGTTGACATAAATACGCTGCGTTTTTTTGCGAGTAGTTGTTTGTGATCTTTTAAAGAGCTTGTGACCGACGATTGACTTAATACTGAGACAGAACCTTGCTTTTGGTTTTTGCTACTCGCTATTAATCGAGATTTTCTCGCAAGGGAGTCATCATTAAATTGGACGATATATTGTTTAAACTGCTGTTTAACTTGGCTATGTTTAACCGCTTTGGCCGTTATAGGCTTGGCAATTAACTTGGCGGTGTCCGTGGCAAAACTCAATACACTAAATAAAAATGAAGTTGAGATAAACAGTAGGATTAATAATGATTTCATTTTAGGCTCTAAAAACTTAGTTAATTGAACTCTATCAAATTATTATCAGATAGAAAGCGAACAAGCATATTTTCTTAAGAATCTTGTTGCCTAAAACAATAAAAGCCAATGAAATCATTGGCTTTTATGCATAAATAAATTACAAATTTAATTAGCTAAGAATATTCATAAGGCCTAAATGTTGCGGCATCGTATATCGCCCACAAGTGGATAATTGCACCAAATACAGCTGGGAAAATTAAAAACCATAATGCATAACTTACGGTGACTAATGCAAAAATAAATATTGCCGGTAAAATTTTCCCTTGGATTAGCTGTCCTAAGCCTGGGAAAAATACATTACATAACGCGGCTAATACATTGCCTGTTGAACCTTGACCTGACATACACACCTCCAAAATTTAATATTAAAATCGTTTTGATAAACGACTAACTGGTGATTAAACCACTTTCACCATAGGCAATTTAACGGTTGCCGTTAAACCACCTTCTGCTCGATTTTTTAAAATCACTAGGCCATGATGAGTATCAACTATCTTTTTAATAATAGCTAAACCTAAACCACTGCCTTCACCCCCTCTAGCTAAGTCGCCTTGGTAAAAGGGTTCAAACAATTTGACCACGTCGTCTTCATCTATTCCGGGACCGCTGTCTGAAATTGAAAAATAAATCATGTTATTTATTTCATCAATCCCGGTCTCAACCACTATTTTATACTCTGAATACCTAAGTGCGTTCTCAATTAAGTTGGTGATCACTCGTTTGATCGCAGTAGGACGTATCATTTGACTCGTCATGTTTTCATCAAACACGAGCTCAAATTGTCTTTGTTTATTTTGTTGCTCTGAGTCCACAACATCTTTTACTAAAGAGTTTAGGTTAATCGGCTCTAATGCTTCTTCTTTATGATGACGAATAAAGGCAATGAATTGATCTATGATCATATTCATATCTTCAATATCATTAACAATGCCGTCTTTCAAATAGTCTTCATTTGGCCCCATCATTTCAGTAGCTAACCGAATTCGAGTCAAAGGCGTTCGTAAATCATGAGAAACACCAGCCATTAATAAGTTTCTATCCTTCTCAAGCTGTTTAATTCCGGCTGACATTTGGTTAAAGGCACGAGTTACAGCAACAATTTCCGTTGAGCCTCTTTCTTTCAGCTGGTCAGGAAAATCGCCTTGACCAACTTCTATAGCTGCACTTTCCAGTGCTTTTAGTGGGCGATTAAGTTGGCGAGCAAATGCCCAGCCTCCAGCCACACTTAAAATGCCAATTGCAATTAGATAAATAGTGAATGGAGAAAAGTTTTGTTCTTCAAAACCATCTAACGGCATTCTTACCCAATAATTTGGCGCTTGCGGCGGCTTTACCCAGAAAAAATAATCATGGCCCTGAGATATACGAACTTCCGTTTTACCTCCTAACTGTTTGGACATTTGAGTCGAAAAATAAGGATATAAATCGGCTTCTAACAAACCATTCTGTTCAGCTTGTTGTTCAGTGAACACTTTAATTTCGGTTGCTTGAATAAATTCTTCAGATAACTTTCTAGGTACTTTGATGCCTTGGGTATCGGCAATAAATAAAACCTTAACCTGTTTAGCTAATAAGTTATTTACTTGCTGATAACTTGGCTCAATAACATAAAATAAAACACTCACCAAAGAGACGATTTGATTAATCAATAACAGCGAACCAACTAAAAATACGGTTTGACCAAAAGAACTTCTAGGTAATAATTTCATAACTACTTCATTTGAATTTATTTAATGGCCAACTCAGATAAGTTGGTGCAGATAAAAAGTGCACTAGGTACAACTATCCTTTTCCGTCTGGGATAAATACATAACCTACACCCCAAACCGTTTGTATATACCTAGGTTTGGTATGATCTTCTTCAATCATTTTACGTAAACGACTAACTTGAACATCGATGCTTCTTTCCAATGCTGAATAATCTCTACCACGAGCTAAATTCATTAACTTATCTCGAGATAACGGTTCTCTTGCATGATTTATTAAGGTTTTTAATACGGCAAATTCGCCACTGGTTAACGGCATTATTTTTTCACCGTGGTGCATTTCTCGCGTACCCAGATTAAGGGTAAATTCACCAAAGCTAACTTCTTCTTCCTCTAGTGTAGGTGCACCTGGAACTTCTTTTGACTTTCTTCGAAGGATGGCACGTATTCTTGCCAATAATTCTCTTGGATTAAACGGTTTTGCCAGATAATCATCTGCCCCTAATTCCAATCCAATGATACGGTCAACTTCATCACCTTTGGCCGTTAACATAATAATTGGAATTTGATTTTCGTTTTGACGTAATCGGCGACAGATTGATAGGCCATCCTCACCTGGTAACATAAGGTCTAAAACGATTAAATGGAAATTTTCACGATCTAACAAGCGATTCATTTGTTCTGCGTTTGCGGCACTTCTTACAATATAAGATTGCTCGGTTAAATAGCGCTCTAACAAACTACGTAAACGCATATCATCATCGACAACCAAAATCTTGGTGGTTTCGCTTTCCATTGTTTTATCCAATCAAATTTTTAAACTCTGACGAATATAAAAGAAAACCAGCGGTTTGCCAAAACATCTCTTTAATTAGGTTGTTACAAAGTTTTACAGAAGGGAAAAATAGTGAAAAACGATTGGATAAATCCTGAGGGGGACTGCTAGTTTTTGGGTTCGATAACCAATTGATATTCGTCTAACCTAACGATTGACGGGCCTTTTCGCGCTTCGTTGGTTATGACTTTACTACCAAATCTAAAGTTAAGTCCGCCATATAAGGAGTGGTTAACTTTAATCACCACATTTTCCATATATTCACGACGACGTTGTATTAATGTTTTTCGGTAATTAATGTTTTTAGTGATGATATTTTCTAATTGAGCGATTTCAAATTTAACGGCTACTTTTTGATCTTCCTGCACTAAGCTCGATAATTTAACATGCCATTTCTCTAACTTAAGTTGCAACTGCTCAACTTGATCCCAAAAATGTTTTTCTTTTTGTTTGAACACATCATAGGTTCGGTTCATTGAAATATGGGTGACCGTATCTGATGGCGCGCCTAAATGACCGACTTCAATATACTTACTGATAAAATAATGGCCGCCGATAATTTTACCTCTAGGTATCTGCCCTTTGCCCACCACAATTGACGCGGCAACTACGTTACAATGTGATATTTGTTTATGCACAAAAACATCTCGTTTTGTCACAATATCAACATGGTTCGCAAAAGAAACATTTACTCGATTACCTGACTCTAATAAGCAATTGTTTTTTCTATCGTCAAACGGTTCATCTAATGCTTTACCTGACACCCCAGACAGCACGGTTAACTCACCACGGCATCGAATACTGGCAGATTCGACAAATCCAGCAATCAGTACATCACCAGATGCAATAATTTTCATTTCAGGGGAAACATCCCCCAATACGATGACTGAGCCGTTAAATTTAACGTGTCCTTGTTTAGGCGTTAACTCAACTAAGGTATAAACATCATCGACTTCCATACGATTATCAATTAATCGAGCCAAACCTTCTTTATTGGCGAGCAGTACATTATGATCGCTTGGATCAACAGTTGTACCTGAAGAGACTTCAAGTTTGGCATCTTTACCTGGAGTTGCAGGAATCACTTCGCCCAATACATTACGACCATCAACACCAACCGTAAGGGAGATTTTTTGAAAGATTCGTTCACCTGGTTTAACGGTTTCAATATCACCTAAGTCTTTAAGATCAACTTTTCCACCTTCCATTTCGGTTGGTTTACGGATCTTTTCTGAGAACAACTCAACCAGAGGTTTAAAGTAAGCATTTTTGCCATGTTTGGGATCTTTACCCACAGCAATAACCGCTTCAAAGATTTCTCCTGGGTGAGCATCAAAACTATTTTCTAATAAAGCTTCTACTTTAGAACGCTTGAGACCAAAGCTTAATCCTTTGTACTTGCATTCTTTTTTGATGGTATCGACACTAGCAATTTTACCGCCCCAAGGCATTTCTATTTGGGCTTTAGCGGACATTTTATCGTTCGCTATTTTAATAGAAACAACGGCATCTTTTACTTCAGCAAATTCATGGCGATACTCGCTAGGGTTAGCTTCGCCATTTTTGATCTCTACAACGGTGTCATTGATCGATTCTAAGATACCAAGTAATAATTCTTTTTTTACATAGGTTTTATAAAACGTACTGTCAGCATGTGCTTTCAGCAGTTCAGATTCTTCATATATGGGACTCTCAGAATGACAATTTACGACGATAGAAATCGTCTTGCCTTCTTGACTAAAACTTATGTCAGACAAAGTAAACCTTTTGTATTTTTTTAATTATTATTGGTATTGGTTTAATCAAATTAGTGATCAAGATCTTTTATATCGGCAAATATAATTATTAATCCAGTTTATGCACTAATTTTATAGTCTCAAATGATTTCATTGGCTTTATAACCTAGTCTTAGCCATTTGCCAAATAAGAATCATTATCTATAACTAAAGTTTTGTAAACAAATCAGTTAGTATCAAATTAAATAGGATGTAAAAAAACCAACGTTTTTGACTCAATACCCTGAACTAATAGAGAAAATTATGAAATCAACTGCCGTAATTATTGTTATTTTTTTATCCGTGTTTTCCAACTCTGCACTCGCTCATGCGGAACACGATAAAGCAAGATATGTTGCACCCAATGGTATTGATACCGGTCGTTGTGAGTTGGTAGAAAAACCATGTTTAACCATAGGTTACGCTTCATCTCAAGCAAACAAAGGGGACAAAGTGCTGGTTGCGGCAGGACAGTATAATGTCACTTCCGTTGATGAAATATTTTACCTTACCAGTCAACTTATCCCGGCTTATGGCGGCTATTCTATAGTTGATCACTACAAAAAACGCGATATCGATAACAACGCCACCTACTTAAATGGCATTCCATTAGAATATAAAGAAGCCTTAAGTGAACGTGGCTTTGTGGTAATGACCGACGCCAAAGCGTTAGACCAAATCCAAATAAAATCATTAAAAAAGAAACTCGCGAGCTACCAAGTACTAAGTGAATCGCAATCAGAATTAACATGCTCCAACAATAAAGCAGGTGAATATCCGTGTGACAATATTGATTTGGTGGCACACGTTCCTTTAAATCAATTCGCCAGCAATCCAAGTGCAGGTAACGATATTTGGGGGCATGTTGACCTAAATACAGGGACTGAATATGCAATTATAGGTTTAAACAATGGTACCGCAGTGGTTAACTTAGCAGACCCGGCTAATCCAACCGTCGTAGATATAATCTCAGGTTCAAATGCGATATGGCGCGATATAAAGGTATATCAATATTACGATGCCAGTTTAGTTAAATGGCAAGCATACGCTTATGTTTCAACAGACGGTGCAACAAATGGGGTCGCCATCATCAACCTTTCTGACCTACCTAATTCAGCAAAACTAGTCAAAACAAGTTATCAAGATAATAGCCTACATAATATTTATATTAGTAATGTGAACTACACAACGGGTGTGGCCATTAACGGTCGCTCTCCAAGTTTGCATGCCATGGGTTCAAATAAATATGGTGGCGCTCACCGCAGTTACTCATTAACTGATCCGGAATCCCCTTCTGCGCTTTATACTCCATTAAACGCAACGCGGAATGATTATACCCACGATGGTACTTCCTTTGTGGTCGAAGATGACAGAGCACAAACCCAATGCCAACAAACCGGTGACACTTGTGATGTGTTTGTCGACTTTAATGAAAAAGAAATGCGCTTATGGGATCAAACCAATGCCAGTAAACTGAAAGAACTAGGACAAGGTGTGTATGCCAACGCCGAATATACACATTCTGGTTGGTGGACAGAAGATAAACAATACGTGTACGTCCATGATGAATTAGACGAACAGCGCCTAGGGTTAAATACCAGTTTACATATCTTTGATGTCTCAGACTTAACAAATCCAGAGTACAAAGGTAAATGGCAAGGCGATACCAAATCCATCGATCATAACGGATTCGTGAGAGGTAACCGTTATTATATGTCTAATTACGAGCGAGGCATGACAGTACTTGATATCACAAATCCAATAGCCCCGGTTGAAGTCGGCTTTTTTGATACCTTTCCAACGTCAGACAGTAACTCATTTAATGGCGCTTGGGGCGTATACCCATTTTTGCCTAGTGGCTTAATCTTAGTCAGCGATATAAATTCTGGTTTATATGTATTAAAAGATAATACGAAAGCCGTAGCCGCCGGTTCACTGCAGTTTGAACAGTTAAACATCAATGCACAAGAAAGCGATTTAGTTACCATAACGGTTAAGCGAGTTAATGGTTCCACTGGGGCTATCAGTACAAACTATAGAACGTTACAAGGTTCGGCCACAGAATCTGACTACATAGCAACTCAAGGTACATTAACGTGGGAAGACGGCGATACAAGTGCTAAATCTTTCACAATTCAAATAATTAACGATGAAGTTGAGTCAGAATCCACAGAGTCTTTGGCGATCGAATTGTACAATGTTACTGGTGGAGCAACCTTATATTCACCAGCGTTAGCATGGGTAAACATTTTAGGTGAAGATTTAGTCGGAGCCGTAGAAATAAAAACATCAGGTGAAACAGTTAAAGAGAATAGCAATGCACCTGACAACAAAACCTTCGACATCAAGTTAACTCGTTTTCCCCCCTTAACAAGCTCTACATCGGTTGAATTAACCCAAATTATTTCAGATAAAGGCGATAATGCAGAGGTAAATACCGACTTTACTTTATCAAACAGTGTTGTTAGCTGGGACGTAGATGACGGCGAAGATAAAACAGTAACCTTAACCATATTAAACGACAGTATTAGTGAAAATAACGAATGGTTATTATTGCAACTGGTTGCGCAAAATGACGCAAGATTAGGCGCGACGACTGACATCGAGTACTTAATATTAGATGACGAAAGTAACCAAACTCCAACCATTACCGCAACGGATCACAGTGCGGCCTTTGTTACACAATATGCCTTAAAAAACCTTGTCGCGATTACTGATGACGATGACCCGTTATCATACTTATGGCAACAAGTGTCTGGTGAGACAATAACCATAGATAACCCAACATCGTTAGACGCTATGATCACGTTAAATCAGGCTGGAAGTTATGAGTTTTCATTAACCGTCACCGACCCATTTGATCAAAGTGCTACGGTTACATTTACCATTGAAAAGCTTATAAACGAGGTTAACGTACCAACACCTACGCCTTCTAAAAAAGGGTCAAGTTACGGATGGTTGCTGTTAATTATGTTATCTGGCTTAGTTTTGATAAGAAAATTAAAACAATTGGTCAAACATTAGGCAAATAAAAGCATAAATCAAAATCAGGGAGTGACAAGCAAATCAACATTGCTTATACTCCCTGCCGTTTTCAGCAAGATTAAATTTTGCATCAGAAAACAAATGGAATGCCCCCTTAGCTCAGTTGGTTAGAGCATACGACTCATAATCGTCAGGTCCCCTGTTCGAGTCAGGGAGGGGGCACCATTACTTCAACTCAAGACGTTTTTAACGTCTTTTTTTATGCCTGCAATCCCCCATACACCTATAAATACTTACACTTGAGCATATCAATTAGTTTTATACGATATTGCTAAAGCCCAACTTTAATGTGTCATCAGATGTACCAACAGACAAGACTCATAAACATCACTCCAGAACACCTTGTCTAACACCATACGTTATATATTTTTATAATTAAGTTAGTTGTTCAACTCACAAATATGAACATGGATATAACCGGAATTAAAGTGAAGTACTGTATATCCGACTTTTGTGTATACAACTGGGCATTTACAAGGTGATATCTTTGAGCTGCAATGAGATTCGAAAGGTGAAGTAAAAGGGGAGGTTAAAAGTATATAGTTGCAATTACTTTATCTGTATAACGTCCAGCGTTGATTTAACTAGTTAATTTCAGTTCAAAAAATTAGTTAGTGGTAACTATAAAATTACAATTACCTCTCAACCTCAACTCGGTTTCGCCCAGCATCTTTTGCTCGATACAATGCATTATCTGCTCTTTGGGTTAACATGGAAACGGTTGTATCAACATCCGTGAGTTGAGCAACTCCTAAGCTAATGGTCACCACTAAATTATCATCAATCTCTTGCATATCTATTGCAGCAACACAGTCACATAAACGTTGTGCCACCTCTGTGGCACTGTCCAATGTAGAGTCAGGTAACACCACCATAAACTCTTCACCACCAGTACGACCTACGCTGTCATTTTTGCGCATGACGAGCTGTGCTGCCGTTGATATTTTTTGTAAAACACGATCGCCAACTTCATGCCCCCAAGTATCATTAATACGTTTGAAGTAATCAACGTCAAATACTAATAAACTCATTGGGGTTTGGGCTTCACGAGCTGCATTCATAGCCTGCAATGCTTTAGCCTGTATGCTGCGCCTGTTAGGAAGTCGGGTTAATTCATCTGTCATGGCCATTTTATGCATTAAACGAGCACGCTTAAATTGTCGATATGCCCAAATTAATATTAAGGTCAATAAAATGAGTGACAAACCAATTACCAAGGCTTGCCAGCGCTTACGTTCCTCTAATGACTGTAATTGTGCTTTCTGGACAGACTGTTCAGCTTTTAGTGTTTTGTTTTCAGCTTCTTTTCTTGCAGCATCAAACTCTATACGCATACGCGTGGTATTTTGTTCGCGTAGTTTATTCGCTAGTAACTCTTGAGTATTGTTATAGGCGACATTCGCTTTATAGGCTTGTTGCCAATCACCGAGTGCAGCCAATGTTTTCGCTTTTATGCTCTGAATCCATGCCAAGTAACGATAATTATCTTGACTACTCACATGTGGCTCTGCGCTTTTTATATGTGCTAACGCGGATTCGTAGTTTCCATCAGTAAAGTCCGCTTTGGCACTAAATAAATGCCACAACGACCAATTATTGGGATCGAATTGAGGGTCTAACATTGGCTCAGCCTCATTAAGACGACTTCTTGCCTCTGACGTTTTATCTGCTTGCAATAGTGAATCAGCCATAGTGACAAGCATTGACGAGATTAATATTTCATCGTCATTCTTATAGGCATCGTCTAACAAACTAGTGTAAAGTTCTTGCGCTAGAGCATGATTACCAAGATCATCCATGATTAACGCACGAATATAACGAATGTCATTTACCGCTTGTATATCCCCTCTTATTTCATAGTACTGCTCGACTTCGTCCATCAGGCTTAATGCTCGTTCGAAATCCCCCATACGACGATAAGTGTTTCCTATTTCAGCTAAATTATAATATGCCCAATAATCAATATTGGCTAATTCATAGTAGCTTTGTGCAACTTGGAGATCTTCTAGAGCTTGTGCTAAATCACCTTTAAGAGCGGCTAACGATGCCCGAGTCGACAACGAGTCAGCAATCAGTTTTATGTTATTAATTTCAGTCGCTAAATTCAAAGCGCTATTGTAGTCACGCTCAGCTGAAACATCATCCGAAGCTGATTGATAAAATACACCTCTACAAAGCGTTAAATCTGACTGAGCTCGTTTATCTTCATCTGCGATTGCTTTTAAAAGATATGCATTCGCTTTGTTGATAGCAGATTGCACCAACTCTGCTGTATCAGCTTCTGTCATCCAACAATCTAAGGCGTTATAACGATTTTGATGTTTGATATTCTTGGGGTCTAACCTAGTGTGAAGTTCCAATAACTTTTCACGATATTTGTCCATACCACCAATAAGCTCTGAATACTCGAGTTGACGAAAGCGTTGTTCAATATCGTTGTCATTAACCGCAAGAGATAATGGGGAATATAAAGAAAGCCCCCTAGCGCAACAAGTAAGTGTAATATGAAAACTTTATGCAATGAATGAAGTGTCATTTATGCTCAACCGCCTCTACTGTCACTAATACTAAATGTATAATATTACGAAGAATAGTTGTTCTGAGCTAGAAAGTCGATAAGGTTTTAAGTTTACCCACGTGGGACTGTAACTCTATTAATATTAATCGTTCTAGTTTTCTTATTTAATCCCGACCGTCGATTAAACACGGGTGTTGTTTCCAATTTCCAGCCCAACTTAATAGTTCTTTTGCCGGCATCGGTTTTGCAATTCCGAATCCTTGTGCAACATAACTACCTAACGCCAGCAGCGCCTCTCCATGTTTAGGCGTTTCTACCCCTTCGGCAACAATGTTTAGATTAAACACTTTTGCGAGCTCAATAATACCTTGGATGATCGCTTTATCGTCTTTATCAATTAACATATCTCTGACAAATGACTGATCAATTTTTAAATACTTAGCGGGTAAACGTTTTAAATAGGTCAAAGATGAATAACCCGTTCCAAAGTCGTCAATAGAAAAACATACACCTAATTCACTGCAGTCTTTCATTACTTTAGATACCAACTCTATATCGTTAAGCGCGCTGCTTTCTAAGACTTCAAACTCAAGCAGTTTTGGATTAATACTAGGGTATTGGGCAAGAATGTCTTTTAAGTCTTTTACAAATTCGGCATGTTCAATATGCAGCGGACTTATATTCACACTGATGGGAATATCATAACCAAGCGCTTGCCAGCTTTGTAATTGCTCCATTGCGGTGTGTATGACCCACTTACCAATTTCAATATCTAACATATCGTGTTTTACAGTAGGCAAGAATAAATCTGGAACAAGCACACCTTTGTCGGGATGGTTCCAACGTATTAATGCTTCAACCCCAATTATCTCATAATTTCTGAGATCGACTTTGGGTTGGTAATACAAGGTAAATTCATTGTTTTTTAACGCTTGGGCAATCCGGCTTAATTCTTCATTTAAGTGTTTAACTGCAACATCTTTTTCAATATCGAATATATGACTGCAATTTTTTCCCTTCTGTTTAGCAATATACATAGCTTGATCGGCATGCCTGAGCAGCTGATCTGGACTGGCATTATCCGAAGGATAAAATGTCACTCCGATACTGGCTGAAATTTTCATTAACTTGCCTTCAACCAAAAGTACTCCGGACACAGATTCAAGCATACGGGCAATTATCGGCTCACTTTCAGACGTATTGGTTAGCTCTTCAATCACAGCAACAAATTCATCACCACCGATACGGGATAGTGTATCGCCAGCACGCAGCGCCCCCATTAAGTTGTTGGTTACCTTTTTTAATAACTCATCACCCACATTGTGACCATGAGTATCATTAATAACTTTAAACTCATCTAAATCAATAAACGCAATGGCAACTGTTTTTTTGTTTCGTTTACTTCTAACTAAAGCTTGCTCCAATCGATCGGATAATAGATTTCTATTGGGAAGTCCTGTGAGTGAATCATAATGAGCAGACAACTCTAACGCTGAATTCGCTTTCTCCAAGGCAATGTTATTTTCTTTAAGCTTTCTTTGATCTGATTTATGCAGACTAATATCTTGAAAAATACCTGTGAGACGCACGGGAGTGCCATTTTCCAAGGTGACTGAGCAAGTTGTTCTGACATCGATTAGTCGCCCTTTCGTCGTGTACGTTTCTAATTCTAAATCGTAACCTATACCTTGATTAATGGCCTTATCCAAAGCCTCGGATATGATTTCTTTAGACTCAGGCAAGAAGTAACCAACACCGGCATCGACAGTGGGGTTAAATTCTTCTGGTGACGTATCATGAATACGATAGGTTTCATCCGTCCAAAATAAATCACCTGTTGTTAAGTCGAGTTTCCATCCTCCAACTTTTGCTATTTTTTGAGATTCGTTTAATAGTTGGCTATTAATTAAGTGTTGTTCTTCATTGTGCTTCCGCTGACTGATGTCTAAGTGTGTTCCAATCATTCTCTGAGGCTGACCGGCATCATCCCATTCAATTAACTTACCAGTAGCAAGGACCCAAACATAGTGCCCCAACTTATGCCTCATCCTGGCCTCAACTTCATAGAAATCAGTTTCTCCGCGAAAATGTTCCTGAATTTTTGACTCTGCACCTTTAAGATCATCAGGATGAATACTGCGCGACCAAGTGTTAAAATTAATGGGTTGTAATTCATCAATGTTATAACCAATAATTTCTGCCCAGCGCTCATTAAACGTCACGTCACCGGTTTGTACTTGCCAGTCCCAAATTGCAACCCCAGTTGAATTAATCACTAATTCTAGGCGTTCCATATCTTCATTTTTATGAGTATTAACAGCAGACGTTTTCTTAATCAATTGCATTCCTAATGTTCACGAACATCCCCCAATACTAAACTTATTATGTATTTTTAATATAGTCCGAGATAACAATAAACCTTAACGGTATATCGGTAATATAAAATTGATCTGAATTAATAAAAATTAATATTTATTTAATCTACTAAAAATACCTAGTTTTACTTACCACAGCAAATAGAGGATTTACATAAAGCCATCCATTACGGTTATTGTATCCTTGCTAATTGACTCTATTGTGATCCAATTAGGGGTATAGAGAGTATGTTAATTAGTGGTTGTGTTGTGACATTGAATAAAAACAAGCACGATTTACCTATTGCTCGTTCATTACAGGAGTCAAATTCATGAACATTCTTATAACAGGGGGGACTGGCTTTATTGGTAGTGCGTTATGTTCTTTTTTAATAGCGGACGGACACACACTCGTTGTGGTATCACGTTCAATCAAGCGCAATCATTCTAACATAACCTATGTAACGCAAATCGATAACTCTATGCAGTTTGACGTTGTCATTAACTTGGCTGGTGAACCTATCGCCAACAAATGTTGGTCACATTCGCAAAAAAGCAAAATACAAGATAGTCGTATTAACACAACAACTCACCTTATAGATTACTTTAAGAACACCCGATTAAAACCTTCATTATTCATTAGTGGGTCAGCAATTGGTTTTTATGGTATCAATACAACAAACCAAGATATAAATGAAACAGCTAAAGGCGATGACAGCTTTTCCAGTACGTTATGTAAGGAATGGGAAACTACGGCATTGGCAGCACAAGCACTAGGTATTCGCACTTGCCTCTTGAGAACTGGAATTGTATTAGGCAAAAAGGGTGGAGCCTTAAATAAAATGCTCCCGCCTTTTAAATTAGGACTTGGCGGTAAGATTGGTTCTGGCCAGCAATGGATGCCGTGGATTCATATAGACGATATGGTGGGACTAATAACATTATGTATCGATAACAAGAATATAAATGGAGCTATTAATTGTACCGCGCCATTTCCTGTTACTAACTCGGCATTTACTAAAGCACTATCTTTAGCCGTCAATCGTCCTACTTTGTTGCCTATACCAGCTTGGTTAATTAAATTACTAATGGGCCAAATGGGACAAGAATTATTATTAAGTGGTAAAAAAGTAGTGCCAGCTAAGGCATTGGCTTCCGGTTATCAATTTAAATTTGAACAGATAAATGACGCGCTTAATGATGTTATCAATACATAAACATAAGCCTAGCTAAGAGCTTTTAAACGACTAATACAAAAGCAAACATTTAACCATATTTGGGTTTATTTATGGTCAAGGTTTATAACAAACTCAAGCGGAATGTTAATTTTTTACTAAGGCTTACTTGTATATTTGCTTAAAATATTTGGCAAAAAGTGTGTATTCACTTTTTGGCAAATATTGCAGTTGTGAATCAAAAAACTGTTTATATTGCGTCAGTTCCGTTAACGCATGATCAAATTGTTTTAAAAACTGATTACTCAAATCAGATCGGCCACACATTAAGTAACCTTCTATAAATTTAGGCGAGTTTTGAACTTCATAACTATACATTTTTTCTTGTACATCAAAATGCATGAAGTCATAGGGGTATGTGATCAATAACTCAAACTTTTTATTAGCAAAATGTTTTAATAACACTTGGTGAGATGAGTCGTATGCCATTTTATTTTTAAACAATAAGTTTGAGATCTCATCATCCAATTTATCACCATAACTACGAGTCGCCCCAAAGCCTAATCGTAAGTCTACACTTTGATTTATTAACGTGGTTAATGAAATAGGTTCAGGGCTAGGAATGGGCGTTAATGAATATAAACGCTGGCCCAAAGTTAAATTAATTGACTCACTAAAATCAAACTTTTGTAATCGCTCTGGTGTTTTTAACATGGTCATCACACAACTGTTATTTGCCCCGGCACTGTTAAAGTATTCAGTCGCGTTGTTCATCCACTCAAGCGAAATGTTATAACCCCCTATGCTCGATAAAATCAAACTGGTGTAGTGAGTTAAGTCATAATTATCGTCACTCGTTTTACCAGACAAATAGATAGTAAAAAGGGGGCGTTGGTCTTGAATTACAGGATAGCTTTGGCGGTTTAAGCTAGCGTCGAATTGATCTTTCAGCTGACGGCCAATTATGGTTTTACTGAATGCGACAACGTTATTTTTGGCAGGGAGCAATGCTAGTTGAGATAAGTTATTTTCAGTCGTTTTTGCATCAGAAACATAATGTATGATGCCATCTAACTGTTTTTTATTAACTAAGCTTAAACCAGCTTGAAAGCTGGGTACTTGAACGACATTGTCATCAAGTCCTTTAATATTTTGCGTATCTACATCTCCGACCATACCAAACTTGAATTGTTTCATCTCCGTCGTTTGGTTGAACTCGAGATTTGGAGAGTAACTGAGGATGACCTTTTCTGTGGTACTAACAGAGTTAAACGACTGCAGCACATTTTTATAAATATATGGCTGCCAAGGAAGGATTAAGTCTATGTCATATTTTATCAGTTTTTCTAGTAACACAGAGGCATTATCACTGCGTTGAACTGTTATTTTATGGTTGGGATAAACTTGTTGTAACAAGGATAAATATTTTTTCTCTGCGGTACTGTCAGTTTTTAACAATCCTACGGTTAATTCATTAGCCATCATTGCCATGGCATTAGCGCTTAATAACAGGCTAAAAATAACAATCAAAAAGCTATAGTACACTCTCAAAACCACTTCCTTTTTTGTACACCGACAGATTGAACAACATCATACGTTCGGCTCACAGTCAGAGTGGACCCAATAGACTGAGTTAATATATTTGATATTGTCAGATAATCCAATCGCTGAATATCAACCTTCTTGTTAAATATTAGAACCATAGTTGGATTTTGGAAACGTTAATCATGCTACTCAGACCAATACCAACTCGTAACATTATATCGATACTGCGCTGTATTCTCGGGATTTAAACTTGCTACCCAATGTTCGGACCCTTCTGAGCTAGGATCAAACAACACACAACGATTAAACAAAGGCGAAATACTTAACGGGTTATCACTCTTACCCAAAAACACCAATTCTCCACCCGCATTAGTTTGCCAGTTTTTATTTAAATACAACAACATGCACACTTCTCTTCCAGGAGAGTCATCAGCATGTTGAGATACAAAATCATGGTTCCCTAGGCGAAAGTAATTGGTATTAATGCTAGGTTCAGCAACATGAATGTCCGTTGTCTGCACATTAAATATTTTTGATAACAAGGACATAAATTCTTGTCCTCGTAAAAAACTTAAAAACTCTTGAGCTAAATCAGTACCAATTTTTGTATTGTCATCTATATCAGGTTGCCAAGAATCTCTTTGCACAAAACGCTCTTGTTCTGTCACTTCATGCCAGTGTTGGGGATCAACGTATAATTCGGAATAAGAATGTTGTTGAGTTTGCCAATGCTGAGGTTGTGAAAGCAACTGAATGATCGCATCGAGTTTTTCGGCATTAAATAAGTTATCAATCACCACATGTTTAGGGCAAGTGTTAAGCAAACAAGCTCTGTAATGTTTTATCGCTAAATCACTTATTTTTTCTTCATTTAACCACATTAAAACGGCCTACTAAAACTACCTACTTTGACTAGCCGTGAATAATACAGGGTTGGGCAAAAAAAAGAATCCATTAGAAATACTCACTTCTAGTTATGAGCTATTTCATGGTACTGACAGCAAGTTAACTTTAGTCATTGTTAAGTTAATTGATATTAATAACCTGTTTTTGTTGAAATGCTGCCTATTAATGAATATATAGTCATTACTTAGGTTTATTCAGCTCAGTAACTAACTCGCAATTGTTGATTGCAAGTTAAAGGAATTTTTATGTTTTTATTATTAGTATTTGCGCTTGTCGCAATATTAATTTCATTTGTATGTTCAATAATGGAAGCGGTGTTATTGAGTCTTACCCCCGCTTATATTGCTACTCAAAGCAATGTGAAAGCGGCCAAACGTATGAGTAAATTAAATCAGCAAGTTGATAAACCACTCTCCGCCATTCTAACTTTAAATACGATTGCTCATACCGCAGGCGCGGCTGGGGTTGGCGCACAAGCATCTCATATCTATGGGGATTCGGCCATTGGGATCGCTTCAGCCATTATGACGTTATTTGTGCTTATTTTTTCTGAGATCATTCCTAAAACATTAGGCGCTAACTATTGGCGACAACTCGCTCCTTTTGTAAGCTCGGTATTAACCTATTTAGTTTGGATATTAAAACCATTTGTGTGGATGTCTGAATTGGTCACTAAGATATTTAAACAAAAGGACGATGAAAGTCACTACATGCGCTCTGAAATTGAAGCCATGGCAAAGCTGGGTTTACAAGCAGGCGCTTTGCATAAAGGTGAGTCTGATATTATTCAAAGTCTATTAAACTTCAGAGACATTTCTTTACGTGAAGTGATGACACCAAGAGCAAAAGTGTTCCGTTTACACAAAGACACTACGGTAGAAGAATACTGCAAACAACATGGTTCTGTGCCTTACTCAAGAGTTTTAGTATTTGATCAAAATCCAGATGACATCATAGGTTACATATTAAAAACGGATGTTATGTTAGCCAACAGTAGGGTAAAACCCGGCTATCGTATTTCTAAATTGGTTAATTCCATCTTAACCGTATCCCAAACCTTATCTTTACCTCTTCTGTTTAATAAATTACTAACACAAAGAGCGCATATATCATTAGTTGTGGATGAATACGGTGAAGTGCAAGGTATTATTACCTTAGAAGATGTGATTGAAGCTTTACTGCAAGTCTCTATTTTAGATGAACGAGATGTGGAACCTAAAAAGGCCTAACAAACTCAGATCAAGAGTAAATAGAGCCAAATAATGACATGAGTCTCTAAATAATCATTTATAGACTCATGTCACCAAGGGCCCAATGTTCATTAAGATCAACACACGCCAGTTATAAAAACTAAATTTATTTATAGAAGATCTTCTTTTTTATTAATAAAGAAACACTAAATACTCGGCTTACCTCTGTGAATAATTTTTTTGAAAAAATTTGATTCACAATAATGATTAGCTTGCACCTTGAACATCATTACCCCCCAAACGATTAAATAAAATTTAATCATTGTATCTATAGGATTCAACTCTAGGGACAGAGAATAAATGCGTTTATAACAAGATATATTTAGACTGCTGATTCAAAAAAGTTATAATATTCATTATCTTATTTGATGGATAATTAAACAACATTATGACTGATAGACTATATAAATCATTCTTAGTTTTTGTAGTTTTAGCCCTATTTGTAATCCTTCCTGACATTGTCTATGGTTCAGTCAATGACAAATATATTGCTGGCTTTGATTTAAAAAGTTCAATCATCACTCTATTATTTGTGATTTTTATCATCTTGAGTAGAAGTTACAAACTTAACGTTTCAATTTTAACCTTGTTCTTCTTCTGGCAAAGTTCTCAAATAATGTATTTTGAATATTTTGGCAGGTTCTATAGTGCTTTCGATATCGAGCTGATGACTCGTGAATATCACGATGCAGTATTAGGTTTTTTAGATGTAGCAGACTTCTTGGTATTGCCTGCAATATGTTCAACATTGCTATTTGTCGCATCCATATATTCATTAAATAAATATAGAACTCAAATTATAACCACAAAGTGGGGTGGTTATTTGTTAGTGGTTTTAGTATTACTGCCTTTTATACAATCATTAAAATCCGAATCGTCACAAAAATTCCAACCCAATATAGCTCATTCTTCTTTAAAGAACGGCTTGTATAGCCATTCCTATTTTTTTGCTCGTTTATTAAAAATAAGCTTTGGGTTACAAGATAAGATTGTTTCGTATTTACCTTACGAAGTAACAACTATCGAACCTAAAGATGCGAATGTCGTCGTCATTATGGGTGAAAGCCTAAGTTATTTGAATATGGGGATGTTTGGATACAACCGCGATACAACACCTGATTTAAAAGTATTCTTGGAAAACAGTAATTTTATATCTTCAAAATCAATATCTAGTGCAGTATCTACTAGGGTTTCATTAGCCTTATTTTTTAATACTGTGTATGAACCTAATAACGTGGAACACTTTAATAAATCAACAACCAGTTTATTTAAGCTTGCCAAAGAGGCGGGGTACAACACCCATTACATTACGACGCAAAAAAATGCAGGAGCACTCAGTTTTTCTTTTTCACCTAGCCATATCGACACTTGGAAAGAAAACAAAGACTTAAATAAATATGATGGCGACTACGACAATAGGCTTCTGTTAGAACTTAAAGACTTGAAACTGGATTACAATCAGCCTCAATTTTTAACTTTGCATATGAGAAGTGCGCATGCTCCATACGTAGATAATTACCCTGCTTCCGATGAGAAATTCCCAGTAAATAACGATAATTATGAAAGTTATATGAGAAACAGTTATGACAACTCGGTTTTATATACACAAAAAATAATTACTGAGCTGTTCAACTTTTTCAAGAGCACCAATAAACCAACATATATATTCTTTACCGCAGACCATGGTGAATTATTAGGACAAAATGGTCAGTTTGGTCATAATGTGGTGGATATTGAAGCGGCTAAAGTACCATTCTTTTTCTATGGCGTTAATTTATCTGAACAATCATTAGATGATGTGAGAAGCAATATAGGGTGTTTAACAAACCACTACTTAATTTCAAAATATATAGCAAAAGTACTCGGTTATGACATCACAAATCCAAATGAGAAGTTACATAAATACTATCTCAATGGCACTGATCTGTATGGTAATGCAGGTTATTTACAATATGACTTATTGCAACAAAAGCAAATGAGTTGTGAATAAAGCTAAATATTGATCAAATTGTATTTATGGGGCTGCCGGTATTTCTGTACAAGCTTCACACATATATGTGTGACTCTACTATAGGTATCGCCTCTGCAATAATGACTTTATTTGTCCTTGTATTTTCTAAAATAATCCCTTAAACATTAGGGGCTAATTATTAGCGTCAGCTTGCACCTTCGGTCTCTACTGTTTGGGCTTATCTGGTCTGGTGGTTAAAGCCTTTTGTTTATATGTCTGAACTTGTTACTAATTATTTTAAACAAATGACGATGAGAGTCATTATATGCATTCAGAAATTGAAGCAATGACAAAATTTGGTTTGTAGTCTGGCGCTTTACATAAAGGTGAGTCTGACATAATTCAAAGTTTGTTAAATTTTAGAGATATTTCTTACGAGAAATCATGACCCCAAGGGCAAAAGTATTTCGCTTACACAAAGAGCACATATTTCTTTAGTGGTCGATGAATATGGCGAGATACAAGGAATAATTACCCTAGAGGATGTTATTGAAGCCTTACTGCAAGTCTCTATTTTAGATGAACGAGATGCTGAGCCAAATGCCAATTAATTAATAGAAAGATGCGCTAAATTGGAAATATTAAGCCGTTAGTCATTTTCAACCGCTACGGTTTTCAATATGATTAATCGCCTCATGACAGAAAAAGTGTGCGTAACCTAGCCGCACACTTCCTTACACCAAGCTAATACGCTGTTAAAATTATCAAACAATGCATCTTCAGCAATATTATGTTTTTCCATTAATACCGTAATTGATTTTTGCACTTCAACGTTTTCAAAATATTTGGCTATTTCCAACCCTTCATACAACAATCCCTCTTTGTTAATTAAAGCGGCTTTAATCTCTTTAGCTAACGGTAAGTCGGTAATTAACTCTTCTAACGGACAATGTAAAATTGCATCGATATGACTCATTATTCCGGTGATAAATGCAAAAGGTTTTATTGATGAAAATGCTGGAAAAGTCGATATGTGTTCCATCATTTTACCGCGCATTAATGACTCAGTTAACAGCTCATTGGTACTATCAGAGGACAGCTTTGACATCGCAATAATCGCAATAATCGCAATAAATTGTTTAATCTTTTCCGCACCTAAAAAGGTTACAGCTTGTTTTATTGACGTAATTTCTACACGGGTTTGCTCCGCTTTTAAATTCACTAATCGTAATGTGCCATTTATTAAACTAACGTCTTGGGAAATGATTTTTGCAATGGTATTAAAATCCATGCTCGGTTGACATATTTCGGTGAACAACAGAAGTAAGTTTAATTTAATAGGTTCAATAAAGTAACCTGAGTTAATTTCTGGTTTGTGAAAAAAATAACCTTGAAAATAATCGACTCCAATTTCATACAGCGCTTCAAATTGCTCGTGAGTTTCAACTCTTTCCACAACAATTTTTATATCATTATTTAATACAAACTGACTGTTTTTTAAATTCGCAATGTCATCTAATGATATATCTTCAATATCCACTTTAATTATTGAAATAAAAGGTAATAGAGGGTCCCACTTATCTGAAAGGTCATAATCATCCAGAGCCAATATAAAACCTTTATTGGATAACAAAGACACGGCTTTAATGACTTCAGGGGTAACATTGATGGTTTCTAATAATTCAACCACCACCGTTTTTTTATCTAATAGGAGTGGTACTTTAGCTAATATAGACTTCTCGTCTAAGTTCAAAAATGCTTTTTTTTGTGAGCAAATATTCGCTAAATCACCAAAGATATGATTTTGGAAAATAATTTGAGATGTGGCTTGCTCTTCATCTGTACAACTGTAAAAATTTTCGAAACTATTTCTATATAGAAGCTCATAAGCAAATATATTCTTACTACGATCTAAAATGGCTTGCCTTGCTATGAATTTATTACCCATGAAAAAAACGCTATCCTATTTGTATTTCAGTCCATCAGTATAGTTCACTTTCTAATAATGTTAGAAAAATTCACACCCATACAAAACGAACGTAAAGCGAAGTTAAATATTTTTTCAATACAGTAAACCAAGGTTTAGCGTTATTTAATAACCTAAAGCCCAAAACCACTATAACCTTTTAGTATTAGATCAATGTTCACTGGTAAGAAAATATGCTGACGAATTAATTACGTTAATACGAACAACCACCTATTCTCGTAAAAAAGCTGAGCTATTCACTCAGCATTTTTGTTCAGGATGGACTTACCTCTAAGTTATAATTTAGTTAATTTCGGTAATAAAATCTTGTGTTGAACGACGAACTTTCTCTAAATTAACTAACCAGTCACCTTCCGCCTCACGATAACCCAAAGGCAATAATATAACCGACTTTAATCCGCGTTCTTTAAGGCCTAAGATTGCATCAACTTGTTCAGGAACAAACCCTTCCATTGGCGTGCTGTCGACTTTCTGTTCAGCGGCCGCGATAAGCGCCGAACCTAGCCCGATATAAGCTTGGCGAGCAGCATGTTCAAAGTTGGTTTGAGCATCACGCTGTGGGTAAGTATTTAATAGCATTTGACGGTAGTTTTCCCAACCTTCATTAGTACCACCACGTTTTTCGTTAACTAAATCGAACATAGTGTTAATGCGTTCAGCCGTGTAATTATCCCACGCAGCAAAAACTAATAAATGAGAACCATCAGTAATTTGCGCTTGGTTCCAAGCATGCGGTAAGATTTGTTTGCGAACGTCAGGATTGGTTACAACAAAAACCTCATATGGCTGTAAACCACTAGAGCTAGCGCTTAATCGAATAGACTCTAATATATAGTCAACTTTCTCCTGGCTAACCGGTTTAGTTGAGTCCATTTTTTTTGCGGCGTAACGCCATTGTAAGTTTTTTAGTAATTCAGTCATGTATCTCTCAGTTAAAGTAATAGTTTCACGTTATATTGCACTTAAACCTTTAAAAACAAGTACCTTAGATGATTATTGTTTGACTCAGTATTTATTTTTCAAATGGATTTATAATCACTTTGCTTTGAATGATTTTTTTATGCCGGCATTAACAGAGTCAATGCAAGAGTAATCACCGTCCTTATTATTTTTTAAAACCTTGTTAGTGGCACTTTCCATCGCTTGTGTTGCCGTGTCGTAAAACATTTCAATATTTTGTTTCATGTCAGATAAGGAATACCCAACTTCCTTTGCCGTATTAAAGAAATGTCTTGTTTGAATTTTACGCCATTTATACTTAAGTCCATGAGTACTTCGTAGGCCCATAGCCAAACTAACCTCACGGTAATTAAGTCCATCATCAAATAATGGATAAGCAGACAACAGATCATAAAATGGCGTTAGCTTAAAACCTCCACCGGGTAATAAAAATACACTGTAGTTTTTTGCATGCGCATCAATTCCCGCTATGAGCCAGTTAAATATTTGAGCTTTCATGAAGTCTTTTAAGTCTTTGTCGTTATCAGAGCCCAATAACATTTTATAGATTTTCTCTATCCCTATACCACCTTGGCTTTGATATTTTAAACCTGAATTTACATTAAATACTTGGCAAAAGTCCTCTTGAGGTAGTCTATATGTCACGCCCTCATCTGAATTGAATTTTCGGTCAAATCGCTCAACGATAAATGCTTTTGTATCGCCAAACTTTTTTACCATTGAGTTTGGCGTATCCAATCCAAACTCTCTAGCTAACGTCATGCAGTAGTGTTCGTTTTCGCAGCTGTCATTAAAATCTATATGTTGGTCGGTCACTCTCCCCATTGGCAATTTGAAAATATGGGTTGTGGGTGTTTCACCTATAGGCTTATGCCAGTTACCACCTTTGTAGCACAATGCGGTTTTTGATTGCGCGCCAGCAATAGACAGCCTAAATTCTTGTCCTTTATCAACTCCAAGCGGCTTATGCTCTAATTCTTTTAAAATAACGCAAATTTCATCGTCTGACAGTTTGTCGCCAAGTCCGGTAACCCCGTTTGTACCATCATGAGTTAACAGTTGTAACGCACCAACACAATCGCTACCAACAGCGGTTAACAAATCAAATGGTTCAATAGAGTCAGCCCCAACTTGTGTTTGTACTACTCGTCTTATCTCTGGTAAATCGGGTAATAAATTATCAAAATAATTAACCACCACATCGCCTGAATAACGTTTAGCCGTCAACGGCATAGACAGAGATATTGCTCGAGCATAAGGACTATTTAACCAACTAGCAGAGTAGGTAAAAAACAAAGCATGATGTTTATTTCTTGTCAGCTCACCCACTTTTATTCCATTCATGTAGCAATACAAGGTATCCATAATAGTTACCAAGAAGTTGTGTAGGTAGGTTTATCTGTTTCTTTATCCACAAGCTGCATTTCTAGCTTCAACTTAGAGAGAATAGGTAACAATCGTTCAATGTCAGGACGACTTTTTCCTGACTCAATAAGAGAGATGTCTTTTTGATTTATGCCACACATTTCAGATAGTTGGGTTTGGGTTAATCCCAACTTTTTACGCTTGTTCGCGATTAACACGCCAAGCTGAATGTTTGTTGTAAATTTCATAGTATTTATTACCAATTTAGTATATTTTTTTAATTATTACACATTTGGTATATTTTACAAATATTACTTATTTAGTATATTTGTGAATTATTACGTTTTTAGTATATTTTGATTTAAACGTCTTGTGGATTAAAAAGTACTTTCAAGTGGCTTTGGGATATTCATTTTTGTTTCAAACCTTTACAAAAAAGCCGACTTTCGTCGGCTTTTTATAGATTAATACCTTCCTTACTTAATTACTCAACCGTAACTGACTTAGCAAGGTTACGTGGTTGGTCAACATCTGTGCCTTTGATAATGGCTACGTAGTAACTTAATAATTGCAGCGGTATTGTATAAACAATTGGCGCAATTAACGGATCTACGTGTGGTACTTCCATCACGCGCATTGTATCGTCGCCTTTGAACTGTGCGTCTTTGTCTGCGAAGACATACAAGATACCGCCACGGGCGCGAACTTCTTCAACGTTAGATTTTAATTTTTCTAACAATTCGTTATTTGGTGCAACAACAATGATTGGCATTTCTGCATCAATTAACGCTAATGGGCCATGTTTTAATTCACCCGCAGCATACGCTTCTGCGTGAATGTACGAAATTTCTTTTAGCTTTAACGCACCTTCCATTGCAATTGGGTATTGCTCGCCACGTCCCAAAAATAGGCTGTGATGTTTGTCAGCAAACTCTTCTGCTAATTTTTCAATGCCTTGTGCCATTGTCAGTGTTTCTTCTAGCTTGTTCGGTAAAGTTGCTAATGCCGTTACGATTTGTTTTTGTAACTCAGCACTCATGCCTTTTTGTTTACCTAATGAAGCCGTTAACATTAACAATGCCACTAACTGCGTAGTAAAGGCTTTAGTTGACGCCACACCAATTTCAGCACCGGCGTTAGTCATAACGGCCAAGTCAGATTCACGTACTAATGATGAACCAGGTACGTTACATACAGTTAAACTGGCTTTATAACCTATCTCTTTTGCTAAACGTAATGCCGCTAATGTATCTGCTGTTTCACCTGACTGTGAGATAGTCACAATTAACGAGTTAGCTGGTACAAACGATTTTCTGTATCTAAATTCAGAGGCTATCTCAATGTTACAACTCACATTAGCAAGTGACTCTAACCAGTAACGCGCAACCATGCCCGAGTGATAAGACGTACCACAAGCAATGATTTGCACATGGTCAATGCCCTGTAAAATTTCTGCGGCGTTTTCACCTAAGTATTCTTCTATTACTGTGTCTGCATTAATACGATTAAGTAACGTATTACGAACAGCTGCAGGTTGTTCATGAATTTCTTTCATCATGTAGTGACGGTATTCACCTTTGTCACCCGCATCATGAGTAACGGTAGATTCATTAATTTCACGCTCAACAGGGTTGCCATCCGCATCAAAAATATTAATTTGATCACGAGTGATCTCGGCAACATCACCTTCTTCTAAAAAGATAAACTGACGTGTCACAGGTAATAATGCTAATTGATCAGAAGCAACAAAGTTCTCTCCAATACCAACACCTATAACTAACGGACTTCCTGAACGCGCAACCACAATACGGTCTGGATTAGCAGGTTCCATAATTACGGTTCCATAAGCTCCATCTAACTGTTTCACTGACATTTGCACTGCGGCTAATAAGCTATCTGTACCTTTACGGTTTTCGTGAACTAAATGTGCGATTACTTCGGTATCGGTTGCAGAGGTGAACTCATAACCTTTGTTTTGTAATTCTGTACGTAAAGACTCGTGGTTTTCAATAATACCGTTATGTACTAGTGCAATGGCGTCGTTAGACATATGTGGGTGCGCATTCGCTTGTGTTACACCGCCATGGGTTGCCCAACGAGTATGCGCAATACCTGTGGTGCCATTCACTTTTGATAACGCGACCGCATCGGCTAAGTTTTTCACTTTGCCAACTTCACGCGCACGTTGTAATGAACCATCATTTTCCATTAACGCAACACCTGCAGAATCATATCCACGGTATTCAAGGCGCTTTAGGCCTTCTAATAAAATATTAACAATATGACGCTCAGCAACACCACCAACGATCCCACACATAATTCTCTCCAATATCTATTTAGTTAACGACCCATCTTATTGGCCGTTCCCTGTTTTAATTTGTTTTTATAACTAATACGTTTTGAGCCGTAATTAAGCGCTCACTTTCAGCATCAATATCTGTGTCTGTTACTAACACGTCTATGTCTTGCCAACTCAATTCTAAATTCGGTATTTTTCTATCTAACTTTTCTGACTCAGCCAATACAATCACCTGTTGTGACACTTCTGCCATTACGCGACTTAAGTTGGTTAATTCATTAAACGTCGTAGAGCCACGGGTAACATCTAAACCAGATGCACCTAAAAATGCTTGATCAAAGTTATAAGCTTTTAACATGCTCTCAGCTAACTGACCTTGGAATGAATGTGATTGCGCATCCCAAGTCCCACCTGTCATTAACAAGGTAGGTTCGTTTTCTAGCTCAAGAATATGATTGGCAACTTCTAATGAATTACTCATCACCACCAATCCACGCACATGTTGAGCATGAGATAAAACAGCAGACGTTGTACTGCCACTGTCTATAACAATGCGGTTATGATCTTTTATCAATGCAGCGGCTGCCTTGGCGATAGCTTGCTTTCGTTTCGAAACTTCCGGCCCCGCTAATTCTGATGAGCCTGTCGGTAAAGCAATAGCGCCACCGTATTTACGTAATAATAAGCCATTAGACTCAAGGGCTGTAAGATCTTTACGTATGGTAACTTCAGAGGTATTGAACATAGTCGTTAATTCATCAACAGTAACTTCTTGTTGATCATTAACTAATTCAACGATTGAACGTCGGCGGGATTGAGTATTTCTTTTTGCACAAAAAAAACCATTAACTTTCGATTCGGAAGATTATAGTTTCGAATGAAATTTAATCAAGGGTTAATTTAGTATTGTTTGTCATTGGAATGAAACAAATCCGAGGAAGCGCACATGCGCTTTTTAACTGGCTATTTTACAGTTTGTCAAAGTCCACATCTGGCAGACTTTCAAACCCCGGCTTAGCAAATAGATAACCTTGCATTAATTCAATGCCACAGTTTTTTAACCATAACATTTCTTCAATTGTTTCAATGCCTTCAGCTAACGGTGTGATATTCAGTTCTTTAAACAAGTTCATACAATTTTTAATGATAAGCTGTCTCGTCACATCTTGGTCAATGTTACGTATTAATTCCATATCAAACTTGATAATGTTGGTCTGAAAGTCAGCCAATAAACCTAGTCCCGCATAGCCAGAACCAAAATCGTCAATCGCGGTAATAAAGCCTGCATTCTTATAAAACTCAACAATGCCTTTAATAAAGTGACTGTCATCTATTTTCTCAGACTCTGTAAACTCAAACATTATTCTTTTTGTAGGAAAACCATACTTTTTAGCGGCGTCTAATGTGGTGCGAATACAACGTTCCGGCTTGTATATGGCATTCGGAAGGAAGTTGATACTCAGCATAGAGTCTAAATTGAGTTCGGCGGCCAATGAAATAGCTTTGACTCTGCATAGTTGGTCAAATAAATAGCGGTTATCGTCATTTACTTTGGAGATTATGGAATAAGCAGATTCGTTATTTAAACCTCGAACCAGAGCTTCGTAGCCGAATATAGTTTGGCTTTTGCAGTTAATAATGGGTTGAAACGCCATGGTAAAATCAAAGTCTAGGTGACCTTTATCGGCACATTTATTACAAGAAAATCTATCGTAAATAACGGTTTCAGTTTGACCCATTTTAACCTCTTAAATCAAAGCTTAAAGTTAACAACAATTACGTAACTTCAACCTCTCACAGTAATTTAGCTGCCTATATTTGTAGAAATACAGACTTGTTAAATTAACCCTGCCCAACTTTCACAGGGTCACATCTCTACAGCCTTACAGCTTAAAACTTATGGCTTTTCTATTCCGCTTCTGGCTCTTCATTATTTTCAGTCGCGTCTACTTCACCACGTAATTTGATTTGCAAACCTTGTAAGAAGTTACGCATAACTTGGTCTTTACATTCGCGGTAATGTTTATGACCTACTTTTCTGAAAAACGCACTTAACTCATGTTTACCTAAGCTAAAGTTGGCTAATTCCAAATATTCTAATAAATCTTCCGCTTTTAAATTAAGCGCTATTTTTAATTTATTTAGGATGATGTTATTAGTTAATTTTTGCTCTGGGGCTGGTTGTGCGCCATCACGTTTACCACGTTTTTCGTTGATTAAACCATTTAAAAACGTAGCCATCATAGGATCTGGCAAACTTACATAACGTGGATCATCGTCTTTTTTCAACCATGCTGTTACTTGTTCTTGCGTTACTTTTTGATCGGCTGCGGCAAATACTTTCATCATTGCAGAGTCACTAAAGTCAAAGCTATAACGGATGCGACGTAAAATGTCATTGTTAGTCATGGTTGTTTCCTGATTATAAATACTGAAATTGGGTGTGCTGATCAATAAACCAGTTACCCATTAAATTGGTGCAATAGTTGTATTATACTTGTTGTGCACAATAAAGTCAGATCATGAATACTTTTATTTATTCCGTTCACTCTACAGGTGTTTGCTCAAACGCTTATTTAGGGGCAACATAGCTGATGGTATTTACTATGTAACATACTTTTCCTGTGGGAGTTTGCACCCAAGCTTCTTCGTCCACTTGTTTGCCAATTAATGCTCTGGCCATAGGCGCATCTATACTAATCCACTTTTTGTAAACGTCTATTTCATCTGGCCCCACAATTCGAATTTGGGTAAGTTCGCCGTCGTCGTTTTCCACTTCAACCCAGGCACCAAAGAACACTTTGCCTTCTTGCTCAACCGATGGATATATCACTTTTAACGCTTCTAACCGTTTGGTTAAAAAACGCACACGCCAGTCAATTTCACGTAAGCGTTTTTTTCCGTAAATATACTCTGCGTTTTCACTACGGTCACCTTGAGCAGCGGCTTCTGATACCGACTTAGTAATTCGAGGTCGTTCGTCTTTCCATAAATAGGTCAGCTCTTTTTCAAGCTTGTCGTAACCATCACGTGTGATGTAATTGGTTTTGGTTAACAACTCAGGATCTGGCTTTCTGTAACGCCCCATGGATATGTCTTACTTATTATTGCGATCGATTGTCGTATTTAAAACTAATACATTTGAATGTACAAACTATTAACTAATATTAGTTAAAAACGGGGTGGCGGAATAATTATTACCCCTGAATACACGTGCTTTAAACCCAATTTATCCTTGAAATTGGTATATAATACTATTTTCAATGTTGAAAACTTGTTATCCAGAATGAATTCTTTATTGCCTAAAGCTTTATTTGTATTTTTTATTTGCTCATTTTGTGTGTACGCCAAGCAAAATGACTGCAAATTAAGTGTAAGAATCGAATTTTCACAAGATAACTTCTTACCTATGAATTACTCCATTAACAAATTAGCGATTCAATCTTATACTTTGTTAGATGACGTAATGAAAAGATCTTCTTGCACATTGGAACAAATATCATTACCAAATGCGCGAGCGTTTAAAATGTTGAAAGATGGCGAACTTGCTATCATGATCGGCATGTCAAAAACGATTGAACGCGAAAAATACTTCTACTTTTTAGGCCCTTATCACACAGAACGAATTGTTGCAGTTGGACGTACAGACTTGCAAAACAAAATCAAAAACTTAACTCAATTATTGGAACATGATGGCCTGATCTCTGTTACAAGAGGAGCCTATTATGGAGCACAATGGCAAACCGCATTACAAAATAACCCGAACGTATCCAATCGCTTAATTCAGCTTTCAGTAAATCAAAATAACTTATCATTGTTAATGTTAGACAGAGTGGCTATATCTTTTGAAGATGAACAAGTTGTCGACGAATTAATGCTGTTAGATAACTTTAAAAATAGCTTCACAAAACTATTTACCCTGCACGAAAACTTAGTTTACTTTGCATTTAGTAAAAAATTAGTCAGTCAAAGTCTGTTTAATAAAATAGAAAAACAGTGGAAGATTATACATCCTGAACAATACAATGAGCAATTTCTAATCCATCATTAATGGTCAATTTTTAGGTTAATGCCTATATATTCTCCCCAATAGCTTCCCATTATTACTGGTTAGTTTTAATTAACCTGATTTATTTTAGTATTGTTATTTAAAACCCAAATTTAGTCTCAATATATTGCTGTATTATTTTTGTATTCGTACTTATGCTGACCGCCTATATTTGTCAGTTTATTTTTATAAGATTATTTTTTATAAGAGCAACGTGTCTCTATTTTCAAGGACTTCAAACCTATGTCTGTTGTTAGTCAAACTATTCCTCAATTGATTGCTGAAGAGATCTCAGCCCGTACCGAACAAGTTATTGCAGCTATTACCTTATTAGATGAAGGTTCAACCGTTCCATTTATCGCGCGTTATCGTAAAGAAGTGACCGGTGGTTTAGACGATACCCAATTGCGTAATTTAGAAACACGTCTTATCTATTTACGAGAGTTAGAAGAGCGCCGTCAAGTGATCTTAAAATCGATTGCCGAACAAGACAAACTCACACCGGAATTAGAGAAGGCAATTTTAACCGCAGACAATAAAACCCGTTTAGAAGACTTATACTTACCTTACAAACCTAAACGTCGCACCAAAGGACAAATCGCTATTGAACAAGGTTTAGAGCCATTAGCGGATGCTCTATATGCAGATGCAAACTTAGACCCAGAACAACAAGCCGAGGCATATATTTCTGATGATGTTGTTGACACTAAAGCCGCATTAGACGGTGCTAAGTACATTTTAATGGAACGTTTTGCCGAAGATGCTGAACTGTTAACAAAAGTACGTCGTTATTTAAAACAAAATGCTTACCTTGAAGCTAAAGTTATCCCAGGTAAAGAAACCGAAGGCGCTAAATTCCGTGATTATTTTGATCACTCTGAATTAGCTATTAAAACCCCATCACATCGTGCACTTGCTATGTTACGCGGAAGAAATGAAGGGGTTTTACAATTGGTATTAAACGCCGACCCTGGTCAAGATACTCCAGTAAGAGAATCTCAAGTGGAAAGCATTATTGCCAATCACTTTGATTTGAACTTCAATCAAAAAGCTGGTGATAAATGGATGAAGTCGGTTGTGCAGTGGACATGGAAGATCAAAATCTCTATGTCGATGGAAAACGAACTGTTATCTGAAATTCGAGAAAATGCCGAACAAGAAGCCATCCGTGTATTTGCTAAAAATTTAAATGACTTGTTAATGGCTGCCCCTGCTGGTGCAAAAACCACAATCGGTATTGACCCTGGTTTTAGAACCGGTTGTAAAATTGCGGTTGTGGATCAAACCGGAAAGTTACTAGATACGGCCACTATTTACCCACATGAACCACAAAACCACTGGGCAAAATCAATGCGCACCATTGAGCTATTAGCCCGCACGCATAAAGCAGAATTAATCGCGATTGGTAACGGTACAGCGTCAAGAGAATCTGACAAGTTAGCCGCTGAAGTGATCAAAGCTTGCCCAGAATTAAAACTAAGTAAAATCATGGTCAGTGAAGCAGGCGCTTCTATCTATTCTGCCAGTGAATTTGCATCTAAGGAATTCCCAGATTTAGATGTATCTATCCGTGGAGCGGTATCTATTGCTCGTCGTTTACAAGACCCATTAGCTGAATTAGTGAAGATTGAACCTAAGTCCATTGGAGTTGGCCAATATCAACATGACGTGAGCCAAAGTTCATTATCAAAAAGCTTAGACGCTGTGGTTGAGGACTGTGTAAATGCCGTTGGCGTTGACTTAAATACTGCTTCAATTCCGTTATTAAGCCGAGTATCTGGTCTTAATAAAACCTTAGCTAACAACATAGTTAAATTCCGCGATGGCAATGGTAGTTTTAAAAACCGTAAAGATTTAAAAAATGTTGAACGTTTGGGACCAAAAGCATTTGAACAATGTGCTGGTTTCTTAAAAATTGTTAACGGTGACAACCCATTAGATGCATCGTCAGTTCACCCAGAAGCGTACCCAGTGGTAACTGAAATCATCAAACAAAGTGGCTTTGCGGTAAACGATGTTATTAGCAATTCTGACTTTTTATCTAAGATAAATCCTAAAGATTACACCAATGACAAATTTGGTTTACCAACCGTTGAAGACATTATTAAAGAGCTAGATAAACCAGGGAGAGACCCTCGCCCTGAATTTAAAACGGCTACCTTTAAGGACGGTGTCGAAACCTTAAAAGACTTAAAGGAAAACATGATCTTAGAAGGTGTAATCACTAACGTGACTAACTTTGGTGCATTTGTTGATATAGGTGTTCATCAGGATGGTTTAGTTCATATCTCATCAATGACTGACAAATTTATTTCCGACCCGTCTGAAATAGTAAAAGCCGGTGACATTGTGAAAGTGAAGGTGATGGAAGTAGATATTCCTCGTAAACGCATTAGTTTAAGCATGCGTATGGATGAACAAGCTTCAGTTAAATCGAATAATAAACCGAGTCAATCTCAGTCGACTCGAAGTGAGAAAAAACCACGCGCTAATAACAAGTCATCTAATAATTCTGGTTCGTTTGGCGGCGGTAACTCTTTGGGCGGCGGCGCGATGGGCAATGCCTTTGCGGATGCGTTTAAGAAAGCTAAGAAGTAGTTTCGAGTTTCGAGTTTCGAGTTTCGAGTTTCGAGTTTCGAGTTTCGAGTTTCGAGTTTCGAGTTTCGAGTTTCGAGTTTCGAGTTTCGAGTTTCGAGTTTCGAGAAAAATATAATAGCCGACGTGTTATAAATAAACACTGTCGGCTTTTTTATTTCAGTATTTACACTCAAAATTTACCAAAGGTACATGCTTGATTTTTTATTGAGAATCTTCACTTCAAAAGTCTGTGAACATGCGCTTTGTGCTACGCCATAACAAACATGTAAAGGTAATAAATGCTCTTCTCTTGGATGACAGTATCGAGCGCCTGGAGCTTGTTCCCAATTGGTTAATAGCTCTACTCTTTCACTTTCACTGATCTCTTTATTTGAACAGGTGTTTAATAACCAGTGCTCAAAAGAAGTATTTATAAACTCTACCTCTTTATTATGCGGGGCAAAAAAAGCCTTCATATTATGAAACGTAAATCCGGAACCAATAACTAACAAGTTTTCAACATCTAACTGTTTGATCGCTTGCCCAATCTTTAAGTGCTCTTTTGGATCAAGGGAATTAACTAAAGACACTTGAATACAAGGTATGTCCGCATCTGGAAACATGATTTTTAATGGAACAAATACTCCATGATCAAATCCACGCTGCGTATCCAACTTAGACTTTATCCCTGCTGAGCCAAACAGCCCATGCAGTTGCTCCGCTAATAAAGGCATACCTTTACATGCATACTGAATGTCATAAGCTTCTTTTGGAAAACCAGAGTAATCATATATCAAAGAAGGCGAAGCATTAGCCGTGATAGTAGTCGCTTGTTCTTCCCAGTGTGCACTGATAACGATAATCCCTGACGGCTTGTTAATTTGATTTGATATGCCCTGCAGACAATCAATCATCTCATTATGCCCCTCATCTCCCAAAAGTGGCATTGGCCCACCACCATGGGAGATAAATAATGCTTTGGGATTATTGTTCATACTTTTTACTCTAGAACGATTATTTATCGAGTTTAGATTAACGCTTCAGCAGTCACATCCATTGCTTGTCTTGCCAAAATAACATTTTCATCTTTCGCTGGCATATTTAACGCTTCAGCATAAATAAACTGTACATCCGTAATACCAACAAAAGCTAATACATCTTTAAGATACTGGCTCTGGCTGTCTTTTGGTGTGCCCGCATACATGCCACCACGTGCCGCGACAATGATCGCCTTTTTACTTTCCAACAATCCTACTGGCCCATTCTCAGTATAACTAAATGTAATACCGGCTCTGGCAATTCTATCAATCCACACTTTAAAGGTAGAAGGAATGCCAAAGTTATACATAGGCATACCTATGACTAAAGTATCGTTATTTTTCAGTTCTTCAATTAGAGAGTCAGAGATGTCAGCTAATTGAACTTGTTCTTCGGTTCGATCGTTTGCTGCCGTCATCCATGCCCCCATCTCAGCTTGGCTCAAATGAGGTAGTGGATCTTTGGCTAAATCACGCTCAGTCACTTTGACTTCAAATTTTTCTGATAATTTGGCAACAAATTCACTAGCCAACCTATTAGAATTACCTTGTTCACCATTAAGTGATGAATTAATTAATAATACGTTTTTTACATTAGTTGAAGTGTTCATGTTACATACCTTACTTAAATATTAATTATCTTGAGCACAGTATTATGTTATTTTGAAATGAATGAAATTGGTAAATTACGCACAAATCATTCTATTAAACAGAATGGTTTACAACCTTGAGTTCGGTTAGTTTGATAACACTTGAATAACATTTTGTTAGTGCAGCTCAGCATTTATTTACCACCAAAATCAATACTTAAAGGAAATACTATGGCCATACTTCTAAAAGCAAAAGACCACGATTTAGGGGGCTTGACCGTTAAACGTGTATTACCACACCAACAAAAACGTATGGTTGGGCCATTTATCTTTTTTGATCAAATGGGGCCAAGTCACTTCGATGCAGGCCAAGGTATTAATGTTAGACCCCATCCACACATTGGCCTTTCTACCTTAACCTATCTATTTGAAGGTAGTATTTTGCATCGTGATTCTTTAGGTAATATTGCAGAAATTCACCCAGGTGATGTTAATTGGATGACATCTGGAAAAGGTATTGTGCATTCTGAGCGGGAAAGTTTTGAAGTTAGGGCAAATGATCACTCTATTAGTGGCTTGCAATGTTGGATTGCCTTACCTGAAGAAAAGGCTGAACTTGATCCCTCATTTATCCATGTTAATAAACAGCAATTGCCAAACTATTTGTATCAAGGCGTGATGAAACGATTAGTAGTGGGTGACGCTTATGGTATGAACTCGCCCGCAAAAACCTATTGGCCCATGTTTTTCCTTGATGTGGTTGCAGAAAAAGGTGAGACCATTCAAATTCCAAATCCAGCTCAAGAAACCGCTATTTTACCTATTTATGGTGAAGTGAGTATCAATGGAGACAACTTCAGTGCCAGTGAGTTTGTTTTACTGGAGCAGGGTGAACATGAAATTGAAGTTACACAAAACACCCGCTTTATTATGTTAGGGGGTGATAAATTTGAACACGTCCCTTTTCTATTCTGGAATTTTGTTTCGTTTAATAAAGAACGAATCGAACAAGCCAAAGATGATTGGAATAACGGACGTTTCCCAACGATCCCTGATGATAATAAAGAATATATCCCGCTGTGATCTGTTATCAAACATTGGTAAAAACTAAATAAGTAGAGTGATATAAGTGTTAAGAATCACATTAGAGCAGTGGCGCATGTTTCGGTCGGTTGTGGAGTTTGGTGGATTTAACCAAGCATCACAAGGCATATATAAAAGCCAATCAAGTATCCATAATGCCGTTGGGAAAATTGAAGAATCGTTAGGGGTTAAACTCTTCACTATTGAAGGGAGAAAAACCGTGCTCACCGAAGCTGGCACTTTAATGTTAAGACGGGCAAACTTTTTACTAGATGAGGCGGCCAAAGTAGAAGCCGTTGGGCATACATTAGGACAAGGCACTGAAAGTCGTTTACGTATCGCTATTGATGAAATTTTCCCTCAGTCGATATTGTTTAGCGTATTAGAAAATGTTTCTCATCAATACCCTCTATTACAAATAGAGTTAATTGAAACTGTGTTAAATGGTTCCAATGAATTACTTGAAAATACCAAAGTCGATATCGCAATTTCTCCCACCACGTTAAATACTGGACTGAGTGAAAGCCTCTGTCACATTGAGTTCGTAGGTGTTGCCAGCCCAGAACATCCGTTACATCAGCTCAATGCTGAACTCACGTTAGAAGATCTAAAAAGCCATCGCCAAATTGTGGTGCGCGACTCGGCATCAGGCCATAAAAAAGATGAAGGTTGGTTGGGGGCAAATCAGCGCTGGACCGTTAGCCATATTCAAACCTCTATAGATATGATCTGTAAAGGGTTAGGTTTCGCATGGTTGCCCGTAAGCTCAATTGAGTCGCAACTTAGTAATGGTCAACTTTTACCTTTGCGGCTAAATCACAACAGTAAAAGGTCAGCTCAATTGTTTTTGATTTTTAAAGACGTAGACAGATTAGGCCCCGCGGCAAATTGTTTTTTAACGGAATTACGTCATCAATGTTTAACCCTATATAATAACTAGTTCATTCTCATTAACAGAATGATTTACACCATAATTGATAATTTTAATCTATTTAAATGAATATTAAACTGACATCAATAATTAGATTAAAGGAGTTCATTATGAAATACATTAGACGTTCACAAGACAGAGGTCAGGTAGATTTAGGTTGGTTGAAGAGCAAACATAGTTTTTCTTTTGGTCATTACCACGACGAAAAACATATGGGTGTATCAGCTTTACGTGTTATCAATGACGACATGGTAATGCCAGCACAAGGTTTTGGTACTCATGGCCACCGCGACATGGAAATTATCTCTTATGTTATTGAAGGTTCGTTAAAACACGAAGACAGTACCGGAAATAAATATATTGTCCCTGCCGGTGACATCCAGCGTATGAGTGCTGGTACAGGTGTTATGCACTCCGAATTTAATGCCTCTAGCACTAATGCAGTTAAGTTTTTACAAATTTGGATACAACCTAATGTAATGGGCATTTCGCCAAGTTATGAACAAAAAAGTATTCCACAGCAAGGACAACTAACGCCGTTAATTACCCCCACGGGATCAGAAGACACATTAGCGATTAATCAAAACGCAAAACTGTCTCGTTTAGTATTAAAAACAGGAGAGCAATTCACCTTAAATTCAGAACAAAGTGTGGGGTACTTACATATTGTTAAAGGAAGTTTGGCTGTGGATGATCTCACTGAAGAGCCTGAGTTTGTGGCGGGAGATGCCTTTGCGTTTGATCCTGAACAAAGTCATCAAGTCACTGCCAAATCAGCACTTGAAGCGCTTTGGTTTAACCTACCTAAATAGCGGTTTAACTTGCCGAGTTAACAACTCAATCGGTTTCATACATAAGCAAAAAGGATAAACATGGAAATATCGTCAGTCATTATTGTAGGTTTTGTTGTATTACTGATTGGTATTTCCAAATCCGCATTTGCCGGTGCGCTAGGTGTATTTGCAGTACCGCTTTTGATGATTAAGTTCAGCGCTATTGAAGCTATAGGCCTGATGCTGCCATTGTTGATCATTGCCGATATAATGACAGTAAAAGGCTTTTGGAAACAGTGGGATAGTGCTTTATTAAAATCACTAATACCTGGCGCTTTGATTGGCATTGTCATTGCCAACTTATTAATTGATGTTATTAATGCTGAGGATCTACGTTATATTATTGCCCTCATTTGTATTGTCTTTGCTGTTAAAAACATCCTGTTTAAACAGATACAGTTACACATACTGAATAACAAAGTTGGTGCTTATATCATGTCAACTCTGTCCGGAATTTCTAGTACTTTTGTCCATGCTGGAGGCCCACCACTGATCATTTATTTCAGCGCAATAGGCTTAGCGCCGACTAAGTTTGTGGCAACAGCAGCCATATTTTTTGCCATTATGAACCTTGTGAAGTTAATCGGCTTTATCTCACTGGGTTTTTTAACTACGGATCTGGTATTAACCGCTTTAACCTTTATTCCATTGGCCTTTGTCGGTCACTGGTTAGGCATAAAGATAAACAACAAACTCGATAAACAATTATTTTTAAAAGTGATGAATTACCTGTTGTTAGTATTAGGCGGCTGGTTAATTTTCACCGCCAATTGAGACCTGTTTGTTAATTGGTTTACCCAGCGCTAACCTTTATCTAATAACCTAGCAGGTTTAAACACTACAATTGCACAAGCAATAAGTGCCACCGCGGCTAGGTTTATCACGCCTGAGTAATTTTCATCGGCAATGACTAAGGCCACCACCATAGGGCCACTGGCTAACCCCATTTTGGAAGCAAACCCACCCATGGCAGCGTACTGACCAGCCTTATCAAACTCAGCACACATCCCAAATAAATAGGGCAATACAAACGCCCACGTGATGCCTATGATGAAATTCATGACTGAATACATTTCTGGTACTTCGCTGTAGTGTAATAACCAACTGCACAGTGCGGTAATTATGATGCCAAATAACAAAGGATAAGCTCGGCCTAACTTAGTGCCAATGATCATCACGGCAAAAGCACCAACTAGCGCTATCCAACTAGCCATACCTAACGCTGGACTCATAAAGTCTAGCGTTAATCCTTCTACCTTACCTATGCCGATCATATAAGCAAACAAGCCCATATTGGCACCTTGGAAAAGGAAGATACCGAACAAAGTAAAAAACAAAGGTATGCGTTTAATAACTTGTTCTGAATTGCGTTTTTTATCGGCTTCATTTACTGGATAATCAGTTAAAAAAGGCAACATGCAAAGAGATACTAACGTGAATGCCATTAACGAATAAAACAACGCACCGACACCATATAACGGAACCAAATTAGGAATAAACATCAAGCCTAATCCTCCTAACCCCCATTGAATAAATAACAGATAACCAAAGGTTTTATCTGGCTCAGACGTGCGAGAAATGATGGCAAAACCAATGCCCACTAATAGTCCTCCCGTTAAACCATGTAATGCCCTAATAACAACCATGACATTGGGATTGGTAACGTAAACACTCATGAGATCTATGGCTAAAATCATGCCTAATAAAATATATGACCATGAACGCCAATTGATTTTTTTTATAATAAACACAGCGACTAATGCACCAATAGAAGCACCGTATAAATTCGCCGAGCTAACAAAGCCGGCTTGTTGGGTAGTAAAGCCTAACCCTTGTTTTAACCCCGTAACCACAGCTGGCATTATGTTGATATAAAATATCCCTGCGGTTGTCAAAAACGCTAAAAACACACGTGCCCATATTCCATTGGCCGCTACTTTGTATTTATGCTCTTTCTTCATTTCTCCAACGGTGGTGCCGTTAGGTTCTAATGTTTGTGTGGATTCAGTCATTGCTTGTCCTTAAATGGCAAATTGGTTGGCGAGCAAATGGGGAATTCGGAATCTAGTCCTGTAATCGCTTGACTCCAGTCGTAAATGCCGCTGTCACTAAAATAAAAATATTGAGTGTTAGCTTGTACCAATACAACGGATATACCGCCGTATCCGGATAAATAGGGTAACCAATGATCTTGATTACAGTTTGTATGTGACGCTATGTTTTGTTTCCAAAAACTTTTGTCATAACGGGTACTGGCAAAACTAGTTAATGCACCTTGTTCTGCTTGTTGTGAATTAAACAACCTAGCGCTAACGGTTGCCAAATACTGACTAACTTTAAACACATCATCACGGGTAAAAAACAAACCATAACCAACAAAAGGTTGGCCAATATCATCGTTTGTTCTTAACGTTGAATATGCCACCGGATTTAGTTTTAGTTTTTTCCATAAGTTGTTGGCAAAAACATAATCATATACATCCGTTTGTTGGCCTTTTTTAGCTTTAATAAACTGGTTTAACGCCGTACCTAATAAATAAGTATCTGAGGTGTGATAAACAAACTTAGTACCCGGTGTGGTTTTACGCTTAAATTGCTGGCAGGCGTATTTAACTTTAGTGTTATGTTGCCCTGCGGCAAAAAATATTTGGCTATGTTCAGCCCCTTCATCACCGGTTTGATACGACGAATCATAATTTCCGGTTGTCATGTTTAATAATTGTAAAAAGGTCACATCTTGCCATTGGGCTGAGTTACATTCTGGCACCCAGTCGGACACTTTCTGTTGATAAAGTTCGTTATATTCTTGTTGTAACAACACCATACTAAGTCCTGCAAATATGGTTTTAGCTGTTGAATACGACGGTAATACAAGCTCTGCACAATAGGGATAAACTCCGGCGCGAGTTTGACACTGGGACACATAATGTTGGCCGTTCAGTGTTAAACCATAACTCGTCATGTCCTCTGGTTTTATTAAGTTAGGTAAACTTAATTGGCTAAAGCCAAGTTGTTTACTCCCTTTTTTATCTGGCTTAGGCGCAGTTAAAAAAGCCATTGTTTTAGTTGGTAACAAATCATGCTGTTGTTGTTGGTATTGTGTTAACAAACCTTGGGATAATGAGCCTGTTGTATCTTTCGATTTAGCTATAGAAACTTGACCATTTCCCCACATATCCACTTTGTAATACAAACAA
This sequence comes from Psychrosphaera aquimarina, assembly GCF_032461525.1. Taxonomy (NCBI): domain Bacteria; kingdom Pseudomonadati; phylum Pseudomonadota; class Gammaproteobacteria; order Alteromonadales; family Pseudoalteromonadaceae; genus Psychrosphaera; species Psychrosphaera aquimarina. The sequence goes on along the minus strand of NZ_JAWCUA010000003.1, from coordinate 573,444 downwards.
GTTTCGCTGCTTATTTGATAATAAAACGGTGACTGCACTGCCTTATTTTGACGGTTATCAATCACAAAAGTTAATACGCCATTGTGAACACAGTTTTGATTCTTCTCGACTAAGTTAAACGGCATAGTGACATGATAAATAGCTTGGTTTGGTTCAACTTGCCAAATATCCCCCACTGCCAAAATATAATCCCAATGTGGATGATCACTTATGGATAATTGCTGCTTTGCTGGGATAAACTTATTTTTGTAAGTGACAAAGTCAAACTGCATGTCAGGTAAGACTTGACGCTTAACTGTAAAATCAGCAGGGCGAGTTGTTAATTCAAAATTATAACTGTCACTCGTTTCTATAAGTTCTAAATAGCTTTGTTGGACATTTGCTTTTATGGTGACTTGACCTTGAACTTGCCCTGCTGCTATTGCGTTTTTATATTTGGCTTGTGGCCAAGAGGCATAATCAATCGGTGCTAAGTTCCCCACAGGCACAACCTGATCTAGCAAAGATTGTAATATCGTATCAGCCGTATCCTGAGATCCACCATCAGCATGCACTAACCATGATGTCATCATTAGCATCAACATTGAGAGCGCCACTACAGGTAAGGACAATATTAATCGCACGTGAAACCTGCTGATACCAACTTTGCTTGCAATGGACTTAATTGCGTTTGATATTTGCGCCACTTAGCTATTGAGTTTTTATGAATAGCTTGCCTTACTTGGCTAGAACTGGCGGTATTAATCGCTGAACGATTATCTTGTACTTGGGTATATCGGTCTTGCCAAGTTAACTGACAAAATTCAAAAACTTGCTCACCTATTTGTTGAGGCGTTTGTACTAAATCTTCGTAGGCAACATCCAACATAGATAAGTCAGGTAGTGATTGCCAGTGTGACATTAAACGTTGATACGCCACATAATATTCAGCTAACTCTACTTGGTCATAAGAAAACGGATAAGCTTGTTGGAATAAGGTTTTATACACTGCATAACAAGTATCCATTGGGTCACGAGTGACATGGATAATCTTAGCGTTAGGCAATGCTTTTTTTATCAAGCCGATATACAAATAGTTAAACGGCAATTTATCTATAACGTACCGAATACCTTGGCTATCAACTGGAATATATTGTTTGATTGAGTGTATATATTTATCACCCAAGGTTTGAAAATTTATATCTTTACAACATTCTATAAATTGTCGTTTTGACCTTACTTTATCACCAAATTGCAGGTTCACTTGCTCAGTTAATAGGCGAGTAAAGTCACTTAACTCCCCTGCTGAATAGACACTTGGTTCGGCGGATAAAACACGTTCCAATAAGGTTGAACCAGTTCGAGGCATGCCCAAGATAAATATGGGCGTGACCTGTTTTATGTCCATTTTTGATTGCTGCTTAACACCTTTTAACCACCAATTTTCATCAAAGCTTTCAGAGATCGCGCTTAACACATCAACATCTTGTTTAACGTCATACTGCAAATGTTGACGCCTGATTTTGGCTCCAGTTTCTAACAAAGCAAAGGCTTGTGGGTATTGTTCTAAATCTTCGTAGGTTTTAGCCAAAGCAAAATGAATTTGCACACTTTGTCTAGGTGTTAGTGGCTTGGCTAATAAAGCATTTAATGGCGCTATTTGATTAAACTCAAGGGTTTGTTTAGATAAGTCGACTAACAAACATACTGCCTCTACATCGTTTGGATTTAATTCTGTTGCTTTGAGCAATGCTGCCTCAGCTTGAATAAGATCGCCACAATGTCGTAATACGGTTGCTAAGCTATAGTGATGTTCATGGTTATTAGGGTCTAAGGTTATTGCCCTTTTATATTGCTGAACAGCGAGCTCTGGTTTATTTAGTTGAGAATACAATAACCCTAATTTGTTTAATTCTCTGGCACTTAACTGTTGCAATCCCGCTAGGTTATTTAACACTCGTAGCGCATCCGTTTTTTGTGAATTAGCTAACAGGATATTTAAAAGGGCAAACTGCCATTGATGGATATGTGGGGCTAAATGGCATGCTTTTTCAAAATAAAATTTAGCCGAGGTTAATTCTTGTAATTGTGCCGAAACTTGACCATTAAAAAAACAAGCTTCTGCATGCTCTGGGTAATGCTTTGATAATGTTTGAGCTATGTCTAATGCCAATTCCATTTTCTGTAATCGCAGGTTTTGCCATCCAGAATCAAGTAAATTATCAACACTGAGTATTTCGTTTTGTACTGCCATATGCTCCAATTCACATCAACGTTGGGATTATGCTCACTTTATTAAATCATAAAAGCCATACTTTCGTATGGCTTTTAAACTGGTTATAAAGTTAGAACAGGTAAGAAACTGAAGCACCCATTGTTTGAGGGCGGGCAATAAAGTCTTTTTGGTTGTTACCATAAAAGTTTTCAAATACACCTGTATCTGTACTTAAATAACTATCTGGATAACTACCTGTTACCCCTTCTTCATTACCAAGGTTCTTAATGTAAATGGATACACCCCAATCACCTTTAATAAAGTTAACTGACGCATTCCAAATAGAGAAACCGTCAAACTCATCATAGATAGTACTGGTTGGTACTACGGTATTGGTTGATTCTGACTGGTAATAACCAGATAAACGGCTAGTCATGTCTATGCCATACATTATTTCTGTTGAATGACTTAGGTTAAGTGAAAATACGTGCTCAGCTACTCCAGGTAATTGTTGTCCAGCTTCAGCCGTTACCGCCAAACTTTGTGGTTGAATTAAATCATCCGTTAACTCGGCTTTGGTAAAGGCATAACCTACACGCATAGTGACATCGTCGGTAAGTGCCACACTTGATTCTAATTCAAGTCCTGATGTTTCAGCCGCTATACCATTTTGCGCCATAAAGAACGCCCACCAAGCAGTACCTGTATTTAATTGAGGGTTATCCCATTTAACCATGTAAACATCGGCTGAATAAGTAAGTCCGCGAGCAAAACCTTTGACCCCTAACTCGTAGTTTTTAACCGTATCTTTTCCGTAGGTTTCCACTGATTCAGGGTTTAATTCTGCAAAAGGGCCATCGGTTGGAATAGCATTAGAACCACCACGACGGAAACCTTCTGAATAGGTGGCATAAACCATAGTATTGTCATTGATGTCATACGATAAATTCAATTTCATCAATACATCGCTTTCTTCTTGAGTTGGGAATGGTACGGATTCAATTTCTCGTGCCTGCCCATAATAAGCATCAATTGCGGTATTATTTTTTAAGGTATTGTCAAACCAACGCGCGCCTACTGTCGCTCTAAAATCGTCACTGACCTTATAGGTTAGCTCGCCGTAAACCGCCATATCTTCGAACTTTTCTTGGCGAATGTAAGTTAAATCTTTATCTGTTGGAGCTCCTACCCACCAGCGTCCACCATCGGCTACACCATAATATTCAAGTCCACGTAAATGACTTAAGTTAGTGGTAATACGTTCCTGATCCATATAATACACACCAGCAATCCACTCAATTTTGCTATTGCTGTCTTCATTGGACATTAAACGAAACTCTTGCACTAACGCTTTGTCTTCAAAACCAGCTTCAACATGGGATGCTGGTCTTGGATTACCCGTATACCAGGCGTTGTACCAATCTCGACCACCTGAAACCCATAAGCTGGTATTGTCGCGCCAGCCTGAACCTTGATGATCATACGATGAGGTATTTGATGTTAACGTAGCAAAACCAAAATCGGCTTCCACTTCTAAACTGGTTAATGATACATCACGTTCAGAAGGTTCAAGTAAGGTCGAACCGTTTTCATAATCACCATAAACATTGCCATTATAGTCAGCCCCACGTGTTACTGCTCGGCGACCACCCACTTCATCCGTTTGATAATGATGCGTTAACGTCAATTGAAGACCATCACTGATCTCAATACCATATGCGGCTTTTACATAGGTAATATCAACACTATCAACATCTTTCATTGCATGGTAACACGCGCCGTTATTGACTAATTCACTGGCAGATAATGCACTGCTGCTCGCTGATTTACATGAACCATCGTCCGCTGACACTAAAGGCACACCTTCATCATCTAACTGATAAAGATTAGGCATATCGATAATACCGTCATTGTCCATTTTGCCAACAACAAACCTAACCGCTGATTTGTCCGTAATTGGCATATTGTACATAGCATCAAACGTCATATTACTACCATCCGAACCATCGGTTTGGCTCAGGTCTAATTTGATGCTGCCCTCAGTTAATAATGGATCTGGCTTATTCATTACGTAGCGCACGGTTCCACCTAATGCACCTGATCCATATAAGGTTCCCTGAGGGCCACGAAGAACCTCTACTCGTTCAATATCTTTTAACAAAAAGTTGGCGAAAATCGGCGTACTGTCTACATATGTAGAAACCGTTGGGACAGTGGACTGTCCTACATCGGCACCTGACACACCACTTTCAACGTTTATTCCACGTACAATCATATTGTTGGCGGTACCACCATTTCGGTGACCTTTATCTACGATAGTAATACCAGCAACGTTTCTTAATAACTCAGAACTGTCGGTGATATTTTGCTCTTCAATATCACTGCCTAGCACAGACGAAATATTAAAAGGTAACTCTTCTTGAGATACCTTACGGTGAGTCGCCGTCACTTTGATGCGTTCAATATCGCCTTTTTCAACTTTTGATTCAGCTTGCTCTGCAGCCAACGTTGAGAACGACATTAATAAAGCGGTGCTTACTGCGCTGGTGATAACAGACTTTTTAAACGTTGCATTTTTCATGATGTGGTTCCAATTTTATTGTTGTTTTTTTAACCTTGGTTCGAGATTAGACTAGCAAGCCTTGTTATCGGTAGTACCAGATAACAGTATTCTATAAGTCCAGATTTCGACGAGTATTATCTTATTCTTATGGTTATTTCTTTACTGGCTGCGGAATGCTTAACACGCCTAATCCAGCAAGATAATCTGAGTTTTTGTTGGTTTTCATATTTAAATCAATTCGGTTATCTCTAAAGCTTTTAAGGGGTTGACCTAGCCCTAATACCCCTCTGGTACGAGTGCGTTTGACCAATTCAAAATCAACTTCTACGGGGATCACTTCCTCGCCGACATTAGCTTGATACACTACGTTTCCCTCTGGACCTACGACAATAGATTGGCCAACCCCAAAAGGTTCGGATGCGTTAATACCAAATACATAACATTGATTAGTTATTGCTGTCGCTTGGCTTATTATCAGCTCTTGAGATCGGTCGATTGTGCCCGTTAAGGTAGGATATATAAGCACATCTGCGCCTTCACAAGCCATTGCTCTCGCAACTTCTGGGAACCATAAATCATAACAAATGGCGACACCAATACGGCCTCCTGGCACATCAAATGTGACTATATCTGAGCCTTCTGTAATGCCGGCTTCATAAGGTAAAAATGGAAATATTTTGCGGTAACGAGTAACGACTTCGCCATGGTTATTGAACACAGAGGAGGTATTAAAGATTTTTTCACCAACTTGCTCATACTCGGAGCCTGTGATTAACCATATATCGTTGTCTTGGCAAAGTTTACTGTAATGCTGTTCCGCTTTACTTGGAAAAGTCGCGGCGTATTTCTTTTCTGGACCAAAGGAACACAGTTCAGTTAAAACAATCATGTCTAACCATGGGAATCTTTTTTTGGTCTTAACAATATGTTCTGAAATCACATGGATATTGTCGCCACTGCTTAATTTTAATTGCAAACCGGCAATTGAAAAATGACTCATAAATACACTCACGGTTAACTTTGACGTAATGACGTTCTTATTTGTGTATTTAATGTACGCAGTTGATGTATGAACTGTTAGTACCAGATTGGTATTAACTTTAGTACCAGTTTACAACTCGATTTAACTGGCTTGAAAACTTAATTGTAAGGAGGGAGTTAATTGCGGAAATTAATACTATTCAATCACCCCGATAATATCTAATTCACGGACAAAACAATAATTTTGATCAAACCATTTCATCAAATTACCATCTTGTACTACATAAAAACACTTCTCTTCACCATAGCCCCACAAGTCCCATTTACGATAATATTTACCGTCTTCTACCCACCAAGTTCCAACATCATATTCATCGTCCTTACCGCCTGTATGTCCACGCATAGAACCGTCGGCAAGCAGATCAATAGTACAAGGAACGCCATAAACCATTTGGCATTCTAATCTGACGTTGGTGAGTGCCTGTTTCAGTTTTTGCCCGGTTAATAAACGGCCCTTAGCGTTAGTCAGTTTTTCTTCAAACTCTTCTGTTAATTGATGAATTAAATCCGCTAATTTTTTTACCCCTTGTTGAATTCTTTCATTTGGGATACTGGTAATGCCCATCCTAAAACAATTCTCTGGGTAGTCCGATTTAGCAAAATATCGCTTAACTGGCTCTATTAAAATGCCCTTTGCTGCCGCTTGTTCCCGTAAATGTTCACCGTCTAGTTCTTTTGGTCCTGTGATCCAATAAGCAGTTCCACCTTGTATGGGACCAGTATCAACACAGTTAGGTAAATAGATGTTTAAGGCTTCACGCAGTGTTAACCAACGCTCATAAAATAATTTGTGCAAGTGCATCATATAAGCGTCGTAATAACCTAATGATAAAAAGTAAGCCACCGCACGTTGATTATTTAAAGGTGGATTACGTAACATCAATTTGCGTAACTTTTTAAGTTCAGCAATGACTGAGGCTTCTGCCACCACAAAACCAATTTGGATGCCTGATGCCAATACCTTAGATAAACATGAGATATACACCACACGATTATCCGTATCTAAACTACGTAACGCAGGATGGGGCTGACCTAAGAAGTTACTCTCAAACTCAAAGTCATCTTCAATTATCATCAGGTCTTGTTGTTGTGCTTTTTTTAGTAATTGGTCACGCCTGTCCATAGACATAGTGACACTAGTAGGTGTTTGATGACTTGGTGTGACATAAGCCAGATCACAATCATTAAGTTGGTCGTTAACCACCATGCCGTTATTGTCTACAGCTTGATACTTTAACGACGCACCATGTTGCAATAACAACTCACGCATCTCTGGGTAACCTGGCTCTTCAACGGCGACAGTAACCGACCTATCAATAAACAATTCTGTGACTAAGTACAAAGCTTGTTGTGAACCTACCGTGATCAGAATTTCATCTTGGCTTGCTTGAATGCCTCTGCGCGGTAAAATTTTGGTTCTGATCTCGTCCAGTAACATAGGGTCATCTTCCCCTTGTAACTCAGACCACTGATAAATTTCTTTGGTGGCATTGGCTTTATTAGTGGCTTCACGCCATTCTCTAACAGGGTATAAAGAAGAGTCAAACTTACCATCCATAAATGGGTATAAATAACTACGCCAATTGGCAGGACAAGAAGTCGCGTTTGTGGTGGCTACTGCGCCTTTGAACTTATGACTGTTATTACTTGGTAGAATTTTTTGAGATGCAGTTAATGATTTACCAACTCTGCCCTGTTGTAAGTCTTCACTCACGTAAATACCGCTGCGTTCACGGCTGACAATATAACCTTCATCCAACAAGGTTTGATAAACCAAGACGATAGTATTACGGGATACTTCTAACTGTTTCGCCAATATTCTTGAAGACGGCAGTTTGCTACCTGCAGCAAAAGCTCCAATTAAGATGCCTTCAACGAGCTTACGTCTTATTTGACTTTGCAGGCTCTCGTCACTGTCATGTTCAATGTGTATTAATCGGCTTAACATTGTCATTCTGGTAGCTCTTTTTAATAGCTCTGTTTTAGTTATGCTTGGTTCAGCTCTGTGTGCGATAGTTAGTTTGTTATAACTTGGGGACAGTTATAACAAACTTTATTCAATATCCACAGACAACCGTTTAAACAGCCATGAGTTTATTAAATAGCTGTTCAAATTTATCCAAACCTTCGTTTAATGTTTGATCTTCAATCGTCAGTGCAGGTAAAAAACGAATAACGTTGCCATAAAAACCACAAGCTAACAGAATCAAACCAGCTTCTGCTGCATTGGCTATGATGGCTTGAGTTAGTGCGGTATTTGGTTGTTCTGCATCACCTTGTTCAATCAATTCCATCGCAATCATGGCACCTTGATTTCTCACTTCTAATATCAATTGTGGGTGTGCTTGTTTTAAAGCGGTTAATCGCTGATTAAATGCTTGGCCAATTTGATTAGCACGTTCAATTAAATTTTCAACTTCAATAATATCTAATACTGCTAATGCCGCTGCACACGCAACTGGTGAACCGCCATAAGTTCCACCCAATCCACCAGGAAGTGGTGCATCCATGATCTCAGCTTTACCAACAACAGCTGCAATAGGAAATCCACCAGCTATGCCTTTTGCCATGGTCATTAAGTCGGCTTCAACACCTGCATGTTCAAAACTAAACATTTTACCAGTACGGCCAAATCCCGTTTGAATTTCGTCGGCAATTAACATAATGCCATGTTCATCACACAACTTACGTAATGCTTGTAAAAACTCTGCAGGAGCAGCATAAAAACCACCTTCACCTTGCACAGGCTCAACAATAATGGCGGCAACATCGGTTGGTGCTATATCCACTTTGAATAAATTTTCAATGGCTTTTAACGATTGTTTTACTGTAATTCCGTGAGCTTCAATTGGAAACGGGGCATGGAATATATCCGCAGGGAAAGGGCCAAATAAGTTTTTATACGGCGTGACTTTACCGGTTAATGCCATCGTCATATTAGTACGGCCATGAAAACCACCATTAAAGGCAATAACACCACGACGTTTAGTTTGTGCTCTGGCTATCTTGATACAGTTCTCAACCGCTTCTGCGCCTGTAGTGACAAAGATGGTTTTTTTATCACTAGTACCCGGCGCTAATTGCGTTAACTTCTCCGCTAATTCTACCGCCACTTCATAAGGGTTCACCATGACACAAGTATGACTAAATTTATCTATTTGAGCTTTAACTGCTGCAACAATTTTGGGGTGACTATGTCCAGTATTACAAACGGCAATACCAGTACCAAAGTCGATAAAACGATTACCCTCAACATCCCACACTTCGGAATTAAGCGCTCGCTCAACATACACTGGATATACATTACCTTGACCACGGGCGATAACTTTGTTTTTTCTGTTTTGTAATTCTTGATTATTCATTTTCTTTACTCTAATTCTGCATTGTAAATTTTGTTCATTGGCTTTATTAGTTGCAAACAACTTAATTCAGGCCGCCCATACACAAGTACTTAATCTCTAAGTAATCATCCAAGCCGTACTTGGAACCTTCACGCCCATTACCGGATTGTTTAACCCCACCAAATGGGGCGGCGGCATTTGATATAAGGCCTTCATTAATCCCTACCATGCCGTACTCTAAACCTTCAGCCACGCGCCATATAGTGCCTATGTCTCTGGCATAAAAATACGCAGCCAAACCGTATTCAGTGTCGTTTGCCATGTCGATAACTTGTTGCTCAGTATCAAAACTAATAATTGGCGATACAGGCCCAAAAATTTCATTAGCAGCAATGGGCATATCATTCGTCACTTGGCTCAAAATAGTCGGCTGATAAAAGTTTTCGCTGGCGCTACCATTAACATCAGCACGTACACCACCTAATAATACTTTTGCTCCGGCTTGCACTGAGTCCATCACTAACTTATCAACATCATCTACTGCTGACTTTGAGATCATTGGTCCTATTGCTACACCGTCAGTTAACCCATTACCAATAGCTAAGTTTTTAACTGCAGCGGTGAATTTTTCGGTAAAAGATTGCGCTATACCTTGTTGAACAAATATACGATTGGTGCATACACAGGTTTGTCCGGCATTACGATATTTTGAAGCCAAAGCACCTTGTACCGCAGCATCGACATCCGCATCATCAAATACGATAAACGGTGCATTGCCACCAAGCTCCATCGATACTTTTTTAACACTAGTGGCACATTGCGCAATCAATTGTTTGCCTACCCCAGTTGAGCCAGTAAAAGTAAATTTAGCAATATCTGGATGTTGTGTAAGTACTTGGCCAATGCCTTTGGCATCTTCGCCAATAATAATATTAAATACGCCTGCAGGAATGCCTGCGCGCTCAGCTAACTCAGCCATAGCCAAAGCAGACAGCGGAGTTTGTGTTGCTGGACGCCCTACAAATGTACAACCTGCGGCTAATGCCGCAGCCGCTTTACGAGCAATCATGGCATTAGGGAAATTCCAAGGTGTTACCGATGCAACAACCCCAACAGGTTGTTTGATCACGATAATGCGTTTATCTGATGATGGCGCAGGGATAGTATCGCCATAAACACGTTTGCCTTCTTCCGCAAACCATTCAATAAATGAGGCACCGTAAGCAATTTCACCTTTTGCTTCCGCTAATGGCTTACCTTGTTCTAGGGTAAGAATGCGGCCTAAATCATCTTGATGTTGCATCATTAAGTTAAACCAGTTTCTTAATAATCCAGCTCTTTCACTGGCTGATTTACCCGACCAAGCTTTTAATGCAGCCTTGGCGGATTTAACCGCTAGTTCAGTTTCCGCTATTCCAGCGTTGGCCACGTTAATAATAACGTCACCTGTTGCAGGATTTACAACAGGGAATTCTGACTCACTGCTATGCCAGCTGCCATTGATATACGAATATTGTTTAAGCAGTTGAGGGTCGTTTAACTTATCCATTGTATTACTCCAGAGACCTAATAATTTACTGAACAGATTTTATGTTTGTTATTGAATTTTTATGTTTGTTATTGAATATTAAATTCAGCTCAGGTTAAATACAAAACATTCAACCTTTAGTTTGATATTGGTAAACCTAATGCAACGAAAATCCATCATTCCAAAACCACTATCCGAGTATGACCTGCGTCTATTACGGATATTTGTAGCAGTGGTAGAACATAACGGATTTTCTGCCGCCGCTAACACATTAGGTATTACTCGTTCCACCATAAGCGTGCATATGTCTAATTTAGAAACGCGTATGCAATTAAAACTTTGTTTGCGCGGTCGTGCTGGATTTTCATTAACGGAAGACGGGCAGATTGTATACCGTGCAGTTATGGAGTTATTTGAATCTTTTGATGGGTTCTCATTATTGGTTAATACATTAGGCCAAGAATTAAGTGGCGAGTTAGTGATCTTATGTGCCGATCAGCTCGATGGTACTAAACAACAAAAGTTAGCTGAGGTGATTCAGAAAGTTCATGATTTATCACCACATTTAAACTTAGTATTAGATGGTGACTCAATATCCGACATTGAACGTGCGCTGTTAAAAGATAAAGCTCATATAGGTCTATTTCCAAGTTACCAACAAATTGAAGGTTTACAATACAAAGAAGTATTTAGTGAAAAGATTTATTTATGCTGTAGTAACTTACATCCCTTTTTTAATAAAACGGACAATGAGTTATCCGAACATGATTTGGCCACTGCCAACGCAGTTCACCCCGGTATAGACATTGACTTAGAAGGTAAATCACAACTCAGTAAGCTTAATTTGTCCGCTAAGTCATATCAGTTTGATACCCGTAAGGCCATGATATTGTCTGGGCGGTATATTGGATATTTACCACAGAGTAGTATCCAACAAGACCTAAATTTAGGTCTAATGCGCATCATAAAACCCAGTGAGTGTTTTTATCCTTTTACTTTATCTATGGTCACTAAAAAGACTGCAAGAGATAGCCGAAAAGTAGAAATGATCACGGATATTTTTAACCAAGTGTTTAACTTGTAAACTTACCAAGTTACTTCTTAGCCCTAGGATGAGCACTGTCGTACACCTTAGCTAAGTGTTGAAAGTCTAAATGGGTATACACTTGGGTGGTGGATAAATCGGCATGGCCCAACAGTTCTTGTACTGCGCGTAAATCACTACTGGATTGCAATAAATGAGATGCAAATGAATGACGCAGTTTATGTGGGTTTAAGGTGTTATTTAACCCTTGGCGTTTAGCCCAATAGCTTAATCTTTGTTGCACTTGTCTTACGCTAATACGATTACCTAATTTACTGATAAACAAAGCATCTGACTCTGTTTTCAAAAACTCAATACGACATTCCAACCACTGATGAATGGCTTCTATTGCCATACGGCCAACGGGCACTAACCGTTGTTTACTGCCTTTACCGGTTACTCGTAATTCAGCATTGTCTAAATCTATATCTAAACGATTAATTGAGGTTAATTCAGATAAACGTAAACCACTGGAATAAAACAATTCCATCATGGCTTTATCCCTAAACTCTATGGTTTGCTCAGGAGTAAAATCCAATAATTGTGAGACTTCATCCACTTCCATGTTTTTGGGTAATGGTTTGTCCGTTTTTGGTGTGGTTAATAATTCGGTTGGGTCGACTTGGATTATTTTTTTGCAATAAGTACTTAAACAAGCCTTTCACTGAGGACAATTTTAACTGCATTGAACGTGGTTTTAACTTGGCTTTACGTAAACTTAATAACCACTGTTTTAATACGTTGCCATCTATTTTTGACCACTGTAAGTCATCATTTTCAACGCAGAAAGTACATAAATGCAGAATGTTAGCTTGGTAGGTTTTTAACGTTAATTGAGCATAACCACGTTCGTATTTTAGATAATCTAAATACTGTGCCACTTGTGGCTGAATAGATTGGGGTAAATGCTCAATACGGTTTAGCATTTTAAAAGCAATTAACAGGTAAGGTGAACGGCGTGGCGACTTAACAATCGGCCTAATTGATTGATAAATAAAGTATCCATATGAGGTTGAAAATGATGAATAGAACCAGAAGCAAATGCGGCAATGCCAAAAATAGTTTCTTCTTCACCCACCATGTAATTCAGTTCTACTAATGCAACAGATTGAGCAAAGTTATCAAATACCGTTTCCATGATCTCTGGGTATAAACGTCCTAAATAACTTGGGTTGCCATCTAACTTGGCTTGTAAATGAATGTAAGCTTCATCTTCTGGTTGTAACAATCTAAATTGCGCTAAAAACAATTGATCTTTACACACTCTATCAACCACTTTCTCTAATTCAGCAACCGAAACACAACCCACTAAACCAATATACATTTCGCTGATAGCACGGAAGATATTTTCGTTTTGTCTGGCATTCACCATCAAAACATTAAGTTCTTCTTCCATTTGTAAAATTTTATCGCGCTGGATCTCTTGGCGACGTTCCAATAAAGAGGTCGCGCCATGAGCTACATGAGGAATACGTAATTGAGTCACTAACTCTGGATGATCAACAAAGAAGCTAGGATTTTGCTCTAGGTAGTCTTTAACTAACTCAGCATCTAGCTCAAGGTCTTCAGGGTTAGGTATCAATACTTTTGTCATATATGCATCTGTCCATCAAATACGTATTCTGCGGGTCCAGTCATTTTAACTGGAGAATTTTCATCATGCCAACGAATATGAAGTGTCCCACCGGGTAAGTCAACTTGAACTTTACTATCCAATAAATTTTGCAAACGACCAACCACAACCGCTGCACAAGCACCGCTGCCGCAAGCTAATGTTTCGCCGGCACCACGTTCAAATACTCGTAATTTAATGTGTTCACGGTTAATAATTTGCATAAAGCCAATATTGGCTTTTTCTGGAAAACGTTCGTGCTGTTCTAAACGCGCACCAAGGTCTTCTACTGGAGCTGTTAATACATCGTCAACAACGGTTACACAATGTGGATTGCCCATGGAAACAACGCCACACATGAGGTTATCGTCTCCAGATTTTAAAATATAAGTTTTTTCTTGTTGTTGAGCATTAAAAGGCACTTTTTTAGGCTCTAATATAGGACGCCCCATATTCACCGTAACTTGGTTTTCATTCTCAAGATACAAAACCATGTTGCCTGATTTAGTGCTTACTTTAATAGCAGATTTATTAGTTAAGCCTTTTAACTGAACAAAACGAGCAAAACAGCGAGCGCCGTTTCCACATTGTGAAACTTCGCTGCCGTCCGCATTAAAAATACGGTAATGAAAATCTAAATCTGGATCATAAGGAGGTTCAACAACCAACAACTGGTCAAAACCAATACCAAAGTTTCGGTTTGCCAATTGTTTAATTTGCTCTGGTGAGAAGTACACATTTTGTGTGACTCCATCAACCACCATGAAATCGTTACCCAATCCATGCATTTTTGTGAACTGTAACAACATCTTTGTTAATCTTCCTAGATTGCTTTAAAGGTACAACTAATCTTCTAAAATCGATTCGCCAGCCCAAAGAGATTCAATTGTTTCTCTTTGTCTAACCAAATGCATAGTATCACCATCAACCATGATCTCAGCAGCTCTTACTCTTGAGTTGTAATTAGAACTCATCGTAAAACCATATGCGCCAGTTGAACGAACCGCTAAATAATCACCCGCTTCTACGGATAACTCACGGTCTTTGCCTAAAAAGTCTCCGGTTTCACACACAGGGCCAACAACATCATAGTTGGAGACTTCGCCATCTCTTGGTACTACTGGAATAATATTTTGCCATGCCGAATACAAGGAAGCACGTATGTTATCGTTCATCGCCGCATCAACAATACAGAAACTCTTGTCTTCATTTTTCTTTAAAAACTCAACCTTAGTTAACAAAATACCCGCATTGGCCATGATTGCTCTGCCAGGTTCAAATAAGATGGTTAAGTCTATTCGATGGCTTAATTTTTCCATTAATACCGTCATATATTCAGATGGGTGAGGCGGCGTTTCATCGTTATAGGTAACGCCTAAACCACCACCTAAATCTAAGTGACTTATAGTCACACCACTATCTGACAGCTGGTCAATTAATACAATTAATTTGTCCAATGCATCTAAAAATGGCGATAAATCGGTTAATTGTGAACCAATATGACAATCAACACCTTGTACTTTTAAATGTTTTTGTTGGTTGGCCCATTTAAATAATTCAACCGCATCATCGATATTAATGCCAAATTTATTTTCTTTTAAACCTGTCGAAATATATGGGTGAGTACCCGCATCAACATTTGGATTTACGCGCAAGGAGATTGGCGCTATTTTGCCAAGAGACTCAGCAACTTGATTAATACGGTATAATTCAGCTTCTGATTCAGCATTAAAACATTTAATGCCAACTTCAAGTGCGTACTCAATTTCAGCTTCCGTTTTACCAACACCAGAAAATACGATTTTTGTCGGGTCACCACCGGCTTCTAATACACGAGCCAACTCACCACCAGAAACGATATCAAAACCTGAACCAAGACGAGCCATCACATTTAATACAGCTAAATTTGAATTTGCTTTTACTGCGTAACAGATCAAATGAGGATGCTCACCTGCAGCATCATCAAATGCTTTCCAATGACGTTCTATTGTCGCGCGTGAATAAACATAAGTTGGTGTATTGAACGATTCAGCGATGTCTTTACATGCCACTTGCTCAGCAAATAAACTGCCATTCTGGTAACTAAAATGATCCAAGGTTCGGTCCTGTTTTTTGTAGATTTGTTATTGGTCAATCAAAGTTGATAATTGTAAATCAGTGTTTAATAGATTTTGTTGATTCTGTTGCTGGCTTTTGATCAGGCAATATTAATGCCCCACGTTGGCCACATCCCATTAGTTGTAACGATATTAGGCTTAAAGTTAAAAGTACAATTGCCCTTTTACATAACTTAGTTGAATAATAATGCATGTTTTTACTGAATCTATTAAATTTGCCGCCTATAATCGCATGGAATAACGTAATTGCAAGCAGGATCTACTATGAACGACAGTGAATATCACCAATTAGCCGACGAATTATTAAATAACTTACAAGATGCCATTGATGAAGTGGAGTTTGACTTAGATTATGAAAGTGCCGGTGGCATAGTGGAAGTTATTTTTCCAAATGGCACTAAGATTATTGTTAACAAACAAGCCCCTTTACATCAAATTTGGGTGGCAACAAAAGCCAATGGCCACCACTTTGAATTTAAGGATGGTCAATGGATAGATAACCGTGGAGGCTCTGAGTTTTGGGCTTTATTAACCGAAGCTGCAACCAGACAAGCGGGCGAGCCTATCACATTAGCAATGTGAGCTACTTGATATAAAAACTTGGTATATACTAAGTTAGATCAATAAATTAGGTGATAAATTTAAGGAAAATTTAATGAAATCAAACATTATTAACGCTTTATTTTCTCTATTGCTTTTAACTGTAAGTTCCGCTGTTTACAGCGCTGAATCCAGTGAAACGGTTCTGTCAGACAATATTCGTCGAGCTATCGTTACCGACTCGATTGAAAACAGAGAGCCCGTTACTGATTTAACAAATACCGAAATAAAGACAAATGTGAACAAAGTTTATTTGTTTACTGAAGTGATTGGCAAAGCCGATACTATGATCACGCATCGTTGGTTTTTAGATGGTAAGTTAGAGGCCGAGGTTATTCTTAAAATTGGCAGTAACCGTTGGCGCACTTATTCAAGTAAAAACTTAACCGTTCCAAACCATTTGGGTCATTGGCAAGTTGAAGTGGTTGACGAAAATAATCAACCTATCGCATCCGCCTCATTTAACTACAGCGAATAAACTTTATCTGATGGGCTAATTTGTTAATTCACTTTTTAGCCCATTTTATTTGCACCTTTCTAGCTTACCATTTTCAGTTATTTTGCCGAGTTACCGCTTTAGGCTCACTTTAATAACTGGTATTCTAATACCAATTAAATTCAATTATTTATTAAGACATTTTTCACTTATGACCAACTCAACTCAACCTTTGATCCGTATCGCTACTCGTGAAAGTGCATTAGCTATGTGGCAAGCCTATTATGTAAAAAATAAACTGGAACTTGCTCACCCAGAATTAACCGTTGAGTTAGTGCCAATGACGACCAAAGGTGATCAAATATTAGATACACCACTTGCCCTTATTGGTGGGAAAGCCTTATTTGTAAAAGAGTTAGAAGTCGCTATTTTAGAAAACAAAGCAGACATCGCTGTGCATTCAATGAAAGATGTACCTGTTGAATTTCCAGAAGGGTTAATGTTACACACCATTTGTGAACGTGAAGACCCTCGTGATGCCTTTGTTTCTAATAACTATACTGACTTTGACAGCTTACCAAATGGCGCTGTGGTAGGAACTTCTAGTTTACGTCGTCAATGCCAAATCAAAGCGTTACGTCCAGATTTAGTGATCAAAGATTTACGCGGTAATGTTAATACCCGATTACGCAAATTAGATGAGGGCCAATACGACGCGATTATTTTAGCCGCTGCGGGTCTTATCCGTTTAGAAATGCCTGAACGAATTAAACAGCATCTAGCCACCGATTTACTGTTGCCAGCCAATGGACAAGGTGCCGTTGGTATTGAATGTAGAACGGACGATCCCGTTATTCATAATTATTTAGCTACTTTAGAGCATACAGAAACCCGTATTAGAGTGTTAACCGAACGCGCGATGAATCGTGCATTAGAAGGTGGTTGTCAGGTGCCAATTGGTGCATACGCTTCGGTTGATGGCGACCAAGTCACATTAAAAGGGTTAGTGGGAAGTTTAGACGGTTCACAAATCATCACTGATGAAGTGACCGGCCATACCGACCAAGGTGAAGCATTGGGCACACAATTAGCTAAACAGTTATTAGCTCAAGGTGCTGACGTAATCTTAAAAGAAGTCTATAAAGACTGATAAATGGAATGTGAACAAATGGCAACACCTGCCAAGTTAACCATTTTAAATACTCGCCCATCGCCAATGGGCGAGGAGCTACAGCAACGGCTTATTCCGCAATACTCTAGCTATCATTTCCCAACCATTAGTAACGCCCCCATAACCTTGTCTAGTGATGTACCGTTAAAACAATGGTTACTGGACAAGTCTCTGGCTTGGATATTTGTTAGCCGCCCCACCGCTGTGTATTTCCGTCAACTTTTATTACAACATGACTTAACTGAGTTTTCTCCGGCAGGTGGTATCTTTGCCATTGGCGAGTCCACCAAAGCTGAACTACAGCGATTTGTGTGCAATCCAGAGATTAAAATAATTACACCAAAACACTCAAATAGTGAGTCTTTCCTTACATTAAAAGAACTAGATGCCTTCCAAAGTTTTGTACAAGTCAAAGGCAAGGGCGGTAGAGAAGTCATTGGTAATGCCTTAATACAGCAGGGAAAACAGTATTACCCACTGGAACTTTATCAAAGACAATTGGTCTCCTATTCTCATACAGAGGTATGTACTTGGCAGCAATGTGATTTAGTTTTGGCGACCAGTATTGATATTGCCAAAGGCATATTAACCAACTTATCTGAACAACTGTCTAACGACGAGATTCAGTTTTTGTTACATAAAATTAACTGGGTAGTCTTGAGCGAAAGGATTAAACAGTTTTTAATGAACAATATGGTAAAAGAACAACACATATTTATCTGTGAACAGTCAGATAATTCCTCTATTATCAATACGATCAATTTAATTTCTAAGTGAGATAACGGCATGGCTCAGGATAAAAAATCCAACCCATCTAAAGCTTCAAATGAATTAACGCCTCCTGGCGAAAAAGAAGTGGCAGATGTTAATAAAGCAGCAACAAAAACAGATGATGATTTGTCTACACTTGAATCTCTTGCCAAACTGGAATCAGAAATTAAACAATCTCGTGATGCCGAAAAAGCAAATCAAACTGCTGATGTTAAAAAAGAAGACACAGCAAAAACACCAATTAAAGATCCGGTGATTGACAGCACAGTAGAAAATAGCAAAAGCAAATCAACTTCTGACACATCATCGTTTAAAGGAACGTCTGCCAAAACGTCATCCACAAAACAAGCTACGCCAAAAGC
The DNA here is from genome assembly GCF_032461525.1 of Psychrosphaera aquimarina. Taxonomy (NCBI): domain Bacteria; kingdom Pseudomonadati; phylum Pseudomonadota; class Gammaproteobacteria; order Alteromonadales; family Pseudoalteromonadaceae; genus Psychrosphaera; species Psychrosphaera aquimarina. The sequence continues at coordinate 554,624 of NZ_JAWCUA010000003.1, read as the reverse complement.
TAATACCGATAAAGTTAAAAAACAAACCAGTTGGTTATCCATCTTTGCTTTTATTTTTAGTATTGCCGCCTCAGCTTTTGTTGGCTTTTTTTGGTGGCAATCGCAATTATGGTTAAAAAATCAAGAACAAGTTGATCAACTAAAACAACAAGCGGTGATCAATACCCAACAATCACTTAATCAATTACAAGCTAAATTAAACCAACTGCAACTTGTGGTTGAACAAAAACAAAACCAAACTCAAAATAATTCAGCCAAAATTAACGACTCATTAAATAGTTTAGCCTCTCGTATTAAAGAGCTAGGTCAAAGCCAACCTAATTATTGGTTAGCGGCGGAAGCCGGATACTTAATTAACTTAGCAGAACGTCGATTATTGGTTGAGCAAGATGTCAATACCGCTATCCAGCTGTTATTAGATGCCAATCAAAGATTAACCGCAATGCAAGACCCTAGTGTGTTTCACATAAGGGCGGGCATAAGTGAAGATATCGCTAGTTTATATACGGTTAAACAACCTGACAGTGACAGCATTTATTTGTCGATTTCTGGCTTAATAAAACAAACGGAAAACATTAAATTTGCGCAAGTGTATATCCCTAAACCGAATACCGATACTGAACTACAGCCAGAAGTCAGTGGAGAAGTTGATGACTGGTATAATAATTTATTAACCAGCTTAAAACGTTTCTTTGGTAATTTTATCACTATCACCCAACGTGACGCTGAAGTTCAACCGCAATTACCGGCGGATCAAAAGTGGTTTGTCAGAGCCAATTTAACAACACAAATGTTAATGGCGCAAAATGCCATTTTAGATAAAAAACAAGCATTATATGAAGACGCATTAAAACAAGTTGAAACTTGGGTGATGCAATACTTTGACACTGATGATGCTGCGGTTATCTCGTTCATAACGACACTTAATGCATTAAAACAAAAAGACATTGGTTTGATCTTACCTACGGGCTTACAAGCTCAACCTTTGATTTCAAATTATCTTCAACAACAGATTATGTTGAAGGAAAGTGCTAATGACTAAACTAGTAAAAGGCTTTTTACTCCTTGCCATTTTTGGTGCTTTGGTTTTCATTGCGCCACAATTAATGGGTGAACAAGGTTATTTATTAATTTCATTAGGTAACTGGACAATTGAAGGTTCCGTTGTTCAATTTGCCATTTTATTGATTATATCTTCGCTGGTTTTATATGGGCTTTGGTTAGCCATAAAATATCTTATTTTAGTTTTTATTATGCCAACCAAGTGGTGGCAAAATCGTTATGCTAAAACCCATGCAAATTATTTCCAAACCGGTGTGGATTATATGGCATTGGGTCAATGGAAAAGTGCAGCGGAGCAATTTTTAAAAGTAAAACGCATATCTAAAAAACAAACTGCAGCGGAACTTGCTTTAGTTTGTGCCGCCAGAGCGTATGATCCAGAATTAAGCCGTAATATTGTCAAAAATTTAGAGTCTAATTTTGAACAAAACGATGTTAATCAGCAGTTCTCTAGTTTATTCATCTTAGTGCAACAGCAACAGTTTTCTGAGGCGTTGTTAGTGCTGAATAAACTTAATTTACCTGTATTAAAACAAACCATCGCTTTTCAACAATTATGGTTGGTAATCCAAGTTAATAATCATGCTTGGAATGATGTTAATAAGTACTTACCTAAAATCCATAAATTGGCATTAAAACAAGCGGAAGCGGCGGTTGAAGAATGGCACCAACACCTTTTTGATACATTCAACTTTGCATTTGTTGGTTATATAGAACAGTATTCAAATAATCAACTACAGCAGGTTTGGAACAATTTTTCAAAAGCCAATCAACAGATTCACTCTGTATCAGAAGCCTACATAGCAGCAATTGCAGCGCAAGGTGTATCAAAGCAGGTGGAAACCATATTATGCGACTCCATGAACTTTAATGGTTATCAATGGGTATTAAATAACGTCAGACGTTGTTATCAAGTTACTGAAAAAGTCCATATGGACGCGTTATTTTCACAAGTCCAAAAACACATTAATAAACATAAAGAAGATAAGATACTGTTAACCATATTTGCTTATTTAGCCGCAGGCCAAAAAGATCCTCAATTGGCAAAACAAGCACTAGAACAAGTTATTTACAGTAATAAAAACAACTTAGACACTAGATTATACGCCAATGTATTAGCGGATTTAGGCGAAGTGCGCCATAGTGTAGAAGTATTTCAATCTATGAAATAACAAAGCAAATAAGTTATATATAGAAAGGGATTTATCTTTGGGGTGATTACTAAAAGATAACGATTTTTGAAATCTGTAGAAGACTGCCAATGGCACAAACCTAGATTTAAAATCAGTTGTTCTAGGGACATTAACCATTTGGTAGTTTTAGCATTATATTGATTTCCATAATGAGCGATTATTGAAACTTTGGATTAAGTAGATATAAATAAAAAGGAATGTTTAGTGAACTTTAATAAATGGATTAGCTTTATTATTTTTAGTGTATTGATTATGTCAGGGTGTGCAAAGGGACCTAATCATCCACCAGTGGTCAACACAGAAGATGCAGCCCTAGTATATGTATATGGTAAAACTGGATTAACATCTAATTTAAATAAAAAAGTAGGAATTTCTGTAAACAACCAGTATCACACAAATATGCAGCCTGGTGGTTACACATATATGCTATTAGCTGAAGGGACTCATAATCTCAATATAGATGGAGAAAGCATTGTTATTGATGCTAAAGTTGGTGATATTAGTTACATTGAATGGCGCAATAGTAAATCCAATGTAAGTTATAATTTACTCAGTGTTGGCTTACCGGTACCTGTCGGTAAAATGAACTTAAACTTATTGGGTTTAGGTAAAAACGATAAATCTAATAAGTTAAAATTAATTGATCCAAGTTACGGTCAATATGCTTTAAAATCGAGACGTCTTCAACCTCCTATAAATAATGGCAAATTGGTCACAAAAATCTAACCTATACTTAAATCATTGTTCTTTTAAAATTGAACTGAGTTCACTATATTTATAACAGCAACAATAGTTGTTTAATTTGATTAAGTATTTTAGATTTCCGCTTTTGGCACAAAGCGCTCAACAAACTTAGATTAAATAACATGAACAATCATCCGGTTCGTTAAGTTAACAAGGAGTAAATATGGAAAATTTAGGATTTATCTTTGGGATTATGGGCATGTCGATGGGCGTAATGGGGTTCATTTTCGGCATTATATCAAAGACACAAGTTGATAAACTAGAAACGAAATTGAAAGAGTTAAACGTTATAGAACAAGATTACGACTCAAGCAAAAAATAAGTTTGGTTAACAACAAAAAAGAGCGCATTGATATGCGCTCTTTTTTACATTAAAACCTGAATCCTCACTCCCAAATTAAGACTCAGCCTGCTCTAACTGCAACCTTTGGGTTGGATAAGCAAATTCACCACCAAGTTCAAGTATTAAATCACCAATATCCAACAATACCTTTTGTTTATGTTGATGATAGGTCACCCAATCTGTAGTGATGGTCATACAATAAACCAGAATATTTAATGATGATGCACCATAACCATTAAAATTTACAATAATGGTTTGGTCTTGCGCCACCAGCTCAGACTCAGTTAAATATTTGGTGATGTCATCGACAATTTTTTTCACTAAATTCATATCGTCATATCGTATTGTTATGGTTTCTTGAATACGTCTGTGGGTCATGCGTGATGGGTTTTGCACGGTAATATTGTTAAATGCGGAGTTAGGCACATACAAAGGACGTTTATCAAACGCACGGATTTTTGTGATACGCCATCCTATGTATTCTACGGTGCCCTCAATGTCTCTATCTGGTGAACGTATCCAATCACCCACTTGAAACGGTTTGTCTAAATACAGCATAATGCCACCAAACCAGTTGGAGACTAAGTCTTTAGAGGCAAACGCTAATGCCGCACCTGACACACTCCCCATAGCAATCAGACCTGTTGCATCTAATCCTAATAGGTCAAAAGCAACGATGACTAAAATTAAGGTTAACAATAATCGGCCTATTTTAGCTAACCCTATAACTGCCGTTTGATCTAACGAACCGCTACCATCGCCTGACAAACTGAGTTTTTCGTAGTTGTTAATAATCCTGAAACCATACCAACTCACATGTAGGGCAATTAGTATTTGTAAAACCGCATATTCATCTAATCCCAAGTTGAATGAGAATATAACGTCACTGGTTTCAATTAATGACCAGATGGCACTGGTCATCAACAAAAACTTTGCGGGGGTATAAATAGCGCCTATACAAACACTTAGAAATGATCCAGATGTTTGATTGTTCAACTTAGTCTTAAACAAGCGTAAAATAACCACACCAGATAATATGGCAATTACAGCAACTAGCTGACTAAAATAATCTTGGTTTGGATCAAACAAATACAACGCGTCTTCTAACATACAGCCCCATAAGATTAATAATGCGAAAAGGGTTAAGTTAACGTATTCTTAGGACGCATAAAACCTCTTCACACATTTTGGATTAAAAAAGTAACACATGACTAAAAATTCCATATCAGAACAAACGGAAAATCAAGCCTTTCAAATTGCCAAGGCGACGCAAAAGCCAAATCAAACCAAAGAACAAACTAAGCTCATTGCCAAAGGTATTGAAAAGGGCATCACGGAATATAAAAAACGTCAAAAAGCCAAAGCAAGAGATTTAGATAAAAAGCGCAAAAAACTAGATGCAAAACAAGAGTCACTAGCCCTCAACGAAAATGAACATCATGACATAGCACTCAGTAAAAAACAGCGAACCATGCAAGCTTCTGACACCGGTTCACCACATTATTATACGTCGTTCGCTTATATCATGTTGATGATAACCTTAGCTTGGATCATCTTTCATATGATAACAGTACATTAAACAAAGTTTCTGATAAAACGTTATCTAGTCTTACCGCATAAAGTAACTAGATAACGTATCTGTTTGGCCGTTAACTAAATAACTTTAAGCCCACTACGCCAATAAATATCAAACACAAACTTAAAATTTGTGGCACCGACAACGCTTGGTTAAAAAAGTAATGATTAATGATAGATATCGCCGATGCACCGACCGCCAACCATACTAAATAAGCCAAGTTAATCGGGATCTCTTTTAAGGCAACTGAAAATAAAATTAAGCTCAGTGTCATGGATAGCACACCGCAAATAACATAGGGGATATTAGTAAAAGATTCGGACTTTTGAATACTCACTAACCAGCCAGCTTCCAAAACCCCTGCAATAAATAAGATAAACCAATACATATAGACTCTCTATAATAAGTAGGGGTCGTCCCCTGATAAAATAGAGCGGTGAGGTCGTCCCCACATCGTTTGATTTCGGGTGTTACTTTAACAAAACTTTTATAAAAGTAAATTAACTATCGCATTGGTAATACACAACTATCGAGTCACCCAACGGGTCCTTGTGTAAGGTTTTTTCAATAAACTGCATGCCAATTTTTTTCATGATATTAATAGAACCAACATTATCAGGGTCGGCGATGGCACTAAATTTACCGGTAAATCCGCTTTGGATTAACGCTTGTTTAACCGTTACCGCGGCTTCCGTTGCATATCCTTGTCTCCAACTATCTTGTTTAAAACGCCAACCTAGCTCTAAATTATCCAACTCCGGTGAGTCACTAAAAAATGACATAGGTCTTACTAAAATCCAGCCAATAAATTGATTGGTTTGTGTTACGTTAACCTGCCATAACCCCCAACCTTGCTGATGGTTACTAAAGCTATTTAAACGAGGAATAAAACGGTGTTTGATGTCGTCCATTGTCGACTTTTTACCACCGTTTATATAACGCATGACCTTAACGTCCTGATCGAGTTCGAATAAAAGCGGTGCGTCTTGTTCCGTCATCAACTTATAACTTAATCGTTCAGAAGGATTAATGTCCATTTACACACTTCCTTGTTTTTCTATTACTAAAATTCGAGCTTCACCCTGTGGATGAGCAACATGCTCAGTGCCAACGCTCGCATAAAAAATATCGCCTACTTCTAATAAAGCCGCATGTTCCACACCGGCTTGTTTATACAACATCTTGACTTGACCATCTAATACGACAAACACTTCTTCACCATCATTGACATGCCATTTATAAGGTTGGTCTGTCCAATGTAGCCGAGTGGTAATGCCTTGCATATTGGCAATGTCTAATGCCTGCCAAGCTTTATCGCCGGTAAACTGTTTTGGTCTTATTATTTTCATCTTGTCCCCAAGTGTGTATTGAGCGTGTCAATCTACCAAGAAGATTACCAAGTGTTAACTAAATATTTTCCAGTGTTAACTTTGTATAAGTTACACAGTTTTATTATTTCCATTTAACAGTTAATCAAATTACATTTACACTTATGCACCTTAAGGTTTATTTGGATTGTCTATGTCAGCTAGTTTTAAATTATTAGAAGGTATTGTCGCTTTTGTTGAAGTTGTCTCCAATGGCAGTTTTACCAAAGCCGCTGAAATAAGCGGACATTCCACCTCTTATATCAGTAAAGAGATATCCAAATTAGAAGAACGTTTGGGCATACGTCTACTAAATCGAACCACTCGCTCGTTAAGCCTTACTCCTGAAGGCGAGGTTTACTACCAACAATGCCAACAAATTGTAAACGACGCCGAACAAGCAGAACAGTTTATGACCGGACAACAACAAAAACCGAAAGGTTTGTTACGTGTAAGCTGCCCAGTAAACATTGGTTTATCTAAGTTACGTCCAGTGTTGGCTAAATTCACAAGTCTATATAAAGGCGTTCAACTGGAGTTAGAGCTAACGGACCGCAAGGTAGACATGGTGGCAGAAGGTTACGATGTTGTGATCAGAGCCTCTGTGCAATTAGAAGATTCTAGCTTAATAAGTCGACGTTTTATGAGCTCACAAGCTATTACGGTAGCGGCTCCAAGTTATCTAAGAAAAAATGGATTACCCAAAAAACCCAGTGATTTAGTGCATCATCAAACCATAAGTTATGCTTATATAAAACAACCAAAACTTTGGACATACACAGACAAAGACGGGCGACCTACCCAAGTAAATGTTGATAGCCAAGTTGTCACTAACAGCGGAGAGATGAATCTTGCACTTTGCATTGCAGGTAAAGGAATAACTCGGATCCCTTTATTTCACCTAACAGATGAAATTGAGAAAAACATGTTAGTCGAGCTATTTGAGGATTACCCTAAAATTGATATAGACGTTCATTTGGTTTACCCAAGCCGTAAACATATGTCGAGTAAGGTTCGTAGCTTTATTGACTTTGTGATAGCAGAATTAGGCGATTAACCGTTAATACTGTTAAGCCAAATTAAACCTAATTCTGTTCAATTAACTTATAAGGTTATACCGACTTCTGATAGGCCAATATTAACCACTTTTTAACTTCCTCGTCGATATCGGTCAAGCTCTTTAATTGGATCCGATGCGTACACATAGTGCCAAATGGCCCTGAGTTTTCTAACTTGCCTTGTACTTCTATCCCTTTGAGTTTTAGACCTAGATCTATCCTGCTTTTTGTTGCGGGTTTAATTAAGGCAAATTGATTTTTTCTAATAATACTGACGCTGGCTTTTTTGGCGGTGATCACAACGTCATTACCAAACTGGTTAACGATATCAATCAGCTTTTCATATAACGGCAACAGTGACTCTTTACCTGTGTATTGATCGCTAATTAGATGTTCTGATGTTATTTCTTGGTCACTCGATTGATTTTGGAAAAGTGTGACTATTGTATTAGCAAAACCATGTGTTACTTGATGTTCAGTTTTAAGAAACGTCACTGCATGTGAATGTTTTTCAAAACGCTTGGAAGCTAAGATTTCCATCCATTGATCTAATGACTTACCCGTTTTTTCAGGCATGTTATTGATCATCGTTTCTAACGCTTTTTCCATATTTCTACCTTTTTAACTTATTTGGATAGGAATGCAACACCATGACGCGCGTCCATTCGAGTTACGGCGCTGACGTTTGATTATCGATATCTACGTAACTCACTTTTGTTTTGGCAATATAATCATGTAAACATCGCTGCTCTTTACCAAAAATAAATAATGGGTTTATGATGACAGAGATAATTTCCCCTGCGCTAGGGATAATACCGATGACTTGCATAGGTAACATACGTTTAAAACAGATCTTGGTGAAAGAAGCTTGGGTACCATCTAAGTTTTCAATCCGAATGCCCATGTAATGTTTACCTATCGTTTGACCATAAGTATAAAGAAGATACCCATTCAAAATTAACGTAACCACTAACCCATATATAAATGACGAAGCTATTATCTCTAAACTTTCTTCTTCCATTCTTTCAAAACCAAAGTAAATAATGAATGGCACAAACGCTATGAGTATAATTAGAAAATCAACAATAGCCGCGGCGAATCTATGGCCTCTAGATGCCAATTCTCCGGCAACCACTTCACTTTCTTTATACTCAGGCTCTTGTTGTTTTTGCTGTATGAGTTCATCAATTAATTTTGCTCTTTCAGGGTAGAGTTCCCTATCAATTGCTTTTGCTGAAGACTGTAACTCATGTAACGTATAATTAGAAAAATCGATATTTGAATCCATTGTAAAACACTCCATTTAGATTATGCCCAATGTGACTAAAACCAAATACAGGCGAGCAAATGACTCTGTATATGGCATTGTAGAATTAATCATTTTTTTTGAAATAGGAAACCCTAATCAACACAACACTGACTGAAATAAAATATAAAGCGCTACAGACTAAGCCGAAAAACTTAAGTGTGAAAACATCATTTATACGACCAGATGAAGAAATGGCGTTGACTTGAAAACCGAGGATATAAAGCAAAAACAAACTGATTAATATGTAAAAATATAATTTCAAATCCCTGATCCTTTTACACTGTAGTTTCCAACCATTAATCCATAAAATTGGACTCTTATAATAAAGCACAGTATAAAATTTAATCAAGGCTTTACTACATTACTTCCCGTTCAACGTATACACGAGTCAAGCATAGATACCATTATATCTGTCCATATTAGTCTTGGATTTTTTCTGTATGACCTTGAATTGCTTTAACGGACGAATAGGTTGAGACGCAATAAGGTACCAAATACGTCAGTAATACCTGAGCAATTCTATCAGAAGAAAATTCCATATTAACAAATGCAGCACCATGATTTATCAACGCAAGTAACGAACCGACTAGAATTGATACCTTAAGGGCAGACCTAGCTACTTTTTTTGATAACGCTAAATCTAAAAATGTGGTGCTGATTTCTGTCATATTGTTTGCTCTTATTTATTTGAATATTGCGAATAACTAAAGAACCATCACATCGATTGAACAAATATTGGAGGTCTCAGGTGGGCAATAACTTATCAGGTGTTTTATTAATTAACAATTTTTTAACTTAAACAAACTATGCCTGATTAGGTTCATAAACATATTACATATAGCCCAATGCTATCAGCAAAACCTTGCACTAAAACCACAACCCGATAACCTGTAACCACAATGACAATACTTAGATAGACTGTATATTTTGAGTTGGATATTTTTCACCGTACTAGCTGCCTTTATGCAAACATGGCGCAATGCATTACAAAGTAAATTCAGTAAGGATGTCACGACTTCTGGCGTGACCTTAGCCCGTTTTATTTTTGCTACCCCGATAGCTGCAACTTATCTCGCAGTTTTGTATTGGGTGAACCCACAGGTTATACCAACCTTTAACCAACCCTTTGTGCTGTATATAGTTATTGCCTCAATAATGCAGATATTTGCAACCTCCTTAATGGTGATTTTATTTAAACAAAAAAACTTTGCAGTTGGATCTGGTTTAGCTAAAAGTGAAGCTTTGGTAGCGGGCGTATTGGGCATGTTATTTTTTGGCAGCCAATTATCAGCGTTAGGTTGGTTGGGAATAGTTATTGGAACATCTGCGGTGTTTGTTTTAAGCGGTTTTACAAATAAAGGCTCGTTAAATATTAAAACTGTATTCATTGGTTTAGCCTCTGGAACTTGTTTTGCACTGACGTCATTATTTGTACGTGAGGCCAGTTTACAACTTGAAGTGCCTTTTCCATTTAGTGCTGCTTGGGTGTTGTTATGGGTATTATGTTTACAAACTATTTTATTAGTTAGTTATATTGCTTACCGTGAGCCAGAAACTGTAGCTCAGCTTAAACAACACAAAAAAATGACTTTAGCTATTAGCTTCACTAGTTGCATTGGATCTATAGGTTGGTTCAGTGCGATGGCGTTACAGTATGTTGCTTATGTAAAAACCGTAGGACAAATAGAAGTATTATTTACTATTCTGTTATCTGTCTTCTGGTTAAAACAGCCAGTTAAACAAAACGAATTAATTGGTTTAGCATTAATTTCAGTGGCTGCTGTAATGGTGATGTGGAGTTAGTTTAATGATTAATCTGATAAATATTGAGCTAACACTTTAAATAAGTATGCTTGTTCAATAGGTTTACCTACATGATCGTTAAACCCCTCTTGTTTGTATTTCAGTATATCGTCTGACATAACATTTGCTGTTAATGCAACGATAGGTAAGTCTTTATGTGTTTTTCTAAGCTCAGTACAAGCTGCTAACCCATCCATAACCGGCATTTGAATATCCATTAATACTAAATCAAAATCTTGCTTTTGAACCGCATCCAAAGCTAGCTGACCATTATCAACGACTGTCACTTGCACACCTATTGATTCCAACATTTTCACTGCGACCATTTGATTAATTTTATTATCTTCTGCCAGTAACACTTTTTTAGTTTTTAACAATTTGAAGTTCGGTAAATCTTTCTCAATCATGTCCTCAAACTTGGCCTGCTTCAGTGGCAGAAACATGTTTATTGTCGTGCCTTGCTTAACTTTACTTACAACCGACATTGTTCCACCCATCAGTTCAACTAAAGAACGTGTTATCGAAAAACCAAGTCCGGTTCCACCATTTTTTCTGGTTGTTGAACTATCCGCTTGTTCAAATCGACCAAACAATCTAGACATCATATCTGCATTCATACCTATACCAGAATCGATAACATCAATATGTAAACCTTGTTTATCTTCAATATTTACAACAACGGTCCCTTCTTCCGTAAATTTAATCGCATTGGATACCATATTAATTAGTATTTGTTTTACGCGTACAGGATCCCCTCTCCAATATTGATGTGTACCGCTAATAACATTAATAAAAAAAGTGACATCTTTATTTTCAACCAGAGGCTGCACATCTTGTTGTAAAGAGCTTAAAACCTTATATAAATCAAACGGCACATCTGACACATTTAACTTGCCCGCCTCTATCTTTGAAAAGTCCAAAATATCATTAATAATTACCAGTAAGTTCTTGGTTGAAAAAGAAGCACTTTCTATGAGTTCATGGGCAAGTTTATCTAACGGCATTTGTTCTAATAATTGTAATGAACCAAAGATTCCATTCATTGGTGTTCTGATCTCATGACTCATATTTGCCAAAAATGTACTTTTGGCTTGATTTGCTTGATTTACTTGTAACATTGCTAATTTTAAAGCTTTATTTTTTTCTTTTATGTCAGATACATGCAGCTCTAATAGATCATTTGAGTCTTTTAATGCAAATGTTCTTTCTTTTACTCTCTCATTTAACTTTCTGTTTAAAAAATAAAAAAAGATTAAAAGTATGGATAGAACTATTATTACCCCGCCAATAATAATTCCCCATTTACTAAAAAACACATTATTGTCTTCTCGGTATTCGTCAAGTGTTAGCCCACTTAATGTGCCACTCTTTGGAGCCATATTTAATGTTTGATATATTTCACTGATACGCTCAAAGCGCATTTTATACATGGAGCCAATTGGGATTAGATGAGAGTTAATTAAACGTTTGGTTGCGGCAGCTTCTTGCAATAACATTTCACGGTTAATTGTTGGGTTGTATTCTTTGATGATTAAATCAACAATTTCTTCAGGGTGCTCAACCGCATATAACCAGCCTCTAAGTGATGCTTGTGTGAATGCATCTACACTATTTAAATCTTCACCGATCACATCTTCAGATGTAAAAATTAAGTCACCATAAAAGTCTATACCGTAATTTACAGGATCGAATAAAACAACTTCCTCCCCCATATTTCTGTATAAATTTGGTTGATTAGTTAGATATGCAGACATGACATCTGAATCACCATTCATTAACGACATATTATCAAAATTATGTTTTATTAATTGGTAATCGTCGGAGTCAATTCCAACGATTGAAAGCATTGCTAATAAAGAGGCATCGTCTACTCCTCTTTGAAACATGATCCTTTTACCAATTAAATCAGAGATATTCCGAATGCCGCTACTAGCTCTAGCCATTAAAACTAAGGGACTATGTTGAAAAACAGTGGATGTTATAACCAAAGGCTTATTATGAAGCCTTTGTAGTACTATGCTTGAGTCAGCAATACCAAATGTAGCTCGACCATTTAGCACTTCATCTAGTGGCGAAGTTTTTAAATCACGCTCTCTTATTTCCACTTTCAAACCAGCTTCATTATAAAATCCTTTATGCTTGGCTGCATAATATCCAGCAAACTGAAATTGATGTTTCCACTTTAACTGTAATACAACTGACTTTTCATTTTCAGCGCATGCGGAAAATGCCACCAGCAAACTCGCTAAATATAATGAAAATATAATATTTATATGCATGATTTTATTTGTAAGCCTAAGGATTATTTGAAGACTAATGATTTAAATAGTTGAAATAAATCATAAAAGATTATGGATTATATATCTCAATTTGTACAATTTATTGATATGCAGGAGCAACTCGAAGGTCTAGAGAAGTAATTAAAACAATTCAATATCCCCTTCATCCATGGATGTTTGATTTACACTTTTTACTTCCTCATTCCTTTGATTAGATTGTTTATAGATATCTTGGCATTTCGATTTTAATTTAATGATTAAACTTATATCAATAGGCCCTTTCACATTGTGCACTAATGCAATTTCGTTACTAATATCGACTAAGGTTTGAGTATTCTTTTTAATTGAGTTAAGTATTTGAGAGGTTAAGTCTTCAAATTGTAATGACCTAATTCCTGTTGAAACAGCCTCATCCAATTGATTAGAAATTTGAGATAATTTCAACGAATTGTTTTCGCTAATTGTTCCACTTGAGTTATCCCCATTGTTCGAAGTTCTAGCAATGAGTAATGATTGTTCATTCAATTCTTTCATCATTAGACGTTGCTCATTACTCAATTTCTCTAAACTTTTAAAGCTATTGGTAATCCCTTCTATGGCATCTTTAACTATTTCATTATTTCTATTTATTTCAGTATTAATCACAGATACTTCAAACTCTATTGCACAAGTAACTGACTCCAACATCTGAGCAATTTCATTATCAAGTTCAATCATTTGGAGATGTTGATTAGCAATGGCTATATCTTTTTTTCTAGCTTGGCGACTTGCATATAAAAGACAAAAAATTACCACTAAAATCGTAAAGGTTGTTAAATATTCTAACTTTAAAAACAGATCATTAATTAAAATAATAATTAATAACGATATTTCAAAAAGTAGGTATTTATTAAATTTCATTAGTATTCATCTCACCACGAGTTAAGGCTGCATATATTAATAAGTTTTCACTTATCTTAAATAAATCACATTGTTCCTGATGGGCTGATAGCTTATAAGCACTGCCTGGCATTCCCCAAATTAAGCTACTATTTTCATCTTGGATTACCGTTCTTGCTCCTTGTTGCTTCAATTCTAGCATCCCTTGTGCTCCATCATTGCCCATCCCTGTTAATAAGACAGCTTGAACATTACCAGCCATAGGGAGTAAAGATTGAAACAACACATCAACCGAAGGTTTATGTCGATTTACTTTATCTGAATCATCAAAAACACAAAATAAAGCACCATTCTTCTCTTCTATTTTTAAGTGAATTGCACCTTGTGCTATGTATACATTGCCTTCTTTGATTTTGGCACCATGCCTTGCTTCCTGAACCGTCATCTCACAAATTTCATTCAATCTATTTGCAAAACGCTCGCTAAATGTTGGAGGAATATGTTGAGCTACGACTACTGGTGGCGAATTCTTTGGCATACGACTTAAAACAACTTTGAGGGCTTCAGTGCCTCCGGTAGAAGCACCAATCGCTATAATATGATTTCGTCTTTGAGAACCAGAAAAAGGCAATATGCTGGTATCACTATTTTCAATTAACTTGCTATTTAAAAAATGCTGTTTTTGATCGACATTTACCGCATGTTTAACTTTATCAATCAAAATATCTTTAAATTGTGATTTAGTGGCTAATAATGTGCCCACACTTGGTTTGGTAATAAAGTCAATTGCACCTAATTCAAGCGCTTGCAGTGTAATGTCTGACCCTTTCGTTGTTAACGTAGACAACATTACAACTGGCATTGGCCTTAATCGCATTAAATTCGCTAAAAAAGTAATACCATCCATTTTTGGCATTTCAATATCTAAAGTCAGAATATCTGGACTTAAGGTTTTAATTAGCTCTCTTGCAACCAGTGGATTTTCTGCTTCACCCACGACAATAATTTCAGGGTCTGAAGTTAGCAATTCTCTTACGACTTTTCTAATAACCGCAGAGTCATCGATGATTAAAACTCTAATTTTATTCATGATTCTTTCTGTAGTTAAAACAATTCAACTTCGCCACCTACTTCGTTATCATCAATTGCTGAACGATAATCAATTTCTCTTCGGACAATTGTATCATTATGAAGATTATCCAGTCGCTTTACGTATGCTTGTCCAGTGAGTGGGTCAAATAATACTTTTCTTGGATAGATATCGCCAATATCGGATTTAATAATTTCGATACCTTCGTTATTTAAATATTCAAGGACAAATTGAATATTACGCTCACCAACATCCGACATTTTTTTAGTACTTTTCCCCCTCCAAAGATCTTTGCTTTCAAATTCACTTTTCTGCCACCATGTTTTAAAATCATATTTACAAGGTGCTCCATAGCAAAATTTCCATATCGGGTTGCATCAGAAACGTTTTCGCGACTAGCCCAGTTAACTTCGTGTGCTTCTTTATCTGTAATTGGGAGCATGAAGTGATTCATACCACCAACTTTTGCTTTTTCATCCCACAGACAGGCTGAAATACAAGAACCTAAGGTAGTTGCGATCAATCCTGCGGATTTAGACATAAAAAACTCACCGGGCAAAATTTTAGAAACGATACATTTGCGTTGCCGATCCCAGTAATGATTTATATGGGAGAACTCTGGTAAGCAATTATCTTTATAATTCGCAACCAAATCTTGTAAATTTTTAGGGCTATTATCCATTTAAACCGGCTTTCTAAAAATAGTTCGACCTATATTTTCAAAGTGTTGTTGGCACTTCCCTAAATTTTCGCTATGCCCCAAAATCAAAAGACCTCCGGGAGTAAGTAATTCATAAAATCGTATAAATAAGTCATTTTGAGTTTCCTTATCGAAATAAATAATTACGTTTCGGCAAAAAATCACATCAAATGGGCCTTTCATTGGCCATTCATGAAGTAAATTAAGTTGTTTAAATGTTATTAAATTTCTAATGCTTGATTTAGCTTTTATCAGTTTATTATTTTGTCCTGTACCTGAGCTAAAAAAGCGCTTTTTAAATTCTGCAGGCATTAAATCATCTTTATCTGGATATATACCTTCGCTACCTTTTGTTAATACATTGCTATCTATATCAGTGGCTAAAATTTTCACATCCCAGTTAGACAGCTTTTCTGACATAGAATCCACCACTGTCATAGCTATAGAATATGGCTCTTCGCCTGTAGATGATGCTGAACACCAAATTCTTATTTTTTTGTCTTTTTTATTTTTTAATAACTTGGGTAATTCCGTGTTAGTTAAATACTCAAAATGATGGTTCTCTCTAAAAAAGCTAGTTAAGTTTGTTGTGATTGAATTCACGAAGTAATCCATTTCACCCTTTGGGTCTGTTCTTAACAATTGGCAGTACTGGGTAAAAGAGTCAAAGTCCCTTTCTCTAATTATTCGAGAGAGGCGTCTGTACACCATCTCCCTTTTACTAGCCCCTAATACAATCCCGGTATGCTCATAAACAAACTCACAAATAAACTTAAAATCTTTTTCAGATAATAGAACATTATCACCACGAGCCTGACTCATATCTTCCCCTAAAACTCTTCCCACTCTTGATCTGTTGGCGTTGTAGGTCGAGCGCGCTTAGTTGGGCTTGGAGCTTTTCTTGTAGCCAGTGTTTTCTTTCTAACTGGCGATTGAATCTCGTCAGTTTCTTCACCGTTATTAAAGAAAGAAATTTGCTCTAACAGTGATTGAGCTTGCTCTTCCATAGATTGACTTGATGCACTAGCCTCTTCGACTAAAGCCGCATTTTGCTGTGTCATTTCATCCATTTGACTAACCGCTGCACTCACTTCACCAATTCCCGCAGATTGCTCTTTACCTGCATTATCAATGTCTGTAAGCATTCGACTTACTTCATCAATTGCCGTTACTAACTCAGTAAATGTTTGACCCGTTTCATCCACTAATTTCGTACCTTGTCCTACTGCTTCAACGCTATCATTTATTAACCCTTTAATTTCTTTAGCTGCTCCAGCAGAGCGTTGAGCTAAGTTTCTAACTTCCGCTGCAACCACAGCAAAACCTCGACCTTGTTCACCTGCTCTGGCCGCTTCAACAGCTGCATTAAGGGCTAATAAATTAGTTTGAAATGCAATTTCATCAATGACACTAATAATGTCTGCGATTTTTTTACTAGACTTATTAATATCACTCATTGCTGTAATCGCATTTTTAACTACAGCACCTCCGTCTGTAGCTTTTTGCATAACCCCCAGTGATAACTTGCTGGCTTCCGTCGCATTTTCAGCATTTTGTTGAACCGTACTAGTCAATTCTTCCATTGCAGAGGCTGTTTCTTCTAGGCTTGATGCTTGAGATTCGGTGCGATGGCTCAGTTCATTATTACCAACCGCCATTTCTCTTGCGGCTTCAAAAACACCATTTGATGCTTTGCGTATTTCATCAACCATTGCACCTAGGTTTTCAATTGAGCCATTCATAGATTGAGATAGCGCTAAAAATGCGCCTTCATATTCACCATTCATCAATTCAGTTAAGTTACCGTCAGCTAAAGCTTGAGCTACATTAATAGCTTCATTTATAGGAGCTACTATTGTGTCCATTAAATTATTAATATTGTTACCAAGGCCTTTCATAAACCCTTCATAATCTGATGTATCAATTCGAGTGTCCAAACGACCACCGATTGCTGCAGTGATTAATCCATCAACCTGTTTCTGTGCATCTTTTTGTTCTGTCAAGTCTAACCATTGAACAGCAGTCCCTACGTGATTATTTTTTTCATCTTTTAAAGCTATTGCGATTAACTCAAACGTTAGTCCCGCTACCGAAATTTCTGTTGTATAAGGCAAGTTATCAGGGTTACCTAATAAGTTTTGTTGATGTGCTGGGTTTTGATGGAAGCTATCAAAGTTAGTACCAATCAAGTTATCTACACTGAAGCTTGGCAATACACTTTTAAGGGCACCTTCACGTCGCCTTAACATTTTAATAACTGATGGGTTAGCAAAAACTATATTACCTTTGGGGTCAGCCATCATTAAGTTAGTTGTCATCCCCTCAACCGCCGACGACAAGCGCCCAACTTCGATCGCTTTATTACGAGCATCTGTTACATCTTGCCACTCTAGAGAGTTACCAATATAGCTCCCTGTCGAGTCTAAGATAGCGGTTACATTTAATTCAAATGTCAGATCCTTGATTTTTATATCTGTTTTCCAAGGTAAGTTATTTACATCATCAAGTAATTTGCGTTGATGTGCTGGGTTTTTATGGAAACCATCTATACAAGCACCAATAATTGCATCTTCTGATGCACTAAATCCCGGATACACCTCTGCAAACTTTGCTTCATGTTTTTTCAGCAGGTTAAATGTAGACGTGTTGGCATAAGTAATGATGAAATCACGATCTATCATCATTGAAGGCGTATTAGATTGGTCAATCGCTCCTTGTAATTGAATCGCTTTGTTTTCTTGGGCACGCACTTCAGTAACATTTTGCCATTCTAATGAGTTACCAATGTAGTCACCACTGCCATTTAATATCGCTGAAACATTTAATTCAAAAGTAAGATGTTGAATTTTGATATCTGTTTTCCAAGGAAGATTATTCACATCATTTAATAACTGCCTTTGATGTGCGGCTTTTTTATGAAAGACATCAATACAAGTTCCAATGATTGCATCTTTGTTAGCGCTAAATGATGGCCAATTTAATTTAAAAACGGCTTCATTCTCTTCTAATAAACTCAAAGTGGCCTGATTAACATAATTAATGACTAAATCTCTATCAACCATCATGATTGGGGTTGCCGATTGATCTAGGGCACCTTGTAGTCTAACTGCTAAATCTTGCTCATTACTCATAATGTCTTCCATATCTTTATTATTGTTGACCGATAATGCTTTACCATTTGCAGCCTCTATCATGGTTTGAGATAGAGCTGTATAAATTGCTAACCAAGCTGTTTTTATTTCTTCAGTAAATTTATCCCCTAAGCCTATTTCCAATGTTTTAATTAAAGCATGTCCGACCGTAACGTAATGCTCGGGCGTTACTTTATAACCAACATGCCTTTCACCTAGCTTCTGTACCGCGGGAATTAACTTATCTGGCTGTTCAAGAAGTTTTACAGCAGTGTCTAGCATTGCCATTAACTTTTTACCTTGTTCAGTAATATCAGAACTAAACAAAGCCTTTAATGAAGGATCAAGTTCGAATAGTGTTCGGTAAAAGATTTCGGCGGCTTGTTCAGAAATTGGTACCACTTTTTGCCAACTGTCTTTTACTAAACTAATTTGATTAGGTGTCATAAGATTTTCTCACTTGAAGGTTGTTCTTCCGCTATGTTCAATTTTGAGTCAAGACAGTACAATTCATCTTGATCTAGTAAACTGTTGGTATCTAATAAAATCACTAGCTTTTCTTCGAAATTAGCTAAGCCTTGGAGAAAACAACTATCTATTGCACTTCCAAAAGATGGTGGGTTAATGATCTGACTTTGGTTAAATTTGTAAACATCGGACACCGCATCGACTATGACTCCAACAACGACAACTTTGTCTTTAATTTCTCCACGAAGGATTATCGTGACGGTTTGCTCGTCATAGGCTAATGATTTTTTACCAAAGCGTTTACGTAAATCAACAATAGGAATAATAACCCCGCGTAAATTTATAACGCCTTTAATGTAATCTGGCTTATTCGGTAGGTTTGTAACTTTAGTTAACACTCTGATTTCTTGGACCCTCAGAATATCAACTCCAAACTCTTCTCCATCCAAAATAAAGGTCAAATATTCTTGTTCGACTTCGATCATAATTGAATACCTTCATTAGGTTGATGTTTTTCAATTTTATGAAGCGCTTCAGCATTTAATAGTGTCACCACCGCATCTTCTAAGTTAACCAAACCAATGATAAATTCAGGAGGAATTGAGCCGCCAAAGGCAGGAGATTTTTTAATTTCATCTTCCTCTGCATTTAAAACATCCGAAACGGCGTCGACCACAAAACCAATAGTCTTAGAGTCGTGTTCAACTTCGATGGTTAATACAATCACAACAGTTGATACAGCGTAACTATTTTCACCAACGCCAAACTTAATACGCAAATCTATTATTGGGACAATAACGCCACGCATATTAATGACGCCTTTAACATGATTTGGTGCATTGGGGATTCGCGTAGGTTGCTCCCAACTTCGAATTTCTTCTACACACAGTATATCTATTGCAAATTGCTCATCACCTAACATAAATGTTAAGTACTGATCTCCATTTGTTATGAAATCAATGCCTTCAAGAGACTGTTCACCTTGAGCTGGTATATCTTTCGCAAGTGCTTGAATATCCATTAAACAACCTCTTCAATTGTAGGACTAGCTGCTTTTTTTGAGCTATTTGAGCCTGCTTTAATGCCATTGAAATCATCCCTGGAATATCTAGAATCATTGCAACTGAACCATCACCTAGGATTGTTGCACCGGATATGCCATCCACTTGCTGGTAATTGTCTTTTAAACTTTTTATTACTACTTGTTGCTGGGCTAACAGGTCATCAACCATCAAACCAACTTTTTGCCCATCAGACTCAACAACCACCAATAAAGAGTTGTCGATCTCAACGTTATCAGCATCCAAATTAAATAATTGATATATAGGCAAAACAGGGACATTGTCTTCACGTAAACGGTACAACACCATATTTCCAGATACGCTGTTAATAAGATCCGTTTTTGCTTGAAGTGACTCGACTATTGAAATCAATGGGATGATAAAAACTTCTGTCCCAACTCTTACAAGCTGCCCATCTAATATTGCTAATGTGAGAGGTAAATTAACTTTAAAGCAGCTGCCTTTGCCCGGTTCAGACTCGACCTGAATCCTTCCACCTAATGATTGAATGTTTTTCTTAACTACATCCATGCCCACACCACGGCCAGAAATATCAGTGACTTCACTAGCAGTAGAAAAACCAGGTTCAAAAATCAAATCAAATACTTGGGCATCTGTTAGAGTCGCATTGGGTTCTACAACACCTTTTTCTACTGCTTTATTCAGAACGGCTTGTCTATTAATGCCTCCACCATCATCGTTTATTTCAATCACTATAGAGCCACCCATATGGTAAGCATCAAGTGAGATCTTTCCTTTAGCATTTTTGCCATTCGCGATTCTGACGTCTTTTGATTCAATGCCATGGTCTACCGCATTTCTAACTAAGTGAACTAATGGGTCGCCAATTTGCTCCATCACAGTTTTGTCTAGCTCAGTCTGTTCACCTTTTATTACTAACTCAATTTCTTTACCTGTTTTTATCGATAAATCATGTATTAACCTTGGAAAACGATTAAACGCAAAACTAATTGGTAGCATGCGGATTCGCATAACACTTTCTTGTAATTCTTTTGTATTTTGTAAAAGCTGATCTAAACCTGAAGTTAGTTTTTCTACTTTTGATAAGTCAAAATCATTGCCGAGTTCTGAAAGCATTGATTGAGTGATAACTAGTTCGCCAACTAAGTTAATCAAGCTATCCACTTTATCAACGCCAACTCTAATTGAACTTACTTCCTGCTTAGCTTTTGCGGTAGGTTCAGGCTTATTTATTGCGGCTGAAGCAATTGGGGCTTCATCTTTCGATACTGTTGGGATTGATTCTTTTGCCGAATCAATATCTTCAGAACTGACTTCAATGTCACTATTGGCATTTTGTTCACTTCCCCTCCCTACAGATAATAAATGTATCTCTAATTGACATTCATCTTCGACCCATTCAAACACTTCACGGATATCAGCCTCTGTCGTATCCGGCGAAGATAACTCTATCTGCCAGCGTAAATACAATTCTTCAGGTTCAAAGTCTGAAAATGCGGGTACGTTATCGGTAAAACATGTTACTTTCACATCCCCTAAATCATTTAAAGCATTGAACAAAAATATCGGGTCATTGCCTGTCTGTACAAGATGATGCTCAGGCGTAAAATCGATAACCCAATGCTCTATTTCGCTAGTAGAAGATATTTCCTGCTCATCTGATTTATTGTCAGACTCAGCACCTAAATTAAGTGATTGGTCTAATAAGTTTGAAACTCTAGCAATGCTTTCATCCTCACAAGAAACTTCTCTACGGTCGGCTTCAATCAATAAGCGAATGCAATCAACGGACTCTAATAATATTTCAATATCGCTTTTAAATACTTCTCTTCTTCCATCACGCATTTCATCTAATAATGTTTCTACTAAATGAGTGAATTCGGTAACTTGTTTAAACCCAAATGTACCTGCACCACCTTTAATTGAATGTGCGGCTCTAAAAATAGAGTGAATTGACTCATCATCTGCATTTTGCAAATTTAATAAACCAGATTCCATGGTTTCTAAACCTTCATTACTTTCTTCAAGAAATGTTGGTAAGAATTGAGAGAGGTTAATGCTCATATATGGTTACCTAAACAACACGTTTGATCGTTGCTAATAATTTTTCTGGGTTAAACGGTTTGACTAACCAACCAGTGGCGCCTGCTGCTTTCCCACGCATTTTCATATCCACTGAACTTTCAGTAGTTAACATTAGAATTGGGGTGAACTTAAATTCAGGCAAAGCTCGAAGAGCTTGACATAATTCAATTCCATCCATATTTGGCATGTTGACATCGGAGATCACAAGATCAAATGTTTCTGCTTTAGCTTTGTTTAGCCCTTCAAGACCATCCTTCCCCTCTACCGTAGTAAATCCTGCACTTTTAAGTGTGAAGCTAACCATTTGACGAATAGAGTTTGAATCGTCGACTACCAAAACTTTGGTCATTTTTAGTTCCTTATACTATTTATTCTGAAAATATTTTTTAAAATCTGAGTTCTCTAACCCTAACTGCTTAATACTTTCCTTCAGAACTGACGAGCCCATTTTCCATGAAAGTGATTTTTTTGAGTAATGATTTCATTAATCAGTGCTAGCAGTAACTGAACACCTGCTGTATCTATCTTTTGAAGTGATTTATCAACAACTGTAATATCATTTGAATTTGCTATTAGTGGGACTACATCGTTCTTAAATGTAGCAAGGAAAGAGATGGTTAAATCATCTGGCAGTTCTATTTTTTGCTTGCTCATAGATAGGTATTCTCGTCCCTAATTTATTAATCTATATAAGAATTTATAGTCATAGAAATAATTTATAGCAAGTTAGGGAGCAACTTTTTTTAAAAAAATAAAACTGACTTCACAGTTAGCTAATTACTAACGTATTGGTTAGGCTTTTAATTAAAATTTATAAAAAATATTAGGTAATTTATAGTCGATTTAGTATGGTAATTATTATTAATCGTAATTTTGATGGGAGGAATTCTGAGCATGACTGATGATAATTTTAAAGTAACAAAACAAATTTTTCAGTGGTTTGAAAAAATGAAAAATAACTATGAAAAAAATATCACTTCAGTGTTAGAAAAGTTTGAAAAAAACTCAGAAATCCAAAACAATCGTATTGATAAAGCGAACCAAGATCTTTTAGCTAACTTGCAAAATAACTATACCCAACAATTAAATGATAAAAATTTAACCATCAATCAGTTACATAATGAGATTGGATTTTATAAAGAGCAATTTGTTAAACAACAAAAGAATTTAGAGCAATTAAACACCCGATACGATGCGGTTATGCATTCCCTACTTAATGAAAAAAACAAAGACGGACGCCTCAAAGATGTTTTTGAAAACAACCGTTTTGATTCTAATTTAAACAATGATTTACTTCCTACCTATGAACAAAACCTGAATATAGAAGTTGATCTAGAAAAAATATATTCCCAAGCTTTAGTCTTAAGGGGAGAAAGTAATTTTGAGCAGGCATTTACTCTTTTTATGCAAGCTGCAATGCTTGGAGATCCAAAATCTATGGGAGCTGTTGCTAGGGCTTATTTCCTAAGTGAAGGTGTGGATGAAGATCAATTGGAAGGGTTAGCTTGGTTAATAAATGCAGCAGAGCTTAATTATGAACCCGCGATTAAAAAGTCTGAAAATTTTAAAATTAATGAACCTGAATTTTATGAAGAAGCCTCGATTTTAGCTAAACAATTAAATCAACAGTCTTTATAGACACCTCATTGATTTATAGGGAATTGTGACTATAAATTCAAAATGAGTTTGCTTTAAAATCTATAGTTATTCTTTTGACTCAACCCCTTTACCGCATTAGCAATTTCGGCCCATTTGAATGGCTTATTCAAGATAAGATCAAATTTAAAGTTTGTAGCTACTTTAATGTCTCCGGTCACTAAAACTTTATAAATAGAATCAGGTAACTGCTCTGCTACTATATCGCCTTTCATTGTTTCCAATCGATAATCAATAAATAAAATATCGGGTGGCATTTTATTACAGTAATTAATTGCTTCAACTTCATTGGTGAATGTTTTGATCTCATGGTGAGAATCTTCGAAGTATAATTCAAATATTTTAGTCAACGCCACTTCGTCATCTAAGTAAACTATTGAAGACATATTAATTACTCTCACTATATTTAGGGAAGGTTATACTAAAACAACTATTCCCCCTGCTCGAATCAAATTCAATAGTCGCTTTATGATCATCCAGTATGCCTCTTATGACCGATAAACCTAAACCCGTTCCTTTATTAATGTCTTTAGTGGTGTAAAAAGGTTCAAACATTCTTATTTGAATCTCATCTGGGATCCCTTCACCGGAGTCTTCAACCTCAAGTTTATAAGACTCTCCAAAATCCATTAATGAAAGTTTGATCCAACTATCTACTTCATCCTGAACAGCGTCAATTGCATTATTGACTAAGTTTATGATGACTTGTTCAATTTCAATATCATTTCCTAACACGAATGAATTGGCAAGTAACTCCGAAGAAAGCTTGATCAAGCCTCTATTCACTCTAGGTTTCGTTAAAGATATAGCTTCTTCTGCAACAACTTTAAGGTCTATGACTTTTTTTACCGGAATATCATCTGAACGTGAAAATCGCTTCAAGTTTTTAACGATATAAGAAATTCTTTCACAAGATTTAAGAATCGTGTCCAGCTTATCATTATCTAGCATATTTTCTTGCAGTTTAAGCAGCTCTGTATAAGCCGAAATAATACCCAATGGATTATTTATTTCATGAGCAATACTTGCTGACAACTCCCCCAGAGCAGCAAACTTAGCATTTTGTATACTTTTTTGACGCTCTTGGTTATACATCATCTCTGTTATTTTCTTTTCATGAATATCTTGAATTGTGCCGGACAAAGAAACTATTTTGCCATTTTTATAAATTGGCTTACCTGTTGTCACAACCCACTTTAACCCACCATCCGGCTTAACAATCTCAAGTTCTAGGTTATAGGGCTCACCAAACTCGATCCCTCTTTGTATGGCAGCGTCAATAATTGGTTTATGTTGCTCTGAAAACAAATTTATTCCTTGGGGCAAATTAGGTGTCTTACTGCCTTCTTTTTTGACGCCCAATATTTTAAATGTTTCATCTGTCCATGATAAATCACCAGTATTTACATCTAACTCCCAGCCACCTATTTTCGCCATAGAGCCAGTTTCATTTAAGATTTTTAAAATATTTTCTAATTCTATCTCTGATTGAATGCGGTCAGTTATGTCAAATCGAATTGCTACGTATGATTCTATTCGGCCTGATAAGTCATACAATGGGGTGATAATACTTTGTACAATATAACGTTCCCCATTTTTCCTTCGGTTCGTAATAGCACCAGTCCAAACTTTACCAGAGGTAATCACTTGCCAAATTTCTTTGAAAAACTCAGTAGGGTGCTCGCCAGAGTTAATCACCTTATGAGTTTGACCAATCAATTCTGAACGTTCATATCCACTAATTTCGCAAAACTTATCGTTAACCTCTGTAATAATGCCTCTTTTATTAGTCTTAGCAAAAATAACATTATCTGTAATTGAGTCATACAGCTGCTTATGCGTACTTATACTCGCTCTTTCAGCTGTAACATCTCTGGCAATAGCAAAAACTTCTCCGTTTTCTAAATCTGGGTATCCACGCCAGCTTAAAACAAAAACTTCACCATTAGCGCTTACATATCTATTTTCAAAACTTATTACAGATAGCCCACTTGACAATTTTTTTATTTCATTTTGAGTTTTGAAAATGTCATCTTCATGAATAAATTCGAGGTATTTTTTTGATAATAATTCGTTTTTAGTTACCCCCAAAAGATTACAAAATGCATCGTTTGCATCAATAAAGTTGGCATCTTTATCTGCAATACAGAAAAGTTCGTTTGAATAATTAAAAAAACGTTCGTACATTTGGGCACTTACTACCTATTAAAAAAGATCAATATCGCTAGATTCATCTAAATCCAGGCCTTTAGGACTTGCTGCTTGTTGTACATTTTCCATTTGTAACTTTAAGTTTTCTAACCGAGACATTATTTCCACTAAAATATTCTCAGCATTGCTCAGCTCTAATAACCCCTTTTCCACTAATCCATTTAAAAACAATTCCTGCGGTTCGGTCATTTCCAATAAGTGAAAACTAGCTGCGATTTCTAACATCATGTTGGTCATAACGGCATTGATTAACTTATTGTGTTGACTGACACCTGACTTCAATTCTTCAATATTGGACGATAATTCAAAAATAGCACTCCCCATTCCGGACTGTGAATAAAGTTCCAGTACTTTACCCTCTAATCCTTCAATCATAGCTGCAGTATAGTCTCGTATTTGTCCTAAACTGTGGTCATCTTGTGGTGGGTTATTTAATATAAAAGATACATGCTCATCATTAACAATCATTCTTTTAGAAAATTCAAATAAGCGTCCTTTCGGTTCTAAAAGGGAATAAACTTCTTTTTCTATAGGTGAGATGGCTAGCCCATCATGTCGATAATACGAATCGGTAGGTAACTTAAAGTGAATGGAACTGCTTAAACCAAAGTATTCCATACTCTCAAAAAATACACTTGCAACTTGATCTACATCCTTACATTTACTCAAGTTTTTAAAAAGCTCATCACTTGGCTGTATTGCGATGCTTGAGCCATTGTAGTATAGATTAATTGCTTATTTTCCAGAGCATCTGACACTAAATGCTCTTCTTTTAAACGCCGTTGAATACTTCCGTTTACCTTGTACACTAATTCTTTAATTTCAAAGGGTTTGGTTAAGTAATCTACCGCTCCTTCTTCAAAAGCCGAAAACTTCATCTTTGGATCAGATTCTCCCGAAACAAAAATGATATCTACATCTGTATTTGAGCAATATTCACTAAATAATTTACGGCAAAACTCAATTCCGTTCATTTCAGGTAAGTTAAGATCTAATAATATTGTTTTAGGATCTAGCTCTTTAAATTTTTCGAGAGCGGCTAAAGCACTATTAAACGCGACAATTTGATACTCAGAACATAAAACTTGTTCGTAAATTTCAATATAATTTCTATCATCCTCAATTATGAATACAACTTCTTTACTGCTCACTAAAATTCCCTCATAAAAAACAGTCAGTTATAAGTACTAATTCAATACCATTTTTGAGAAATAGCCAATTTTTTCTAAATATAATGAAATATATACTTTTATATGCAAGTGAGCGTACGTAATAATTAAAAAAATTAGCTACTTAAATTAACTTTTATACTTTGTATAAATGTACTTTCTGAAGTGCAACTAGCCACCCATTTGTGAAGAAACCTATAGGGATTAAAATGGAGTAGGGGAATAAAAAAGCGGATTATTAAAATCCGCTTAAGTGTTTTTTGAAGCCTCACAAACTTATTTTTGTTTTGCTCGAGCCTGCTCTTTAAGTTGTTTTTTCTCTTGTTGACGACGTAATAATGCCTCTGTTGCATCCGAGCCAATATGTTCCTCACCGCGTTGTTTCGCTAATTCAATTTGTTTCTGACGCTCTGCAAAACGGGCGCGCTGCTCGTCGGTGACTTTGTCTACACAATGTGGA
This sequence comes from Psychrosphaera aquimarina, assembly GCF_032461525.1. Classification (NCBI taxonomy): domain Bacteria; kingdom Pseudomonadati; phylum Pseudomonadota; class Gammaproteobacteria; order Alteromonadales; family Pseudoalteromonadaceae; genus Psychrosphaera; species Psychrosphaera aquimarina. Next base: position 526,998 of record NZ_JAWCUA010000003.1, on the reverse strand, counting down.
CAAGAGATACCCATTACATAATGTTCAGATTGCATTTCTTCTTGTGTAATTGGCATACGACAAGCGTGACATTGGTCGTACTTACCTTTTTCTAGGCTATGATCAACCGCGACTCGGTTATCAAATACAAAACAGTCTCCTTCCCACATAGTTTCTTCTTGTGGTACTTCTTCTAAGTATTTTAATATGCCACCTTCAAGGTGATATACCTCTTCGAAGCCTTGCTCTTTCATGTATGCCGTGGATTTTTCACAACGTATCCCGCCAGTACAAAACATCGCGACTTTTTTGTTTTTTGCCGGATCTAAGTTTTTAGCTACGTATTCTGGAAATTCTCTGAAAGTTTCTGTTTTTGGATTTACAGCCCCTTTAAACGTACCTATTTGGATTTCGTAATCGTTACGAGTATCCACCAAAACCACATCTGGATCTGAGATAAGCTCGTTCCAGTCTTTTGGTTTAACGTAAGTACCAACTACCTGCAAAGGATCTATACCCTCAACACCCATAGTCACAATTTCTTTTTTCAGTTTCACTTTAGTACGGTAAAACGGCATGCTGTCATCAAAACTTTCTTTATGGGAAATACCCGCCAAACGCGGGTCTTGTTGTAACCAAGCGAGTACGGCATCAATCCCTTCACGAGAGCCTGCAACAGTGCCGTTAATGCCTTCTTCGGCTAATAACAGCGTACCTTTAACTTGATTGTCTTCCATTGTTTTTTGTAATGGTTGACGTAATTCTTGATAATTTTCTAAGCGCACAAACTTATACATTGCGCACACTACTACTTGTGATGACATATTGTCTTCCTCTTTGCCCCCTGAGTCGTAAACCCAGAGCATTGTGGATATTGGGAGCGGCATTATACGGTTTTTGTTCGATAAATAAACTGCAAGCTAACAAAGGATTAGGAAATGATTGATCTCGCTCAATATATTATTTCCTCCTGTTAATTATTAATCATCCTATTAGTCTTTAATTAATCATTTTTTTATAGATAGATTGATTAGTTATTAATAACCAATCGCCAATTAAATGGCAAAGTGCTTGTTAATTAACATTAAAAACACCCAATAACCGCGAGGTTATTGGGTATTTTTATTAGATTTGATAATCATCTAACTATAAAGCAAGCGCGGTTATAAAAACAATAGCTCTATCCCAACCTTAGCCAGTTTCTCTTTTTCTAAAGTTAAGTTTATATCAATAATTGGTCGTTGATTTAACCAGTTTTCTGGAAAGTTGAGTGTGATTTGGTTTTCTATCACTGTGACATCAAAATCAGGCAAAAAGCCCTGCTGGCGTTTTATATTAAGCAAAACGCTCAAGCGTAATAAGATGATCAGATATAAGACTTCTTTAGCATTAAATTGGCTAAAAACAGGTATTTCATCCAGTCTAATTCGTTTTCGATGAAACCGAGCTATGATGGCTAATAATTGCTGTTGTTCCGCATTAAACCCTGGCATGTCTGAATGGGTTAATATGTAATGTGAGTGTTTTTGCACCCCAGATGAGCTGATATGCAAACCCACTTCATGTAATAACGCGGACCAACCTAGCAGTTGTTTCAGTCCAGTGCTCTTTATTTGCCATGGCTTTTTAACCTGTTTAAATAATCTAAAACAGGTATCTAACACTAAGTTAGCTTGGTTGATATCAATGTCATAACGACTCGCTAAACTCTGCACAGAACGCTCTTGCACGTTTGTATGAGTTAATGAGTCTTCCATCTCATAGATCACACCTTCACGCAGGGCGGCAGAGGCAAAAGACATTTGCTCAATATTAAACTCTTTGAAGATAGCAATTAATATGGCTAACCCCGCCGGAACTAATAATTTTCTGTCTTCGTTTATATCACCAAAATCTAATGTGTTTACATCTGTCGCAGCAATCAAGGTCTCCATCAATTGTTCCAACTGATCTAAGGTGACTACCCCCTCAGTTGACCCTTTGTTCAAAATGGTCACTATGCTTTCAATGGTGCCAGACGTGCCAATGCACTTATCCCAACCTAAGTTAAGATACTTTTGTTCAATTAAGGTCAATTGCTGTTGAGCATATGCAATGGCCTTATCCATCATTTTACGTTTGATTTTGTCGTCTTTAAAAAATAACTGTTTAAAACTAACGCAACCAACATCAATGCTTCTTAATAAAAGGGGATCAAACTGCTCACCAATGGCGAATTCTGTAGAACCTCCCCCAATATCAATGACTAACGTTTTACCTACTAATGTCTCAGTATGCGCCACACCATTGTAAATCAGGCGCGCTTCTTCTTTGCCTGCGATTATCTCTATAGGGTAGGGTAATATTTTTTTAGCGGCTTTAATAAAGTCCAAAGCATTTTTGGCTTTTCTAAGTGTATAAGTAGCGACAATTCTGACAGTTTCAGGTTCAAAACCTGCCAAACTATGTTGGATCACTTCCAAGGCTTCAAGCCCGCGGTGAATCGCATCTTGAGATAAATAGTTATCTTTGGATAAGCCATCCGCTAAATGCACTTTGATTTTAGTTTTGTGTAAGATCTGTACTGAATTAGAAATTACTCGTGCAACCACTAAATGAAAACTATTAGACCCCATGTCTAATACTGCAATTTTAGTAGAATCTGTGCCTTCAATGCTGTCTAGTGTTTTGGTGATTAAGCTGGCTTGCAAATGTCTATGAACCTCTAAAAATATTAACCATATTGCCAATGATGTTGGCGGGGCTGTATTGGATCAACGGTTAAAACCAGCCGATCTTGCCACTTTGAATAACTTTATCATTGTATGCGATTGTCTGCCGCAACTTCTAGATTACTAAACCGTATTTTTGCATTTACCTGTTATACCAACTTTATTAAGTATTCCCCTCTAAATAGCGTTGCCTTTTGTTCGCTTTAAATTTTGCTATCTCAGTTACAACAAAACCATCGATACAATCGCAGAAATCCGGATCTACGTTAAATGCACTAAACGCGGTACCACCCGGCTCACATAACTCAGAGTATTGTTTATATAGTGTTGGGACCACTGCGTTATGTTTTTTAAGTTCGTCTTTTAAACGTTTAAACTCAGTTTCGTAATCATTGCCTGTAAATTGTATGCCATCATTTTCTGTCATTTCAAAAGGGCGATTGGCTGTGACTATATTATTTTTATCGCCAAAATACGTTTGATAAAAACGAACTAAACAGGCCTTGGCATCTTGGTTTAAATCGTTACTCATAGTGACTGCACCTACTAAGTACTTAATCTCTGGATGTTTTCTTAAGTAAGCACCAATACCTTGCCACAAATAATCTAGGCCACGTTTGCCCCAATAATCTGGTTGCACAAAGCTACGGCCTAACTCTAAGCCATATTGTTGAACGTCAGTAGTTAAGTTAGTTAAATCAAAAAGGGTTTCACTGTAAAGCTTGTTTGTATCTTTGTTTTGTCGCGCTTGCGCAATAGGAACCAAGCGATATGCCCCAACTAATTCATACTGTTCGTTATCCCACAAAACGATATGGTCATAATAATTATCAAATTTATCTAAATCTCTTTTATGACCACTGCCTTCGCCTACTTTCCTAAAGGTAAATTCTCGTAACCGGCCGATTTCACGCATGATGGCAGAATCACTTTTATGCTGGTAACAATAGATGCGTTTACCGTCATTAGTTTGGCCTAACAGCTCACAGTTTTTCAATTCTTTGGTTAAGGTTTTTCTGTCTTCCGGATGTGCCACACTCTCAACTAATGGCTTAAATTCAGTTTGATATTTTTTCTTAGCAAGGGAGTAGACTTGCTTTTTAAATAACTGTTTTAAGTTTTTCCTATCAATCTTTAACTCGTTATAGGTTTTGTACTCAATAGCTTGCCCAATTCGAATCCGTATATCTTGATTGCGCTGTTTGAACATTTCGTCAATCAACCACAAGGTAGACAAAGGTTTGGCTAATAAAGATAACGCATAAAAAAACAGAGAGTTTTTACCATCGATATGAATAGGAACGATTGGGGCTTTTGCTTGTTTGGCAAAGGTTAAAAAACCATTACGCCACTTACCATCTTTGACGCCTTTAACCCCTAAACGTGAGACTTCTCCTGCTGGGAATATCAGTAAAGCGCCACCTGAGGCTAAGTGTTGCTCAATGGCTTTCATGTTTGATTTCGCCGTATTACCCGCCATATTGTTTACCGGCAATAACAAAGGTCGTAATGGTTTTATTGACCACAAAAGATCATTAGCCACTATCTTTACGTCGGAGCGGATGTCGGTACACATCTTTAATAAAGCAAGGCCATCTAAACTACCAATAGGATGATTGGCTATGGCAACAACAGCACCTGAATATGGCAGGTTAGCTTTTTCTCTATCGTTAATGAGGTAATCAAATTCAAAATAATCTAATACTTTTTCGACAAAATCGATGCCATTTAAATTTGGATAAGCTTTACCAAATTCCGTCATTTCTGACTCATGGAACAGGTATTTTAATAAACGTAATGCAGACGACTTTATTAATGGGTTACTTGAATCTATTTTAGGCAGCTGCTCTGCAACTATGCTTTCAACTGAAATCACACGTCACCAAAGAGGTTTTATAAAAGTAATGTGAGCGTATTAGACTAAGGTGACAAAGATGTTACTAATTCATGTTCAATTTATGACAACCTTATCCCCTAATCTCTGCACGGATATCATTTAGTTAACCATCTTGTTTTTCTAAACCTTTAAGGTATTGATAAATTTCTAACTGTGAGCGAAGTTTTTTCTTATTACCTCTTTTCACATAAACATTAGATTGGTGTTTATCTATCACCCGCGCTTTCATCGTATCTTTAAATTGTAATTCCAAGATGTGGATGATCCGTTGCGCCAATGTTGGGTTTAATATTGGCGTACCAATTTCAATTCTGTCTTGCATATTACGACGCATCCAATCAGCTGAAGAAATATACACTTTGGGTTGTCCATCATTATTGAAAACCATCACTCTACTATGCTCTAAAAAACGGTCAACAATACTGATGATGTGAATATTTTCACTCAGGTTTTTAATTTTTGGTACTAACGAACACATTCCCCGCACTATACCTCTAATTTTTACTCCGGCTTGGCTAGCTTGATACAGTTTGTCTATGATGTCGCTGTCTATTAAATTATTGACTTTGAACGTAATCTCTCCAGAACGGCCTTGTGCGGCTATGGCTATTTCATTATCCATTAACGCTAAAATACGTTCTTTGGAATTGATTGGAGAGACCATTAAATGTTTAAATTCATATTGACGGTAAGGCAGCTGAATTAATTCAAAGACCTTAATCGCTTCTTTTGTGATGATGGGATCGGCTGTGTATAAACTTAAGTCGGTATAAATTTTTGCCGTGCTTTCGTTAAAATTACCCGTCCCTATATGTGCATAATGAGTAAGGCTCGACTGCTCCTCTCGACTGATCACACATAGTTTTGTGTGGATTTTAAAAGAGGAATTACCAAAAATTACTTTTACACCCGCATTAGTCATGGTTTTTGCCCAAGCAATATTCGCTTGCTCGTCAAACCTTGCCCTTAACTCCATGATCACGGTCACCATTTTACCATTATCAACAGCATCAATTAATGAACTGACTATGCGTGAGTTTTTAGCAATTCTATACATGGTGATCCTAATATGTTTCACATGAGGGTCAAAGGCTGCTTGGCGAACAAACTCGGTAAAATGTAAAAATCGATGATAAGGATAATGCAACAATACATCTTCCTGAGCTATTGCATCAAAGACGGTATTATATGCCGTAAACTGTTTACTGCTGATGGCTGGGATGGGTTTATTTTCTAAACTTTTTCGGCCTATGTTTGGAAAGTTAATAAAGTCTTTAAAGTTTCGTATATGACCACCAGCAACAAGATTGTCATATGAAGCATGTTTCAAATGCTTTTTCATACTTTTAACCATGTCTTCAGGCATAGCGCCATCGTAGATAACTCTGACAGGTTCTGCGATTAATCGTTGTTTCATACTGTCTGACATTTTTTCCAGATAACTGTCGTCAATGCCTTCATCGAGAGAGTATTCGGAGTCGCGAGTCATTTTAAATGAATAGGAATCAATGGAGTCAAATTCAACAAACCCTTTGAAGATATTTTCTAAAAACAACTGCAATACATCATCTAATAACAGTATTTGTTTGGTCTTCGTTTCTGAGGGTAATACGATAAAACGAGGCATTTTATCTGACGGTAATTCAATAGTGGCATATTGGGTGGGTTTATCTTGCCTATATAATCCGACATAAAAGTAAGTAGCCGAGTCAATCAAACGGCTAACCAAGTCTACTTTTTTGTCGATTAAAATAGGCGCGATATGACGTAAGACTTTGTTTTCAAAAAAATCTCGGAGCCAGTTTATCTGGGTTAAGGTTAATTCTTCTTTTTCCGTTAGATGTATTTTATTTTTGCGTAAAACATTAAATGCGCGTTTATAAATAGCATCAAACTTCACTGCCATTTGCGCGATTTTTTGGTTTATTTCCGCCATCACTTGTAAGGCTTGTTCTGCTTTATCGAGTTGACCGTTATTTTTATAAATAATGACTTTACGACGCACGCTGGCAACTCTAACCCGATAAAACTCATCCATATTACTCGAATATATTCCCAAAAAACGTATGCGCTCGATTATCGGGTTTTTAGCATCATCAGCTTCTTGCAATACTCTTTCGTTAAAAGACAACCAACTTAGTTCTTTGGAAAAATAGCTTAACTCTCTTTCAGGTTGAGGCGTTAATGATGAGGCGTCGATAGATACAGTCATGAAGTTTTAATATCGCTAGAAATACTTGCCATTGATTATATGTAACTAATATTTCAATTTTGTGAAACGACAAAAGTGAAAGAGTTAACTTATTTCAACTATAAAAAAATCCGATATCATTACTGATATCGGATTTCTATTTAACTAAAGCAAGCAATTAAGGTTATTCACCTACTCACTTAAAACTTAGCGATTACTTTTACGTCACCAGTTACAGATGCAGCATCTACATAACCGATTAGATTTGGGTTTGTCGATACTAAACTGATAACTTCTGCATCATTAGATACGGCTTTTGGCGGCGTACCCTTTCCAGTAAATACCAGTTTTGACCAATATGCTTTTAATTGGCTACCTGATTTTTTTAACACTTTACTGTTAAATTCATCGGTTGCACTATTTGACTCTTCTTGGTTAATTGGTACCGCTTGATCTCCAGAGCTAAAGCTTTTTGATTTTCCTAAGAAAATTCTTGATAAAGCAGAACTATCGATGTCTGACGCATTAGAAGGGTGAACCACAACGGCAATCTCAGCTTGTGCTGCAACAGATGCTAGACCAAGAATGGCTATGCATAATTTGGTTTTTAATAGTTTCATTTATTTACCCCTTAAAATACTAGATTCACGCCAACTGACAACAAGTTACTCTCACCAACGCCTTTCACATCGTACGATGTATAATCAACTTTAAGCGCTGCTGCTGGGTGGAAGTTATATCGTACCCCAACAGTGAAGGCATCACGCTCTTCTTCTTGACTCGCTAATAGCGCTTGGTAAGTAGCTTGAGGATAAACAGTTAAGTCAGCTGAAAGTGGTAATACAGCTGGAAGTTGACCGCTGTAATTATCATCATTTTTATCTTCTCTGTGCTCTGTAATTGCATACACAGTATAAGTATCAAAACGATAACCTACAGATACATAATATTGTTCTTGTGTTGCGACAATACTGTCTTCAACTTCCACCGTTGTAAATTCGGCATCAATCAAGAAGTTATTATAATCAACGCTAAAACCTAAGCCAAAAAATGATCCGTTGTCTTCATTAACCACTAAACTATCAGCAGCTTCAGGGAATACAGCGCCAACAAGTGAAATACCTTGATTTAGGATTTGATCTGGATCTGGATTGTTGTCAAAACTGATAGAGGTTTCTGCCACCATATAAACAGCACGAGCAGTTAGCCAGTCATAACTTACTGTCCAGTTCACACCCATCATGTTATTTAATTCAGCAGGATCTTCATTTGAAAGTAAGTTAACACTACCGTCGTAACTACCGTAGATTGCTTGAATACTAGAATCCCAATCACCTAAAGTATGGTTGTTGACGATACTAACACCATCAAATGTTGAGAATACTAGGTTATATACCGTTTGTGGTGGGCGAGCCCAATTATACGCATAACCCACATCTAAAAAATCAGAATAGCGGTAAAATGGAATACGAAGTTTACCGGCATTAACTTGAGTGCTATCACTTATCTCATAAGATAAATATGCCCATTCAAACTCTGTAGAGTAATCATTTTCGCCACGAGACATGATTTGTGCCGTTGCAGATAAGCCTTCACCAAGATCAGAGGATACTTGTAATGCAAAGAGACTTTCAGGTTTAAAGGAAAGGTTGTCAGAGTAACCAAAAAGAGAAGTGTCTTTATCAGTCATAACTCCCGCTACGATTGAAGCAAATCCATTGATTCTTGTTTCTGCCAACGCAGATGTAGAAGTTGCACCAAGGGCAACTATTATTGCTGCTGCGAGTGTCTTTTTCATTAATTACTACCCATTAATTAGTTTTATTAACATTTAATTTGAAAGTTGTTGTGTCACCTAATAAAGGTAAACCAATTGTACAAATTCTGCCAATATATAGCTATTATTGTTGAGATATATCAATATTATAGGGGGAAATCGATGCAATTTGAGCGCAAACGCCCTTTTGGGATTAACCCATAATCGTTCATTAGTTCTATAATGAGAGTTTCCTTGTTATCCTGCTGCCACTACTAACTGTGAAGGACATACAATGTCTAAAAATTTCAAACAAATGATCCAGCATGATGCCGCGGGCGGCATTATACTTGTCTGCGCTGCGTTGCTCGCATTAATCTTTGCTAACTCGCCACTGGATGGGTTTTATAATGGCATGTTAAATCTGCCTGTGGCCGTTAAATTTGGATCATTCGAAATAGCTAAACCACTATTGTTATGGATTAATGATGGCTTAATGGCCATTTTCTTTTTTATGGTTGGTTTGGAAATAAAACGAGAGATTTTACAAGGCCACCTCAATTCAGTTGCCCAAATTACACTTCCGGCTATTGCCGCTGTAGCTGGAATAGCAGTCCCTGCACTGATTTATGTCTGGTTTAACTTTGATGATCCAGTTGCAGTGACTGGTTGGGCAATTCCATCGGCTACTGATATTGCCTTTGCGCTAGGGGTATTCAGCCTATTTGGCCGTTCGTTACCAATTACGTTAAAACTGTTTCTACTGTCTGTGGCTATTTTTGATGATATTGGCGCCATAGTCATTATTGCCTTGTTCTACTCAGCAGACTTATCCACTACTTCACTCGTTGTCGCAGCTGTTGGTTTGTTAGTTTTATTTGGCTTAAATCGTTACAAAGTGAGAGCACAAGGTGCGTATGTTTTAGTTGGCATGATAGTTTGGGCTGCCGTACTTAAATCTGGTGTGCATGCAACATTAGCCGGCTTCGCGGTCGCTATGTTTATTCCAATTAATGTTAATAATGAAGATGGTCACCCTATGTTGCACCATATGGAACACAGCCTCCATAATTGGGTCGCCTTTTTTATATTGCCTGTCTTTGCTTTTGCCAATGCGGGTGTTCAATTGATTGGCACATCGGCCGACGACATTTTTAACCCAGTGGTGATGGGGATTGTGGCTGGTTTATTTATTGGTAAACAAGTGGGGATATTTGGCGCATGCTGGATAGCAGTAAAAGCGGGCGTAGCTAAGTTGCCAGAAGGGACCAATTGGACTCAGTTATACGGGGTTACCTTGTTATGTGGCATCGGCTTTACTATGAGTTTATTCATTGGTTCATTAGCCTTTGAACATCAAGGGTTTGAACATTTAAATAGTGTCAAAGTAGGGGTGTTATCCGGTTCAATTTTATCGGCTATTGCTGGCGCATTCTTTATATCACGCAGCCGGAAAGCCGCTGAATCAGCAGTCAAATAACAATATAAAGCGCGGTTATCATGCTGCGCTTAACTTTAACTCAATATTAAACAACACTATAATTAGTCCGGAACTGTTCATGGATATTCAAACTTCTGTTCAGCAATATTTAAAATCTAAACCCGCTACATTAGTTGATTTTCCTTTTGACAATGTAACGGAAGTTTACAAAGTAAAAGGTAAAATGTTTGCTTTGTTGGGTTCTGGTAAAGATCATATTAAAGCCCCAGATAATTCAACGCCATATTACTTAAACTTAAAGTGTGATCCAGACGAAGCCCTGATGTTACGTGACATATTCCCAGCTATTATTGCGGGTTATCATATGAACAAAAAACATTGGAACACGGTAATTTTAGATGGTTCTATTCCACAAGGAGAGATAGAACGTTTGATAGATAATTCGTTTGATTTAGTAGTGAGTAAAATGACCAAGAAAGATCAAGCCTCTATTTTGCTACATTTATAATTTTATGTCCTATTAATCGTGAGATTAAAAATGAAGCGAAAATTAAATAAGTGATATTTGATCATTGCTCTGTCAGAATATGGTATCAGGTTTATAAATTTAATATATATGCTACCAATTAGTACTCAACTTATCTTAATTTTAAGCGCATTAGGCTCTATAAACGGGTTTATCGTTGCTTTGTATTTATGGGTTCAACCGTCTAAAAACTTGAGCAATCGCTTCTTAGCGGCAATGCTGATAATGATCAGTATTCGTACATTAAAATCGGTTCTTTATCATTTTAATCCTGACATTATTATCATTATTTTACAGATTGGTTTATCGGCCTGTTTTTTAATTGGCCCTCTGCTTTATTTCTTTTGTTTGAGTCACCTCAAACTGATTACACATCAGAAAGTTCGGTGGTCACACCACCTCATCGCATTAGTCAGCGTTATCACAATCATAGGTATAATTTTTCCGTACCAACAGCATTTAGAGTTATGGAGAAATCTGCTTTATACGCTGATAAATTATGTATGGTTGATGTATATAGTTTTATCATTCATTGTCATTAGCCCAAAAATTAAGAGTATTACAAAACAAGCTAAGCTTACACAAGATGACATTTGGTTGCTCAGTGTTTTTATTGGTAATGCCATTATCTGGTTAGCCTATTTCACTTCCTCATATACTTCTTATATTGCTGGTGCACTGTCTTTTTCATTCATTCTTTTCATCGCTTGTTTATTAGTGTTATTTAAATTTAAGGACAAGGTTATAAAAATAAAATACGCTGATAAAGAAATCACAACAGAAGAAGCAGACTTGTTAATAGACCGTCTTCATCTGTTAATGAAAAATGAAGAGCTGTATAAAAACTCATTAATTAGCATGCCACAAGTGGCTAAGCGGTTAGGAATTTCAACGCCTAAGTTCTCTCAATTGTTAAATGATAACTTGAATAAGTCTTTCTCTTTATACATCAATGAACTTCGTATTGAGGCAGCAAAATCAATACTTGTCTCTAATAGTAATCAAACGATTGAAACTATCGCTGAACTATGCGGCTTTAATTCTCAATCTACTTTTTATAGTGTTTTCAAAAAGCAAACCAAACTGACCCCTGCAAAATATAAAGAACAAACTCTAAATTTATAAATCCGTAGTGTAAAATTATAACCTGCGACTGTAAGTCAACAGTCACAGTATTAATGTAATCATTGTTTTTAATAATCAACTTGGAAAAACAATGAAATTTATAATACTGCTTTGGCTATTAACTTTATTTAGCACCCAGACGTCAGCCAACTCTGATAATGAAGACATAAGACGTACCTTAAATAACTATATTCAAGGTACGTCTTATAGCTACCCCGATAAAATTACAGAAGCTTTTTATACAGACGCTAATTTATTATTAGAAAATAAAGAAAAGGAAATTTGGCGAGTCCCCGCCAAAGAGTATGTCAATTGGTTCAAAAAAATAATATTGGTGAATATACCGGACGCATTGGAGAGATATTAAATATTGGTGTATCTGGATTCATTGCCACTGCAAAAGTGGAAATCATCTTACCGACTGAACAACGACGTTTTATTGATTTATTTTTGCTAAAAAAATCAAAGACGACTGGAAAATAATCAGCAAAACTGCCACTAATGAGCATTCAATTCAACATGGTAAACGGATTTTATTTATTGTTTCTAATGTCCATTTTCATGGCACCTCATCACTACCCGTCGGCGCTAGCTTTTCTGAAATAGTAAATGCTTACCATGAGTTTAAAATTGCTGGTTTTACAGTGGATTTTATTAGTCCTGAAGGTGGCGCTATTCCATTGTCTTATATAAATACATCGAATGAATTACAGAAAAAATATCTATATGACGCTGATTTTATGCATGCGATAGCAAACACTAAAAAACCTTCAGATGTCACAGCTAATAACTATAAAGCTGTCCATTATATTGGAGGAAGTAGTGCTATGTATGGAGTTGCAAATAGCCAGCCTATTCAAAATTTGGTCATGGACATCTATGAAAACCATAACGGTATTATTTCCTCTGTATGTCACGGTACAGCTGGGATTGCCTTTTTAACATTACGCTCTGGCGAGTTCCTTGTATCAGGTAAACGCATTAGTGGTTACCCTGATGAATATGAAAACCCTAAAAAAGAATACTATAAACAATTTCCATTTAAAATCACAGAAACAATAGAAAAGCATGGTGGTGACTTTAACTACGCCCCAAGAAACACACCATACATAGAAGTTGATGGGCGAGTGGTCACTGGTCAGAACTATCTATCTTCAGCACTTGTAGCTAAAAAAATAATACAACTAATTAACTAACCCCGTGAGTGAGTATACAATGCAATCGTTGTTACTAATAAGTATTGACGGTTGCATGAATCACATACGTTAAAAATAAATCGTGTAATAAAACGAAGCGCTACTAATACGTTAACTACGTCCTGTGGTTGGTTCATTGGCGAATTGGATTCAAATTTATACAAAGGTTCTGCAATCATTCTAAGCATAGTTTATGTTCAATGGCAGATAAAAAACGGCAAACCTAGAGAAGTAAACCTAAATAACTTATGGAGTAAAAAGCCACTATTAAACTGATGTTGATTAAACCAAGATTGTTGCTTTAGTCAATCTTGGTTTAATACTTAAGCTAAGCTGATACTTATAATACTAATTGACCACTGTTGATTAGTCCGACTATTAATCCAGCAAATCCACTTCCAACGCCAATAATTAATCCCCAATGACCACAAGCTTGTTCAATCTTTTTACGCCTACTCTCTTTGTCGCTTAAACGACGATTATTATAAAGGCTATTGATAATATGAACGCTAGTTCGTTTATTAAAATAATAAAGTCCGATAGCAAACACAATATAGGTTCCAATGATTAGGTATGTTGTACCAAACTCATACGCGCCGACTAGTGCCAGTCCGGAAAGTATTACCCACACAATGGTCTGATTTCGGTGTTTGATCAGCTTTTGTTTATCCTTTTCCTCCGTCATGCGTTTTAACGCAGGCTTGGTGCCCAAATATGTGGCTAATGCCCCTAAGGTCGCGCCTAACATAGCGCCACTTAGCAACATGGAAAACTTACCCAATAAGCTGGTCTGTTTGGTCGCGATTACATGACTTGCAGCCGTTGCTGCTGCAGCCTTGCCAGAATGACCAAGTGATGCCATTACTAAAGCGGTAAATGTCGCACTTGGCGCAGTAGAAAATATCACTTTACCAAAGGAGCTCAACAATTCATCTTTTAACAAACGACGGGCTCTTGTTAGTTTTTGCCTTACGTTTTCAGGACTTATCTCTAACAATGTGGCAACGTGTTGTGTCGATTGCTCTTCACGATAGTAAAGTAAAACCACATCTCGGCTATCATCCGGTAATTTTTCTAAAAATGAATTTAGAATACTGTTCTTTTCTTTTAATAACACTTGTTCTTCATGAGTCAAATCATGATTGCAAAGTTGCAACAACAACTGCTCAGATTCAGCATCAGATAAGGTCGTGGTTGATTTATTTGCCCTGAGTGCATTAAATGCCGTATTACGTGTTGCTTGTCTTATCCAAGGCAAAAAGCTGCTGTTATTTTTTAATGATTTAATATTTTTCCACGTTGAAATAAACACCTGTTGAGTTATATCTTCACTTTGATGGAAGTCTTTTACTATCGCCAAAGCGATACTGCTAACCATATTCTGGGTACTTTTTATTAACCGTTCAAAAGCGGCGATATCCCCTTGTTTGGAAAACTCCACATCATTTTGTAAATTAGAAGTTAATTCCATGTCATTACCCTTCTAAAAAATCATTGATCTGCTTAAGTAGCCAAGTCGGATTATCTAACATAATAAAATGCCTATCTTGAGTAGTCATGATTAACTGCGCCTTGGTTATGCTGTCGAGTTGCTGTTTATACAATACTTCAACTTGTTGCTGTTGAGAAGTTTGAGTAAATGCCCCCGAAGCACCAATTAACAGTACTGGGCTTTTAATGTTTTCAACTTGTGATCGTAAATCGTGACTCATTAAATAATAAATACTTTCACCGACTGTTTTAGGATCAGACGCTAGCGCCATCTGAACGATTTTTTGTTGTGCGGCTTGCGACTTAGCTTGTATAAAAATACCTTGTTGGGTTTGAGCTGCCACTTGCTGAGGTGTCATATTTTGGTACATATTACGAATATATTGAGCTTGAGAGGCCATAGATTGCACCGTACTGTCATTCGTTCTGGTAAATACTGGTGCAATAAATGGTAAACCATCAACTGATATTAATTTTCCAATAAGATCAGGCGTTGATGACGCCAATAAAAAACCCATAAACCCACCTAAACTATGGCCAATTACGCTTGGTTTTTTTAACTTATTTATCGTTATGTAATTAATAAGTTGTTCTTTAACTTGTTCCAATGAAAAGTTGTCCACAGGTGGCGTGCCTGCAAAGCCAGCAATGGAGATGCTATGAACTTGGTGTTTATCTGAAAGTTCTTTAGCGATGTGTTGCCACACAGATCCATCCGACATCAAGCCGGGTATCAATATAATTGGGGAGCCTTGCCCTATAACCGTAACATCAAATAGGTTACTTTTAGATTGGCTGACCTCTGCAGCCGTATTAAAACTAGCAAATACTATCGCCAGAAATAATAATCCAACATGATACATTTTGTTGTTTGTTGTTAACTGAATATTTCTCATAAAATGCCCTATGACCTTAGTAATAATGTTCAAGAATTTGTTCTTTCAATTACTAAGTAACCTGTCATAAGAAATGTGTGACAAACTTTTATAAAAAAATTAATAAAAACACATTTATCAAGGCTAGCAAAGAAGCCGTGTTAATTTATTGGGCTTTCTTCATGGCGTAGTGTTAATACTTCAAACCCCGTTTTGGTCACCAAAATAGTATGCTCCCATTGAGCAGAAAGCTTTTTGTCTTTTGTGACTACTGTCCAACCATCTTTCTTGGTTTTAATTTTGTGAGTGCCTTGGTTGATCATAGGTTCAATGGTGAACGTCATACCGGCTTCTAAAACTAATCCCGTATTTGGTCTGCCGTAATGCAATACTTGAGGAGCCTCGTGCATTTCACGGCCGATGCCATGGCCACAATATTCTCTTACAACACTGTAACCGGCCTGCTCTGCATGTTTTTGAATTGCATAACCAACATCGCCTAACCTTGCTCCTGGCTTCACCACATTAATGCCTTTCCACATGGCATCATAAGTAGTTTTGACTAAACGTTTAGCGTCGACACTGGTATTGCTAAAGGTATACATTTTGCTGGAGTCGCTAATAAATCCGTCTTTTTCTAAGGTGATATCAAGATTGATAATATCTTTAGTATTGATCTTGACTGTCTCACTAGGAACACCGTGGCAAACCACGTCATTAATAGATGAGTTTAATGAGAATTTGTAATCATATTGACCTTTGCTGGCAGGGCGGGCATTTAATTCATTACGAATATAATCTTCAACTTTGGTATCTATTTCCAATGTTGTCATGCCTTCACAAATAAATTCATCTAACATTTTAAATACTTGTGCCAATAGTCGACCAGATTCACGCATTAACGTAATTTCTTGCTCATTTTTTAAAATGACTTTACTCATGAAACGCCTCGGCAATACTCTGATCGGCTTTTAACAACTCAGCTTTCATTATTTCCGTAAAAGTCAGTGTTGGGTTTAACTCTGCCAACCTGCCTACTTTTATCCAAAACTCAGCTTGTGAATTAATGGATCTGGACATGACATTGCTAGAACGTCTAATTTCTTCATGCAAGGTTTCTGATATTTTTACTATTCCCATTTGGCTTTATACACTTTATATACGTAACATATACAAAGTGTATATTCAAAACCTTGAATGAGTCAATCAGTTTGTTATTAATAGCAGTATATAATTTACCCCCCCTGAACTCTCAATGATGTTCTTATTCTTCATCATTCAGAGCCGATAAGGTTTTTCTTAATCTATTTAATGCACTAACTGAAAAACCTTCGTCATAAAAATACACAACAATCCCCTCTTTATTTAACAAGGCGACTCTGGCGTTGTTGCCATTTTCATTACCTGTGAATTTTTGTACTTTCTCACCATCTGCATAAACAGTTGCCACACCTTTCCATAATTCTTTAGGTATACCTTTACGCATCCCGTTATCGATAACGGTGCTGAACATTCTTGGGAACATGCCTTGAATAGTTGGCAATTCGTAAACGTCCACCAGCGTATTAGTCATGTCTAAACCAATTAACCAACGGTCAATATCAAACTGCGAATTTTGTTTATAACCAATTAATAGCAATACTGGATTTTGATTTAAGTCCTGTGGAATGTTTAACGTTTTTTTCTCTAGGGTTTCACCACTAATAGCTGGGAAGGTTTGACCTTCAACCATTTGGTTAGGGAATGATGTGCTGCATGCAGATAACAGGGCGGACACAATCAATAAAATAACAATACGCATATAAATACCATTTGGGGTTATGAATTATTAAGTTATACGTTACATCAAGATATTAAGTTCACTATGGGTCAAAACATTATTTTTGTTTAATGTGAACACCGTGTTTTTATTATCATTGAGGACATAGTGATCTGTACTCATGAAAATACCGTAATAAGATTAGACACCAACAACCTTGTTACTGGAGTTCGACCATGAATAACACGTTAACCAATCAAACTAAATTAACCCCGACTATTATTTGTGTCTCAGAATCTACCCATTACTTAGTGGGGGCTGTTGATGATTCAAATAATTTAGTTAGCTTAAACCAGCAAAATAAAATAACGATTACGTCATCGTTAATTGAAGCAAAAAACTATTTAAGAAACCATAATATCTTTAACGCCACTCTTGAGTACCAAACGGCCTACGATGAAATGTGTGGTTTAAGTCCTTCAGCTCCTTGTCGTCAAATGATCAGTTTTTAATACATAACTTGATAGTTATAAGGAAAAATAGTGTTAACTAATAAATTATCCGCTGTTATTTTTGATTTAGACGACACCTTAGTCTCATCTTCCTTAGACTTTACAAAAATAAAAAAGTCTCTGGGTTGTCCACTAGATGTCGATTTATTAGATTTTGTAAACGCTAAACCCAAAGCACAAAGGGATGTCATTGAGCCCCAGCTAATCGGCTATGAAATTAGTGAAGCAATGGACTCAGTGAAACTTGATGGTGCTGATGATTTATTAGCATTATTACATCAGTTAAAACTGCCGATGGCGATTGTCACTCGTAATTGCCGTGAAGCTGCCTTAATAAAAATGGAAAACAATAACTTAAATATTCCTATTGTAATTTCACGCGAAGAACACAAAGCAAAACCTGCACCTGACGCCTTATTGTTTTTGGCTGAACAATGGCAAATAAAGCCTGAAAATATCCTATACGTTGGTGATTTCTTATATGACATACAGGCTGCAATTAATGCCAATACGATGTCTTGTTTGGTCACCCATGGAAAATCTCTAGATTATGCTGATTTGGCGACATTAGTCGTAAATGAACTGACCGACTTATGCCAAATTATTGAAAATACAATGTGATTTAACTGTGTTATTAAGGCGACAAAATGAAACTATTATTCGCTATTGTAATTGCAGCAGTTATCTATGCGAACTATACAATGAGTAACCCAAAAATGACCAACACAGCTATCACCCCCAATTCACATTCTATTGATTTTAGTCAAGCTGAAGAAATCAAACATTGGCGTATAACGAATGACGGGGTAATGGGTGGACGGTCACTAGGAAAGATACATTTTGAAAATGGCTATGGCATATTCTCTGGTTTCATTTCGTTAGAAAATAATGGCGGATTCAGTTCAACATTTCGCCCTATTAATCCGTTATCAAGTCACCTCAAAACGGTTTCTATTAACGTCATGGGTGATGGACTGATTTATCAACTTAGAATGATCACTATGCTAGATGGATACCGTTTATCCTATAAACACAATTTCGCCACAACTTATGGTCAACGCCAAACTATTCGATTTTTATTGAAGGATTTTCAAGCCTCGTTTCGTGGTCGAATGATTGCCAATGCACCTCTATTAGCTTCTGAAGATATTATTGAAATTGGTTTGTTAATTAATAATAAAAAACCTGAAACCTTTTCTTTATCGCTGTTCAATATGCAATTCAACTAACCTTTGATCACCAATTAATAGAATCACCCTGCCAATCTAAATAACTAGCGACTCCATCAACCTCTTGTTTATCTAGAATTGATAATAATTGAGTAGCAACAAACTCTGGCCTAAATAACTTATTTTGAGGCACGTTTGCTTGGAACGGTTTGGATAAAGGACTGTCTGTCGTACCTGGATGAAAGAGTATTAATTTTATGTTTTTTGCTCGCCGAGCTAATTCAATTGATGCGGTTTTCACCATCATATTGAGTGCTGCTTTTGATGCTCGATAACTATACCAACCACCTAAACGGTTATCACTAATGCTTCCGACCCGTGCACTTAACAACACCACTTTACACTTTACCTCGCCGGTTAAAATAGGTGTTAATTTTTGCAGCCATAACATTGGTGTTAACACATTCGCTGACATCACTTGATGAAATGCTCCAGCATCAAAATCTTCTAACCGTTTTTCCGGTTTAACCGTTTTGTTGTGCAATAAACCGTTACAGATAAAAACTCGGGTGATCGGCAGTTGACTGTTTGAATTAATTTTATCTATCGAATGCTCAATGGATGATTCGCTGTAATCCTCAACGCTGATTAATTTTACCCGTTGCAGTTGCTCAGGTGTTCTTTCATGCTGCCACTGCTCGTCAAAATGGCGGCTGAGTAATAACAAGCCGCAATTTTGTTGTTTAAGTATTTCACAAGCCAATGCTTTCGCTATTTCGCTATTTGCGCCTACGATCAGTGTTTGTTGAGTTATCATAACAAGTCCCCGAGTGACAGCTTATGGCCTTTAAACCAAAAAGCTTAGTTAGAACGGATGAAATAGGTTGTCGATATTTCGCAAAAAATAAATACACATAATGACTGAGCGTTTTTATCACCGGCCAATTTAACGGCGCGACCCAAAAGCCTTTACCTACTAATGTCCAAGCTCTATGTGTTACTTCTAAACCAAACAGGATTTTGCCTTGGTACTTACCATGCAATATTTTCATGGCGGCATCATAATCAATTTCAGGAAACCTTTGTTTAAAATTAGGCTGATGTATGTCGACTAATTCTATTAGGTTATTTTTATCGTCACGAGCCAAATGATTCATCTCGGCAACACATAATGGACAATGGCCATCATAAAATATTGTTAACATTATATTCCCGTTAATTTTAAGTGAGACATTCGAGCGCATGAAGTCGCTAAGGTTGATGTTTAGCTAATAAGCCATCTAATGGAATATCCGTTGGATGACTATCTGTTTTAGCATAACTGACACGGGACAATCTATTAGTTGAGTGGTAGCTGTCTAAACCAGAAACTGCAATGGTATCTAACGATTCAATATCAATATATCCATCGGGTTTGATTGCACTAAACTCACAAATCACATCGGTTATTTCACCTATAACTAATTGGGTGCCATTAAGCGGAATAGACATGATATCTTTGAGCAACAAAGCGTATTTAAGGCGACTTTCCTTTACAAACGGCGCGCGGGTACATTGATGTAATTCAGGGGTTAACTCGACCTGTTCAAATTCACTTTCTTGCTCTAAATAACGTGCTGAGGTTTGATGCGCCTCACGCCAAAACGATCCGCTAATTTGGTTGATGGTATAGGTTTTAGTCTGTTGAATATTATCAAGAGTATGTCTAGCTACACTGTCTGGTCTGATAATAAATCCGACCAATGCAGGTGATGCCCCTAAATGAAATACAGAACTAAAAATAGCAAGATTATGCAGGCCCGCTAGATTAGATGTACCAATCAGATTTGCGCTTTTAAACCCGGATAAACTATTGATTAGTTGTACACGGTAACGCTGATCCATTTTTGTTAAATCATCTTTATTGTAATGCTGCATCACAAATCACTTCTACCTATTAACTTAGTATTAATACGCAGAAACACTGTATAAAGATCACAACCGATAACTCGGTTCGTTTTTCATCTAAAAATATACTGGTGATGCCCCTTAAAAAATCAGACAATCCCTTGTCTGAAAAGGTTGGGTTCGGTTATTTACTTCAACATGGGTACTGATTGACCAACGACTGATGGACAACAAGTCTAAAATCAATGATATCTAAATTGTTAAGTTCTATAGACTTAGCAACGTTTGATGCCACTTGTTGTCGTTGTAGCTTTTTAGGAATACAAAAAGGGCGCTCAAAATCGCTATTCACTATTTCCCCGGACATAGTTCGTGTTCGATAAACCCGTTTAATAAAACTACTTTTATCGTCATTGGTATTTTCATGGTATTGCATTGAGGCATCTATAAAGCCGTCTATATACAACTTGCATGCGTTGACAAACTTGCCACCATCATTTTTTTGATACTCAGTACAAGACTCAATGATTTCTGATTTAAAATCTGCCGTTGCAACAAAGGATGTTAACGACAATCCAACAACAACGAACAACTGTTTAACGGTTTTAATTTTCATTTTTATCACCTGCTATTTTTAGTTTATCTGACGAACGTTTAATTAGATAAGCACCCAATACCCCTGACATTATTGAGCCGACTAACACGCCCACTTTAACTTGTGTTTGATACGCTAATCCTTGCTCTTCAAATGCTAATGAACCAATAAATAAACTCATGGTAAATCCAACACCACACAGCAAACACACACCGTATAACTGAGACCAAGTGGCATCTTTAGGTAACTTACAAAGTTTTAACTTAATGGCTGCATAACATGCTGCAAAGATCCCTAATTGTTTACCAATGAACAATCCTCCAATAATGCCCATCGACACTGGGGTAAATAATTGAGAAACAGACGTACCAATTAACTCCACTCCTGCATTAGAAAAAGCAAAGACTGGTAATACAAAAAAAGCTATCCAAGGGTGAAGGCTGTGTTCAATTTGATAAGACATGGATTCAGATTTGTCTTTAGCTATTGGTATAAAAAGAGCCACCGCAAAACCGGCTAAGGTTGCATGAACACCAGACTTTAAAACTGCAGCCCAGACAATAATGGAAACCAAAATAAATGGCGTTTTGTTGCTTAGCTCTAATCGATTAAATAACAACAGTGCGAGTAAACCTACGCTAGCGATCAACAAAGAGTTAGGGGCTAAATCTGAGGAATAAAATAGGGCTATAATGATCACTGCACCTATGTCATCAATAATGGCCACTGACAATAAAAATATTTTCAAACTAGGTGGTAAATATTTACCAAAAATAATGAATAAGCCTAGCGCAAAAGCGATATCGGTAGCTGACGGAATAGCCCACCCATTCATGGCTATCGCATCTTGATAATTTAACGCCACATAAATCAACGCAGGAAAAATAATGCCTGCTGCGGCAGCCAAAAATGGCAAAATGACTTGCTCTTTTGACGCGAGTTGTCCATACAATAGTTCCCGCTTAATTTCTAATCCGACAACAAAAAAGAATATGGCCATCAACCCATCATTTATCCATAGTACTAAAGGTTTACTGATCTCAAATGAGCCCAAAACAATGCTAACTGGAAACTCTAAGAATGAATTATAAGCGGGACTAAAAGGGCTGTTTGCTAACACAAGGGCTAACAAAGAAGCTAACACTAGAATGATGCCTGAGCTGGCATCGGTTTGTATAAAATTTTTCCACTTTATGATAAGTGCGTTCTCTGACATAACAAATCCTTAACCTTAACCTTAGTCTGTCTATTTATACTTACTCCAATGTTAATTAAAAGTCGTTATTAATTGAAAAGTCATCAACTAAAAGTTGATAATGTTGTGATACATTAGATTAAATTAATTCAGACTAGCTAATTTATGCGCTTGAACTACCACCACCTTAAGTATTTTTATGCTATTGCCAGCCACGGTAGTATTGCTAACGCCTCTGCAGCTATGCATATCACGCCTCAAACGTTAAGCTCACAGCTCCAAAAGCTAGAGCATCAATTAGGGTATAAGTTGTTTGACCGAGTAGGTAAAAAATTACAACTCAATCAAATGGGTAACGTAACTTATAATTATGCTAAGGAGATTTTTGATCTTGGTGATGAGTTAATCAATTCATTACAAAATCATTCTGAAAAGTTCTCATCAAAATTTTCAATTGGAGTTACCGATGTCATCGCTAAGGTGTTTTCATTTAATTTCTTAAAACAAATATATTCCATGGATGACAACATTAAATTGATCTGTAAAGAAACTAGCTTAGATAATTTATTAAGTGATTTAGCCATAAACAAATTAGATGCAATATTAAGCGATACTTCTCTACCACCTCATTCTGCACTTAAAGCATTTAGTCACTTTGTTGGTAAAAGTGGGATGAGTTTTTTTGCTGCTACAGAGAAAGCCAATGAATTAATCGAGGATTTTCCACAATCCCTGAATGGAGAAGGTTTCTTTACTGCGGGGGAAGGTAGCAATCAAAGGATTAGCGTACTCTCTTGGTTTGATCAGATTGGCGTAAAACCTAAAATAGTTGGTGAACTTGATGACTCAGCTCTGACCAAATATTTTTCTCAAGCAGGCTATGGTGTATGTTGTGCACCAACTATTATTGAAGAACACGTAATCAATCAATTTAACCTAAAACTAATTGGTAGAACTGATCAGGTTATGGAGCATTATTATCTTATTTCTCCAGAAAGAAAAGTTAAACACCCAGCAGTTCAAAACCTATTGTCTGAGTCAAAAAAACTATTTGTTACACCTCTAAACTAGGCTCGAACGTAAATATATGAACCATAGCGTTTATTTCCACGTATATAGAGTATTAGGATTTGTTAATCTTTAATTTTACGCAGCGTTGAATTGAAAATGATAGATAAACAGACCCTCGTCAGTTTAAAGTGATACTTTAATAACAAGGTTACAAAAAAGGTGACATATGACTTACGCAAATTATCTAGAATTATTTAATCATGTCCTCACTCACGGTGATAAAGTGGCAGACAAAACCACGTTTAACAAATTAACCGCTTGGCACGATATTGATGGGTATACCTGTTACCTTGGTTTTGAAGACGTCACTCTAACCTTGTTATTCCATAGTCGATTCACGTTCGACTATCAAAACAAAACCAACTTATCCACATTCCAAGCTGAGATTGAACAGACTTTTGCATTAATTCAACAGCAACGTTTGCGTAACAAAAGGGAAAAAGATGAACAAAGTTAGTCCCAAAACGCTGTTAAACAGTAAGTGGACCAAGTGTAAGATTAGTAACAAAGAAAAACACTTTATCATCGTTGATGTAGAGTTTAACGATGAGCAATTACTAACAAAGTGTGTCATTGAGGCAGTATTTAATAACAACCAATATGAGATTGATTGGAAAACATTAAAAGATCCTAATTTATGGAAAATTGGTTGGCAATAAAAGCATCAGGTATTGCTAATTTCTAACTCGATAAATCATTAATTTTATTCAGTATTATCATTCATTAAAAATAGTAAATAAAATTTGAATTTACCTAATTTACCCCCACTTAACTGTGATCAACATTGGGGCCAGTATGTTAATTGAATCAAAATTTAAACCAGCTTGGTGGATGACTAATCGCCACTTACAAACCATTTTACCTCGAGCGTATCCCATTACGTCTCACTTCAAACCCGCTTTTCAAGAGTTTGACCTAAGTGATGGTGATTTTGTCGAAGTCACCTGGTCACATCAAGTAAATAAGATAAAACCTAATCAACCTATCATTCTACTTTTTCATGGTTTAGAAGGTTCGTTTGATAGCTTTTATACCAAACGAATGATGAACACCTTATACCAACAAGGTTGGGTTGCCGTATTAATGCACTTTAGAGGCTGTGGAACCAAAACCAACCGCAAGGCTCAAACTTATCATTCTGGACAAACCGCTGATGTCAGTGAGTTTATTAAATATTTAAAACAAAGGCATCCCACCAATCCATTGTTCTCAATAGGGTTTTCATTAGGTGGCAATGTGCTTGCTAAATACCTTGGTGAAAGAAAAGACACGCAACTCGATGGGGCAATTGTCATCTCTGCACCATTAAATTTATCTGAATGTTCTAAAACTATTGGTCAAGGTTTTGCCAAGGTTTATCAAAAATACTTGCTGGATAAATTAAAACGCAGTACACATGCCAAGATAGATGCGTTAAATGGCGCAGATCCACTATTACTAGACAAAGAACAACTAGATAACATAGCTAACATGGGTGAGTTTGATCAACTTGTTACCGCGCCTTTAAATGGTTTTGCCAGCGCTGAAGATTATTATGAACAATCAAGTGGTAAACAGTTTTTGTCTAACATTACCGTACCAACGTTAATTATCCATGCCCTAGATGATCCATTCATGAATGAGACTGTGATCCCGAGTGAAAATGAAATGTCTGCCAGCGTGCAATTTGAGTTAAGTAAAAAAGGCGGCCACGTTGGATTCCTTACGGGTAACAACCCATTAAAACCAGAGTTTTGGTTGGAAACACGCAGCGTAAAATTCATCAATCAATTATTAACTGAGACAAAATGATAATCCCATGGCAACAAATAAGTCCAGATGCATTAAACAGTATTATTGAAGAGTTTGTAATGCGAGAGGGGACGGATTATGGTGAATCAGAAATTTCCTTTGAGCAAAAAAAATTAGAGGTAAAACAACAACTCAACAGTGGGTCAATTGTGTTAGTTTATTCCGAGTTACATGAAACTGTAAATTTAATGGCCGCTAACGACTTTAAAGGTTAACGGCTATCATCAAGTGCGATTTAATCTTATGTTAAATCGCGTAGTGATCAACCCAATCTTCTACTCTAACAGCAAATTTATCGGCTAATGGACTCCAACACCCACGTAAATCACACGCTAAAATATTATTGTCTATATCTCTTACGATAATAGCCGTTGATTCAAACTCTTCACGATCAAAGTCGTGGGCAATCGACATAGAGTCATACATGTCATCTAATGTTTCATGCTCCATCGCGTCTTCTAACAAATCAAAATCAAAGTCACATTGCACAATAAAATAATGGTCATGGCGATTAGATATATATCGGCTACCAAAAGGGGCGATAGCCAATAACGTATATTTATAATGCTCTAGCTTCTGCATCTCCACTTCTGACTTCATCGTGCTGTTTTTTAGATATTCGGTAATATCACGAGCGATACACTTCATATCATCCGCAGATTGAGGGCTTAATACTTTACCATCAACGTAATCCGCTTCTTGGCCACTGAGAAGCGACATCGCACAACCAATTAAATTATTAATATCCGTGATCATAATTAAACTATTTCCTTAATCTCGTCTTGAAGTATGAGGTATGGTGATTGTCGACCAATCCAATAGTCTATCGCCGAGCACCATAAAGTCTGGGTTTAATACCGACTCTCTTTGGTTATAACTTAATGCTGCGTATTCTGAATCTAAAATACATCCACCAGCTTCTTCAACAATAACTTGGGGGGCCCCTGTATCCCATTCACCTGTTGGTCCAACACGAATATAAATATCGGCTTTGCCTTCAGCCACCAAACACGATTTTAACGCGGCACTGCCCATAGAAACAAATTCTAAAGCAATATCTGGCTTAATAAATTTAGTGATGGTTTCTAATTTTTGTACGCGGCTAATGGCAACGCGTAAATATGCATTTTTAGGGTCGACAGGCGTAGCCGACACGCTTTTGGTTTTACCATTGAATATTTTATGAGCGCCTAAACCGGATACCGCCCAAAATGTTGTTTTTGTAACTGGGGCATGAATTACACCTAATACAGGTTTACCATTTTCTATTAACGCAATATTTACCGCAAAATCTGAACGACCTGCGACAAACTCTTGTGTGCCATCTAATGGATCAATTAACCAATACCGAGTCCAAAGTGAACGTTCTGCCAGCGATATATTTTCTATCTCTTCCGACATAATTGGAATATCTGGAGTGAGTTTGCTTAACTCTGTCATCACAATTTCATTTGCCGCGTAATCTGCACTGGTAACAGGCGATTCATCTAATTTATTAAATTGCTCAAAGTCACCATCTTCAAAAAACTCTAAAATAGCCAAACCAGCAGTATTTGCTATTTCAACGGCATGTATTGCTAATTGTTCCAGTGATAATGTCACTATTAACTCCCCAACTGCATTTATTCTATTAAGGTTAGTTTTTCTTTCGCCAGATACAAGGCGGATACGCTTCTCGCCTCTGTAAAGTCCTCACGGTCTATCAACTGCTCTAAGTTATTCCACTGCCAATTCACTACCTCTAATGGCTCAGGTTCGTCTCCTACGAGGGATTCTGGATACAGGTCAAGGGCAATGTAAATATGCATGATTGAACTAAAATAACTTGGTGCCATGGATAAAGTTTTTAACTTCACCAAACGTTTTGCGCCAAAACCAATTTCTTCTTTTAATTCTCGATTAGCGGCTTGTTCTGGTGATTCACCTGGGTCGATCAACCCTTTAGGAAAACCCAATTCATAACTGTGTGTACCTGCGCAATATTCACTGACCAGTAAAAACTCATCTTGGCTCACAATCGGTACAACCATGACTGCGCCTCGGCCCGAACTTTTCATTCGTTCGTATGTGCGCTGTTCACCATTTGAAAATTCCAACTCGAGCTGCTCAATTTTAAATAAACGGCTTTGGGCTACTAATTCAGCGTTTTGAATGACAGGTAATTGCTGCTTTTTATTGTTTGTATGCTCCGACATTGATTGCCTTCTGCTAAGATCGGATACTAGACTACTACTATAACGAACAAAGTTTAAAAATCTATGCTTAATTGGTCAGATATCCACACTGTTTTACTTGATATGGACGGCACTTTACTCGATTTACATTTTGATAATCATTTTTGGATGGAGCACACCCCAAAAGCGTTAGCAAAAAAGCGTGACATTCCGCTACAACAAGCCAAAGACGAACTAAAACAACAAAACGATGCAGTGCATGGTCAACTGGAATGGTATTGCCTAGATTATTGGCAAAAAGAGCTGGATTTACCCATTGTTGAACTTAAACGTGAAATCCGACATTTAATAAAATTACGTGACGACACAATACCTTTTTTAGATGCGTTAAAAGCTGCAGGTAAAAAAGTCATTCTGGTCACGAATGCACATCCAGACTCGTTAAGTTTAAAAGTAGAAATGACACAGTTAGATAACCATATCGACCAATTAATTTCATGCCATCAGTATGGGGTAAGCAAAGAAAGTCAAAGCCTGTGGCAGCAATTACAACAAGATATAGGATTTAATAATCAACATACTTTGTTTGTCGATGACTCAAAGCCAGTATTAGCGTCTGCACAACAATTTGGAATTAAACATTTGCTGGCCGTCGCCAACCCAGACAGTAAAAAGCCTGCAAAAAATATTGAAGGTTATGTCAATACAACAGACTTTAGACTATTGATAAACGACATTAAATAAGCTGAAATCTAAGCGGGTTTAAGCAACCCAGCTTATACATTTTTTATATTAAGTACGTGTTGGGAATCCGATTCAGCTGGTGTTTCTGACTCTGAAGGTGCGTCAACTTTATCTCGGTCCGGGTTTATTTGTAACTCAAGTGTATCAACTTGTACTTCCAATTCTAATATTTTGCTATTTTGCGAGGAAACTCGGGTAACTAATCCATTAATTATTTTTTGTTTAACCGTGTCTTTAACTCTAAGTGGTAATAAATCAAATAAGTCACGAGTAACCCTAAGGGCAATGATATCTGTTTTTGCTGTTACGGTTGCGCTTCTCGCTTCATTACAAATAAAACCGACTTCACCAATGAAGTTCCCAGCGGTTGTTGTCGCTATAAACTGTTTATCCACCGAAATTTCTGCTTCACCGTTTAATAAAATATAAAAGTCAGAATCAAACTGGTTCTGTTTTATGAAAACATTACCCTGCTCAATCAACACCACTATGTTTGGTATGTTGGCCAGCATTTCTCTGTCTTTAGGTTCCAAACTTTTAAATAGTGGGATTCGATTTAAAAACTCCACTAGTTTTAATTTTGAAATATTATTTATTCTTTTCATTGGGCTTTTCTTTTCACCTAGATCCAATCAAAGTTATCAAATTACCGAGCTCATTTCGCTGTGTCTTCGATTTTAAATAATCGATAATTTATAGATAGTAACACTACAACTTAATTTTATACTTACCTTTGTTATCCATTTTACCCAGCATGCCAACACCTTGATGCACAACCGCAGGTAAACTCACGTCAGGTTTAACAAAACCATCAAATCCATACTTTTTTGCCGATTCAATTACAGCACTGCCTTCAATGCCTAATAAGTTATTACCATCAAATTTAGCAACTAACTTATTTTCTTCACATAACAAGGTTGATGTTATTGTGCCAAATGAAATTGGACCATTGATATCGGTGCCTGCTTTGACCCAAACAAACTCACCATTCAATTGTTCACAAACCGGCTCGCCTATTTGAAATACCTCAATCGTTGTTATCAATCTTCCTGCTATCACACCCACAGGTAAAGGTAAAAATGGTTTTACACCATCCGCCGGCATTCTAAAGACAAAATCACGTAATTGATGACCGGTTAGTCCTGAGGACACTGTGCCTCTTCCGCTAAGTTGTTGGCTGTTACGTGCATTACCAAACTTAATATCAAACCCTAAGTTACCATGTAATAAACTACTAAATTCAAATTGCCAACGCACATTTTCAAACAACATATTGTTGACTTGAACGGCATCAATTTCACCTTGCCAAAGTGTGCCATCTAAACCTTGATAAGCTATGTTTTTTGGTAGCGACAGTTTACTAGCCACAAGACTGATAGGTACTAATGTCAGCGTAAATAAAACAAAACTCACTATAAATAGTACGACTATTTTTACTTTACTCATTATTCTCGCCCTAGATCTAGTCTTCTGATTTTAACCATACCTAAGGTATCGGCTTTTGAAAAATCAATATTTTGAGCGTTAATGTTATGTTTAGTTTGCAACTCCGATAACCAACTCATTAAATTATTGAAACCAATTTCATTAATCCCCACTTTCACTAAATCCGTTTTTTGTGGTTGAATTCGTTCAATTACTACACCGTATTTTTTCGCGGTAGCATTGATCACTTGTGTGATAGAACTTTGGCCTGAAACGCCAGTAGCTGAAGTTTTATTAGCGGCTTTGATGATATCGATTTGTTGTTTTGCCCAACGATTAAGCTCTAATTGTTGAGTTAGTTTCTTTTCTGACTCTGTCACATTTTTATTAATGCTGGACACCACACTGATCACAATAAACACCACAAAAAATATCCCAGCGATTTTAACTAAGCGCTGTTCGTTTTCTGTTTTACTGTTAAGCCAAGTGTTAATAATTTGTTTTAACTTATCCATTACTTGGCCTCCTCAATACTTAATGAACCTGAAACGGTATTGCCTTCATTATTCACGGCACCTTGTTTCACTGATAATCCTAACTTTTCAATGTCGGTTTTAAATTGTTCAAATTGTTGAAAAGAAGGCGCTGAGGCGTTTAATCTAAGTTCGCCACGTTTATCGTCGTAACGTATTGAATCAAGATTGATATTAGGGCTTTTTTTGAAGATAACCGTTAACTTAGTCATTAACTCAATAAAACCGCTTGAATCCAAATTAGTGTCGCCACCAACCGCAGCCACCTTACGTTTTAATTGTGTACGTAAAATATTTATTCTCAGTTTTTCTTTTGGAAAGGCACTTTGATACATTTGTGTTAATTCTTGTTTAGCAACATCAAGGCCGTGTGCAGCCGATTGCCACTTGGTAATTGTCATCACAAATTGAATGCTTAAGGTAATACATAATAGAATTGCAGCGGGACGCCATAAAGACCAATTTTTACTCACCGCTTTTTTCTGAGCAAAATCACCTTGTAATAGATTCCACTTCAGCGATTCAGCTTGTTGTGCCAATAACAACATAGGTAATTCTTGATCTGCCGCTGATAAGTTCACTTGTTCAGACTCAATTAAACTTGCGGTTAAATCTGCAGGTAAAGGAGAAAAGTAGTTTACTTCAATGGCCGACACCGTATTTTGACTATCTGCTCCATCTTGTTTAAGAGCGGGTATTAACTTTTCAAAATACATTGGTAGCCATGGGTCAGTTAAAAACAATCCACCCCAATTGCTTTCTCTGATCAACCAACCATTGGCATACTCTAAAATAGAAATGCTTTTACTTTCTTCACCAAACTGATGAGATAAATCGGGCAAACATAACACGTCCGGCAACATGCTTTTTACTTGGATGTTTGCTTCCGCTAACAAGGTTAACCAACGTTGCAACAAACTGCGTTTAACGATGGCGATGTTAACCCAATATTGTTCTAATTTTTTATCGTAACCGGTTTCTTCTATCGCAAAATGTAAATGTTCTATGTCTTCAGCTAATTCATCTTCTAACATGAAGGGTAATGCTTTAAGCAGTTGCCGAGTTGGTTTGCGTGGCATGAAATGACGGTGCAATCGTACGTCGGCACTATCCACGAGTACAGTAACATGACGCCCTTTTGCATATTCAGTCAATACAGATATATTGTCCTGATGGTCTAATTGCCCAGACACTATGACTTCTTTTGTGGTTTGTGACCAAACCAACCAAGGGATGCAACTTGAGCTCTGACTACTCAGTCTCAGGATTAGCTTTTCGCTCAATTCTTCCTCCAAAACGGCGTGTTATGACGTTTACGTTATAGTTATTATCTAATTGAAACACACTCGTTAAATCGAATTTAATATCATTAAAATAAGCATTGGTAATCAGTTTAAAGAAGTTACTGTTCACCGTAAATTGACTTTTATCCAGTTGTGCAATATTTGCTAATGAGCTGACTTCTTTTAGTGCAAAAAATTCAGCGATGTCATTAAACCCGTCATCCGGTCTATTTGACAAAATATCATCTACCTTAGCACGGTCAATATCTAACATTGCCATCAAATATTCAGGGTTATCGGCGTCTATGGTATTGACGTTAATCTGCAATTGATTGTTATTCGGGATCACGCATACTTTATCTTTTAGTTGCGTCATCACCATGACATCAAAACCATAAATAACACGTAACTCATTTTCATGGGCTAAATTTGAATTCGCACTCAAATACGGAAAAGCCAGCCCAGTATACATATCACCGTCATAACCTACCGCACCAGAGGGGTAATCATCTTTATCTAACCAATCAAATAAATTAACCGCTAAATCTTCATGACTAACTTCTGCCGTGATATCTAAGTTCGACAGCAATCGGACAAATAATTCTAACCGTGCTTTTTTTTCGTCATCTGCAATATCTGGGTAATATAAACTGTTTAGATTAAAACAAGACGATAAGTCTTTAATTTCACCCTCTATTAAACCATCATCAACAGGGAAACTCATACCACTGATAGCCCAAGGTTGATCAAGATTGAATACCCCTTTGTCTTTTTCTGCTGTACGTTTTAATAAGGCTTTTACAAAATTTTCCGAACTGATGGCATACCAGTACGCTTGTTGTCGCTCTAATATATTTTGCACACGTTGTACTTGAAATTTTTGCTCAGTTAAAATTTCTGTCGCTAAAATCACGCACAAGGCTATTGCCAATAATACCGACACCAATGCCACACCTTTTTGTTTGTGCTGGCTATTTTGATAACGAGGTGTGAATTTCATCATGTGGCTTTCACCACTTCAGTTTTTTTAATGATGAGAAAATTACGTTCTATTAATCCAAAAGTATCCGTCTCTAATGACAGTTTAATCGCTAAGGGTAATTCACCTTGCGCTAGCTCTTCTGTCCAAGCTTGATCTATAAAATAAGATAAAGTCATTGATTCAATATCGTTTATCAATACTTGTACTTTAGGCTCAGTGCCCATCTCATTATCGACAAAGTTAAAATACAGACGTTCCAAACGTCGTTCGACTAAGCGATACGCAACCAGTTGTAGTTCACTTCTTGGCAACACCATAGCTGGATTGGTCCAACCGTCTCTAACAAAGGCAAAACCAATACTTTCTGATTCAAACAAGTAATCGCTAACATGAAAGAATGAATCATTGGCTTCTTCACCATTGATCCTCACTTTACGTTGCGTTAATTGTGTTAAGTCATTCTCCATAATGACAAAAGCACGCTGTAAATTGGTTAACTGTGTATTCTGATTTAATACCGCCTCGTGACCATTTACGGTTGTATTCACTACGGTGTAAGTTGCTAAACCCAACATGGCAAAAATGGCTAACGACACCAACATTTCTAATAAGGTAAACCCATTAACCGCTGAAGTTTTTTTGATAAACATCATAGTTATAAGTCCTTACTGCTATCAGCATTCACACTGACATAGGTGGTTAAGGAATATATTGAGGACGTGGCTTTTTCATCGCTTGAGACAGTAACGGTAACTGCTCGTAAGTCTTCATCTTCGGTTTTTACCACTTTTTGATGCCAATACCAGGTTCTGCCAGCAAGCTCCTGCTCACCTTTTTCTTTATCTTTTGGCGGCCATTGTTTGCTGACTTGCAGTTCAACCAGTCGATTATTGGCAACCCAAGAAGCAAAAGTCATTTCTTCAATTTGACCTAAGTTGTTAGATGCCGTGCCGACCACACCTAAAATAGCACTGGCCGAATAAGCAAATATGGCTAATGCCAATAACAACTCTATTAGCGTAAAACCTTTAACTGGGTAAGTAGAGCGCACAATAGTCACGTTATAACTCTTCTATTTGTTGCGGATCATACACAGACACAGGTGCAATAAACTCACCCCTTACTTTAAATGTAATCGGGTCATCAAAGCCATTGTCATAACTAATATCAAGGTCGAAAGGGGATATTTCACCGGAAGATAAAATGAATATCTGTGGGAAGGCCAGTTTCTTTTCTTCTTCGGTTTGTTCACTTGCCTGTTCTAATTCTTCTTCATCAATCCATTTAACGGCACTTAACAAATTTTGCTCTTGCCACTCCAAACCATCTAACATTAAATCCATTTTGATGGTGGGCTCTAACTCAGTAAGTGCAAATGGCATTTCATTGATCTGTTGCCATTTTGTGCCATCAAACTGCAAAAACGCATAACTGGTTTCAGTCACGGAAAACCCTAATAAGGCGTTATTAAGGACTGCATATTCACTGGCTAAATTGATTAACGCCGCTATTTTTTTACTTTGCTGATCAACTTGATCAAATGGGTCTTGAGTTAAGTTAGGAAATTTAACCGTACTCACAACGAGTGCCATCAGCATGATCACAAGCATCAACTCAAAAAGAGTAAAACCTTTATGTTTGTTCACTTGTTATTCCTTGCCCGATGACACTGTATTCACGAGAGAAAACGTAAATTTATATACTTTTACATTCACCAATATTGGTTATAAGAAATCTTTAACGTTCCAGTTACCAATATCATCTTCTGTTCCTGCTTCGCCATCAGGGCCAACTGAAAACAGATCGTATACTCCCATCTCACCTGGGTTAACTAATTGATAGTCGTTACCCCATTTATCTTGAGGCAGTTCACTTAAAAAACCATTTTGTGGATAATTACGTGGGATTGGCTCAATTTCTGGCATAGTGACTAATGCTTCTAAACCTTGTTCCGTAGTTGGATATTGGCCTGCTTTTAATTTATACAAATCTAAAATTGATTCTAAATTTTTAATTTCAATCGCAGTGCTTTGTACTTTTGCATCATCGGCACTATCCATTAAATTGCCAACAACTAATGTCGCCATCATGCCTAAAATAGCAATAACGATCATCACCTCTAATATGGTGAAACCTTTTTGAGTTGTATTGAATTTCTTATTGTTTTTCACTTTTCCACTCCGTTTATCTTCGTAATTTTTACTAAATTCTAAATTGATTTTAAATGCCTGCCAAACTGTTCATTTGCATAATCGGTTGCATAATGGCCATAACAATAAACATGACCATTCCCGCCATCACCGCCACGATTAACGGTGTTAATAAACTTAAACTTATTTTAACAATGGCATCTAATTCCGTATCTTGATTGTCGGCGGAACGTTTTAACATTTGTTCTAACTCCCCCGATTTCTCACCACTACCTATCATATGTAACATCATAGGTGGAAAGGTTTTTGAATGATCCAACGAACTCTTTAATGATGCCCCTTCTCTGACATTATCAGATGCTTCTAAAACGGCCTTTTTAATATGTGCATTGGATAACACTTGTCCAGAAATTCTCATTCCTTCTAATATTGGTACCGCACTTGAGGTTAATATACTTAAGGTACGAGCAAAACGGGCGGTATTTACCCCCACGATGACTTTGCCAACTAAAGGGAGATTCAGCAGCGACTTATCAAACTTTAATCGAATGTTTGGTCGTTTTAATAACCTTTGAAATACGACAATGCTGGCGACAATAAAGATGGCCAAATACATGCCATAATTAAGAATAAAGTCACTTAACGTTAACAATAACTGGGTAGAGCCGGGGAGTTCCTGACCCGATTTGGTCACTTGCCCCACTATTTTTGGTACCACAGAGGCCAATAAAAAGGTAACAATACCAAGAGCAAACACCGTTAACATAATAGGGTAAACCATGGCTTGAGTAAGCTGAGATTTGGTTTCTTGACGTTTTTCAGTGTAATCCGCCAATCTATTAAGTACTTCGTCTAAATGTCCTGACTTTTCACCAGCAGCGACCATAGAACGGAATAAGTGATCAAAGATATATGGAAATTCCTGCATTCCTTCTGCCAGGCTGTAACCTTCAACAAC
Source organism: Psychrosphaera aquimarina (assembly GCF_032461525.1). Taxonomy (NCBI): domain Bacteria; kingdom Pseudomonadati; phylum Pseudomonadota; class Gammaproteobacteria; order Alteromonadales; family Pseudoalteromonadaceae; genus Psychrosphaera; species Psychrosphaera aquimarina. The sequence continues at coordinate 491,582 of NZ_JAWCUA010000003.1, read as the reverse complement.
CTTAGAACGTATTGCCATAACAGTACGTTTTAACCTTGGTTTATCACATTGTTCAGCCACCGCTAATAAAGCAGACTCTATGGTTAATGACGCACCAACTAATGTGGCTAATTGACGGGTAATAAGCGCTAAATCTGATGCAGATATTTTAGCTCTAAAAAGCGAAATGCCAGCTTCAGTTTGTTTTTCATTTTGACTGGCTTGGCTCACATCAATTGGGATTAACCCCTTTTCTCTTAATTGCTGCCTTACTTGTTTGGCCGTATCGGCCTCTAACATGCCTTTTTTGGTTTTACCTTTACCATCTAATGCTTTGTATTCGTAAGCAGCCATTAGTTATCCTCGCGGGTGACACGCAACACTTCTTCTAATGTAGTGATCCCGGCTAACACTTTACCAATTCCATCATCTCTAATACCTGGTGCATGCTGACGTACGTATTTTTCGATTGCTTGTTCGCCTTGACCATTGTGAATATGTTCACGTACAGCTTCGTCCACAACTAATAACTCATGAATACCAATACGACCACGGTAGCCGGTGAAGTTACACTTATCGCAGCCTTTAGGATGATAAATAGTACGAGTATCGTCTTTGGATAAACCAAGCATTTCTTTTTCGGTATCGTCCGGCGTGTAGTCTATTTTACATGTTCCGCACAAGGTTCTTACTAATCGCTGTGAGATAACGGCTAACAAGCTAGAGGATAATAAAAAAGGCTCAATACCCATGTCTTCCATACGAGTAATGGCACCGGATGCGGTATTTGTATGTAATGTGGAAATAACTAAGTGACCAGTTAAACTGGCTTGAACCGCAATTTCTGCAGTTTCTAAATCACGAATTTCACCTATCATCACCACATCTGGATCTTGACGTAAAATGGCACGTAAACCGCGAGCAAAAGTCATATCCACTTTGGTATTAACTTGAGTTTGACCAATACCTGCTAATTCATATTCAACCGGATCTTCTACCGTTAATATGTTTCTATCTTTACTGTTGATATTGGTTAAACCTGCGTACAAGGTGGTACTTTTACCTGACCCTGTTGGTCCTGTAACCAATATAATACCGTGAGGTTTTCGTAATAATTGGGCAAAGGTTTGTTGATTGGTAGGGGTCATGCCTAAATCAACTAAGTCTAATCTTGCGTTGTTTTTATCCAACAAACGCATAACCACACGTTCGCCGTATGACGATGGCATAGTGGAAACACGCACATCAATTGCACGTCCTGCAATACGCAACGAAATACGCCCGTCTTGGGGCACACGTTTTTCCGCAATATCTAATTGAGCCATGACCTTGATACGTGAGACTAATAACGACGACAGTTTACGATTAGGTGATAACACTTCTCGTAATACCCCATCCACTCGGAAACGAATCACCAGTTGTTTTTCAAAGGTCTCAATATGAATATCTGAAGCCCCTTCTTTGATGGCTTCTGACAACGTCGCATTGATCAGTTTAATAATTGGCGCATCATCTTCACCTTCTAAAAGGTCTTCCGTACCAGGCATTTCTTCTGCAATTGAAAACAAATCAACTTCGTTACCTATGTCTTCCATCAACTGTTGTGTTTCAGAAGCATTACGTTGGTAACTTTGTTCTAGTTCGGTGTCAAATTCATCATCCGCAATCGTTGACGTTGGCAAAATAAAACCGAGAAAACGACGAACTTCAACAAATGCATGCATGGGTGTTGATGCTTTCGTTAATAGTCTAGGTGTATCTTGCTGATACGATATTAAAATACCAAAACGTTGTGCAAAACCAAAGGGTAAACGTTTTATCGACGTATCCATTGATTCATCTTGATCATTCAATAATACCTCAGAGTCTTCAGATAATGACGCTGCAGACAATGACTCTTGCGCTTCTAATTCTGACATTAGTTATCGCCCTTGCTCTCATTATCCTGCTGTGCTTTCACCTCTTGCTCTGGTGTCGTTTTATTTAAATGTTTTAACGTATCTGGCTGTTTTTCATTTAAATAATTTTCAAAAGACGGCGGTAACGTAATGGAATCATCCCACTCTTTTAACACAGGGTGGCTAGTGAATGGCATTAACGATATACCTTCATCTTCACTTTTTAGTTGTTCAGCACGTATATGATTATACTTGCGACGGCTTTCACCAACTAACGTATCGCCCTCACGGATGATCACGGCGCGGATAAATACCATTAAATTACGTTTACGTTTAGTGGTACCCGTTGATCTAAACAAATGACCTAAATACGGGATGTCACCTAACAATGGAACTTTAGACACACTTTCTTGCACGTCTTCATCAATCAAACCACCAATAACAATCGTCGCACCATCTTCAGCTAGTACGGTTGTTTTAATTGAGCGTTTGTTAATGCCTAAGTCAACGCCAGTTGCACCACTAACACTTGAAACTTCTTGGTCAATCAATAATTGAACCGCGGTGCCTTCATTGATTTGTGGAGTTACACTTAATTTAATACCGACTTCTTTACGGTCAACCGTTTGGAAAGGATTTGCATTACCGCTCCCCACTGACGAACCTGTAATAATTGGTACTTCGGAACCGACCAATATGGAGGCTTCTTCGTTATCTAATGTGGTGATTGAAGGTGTCGCTAATATGTTGGTATTGGTATCACTACGAACCGCTTGTAATACAGCTCCCCAACCATCTTGTACTATGCCAGTGGCAAAACCAGACATACCACTTAAAACGGTAGCTAACGCGGTGTAATCACCTTCTTGAGTCGTAGCAACGACGTTTTGTGTTGTATTACCGTTATCATCATAACCATTCACTATGCTTTCAGTGGTTGTATCTCTGGCACTATAGGCAGCGCCGGCAATTTGAGACATAGGTGTTACTGCACCGTTAGTAAACTGAGTAAAACCAAGTTTGTCGCTGCCCCATTGAATACCTAAGTTGATGCCGTTACTTTCAAATACTTCCACTATGATAGCTTCAACCAATACTTGTTGGCGGCGGATATCTAGCTGTCGAATGATCTGTTCTAACGAACGCATCATATCTGGTTCAGCGTTGATCACTAATGAATTTGAATCAGCATGAGCCTGAATTGAATAATCACGTTTTTGGCTACGAGATGTTTTATTTGTTGTCCCACCTTTTGAGTCGGCGGCTAATGAATCTGATACACCCGTTAATACTTTAACGACTTCCTCCGCTTTAGCGTATTTCAAATAATGAACTCGGGTATTACCGGTTGTTTCTAATTCGGCATCTAAACGTTCGATTAATTTAATCACTCGGCTTCTAGCTTGTGGTTCACCACTGACGATAACGCTGTTGGTTCTGTCATCAGATACGATTTTAGGGATTAAAAATTCTGGCTGGTCTTTGTTGCCTTTGGCGTTATAAATGCTTTCTAAGATACGAACAATTTCACTGGCCGAGGCAAACTCTAGTTTGATAATTTCAACTTTTAAATCACCGGCACGGTCTACTCGATTAATTATATCTACAAGACGATTCACGGTAGCTGCAGACCCTGTCATCATGATCACATTTGATGGGTCGTAATGTACAACATGACCAGAACCCGACTGATTACTAAATTGACGTAACAAAGGAGATAATTCTCGTACGGATACATTTTTTACTTCAACAACACGGGTAACCATTTCATCACCCACGCCTGGTGCATCACTGCCAACAACCGGAATAGCAGAATTTTTGGCATCTTTAGCCTTTACCACTTTAAGAATGCTGTCGCCCATATCGACCACGGCATAGCCATAAACTTCCAATACATTTAAAAAGAATTGGTAGTATTGCTTTTCGGTTAATAAATCGTATGAACGTACATTCACTTTGCCTCTAACCGTTGGGTCTATAATGATGGTTTTCTTTAATATCTTGCCGACAATATTAATAAACTCATTAATATCGGTGCCTTTAAAGTTTGGAGAATATTGCGTTGCGTAAACAGGTTGAGAAACCCATAACGTTGATAACGCCAAAACCGTTAAAGACGATGACAGTGCGGTGACACGAATGCATTTAATAACTTTCGTAGTTAAGTTATTGATTGATGTTGTAAACAAACCCATTAAAACAAACTCCAGGGACTAAAGTGCTAAAATAATATCGATTGCGGTATCGTCTCTAACGACCGTTATAGTTGCTTCTGTCATTGACCTTAACTCTTTCATTACAGTCAACGCTTGTTGCATATCGGTTAAATCATATCCGTTTATATTAGTGGCTAGATCATTACGTTTTAAGCCAACTTCGGTAAATAATTTTCCATCTTTTCCAGGCGCAAGACGGTAACCTTTTAATTCACCACTTTGTCTAAATGGTTTAATTCTTATCACATCCATTAATTTTTTAGGATCGTCAAACAATGTTTCTCTTTGCTCACGTAAGGACTGAGACAATTCTACATTTTCTCGTTTATCCACACGTTCTTTTTTGATTGGCTTGTTATTAATTGTTGGGCCCACATCATCCACAGCTTCCATATCATCCTCTTCTGGCTCTTGATGACTAACTTTATTATTTGAGCCTGGGATAGTGGTTGAATATTCAATGCCATCTAACATTAACGTTTCATATCGACCTGATACTAACAAGATGACACGATCGATTAATATTTCATACACCGATGCGGATGTACCATCTATTTTTTCATCAATACCGTAAGTATTTTGTCCACCGGCACTTTCAATAATGGCCACACTGGTTGGAGACGTTGCATTTTCACTGTCTGCCACTAAGCCTGTTAACGTTACATTTAAACGGGTTTTAGGCGCAGGTTGGTCGGTTTTTGGTTTAGGTTTATTAACCGCGGTTTTCTTTAAGTCACCAAATAAATTAATGCTTAATAATTCACTTAAATCTACATTGTTAGCAGAAACAGAGTTATTGCCCGTCTTTGGAGAGGATTGTACGGTGATTTTACCCTTGTCGGATGATGTAGGTACTAACTTCCACGTAAGGTCAGCCAATAAATAAGCACAATAAACCAACAAAGTGATGGTCACTATTTTACTTAACTTTTGATGCGGTAATTTGCCTGTGAAGGTATTGAGTTGCTCAAACAAGCGAGACGACTCCATTAATTTTTGTACTCCAATATATCCGTTTATTATTATTGTTTTATTTCGGTATTGACGGTAACTATTTTAAATTCATTTGAATAAAAAATATGGTTGCTGAGTATAACCCTACAAGTGGCTAAAAATCACTACTTATGCTAAATTATCAACGTTTTTTTATGACTTATTTTTTAGGCACATTACAATTACAATGTCAGAAACCAAAGTACGCTTAGACAAATGGCTATGGGCCGCACGATTTTATAAAACTCGTTCCACTGCTACTGACATGATCAACGGTGGTAAAGTTCATTATAATGGACAAAGATGCAAAGCATCTAAAGCCGTAGATGTTGGTGCAACGGTAAAAATACGCCAAGGTTATGATGAAAAAATCGTGATCATTAAAGCAATTTCAAGTAAAAGACAAAAGTTCGAAATAGCTCAAACACTTTACCAAGAAACAGAGTCCAGCTTGGAACAAAGACAAAGTGATCAACTCGCCCGTGAACAGAGTATTGCTTTCTCCCCTAGACCTGTAACAAAACCAGATAAGAAACAACGTAGAACCCTTATTAATTTTAAGAATACCGATAACTTTGAGTAACAACATTTTATGACTGATCTAAACACACCCGATTTATTACACCGATATATCTTTGAGCAGCACCACGTTCGCGGTGAAATTGTTCAAATGAGCAGCAGCTACAACGCTATGTTAGAGAATCATCAATACCCTGATATTGTTAAACAAATATTAGGTGAATTGTTAGCGATCACTAGCTTGTTAACTGCAACGATTAAATTTGAAGGCGATATTAGCGTTCAACTGCAAGGTGATGGCCCATTGAGTTACGCTGTTGTAAATGGCAACAACCATCAACAAATGCGAGCCACTGCAAAATATAAAGACGACATCAAACCAGGCACTATTCCTGAATTGATTGGCTCAGGTTATATGGTTATTACGATTGCACCGGATAAGGGTGAACGTTATCAAGGTGTGGCAGCATTAGATAAAGACTCGTTAAGTTTATGTATTGAAGATTATTTCAAAAATTCGGAACAATTACGTACCCGAGTTTGGCTGGCAACAGATACCTCAAAGCACAACGGTAAATCAGCCGGTATGTTATTACAGGTTATGCCTGTTGAAGCAAAAGCCGATGATGACTTTACTCACTTAGAAGCCCTAACCAACACTATTTCAGATGAAGAGTTACTTAACCTGCCAGCAAAGGAAGTTCTTACCCGCCTTTATCACGAAGATAACCCTATGTTATTTGAACCTCAAGAAATCACATATCAATGTGGGTGTTCGCGTGAGAAGACAGCAAATGCTATTTTGAAATTAAGCATGGATGATGCGATGGCATTGATAGAAGAACGTGGTGACATTGAAATAACCTGTCAGTTTTGTTTAACCGATTACCATTTTGATGCCATTGATGTTGAAGCTTTATTTAAAGATGCAACTGAGCATAACGATTCTATTAATTAATTTGATGATTCATTTTAATACAAAAAACAAGGCAACCTACTCGGTTGCCTTTTTATTATCTGGATAACGATGGCTAAATCAGAGTACTTATTCGTTAATTAATAACTCAATGACTTGTTTTATCTTTGTTTTGTCAGAATCCATATACCCTTTGTGAACCAAACGAATGGTGCCTTTTTTATCTATAAAATACGCAGACGGCATTGCTTGTACTTTGTATTGTTGTGCAACTTTGGCATCTTCATCATATAACACTGAATAATCCACTTTATGCTGTTGTAAAAACGCTAAAGCATTTAACTTATCTTCATCTAAGTTAATGGCGATGACTTCAAAACCTTGCTGTTTATATTTATTGTGGAATTCATTGAGTACAGGGAATGACTTTTTGCATGGCTTACACCAGCTTGCCCAAAATCCACATAAACGACTTTGCCTTTATAATCACTCAGGCTTGTCATTATGCCACTTGTTAAATGGGGTAACTCAAACGCGCTGGCTTTTTCGTTTGATTCTGATGCTATCGTGGTGTTAGTAATTGCCAACAAACTTAATACACATATATTAGCGAAACGGACAAGTGATTTCATAAATTTCCCTTCTAAATTAAGAGCAACAACTGTAACTAATATTAACGTAAATTGTTATTTGTATTTCTATATAAATTTTTTATCACCTATATAACCAATTCATGTAGAATCAGAGCACGTCCAAATAGAAAAGGTTACTAAAACAATAATATGAAACTAATTAAACAATTTAGCCTGACAGCACTTGTTGCTTTACTGGCTGCGTGTTCACAACAGAATAGCTCAGAAGTAGCGACTGTTAGTGTTGAAAAAGCTCGCATTAAAGCTCACTTAGAGTTTTTAGCTGATGACCAATTAGAAGGTCGTGATACTGGTAGCCAAGGTTATGAAATCGCCGCTAACTACGTTGCTGCAGAATTTAAAAAAATGGGTTTAGTGCCTGCTGGTGAAGACGGTTATATGCAACGTGTTCCATTTAGACGTGCCTATTTAGATCAAAACAGTACGGTTGTAAAAATTGGTACTGGTTCAGATACTGTTGAACTTAAATACCCACAAGACTATATGATGGGTGCGAGCACTGCGACAACGGAATCAAGTGTAAAAGCTGACGTTGTTTTTGTTGGTTATGGTTTAATCGCTGAAGATTACGATTATAACGACTATGAAGGTTTAGATGTTAAAGGTAAGATCGTTGTTGCATTAACAGGTCGCCCTAAAGCATGGCCTTCTGAAGAGGGTGCACATTTAGGTTCGGGTAAACTTAAGTCAGCACATGCTGCTGAGCATGGCGCAATAGGCTTTGTTACTTTACACACTCCAAAAAGAGAAAAAGTACGTTCATATACTACATCTTTGAACTACTTAGGTTCTCCTTCTCTTCGTTGGTTAGATAAAGATGATGCACCATACGGTGTACAGAAACAGTTTAAAGGCGGCGCTTACTTAAACATGGAAGCGGGCAAAAAGTTATTTGCTAATGCCCCAACTAGCCTTGAAGATATTTTTGCTCTAGATACTGAAGATAAAGAAATCAAAGGTTTTGATTTAAATACAAGTATTGAACTTGCTTCTAAATCACGTCATGAAAAAATTACATCGCCAAATATTGTTGCTGTTTTACCTGGTTCAGATCCTGTGTTAAAAGATGAGTATGTTGTATTCACCGCTCACCTTGATCACATTGGTCTAGCTAAAGACGTTACAACTAAAGATCGAATTAACAACGGTGCTATGGATAACGCGTCTGGTGTTTCTGTGTTATTAGAAACTGCTCGCGTATTAGCTAATTCAGAACGTCCTCGTCGTTCAATCTTATTCACAGTTGTAACTGGTGAAGAAAAAGGTTTATTAGGTGCAAGTTATTTTGCTAACAACCCAACGGTTCCTTTAACGTCAATGGTTGCTAACGTAAACTTAGATATGCCTGTGTTATTGTATGATTTTGCTGACGTTATTGCATTCGGTGCAAACCACAGCTCTATGGGTGCAGTAGTTGAAAAAGCAGCTGGTCAATTAGGTATTGGTTTAAGTCCTGACCCTATGCCTGAGCAAGCGATCTTCACTCGTTCAGATCATTACAACTTTGTTAAGAAAGGGATCCCATCTGTATTCTTAATGACTGGTTTCACTTCTAAAACGGAAGGCGAAGACGGCGGTAAAGTTTGGGGTGAGTTTTTTGCTAAACATTATCATAAGCCATCTGACTCATTAGATTTACCAATTAACTATGACGCAGCTAAAGTGTTTGCTGATGTTAATATCCGTATTGGTTTAACTGTTGCTAATCAGGACGAACGTCCATATTGGTTAGAAGATAGCTTCTTTGGTAAAACATTTGGCCAAACCGCTAAATAAAACCAAATTTTAATGATTAAAACCGTAACATGTGTTGCGGTTTTTTTTGCTGATTTTCTATGATAGATAAATATATTAAGAAGTGAGGGTGCCGTTAAACCTATGCTTAACGGCATCAAATAATTGCATTTTATTTACTGCCTAGATAAACCGTCCCATGGCTCATTTTTGCTAAATCCCTAATTTGCACGTTGGTGTTTCTAAATCGATTTAATTGAACGGATACTGTGTCATTTCCTGCGCTTTTGGCAAAGTCAGCAACATTGACCCCATTACAATATAAGTTATTAGCTAAAAAACGAAGGTTCTTAATTCCTGCGTTAGATGGTTTGTAATCTCGAGCTTCTATATACATTCCAATTTTACTCTCTGTAGCGGCAGCGACACATAACTGGCTTTCCTTAGTATCATCCGCTGAAACGTATGTGGCAGCACTTGCACTTGTAACAACACCTAAACTTAAAACAGCAATGGTTAAACTTGTTTTTAAAATACCCATGTTAATCTCCTAACTATTAATATTGCCTGTACATCACAGGTCGCATATACATAGTGGCGGATAGAAATAAAAAGGTTGTAACCATTTAAACTGCAGGTGTTACCAGTTATTTCATCAATGATAATTAATAAGTGTTGTTAAGCTTTAGAACTCATAGGTTTGTTTAATAATCATACAAAAAAAAGAATAACGAATTATTACATTCAGACATTAAATATGCGGATACATACACAGAGTTTATTCATTTTCACGTTACTAAACCTGTTGTAATATTTTTGATACGCATAAAAAATCCGATAGTTATTAACTATCGGATTTTATATTTTATTTATTAATCTATCGGATTAACTGTTTGCAGTTAGTGGCGCAGCCGGTTTATTTTTTCTAAATTTAGATTTAAACCACGCTTTTGGTCTGCGGAAGTCTTCTAAAATTAAGTATAAACAAGGCACCAATATTAAAGTAATAACAGTGGCATACAACACCGCAAATCCAAGCCCTGCCGCCATTGGTACGACAAAACGAGCCTGTAAACTAGTTTCAAACATTATTGGTAGTACACCAACAAATGTTGTGATAGACGTAAGCGTTATCGCTCTAAAACGTGCGGTTCCTGCTTCGACTACCGAATCTTTAATGCTGAAACCGGCTGAACGTTTTTGATTTACGTAATCGGTCATGACCAAACTGTCATTTATTACAACCCCGGCAGCCGCAATCAACCCAAACATAGACATGGTGCTCATGTCTAAGCCTAAGAACCAATGCCCGGCTATTGCACCTGTTAAACTAAACGGAATAACAGACATAATAATTAGAGGTTGAGAATAACTCTTAAGTGGCACAGCTAATAAGATGTAAATCATCAACATACCCGCAATGAAGAACATGATCTGTTCACTTTGTTGCGACTGATCTTCTTCTATCTGACCACCTAACTCAGACTTAACACTTGGGTATAATTCTTTAAGTTTTGGCAGTAGGTTCTCTTGTATTGATTTAACCACTTCGTTTGGTTCAATTACGTCTTCATCAATTGAGCCGTAGATATAAACACTACGATACCCACCTTCGCGGCGAATATAGCTAATACCTGGTTTTTCAGTCAAAGTAACAACATCACCTAACATTACTTCTTGACCAGAAGGGGTTGTTACAATGGCGTATTTCAGCTCTGAGAAACGTTCACGAGTAAGCTGCGGGTAACGCACCATGACTCTAATCTCTTCCCCACCACGTAATACACGTTGTGCTTCACCACCGTAAAAACTCGCACCTATTTGACTGGCTATGGTTTGTAAATTTAAACCAAGATCATAAGCAACGGGTTTTAAGTCTAATTGAATTTCTTTACTTGCAGGATCAATGGTTGAACTAACGTCATACAGACCTTTTTCTTGCTGCAACATAGAAATTAATTGTCGGCCAGCGGCATTAAGTGTTGGTATATCTGGACCAAACAGTAAATAACCAAACTCGCCTTGATTACCACCGCCATTCACATCATCTTGCACAGTAAATGACTTCATACCTGGTATAATTGGCATATTTTCACGCCATCGACGGGCTAATTCAAATGTGTCAAATGGACGTAACTCTTCATCCACTAAAGGAGCCATAATACGGCCTTCTGTACGACCTTGGTTGTAGGCAAGAATGTCTTTAACCATGCCAGTGCCATATTCAGATACTGTTTCTTTTTCAACTTTGATCATAACTTCTTCAATGGTTTTGATCGCGTTGATAGTCATTTCATCTGATACGGTTTCATTCATTTCTATCGAAATGCTTGGGAAGTCATGTGGTACTTTAGGTGTGGCAACCATACGTACATAGTTACCTTGAAGAAGACCTACGCTTAACAGTAACAAACCAATGAATACCATAAGTACTAACCAACGCCATTCCACACACTTATTCAAAAAGTTTTTATAAGTACCGTTTACAAAGCCAAAGAATTTAGCATTAAACTTTTCACGCCAACTCCCCGGTTTTATTGGTGTTACTTTCATGTGTGATAAATGGGCAGGCAATATTAGTTTTGATTCAATTAAACTAAATACCAAACATAAAATAGCAACCCCAGCGATGTTAAAGAAGAAATCACCTTGTGGGCCACTCGTAAATAACGATGGAGCAAATACTGCGATAGTTGTTAACACACCAAAGGTCGCAGGTGTGGCAACTTTTTTAGCGCCTCTTACCACATTTTCTACACCGCCACCGTGTTTCTCAACTTCACTATAGGCACTTTCGCCGATGACAATGGCGTCATCCACCACAATCCCTAGCACCATAATGAATGCAAAAAGTGAAAGAATATTAATACTAATGCCCAAAACCGGCATCATCATTACCGCACCTAAGAAACAAACCGGTAAACCTAACATTACCCAGAATGCTAATCTAAAGCGTAAAAATATGGTTAACATCAAGGCTACGAGTAACGAACCTTGGACTAAGTTTTTAAGCATCATATCCAGACGTGCATTTAAGTAATACGTCATGTCCACAATAACTTCTAGGTCCATGCCTATCGGTAATGTTTTATTTCTTAATTCAACAAAATCTTTGACAGATTTCGCAACCGGAATCGTATTCTGATCTTTGGTTGCTTTAACCGACATATTCACAACATTTACGCCAGACATCTTGGCGTAGTTTTCACCTTCAACAAAGCCATCTTTAATAATTGCGATGTCTTCGAGTAATACTCGAGAGCCATTTTTACCAACTTTAACGGGTATATCTCTGAACTCTTCACCGCTGTAATATTGATTTTCAATACGTACAGAAATTACACCCGAACTTGTTCTTAACTGTCCGGCTGAATAATTGGCTGAATAACGTCTTATCGCTTGAGAAATATCACTTAATGTTAAGTCGTACTTACGTAATGCTTCAGGCTTAATTTCTATTGCTATCTCTTCGCTAGGGGCATAAACATCAACGAGGGAAATATTGTTTAACTCTAATAACTCTTGCTCAACTTGTTTAGCTACACGTTTAAGCTCAGGTACAGGAAAGTCACCAATTAAAGATAATTCCACAACATCTTGATTAAACTCTATCTGCGAAACCGTTATTGGTTCCATCGCACCAGGGAATGTAGCGATACTGTCAGTTTTGGATTTCACTTTATCTAAGACTTCCGACAGGTTTTTATCTGGGTCAATTTCAAGTGTTATTTGACCAAAGTTTCTAAAAGCTCGCCCCGTTTGTTTCTCAATTTCAGTGACACCTTTCAGTGATTCTTCAATTTTGATTAATATACTTTCTTCAATTTCTTGTGGCGATGCACCTGGGTAACTTGCTGTTATCTGAATATAGTTAATTTCAATATTCGGAAACATTTGACGCTGAATTGTAAAATAGCTCGCTAACCCCATTAGAATGATGAATACCATCATTAAGTTAGCCGCGACGCTATTATTAGCGAAAAAGGCGATTAACCCGGTTTGTTTTGGTTCATTTGATGACATGTTAGCCCCTACTCTTTTTCAGCGTTAGTTGGCTCAACAGAGACCGCGTCAGAGTCATCTTTTGTTTTAATATCTTTTTGTCCAGCGATTAACACTTCAAGATTCTTTTGAGGATATTCAGGTAAGGTTAATACTAAGTTGTTACCGTTTTCTAAACCGTTGCCAACAATAAAATAATCCGCTTCTTCACGGATCACTTCGATGTTTCTCATATCTAGTTTATTTTCGTCTGTCACTATCCATACTGAATTATTGGTGACTAAATCTTGCGACAATTTAAAGACATTATTTAAACGTTGTCCGTCAAAGCTAACGGTTACATAGTTACCAAATTGCATTTTAGGTAAGTTTGAATTAATGCTGTATGGGTCTTCAACTTGCACAACAATGTTAGTCATACGAGTACTGCTGTCTACCACACCTAAATCACGAACAATTTTGCCCGGACGGTTAAATGAATAACGTCCATCAGTTGAGACATCCGCAGCCAAACCTAATAACTGATTTGGTAAAAATGCACTATCAAAACCAGCGATTGGAAAGATGATTTCGGCAACTTCAATATTATAAATCTCACCAACACGTGCACCTTGATTTACGTTTTGGCCTTTACCGATTTCTCTAGCAACAACTAGCGCATCGTATGGGGCTTTCACTTCACAGTATGATAAATCTCTTTGCGCTAACTTTAATCTAGCTTGAGCCGATTTCATTGCAGCTTCTGCGCTTAATAATTGAGGTTTTCTTAAATATAAATCAGTGACTTTAGCATTTGGTAGGGTTTTGGCTTCACGTTTAGCTACATCAGCTCGTCCGCGTTCTTCTATTAATGTGGCCTGAGCACTAGATAACGCGGCTTCAGCTTGTAATACAGCGGCTTCATAATTAGCAGGGTCAACCTTGAATAAAACATCACCACGTTTTACCAGTCCACCAGAGACAAAATTTGGATGCCAGCTGATGACTTCACCGGATACTTGAGCCGATAAAATAGTAGACTCGACCGGAATGACTTCGCCATGACCTTTAATTTTAACTTGATGGTTAAGAGAATGAATTGATTCCACTTTAACGGTAGGACGTGTTTCGACTACTTCTTTTTCTTCTTCTTCTGGACCTGATGATCCAATGACATTCATACCTACAATGCCCAATACCAAAGTAAATATTGCAGCACCTGCTTTTATCCATTTTTTATTCATAACATTAACACCTTGATTTAATTACCATCATAATAACGTAATTTTTGATAAATGTTTGCCTATCTAATTGTAAATAATTGTTTTATTTAGCTAAAGAAATGTAACTTAATGTTCATAAGGTAATATATAGCAACATATTAATCCGATATATACGAATTAAGCGCCATTTAAGACTTATTTAATGATGTTTTCATTATTTCAAGTAAATGATAATGACAATTGAGTCTGTTAAACTAACAGCCAATTTCCTACACAGCACTTTTATTGGTAGTTATGTTTACACTTCGCCCGTATCAATCCGATGCTGTCACATCAACCTTGCAACACTTTAGAAAAACCAATGATCCTGCCGTTATTGTTTTGCCTACTGGAGCCGGAAAAAGCTTAGTAATTGCAGAACTCGCAAAGTTGGCAAAACGAAAAATTTTGGTCCTAACACACGTTAAGGAATTGGTAGAGCAAAATCATAAAAAATTTGTGCAATACAGTGACTACTCAAAAGTGAAATCTGGGGTGTACTCTGCTGGTTTAAAACTTAAACAAACCCAATTCCAGGTTACCTTTGCCAGCATACAATCCGTTGTGCGTAATCTAGATGCTTTCGCTGCAGAGTATTCTTTGGTTATTATTGATGAATGCCACAGAGTAAGCCAATTAGAGCAGTCGAATACCGACGAAGGGCAAGATAACACCAGTCAATACGGTCAAATAGTGCAACAACTGACTAAAATAAATCCAAAATTAAAGGTCTTAGGGTTAACTGCCACGCCCTATCGAATGGGTATGGGCTGGATATATCAATACCACCATCATGGTATTAAACGCAGCGATACACCGAAACCATTTAAAAAGTGCATTTACGAATTACCATTAGCTTATATGATCAAACATGGTTATTTAACGCCCCCTAAAATCGTCGACGCTCCAATTGCCCAATACGACTTTTCATCTTTAAATTCGAATAACAATGGTGATTATTCCGAGTCGGAAGTTAATGCATTATTAGTTAAATACCCAAGAGTTACGCAGGCGATTACCGAACAAATTGAAGAGTTAGCCAAGACACGTCAAGGTGTGATGATCTTTGCCGCAACCATTAAACATGCAAAAGAGATCCAACAATACCTACCACAAGAGCAAACCGCCCTCATCACTGGCAAAACTAAATCTCTTGATCGTGAGCGATTAATTAATTCTTTTAAAAACAAAGAACTGAAGTTTTTGGTCAATGTTTCCGTGTTAACCACTGGTTTTGATGCACCACACGTGGATTTTATCGCTATCTTACGGCCAACTGAATCCGTTAGTCTGTTTCAGCAGATTGTTGGACGAGGGTTAAGACTGAATGAAAATAAAACCGATTGTTTGGTCGTCGATTATGCCGGTAATGGCATTAATATTTTTTATCCAGAAGTCGGAGAGAAAAAGCCAAACAGTAAAAGTGAGCTTGTTCAGGTATTTTGCCCAAGTTGTGGTTTTGCTAATTCATTTTGGGGCATTAAAGATCAAGAAGGCAAAGTCATCGAACATTATGGTCGTAAATGCCAGGGTTTCTTTGAAGCTGTTGAAGATGACCCAGAATCAGTACAAGAAGACTGTGATTATCGCTTTAGGTTTAAAGAATGTGAACATTGTAATGCACAAAACGACATAGCCGCTCGGGTTTGCCATTCATGCAATGAAGACATCATCGACCCAGACGATAAGCTCAAAGCGGCGTTAAAACTTAAAAATGCCATGGTTATTCGTTGTGCGGGCATGACCATGTTTGAGTCTAATAATATCCTATCCATTACCTATTACGATGAAGATGCAACCGAATTAAAAGAGTCGTTTGATTTAGATAATACAAAAGCCCTTTATCATTTTAATAAACAATTTGGTCAACGAGTTGCAAATGGTGCAGAGCCAACTAAGTTTATTAATGCCAAACAGGTAATAGATAAGCAACAAGCATTAATACCACCTGACTTTATCGTTGCCAGAAAACAAAAACACTTTTGGAAGATTCAAGAAAAGATATTTGATTACCAAGGAAAGTTCCGCAAAGCAAACGAGCTCAATTAAGCGTTAACCACAGCTCGATTTGACGATAATTATAAATGACCGAGATATAGGGATATCTCCTATAGTGGTCTAAACGTCAAGTTGTTAATGTCGTTTGGTCTTAATTAATCACAAAGAGTTTATGAGCATTCCATTTCGTTATTCTACCCATACAAACCAAACAGAGTATTTATATGTCAATGTTGAAGGTGATGCTGATGACAAACAAATTGAAAATATGTATTTGGATATCAAAAACCAAGCACAACAAAACCAATACAACAACATTCTTATTAACGTTAATCAAATCACGTTAAATTATACAATGGAAAAATTTTTACCATTGATGCAACGAATTATGCCTCATCTTGCTGGTTTCAATATTGCCCGTTTATGTAGTCTCGACGACTACAAACAAGACCTAATACAAAATGTCTGTTTAAGCTCAAACGTAAATATGAAGAACTTCACCAATCAAACAGATGCTGAAAATTGGTTATTGAAACAATACCCCTAAGTTATTTGATGTATTCGCCCTATTTAAAAACAAAAAAATCTCGTTATTAACAACAACGAGATTTTTTACTGCAGCCATGAACTTAACTAAATATTAAGCTTCAACACCTTGGCTTGCTAAATACTCTTCGTAAGTACCTTTGAAATCAATGACTTTATCTTTCTTGATCTCAATAATACGAGTAGCCAAAGAAGATACAAATTGACGGTCGTGACTGATAAACATCAAGGTACCTTCATATTGTTCCAACGCCATGTTTAACGACTCAATCGATTCCATATCCATGTGGTTTGTAGGTTCATCCATCAATAAAATGTTTGGCAATGCCATCATCATTTTACCGAACAACATACGACCTTGCTCACCACCAGATAACACTTTAACCGACTTTTTAATATCGTCAGAAGAGAACAACATACGGCCTAAGAAACCACGAATGGATTGTTCGTCGTCGCCTTCACGTCGCCAATGACTCATCCAATCAAATAAGTTCATGTCGGTTTCGAAATCAGCGGCATGATCCTGAGCGTAATACGCTATCTTAGCGCCTTCAGACCATTGAATGGTGCCAGCATCTGCGGCTAAGTCACCTTGTAAACAACGCATCATGGTGGTTTTACCCGCACCATTCTCACCAATTATGGCAACACGTTCACCGACTTCCACCATAAAATCGAAGTCTTTAAACAATGGACCTTCATCGAAGCCTTTAGATAAACCTTCAACAATTAACGACTGACGATAAAGCTTTTTCTCTTGCTCAAAACGAATAAATGGATTTACACGGCTTGATGCTTTTACATCATCAAGTTTAATTTTTTCCATTTGTTTTTGACGTGATGTTGCTTGGCGTGCTTTAGAAGCATTGGCAGAGAAGCGAGCAACAAATTGTTTTAACTCGTCAATTTGACCTTGTTTTTTGGCATTATCCGCTAACATACGAGAACGAGCTTGTGTTGACGCCAGCATGTATTCGTCGTAATTGCCTGGATAAACACGAAGTTCACCATAATCAACGTCAGCCATATGTGTACAAACACTGTTTAAGAAATGGCGGTCATGGGAAATAATGATCATGGTTGAATTACGTTGATTTAATACTTCTTCTAACCAACGAATCGTGTCTATGTCCAAGTTATTGGTAGGTTCGTCTAGTAATAAATAATCCGGGTCAGAGAACAAAGCTTGTGCTAATAACACACGTAATTTCCAACCTGGAGCAACTTCACTCATCAAGCCATAATGTTGATCACTTGGGATGCCAAGGCCTAATAACAATTCACCAGCGCTAGAGTCTGCTTCATAACCGCCCATTTCAGCAAACTCAGTTTCTAAGTCCGCTACTTTCATGCCGTCTTCTTCAGACATTTCAGCTAAAGAGTAAATACGGTCACGTTCTTCTTTCACGGCCCATAGTTCAGCATGCCCCATGATCACTGTATCGATAACCGAAAATTCTTCAAACGCAAACTGGTCCTGCTTCAGGATACCTAAACGCTCACCTGGTCCATAACTAACATTACCCGAGGAAGGCGTTAATTCACCGGTTAAAATTTTCATGAACGTTGACTTACCGCAACCATTGGCACCGATAAGTCCATAACGATTACCGTTACCAAATTTTACAGAAATGTTTTCAAATAATGGCTTAGCGCCAAATTGCATTGTGATATTAGCAGTTGTGATCACGAAAGTTAGTATCCCATTTATTAATCAAATATCGACAGTATTTATGTCAAAAAATTGGTCGGCATTTAACCAGAAAAAGCACGATTTTACCAGCCAAATCTACCAATAATGGGGGAACCGATAATTAAATAACTGAGAGATATTAGTGGTGACCGCTATTTAACATCGTTACTCATATATTTAATGAATAAAATCAATTACGTCCTGCATTGAGATTCATATTCCAACCAATGTAATGCATTACCAACTAATACAATAGAGCCCGAAACTACCAAAGAAGTAGCTGGTATAAGTGCAGCAAACAAAGCAACACAGCCCGCATTACCTTGCGCATTATGTGAGTGTCCACACGTTAAGGCCATTTGGTTTTCAGAAAGCTCTAATACTAGCTTTTTGGTTTTCATACTTTTGTGGCATTTGGCAGCTAAGTCTTGTTTATTCGCTTCTTTGGGATAAAAAACGCATCCAGACATGGATAAAACTAAGGCGCACAATAACAATATTCTCATTTTTGTTCCTATATCAATATTGTGCGTTTGTTCTGTATTAACGCTTCAGCAGTTACAAACTCTTTTTCGGCGGTAACGCCGAGTTTGCAAAAATTAATCCCGCGACTATAGACATAAATATCACCACCGCTTGTTGTCCGGCGTGTTCAGCATATGCAAAGCCTTCACCGGCAATATAGGTATTTAAACTAATAAAGGTTTTACTACCTGGTACTAATACAATAAGCCCTTGCATTACCACGATAACCGCAGGAGCTTTGGCAAAACGAGTAAACAAATTGCCATAGACACCAATAACAAAAGCACCAAAAAAAGCACCAACACCAAAATCAAAGTAACTCGCCCCGATACTGCTTGAAGCATAAGCAATGAAACCAGCCGCCATAGACCAAAACATATGTTTTCTTCTGGTTCTAAAGGCAATGATCAACGAGGTACATAAGGTTGCAATCGCTAACCATACTGTCCATTGCGGTAGAGGAGGCAAAGCAACATATTCTGAATGACCAAAAACGGCGAACCCTAATTCCATGCCTAAAAACGCACCAAAATACAGTTTAAATAACATCATAAAGGCGTCCATGATCTTAACCGTACCAGACACTAAATGGCGGGCTGAAAGTTCTGCTAGACCAATGGTTAAGGCTAAACCGGGTATGAATACAATGATGGAAGATAGGATCACTAACCGTATACTAATGGACGCGTCATAATGGACCGCTATACCACAGGCCGCAAAAGCTGACACCATAGCAACTAAAGGTTCTAACATGTTAGTAATGCCTTTAGAGCGTTCACTCCACAGCACAAAAATATAAACAATGCCGCCTAACAATCCAGCCCATAAAACATCGTTTAAACTACTGCGCATTAACATGGCAAAGGCACCACTTGCTAATACATAAGATAGGCCTGTAATTGCACGGCCATTACGGCTAGGCATAGTCTCAATTTCATCTAACCGCTCTAAGGCTTCATCTATGGTTAATGTGTTTGAAATAACATCGCTGACTACTTCATCAGTACGAGATAATGAGCCCATATCCAGGTCACCCGGAGCCACACGCGCAGCATGGGTATATTCATCTTCATGACCTTCCGTCCACAATACAAACGTCATCGATGTTGGCGATATGATAAAAGACGAACGCAGCTCGATAGCGTCAGCCAATTCCATTAAATGGCTTTCTAATCGATAGGCGGGAATGCCATATTTGTGCAACATCTTACCCAGTCGTACTATGAACTTTCGTTTTTGCTTAAATGTTTCGTTATGGTCATTCACTATATTATCCAATACGGGTTTACTCTTACTTTGATATTTCATCGAACCTGAGTTCAAAATGATCGACTGCTCAAAAACGACTACAGTACTATTGGTAACCTATGGTTACTAGATCTCGGATGTATTCTATTGTTCTGCTGAGTTTTCAACACTAGGTTGTTTGTCATCAGCTTTGCTACTTTTTGTTGTTTCTACTTTCTCAGCTACTAATTCAAGTCTGTCGAATTCAACATCGGCATGTGATGCTTCTAACTGAGGCATAGATTTAGTGACCTTATTCGACAAGTGAGAGAAACGCTCTACTTTGCCCGCTAAACCTTGTTTACCAGCCAAGCCTTTTACTGTGTCATTGTATTGATTACTCACCGTTGCCAACGTTTTACCTAACTTCTGTAAACGTTCAGCCACAATGCAAACTTGGTTATAAATATCACCCGCTTTTTCACTAATTTCTTTCGCTTCTGAATTACCTTGCTCTATACGCCATAGGTTAGCCACCGTTTTTAATATAGGCATTAATGTCGTATGCGAAACTAAAATAACATTACGGTCATAACCATAATTAAACAGATCTTTTTTATGTTTGAGCGCTTCAATATAGGCAGGCTCTATTGGCATAAACATCAATACAAAACTTGGGCTCTTCATGCCCACTAAGTTGCTGTAATCTTTTTTACTTAAGTCATCAATATGATTTTTAACCGCACCAACATGCTCATCAAGCGCTAACGCGACTTCCGTTTCAGTTTCTGCACCAATAGCTTTGTCATAGGCAACTAAAGATACTTTACTATCAATGATGATGTGTTTGTCATCCGGCAGTTTTATGATGAAATCAGGCAATCTGCGATTACCATCCTTATCCATAAACTTCTCTTGGCTATCGTAGTGGTCGCCTTTAACCAAACCAGCAAGTTGCAACGTTCTTTCTAATTGTACTTCGCCCCAATTTCCTGCTGTTTTCTTTTCCCCTTTTAGTGCGGTTGCTAAGTTATTCGCTTCGCCACTCATTTGTACGCCAACGTCTAACACTTTTTTGAGCTCTGCCGCTAATCCCGCCTGGCCTTTAACAGACTCAGAATGCACTTCGTTCACCCGTTTTTGAAAACCTTCTACTTGTTCTTTGAACGGCCTTAAAATTGAGTCTAATTCAGTTTTGTTTGACTGACTAAAGGACTTACCTTTTTCTTCCAAAATGGTATTGGCCAAGTTTGAAAATTCAGTTTTTAATTGTTCACGCTGTTGTTCAACATCGAGCTTTTGTTGTTCAAAGTGTAATTGCTTTTCAGACAACGACGTTTTTAATTCTGTTAATTCGTTAGACACTTCACTGTGGGCAGATTGCAATCTTTGCACGTTAAAGGTTTGACTTTCCAACTGTTGTTTTAATTCAGAGATCTGATTATCACGTTCATCAAGTCGAGTTTCTAATCCTTGGATATCGGCCTGATACTTTGCCACTTGCTGATTCGCTAACTGCGCTTGGGTTTGAAAGTTTAATACCCCTTCTTTGGCTTCATGAAGTGCACTTTGTAAGTCAGAAATTTGCTGTTGAGCATTGTTATTAACCAATTCAAATTGACTTATTTGAATCTGTTGCAGGCTCAATTGAGAACGGCTTTTAAATAATAAAAACACAAACAAGATCAAAAACACACAGGCGACAATAAGGCTTATCACTAAGACGGCAGGAGAGGTAATTAATTGGTTCAAAACAAGCTTCTCTTAATTCAATAACTTAGAATTAGTATTGTGCCTACCAGAGTCACAAAAGGGAATTAAATCACCCGAGAAAAGCGCTGATTGTTTAGTTGTTTTTGTAAATAAACATCAAACGTCATGCAAATGTTACGGATCAGTAATTTAGCTATCGGTCGAATGGATATTTCGGTATTATCAATTGTGACTAACCTATCTTTAACAAAGGGAGTAAGTTTGCATATTTCATAGGCAAAATATTCGTCAAAGTCGATATTGAACCTTGTATTAAAACTGTTTTTATTTAGCTTAAAGTTACACATTAGTTGCTTAATAACGTCACCACGAATGACATCATCTTGAGTTAATAACACCCCTTTTTCTACCGCATGTTCGTGGTTATCAAGGGCATTATAATAATCCTTTAAATCTTTATAATTTTGACTAAAAGATTTTCCAACCGAACTAATTGACGATACGCCTAACCCCAATAAGTCACATTCACCTTGTGTGGTATAACCTTGGAAATTACGGTGTAATTGACCTTGCTGTTGGGCAATCGCTAATTCGTCATTAGGTTTGGCAAAATGGTCCATGCCTATTGCCACATAACCGGCTTTTGAAAACGCATCAATGGCTGACAACATCAGATTTAATTTTTCGTTTACCTGAGGTAACCATTCGTCTTTTATTTTACGCTGAGCCGCAAATTTAGATGGCATATGAGCATAACTAAATAAAGAAATTCTATCTGGATTTAATTCAACAACTTTAGCTAACGTATTATTAAACAGTTCAGCTGATTGATGGGGGAGACCATAAATAACGTCTAAATTTATCGATTCAAATCCTAAGCTTCGTCCGCGTTTAATTAACTGATCAACAAAGTCACTATCCTGTACACGATTAATTGCTTCTTGCACTTTAAGATTAGTATCTTGGAAACCAAAACTAAGACGGTTAAACCCTAACCCTTTTAAATGATCTAACAAGTTAAGTTCAATTTCGCGTGGGTCAATTTCAATGCTCATTTGCACACATTCATTCAGAACAAAATGTTGTTCTATCGCATCAATAACTCTTGAAAATTGTTGTTCTGATAAAAAGCTAGGGGTGCCTCCACCAAAATGAATCTGCTGAATTTTATGTTGTTTAAACAACTTAGCCCTAGAGGTAATTTCAGTGATTAAATAATCTAAATAGATATCGGCTTTGTGCTTATGTCTGGTCACTATTTTATTGCAACCACAGTAATAACAAAGGCTATGACAAAATGGAATGTGAATGTACAGAGACAATAATTTAGAATCTGACTGCTCAATAGCGAGTTCAAATTGTTGATTACTAAACTGCTCAGAAAACTCTAACGCCGTTGGATACGAGGTGTACCTCGGCCCGTTAATATTGTACTTATTCAATAAGTCTGACGTTAAATTAAATACCTGAGACATAATAAAATCACATTGCTATTAGAAAGTGATGTGAAGTATAAAGATCTACCTGTATTAGTTATTGATCGAGCGCAACAAAAAACCTTAAATTAACAAATGCATAGCACTGGTTATTAAACACCAAACAATGACCAACAACGGCGATAACTGCCATCGATTAAGCATCAGTATTCCCACCACCATCGCTAATACATCAAATAATGAGGTCAGCCCCGTAATAAGTATCGGGTCATATAACACCGTAATTAACAAACCCACTACCGCGGCATTCACCCCAGCTATCACATTGAGCGTCGTTTTATTATTGGAAATACCTTGCCACAAAGGCAATACAGCAGCGACTAACAAAAATCCGGGTAAAAACATAAACGTTAGGGCGACAAATGCAACCAAGATCATATTTTGTTCAATCCCACCTGACATTAACACCCCAAGGTAGGCAGAAAAGGCGAACATAGGACCGGGAATAGCTTGAGATGCGCCATACCCAGCAAGGAAGTCTTGATTGGAAACTAAGCCAGTTGTCACCACTGACTCCTGTAAAAGTGGCAATACCACATGCCCACCACCAAAAACTAATGCACCGGCTTGATAAAATATCTGCATGACTTGCACAATGCCACCATTGTGACTGATTCCAATTAAGCCTAATAACAAGACAAAAAACACTGTCAGTAATACAAAGCCAAATCGTTGGCTATAGGTCACTTTAATTTCACTTACCGGCTCAGTTGATGATTGACGACAGAAGGTACCGCCTAACACACCACCTAAGATAATAACTGCCCACAATGCCCACACAGAATCGAGCAATAACAAGATAATGATAACCACCAAAGTTATAATGCGCCGGGGCAGATCTGGACATAGTTTTTTAAACATGCCCCAAACTGCATCAGCGACCACAACAGCAGCCACTAATTTTAAGCCGTGAATTATCGCAACCCCAATATCACCAGAAAGAAGGGGTAATAACCAAGCAAACAGAATCAATAATATAATTGAAGGGAAAGTAAAAGCGACAAAGGCGGCTAAGGCTCCAGACCAACCAGCTCGAATCAAACCAAGGGCAAAACCAAGTTGGCTACTTGCAGGTCCAGGAATAAACTGACAAATGCTCAATAGCTGAGCGTATTGGCTTTCGCTAACCCACTGTTGCTTTTCAACTAACTCTTTACGGAAATAACCTAAATGAGCAACTGGCCCACCAAAGGACGTTAGCCCTAGAAAAAGGAATGTTTTAAATACAGCAAATACACTGTATTTGCTGTCTGTTTTCACATCATTATCTGACATATAACGCGCTTTAACTTAAAGTTGGTCGATGTTTATTGTCATAGTATACGTTTAGTTTAACGCGATAAAAGTGAAAAAATTGTTACCCATCGCGAAAGGACTCTGCATTGAGATGATGTTTATTTAACAACTTATAAAATTCGGTTCGATTTCTTTGCGCGATTTTTGCCGCTTTAGAAACGTTACCACTGGTGGTTTTTAATATACTTGCTAAATAATCCCGCTCAAATTGATCTCTGGCCTCTTGAAACGACGGATGTTGAGTTGGGGCATCTCGTAACGCATTGCGCACTAAAGATTCATTGATCACCGGTTCTGTCGATAACGCCACACTTTGTTCAACCACATTTTGTAATTGTCGAATGTTGCCTGGCCACGGCGCACTAATTAATAACTCCATTGCATCTTGTGAAAAACCATTAACTTGAATGCTGGTTCTGCCTGCCGTTAGACTCAAAAAGTGTTGAGCAAGTAATGGGATATCTTCTCGGCGCTCAGATAGTGGCGGTAAAATCAGTTCCACAACATTTAAACGATAATACAAATCCTCTCTAAATCGTTGTTCTTTAATCGCTTTTTGTAAATTTTGATGTGTAGCTGAAATAATACGAACATCCACTTTAACTGAACTCGTACTGCCCACTGGCCGAATTTCTTTTTCTTGTAGTGCACGTAACAGTTTTACTTGAAAATTCATTGGCATATCACCAATTTCATCTAAAAATAATGTACCGCCATCACTGGCTTCAAATAAACCAACGTGATGATTAGCTGCACCTGTAAACGCTCCTTTTTTATGCCCAAACAATTCAGACTCTAATAATTGTTCTGGGATCGCAGCACAGTTAATTGCAGTAAAAGGTTTATCTCTGCGTTCACTGGCCTGATGTATGGCTTGCGCTAATAATTCTTTACCTGTGCCACTTTGACTGTTTATTAATAAACTAAAGTCACTTTTAGCCACTTGTTGCGTTTGTTGTAACAGGGTTTCCATTACCGCACTTCGAGAAATGATCTTCTCCCGCCATAACGCATCATTAGAATCTGGATTATCTTGGTTTGATCTAGGTTGCAACCGAATGGCTTGTTTTACAATATCCAGTAATTCTTGGCTTTCGAATGGCTTAGTTAAAAAGCTAAATACACCTTGTTTAGTAGCGTTAATCGCATCTGGAATAGTGCCATGAGCAGTCATAATGATCACCGGCAAACTCGGATATTGCTGACGTATCTTTTCAAACAGCGCCATGCCATCCATGCCTTCCATACGTAAATCACTGATCACCAATTGCGGCTGAAAACTTTTCAAAATACCTAAGGCTTGTTTCGCACTTTGTGCTGACTCAACATGGTAATTTACCGCATTCAGACGTATAGCCAATAAACGCAGCAAACTCGGGTCATCATCAACAATAAGAATTTTTTCTTTATTGAGATTAGTATTTAAACTGTCTGACTCATTCATAACGGGGTTCCATTATCATTTATTGAACGCTCAATTTCTTTTAACTGAGTAATTTGTTGCTGTAATTTTTGCGAACGTAACTCTAACTCTGCGAGCTTGTTACTTTGTGCCTTAAGCTGTTTTTGTTTTTTATTCAATAACCGCTGCTGGCTGGTTAGTTTTTTATTGTTCGATACTTGCTGCTGCAATTGACTTTTTAGCATCCTGATAAAGGCTAAATCTGTATCAGGTACACCAACAAGTGCTTGCTGCTCAAGTTGAGATAATGCTTCGGTTGGGTTGTATTGGGGCGAGCTTGGCAAACTGTGTAACAAAAATAAACGCAATTTAGCGACGGTATTCCCTTCATTAAGTTTACTTTGTAGTTTATTAATTTCAGCCTGCACTTCCTGTTTGTCTAGCTTCATAACCCATAAGTAATAACTCGTCATAGGCGTTGTTTCATTCACCACTGGCGCTGGTTTCGTAATCTCTGAACGCTGAAAGTTAGTTAACTGACAACCAAACAGGGTCATAAATAGTACAAATGTGACAATGGTTTTCAAAAAGGTAAATGTGTTAAATCGCATAATCATAATGATGGTTTTTCCAACATAGAAGTGGTGGTAGGTGATAACAATTTTGCTTTAGGCAAACTAATTGTAAACGTGGTAAAACTTGGTGAGTTCATGTCGCTATCAATAGAAATACTGCCGTTTAATCGCATGAGTAACTCTTTCACTATGGTTAACCCTAAACCACTGCTTTTTATCGGACTGTTATGCTCTATTGCCCCCTGATAAAACGCATCAAATATTTTGTCAAACAATGAAGAAGCGATACCTACACCTTGGTCGGTTATTGATAGCTGTAACGTCTGATATTCAACCCAAGCCTTAATGGTAATCGTGCCTTTGTCTGGTGAAAACTTAATTGCGTTTGATAATAGATTATCCAAGATGACACTAAATTGTTTGCGATTGCATTGTAGTGATAATTGAGCGATGTCTTTACTTACTTTGAGCTGCTTTCGGTTCACATCTAACAAACGCAACGCTAACGCGTCTTCTATCTCTTTGTTTAAGTTAATTACTTCAGCGTCTTGTAAACTGGTTGAGTCCAATACGATATTAAAGTCGAGTAAGTCTTCAATTAATTGCTGCAAACGAGACACACTCGTTCGGATGATGTTAGTGATCTCTTGCTGGTCATTATTTAATTCACCCACACTATTGTCGTAAATTAATTCAGTGCCTTCTCTAATTGCCGCTAACGGTGTTTTTAATTCGTGTGAGATATGACGTATAAAACTCGACTTTTGTAACTCTAATATATGTAATCGGCTGCGCATCAACTCTAGAGCATCCGCAATTTCTTTGATCTCTGCAGAGCCATCTACCGTGATAGGCAATTGAAAACTACCTTGCTCTAATCGTTTTATTTTTCCGAGTAATACTTTAAGCGGACGTGTGATCAACACGATAAACACGCCAGCAATCAATAACGTAATTGGAATAATTAATAAACTCAGCAACATGGTTTTTTTATTTCGTTAGCCGAACTTTCCATTCCTTTTGCTTGTTGATTAATAATTTGATTGGAGTGCAGTGATATTTTCTGATTGATCTGTGACAACGCTTTAAAGTGCTCTTGCACTTGATTTAAATTAATTAGATTTGCGGGGGTGCTTTGTATTAACTGATCTATTTCTACGATTTTATTTGTATAAGTCTCTATCAATTCTGACAATTGAATATCGTGATATTGTTTAAACTCTTGGGTAAGTACACTGTCGAGTAACACTCTTTGCGCTAAATATTGATTAAGCAACTCTTGCTCTTTTAACACAACATATTGACCTGAAAATCGCTCCAACCTAGACTGTGCTTGACTGATCTGACGATTAACTTCAACCAGCTCAGCAACATTAAAGATAGCTGACGTTCCCTGTTGAGATAACTTATTCACTTGATTGGCGCTATAAAGCAAAGCAAATACCAAAGGCAAAGCCACTAAACCAAATCCCATTAAGGTCAGTGATTTAATTGAACCACGAAACAATGATAATTTTTTAACCCAATCTTGCATTTAACCAGCTCGTCCTTGTTTAACACGAATAATCAACTGTTCGATTTAACCCTGTTTAACAAGGATAAACAACATTGTCTGGTATTAGCGACAGTCCGCACACACCTCCAATACAAATCATTAATTATTGATTTATATATAAAATTTTAAAATTCATTACGTATTATTGCATAAATACTAAATTTAATTAATTTCACTGTCTCCATTTAGCGACAGATCAACAATAAAAAATTAAAATAAACCTTAAATAACAATAGCTTACACTTTGGCACGTTGACTGCAATATACCTATCGTTAGTACGAAACTACTACGTTAATCTTAAATAAAAAGGAAAATTAAAATGTTAAGTTTAAAAAAAATTACCCTAGTTGTTATTAGTTCTTTAGTTGCTACATTTTTTGTTAGTGCAAACCAAGCGACCAACATACAGACAGGAATGGGAAGTAGAACTGACCTTAGCCATTTATTAAGTCAATTAGATTCGGATAACGACGGTAAGTTAAGTAAAGAAGAAGTTATGGCGAGTAAAAACAGCACTTTAATCAGTAACTTTACTAAAATCGATGCCAACAACGATGGCAGCTTAAGCAAAAAAGAACTTGAATCTTTCTAATAGATTCAGGTAACAAACATCATTTATCTATGTATGAATGACAATGTAACCTCTCCTCGATTGCCAGTTATTATGCGAAAGCATGTAACTGGCTTTTTTACCACAAGAAAAGGCTCTTGGTATTTCGACACAAAACTTAGTGCTAATTACGCGAAACTAACCATCATTGCAGTAATACCAATGGTATAAAAACTCACCACCGCAATAGATGAAATTCTTTCCGGAATGGCATGCACAATATATTGTTACGTTATTTTCTTCTTGATGCGCCCCAAGGGTCTTCAACGGTAGACGCTTTTTGTCTAATAGAACGCGTTAAATTAGCTTTTTGTTTGTTGTATTTCACACGTTCAGCATCCGCTAAGCTCAATTCTCTTGGTGTTCTTGGCTTTTGATTTAACGGCACGATACGATCACGCGGAGGTAAAGCAAATTGCGTATCGTCTGGCTTTGGTAAGTTCTTTAATTTATACATATAAAACCCTTCCACTTTTTCAAGTGCCCACTGGGTTTTTCTTAGAAACTTACAACTCGACTCAATACTTGGGTTGGTTTTAAAACATTGTAAATTCAAATACGCAAACAGGATATTCCAACCATAAAAGTCGACTAACTCTTCTAATATTTGTTCTAGTTTTTTACCGTGTAATGGGTTGTTTTTATAAATTTCTTCTGTGCTCATGGGGATAACAATAACTGTATAACTTTAATATGAGGTCATTATAGTTTGTATGACATTGTTAAGATAGTCAGTGCGGATATTTGATGCAAAAAACCAAAAGAGCAGCCTAAATACGCTGCTCTTTGATAAACCTATATAATAACTTGAGTGATTATAAAGAATACTTAATGGCGTTCTCTAACATCTTGGCAGCGTTAATTTTTCCATCTCCACATTGCATAATGTTTTGCTTGGTGAATATGTATAAACGGTCTACCTTGCCTTCAATGTTAAACGATATATGTTGATCGTTTGGTAATGAACGTAACCCTGAACCAAAATCGCATACTGTCTGACTGATCACTTTTTCTGTTTCAGCTAACGCTTTTTTCTGTTTCTCTAATTCTTTGTTGCGAATGGCTTCTGCTTTTTTTCTTAACGCATCTGACTTTTCTTGGATCTTGCCCGCTACTTTTGTCAGTGCGTCGGTAAGTTTGCTCATTTCTTTTTTTAATGATTTAACTTTTTCAGACTCTTTGGCATCTTGCAATTCACCTTCAAATTCAGCGTCACGGAGTTTGCGTTCTATCTCTCTAACATCACGCTCTAGTTGCCTAGCTTCACGTTCTAATGCTCTTGTTTCATCACGCATGGTTTTTTGAATTACACGTTGTTCCGTACGTTCTTTATTTGTGTATTGAGACCAGTCTGAGTCGGATATAAAATCGATTGAAATCTCAGCCATTTCCATCGCTGATTCAGCCGCAGCCATCGCTTCCTCTTCTATCTCTTCTATTTCCTGTTCGGATAAGTATTTTCGTGCATCACCACTAATAACCACAGGTGCAATCGGTGCTGTTGGCATAACAGGAGCAAAGTTTCTATCGTTCATATCAAAGTGAAAACGATGACTCGGGTCCACATTAAATACCATGCCTTGATTGGCTAAATAAAACCCTTCAATTCTTACATTCCTTTCTCGCCCTTGTTCCAAAGATGTTTCTAAGATCTTTGTCATTATATTCATGTCTCGTTGAATTCTATCTAAGGTACTTTGTTCAATGGTGGCTGCTTGTAATGATGTTCCTACCAACAAAGCACTAAGTGACAACACCGCCAGTTTTACTTTTTTAGGTAATGATAAAATAGTCATAATAACTCCAATTAATTTTTATATATTAAGGAAATAAAGCGATGGATTACCTTAATGTTTCATTCTTCAAACCAACGATTAGGTTTATGTTATTCGTCTGATAGTTGAGATTCGTCGTCTCTCAGTTCTGCAATTCGTCTGCGGCTTTTTCTTTCGACTGATTTAATGCTGTAATTAATGTCGCTAAACTGCTGCTTTAAATAATCTAAATCGTCCACTCGCTGCCTTTGAATTAAATTAACCACATCTAGAATGTCTTCTTTTCTCTCTGCTCGAGAGTTTTCCAAAATATAACTCACCATTTGAGCAGTACTTTGCTGCTGGTTCACTTGGAAATTATCTAAACGAGTTTGAATTTGTTCATTATTTTGTTTCGCTAATTTATCAAATTCAGCGCTTAATTTTTGTTGCTGCAATTGATCTGCCGAGGTGATCATTAAGCCTTGTTCTGAAATATTCACTCGCAAGTCAAAAAGCATAACTACACAAGCAAAAATAGAAAAACACATGGCGGTCATCGCCATACCATTAGATTGCCACCAGCTTGGTTGGCGTAAATATTGGTCAAACCCCGCATCTTTATTCCAGTTTGGAACGTCAACTGACTCGCTGTTCATTTGTTCAGCTAACATTTCCATATTATTAAACGCTAACATACGTTCTGACCACGTTGGATGCATTTTCAATTGCGTTAACTCTTGTTCCGTTAACGTATCACCACTTAGCCAGCGTTCAAAATTACGTTCCAATTGCTCTGACTTTATTGACTCATGCTGCGTCATAATTGGCCTCCAATAATACTTTTAACTTATCTAAAGCAGAATAAAATCTGGATTTCACGGTATTATTCGAAATCCCTAACTGCTGCCCTATCACATCAAAGGTTTGCTGTTGAAATATTTTTAATTCAACAATTAGCTTTTGTTCCAAAGGTAACTGTTTCATGACACGCACAATTTGTAATTGCGTCTGTTTGTTATTTAACGCTAATTCTGGGCATGTATGCCTGGGATCTGCATCGACATTATCTAATTCAGACTCATCCGCAAACCACTTACGTTTACGATAAAATTCAATGATTCTAAAATGTGCAATACGTAACAACCAAGTTTTAAAGCTGCTATCCCCACGATAATCAGGCAAGCTACGGCATACTGAAACAAAGGTCTCTTGCATCAAATCTAAGGCGTCATCCGAGTTACTAGTCATACGTAACGCATAATGATAAACCGTCTTTTCATAACGCGATATCAATTGTTGCCAAGCTGATTGACTTCCCTTTAGTGCCTTTTTTATTAGCTTTTCATCGGTTTGTTTAAACAATGACAAAGCTTCCTCTCTTATAATTTTGTTGAGTAATAACACTCTTTAAAGTTTACTAACTTGGCCTTTCACCAAACGTTAAACCATCGCTTTATTAGGTTCATGTGTATAGTCGAGCCCTGTTTATAAATAGTTTTAAATTTATTTAAAATAATCAAAATAAATTTAATTAACCATCATCCAGCTACTTAAGTTTATGTTGTATTAATTACTCACCAATTCTGTGCATAACTTATTAACCCTACATTTCTTTGGTGCAAATTTGATAAAACATTAAACAGAGACGATCTGTACGAGCCCAATCAATTAAAGATAAATCTATAAAAATCAATAATTAACAATCAAACACCCGTTTATTCATAGTTTTGGTGCAATACTTGAAGTAATGCTAGCCATCAAAATATTCGCGTTAGTGAAACAGGTGCTAATTTATCCAAATGGCTGTAAAACAAAAAAAATCGACCACAGCAGCAAAACTATTAACCGTCTTAATCATTGACGACAATATGGACAGAGCTCAAACATTTGAAGCGGCCTTAAAAGACACGCCTTATTTAGTAAAACACTTGGCTCATACCAGTGTCTCCTTGTTAAAAGAAGTCGAAAAAACCGAACCTGACATTATTCTTATTGATATTGAATCCCCAAACCGCGACACCATCGAAAGTTTAAGCACTATATCAGCCTTTAACCCTAAACCGGTTGTGATGTTTTCCGAACAAGATCAGCCTGATTTAATGCGTGAGTCAATCAAAGCCGGTGTCAGTGCTTATGTATCTGGGGATACTAATCCTGAACGAGCAAAGTTTATATTAGATGTCGCCGTAGCTCGATTTAATGAACACCAAGGATTGAGAAACGAACTATCCGACGCCAAACGTCAACTCGAATCCAGAAAATGGGTTGATCAAGCCAAAGCGTTATTAATTGAAAAACAAAACATGACCGAACAACAAGCTTATTCTGCAATTAGAAAAATGGCGATGGATAACGGTCAAAAAATGGAAGATGTTGCCAAAAATCTAATCTCCATGATGCAGTTAATGGGTGGAGCAAAATAACATGACCATACAACAAGATTTAGCATTAGAACAAACTGACTTAGACATAGGTATTGTTGCCCTTACTGACTGTGCGCCACTGGTAATGGCAAAACATTTAGGCTTTTTTGAACAATGGGGTTTACAGGTAAACTTGCATATCCAACATTCTTGGGCGACTGTCAGAGACAGGTTGCATACAGGCCTGTTAGACGCAGCTCAAATGTTAGCTCCAATGCCGCTAGCCAGTACATTAGGGTTAAATGGTGCAAAATGTGATGTTATTAACGCGTTTAACTTAAGCATGAATGGCAATGGTATTACGTTATCCACTGCGTTATTTGAACAGATCAAGCAACTAAATAACGGTCAAGAACCTGTATTACCGCTTGATTCTTCATGGATAAATCAAATCGTACAAAACAAACGTGATAACGGCCAAGCCAAATTAAGGTTTGCTGCAGTCTATCCGTACTCATGTCACCTATTTCAATTAAGGGATTGGTTATCTATTGCTGAAATTGATGTAGATAATGACATCGAAATTATCATCATTCCGCCAACCGAAATGACAGCGGCGTTAGAAAATGACGAAATAGATGGTTTTTGCGTTGGCACACCTTGGAATACTAAAGCAGTAAGAGCAGGCATTGGCGCCACCGTGATCACTTCATGTGATATCTGGCAAGAAGCACCTGAAAAAGTGCTAGCCGTAACCTCACAATGGCAACAACAACACCCAAATACATTTATAGCGCTGTTGGCCGCAGTACAACAAACCTGTGAATGGCTAAACTCCACCGCTAATCGATTTGAAGCAGCTGCCGTTTTACAAACTTATTTAGGCGAACCGCTTGATGTTATTGCACCGTCATTAATTGGCAGTTGTCTAACGACGCAAAATGGAACACCAAGGAATATTCCTGCATATAATCGCTTTATTAGTAAAGATGCTAATTTACCCAAGTTAAGCCAAGGTCGAGTTCTTTTGGATAAAATGGCGATGGCTCACCAGTTACCACATGACTTTACTCAAGCGCAAAAACAACAGTTATTAAAGGACGTCTACCGACCTGACTTATACAAAAGCATGTTAGATATGAAAAAAAGATGACCCAATTAGGTGACATTCAATACAGCTAATAACGATTTAGCACCAATACTGTGCAAGGTTAAATAATGGCTTATTTACTTCAATAATACTAAAGCTATTAATAACAGAGGGTTAAGATAAATATTCAGTTTCTTTTTTACTGGCATATAACTTGTTACTTAATAACCATAGCCGAATAATAAATACCCTGTTTAGACTATTATTCGACATTAGCTAAGAGTGATAAAACTCTGAATTATTAGCTCCTCAATGTTGAGGTACAAATTTAAATTTTTAAGCAAAGGCGCTTCCTTAATGGTTGTCGCCTTTTTTTTGTGAGTAATACATGACCCAACAATTTGAACAGAAAATAATAAGATCAAGTTGCCCGTACTGTGGGGTAGGTTGTGGCGTGGATGTCACTACAATAAATTCAGTTCCAACTGCAGTTAAAGGCACTGAAACTCATCCAGCTAATTTTGGCCGACTGTGTGTCAAAGGTTCTAATCTAATACAAACCGTCGATTTAGACGGCCGCTTGTTACATCCAATGATTGCTGACAAACCGGTAGACTGGGAACAAGCGACACTACATGTTGCTGATAAATTTCAACAAACCATAAAAAAATACGGCCCTGACTCCGTGGCCTTTTATGTTTCTGGGCAACTGTTAACTGAAGATTATTATATTGCCAACAAGCTAATGAAAGGATTTATTGGTTCTGCCAACATAGATACCAACTCACGTTTATGTATGTCCTCAGCAGTAGCCGGTTACAAACGTGCTTTTGGTTCTGATACGGTTCCGTGCAGTTATGAAGATTTAGACCATACCGAATTATTAATCTTAGTGGGTTCAAATGCGGCTTGGACTCATCCTGTTTTATTCCAACGTATGGAAAAGGCCAAATTGGCGAACCCTGACGTTAAAATCATTGTTATTGACCCAAGACGTTCCGCCACCGCTGAACTAGCCGATTTTCACTTGCCTTTAAAAGCAGGCAGTGACGTTGCTTTATTTAACGGTTTATTACATTACTTGATTCAACATAATGCGATAGACAATAACTATATCAATGCTCATTGTGAAGGCTGGTCTACAACAGCTGCGGGAGTAGCTCACAGTGATATAGACAATACGGCTTTGTTATGTGATTTGAGTCCTGAACAACTCACTCAATTTTATCAATTATTTGCTGATTCAAAATCCAGTGTGACTTTTTACTCTCAAGGTGTGAACCAATCTAGCCAAGGCGTAGATAAGTGTAATGCCATTATCAATTGCCACTTGGCTACAGGAAAAATTGGAAAATTAGGTTCAGGGCCTTTCTCTATCACAGGACAACCTAATGCCATGGGGGGGCGTGAAGTCGGTGGCTTGGCAAATATGCTAGCGGCCCATATGAATATAGAAGATCAAAACCACCAACAATTAGTGCAAGAGTTTTGGCAATCCCCCACAATTTGCACAAAAGCAGGTGCCAAAGCCATAGACTTATTCGACAAGATAAACGCCGGTGAAATCAAAGCCGTTTGGATAATGGCAACCAACCCACTAGTGAGTTTGCCAAATCGTAACGTTATTGAACAAGCCCTTAAAAAATGTGAATTTGTTGTGGTCTCAGACTGCATGGAAAAAAATGATACCTTAACCTATGCCGACGTAAAACTACCTGCAACAACATGGGGTGAAAAAGACGGCACAGTAACGAACTCAGAAAGAAGGATCTCTCGTCAAACGGGGTTAATGCCAGCACCAGGGCAAGCTAAACATGACTGGCAGATCATCCGTGATGTCGCCCACAAAATGGGTTTTGCAAGTCATTTTGATTACCACCATGCAGCTGATATTTTTAAAGAACATGCAGCATTATCGGGTTATAAAAATGGCTCACATGGTCATGCAGTGCGTGACTTTGATATTTCTGGTTTAAGCACGTTAAGCCTGAATGAATATAACCGTCTTATACCTGTTCAATGGCCAATCAACAGTACGTATCCAAATGGCCGCCAACATATTTTTGATGACGGCTTGTTTTATACACCATCCCAAAAAGCCCAATTTATTCATGTTGTCGCGCAATTACCGCAACAAACACCAACAACAGAATTTCCGTATATTTTGAACTCAGGCCGTTTAAGAGATCAATGGCACACCATGAGCCGAACCGGAAAATCAGCGGCACTAGCCAAAAATATCAAAGAACCATTTTTGTTTATTAATCCAAAAGAAGCCGAACAATTAGGATTAAGTAAATCCGACTTAGTTAAAGTCACCAGTCCCTATGGTGAAGTTATTTTGCCGTTGCAATTTGATAAAGGGTTAAAAGTTGGCAACGTGTTTGCTCCTATACATTGGAGCCAATTAACCGCACCAACGGCAAATATATCTAAATGTTTTGGTTCATTTGTTGACCCAATTTCTGGACAGCCAGAAAGTAAATTTACTGTGGTCAAAATAGAAAAATATAACACCGAACAATTCATTCAATGTTTTTCAGACGTTGAATTTCAACCTAACAGTGATTATTGGGCAAAAGTAAAAATAACCTCAGGTTTTGAATACATTTGTGCCAATTCATTACCTATCGATTTAGCCATTAACTGGTGTCGAGATAATACCGATATTGCTGGTGACTGGAGTTATTTTGAAAACAGCCAAAGTGGCATTAGAACGGTACTTTGCATTAAAGACAACAAATTACAATTTGCTGCGTTTTTAGCATCGTACAAACCAGAAATAAATGCAGATTGGGTAGAAAGCCTATTTGACCAACCTAGCGTTACCGTTGAACAAATTAACCGAATTTTACGTGCCGACGTGGCGCAAGACTTTTTAAATGGCAAAACCATATGCAGCTGTTTCAAAGTAGGTGAAACCCAAATTATCAATGCCATTGTTGATCATAATGACAATACCACTGAATTATTAGGCCAACGCCTTAAATGTGGAACCAATTGTGGTTCATGTAAGAGTGAATTAAGAGCTCTGATCAACGAACACGGACAACAACACAAGGTAAAGGACAATCAAATACTTAACCTATCGGCATCTAATAATGCCAAGTTAGTGCAAATTCCAATTACTGAAATAGAAGCGTAGGTACATCATGTTTAATTTAACATTTGGCTGGTCTAATTTAATTTTGTCTCGTTTGTTTAGTTTTACCGCACATAAAAAAAACAAGCTAAATTTAGCTCAACAAGAGAGACAAGTAACTAAAAAGAACAACACAGTTGGTCAAGTATTCTTAGTGGGTTCAGGCCCTGGTGATGCAGAACTATTAACCTTAAAAGCGTACAGACTATTACAATCGGCTGATGTTGTGATGTATGACTGGTTAGTAAGTCCTGACATCGTTAACATGATCCCCAAACATGTAGAAAAAGTATTTGTTGGTAAAAAGTGTGGTCGTCATAGTATGACTCAAGATGAGATCTGCCAACTGTTATCACGCCGCGCTTTGGCAGGACAAGATGTTGTACGTTTAAAAGGTGGGGATCCCTCTATCTTTGGCCGTGCCGCCGAAGAAGTGGAACATCTGCAACAACACAATATTGATTTTGCTATTGTACCGGGCGTAACTGCGGCTTCTGGTTGCGCAGCTTGGTCTGGTATTCCTTTGACTCACCGTGATTGCGCACATTCAGTACGTTTTATCACTGCACACTTTAAAAGTGATGACATTGAATCAGATTGGAAAAACTATGCTGAGTCGAGTGATACCTTGGTGTTTTATATGGGACTGAATAAGGTTAAACACATAGCTGAAAGCCTTATTTCATATGGTAAAAATGCGACTACACCAATGGCAATTATTGACCAAGGTACAACAAACGCACAGAAAACCTATATTTCTGATTTAGCTAATATTGAACAAGTATTAAATAGCGAAAATATTGTTGGTCCTGCTTTGATTGTGGTTGGCGATGTTATAAATTACCAAGCACAGGTCAATATTGAACTTTTAACAACAGACTTAACTAACAAGAAGTCAAAACGTGCTGTGGCATAATGGTAAACCAACGTAAATGAATGAATTTTCGCAATACATAAAACTCATAGGCAAAGGTAAAAAGTCAGGTAAGTATTTAACCCAAGAACAAGCGAATGACGCGTTTCATCTGTTGTTAACTGGGCAAGCTGAACCTGAACAAGTTGGTGCCTTTTTAATGTTATTGCGAGTCAGAGAAGAGTCGGAACAAGAATTAGCAGGATTTGTACAAGCCGCCCGTGAATATTCACCACTAGCCATACAGCAAATTAACGCCGACTTGGATATGGGTTGTTACGCTGGTAAACGTCGGCATTTGCCTTGGTTTATATTGGCTATGTTATGCCTAGCCCAGTCTGGTAAACGGATATTTTTACATGGTTGCAAAGAACCAGACTCCAACCGTTTATATTTACCAGACGTATTTAACGCCTTAAACATTCCAATCTCACACACGGCAGAACAAGCCAAGGCACAGCTAGAAAAATCTGGCTTTGCATATATGGATCTGCAACAGGTAAATCCACAATTAAATAAGTTAATTCAAATGCGTAGTTTGTTTGGATTACGTTCTCCGGCCAATACCTTAGCCAGAATGTTAAACCCTACAAGTGCACCGTTTAGCTTTCATGGGGTTTATCATCGTCACTTTGACGAACGCCACATCAATGTTGCTAAATTATTAGGGGACAAACATGTGTCTTGTATTCGTGGTGAGGGTGGTGAAGTAGAAGTAAACCCTGAGCGAGGTTTTATTCAACACCTGATCCATAATGATGTAATCTCACAACTTGAATTTCCAACTTTGCTGCCAAATTGGCAAATCAAACCTAGAAGTCTAACACCAGATGAATTAAGACAATGTTGGACTGGGGAACTTCAATTTGAATATGCTCAACAAGCTATCACAGGCACTATTGCTTGTTACTTAACCTTGTTAGATTCCATAGATGTGGGGCAAGCATTAACAAAAGCCAAACAAATGTGGGCTGAACGCAACACCCA
This sequence comes from Psychrosphaera aquimarina, assembly GCF_032461525.1. Lineage (NCBI taxonomy): Bacteria > Pseudomonadati > Pseudomonadota > Gammaproteobacteria > Alteromonadales > Pseudoalteromonadaceae > Psychrosphaera > Psychrosphaera aquimarina. Next base: position 452,542 of record NZ_JAWCUA010000003.1, on the reverse strand, counting down.
ATTTGAATTTTATTAGGTTTCCACGCCAAATATATCCTGTTGACTATCTCCCTGACTTGCATTAGATAAGTTAGAGAATTTCACCTATAGTTAAAGAAACAATGAATAATTCTCCATTGTCATTTCAATTTACGTATTCTTCCAGGATGGTCATGAAAAACACACTATACAAAAAAATTATCATTCCCTTACGTATCTATTTTTGTATTATTTTTTGTCTTCATTTCCAGTTCAGCCACGCCTCAGACATAATAAAAATCAACCGAGGCCAGTCAGATAAAGACATTCGTACAAATTATACCTACACCGTGTTAAATAAAGCCTTGATTGCCAGTATTCCTAAATTTGGCGCATTTGGCATTGAGGTTACAGGATTTGAAGTCCCTAATCATCAGACTCTAAAAGAGTTAGTTAAAGGTGAGTTTATTAATGTGGCCATGGCGCTAACTACCGATGAATGGGAAGAAAAAAGCACGCCAATTCGGATCCCGATTAGACGAGGTATTTTTAGTTATCGTTTATTAGCTATTAATAAATCCAAGGCCGAAGTATTCAATAATATTAATAACTTACAGCAGCTAAAAAACTCACCGTTGGGGTTCGTAAAAGCTGGACTACACGTAAAGTCCTGACCAAATTGGGCTTTGAAGTTTCCGACGCATATTCATACGACTCTATCTTTGCCATGTTAGATAAAAACCGCTTTGATTATATTCCAAGAGGCATCCACGAAATTTATGACGAGATCGAAATTAGAAAAGTAGACTTACCTCATTTAATGGTTGAACCAAGGTTAGCCTTATATATTCCTTCGCCTTTTTATATGTTTGTCTCTAAAAGCACCCCACAAATCGCCGCGCGTCTAGAGTTAGGGTTAGAAAAAATGGTGGAAGATGGATCACTACAATCATTATTTGAGCAATATTACGGAGCCTATATAGAAAAGGCCGACTTAGAAAATAGAACTATCATTCATCTTGGCAACCCACTTTTACCGAGTAAAACCCCATTAGAACGCAAAGTACTTTGGCATTCATTCTCAGTGGAAGCACAATAGTAAAAACAGTAATTAAAAACAAATAACCATAGCTTTACCCCTGGTAGTGACATTAATCGGTAAACTAAATTGACCATTTAGTTACCTCTGTTAAACTGAAATTGTCTTCTTTATGTATTAAGTCCTTATGACCTTTAAAATTGTATCCTGCAAAAAGACTTACCAATCATTAATCCTCTACATCTTTTTATTTAGCGGTATCGCACAGTCACAAGTTGAAGAATTACGGATCCCATTACCACGTTCTGAATATGACATTTCCCATGATTACCATAAACAATTATTGTTATTAGCATTAAAACAAACTGAACAACCTGGCCAAGCCACGCAAATAAAAACCACCGTTTCTCTGTCTCAAGGTCGTGCGATAAAAGAATTAATCAAAGGGGATATGCTTGATGTATATTGGCTCGGCACTAGTAAACAGTTAGAAAGTGACTTACTAGCGATTAAAGTTCCAACCACTAGAGGGTTAATTGGCTATCGTAAATTCATTATCCACAAAGACTCGTTAGACCGATTTAACAACGTAAAATCATTTTTTGATTTACAAAAGTTAAGTGCTTGCCAAGGAACCAACTGGCCTGATACTGAAATTCTCAAAGCTTCAGGGCTTGAAGTCACCACCACAACCATTTACGAAAATATATTTAAAATGTTAGACCTAAAACGCTGTGACTATTTTCCGCGTGGTTATCATGACGCGCAAACCGAATTAAAATTAAGGCGTAACTTGTATCCTAATTTAATCAGTTTTGAACAAGTCATGCTGCATTACCCGTTTGCCGTTTACTTTTTTACTAACAAAAATAATCATGAATTAGCAGCAAGGTTGGAACTAGGTTTAAAACAGCTGGCTGACAATGGCAGTATCGTGAAACTCATGCAAAGTCATCCTTTAACAGAAAATGTCTACCCTTTAAAAAATGAAATGGGTACGTTATTTCTCGACATCCCCAACCCATTGTTATCCGACAATACAGACGTTAACGATCCTAAGTTGTGGATTTTACCCACTGACTTTAATATTTATTACCCTGTGGTTAAAAACCACTAACGATAGCTTTAACGATTTCCAAATTAATTAACAAAGGTCCTGACTAAAATCAATCGCCATTACGTCTGGATAAATAAATCGGTAGTTAAGTCTGTGTTTAATTTTATTATTATCAATAACCTTAAATGCAACAACGTCAGTAGGTTCACAGGCTGCCGGCGTGACACCGAGTGACTGAGCAGCATAGGTATAAAATTCTTTTTTATTTGGATGCGTATCCGAACATACATTAAAGTCTTCCGACCAAATATCGTCGTTAATTACTTGGCAAATGATCGGTAAACAATCATCTCGGTGGATCAAATTTACTTTCGCTTGTGCATTTTTAATCACTTTGCCATTTCGAAAAAAACGTCCAGGGTGACGTTCGTAACCGATAAGACCACTGAAACGAATTATCGTAGTCACAAATGCATCGGATTGCTTAAACAGCGACTCTATTTGATACAACGGATGTTCAATTAACTCTAAACCGTCTGACTCAGATATAACGCTATTGTTGTCTGGATACACAGATGTAGAGCTGATAAAAATAACCTGCTTAATCGGTGAATCTTCAATTTTATCGATTAACGCTTTAAAGGCGGCAATGTTTTTATTAGTGATATTTACAACTAAAACGTCTGAGTTTAAAAACGCATTTACATCATCAGTTAAGTTTTCAATATCTACCAAAAAACCTGTTAGCTGGTTATAAGTGTCTAACCTCTGTTTTGAGCGTGTGGCAATATTCACATCCGCGCCAAATGCTTTCAACTCTTGTGCTAACGGATAACCCAACCAACCACCGCCTAATACACTTATTTTACGGTTAGTTAAATTTGTAAACGCCATCATTTATTTTGCCTTTCTTTATTTTTCAACAGGTATTCATTACAACTCTTAGATTAAAATGACGAACCTGGTTGTTGTAAAAATTTGATTTCTTGTTCAGTGCTCGTTCTACCTAAAATCTGATTCCGATGTGGGTATCGGCCAAATTCCTTGATGATAGCTTGGTGTTTTAATTCAAATTCAAAATTGGATTGGTTGCCATTTTTTTTAAATAGCCCCACCGCCACCTCATGAATTAATAAGGATTCACTATGCATAAAAGGCATATATAAAAAGCTACGTTCCGTTTGAGTTAACCCTTTGTCCGCACCAACCGCAATTGCTTCTTGGGCCAAAACCAAAGCTAAACTATCGGACTGGAATGCCATTGGCGTATCACGAAACATATTACGGGAAAACTGATCTAATACTATGATTTCAGCTAAACGGCCATGTGCGGTTTTGCGCCAAGCAAACAATTCGCCCTTTTGAGCCGACTGATGAATTTCCGTGAACCTTTGTTTGATAATTTGATCAAACTCGACATCTTTGACCCACCATTTAGATGACTCTATTTCGTTAAACCAAAAATCCAATACCTTGGTAAACATGACCCCACCTATTTTATGATCAAGCGACAAAATTGCTCTTTTACAAAGCGAGTTAAAGTAAATAATGCTCAGTGATAAATTCTGTAATTTCCGTTTCATCCACTAACGAATGACCGTTATCAGCAAAAACAGTTAAGTCGTCAGTAGTGGGAAATGTAAAGTATTGCCCCTCGCCAGTTTGCACCGATTTAGATATAACTTGATCGCTGGCCAACGCATTAATCGTATTTAAAATTAACTGAACGCCGTGTACATAAAGTTGTAATACATTCCATAAATATGATTTTTCATAATTAACTGCCAAGGTACTCGTGGCGATGACATTACCTGTGTCGATGTTGGCATCGTCAATATAATGCAGTGTTGTCCCAATTTGGGGCTCTTTATAATACATGGCCCAAAACGTCGCCATCACACCACGGTAATCGGGTAATATTCCAGAATGTAGATTAATCGTGCCTTTGCTTGGAATCGCTAATACTTGTTCTTTTAAAATGACGCCATAACGAATACAAACAATTAAGTCAGGTTTTAACTCTGCCACCATTTGTAATTGTTCCGGTTGATTAATCTTATTTAACTCTTGCACCGGTTGACTTAAATAACAGTTTAATTGGTCAAAGGTTTTATATAGGTTGTTTTCATTAGCGTTAATGCTCTCAGATATGTAGTTTGCTTTTAACGCTGGAGTTAATAAATTATTAAAAAGGTCTTGTTCAAAAAATTTTAACCGATTTAACTCAGTGGGCTTGTTTGGGTTATTCCCGCCCACTTTTGCTGACAAACATAACGTGACTTTATGCTGTTTAATTTGTGGTAATAAAAGGTTAAGTGCGTGGTTACTGGCTAAGTCTTTATTGGCCAAAATAAGAATATTCATAGTTTTAATCTAACTTTATTAATCTAGTTATTACGTTCTTCAATACATTCGTACGAGCCCATTTCGAACTCTCTACAAATTAATGGGCGTACTTCGTAAATACTGCACATATGCGTGTCTCTATCCAATGCTGCACACCAGCCGTCATCTAACCGCAACATCACTTCTGAACCCCACTTATCGGTTTTAATATATCGAGGGGGCACACCCGTATCGGTGATCAACATCACTTCCAACTTACAGCAGTTTGCACGGCAAGTATTACAAGTAATGTCAGGATCAAGGTCGGAAATGTCTTCAATTGGAATTAAATCAGACATCAACACACAACTCGTTTTAAATAATAAGTTATCAAACCGGCATCTGCATTAATTCTGATACTTCTAAGGATCCACCAATATCAAGAAATGGACAGGATTTAGCGGCGACTAAGGCAAGTTCCATGCTCTCTACTTCAATAATGGTAAAACCAGACATTGTGCTATTGCCACCCGCAGTGACTTTGCCAGATGGGTCAACAGTATGGGTATTTTTGAATGGATTGGCCGGACTAATTGCGCTGTCCCCCAATGATGCTAACCACTCTTTGTATTTTACAAAGTGTTGTTTTCCCTCTTCAGGGGTTTGCGGTTGATTTCCACCAATATACGAAATTACAAATTTAGCCATGATATTTACCTTATCGATTAAAAGTGAGTTATGTTTTTTTACTTTTAGAAACGCCTAAGGCAACACCCAGTGCAATACCAACACCAATACCGGCACCGATATTGTCAGATGCAGCACCAATGGCGAGTCCCACACCGACACCAATCGCAATACCCGCCGCCACTTTTTTATTATTAGGTTTGTTATCATTATTAGAGTGACTTGTATCAGACATAATATTTCCTTAACTAAAAATGGTAATAGATTCGCGTACAATCATAATAGCCAATGTTATCCATGATAGGACAAAAATCGCGAATCGTAATCTAACAATATCCACTGTTGCTTGAACGAGAGAATGTACAATTCTAAATACCGCATACGCCCAAGCACAATACACATTAATCATATCAACATGCCCTAATATCGCGATCACGCCTGCAACGGCGTAAAATAGTGTGGGCTGTTCAAACAGGTTATTGTAGTTGTTTGAAATTCGATTAATTTCCGGTGGTAATAAATCTTTAAATTTTGACGTATCTTGCACTTTTTGTGGATGTATTCTTAAACGCACCATAGCTGGAATACGCGTAAATAGTACCCAAAGTGTTATAACTAAGGTTAATAAAGCAACGACCATGACAGGCTGAAGTAGGGCAGTAGCGTCCATAAATTTTCTTATGTATTACAAATAAAGTAAAACTATGCCACAAAACGCTTACATTCAATAATAACTAATACCAATTCCATGAAGTATTATTTGACTGACTATCAATAGCAGAACACAAGCTCAACATTAAATTGTGAAGTTAGGTTAACAACGGATGAAACTAGTTATGGGAAAGAGTCACTGACAAGCTACATTCAATGTGTTTTAACATTTGGCTAACAATTGTCGGGACAGCATGATGACCTTGAGTTTCACTCACATTTACTTTTATTGTAATGTCACAGTCGTCTAGCTTTAATTGCTGTTTGATATAAAAGTCTATGATGTCGTTAAAGTTAATATCCGTTAATGGCACCATGCCTATATATTGTTTTTTTTCTTCAACCTCTATGCAATAGGCATCCATCAGCTCTTTATTTAGAGTAAAACTTTGCATACGATTTAATGATAAAAAGCGAAATAATACGCTAATTTGATTGTCTTTCACGTTAACCTTTATGAACCCAAATTAAGGGGAAATTAAAAAATAAAATGAATATTAATTAGATTGGCTTTCTACATAACGTTTAATATCTTCTAGATCCGCTTGTAACATTTTCATCATCGATTTTTTAATAAACAAACTCATCACTGACGACAATACCTTAATCCAAAACGAGTCTGATGTGCCACTAAACGTCATGGTTAATACCGTCTGGTCGTCAATCGATTGCACTGACATTTTAGTAATATAAATAGCCCCATGATTTTCAGCCCGTGTGCAATAATAAGCTTGTTCTTGGCATTCGGTAATCCACATGGTTTCAACCGCATCTTTACCAAACATTAAACGGGTTTCTTGCCACTTTAATCCAACTAAACCAGATTCAGGTTGTTCCAATATGGTGAGACCTATGATGCCATTGATCATTTTGTCACAGTTATGAATATCAGTGATGGCACGCCAAACCTGATCTATAGAGCTATTAATGTTTACCGATACCGACAAATTCATACCACAACTTTCCATATATAGAATAAAATGTTGAAAAGTTAACTATACACCAAGGAATACAAAATATGGATTCGCTCTACATTAATGACAAGATTTACCATGTTTTTGTAAACGCCAGTAGTTGTAAGGCCAAGGCGTTAGAAAACCAACTAATAGTGAAATTGGGATCACCCACCAAGTTAAAATAGCACCACCTGTTAACGCATAATCCGTAATATTCATTGCCGCTTCCATGGCTAACATAGAGATAAAACTCATGCCAAATGCGGTTTTTAGGGCTTCAGGTAATGTGAAATTGGATCGCAGTAATATGATAGTTTCTAACATAATGCTGGTTAATAAGCCGTTAAACATAGCTAACATCATCACGGTCATAGTTGATAGGGTATGTTCAGTAAATTGAAAATACGCGATAGTGCCAAAATCACCAATCGCACAACCAATTAAACACCATTTGGTATTGTGGGCACTTTTAATCCAGTTACTTTTATTATTCCAAGCCAGTTTCATGCGCAAGCTCCTAGTGGTTTATATTTAGGTCTCATCATAAAACATAATACAAGTTAACCTGTTATATCTTCACTATTCATTGTTATACAATTTTCAGATCATCCAAACCAACACGTTTATTTTGATCTTTTAATGTGCGGAATTGGCTCGGTGTTAAACCCGTTGTTTTTTGAATTGGCCGCATAAGTGCGCAACACTGCTATAACCCAGTTTGTATGCAATTTCACTAAGGGAAAGTTCCTCGTAAAATAACATCTCTTTCACTTTCTCCACCCGTAAACTAATAAAGTAACCCTCTATGGTAATCCCTTCTACCGATGAGAATAGTTGACTTAAGTAGTTATAATCTCGTTGTATTCCAGTATGGATAAACTGAGAGAGCGTTTGTTTTTCAGTTTGAGTCTGTTGTTGCAGGTGGAGTAAACATAAACGTTTAATCTGCTCGATTATCTTGCTTTTATTGTCACTTAATATGGCAAAACCTAGATTCTCTAATGCTTGTAACAATAAGGTGTGATTGGCATCTGATAACTTATCGCCTTGATAATCAGCAAAGTCAATAACGCCCAAATCAATAGACAAATATGCTAACTCTAACGTTTTTAATACTTCGGCAACCGCTAAACAACAGCGGTGACACACCATATTTTTGATGTAAATTTTCATATTGCTATATTAAGGTCCATTGCAAAACAGATCTGTTAATGACGAACAAGAAAACGTCTGCCTATGATCACCATCAGAATCCCACCTAACACTAACAGTGACGAAGTAACCAATCTCATTGAAATCATTTCACTGACAAACAGTACACCACCTAATGCTGCTAAAATAGGCACTAACAATTGCAGAACAGCCGCTTGTGTTACCGTTAAATCTTTAAGCACTAAATACCAAATGGCATACCCCACCGCCGAAGTAACAGCACCGGATAAGATGGAGTAGATAATGCCCCAATTTGTTAATTGCGCATCGTGAACGGTAAATAAAATTAACACAACAACAAACGGTATTGTGCGTAAAAAGTTTGCGCTTGTGTCTAATATTGGTTGTTTAGAACCTCGGCCTAATAAGGTATATATTGCCCACGCTACGCCAGATAACGTCATCAATACAAAACCTAAAAAAGAGGGGTTGAAAGATTAGGCTTAACTAAATACACCACTCCAGAAAAAGCCACCAATATACCTAACCATTCTGAGTAGTGCAGTTTGTTACCATAAAGTGCACCTATCATAATCATGCTCAATTGCACCATGCCAAACAATATCAACGCACCGGTTCCTGTGTCTAACGAGATATACGCATAAGAAAAAGCAGCGGCGTAAACAAATAACATCAAACTCGCTAACCAGGTCTTAGTTGTATTCTGTTTAGTTAGCTGCTTTATTACCACAGCTCCGCTGCCTCTATTTCTATTTAACACTAAACTTATAACGATTAACGTCACTACCCCAGATAATAAACGGAGTGAGGTAAAGCTAGAGGCATCAATTAATCCTTGTCCCAATGCCAAACGACACAGCACTGAATTTCCAGCAAACGCTAACAAGGCAAAGCTGACATAAGTGAATAATTTAATAAATTGAATAGGCATAATAAACTTAATGAACGACACCAATTTATTGGAACAACAATTGGTGTCTGTGGATGAATGACAAGATGGGAATAACTAACTGACTAACAAATAATGCTACTCAGGATAACGATCAAACTTAGTGGACGCTTGACCTTCTTCAAACCAACATGCTTTTTCTTGGTAAAATATATTAGCCATAGGACGGATTTTGGGATCGCCATTTAGGTAACCTGCAGGGATCACCAAGGCAGAACCGTCTCGACTTAAATAAGGTACTTGAGAGCCGCAATTAGAACAAAAGCTATTACAAAAACGGATAGCCTGTGGTAAGTCGTAACGTTTAATCAGTTCTTGTCCAGATTGCCATTCTATTTTATCTGGGCTGGTAAAGATTAACGAGGCAAATGCCGAACCTGTTTTTTTCTGACACCGGTCACAATGGCACTGATAAAAACGTTTAAAAGGCCCTGTCACTTTACTTTCGACTTGCCCACATAAACAACTGCCGCTAATTGTATCTGTCATTGGTGTTTCACTCCGGTTATAAAGCACAGTGCATGCCTTAACGTTGTATTCTTTGTTTGTTCTAAGCTATTTAAAATAACCAATCACAACTGTTTTGCCAAACCTTTTACTGTGTTGTTCAGGTTTGTTTTTGTTTCCGTTATCCAAGTTGATCCATAATATCGGCTAACTTAGCCTGAATAGCGGTTAACCTTGGATTTTTGCTTTTTGACGTTATCGCATACAAGCTATAAATAAAGGCTCTGGTATTATGTAACTTAGCAAGACCTGCATTACTGCTATAAACTTTCGTCCAGTCTTTAAATGGCGTTGGGTCAGCAATCTGATCTAAAAAAGATATTAAGGTTTGTTCTGACAATTCCGTTCTTAACGTTAAATACACAAACGGCATGGCTAAACGTTTTGGTTCACCATAAATATAAAAGTGCTCTTGGCTTGGGGTTATTTGCATTTTAATTGCGTTTAACAACTGGTTTAATTGGCTTTTGGTGATATTTTTATTGAGGGCTAATTGCAAAAACACATCGGCCGTATGAGCAACCGCATGTCGCCAGCCATATTGGTCGTCAAACCCACGGTAATCGTTTATGTGTTGCATATATTGCGTGGTCACATCAACCACAGTTTGTCTTTGTTCAATGGTCAAGTAAGGACTGATGCGATCAACGCGAACCACTTCAGACAATACTAATGCCGCAAATGGCTGACGAAAGTTATCCGCATCACGGATATTTTTGTCCTTTACCTGTGAAGACAATTGCTCTGTTAATGCAGCAAACATGGTCTTTATCGTTTGAGTTGTTAATAACCCCTTGCGTAACCACTGGCTACTGGCTTCATACACAACGCCATCTCGGATCTTAGGGTTCGGGTGTCCCAAACAAGTTAATAATTTTATTGCGGTTTGATTTCGTTCCGCTTCTGAACTAATAACAAAATCATTGTCTTTTAGGGTTAATAAATCTTGATCTAAAAAGTGCTTATTGCATGAGGTTGCAGACACTATAGTTGGCAACATACATACAATGATCATGATAAAAATTTTATTCATATTTCTCATTTTCTCAGTGCTCCATTGCTGACCGAAACCGCAGCAATAACTAATTATTACCTTGTGCTAAACAAATTTAAACTTCAATTTGTTTACGCTGTGGCCTCTCAATAACAAGTTCAATGGCAGGTTTATAAGCTGAAACGCCAGGGATTATAATTTTGACCGCTGGCCACTTTTATTTTGACCGCCGTTCATTTTTGAGTAATTGTTAAACAGTAACAGATTAATAGTTAATCAACCTTGGTTTAAGAGTAAGCGTTTTTTTGCTGTTAGCGAGTAAACAAGTAGGTTTGAATAAACAATAAACACACAAGTACGGCACTTAACATTTTCCAAAAACCCACTGGGTTTCGTTCAATCAAAGGGGCCGATTCTATTTTGTTTACCATGCTCATATTGGGGGTGGTTAAATCTTTTAAAAATTCTGACAACGCCGTATAACGACTAGATATATTCGGTTGTGTTGCTTTTTGTAAAGCTAAATCCAACCAAACTGGAATATCTTTTCTGATACGTTTAGCAAAACGGTATTTCCATTGATCGTAGTTTGTCACTTGTTGGTACTGAATTAATGGCGTTTTAAAGGGCAATTCGCCGGTTAACATTTCATAAACAATTACGCCTAATGAAAATATATCTGAACGATGTACACCTTGTTGGCCTAAAAGATACTCTGGGGCAATATAACCAACTGCACCCGCTAACGTATCTTCAATAAGCGGTGAGTTAATTTCGGCTAATCCACTGACTTGCACAGTACCAAAGTCAATAAGCTTAATATTGCCATCATTATCTATCATGATGTTCTCAGGTTTTAAATCTCTGTGTACCATGCTTTGACGCTGGAATACCCGCAACGCAGCAATAATTTTTGCCGTCATTTCTCGTACCAAATTAAAACTTGGCTGCGGATTGTCATACATCCATTGCCTTAACGTAATCCCTTCAATGTACTCGCACACATGATATAAAAATGGGCTCTTTTTTTGATTATCCTTGTTTGCTCTTGGTTGGATTTTCATGATGGATTTATGATTAATACGACTACCAACCCATTGCTCACGAACAAAACCCTCTAAGTAGATTAAGTCTTCAGCAAAATTATCAGATGGTGCTTTTATCACTACTTTTTGGTCAGTATTTTTATCACGAGCTAAATAAACATGACTACGAGAACCACTATGGATCACCTTTTCAATGAAGTAATTATCGATAGTGACGCCAGCTTTCATCACTGGTGGAATTTTTAACGCGGTTAATTGTTGATGAACTTCGTCGATATCAATATTGGGGAGACTGTTAATTTCTGCTATCACACAACTTAAGTTGTCTTTACTGCCCGCTTCCTCAGCCTCTAAACATATTGCCGTCGCAATTTTTTCTAAACTAAGCTGCTGTTCTGATAAATGTTTACTTAGTTGTGTCTGATTTAATGAATCATGAACACCATCTGTGGTTAATAAAAAGCGGTCACCGAGTTGCAGTTCTCGTTGAAAAAAATCCACTTCTAAATGGCTGTCCATGCCTAAAGCACGGGTTAAAACACTGTTATTGTCGCTTGGAAAATAACAATGGTCTTTGGTTAACAACTCCAACTTACCTTGCCTAAATAGATATATTCGGCTGTCACCAGCATGACAAAAATAGGCAGTATTAGATTTAAATATGATGCCGCTAAAGGTAGTCACTAATTGATTTTGGCGACAACTGGCTTGTTGTCCATAATGAAATAACCAAGAGTTTAGGGAAGACAATACCCTTGCTACTGAGTCTTTTACCGACCAAGAATCTGGGGTACTGAAATAATCACTAATAAACGTTGTCACACTCGTATGACTAGCCTGTTGCGCGTTTTCGCTGCAACTTACGCCGTCGGCAATGCAAACAATACTGCCTTTTAACTCACGTGCAGAGCCATAAGGTTGTTGCGCGGCAAAGGCATCTTGATTTTGTACTTTAACCCCTTTATCTGAAAAGCCACCAAACAACACATCCAACATTTTGATAGACGAGTGTTTTTGTTGATCGACAGAGTCCTTTAGCGGACTCTGTTTTGACGTTGCAAAATCAGGCAATATCTTTGCTCTTTTGTTTTATCGTTAACGTATTAGTTACTGACAGAGATTAATTCAACAGTACCGTCTTCTTGTACTTCGGCTATATGACCTTCAGGCTCTTTCATTAATAATAGCGCAGCAAAACCAACCACTGCCGTTGCGGCTATAACCAAGAAGAAAGTACTATAATCAACTAGAGATAACACCGTTAAGTACACTACCGCCCCCACATTTCCGTAAGCGCCCGTCATACCAGCAATCTGACCAGTCATGCGACGTTTAATCAAAGGAACCGCAGCAAATACCGCCCCTTCTCCTGATTGCACAAAGAATGAACATGCCATTGCAGCAACAACCGCTAACCAGACAGGCCACGAGCTATCGACTTGTCCCATCACAAAATAGCCAATGGCTAAACCAGCGGTAAGGATTAATAAAACAGGTTTACGGCCAAAACGGTCCGACAACCAACCACCACCTGGACGAGACATTAAATTCATAAAGGCGTAAGCGGACGCCACCATACCAGCAACCACTGGGGTTAATTCAAAGGTTTCAGAAAAGAACAAAGGCAACATTGAAATAACCGCCAATTCAGAACCAAAAGTGGCAAAGTATAAAATATTTAACACCGCCACTTGTTTAAAGCTGTATTTATGAATTTCAGCAACGGGCTCAACAAAGATGTTTTTATTCACCTGCCATACATGGTAACTATCAAATAAATATAACGCGGCTAAACCAATATAAATGCCATTAACTAAAGTCTCACTGAACATATTAATGCCAGCGGGTGATAACTTCCAAGTTAACAGCGCTAACGCGCCGTACATAGGTATTTTCATTATCAACAATAGCCAAAAATCACCTTTAGACGTTACTTCCATCGCGCCAGCTTTTTTAGGTCGATAATAAGTAGATCCTTTTGGTGTATCCGATACATTTTTATAAAAGATAAAAGAATAAATCAAACTAACTAGGCCCGTTAAGCCCATTGCCCAGCGCCAACCATCTTCTCCGCCAAATACGCCAGCACAAATCGCAGCAACAGTAGGTAAGGTAAATGCAGCAGCGGCAGACCCAAAGTTACCCCAACCACCGTAAATACCTTCAGCAGTACCTAATTCATTATGTGGGAACCACTCCGACACCAAACGAATACCAACAACAAAACCAGCACCAATAAGCCCCAGTGCAAAACGAGCAATCGCGGCTTGGGTAAATGTATCGGCCATAGCAAAAGCAAAACAAGGAATAGAACAAATAGCTAAAAGGCCGGTGTATATTAATCTTGGTCCATATTTATCCGTTAACATACCCACTATGACACGAGCTGGAATGGTAAAGGCAACGTTTAAAATAAGTAACGTTTTGATTTCTGCCGTGGTTAATCCCAAAGATTCTTTTACTGCCATCAACATTGGAGCAAAGTTAAACCACACCATGAAGGTGATAAAAAATGCAATCCAACTCAGATGTAATATTTTCATTTTTCCTTGAAAGGAAAAGAGATTGAACTTGCTCGGTGTTTCATTTGCTGTCATGGGATTTCTCGTTTGTTCTACTTTTTTAGTCATAAAAAAAGCCACCCAGAACAAGTGATTCACTTGCCCATAGGTGGCTTCTTTGCCATATCTTCAACTGTAAACATAAACCTTTCGGCTTAATGCAGGTTAAAAAGCACCTTTAATGCCAAATATATAAATCGTAATATTAACAGTTAGTTATGTTTTTTTGGTGCCAAAATTTAAATACAGATAACCTTACATGCACAACAATGATCCAAGCTCGCACTGATACGGCGCATTAGAGTTATTTTGCATAACCAAACAATGGTTAGAATTGTTTTATTATTGTTTTTTTCTTATCAAATGCCCAGTACACTGGGGTTAATTTAATCTCGAAGGATCCATAATGAGAAACATCCTTATTATTTTGGCTCATCCCAATTTGGCAAACTCTCAAATAAACAGAACTTTTATCGACGCCATTGAACAAAATGACAAGGTAACCATTCACGACTTATACCTTACTTACCCAGATGGCGTGATAGACATTGATGCTGAACAAACAAAGTTATCCAGCGCAGACGTGGTTATTTTTCAACATCCTTTTTATTGGTATAGCGCCCCCGCAATCCTTAAAGAATGGTTTGATTTAGTATTACAGTTTAACTATGCCTACGGGCCTAAAGGTAATGCCTTAAAAGGTAAACAATGGTTAACCGTAATAACCACAGGCGGTAGTAAAGAAGCTTATTGCACCCAAGGTCATAATCGATTCACCATTCGCGAATTATTAACGCCATTTGATCAAACCGCGCATTTATGTGAAATGGAATTTTTACCGCCGTTTGTTGCTCACAGCGCTAGAAACTTAAGTAAAAATCCAGACAAGCTGAAACACTTAGCAGAGCAATATCAAAAATTTATTCATGAATTACAAGACGACAACTTTGATAGTGAATCCGTGAGTCACTTACAAACTTTAAATCAACGTTGGGAGCAATAACATGGAACATGGAAATTTGTTATTTGATGCCTTTATTTACTTATGTGCCGCGGTGATTTCAGTCCCTATCGCCAAGCGATTAGGTTTAGGTTCCGTCTTAGGTTATTTAGTGGCGGGGGTGTTAATAGGCCCATTTGTTTTAGGTTTTGTTGGCGATCAAACCAATGTAATGCACTTTGCTGAATTCGGCGTTGTCATGATGTTATTTTTAGTTGGTTTAGAGTTAAAACCAAGTTTGTTGTGGAAAATGCGTGGGCCAATTGTTGGAACTGGTGGCTTACAAGTCTTATTAAGCACAGCTGTGATCACTTTAATTGCCATGTATTTAGGGCTGATTTGGCAACAAGCTTTAGCCATAGGTATGGTCTTGGCTTTATCTTCAACGGCCATTGTATTACAGAGTCTGCAAGAAAAAGGGTTGATGAAAACATCCGCAGGACAGAGCGCTTTTGCTGTTTTGTTATTCCAAGATATTGCCGTCATCCCTATGTTAGCCATTTTGCCTTTATTGGCTGTTACCTCCCCTGAATTAACGGTAAACGCGGATGCATCCCAAGCAGGCTGGGTTAAAGGGCTTATTGTAGCAGGCGTCATAGCCGCGATAATCTTTGGCGGTAAATATCTGATGAATCCTATTTTTGGATTTATCGCTAAGTCCAAATTACGTGAGATCTTCACCGCGTCTGCTTTATTGTTAGTGATAGGTGTTGCACTAGCAATGCAAGCCATTGGGTTATCTCCTGCATTAGGTACCTTTATCGCGGGCGTAGTATTGGCAGAAAGTGATTTTCGCCATGAGCTCGAAAGTAATATTGAACCATTTAAAGGATTATTACTGGGTTTGTTTTTTATCAGCGTTGGTGCAGGTATCAACTTCGAACTTCTGCTTGCCGATCCGTTAGTTGTTATTGGCCTTACAGTCGCCTTGATCATTGGTAAGTTTCTGGTGTTATTTTTACTCGCCAAATCCAATAAATTAGCTAAACCAGACGCTTGGTTATTTTCCGTTGCCTTAGCGCAAGCGGGTGAATTTGCGTTTGTATTGTTCGCTTTTGCTAGTACCAGCGGCGTTTTACCAACAGGCTTAATTGGATTATTAACCTTGGTCGTTGCCAGCTCTATGTTATTAACCCCATTGATGTTAATTGTGAATGAGAAATACATATCACCACGTTTTGCTACCCATAAAAAAGAACAACGTCCTGCGGATGTTATCGACGAGGACAACCCAATTATCGTCATTGGCTTTGGTCGTTTTGGCCAGTCTGTCGGACGTTTATTATTAGCCAACAATGTTAAAGCAACTGTACTGGATCATGACGCGAGTCAAATTGAAATGGTACGTAAATTTGGCTTTAAAGTTTATTTTGGTGAAGGTGAAAGTGCAGAGTTATTACACAGCGCTGGCGCTGATACCGCTCAAGCCATTGTGGTTGCAGTTGATAATGTAGACAGCAGTTTAAACATAGTGCATATGGTGCAAAAACATTTCCCTCACTTAAAGATCTTAGCCAGAGCAATCAACCGATTACACGCCGTTGAATTACACCGTTTAGGGGTAAATGAAATAGAACGAGAAACCATGGCATCTGGTGCAGAACTTGGCGCAAAAGCGTTAGTTGCACTTGGTTGGCAAAGTAATATTGCCTACAGAACGAGTCGATTATTCAAAAAACACGATGACCAAAGTGTATTAGAACTGGCTGCATTTAATGGTGATGAACATGAATACATTTCCAAAACCAATGAAGCCAGACGTTTATTAGAAGAAACATTAAAACAAGATGGCACATGGCAACATGACGCTGATGAACACGCGTGGGAAAAACCGGGTAAATTAAAATAGAATTAAAATCATCCAAAATATATAGAGGAAAACACATGGTAGGCGAAACCAATTTAACAACATTATTAAAGTCTATGTCGCCAAAATTAATGACTGATGAATATGTATTTTGTTGTGTAACAGACAATCACATGGATTATCAAGCCTTGTCTCCATTAGCCACATTCCGTGAAACTGAGGGCTTAACGTTAGTCATCACTAAAGCGCAGGCAGAAGCAAATAATATCCCATTTGAATCTGTATTTAGTGGCATTACATTAACGGTTCATTCTAGTTTAGATGCCGTTGGTTTAACCGCTGCAGTAGCCAGTAAATTAGCTGAATATGAAATCAGCGCTAATGTTATAGCTGCGTATTACCACGATCATATTTTTGTACAAAAAGAGAAGGCTGAACTGGCGATCAAGGCGTTACAAGAGTTTTCTATTTAAACTCTACTCGTCATTTTAAAAAACGACTCTAAGGATGGCTAATCTCGACAAAGCCATCAGTACCTTAACGAATATGCAAACCAACTTGAATTGTGACAGGATTACTTGGAGTAGTGCTGTAGTTAAATAATATTTACTACAGCATGGATTTATTGAGCATTAATTAAAAAATAAACTAATGCTCGATAAACATAACGCTAATGAATTAGCGTGTAATAACATGCCAGATCACATAAAACCAAGATAAAAAGCCATGTAAAATGGCCCATAACACTGACTTATTTACGCTCCATGAAATAGCGATGGAGAGTGCCGTTCCAAATGTGATCCCGTACTTTGCAATTTCTTTTCCTGATTTTTCCATTAATCATCTTCCTAATTGTTATTTTTAATATGGTTTAAATGCGATAAACATCACGGGTTAGGTAAAGGCATATCGCGCACTAACCCGTTAACGTTAACAACCTTTTACATGGTTATTCTACCTGTATATTGACACAATATTGTGCCTCATTTGCTCTCTTTGGTATTTAAAGTGATTTGTACTCGTTTAAAAGTGAAAATATAGAGTCAAAGCCAACAAATGATATGAACGCCCTAATCCAAAGATTAAAATGCTATTTTCTAAGCGATGTTTTGTTTCGGTTAAACTGAAATAATCGTGTTCTCAGTTATAAATTCGGAATATTTAATGCTGCTATATCATTGCCACCCACTTTAAATAAAACTTAAACAATTTGTAAATTTAAAATAAGTTCTAGATTTTTAATCGAAGTTTAATTTGAAATATTGAGTGTAATTGTACGCTTTTACTCGTATTTTTGGCTTGTTTTAACTTTTGGGTTGAATGCTAGATATACACTTATCTCAGTGGATTCTGATTTGATATTTTGTCTTTTTGGTTAATTTTTTACAGGCTTTTTTGGGGATTAAGCTAGTAACTTTCTACAACTCGATAAGTTTGGTCGTCGTTTTAGTTGTAAGTTCTCACTGAAGTTTTGTAATACATGCTCATTACCTACTGCACCATGGAATACTGTGGTGAATTGCTTAGTCATTATTAACCAGCTCTCAGGCTCTATGTTTAAGCGTGTGAGTATACTTGGTAGGTTGTTGTCTATATGCCCTGCTTTATCTTCTCTTATGCAACGTCCTGTCACCTTTATGTCCATTAGGCGTTTTCTGTAAATAACGGTGGTTTGCTCTATGGTTAGAAGCTCTGATTGACTTAACGTATCACGTTCATTTTCTGCTAAGGACTGATATTTTTGTGTCAGTAATGTGCCTTTAAACACCTTATGCCAACGAGTTAGAACTTCTGTTGTATTCAAGTTAAGTGCTTGTTGTTCATTTACATGCAATACAAGGTGTGTGTGGTTACTCATGACTGCATAAGCACAGACTTCAATAGCAAATATTTGAGGGAGAAATAACAGCTTATCTTCTACCCATTGTCTTCTGTGCTCATAAGATTGATGGGTTTGTTTATCTTCACCACATAAAAATGCCCTACGAACACAACGAGAGATACAGTGATAATACGGCGTATCCGATAAGCTAATTTGAAGCTCTCTGGGTCTAGGCATAACAAAACACTCGTTGTATTAATATGGGTACAGGTGAGTTTAGTGCAGTTTAAATAACTGTCAAATTGAAGTGGGTGGCCTTGTTATTTGTGTCAAATTGAAGTGGGTGGCCTTGTTATTTGCCTTTGCAACTAGACTCCTTGAAACCGGTCATGACATAAGGGTCGTGCAGGAGCTATTAGGGCATGATGATGTGAAAACCACTCAAATTTATACCCATGTTTTAGGTAAACATAAATCAGGTGCCATTAGTCCGATGGATGTGAGATGAGATCATAAAGATAACCAGGTATTAAACACGGTAAACCGACGACGACCACTAAGATTAAAAAGCTGATTTTATCTAAACGGTCTTCTGAAATAGTAGGGCTAAAAATGGAGTCTCTAATTGTATCAACCCAAGCAATTAAGTGATGTTCTGTAAAAAATAAATACAACACAATCAATAATACGGGTGTGAGTATTGAAACATGAATAACTTTTGCTTTTGTACTCATTGTGTTTAAAGACAGGGTTTGTTTTGTATGTTCGCTGACGTCTTTTGACACGAGCTCGGTTATTGAACATTCGTAAACCGACGCCAATGACTTTGCTGACTCTTGTGATGCTATGCCTGTTTTTTCAATGCGTTGAATTGTCCTTAAGCTTAAACCAGATACTTCGGCAAGTTGGGTTTGACTCCACGCTCGGCTGTCTCGTTGATCTTTTAATGTTCTTTTGTTTAGTTCCATTTCCATAATTCAAAACCTCATAATTAGTGTGTAACCAATATGAAGACGTTTTGCCTTTTTATATACGACGTCGTTAAGCCAACCCCCTGTAATGAGTATGCCATAAATGTGACAAGATTGATGATTAAAGGTGAACAGGGGTTTTGAGGACAGAAAAAAAACTGGAGGTAAACTATGGTAACCCTTAGCGAGTAATGCATTAACAAATCTAAATGACTATTGGTTTTATTGGTTTGTGTATGCCGATAACATTGCATATGTGTCTTGTGGTTTAAACCTAAGTTATAGTCTATACATAATGCACTGTTCATTAACTATTGTAATAGTTCAGAGCCTCAGGCTGACCTTAACCTTGATACACCTCAATCAAAAATTGATTTCTAAATATATTCTTTAATTTGTGATTTTCAATATCCCTCAACAACAAGTTAATTGTTGTTGAGGTCATCCTTCTATCAACTACTGGTTGCGGTCGTTGTGCATAAATGTGGATAGGTCTTATCCCTATTCTGAAATGTCAGGATAGACTTATTTTTAATAATACCGGCATCTATATTTATCGACTTGCCTATTGTCTCATTGTCATACCAAGCATCACGTCCTGCTAAAACTATTGGTAAATAAACAATAAGCGCCGCTGAAATGGAACGGGTTGCACTTTCCCATAGGTAACTTGGCGTATGGTCTACCGCGTAATAATCCACTGTATTATATTTAAACATAGGCTGTTTAAAAGTGGTGGGTTTAGCAAAAAAGAACCCCATATTTTCGTCACAGCTAACATCAATGATCAAACTGTTCGGTTTAAGGCATGCCTGCTCTGACTCAACCACAAAATGGGTTGGTTTTTGGGTATTTTGAAAAGTACCATTGACGATAATGTCGGCCTCACTGATCAATTCAGTTAACGGTCTTGTTGTACCATCATGTTCCGACACCATCATCCGAGCTTCACCATGGTTTCCCGATCGGATCCTCACGTAATTACAGTCTAAAACTTCTTCTCGGACTTCATCTTCTACTCGCTGAATGCAGATGGTTATGTCCCTAAAACCATGCGCTTTTAACGCATAAATAGCACCTCGACTGACCGCACCAAAACCAAATATTATGGTTTTACGCTGATTACCATAATGACCATCTATGCCTTTGAGTTGCAAAGAATGTATGACCGCACAATAACCTGCCATCTCATTGTTTTTATAGAATGTATGTCTGCCTACTTGGCCGTTGGGTGCCCAAATAAACATATCCTCAAACGCAAGTAACGTTTGTTTGCGGTCGATGGCGGCTTGGGTAATTTCCGCTTGTTGCACACAATGTACATAACCCCAAAGCGTGCCCCCTTCACGTAATTCTTGTAAATCCGCTAATACCGGTTTTGCGATGATTACCGTGCCTACATCGGCTAATAACTCATGACGAGTTGCAATGCCTCCGCTTAACGCCGCTATTTCTGCATCGCTAATGCCAAAAGGTTCACCATAGCCTTGTTCAAATATCAGTTGTTTTCTTAAAGTTTCTGGAATTCGTGATAAATGCTCTGGATGAATTGGAAATCGTCGTTCATCCACTTTTTTTGACGTCCCAATGACGCCTATTTTTGGTATATACATGTGCCGTTTCCTTGTATGAATTTGTAAGGTGAGACGACATTGGCAAGATGCTTATCTTAACAATGGTCTTTTTTATACTGCTGGAAATGAAAGCGAACGTATGTACCGTTAGACGTCGCTTGAATTGGTGACTGAAAGGTCAGCCTAACGCTCCGCGTGTTTTAACATGTGCGGGCGATTTATCAGGAAGGACATGAATGCCTTAAAGAAATATCTTAAAAACTATATTCAACGACGTTTAATAATAAATTGTGTCACAAATGTTGTGACTTTCTGAAGGGTTCTCAGGTGCGAATTTAGCCATGGGGAGTATAACTCAATAATGGCTTGGTTATTGAGATAACAGCGATTAAAGCAAAATCTGTCAGGTTTGTAATAACAAACCTGACAAAACCAATATTAATTAAAAGTTATATCCCGTCCAAATCCATAACTTGTCGGTGTCAACTTTACCAGCTCCTTGATCACCCGCACTATACATAGCGTATTTAACGCCTACCGGAAAATCCGACACTTTTGTTGTATAAATAACATTAAGCTCTGTCCCTAGATCATCCACTGTAGCTGACGCTTCATCCGCGGCATAACTATGGAAGGTTGCTGACCATTTACCACCACCAGCTTTACCTGCAACCGTCGCATACATATCATTTAAACCAACCCCCGGCGTACCAAGGAATTGATCTGACCAACCATTAAATTTGTGCAAGGTTGCCAAAGGTGTGGCAAAACCAACTTGGCCGTTATCTGACCCTAGTGATTCATAACCCGCTGTTAGTTTAAGGCCATTAAATGTGGTTCCAACTTCACCCAACATGTAACTCGTATCAAACTCTGCACCACCCGTTTCTGAGGTTTGTGTGGCAAACTCTACGGTATAGCTGAGCTTGTCCTTCGCCCCAACTAAACGTGCGCCCCAAGTGTTTAACGCATTGTCCGTTCCATTGTCGACTTCTAACAAATAGCCGTAACCAGTAACTGTGCCAAAGTCGGTTTTTAACGAGGCATTTAATAAATGATCATTTGAATCTATGTCTTTATCATCGGCAAATATACGATTACGTTTGTTGATATAGCTATAACTTAACTTTACCTTTTCAGAAGCCGCATAACTTGCACTTAACGCATCAAAGGTTTGTTTATCATTCCGAAAACCAACATGACCAATAAAGCGGTGGTTATCCATAGTAATAACCTGACGACCTAATTTTAGGTTTATCTTATCTTGACTGTAACCAATGTAGGCTTGATCTAATTCCGTTGAATCAGGGTCAGCAATCACAGAATAACCAACACCATCACCGATGGCATTGTTGTAATCACTGATTAAAGCGAGTGAATTTTCTAATTCAACAAAGCCATAAAAACCATTATGAGCATTGGTTTTAAAATTTGCTTTAGTACGCAAGGTAAATGCGGTGGCGTCATCCAGTGCATTATCTTGGCTTACCGTTTCAAAACGTAAACGTAAGTCCACATTGGCTTTACCTAGGCTAGTTTCAATTGTGGCATAAGAAGCGGTAGTGACCAGTAATGGTATCAGTGTCGCCAGTTGTTTTTTGTTCATAATTATTCCCGAATTAATTATTTAGATTATTATTTTTGTTGTTTGAAATATATTCGTTGTTAAGCCACGTTTGTTGCTGAGCTACTCGTTTCTGTTTTTGTCTTTGAAATGCTTTCCACTTTGCGTTGTTTTTCATAAAGGAAAGTTAACACTTCCGAACGGTATTGGTTATAAATTGGATCTTTAGCTAACTCTAATCGGCTACGTGGTCTTTCTAAATTAATATCCAATATCTCGCCAATCGTCGCCGCCGGACCATTGGTCATCATAACTATACGGTCAGATAACAAAACGGCTTCGTCGACATCATGGGTGATCATGATGACGGTATTATTTAACTCATCTTGAATTTCCATTAACGAGTCCTGCATATGCGCACGTGTTAACGCATCTAATGCGCCAAAAGGTTCATCCATCAACAGTACCTCTGGCTGCATAGCTAATGCTCTTGCTATACCAACACGCTGTTTCATACCGCCAGATATTTCATCTGGGCGTTTGTGCATGGCATGATCCATATGAACCAATTTTAAGTTGTATTCAATCCATTCTTGCATTTCTTTCGGTGATTTGGTTTTGGCAAACACCTGTTTTACCGCCAGCTCCACATTTTGATAGGCCGTTAACCAAGGCAATAAAGAATGATTTTGAAATACCACCGCACGTTCTGGCCCGGGTTGATTAACTTCTTTTCCGTTTAAAATAACACCGCCACTGGTTGCCTGATATAAACCAGCAACCACATTAAGGACTGTGGATTTTCCACAGCCTGAGTGCCCTATTAACGAAATGAATTCACCTTTATTGATCTTCAAATCCACTTCTTTTAACGCGGTAAAGTCACCTTTAGGTGTTGGAAACACCATGTCTATTTTACTAATATCTAACAGTAAGTTTTTTGTAAGACTCATTTTGTGCTCCTTAATTAACGTACTTCTGTTGTTTTATCCCAAGACAAAACACGCTGGAGTTGCAACATAGTTCGGTCTAATAAAAAGCCGATTAATCCAATCACGATAACGGCCGTCATAATCCGACTTAACGAGTCAGAGCTGCCATTTTGGAATTCATCCCAAACAAATTTTCCTAACCCGGGATTTTGCGCCAGCATTTCGGCCGCAATTAATACCATCCACGCAATTCCAAGTGATAAACGCATTCCGGTGAAAATGGCTGGAATAGACGCAGGTAATACAATTTTTTGAATATGGGTTAATGCAGGTAGTCTTAACACTTTACTCACGTTTACCCAGTCGCTGTTTAACGACGCAACTCCCACAGACGTGTTAATTACCATTGGCCAAATGCAACACAAGGTCACTGTGATCATGGAAACAATGAATGACTTTGCAAACATAGGATCCGTTGAGGTGTATACCGCACTCACCACCATAGTAACCAAAGGCAACCATGCTAAAGGGGAGACAGGCTTAAATATTTGAATTATTGGGTTTACTGCTGTGTTTAATGACTTGCTTAACCCTATGGCAATACCAAGTGGAATCGCAATAACCGCGGCAACCAGAAATCCACTTAACACAGTAATTAAACTGGTGAATATCTGATCGACAAAGGTTTCCCTGCCTGTGTAGGTTCGGGTTTTAACTTGATAATTGGGATCTTTAGCTAATCTAGCCTGATTTCTATTATCTTGACGCTCATAAAAAGCGCTTTCTTTTGCTCTGCTTTCAACATGTTCATTATACAAATTGCCCACTTGGGTCATGACTTGCGCAGGCCCAGGAAATTTACCTAATGAGGTATCTATATTATTCGCGCCCACCGTCCAAAACAGTAAAAAGACCAAAATTCCAATGGTAGGTAAAGTCACGGTTTTAAAGAAGTGAATAACAAAAGGCGGTAACTGCGCTTTTATTACAGATTCATTTTTTCGAGTTATAAGTTGTGCAATCAAACTAGACATAATGAACTCTCTATTTGTTAAAAATGAGGGAGCAAATCAAACCAATTTACTCCCATATTTAAGTTAAATTTTATCTTTGGCTTTTAAGCCGATAGTGAATTTATTAATGTATTCATTTGGTTTTTTACCGTCATACACTATGTTGTCTATGAAGTGTGTTTGAGGCTCACGGTATCCATCTTCGCCTTGTAAATCGGAAAACTCAGAGGCAGGTACCATTTTTTCTTCTATTAATGATTTCACCGCGGCCATATAAATGTCTGGGCGATAAACTTTTTTAGCGACGTCGGCATACCAAGCGTCGGTTTGCTCATCACTTATTTGTCCCCAACGACGCATTTGCGTTAAATACCAAATCGCATCTGAATAATATGGATAAGTAGCGTTGTAACGGAAAAACACATTAAAGTCTGGCACTTCACGTACATCACCCTTTTCATATTCAAACGTTCCCGTCATGCTGTTTGCGATCACTTCATAATCCGCTCCAACATAATTAGATTGAGATAAGATCTTTACCGCGGCAGGACGATTAACATTGCTCTTTTCGTCCAACCACATGGCAGCACGAATAAGCGCGCGAGTTAAACGTATTGTGGTATTCGGGTATTTCTCAGCAAAGGCTTTGGTGATACCAAATACTTTCTCTGGATTGTTTTTCCAAATTTCGTAATCGGTCACAACCGGAACACCAATCCCTTTAAATACAGCTTGTTGATTCCAAGGTTCACCAACGCAGTAACCGTAGATCGTTCCGGCTTCTAATGTGGCTGGCATTTGTGGAGGAGGAGTTACTGACAACAATGCTTGAGCATCAATTTTTCCTGATGTATCCCCTTTATGTGGTGCATAAAAACCAGGATGAATGCCACCGGCAGCTAACCAATAACGTAATTCATAGTTATGAGTCGAAACCGGAAATACCATGCCCATGTTAAATGGCTTACCAGCGTCCATATACTTTTCAACTACAGGTTTTAATGCATCTGCTTTAATCGGGTGAACAGGGCGTCCATCTGCCATTTTAGGAATATTTGGCTTCATTTCTTTCCAAATTTCATTGGATACGGTAATAGCATTACCATTTAAGTCCATTGAAAATGGGGTGATGATCTCCGCTTTAGTGCCATAACCTATAGTGGCTGCAATCGGCTGACCCGCCAACATATGCGCACCATCTAATCGGCCATCAATAACCCCATCTAACAGTACTTTCCAGTTAGCTTGAGCTTCAATGGTGACGTACAAACCTTCGTCTTCAAAGTAACCATTTTCATAAGCAATGGCGATTGGTGCCATGTCGGTTAATTTGATAAAACCAAATTTAAGTTCTTCTTTTTCTGGATAACCCAATTCTGCATTGGCACCAAAACTAATAGACGTTGCCACTAAACTGGTGGCCGCTATCAGTGTTTTAATTGTATTTAACGGGTTTGAAAAAGACGTCATTGCCTTTTTAAACGGTACTTTACTGGATAGTGATATTTTCATTATTATTTTCCCATGTATTTATAATTCACACCGGCAAAACAATTGAAGTTGGACTCATTTGAAAACCATAAACCACGCCATTCAAACCAGCTTAAAAAAACTAAAGCCCAGAAACCAAAAAACCACCGTTCAACATCCCCTAAAGGATGTCGAAACGGTGGCTGCTTTGCCGAACTCACTTGCCTCTCCGAAAGTGAGTTACTGGGTATATAATTGCATTTTAGGTGCCAGTAAAAATTTATCTATTAATTACAAACAGTTAACTTAAAACAACCACATAAATCTCAACAACTGGACATTAATTGCACTATTTTAGTTTGTGCAATGCACAAGATTGATCCATTTTATTGTTTTAAATCAATAAGTTAATTTAATTCACTCGATGAGTTACATTTTTTAACCCACCTTTGTATTAATGTGCAGAACTGCGCTGATAATCCCCAATATTAATTCCAAACCCACTATGAAATTTATCTCTGTATGCTTTTGGTGAAAGCTCAGCTATTTCCATAAATAACTTACGGAACGAACTCACGTCTTCATAACCCACTTCGTAAACTATTTGCTCAATGGCTAAGTCGCTGCTTTCCAATAAACGCTTCGCGGCTTCTACTCGCATTCGTTGTAAATAACTCACAGGAGTATCATTTAAGGCACGCTTAAAGCGTCGGTTAAGCGTGCGTTTGGTTATCGCAAACTTTTCGGCGATGGTATCCAATGAAATTGGCGATGCAATATTATGTGACATCCATTTTTGAATTTGATTAACCAAAGTATCTGAGTGTTGTTCAAAGGTTTGTAAGGACATATAGGAAAGTTGTGAAGCTCGGTTCGGCTCAACCAGCATGATTTTAGCAATTTGAGTCGCAATTTGTTGGTCAGTTAACAAACTCACCAAGGCCAAACATAAACTCAAATACGATGTAGTAGCGCCTGCTGTATATATGTTTTCGTCATTAACCACTAACTGATCTAAGCGCAGTTCTATTGCCGGGTAAAGTTGTTGAAATAAGTTGGCCAACCACCATACAGACGTGGCTTGTTTACCATCTAACAAACCTAATTCTGCCAATACAAATGTAGAGCTGCAAAACGCACAAATTGGCAGTTGTTGTTTATGCCACTTGATTAAAAGCGGCATCAAAGGGGATAGCTTGTGGTAATAGTCCGCTAATGTAGTTTGATCATAAGAGACTCCGCCGGTGATAAATACCGCATCCGGCGTTGCTACACTTGTTGCGTCTTGAGCAGGCAAAATAATATTGGATGAACATTGTAAGTTTTTACCGCTTGCTGAAACTACAGTGACATTGAATAAGTTATACTCGGCACCACCGTTACGGACTTGCCAATAACGGTTACAGATCATAAAAAAGTCCATAACCCCAGTGATCTGTGAAGACATCACTCCGTCTGCAGCCAATATAACAATGTGTTTGATCTCTTGTTGCTGCATAAAATTACTCCTATCATCACGATTACTTTAATGTCACTAATCACCTTATTAAAGTCAATAATGACACTTTTTATTCAATTTGCAAACTCATAAACTGAATAGGCTGAAAAATATATACAACCAATAAACAGGATGAGAGAAATATTATGAAGCTTTCAAAGTGGATAAATTTGTTATTAGGTATCGTGGGGTTAATCGCAACATTTTGGCTGAGCTTTAACGCTGTATTGCCTTTAACTATGTATTTACTGACCATTCCATTAATTGTCTTACCAAGCATAGTGGTGATCACGCAAGCATTAGAGAATATGGAATTTAGTAACAAACAATAAAAAACCACCAAATGGGTTTGGTGGTTTTTACTCACTACAATGTAACGATAGGTTAACTTACAAGGGATTACTCGCTAGCTCCAAATTACCAGCCCTGATCTCAATTAGAACCTTTGTTATGGCTATCAGCGTCCAGCTTAGGCTTTAGCTCAATTGAAAGCCCTAATTCATGGACCACCTTAAACAAGGTATCTATACGAGAGTTGCCTGCAGAGTTAACGGAATAACCTTTCTAGACTAAAGACTAATCAAGAATCTGGCGGCACATTAAATAAAAACATTACTCATCTGGTCACCTTATTAATGCGGTAAAAATACTGTAAGTTTTGCCCCTAACAGTTGTTCGTCTTGGCCAATCTCTAAACGCCCACCATGCCAATGTAATATACGGTTAACAATGGCTAATCCAATACCAAAGCCTTTCACTGAACTTCTGGTTTTATCGCCACGGATGAAAGGTTTAACTATATTTTCACGCTCAGACTCTGGTATTCCAGCGCCATCATCCGCAATAATGATCTCACAACCATGGTCCATTTTTTTGAGCGTAACCGTGACTTGTAATACCGCATATTGCAACGCATTTTGAATTAGGTTATTCAGTAACATTTGCAGATAACCCTTGTCGGCAAACACTTCAAATTCCATTGTATTAACATCTGAAATTAAACTGAAAGATATGGTATCGCTTCTTTTACTCTCAAATATTTGGTTTATTAGCGGTGCGACCGCAATCTTGGATTTATCAATATTAAGCATGGCTTGATCTAATCGAGCGTAATTCAACAAGGTTTCCACTAACTCAATCATAGAATCAACATCTTTACTGATCAGTTGTTCAAACCGCTTTCTTAACTCTGGCTCTTCAACTTCTTGTAATGTGTCTATCCCAAAACGAATGGATGACAATGGGGTTCTTAAATCGTGGGAAACGGCGCTACTCAGCAATTTTACGTCTGAGACTAAGTCATCAATACGCTGTGCCATACGATTGAATTCAAATTCTAAATCTCGTATGTATGAAACTGAGCCTAATTTAACTCGCTGCTCCAAGTTACCTTCACCAAAGGCTTTTGCAGTTTTTCTGAGAATAAGTAAACGTTTTATTAACGGGTTTAGCCACAACAGCATTAACAGCAATAAAGTAAAATAAAACAAACCAGTAAATAAATATGCGCTGGAGCGAGGTTCATTTACCGCATGTGAAATTGGTGCCGTTAGAATTAAACGTTGATCATGTGCTGGCAAATAAAAATTAATTTCTATGTGATCTTTGGTTTCTAACACTAGACGTTTTTCATTAATAAACTGATTTAATAATGGCGTTGGTAAGGGCATATTATCCACCGACTGAAGTGTCAGTTGGTAATCATTAGCCTCTGGCCAACTTGCTAACAGTTCATGTGGTGTATTAGACGAGTTAATGAGCTGGCTTACATTATCGCCAAGTTGCTCCATAACACTCACAACATCACTTTGTTTGTTTGAATTGTCGTCAATGTACTGCAAATAAATAGTGTCGAATAACCAACCTAATCCCACAGTTGCAAATAAAATAGCTGCGATTAAAGAACCAACTAACCAGCGCATTACCAAACGTCCTTTACAAACAAATAACCTTTACCCCAAATAGTTTTAATCCGATCTGTTTGATTGTCTGTGCTTTTATCAACGTTTTTGCCGTTCAGTTTTTTTCGTAAGCGCGATACTTGCAGGTCAATTGAACGGTCAAAACCATCGTATTCAAAACCACGTAAGTCCGTCACTAATTGCTCCCGAGACACAACTTGTCCGGCACGATTAGCAAGTAACCACAACACATCAAATTCTTTGGTAGATAAGTTTATCTGCTCATCGGCCAAGGTAACTTGTCGCGTGGAGGCATTAATGATGAGTTTGTTAAAGCGCAACTCATTGTCATTTGATGGGTCATTAGCTAATGGATCGTCACTTGGCGCTGATGATGTTTGATTTTGTTTGTTCAATAAAATTTTTATACGACTTAATAAAGCACGGGCACGAATGGGTTTCACTAAAAAATCATCCGCCCCCATTTCTAGGCCTAATACTTCGTCGGCTTCTTCATCACGGGCGGTGATCATGATAATGGCGTTGCTGAACTCAGGGCGCACCGTTTTACAAACATCAACGCCGTCCATGCCCGGTAACATACCGTCCAATAACACCAGATCAGGATTAAGCGATTGAATAAGAGTGACAGCGTCATCGCCTCTGGCCGTTTGAGTGACCTTAAATCCACGCATAGTAAGGTATTCTGCAATCCAATCTGACAGGGACTGTTCATCTTCTACTAATAAAATATGTTGTTGATTTTCCATAAGCCCTTAACGATTTAATTACTTTTACTAGTACCCATTACTTTTTCGCGCTGATAAAAATAGGCTTGCGCACCACATCTAAACAATAAGCCAAACTACCATTGCTCAGATTGATTGCTAAAAAAGACGCCACCAAGTGGTCGGTTTACCACGTCTTTTGTGTACCCATGCCATCTCTAATTCACTTTGAGCTAGTCGTACTTTAGACTGTTGTTTACGTAATGTATAAATGACATTTTGCGTCGACGCCACTTCCTGTTGAAAGCGACCTTTTGACGTTTGTGACCAGCACTGTAAAGCATTTTTCTGCCGCGAACTAAATAAACAATACTCACCAATGCTTGATGCTTGCCATTGCAACTCAATATCAACATAACAAGTTTGTCCCTCTGTCATAGCGACACACTGGTCAGGCGATATTGTCATGGTTGCTGAAAATTGTTGCTCTGTTGGTTTGTCATTGGCCCACGTTACATGGTGAGTAAATAGCAGCATCAATAATATAACGACCATGCACCAACGCCATAACGTAACTGGTCGCTGGTACTTGGTTAACTGAGTCCTAGAGTACAAATTAGATTGAACAGTGACTAAGTTCATGTTCATCACCTTACAACACAAAACTTAGTAGTAAACCTGAACGAGTGCCTGAGTATGATTCATCGCTAGCGTTTTTATATGTGATAGCTCCAGGTAACGGCGCATCAGACTCGCTGTATGCTACAAAGCCACCAAGCACCCAGCTTTTACTAAGAGGGTATTCAAAACCAAGTTCTAAATCCTGATTTAATCTCCCTTTGCGCTCAGTAAAGTCGACCGGATGTTCCTCGTAATAACTTACCACTTGCTTAGGTTGATATTGCACACCTAAACTGCCGTAAAAACTCCAATTTCTAGCTTGCCAATAATGGGTATAAGATAATGATCCCGTAATCCCATCATCTTCTTGATTTGAACGACTGTATGGACTCATACTTATTTGAAGTTGCGACGAATCCCAAAAACCAGTTAAACGTATACCGGCTCGTTTTTCTTTTGTCCTAGATTTAATGCCTCGTAAATCACGAATAGCACCTGTGTCACGTTCTTTGTATAAGTCTAAACGCCAGCTTTCTGTGTTATAAAAGTTAATCCCCCAAGCTTTACCTGCATATAAACCATGAATTCGGCGCGTGGCCATTCCTGGAGACTCTATAAATAAACTAGCGATTTGAATTCGATAAGACGCATACGTATTTATATCCGTGGACTCGCCTGACTCTTGGTAAATATCATCACCGCCGCTGCTAACAAAACTAAAGGCGTAATGAAAACCATCCTGTGGATTACAAACAGAGCGAGAAAATGTCCAGCAATCTCGCTCTTCATATTCTTCAACGTTGTCAAAATCAACTTCTATATTGAACTTATTTTTATTTTTCTCCATTGGTCGTTTTACGTAAAACTCGTCTTTTACTGTAACAGCAATAGTTTCAGCATCAGCCAGTTCATCTACATTGTCACCATCGTTATCATCTGGTAACAAAGTATATGAGGTAAAATTTTCATTAAATTTCACTTTCTGAAAATGACTAGGTTCAACAACGTTGAATACTTTTTTCTTTTTGCTTTTTATATTTTTATCGCCGTTAACGTCTAAATTAGAGTCAGTAGCTTCTGATAACTCGTTTGTGGCAGAAGCCTCTCTGGCCTTTAACGACGCTTTTTTATCGCTAGGCTCTTCGTTGCTTGGCAGCGTTTCATTTTTTGAGGGTTCAGTTTCGACTAAAGGCTGATTTTCCGTTAAAGATTGTGCTGAAGTAACGTGAGTTGCAAAGGCACATGCTGCAATAACAATTGATATATAAGTACGTTTCAAATTAATAATTTTTTCCATGAGGTTACTCTCTATTTATATTGGACTAAGCGAATAAATAGATATTAATGGGTATTGATCGTAATAGTCGTATCATGATTTTTAAGAGTGTACCAAATTGTATCAACACAATCATTACAGCGCATTTGTATTCAATTTAGCCATATAAAATACCTAAAGAACTATCGGTAAGCACTAACGACTCTCCCTCTGTATGGTTAACTTTATTCACTGACACAAAAAAACCACCAAATGTTTTGGTGGTTTTTGCTCACTACAAAGTTAATTTCAATTTAATCTATTTAGCCTCATTACACCTTTAATTGTACTAGGCCATCTTGTTGACGAACCATGTAAGTTTGTAAGATCACACTTTCGTCTTCCAAACACTTACCTGACTCTAACGAGAAATGCTGTTTATATAAGGGTGATGAGATGGTTAGTAAACCATCAACATCACCGACAATACCACGAGACAATACGTTTGCTTGCCCAAATGGGTCGTAGTTTTGTAAGGCAAATAATTGTTCATCAGGGCCGACTCTGAAAATGGCTACTTGATCGCCGTTATGAAGCGCGCAAACGCCCGTATTTTTACTAATATCAGACACGCTACAAATGGTTTCCCAATTAAATTCACTCATTTTATTCTCCTGTGACACTCTAACTTAAACTTCTAACGCTGGAATTTCTTGGCCTTTCGCTTTGGCCGCCCTTACTGAAGGTTGAGCAATACGTGCTTTGTTTTGGCCACGATCAGCTTCATAAGCAAGACGGTCGTCCGTTGCGTCTGAGTTAATAAAATGGGCAAAACGTTTTAATCGTTCAGGATTATCAAGTGTTTTTTTCCACTCACATTCATAAGTGTCAATAACACGTTGCATATTGGCTTCTAAATCTGCACAAAGATTAAGTTTATCTTCAATAACCACCGACTTAAGATATTCTAAACCGCCTTCCATATTGTCCATCCATACTGATGTACGTTGTAAACGGTCTGCCGTACGACAATAGAACATGACAATTCTGTCGATGTATTTAATTAACTCTTCATCAGAAAGGTCTGATGCAAACAAGTCTGCGTGGCGAGGTTTCATACCGCCGTTACCACACACGTATAAGTTCCAACCTTTGTCCGTTGCGATAATGCCAAAGTCTTTGCTTTGCGCTTCTGCACATTCACGTGTACAACCTGACACCCCCATTTTTAATTTATGAGGTGAGCGTAAGCCTTTGTAACGCATCTCTAAATTCACGGCCATAGAGACCGAATCTAACATGCCATAACGACACCAAGTACTGCCAACACAAGACTTAACTGTACGTAAGGACTTACCGTAGGCATGACCCGTTTCAAATCCGGCTTGTACTAATTCTTCCCAGATTAGCGGCAATTCGTGTAATTGCGCGCCAAAGAAGTCAATGCGCTGACCTCCAGTGATTTTGGTGTATAAGTCATATTTAACACCAATATTACCTAGGTCAATCAAGCCTTGAGCCGAGATTTCACCCGCCGCTATACGTGGAACAACAGAATACGTTCCGTCTTTTTGCATATTGCCTAAGAAGATGTCATTGGTATCTTGTAACTGAATATGGTCATCTTCAAGGACATACTCGTTCCAGTAAGTTGCTAACATTGAACCAACGGCAGGTTTACAAGTAATGCAACCTAGACCGCTACCGTGTTGTGCTAATAATTCGTCGAAGGTTTTGATTTCTTTGGTGCGGATAATGTCGAATAACTCTTGGCGAGAATATTCAAAATGCTCACAAAGGTTGTTGTTCACCTCTACGCCCATTTTTTCTAATTCTGCATTTAATACTTGCCCAACCATAGCCGAACAACCACCACAACCGCTACCCGCTTTGGTGCATGATTTTAATTCTGCTAATTCTGTTGCGCCGGCATGAATGGCTTCAATTAAGTCACCTTTTGATACGTCGTGAC
Organism: Psychrosphaera aquimarina; assembly: GCF_032461525.1. Taxonomy (NCBI): domain Bacteria; kingdom Pseudomonadati; phylum Pseudomonadota; class Gammaproteobacteria; order Alteromonadales; family Pseudoalteromonadaceae; genus Psychrosphaera; species Psychrosphaera aquimarina. The sequence goes on along the minus strand of NZ_JAWCUA010000003.1, from coordinate 418,451 downwards.
AAGAACAAATTTGCGCTGAGTCTGGTAAGGCGTTCACCCCAAATGCACTTTCTCCTCCCCCTTCAACTTGCGGTAAAATCAAGACTTCTGGTGCATCCGGCAGCTGCATTTTTTCTAACATCATAGGCAACAAAGTACCGTAGGCGTCAGTGTCGCCAACCAGTACAGCACCTAACAAGGTTGATTTATCAGCTGAAACAATTAAACGTTTGTAAATGCCTTCGGCGTCATTAATGTAAGTGTAAGTTTGTGCACCTTCGGTACGAGCGTGAGCATCACCAATACTGGCTACATCAACCCCCATTAATTTAAGTTTGGTGCTCATATCTGCGCCGGTGAATTGATCACTACCGCCTGTTATATGAGAAACCGCAGCTTTGGCCATGGTGTAACCTGGAGCGACCAAACCGAATATTTTGCCATCCCACAATGCACATTCACCTATAGCGTATATGTCTTTGTCAGAAGTAAGACAGTTATCATCAATAACAATCCCGCCACGTTCACCAATTTGAATCTCAAACTGACGAGCAAGTTCGTCTTGTGGACGAATACCCGCAGAGAAAACAATCATGTCCGTTTCAATATGACTGCCATCGGCAAAGTTCATACGGTAACGACAAGTTTCACCAGCCGTAATGGACTGGGTATTTTTTTCTGTGTGAACGTGTACGCCTAACTCTTCAATTTTAGTACGCAATAACGCACCACCGCCTTCATCCAGTTGCACGGCCATCAGTCGCGGTGCAAATTCAACCACATGTGAATCTAAGTTTAAGCTGTGTAGTGCTTTGGCACATTCAAGCCCTAAAAGACCACCACCAATAACAACGCCAACCTTACTTTCTTTAGCCGATGCTGTGATATTCTCTAAGTCTTCAATGGTACGGTAAACCAAACAATGTTCTGCATCGCCACCTGGAATTGGTGGAACAAAAGGGAATGAACCAGTAGCAAGAATAAGTTTGTCGTAACTTTCAACACGACCACTTTCTGTGGTGATGGTTTTAGCAGCACGGTCAATGTCAGACACTTTGTCTTTGATGATGTACTTAACGCCATGTTGGTCGTAATAATCTTCCGACGTTAACATTAAGTCATCGGCAGTTTTACCAGAAAAATAGGCAGATAATTGAACTCGGTCGTAAGCCAAACGAGGTTCTTCAGAAAAGGTGATCACTTGATAATCTTCATGGTCAGGATGATTAACCACATTTTCAATAAATTTGTGACCAACCATGCCGTTGCCTACAACGATCAGTTTTAATGGTTTATTGGATGTGTTTGTTTGTACATTTGTTGTCTTTGGCATGGGGTAACCCTCAGAATAATTGAATTTGATTTATTTCAACCTGAGCAGTAATTTCTACTTTGAAATTACGAGTCTTGTGGGACCACCGTCGTTGGTGTCAGAAACTAAGCTGTTTCTGGCTTCTGGCGAAGCTGGCTATTACGCCTATTTTTATTAACCCGCTGCATAACACTTTTAAATTAGGAAAGTACGGATTAATAACTTTGTATAAATTGTAACTTGCTCATTCAGTAGCAATATAAATACCAAACCCATGTTTATTATAATGAAAAGAAAAAACTCCTTATATTTTAATAAGTAACAAAATTTCACTATCACATCACGCACAAATACAAATGAAGAATTAACGCTAAAATGCACATTGGTGGTGCACCTCTCTCATAACTATCACTAATTTGTAGCAAAAGACCTGTTTCTTTTTGTGTTTATTATTCCCCTAACCAACCGCTGAAAACCAAACACTTATATCTTATCGTCTTTAGTTGTTGTGATAACGTAAACCATTTTCTATAGTCCCCTTATTATCGTGCCTTAATGCCTGCAAGTTAACATTAAGCTTCTCTTTATTTGGAACATCATGAACACTCTTCCTATTTTTGTTAAGTTAGAAAACAAACCTGTTTTAGTGGTTGGCGGCGGTACCGTTGCTCTAAGAAAAATTCAAACCTTATGTAAGACTGGTGCCAAGATCACTGTGGTATCTCATGATATCTGCCAAGAAGTGCAAGCTTTAGCGGTGCAATATTCAATAGAATTAATACTAGGTGATTACGATTCTTCGTTATTAATGGACAAGTGGTTAGTCATAGCAGCAACGGACGACAACGCATTAAACCGACAAGTACAAGCCAACGCCTTAGCGCAAAAAATATTTGTTAATGTGGTGGATGATCCTGAATATTGTCATTTTATCACCCCTGCGATTATTGACCGCTCACCCATTGTGGTGGCTATTTCATCTGGTGGAGAAGCACCAGTGTTAGCGCGTTTATGGAAAGAAAGGTTTGAATCGTTAATGCCACAATGGACTGGTAAGTTAGCCTCATTAGCGGGTTCATATCGTCATAAAGTAAAAGCCACCATTACCGATTTCACATCCCGCCGCCATTTTTGGGAACGCTTTTTCCGTGGTGATATTGCCGCCAAAGCAGGGCAACAAGACTGGGATGGGGTTGAACAGCTAATAGAGCAAACTCTGAGTGATGACAACAAACTAGCCGGCTCGGTTTTTTATGTGGGCATTGGCAATAACAAGCCAGAAAACTTAACCTTAAAAGCCTTACAAGCAATGCAATTAGCGGATTTAATTGTACATGATCAAAAAGTATCACAAGAGATAATCGAACTAACGCGCAAAGACAGTGATAAGGTTATTCCAGCTCAAGAAACGGTGATAACAACCATTCAACATGCATTGGACAGAGGTGAGATAGTTGTGCGGTTAGTGCACGGTTGTCCGGCGAAAAACCCCATGAGTCAACTTGAGTTAAATCAAGCGGAGTATTCAGCCAAAATAGTGCACGGTATCGACCCAACAGTGTAAACGAATTGGTATTCATTAGTTGCACTGTTACATTGTAAACTAACCCTGCATTTAACTGGCTGGTTTAATTTTATTTATGAAAAATATGCCGTCCCAATAGGTTTGCCATTTTGGTGCGGTAACTGGTGAACCAAAATTAAAGGTGAAAGCACTCATGGTCTGGTCTTCAATGCTCAGGTCTGATAAAGCAACAAAACCTACATCTATATTTAAGTTTGCCAACGTACGCTCTAATGAATCAGCTTGGGGATAAGTAATATCCTTAACCTGTAAATCGACAAAGTCTACATATGAGCCGCTCGCGCCAGTAAAATGCACAACAAAATAGTCATCACCATAAGCTTGATGGATAACTTGCCCAGCATTAATGCCTGTTCCCGCTTTTTTTGATAAATGTCCTATATGCGCCCACACAATCATTTTTTTATGGGGGTATTGTTGGGCTAACCATTTTATATTTTCACCCATTTCGGCACTTCGGGTATCAGCTATTGACCACTGACGTTTGGCTTGAGCTTCTAACCCTTTGCTGATCCTGTACCAATAAAGATTATTGTCTGACAAAAATAAATCTTGTATTTGCGTGATTGTTTGCAAAAACATGGCTTCTTGATCTAACTCTAATCTTTCTCTAGAAACATTTAATATTGCTTGAATGGTATGTGACGTTTGTGGCCATTGGGGCAATAACGTTAAGTCTTCAGATGAAGATTTTAAAGCTAAACTCAGTTGGTGTACTAAATGTTGATTGGATATACTTCCTGTATGTTGACTGTCAAATCCGGCAAAAATTAATTCAGGGTTTATGGGGATCTGTTGATTTAAAAACTCAAATAAAGGTTTAACTTCTGCGGTGTTTGAATACATATAAAATATATTGCCCGGTGCGTTGTCCGCAATACTTTGATTTTGTTTAGCCATGTTAAATAAAGCCTCAACTTCAAACACTCCGCTTTCTAACACAATCAGCTCAAACCCGTGATGTGTGTATAAGTACTTAATAAGCTCTACTTTTAACGCAAAAACACTGCCTGCTCCGTGGGTTTGTTCTCCTAAAGCAATAATGCGTTTGTTGGCTAACAACTGAGCTACTTTTTCTAGTTCCGTTGTATCTAAATGATAGATTGGATCAACATTAGGCTTAAGAGTTGGAGATAAATCGATGACTTGCTGTGTAATTTGTGAAGTTAGTTTTTGGTTTGTTGTTCCTTTTTCAACTGTTAGATCTGTACAAGCATTAACAAACAAGCTAAATAAAACCAAAACAAATTTATTCACTAAAAAATTTCTCATCAAGCATCCCTACAAAAATGACTCTTTAATAAAAAAGAATATACTCATATTTGATAGCAGAATAACAAAATACATTTTTATGCTTAGTTACAAGAAAAGGGAATAGACGCAGCTAACCTGCGCCTATTGTTATAGATTAACTGGCCGCTTTATTATCTTTTTTAATTTTTAAGATACTGGCAATAGAATAGATCACTAATGCAACCCAAATAAAACCAAAGGTAACCAATCGATCTTGTCCTACTTGCTCACCATAAATAAACACACCGAATATGAACATAATACTTGGCCCTATGTACTGGAAAAAGCCCATAGTGGAATAGTTAAGACGACGAGCGGCGGCCACAAAACATAACAGAGGTGCGGTAGTGACAATGCCCGCAGACATTAATAACAAATTAAAACCTATGCTGTTATCGGCAAAGTTGCTGCTCTGAGTTGGCACCATAAACCACCAATACAAAAAGGCGGGAATAACCAACAACATGGACTCAACTAACAGACCCGAAACAGAATCAACCGAAACCATTTTACGAATAAGACCATAGATGGCAAAAGAAGTCGCAAGCGCAAATGCGACAATAGGAAACGAACCAAACGTGATCACCTGAATAGCCACACCAATAAAGGCTAATGACACCGCAGCATACTGTAATTTTGATAACCGTTCACCTAAAAACAGCATACCTAAACCCACGTTTAATAAAGGATTTATGTAATATCCTAAGCTTGCGTCTAATATATGATTATTGTTTATTGCCCAAATAAACAACCACCAGTTAAAACCTAAAATAGCGGAACTCGCTACTAAGATGACCAAGGTTTTGGGACTTCTGAATATGTTGGATATTTGCATCCAGTTTTGTTTCACTGAAATAATTATAGCCAATAAAAGTGATGACCAAATGATCCTATGCATCAATATTTCGACCGAATCCACCGAATCTAATAGTTTAAAATAAGCAGGTATGACGCCCCACATAAAATAAGCGGCAATGGCTAAAAATACACCTTGTTTGGCGTTTGTATTCATTCAGATCTTCTTTTCAGTTTTTTAAATATCAAGTATTGGAACTAGCTTTAAACATTAACCAACTAGGTAAGTACCGGTTCCGTATGCAATGTGTTCTTCAAGTTCATTATGCAGTTCCATTCGACACACACAGACTTTATTGCCTGAACGTATTAAATGAGCAGTGGCAATAAACTCTTGCCCTCGACCGGGACGTAAATAATCTGTGCGTAGATCGATGGTTCCCACTTTTCCAGTTAACTCGGCTAAGGTTTGTTCGGTTAAATCAGTATGACGACTGAGTCGACTATAAATCGCTAAAATACCGCCAACGGTATCTAACGCTGTCGCAGTGACACCACCGTGTAGGATTTTTTGAATAGGATTACCCATTAATTTGTCATCCCATACAAAGCGTATTTCAGCTTTATCTTGCTCACAAACCGTGATGTTTAAACCAATCGTTTGGTTGAAGTTGAGTTGAGAAAATACCTTGATTAACCAATCTTTGATTTGTTGTTCAGATAACATTAATTTTCCTTCACAGAAGAGACCAGAGGAATGGTACAATGCGCGCACATTTGTGTCACACCAATAGTTAAATTCTTTTGTCATTAGCCGAAAACACACCGCTGTCGTTATTAAATCAAGTCTTTGGATATGAGTCATTTCGTGACGGCCAACAAGAAGTGATTGATGCCTGTTTATCAGGTAAAGATTCATTAGTTTTAATGCCAACGGGCGGTGGTAAAAGTCTGTGTTATCAAATTCCAGCTTTATTGCTCAATCATATAACGGTTGTGGTGACACCTTTATTGTCGTTAATGAAAGATCAAGTTGACCAGTTATTAGAATTAGACATCGCTGCGGCGTTTATCAACAGCCAACAAGACCGACAAGAGCAAATTCAAGTGTTGAACCAAGTTCAGCATGGTGAAATAAAAATATTATACGTGTCGCCAGAACGTTTATTACAACCTAGCTTTATGGATCATTTGAAGTTTTGTGGCGTGGGTTTGTTTGCGATTGATGAAGCCCATTGTTTGTCTCATTGGGGACATGACTTTAGGCAAGATTATTTACGTTTACACTGCATTAAACCTAACTTTCCAAACACACCTATTATGGCGTTAACGGCTACGGCCGACCGCGCGACACGACACGATATTAGTTATCAATTACAGCTGCAAGACCCCTATATTCATGTAGGCAGTTTTGACAGACCCAATTTGAGATACACCATCGAAGAGAAGTTTAAACCGCTAAATCAGCTGTTAACTTTTTTGGATACCCAGTCTGATAACTGCGGCATAGTGTATTGCTCTAGCCGTGCTCGTGTGGATGACATCGCCGCAAAACTACAAGCAAAAGGCTATAAAGCCGAGGCGTATCATGCGGGTTGGGATACGTCCCATCGAGTTGCCGTTCAAGATAAATTCCAACGTGATGACATTCAAATCGTGGTTGCAACCATTGCTTTTGGCATGGGAATTAACAAACCTAACATTCGTTTTGTTGTGCATTATGATTTAGCTAAAACCATTGAAAACTATTATCAAGAAACCGGCCGAGCAGGTCGAGATGGTTTGCCTGCAGAATGTTTATTGTTTTTTGATTCTGCTGACGTGCCAAGAGTTAAACGTTTGATCAGCGACAACCCTAATGAAGAAAGGGCAAAAGTAGAGTTACAACGTTTTAGCGCTATGATTGCACTGGCCGACGCGCAAACGTGTCGCCGCCAAGTATTACTGAATTACTTTAATGAATACGACAATCATTCCTGCGGAAACTGCGACATTTGTTTGGATCCGCCAAAATCATTTGATGGCACCTTGTTAGCGCAACAAGCTTTGTCTTGTGTTTATCGCAGTGGACAACAATTTGGTGTAGGTCATGTGATTGATATTTTACGTGGCAGCCAAAACTTAAGAATTAAAGATCACGGACACGACAAGTTAAGCACTTATGGTTTAGGTAAAGATCAGAGCCAAGAATACTGGTTAAGTATTATGCGTCAGCTAATCCACCAAGGGTTAGTCGAACAAGATATTAGCCAAGGCAGCCGTTTATTACTGACCGAAAAGTCACGCCCGTACTTAAAAAGCGAAAAGGTTTTACACTTAGCCGTCCCAAGAATTGGTCGTACTCATTTGTATGAGAAACCGAATAAAGTGAATTACGACAAACATTTATTTGCACGCTTAAAAGGTCTAAGAAAAGCCATTGCACAAGAACACGACGTACCGCCATTTGTGGTGTTCTCTGATGCAACTTTGGTGGATATGGCCAATAAGTTACCAACCAATCCAAGAGCGTTACTTGCGGTGTCAGGCGTAGGTGAAACTAAACTACAAAGATACGGTAACGCGTTTTTGACGGTTATAGAACAACATTTAGCGAATGGTTAGTTTGTTATATTAGCAATGCTTGACACTTGTTAATTACAGATACAAAAATGCGACTTCAATATTGAATTGAAATCGCATTGTTTAACATGATTAAGTTAAATCGGCTTTTTACTTACTTTAATGACGCAAAATAAGCAGATACGTTTTTAATATCTTCTTCTGACAAAGGCATGGCCATCGCAGACATCACTGGATCTTTTCTGGCACCAGATTTAAAGTCTCTTAATTGTTTTTCTAAATAAGCTACTTTCTGTCCTGCTAGATTTGGATACATAGGGATCATGCTGATACCGTTGGCACCATGACAAGCTGCACACGTGGCAGACTTAGCTTTACCGGCAGCAATATCAGCCGCATTTGCATTAAATGCAACCGATGTAAAAAGCATGGTAGAGAGTGCTATTATTTTTTTCATATGGACTCCAATAGAAAATATATGATTGATTTTTTACCTACTGATTAATAACTTAGCATTTATTGGTAAAATGTCGAATAAGGAAATGGGGTCACAGTTCGTTAATCTTAACTTTATTAATATATATCAATTTATACGGCGAAATTATGTCTTCTACAGATGGTAAACAATCAGATCAAATACAGCTAAACCTAAAACATAGCTTCGCTGAACAACTTTCAGATATGGCCGCATTTATTACGCCGGCAAAGCTACCGAACCCAGAGTGGTTAGTGACCAGTCCTGAAGTGGCTGAATTATTGGAGTTACCCGACTCAGTTTTCACAGATAGCCAATATTTAGACTGGTTTAGTGGCAATGCAACTTTATCTAATGCCAAACCGTTAGCGCAAAAATACACAGGCCATCAATTTGGTCATTACAATCCCGACTTAGGTGATGGTAGAGGCTTGTTATTAGGTGAGTTGCAAACATCATCTGGCCATTGGGATATTCACGTTAAAGGTGCAGGGCAAACCCCATTTTCACGATTTGGTGACGGCAGAGCAGTATTACGCAGTAGCGTTAGAGAGTTTTTAGCATCGGAAGCTTTGTTTTATTTAGGTATACCAACAAGCCGTGCATTAGGTGTATTTAAAACATCTGAAGCCATTCAACGTGAAACAACAGAACAAGGTGCTGTGTTAATTCGTATTTGCCAAAGTCATATTCGTTTTGGCCATTTTGAATATGCCTTTTACCAAAACAATACCGAGTTATTAGAAACATTGGTGGAATATACTCATAGTCATGTTTTACAACTGGCTACTGACGTCCATTTAACTATTCAAGACAAAACATTGGCAATGTATAAAGCCGTGATCAGATCTACCGCTGAGTTAGTGGCAAAATGGCAAGCGTTTGGTTTTTGTCACGGAGTAATGAATACCGACAACATGTCTATATTGAGCATTACTTTTGACTTTGGACCTTATGGATTTTTAGATGAATTTGATTCTAAACACATCTGTAATCATTCGGATCACTCGGGGCGTTATGCTTTTGATGAACAACCTGGTGTTGCGCTGTGGAACTTAAATGCTTTAGGTCATGCGTTATCGCCTTTATTAACCAAAGATCAATTATCTGAATGTTTGTCGCAATTTGAACCTACATTAGTCAAAGCCTATTCGGCGCTTATGCGCCAAAAACTAGGTTTAACTCAAAACGACAAAGGCGATCAAGTGTTATTAGGAGAATGGTTAACTTTGTTGCAACAAGATAAACGTGATTACACGAATTCATGGCGTTTATTATCAAACTTTGATGGTAATGATGACGTGTTCATTGATCACTTTATTGACCGAGAAGCCGCCAGTAAATGGCTGGCAAAATACAAACGCCGGTTACTGATTGAAAAAGACGATACCCAAACTCGTCTACAAAAAATGCGCGCAGTTAACCCTAAATATATATTACGAAATTACTTAGCCCAACAAGCCATTAAAACCGCAGAAGCGGGTGATAACTCAGAGCTAGAAAGATTATTTGAAGTGCTAAAAATGCCTTTTGACGAGCAACCAGAATTTGAACAATACGCCCAAACGCCACCAGATTGGTCAAAAGACTTATCGATAAGTTGCAGCAGTTAACTTATCTAACTGCGACAACTTATACCCAGACTATGAGCGTTAACTCGCAAACCCTTCTGGCATGTTAGTTTCGTGTCCGTTAACAGATAGTTTTTTAATGATTTCCGCTCTGCTTGGGTACTGCTTCATTAATTCATCCGCTAATCCTGCTTCAAAACAGGTGCCGGTGAAACCCGGTGCCATAGTGCAACCAAATAAGGCATATCGGCCACCGTCGTTTAAACAACCCGCTTGCCATACACCTGCAGGTATGACGTATTGAATATGTTGTCCCGCCATTGGGTTTGTGCCCATTAATACCTCTTCCGTTTTACCATCTGGATACAATAAATAAAGCGTAAATGGGTCGCCGTTATACGCGTGCCACACCTCATCAAAATCAAGTTTATGAAAACACGATAAGCTTTCGGGTTCGTTAGCATATAACCCTATCATAGCGGTGCCTGCAGGCTCGCCAATGGTATTTTCTTGATTAGAACGCCATGTACTTTTAAACAAGGTGCCTTCTACAGGTAAACGCGCAAAACGATAATGGCGCAACATAGCGACGGTATCTGGATGAATTGGTTTTTGATTAAATCGGCTGACATCAACAACGTCAATAATGGCATTGGTATTTAATGCGCCATACAAGTGTGGGAAAGACTCAGTATTGAAAAAATTGCTAGCGGAATCATCACAATTACTAAAGTCACCATCCGCCCCTTCGTATATCAGTTCGGATTTCAGCAGACTAATATCAATCACCAGTAATTTTAACTCCATCACACCAGAATAAAAGGTATTGACCACTTCGCTGACTTGATGGGAACGGCATAAATGCATAAACCCTTCAGCTTTTACGCTTGGGTGTTCATACTCAGTCTGTTGCAAGATTTCAGCGACTAAAGTGGGTGAAGCTATACAAAAAACACAAGTGTCTGTGGGGTAGGGCATGAAAATTCCAGTTGATTAGTTCGATGGATTCGATGGATTCGATGGATTCGATGGATTCGAGCGTTATTATGCCGTTTAGATATGCCAATTTACAGCATTCATAAGGCTAAATATCTTCATTTAATTTGGTTTAAATGGCTAAAAGCCAAAATTCATAGTTAACCTAAATGCAATGCATTCGCATTTATGAGTTATTTCACAGATAACTTAAGACTAATCACAGTGCGCAATTCGACACACTCTTTTATAATACGCCAATTAGAGCAATCGTGACCTGACTCATTAATATGAGTGAGTACAAAAGATTAATAGGATAAGCAGTAATATGGGAAGGTTAGTTTTAGCCACAATCGGCATTTTATATGGCGCGGCTGTGCATGCCAATATTGAAAAGATCACCGTATATGGTCATAGAGCAGGTTTAATCGGCGATTCGATTAGTGCTTCAAGTGGTATTATTGGTCAAGGGGAATTACAAGAACGTCCAATGTTAAGAAGTACCGAAATGCTTGAGTTAATTCCTGGGATGGCTGTGACTCAACATAGTGGTTCAGGTAAAGCTAATCAGTACTTTATTCGTGGTTTTAACCTAGATCACGGCACTGACTTCGCCACCAATATCGACGGCATGCCAATCAATATGCGCAGTCACGGTCACGGACAAGGTTACACAGATCTTAACTTTATTATCCCAGAAACCATATCTACCATCAGTTATGCCAAAGGCTCGTATGACGCAAGCCAAGGCGACTTTTCTACAGCTGGCAGTGCTAACTTCTTTATTGCCAATGATTTACAACATCAGCAAGTTGAATTGAGCTTAGGTGAAAACAATTACTTCAGAGGTGTCGCTTTAGGTGCTGCAGACTTAAGTGACGGTAAGTTAATTGGTGCAACGGAATGGCAAACTTATGCAGGACCTTGGGACAATGTTGATGAAGACGTGAACAAAAAGAACGCATTATTACGTTATGTAACGAATATGCAAAACGGAAACTTATCTGTAACGGCCATGGCTTATGACAATACGTGGAACTCAGCGGATCAAATACCGCAGCGTGCAGTAGACCAAGGTTTAATCTCTGAATTAGGGTCATTAGATACGTCGTTAGGTGGTAGCTCAAGTCGTTATAGTTTGTCGGCCAATTGGCAAGGCAATAACCTACAAGCAAATGCTTATGTAATTAATTACGATTTAGACTTGTTCTCAAACTTTTCATATTTTTTAAATGATCCGATTAATGGCGATCAATTTAATCAACAGGATAGTCGTACTATTTCCGGTGGGGCATTAAGTTATCAGTTCGACAGTCATGGATTTTCAATCCCTGTTCAACATACTGTGGGATTACAACTACGTCATGACAACATAGATAATGTTGGATTATATAATACCAAAGACACTGTCTATGTAAGTACAGTTCGCCAAGACTCGTTAACTGAAACCAGTTATTCCAGTTATTGGCAGTCTAACTTAACCTTTAATAGCAAATTAGAAGCAACGGTGGGTGTTAGGTATGACTACATTGACGCTGAAGTAAATAGTGATATAGCCGTCAACTCTGGTTCTGCCAATGATGATCAAATCAGTTTTAAAGCTAGCCTTAACTATCTAATAAATGACTCGTTAGCAGCCTATGCTAATTGGGGTGAATCCTTCCATTCTAATGATGCGCGTGGGGCAACCATCTCTATTGATCCTGCCACCTTAACGCCAGCAGAAACCGTTGATTTATTAGTGAAAAGTGAAGGTGCTGAAATTGGCTTGCGTTATTTTGATAAACAAAATTTCAATCTTTCTGCCGCTTTATGGTGGTTAGAGCTCGAGTCTGAATTGTTGTTTATTGGGGATGCCGGTAATACCGAAGCCAGTGATGCGTCAAAACGTTATGGTATCGAATTGAGTGCGTACTATTGGTTAAATGACAGTATTAGCATAGATGCAGAAGCTTCATTGACCCATTCGAGACTCGATATAAACGATGTGAACGACCATATCGAAGGGGCGGTTCCAGTCGTTGCGAGCACAGGTGTGAATTGGCATGTTAACGATAACTGGCAATCATCTTTACGATTACGCCATATCGGTAAACGCACATTAACGGCAGATAACGAACAACGTTCAGACCCGTTAACGGTCTTAAATGGCATGGTAAGTTATGCACAAACTCATTGGAAAGTAAGTTTTGAATTATTGAACATACTGGACAGTGATGATCATGACATTGATTATTATTATGAATCTCGTTTACCGGGTGAGAGCAATGAAGGTGTTGAAGACAATCACTTCCACCCAATTGAACCGAGAACGGTAAGATTAAGTTTAAGCCTATTGTTTTAATTAGATTTAATCATAACTCAATGAATAAACGGTAAGCCTTATAGCTTACCATTTTTCTTTACGGGTCAGAATTAATAATGGTAACTTGTTGTTTAATATTAATTAACAAGGAAGTGCTATGAAAACAATACTATTTTTACTGGCGTTATTTAGCGTCTCAGCTTATGCAACAACCGCCAAACAAGCTTGTGATGAACTCAAACCGGTAGTAAAAGATCTGCAAGCTCAAGCTCCAATGGATATTGATTACGTGACGACTCTGACCGGCGTTCAAGTGTTTTATGTTTCTAATATTTGCATTTTAAATTATAGCTATGTACTGAAAACAACTAAATTCTTAGACGATATGGCAAAACAAAACGAGCTGTCTATTGATGAAAATTTAGCTTTTTTGAAAACCGAGGACGGTGTAGCCGCTTTGCAGGGGTCGTTTGACGATATTGCCAAAAACTCAGCAAACACCAATTTTAAAGACTTCAAAAAAATTAAAGGCATGCATATTTTATATAGCTACAGCTTTGACGACACCGAAGTTCCAAGTATCAGAGCAACGGTAATGGAAAACGAGTTATAAAGCACTTTTAGCTACTACAGTTCCTCCCATTTACTTAAGCCATATTTAGTGGCGCTTTTTTTATAATAAAGCGCCATTATCAAACCAAATAATATGCCAGTAAAAATACTCGTACCTACCACATTAAATATCGGTAAGCGCTGTGTGCTCCAAGTCGTAAACCACATTAACAACCCCCAAATTACACCAAAGAAAATTGCTGAAAAAGCAAAGTTATTAATAAAGCTATTGTAATGCACTGGCTTGATTTTAAGCCCTAACTTTCTTAACAGGATAAATAATGGCGGGTTATAGTTAGACTCGCGCATACCTGTGTTTGCTAATTCCACTTGGGCTTTTTCTAGTTTTGATTGATATGACATTTGAGATCTCATTACTTAAAAGTGAAAAAGGGACAAGCCATGCTTATCCCTTTGTATATTAATCCACAATTACTTAACTGGATTACCAGCCGTATCCAATATAATGGCTTTGCCTAAACCAAGTTCATTAACACGTTCAAGCTGTGTTGCGGCATCACCCACAATAAGGTAAATCATCTTGTCTGGGTTCATGTATTTAGCCACGGTTTGCTGTGCTTGTTCTATGGTCATATTAGCTAATGTTGCTTGTTGTTTAGCGACATAATCTTTAGGTAAGTCGTAACTGCTAATGTTTTGTAATACACCCATTAGGCTGTCTGTAGTCTCAAATGCGCGGGCGTTTGAGCGTGACAAGACTGACTTGGTATTGGTCAAAGCTTCCTCGTCAAAACCTTGGTTGTAATTAGTCATTATTTCTCTAAAGGTTTGTAAAGATTCTAATGTCACATTTGAACGTACACTTGAGCTTGCAGTGAATACACCCCCTAAGTTTTTACGATTTACACCAGAATATGCACCATAGGTATAGCCTTTTTGCAGGCGTAATATTTGGAATAACTGACCTGAGAAACTGCCACCTAAGTTATGATTAACAGCAACTAGAGGATAATAATCATCTGAATTTGCAACCATAGCGCGAGCCCCAATTTTAATGAACGACTGTTTAGCCCCCGGTACATCTACAAAGTAAACTTGGGCTTTTTCATTAAGCGTTGCAGCGGTCGTTGCTGGTAATTGAACATCACCGGCTTTTAACGTTTTAGCTAACGGAGCTAAGCTTGCGGTTACTTGTTGTTGGGCTACGTCACCTGCAACATGAACACTGGTTAAGTTAGCTACTATGTTATTGTTGTAAAACGCTTTAACGTCATCCAAGGTTATATTGTTCACGCTTTCCACTGTGCCGGAAATAGGCGAAGACAACATGTTTTCGCCACCATACATTAATTTGTTATACACAATGTTAGAGATAGCGCCTGGGTTACCTTGAGCTTGTTGAATTTGTGCAATAGTTTCGTTTTTAATACGTGTCCATTCTGACTCGTCCCAACGTGGTTGCAATAACATCTCTTGCGCTAACGCCATCACTTCTGTGAAATTAGCAGCTAAGGTATTACCGGTTAATGTTAAATATTCATCACTGGTTGTGAAACGAATGTCTGCCCCTAACTCACCTAAGGCTTTTTCAAGCTGTTGCGGCGTTTTCGTTGCAGTGCCTTCCATCATCATGCTTGTGACTAAATTAGCGGTACCCACTTTGTCTTTCGTGTCTAAAGCATGACCACCTAAAATACGGATAGAGAAGGAAACTAACGGTAACTCAGTATGTTCAATACCTAAAACTTGCACACCATTGTCTAATTTAGATGTCCAAACATCAGGTAAAGTAATTGTCGGTGACTTACCAAACTTAGGTTTTACTGAACGATCAAATGCAGACTTAGTTTCAGCTACTGGCGGTAATGCTTCCGTTGATTCCATCCCAAGGTTTTGTTCTGCACCTTGAACCACTTGTTCTTCAACAACGTCTGCTTTGGTTGCATCACTTAACGCCAGTTCTTTTTGCCCTTTTGGCACAAAGCTAGTAGCAACATAATTTTTACCATTTATGTATTTATTAAATACATTCATGATGTCGTCACGAGTCACGCTTTTGTAACGCTCAATTTCTGTTGTGATTAAGTTTGGATCACCAGCAAACTCATTGTATGTCGCTAATGAAGAGGCTTTATTAAAGACGCTGGTTAGGTTGTTATAAAATGCTTTTTCTTGGCGCGTAATAATTCGAGCAAGCTGTTCGTCGCTAAAACCTTCTTTTGCAAAACGGGTTAATGCTTTATCTAAGCTGGCTTTTACATCGTCTAATTTTGTACCGTTAAAGGCTCTAGCACTGATACCAAAGGTACCCGCAATTTCACCGATATACGCATACGCACTGACCGACGGCGCTAACTTATCTTGTTCTACTATAGTTTGGTAAAGCACACTGTCTTTGCCATCGTTTAATACTTCTGCCAATAACTCTAATGCATAAGCATCCGCTTGATATTGCTCAACTGCTGGAAAAGTAACGGTTAATTCAGGTAATTGTGCAAAGTTATCTTCATGATACAAAGACACACTTTGCGCTAATTTTGCAGGCATTGGCGGTAATGCCTCTACTTCTGGTTGAGGTTGTAACTCACCAAAGTATTTTTCAATCCACTCTTTGGTTTGTACACCTTCAAAATCACCGGCCAAAACCAGTGTTGCGTTATTTACGCCATACCACTTTTGATAGAAGTCACGCACATCTTGTAAGGTGGCGTTTTGTAAGTCTTCTAAACTACCAATAACACTCCAGCTATATGGGTGACCTTCTGGATACATAGCTTCCATAACAACTGAATTTGTATGGCCATAAGGTCTGTTGTCTACGCTTTGGCGCTTTTCATTTTTAACAACTTGTTTTTCGTTTTCCAAGCCTTCTTTGGTCACGGTATTGATGAAGTAACCCATACGGTCAGACTCCATCCATAAGATTTGTTCTAAGCCATCATTTGGAACCACTTCATAATAAATAGTCCCGTCTTGCCAAGTACCACCATTTAGAGTGCCACCCATATTGCCGATGTTTTGGATAAACTTACCAGCTCCAACATTGGTGGAGTTTTGGAACAGCATATGTTCAAAAAAGTGCGCAAAACCAGTTTTACCAGGCAGTTCACGATTTGAACCAACATGATAAACAATCGCAACGGCAACAACTGGGTCTGACTTATCTTGGTGTAAAACCACATCAAGGCCATTTTTAAGTTGATACTTTTCTATGTTAAGCGCTTTGCTTTCTTTGGTTGAGCTTGTGGTAGGAGTTGATGATTCTGGGTTGGTGCAAGCTGTCATAGTGACGGCAATAGCGACCATAGTTAAAACACGCTTTATAGATTTCACGAGCATCCCTTATTTTGAAATTGCAGTTTTAAAATTGCGATTATTGTAATTTGCGAATTATTGAAGCTGACTGACATACATTAGTCGTTTTATTCTTATTATCCGTACCACTTTAAAAGTATGCATCAACAAAAACAATAAATTAGTTTAAAAAGAATCTAACAAGAGGTGTGGAGATTATCTTACTTAAGGGTTAAGAAATGACGTCGAGTAACTTATCTATTTCAAGTTCTGAATAAACTTTGATCCCATTTTTATTTAGTAATTCCGCGGTAACACCTTGACCGGCAATTAACGTTTTATCAAATTGACCATTATATATTTGATGATTACCACAGCTTGGGCTTTTTGCTTTTAATAAGGCAATCTTAATATTGTGTTGCTGACAAAGCGTTAATGCTTTTTGCGCACCTAGTTCAAACTCAGTGGTTACGTCTTGTCCGTTAACGGTCATGATCTTGTCTTGTTGTCGCTCAGCGGGGTCTCTTGGTGTAGGTAAACCACCCGCTTGTTCAGGGCAAATGATAACGAGGCGATTTTGCTGTTGTAATTGTTGTAACCATGTTATTTCTTTCAGAGGCACACTTTTACCGTCGTATCTTACCGGATAACCCAATAAACATGCTGACACTAACACTTTGTCTGTCATAACCCACTCTGTTTGTTATTTATAAAAAAGGACTGAACATTTTACCAACAGCCTTTATAATACCTCTGATTTTAAAAGGATATGAGAAAAATAATGAGTTTATCTGTTGTAATTTTAGCTGCCGGTAAAGGCACACGTATGAGATCTAGCTTACCTAAGGTGTTACACCCTGTTGCACACAAACCTATGGTGCAACATGTCATCGATGCGGCCACAGAATTGCAGTCAGAAAACATTAGCTTAGTGTATGGTCACGGCGGTGAACAACTGCAACAAACATTAAGCCATAATAAAGTGCATTGGGCATTACAAGCTGAGCAATTAGGCACAGGTCATGCGGTAAAAGTCGCCGACGAATATATGCCAGATTCAGACACTATTCTTATTTTGTACGGTGACGTACCGCTTATTCAAACCTCGACATTAGAACGTTTATTAGCGGTAAAACCTGAACAAGGCATTGCTTTGTTAACGGTTAAACTAGATAACCCAACCGGTTATGGCCGTATTGTCCGTGAAAATGGCAAAGTGGTTGGTATCGTTGAACAAAAAGACGCTAACCCAGAACAGTTACAAATTGATGAAGTAAACACTGGCATCATGGCGGTGAATGGCGATTTATTAAAACAGTGGTTATCCAACTTATCCAGCGACAATGCGCAAGGCGAATATTATTTAACTGATGTTATCGCTATGGCGCACAACGCCGGTTTTGCAATTGAAACGGCACACCCTGAAACAGGAATTGAAGTAGAAGGGGCCAATAACCGTGTTCAACTTGCTACGTTAGAACGTGAATACCAACGTCGTGCCGTTGAAACCTTAATGTTATCAGGTGCGTCAATGCGTGATCCTGCCAGAGTGGATGTAAGAGGCGATGTAACCGTTGGACAAGATGTTGAAGTAGACGTCAACGTTATCTTTGAAGGCACCGTTGTGATTGGCAACAATGTAAAAATTGGTCCTAACAACGTACTTAAAGATTGCACTATTGGTGACGGAGCAGTCATTGAAGCGAATTGTTTAATCGATCAAGCGCAAGTGGGTGAATTAGCTCAAATTGGCCCTTTTGCTCGCTTACGTCCAGCCGCCATTGTCGGCAATAACGCGAAAGTCGGCAACTTTGTTGAAATGAAAAAATCCACCTTAGGTGAAGGATCAAAAGCAAATCACTTCTCTTATTTAGGTGATGCCATTATCGGACGTGGCGTTAACATAGGTGCTGGCGTGATCACGGCAAACTATGATGGTGTAAATAAGTTTCAAACTGAAATCAAAGACAACGCATTTATTGGCACTAATTCAACATTAGTAGCGCCTATTTGCATTGAAGAAAATGGCTTTGTGGCGGCAGGCTCAACCGTCACTAAAGGCGTTGGTGAAAATGGATTAGCTATCGCTCGTGGTAAACAACGTAATATCGAAGGCTGGAAACGCCCAACTAAAGATTAATGAATAAGCACTTCATTGTTCAATAATTTAAAGCGCTGATATATCGGCGCTTTTTGCTTTCTGGTATTACCTTTAACAATTTACAAAAAATTTTTATCAAGACTGATAACTTGTTCTACATTTAATTCGTTGTTGTTTTGTATAAATTAATAAATTTAAGGAAATGTGATGGCGAATAACCCAGTTGGTTGGTTTGAGATATATGTGGATGAAATGGCGAGAGCCAAAGCTTTTTATGAGTCCGTCTTTAATGTCAGTTTCGAAGTATTAAGCGATCCCACCAATACAGGCACTGAAATGTTGGCGTTTCCATCGAATATGGAAGAATACGGTGTTTCAGGTGCTTTAGTTAAAATGGATGGTTTTTCGGCTGGCGGTAATAGCACCATCATTTATTTTTCATGTGAAGATTGTGCAGTTGAAGAAGCCAACGTTGTGGCTGCCGGAGGTAAAATTCAGCAACCTAAAATGGCGATTGGTGAATTTGGTTTCTGTACATTAGCGATAGATACAGAAGGCAATATGATAGGTTTACATTCAATGGCATAACCTTTGGAGTTAAAATATCGATATGTATCAACTAGTTTGGTACTAAAATGATAACTGAATAAATATCATATAAAGCGAGACTAGTTGGTTAGTCTCGCTTTTTTCGTTAAGGTAGCCCACTTTATTGTTAAGGAACGATTATGAAAATATCAATAGAGACGTTAGTAAATGCATCATTAGAAAATGTATGGTCAGCTTGGGTTACTCCCAATGATATCGTTCAATGGAACTTTGCCTCTGACGATTGGATTTGTCCTAAAGCAAATATTGAACTAGTTGTGGGTGGTAAATTCAATTACCGAATGGAAGCCAAAGACGGTTCATTTGGTTTTGATTTCGAGGGACGCTTTACCTCAATAATTTTTCATGAACAAATAGAGTATGTGTTAGACGATGACCGAAAAGTGCTGGTTACTTTCACTCAAACTAATGAAGGTGTGAAGTTAGTTGAGACTTTTGAAGCTGAAAGTGAAAACTCAGGTGAGCAACAAAAACAAGGTTGGTTATCTATCTTAAATAACTTTAAACAACATGTAGAGCAAACGCGCGTTTAAGCCGCTTGCTCTTGAGCAATTTGAATGATTTTTGTCAGCTCTTGTTGTGCATCTTGATTGGTTTGGTTGTTAACATCTTGACCATTAAGCTCCGAATATAAGTTAACCACTTCTCCCACAATGATCAGCGCAGGGGAGCCAATGTTATGGCTTTGCACGAGCTCATCTAAAGTCGCTAATGTACCAATCACAACACGTTGGTCGGGTCTTGTGCCTTTTTCTATAATGGCTACTGGCGTATCAGCAGCACGGCCATGTTTTATCAATTGATGTTTGATTTCAGGGCTTTGAATGATGCCCATATATATCACTAAGGTTTGATTCGTACTGGCTAATGACTGCCAATTGGTATCTGACTGCGCATTGGCGTCAGTCGATTTTTTAAGATGACCCGTCACAAACTGTAAAGATTGTGCGTAGTCTCTATGGGTTAATGGGATACCGACCGCAGCAGAACAAGCTGCCGCGGCGGTAATACCAGGAACCACCTGATAAGGGATATTATGTTTCGATAATAACTGTGCTTCTTCTCCGCCACGACCATAGATATAAGGATCACCGCCTTTTAAGCGACAAACCACTTTTCCTTGGTTGGCTAAATCCACCAGCAGCTGATTGATTTGATCTTGTGGTAGGGTGTGATTACCCGCTTTTTTACCCACAGAAATATATTCTGCATCGGTACGACATAAGGTTAATATTTCGTCGGTGATCAAATAATCATAAACAATGACATCTGCCGCTTGCATCACTCGTAACGCTTTAATGGTTAATAAATCAGGATCGCCAGGACCTCCTCCAACTAAATACACTCGTGTATTTACTCTAGGCAGGTTAACTTTATTACCAGCATTGCTGTTGAGTGATATAGAAACGGGTACATTGTTCATTTTAAATACCTCCACCTTCTACATTTTCATGTAGACCACACTCACGAGTCAGACCAAAAAATCGTGTTTCTTCTTCCGTCATGCCCGGTTCTAACTTGCGTGTTGTTTGTTTATCACCAACAGATACATACCCTTGCTCCCATAACGGATGATAAGGTAAGTCATGTTTTTGCAAATAATCGTAAATGTCTTTGTTAGACCATTCCAAAATAGGATGCACTTTAATGACAGGTTTATGGTTACCACGAATAAAACTGTATTCAGCAATGGTCTTATTAGCTCGACTAGAAGATTGACCCGCACGAATACCACTGAACCAAGTACCTACATCCAATTCTTCAAGAGCACGATTCATAGGTTCAACTTTGTTGATAAGGTTGTATTGCTTTAATCCCGCTTCACCTTTAGTCCATAACTGACCAAATTTCGCTTCTTGCCAAGCTGGAGTTAATTCAGCGCGATAGACTTTTAAGTTTAAGTTTAATCGTTCAGTTAACTGGTCGATAAATTGATACGTTTCATCAAATAAATAACCCGTATCCGTTAATATCACAGGAATATCCGGTTTTACTTGCGTTACCATATGTAACATCACGGCAGCTTGAATACCAAAGCTAGATGACAAGGTGATTGTTTGAGGTAAGTTTTCAACTACCCAAGCAACACGTTGCTCTGCCGTTAATGGTGCAAGCTGTTGATTAATTTGCTCAATATTGGCCACCAACCCAGGTTTGTCACCTGAGTTTTGATTTTTTATAGCTGTGGCTGTTGTCATGTTTATTTCCTAAAGGGCTGTATCAGCCCCAAATTGTTAGGCATGGAAGTCTGTTTTAGAGACTTTTACTTCGGCAACGATTCCTTTACGGATCACAAAATCCCCAAAACATTCATGCTCATTGTTCTCAAGCGTTAAACGTTCTTTAGCCCAAGCACCAATTAATTCGTCCAGTGCTGGCAAATACACATCTTCACCAACATTGTCTAAATACAACTTAGGGACACGCGTCCCCTCACGGTTACCACCTAAATACACATTGTATTTACCTGGCCCTTTACCTACTAAGCCAATTTCTGCCAGCATGGCGCGACCACAACCGTTTGGGCAACCAACAACACGTAAAATAATGTCGTCATTGGCTATATCGTGTTTCGCTAAAATCGCCTCGGTTTTCTCAATCAAACTTGGTAAGTAACGTTCCGCTTCTGCCATGGCTAATGGGCATGTTGGTAGAGATACACAGGCCATTGAGTTTTTACGTTGTTCACTATGGTTGTCATCTATCAAACCATGTTCGCGAGCGATTTTTTCAATTTCAGCTTTTTGTTCTGCCGGCACACCTGCAATAATTAAATTTTGGTTTGCCGTCATGCGGAAATCACCTTGATGGATTTCAGCAATTTTACGACAACCGGTTTTTAACGCTTTGTCTGGGTAATCTAAAATACGGCCGTTTTGAATAAATACAGTTAAATGATGTTTACCATCAATACCGTCTACCCAACCAATGCGGTCCCCACGATGAGTAAATGCATATGGGCGGCTTGGTTCGAACTTCACACCAGCACGTTTTTCAACTTCAGCTTTAAATGATTCAACACCAAATGAATCTAATGTGTATTTAGTTTTTGCATTTTTACGGTTAGAACGATTACCCCAATCACGTTGTACAGAGACAACATGTTCAGCCACAGCCAAAGTATGTTCAGCCGGAATAAAGCCAAAGTCGTCAGCTTTACGCGGATATGTGTTTACATCTCCATGCGTCATGGCTAAACCACCACCCACTAAAACGTTAAAGCCGATTAACTTGCCGTTTTCAGCAATAGCTACAAAGTTTAAATCGTTAGCGTGAATATCCACTTCGTTATCCGGTGGAATAGTCACAGTGGTTTTGAACTTACGTGGTAAGTAAGTAGAACCTAAAATTGGCTCTTCTGTTTTTGATTCAGTGCTTTCTGATCTTTCGCCGTTTAACCAAATCTCTGCATACGCTCTGGTTTTTGGTAACAAATGTTCAGATATCTTAGTTGCCCACTCATACGCTTCTTGGTGCAATTCTGATTCCACTGGGTTGGCAGTACAAAGTACGTTTCGGTTTACGTCACCCGCCGTTGCAATTGAGTCAATGCCGACACTATTTAATAGTTGGTGCATGCCTTTGATATTTGGTTTTAATACACCATGGAATTGAAACGTTTGACGCGTAGTTAAACGAATACTGCCGTACATGGTTTTATCTTCTGCAAACTTATCGATAGCCAACCATTGATGTGGCTTAATCACGCCACCTGGCATACGAGCACGTAACATCACATTGTGTAATGGTTCTAATTTTTGCTTAGCACGTTCAGAACGTATATCACGGTCGTCTTGTTGGTACATACCGTGGAAACGGATCAACTGGAAGTTATCAGCGGTAAAACCACCGGTTAATTGATCATCAAGATCCGCTTCAATGGTGCCTCGTAAAAAGTTACTTTGCGTTTTTAAACGCTCGTTATCAGCAAACTTTGCATCTGGATCGTGTTTACTGTTTTTCTTAAATTCTGAATTATTGCTCACGTTTTTTCCTAAATTCTAATCGACTATTAATAAACGTCTTTTTGATAGCGGTTAGCGCTACGTAAATCTTTTAAGTATTGCTCTGCTTGTTCTTCGTTTTTACCACCAAAGGTTGTTACGATTTCAAGCAGCACTTGATGTACGTCTTTTGCCATACGGTTTGCGTCACCACAAATATAGAAATGAGCGCCTTTTTCTAACCAAGCAAATACTTGCTCGCCTTGCTCACGTAAGCGGTCTTGCACATATACTTTTTCAGCTTGATCACGGCTAAAGGCAAGGTCAATCTTGGTTAATAATCCAGATTTAACATAACCTTGCAGTTCAACTTGATATAAGAAGTCTTGAGTAAAGTGTGGATTGCCAAAGAATAGCCAGTTTTCACCTTCCGCTTCACGTGCATCACGTTCTTGTAAAAATGCTCTGAACGGCGCAATGCCAGTACCAGGGCCAACCATGATCACAGGTGTATTATTGTCCACCGGTAAACGGAAATTATCGTTGTGTTCAACAAATACTTTGATAGACGTCCCTTCTTCGGCACGACGAGCTAAGTAACCAGAACAGCCACCTAAATGTTCACTATCAAACGCATCAAACTCAACTAAACCAATCGTTAAATGAACTTCTTCTTCAACTTCAGCTTGGCTAGAAGCTATTGAATATAAACGAGCTTGTAACTTGCGAGCACAATCAACCAATACTTGAGCGTCTAATTTAGCTGGATTTTGGGCGATAACATCAAATATTTGTCGTGCTTCAATGTATTCACGTAATGTCGCTTTATCTTCAGTCAAAGCAAGTAATTGTTTGTTGTTGGTTGCACTTGCGTACTTTTCAACAAAGCCAGGATAAGACTGAGTAAGTTCTAATTTTTCTATCAACGCTTGACGAACGGTTAATGTTTCTTGACCAACGGTAACCTGTTCATCACCTTGAAGCCCCGTTTGAGCTAAAGCAGCATCGACTAATGTCTCATCATTAAGGAAGTAAACACCAAGTGCATCACCTGGTTGGTAAGTGATACCTGATTCTTCTAATGAGATTTCAACATGGCGTACGTCTTTAGTTGAATCACGGCCGGTGATCTTTTGTGAAAGACTTAACTCTGCAGCAAATGGGTTTTGTTTATTATATTGACTACTATTCGCATGTGCAGCGGCAAAACCGCTCATTGGAATAACTTGCGCACCCGCTTGATTATTAGATTTAAATTCAGGTTCAAAGGCTTCAACAGCACCAGAAATCCACTGTGTCGCTTGCTCTTCATAATCAACATCAAGTTCAGCACGGGTAACAAGGGTATCTGCGCCTAATGCGTTAAATCGTTGTTCAAAATCTATTGCCGTTTGGCAGAAAAATTCATAACTGGTATCACCCAAACCAATCACCGCAACTTTAACGCCGTTTAATTTTGGTGCTTTTTTAGAAGCTAAAAATGCGTGTAAGTTTTCCGCATCTTCTGGTGGTTCACCTTCTCCGTAAGTAGAAACGGCAACCACAATGAATTTTTCTTTTTTAAGTTGGCTAGTTTTATAGTCCGACATATTAACTAACTTAACAGTGATGCCTTTAGCTTCAGCTTGTTCTTTTAGTTGATTGGCAACGCCTTTAGCATTACCCGTTTGCGAACCATATAATATGGTTAATACCGACGCTTCATTTGCCTGTGGAGCTAAACTCGTAGTTTGAGCACTTGGCATCGCTGCATTAGCACTTGCTGCCAAATAGCCACTCACCCAAGCTTGTTGAACTGGGTTAAGTTGTGCGACCAAGGTTTGCAGGTCCGTCACTTGTTGTGCAGATAACGGAGAGGCAATTTGATTTAGTTGTTGTACGAGTTGAACCGGACTCATGTTATTAAACCATCTATTTACAAAGTAAACGGATTGTAGAAGTCTAGTTATATTCGATAAAGTATCTAAATGCTTATATGTATTCCATTTGGTTATATATCTAATTACCCCCTTTAAAATCAAGCGTGTAGTAACTTTCAAGCCAGATATGACTTTTTACTATGAGATAGATCTTTTTAGGTTTACCCTGTTTTTAACAAAGAAGATCACATTTAAAGATAAGAGCGACCGTTAAGATTGGATAATAATAACTCCCCTAAATTATCAACTGAAAACCAGATCACAAAATACTTAATTGTATTTAACCCTTTACCTAATAAAAAACGACAAACCATAATTGATCTGGTCAAACACAGATTAATACAAAAAAATATGGCATTTGATCTTTATCCGACCGATGCACTATTAAGAGTCAATCAATGTTATTTTGAGACCAATATTCATCAATATACAGATGTTATTGTGATTGGTGGTGATGGGACTTTACATTGTGTGGTCAACAGCTTGCCCATTGGCACTGACATAAATGTGGGACTCATTCCTGCGGGTACTGGAAATGATTTTGCCAGAATGTGGTATGGCCGTAAAAACAAAAACATACCCTACATATTGGATGTAGTGACTGCCAATACCGTACAAACGATAAGTTTAGGTAAATGTGTGTTTAATGAAAAATATGAACACAACCAATATCAGCATCAACGCTTATTTCATAATGTAATGGGGACAGGCTTTGATAGCCAATTGTCCAAGGCATTAAGGCATAACAAAGGCACGTTCAAAGGATTAAGTTACTTATTAGCTGCGGTTAAGAATGTGCCATTTTATCGAGAAAGAGCATCCAGCTTTGTGATTGACGGTATTCATCAAAAATATGAAAACTTGATCACCGCCTTTGCCAATGGCCAATACTTTGGGGGAGGATTAAAAGTTGCACCTAAAGCCAATCCTTTATCCAACCAATTAGACATAGTGCAAGTTGGAAAACACCCTTTATTGGTTAAGCTTAAATTGATCTCTTTGTTATGTGTGGGTAAACATTTAACAGCACAACAAGTAACGTATACCACTACGGATAAAGTATCGGTTATTGATTCTGTTGGATTAGATCTACAAGCGGATGGGGAATATATAGGTCAATCACCGTGTGAAATATCGGTTATTGATAATGCGCTGAGAATGAAAAGATAATACGTAAGCTGATTAAGCTTACGTATTATTAATTATCAATTGATATACAAATTAGAAACTAACAACAATAGTTGCTGATGTTTCAGTATCTGTTTTTTCAAGACCTGGTGCTACGTCTGAGTCGTTTGTTAACGCGAAACCAAACTTCATTTGCATTGCGTTATTGATGCTTGATACTAATGCAGACTCAGCCACGGTTCTTGTATTAAACTCAGCCGCTTCAACACTGACATTTTGTTCAAACTTTGCACTTTCAGATATCTGCCACGTTAACGCTAAAGAACTTCTGATGATCGCGCCGCTTTCTACAACACCATCTTGTGTTTCACTTTCTGTGAAACCCGGACCGGCATTGACGTCTAACGTTAAATTCTCTTTATCAATTGCTCTAAAGCTGTAACCGCCTGCAACTGTTGTGTACCCTTTATAAGCGCTAAATTTAGTATTTTTATAACTACCAAATACGAAAGCCGCAGAGTGTTCACCTAAAGTATAATCACCTTGACCAGTTAAAGAGTATTGATCAGCCGTCGTTTGAGATTCTTTATTACCGTCAGCATTCACAACTTCATCTTCTTTTACCAAAGTATTAAACGTGTATTTGTTTTTCCATTTATTTAATTGGTGTGATGCAGAGATTTTTGTAAATAATGAAGAAGATTCCGTATTACCAGTAGTAATTAATGCGCCTAATTCAGCTGAAACGACCCATGTGTCGGCAGCGTCTTCTGCCATAGCGCCAAATGATAATAAAGAAGTCGCTACTGCTGTGACTAGTAATTTGGTTTTCATAAAATACCTATATTTAATTGTAAAATTTTAAAAAGATTAGCGTAATAACCATAGCTAAGAATAACGTATTATCAGCAAATGAATGTAAATTAAGTAAAAATATCCAATGCTTAATTAAAAGTTCACCACTAAAGTGACCGATGTTTGAGTATTAATGTGTGCAAGTGTGTCATCCACATCATCATCAGAAGTGGCTTTATAACTGACTTTCATTTGCATTGAACCATGCAATTTAGCGGTTATAGAGCTTTCAATTATTGCACGTGTATTAATCTCAGAGGTTTCAATAGTGAACGTCTGAGTAAAACGGGTGTTACTATTGATGGTCCACTTATAAACACCAGAACCACGCAAAACCGGTGCGCTTTGCGTCGAGCCATCTTCTGACTCAATAAAAGTGAACCCAGGTGCAACATTGAGATCCAGTTTAATTAAACTACCGTCAATCGCCCTAAAGTTATAACCCAGTACCAGTGTTGAAATAGACGTGTATTGACCAAATCGGTCAAACTCATTACCCCAGAAAACGAGTGCTGACTTAGTCTCTGTTATCTTGTAATACGCCTCTGCATTTAATTTGTATTTTTCAGCGGAAGTCACGGTTTTACTTGTGTTCGTCTCGCTATCTATTTGAGCGTCTTGTTTATATAACGACTCAAAGGAATACTTATGACGCCAATTATTCATTTCATAATCAAGCGCCAATTTACTCAATATTGAGGTAGATTCTGCATTTCCTGTGGTAAATAGAGCACCTAATTCTGCAGATATATCCAATGTGGAGTCTGTTATTAATGGCTCCAATTCAAATGAATCACTTTCATCATACAAACGAGCAGACACAGTTGAAGCATTCAACAGAAAAATTAAGGCAGCAAAAAAGGTCACAAACTTCATAGGTTCGTCCAAAAAACACACAGGGAGTATAAGGCGCGCATTTTACATACAATTACGGCACTAGTGCAATTACTTTAGCCCAGTTATAACTATTGATTGTGAAGATTGGCTATATAGGGGAAAATCACCCTAAATTTGTTTATACAATCGGTATTTTTGTTTTATGGCTAACACACATTTTGATGTAATTATTATTGGCGCTGGCGCTGCAGGATTAATGTGTGCTGCACAAGCAGGGTATCGAGGACGAAACGTTCTTTTATTAGATCATGCCAAACAAGCGGGTAAAAAAATTCTTATCTCTGGTGGCGGACGCTGTAATTTCACCAATATGGATGTTGAACCTAACAACTACATTTGTAGTAATCCACACTTTGTAAAATCGGCACTTTCTCGTTATACCCAATGGGACTTTTTAGGGCTGATAGCCAAATATAATGTGCCTTACCATGAACGTGATTTTGGTCAGTTATTTTGTGACGACAGCGCCAAAGATATCGTTAATATATTAATCAGCGAATGCCAAGACGCAGGCGCAAAAATCCAATTACGCACCGACATACTTGGCATAGTGAAAACGGATAATGGATATAACGTTAACACCAATCAACTTGACTACACTTGTGAATCATTAGTGATTGCTAGCGGCGGATTGTCTATGCCTAAATTAGGCGCAACGCCGTTTGGTTATAAGGTGGCAGAACAATTTGGTTTATCTGTACTCCCAACTAGGGCAGGACTGGTTCCATTTACTTTGCATGATCATGACAAAGTAATTTACCAAGATTTATCAGGTATTAGTTTACCCACACGAGTGGAATCCAATGACGGCACTAGCTTTGCTGCCGATATATTGTTTACCCACCGTGGTTTATCGGGGCCTGTTATACTGCAAATATCTAACTATTGGTTGGCCGGTGAAGCAGTCAGTATCGACTTGTTACCTAACATAGACTTACCCACAGAGCTTAATCAACAAAGAGAAAACCATCCAAATCAAAGTGTTAAAAATACGTTAGCGTTATGGTTACCAAAACGTTTTGTTGAGGCATTAATAGAGTCCAAGCAGATAAACGACAAACCATTAAAACAACTGGAACATAAAGAGTTGGATGCATTGATAAACACCATTTCTCATTGGAAAATAAAACCCAATGGCACAGAGGGTTATAGAACCGCAGAGGTAACATTAGGTGGTCTGGACACAGATCAACTGTCATCAAAAACCATGGAATGCAAAAACGTAAAAGGCTTGTATTTTATTGGTGAAGTCACAGATGTCACCGGTTGGTTAGGCGGTTACAACTTCCAATGGGCTTGGGCATGCGGTTGGGCTGCAGGGCAGAGTGTTTAATGTAGTTTGCATTTATACAATAGATTACTCAGGTTAAAAGTATTGATTTTTTAGATGTTAGTTAAAGTGAACAAATGGAAAAAGGGAGGAAGTATAAAAGTTAAAATGATTATTCACGTCACCTCAAAAGCGGGATGGGATTGGTGAACGTGAAAACTATTCGCCTTGGTTACTTGTTCAAGACGTTGAAGGTGCACTTGCCACAGGTGATAAAATTAAAGACATTAAAGTAAACGACTCATAAGATTCAACAACGGAATCCAAAAATATTATTGGCTCCAAATGTTTTGTGATAAATTTCAACCTCTGGTTGCATGAGAAAAGTAGTTAAAATAATAAAAAATAAATTTAATCGAAGAATATAAAAAACATCAAACTGGCGAAATTGGGAATCTTACCTAGATTTAATACCTATTAAAGAAACAGATATAGTTTTAGATTTAGGATGTTCAGTTGGAAACGTATCACACCTACTCGCTAATAAAGTATCTCATGTAACGGGAATTGACCTTAACCCTGATTTCATTCAATTTTGTGATGAAAACAAATCATCTAATGAACAATATATCTGTTCAAATTTTTTAGATTTAGACTTCAGTAAATTGCCCTGTTTAACTGGTTTATTGGGAAGTTTTTCTCTGTCTTACTTAGCCGATCCAAAGCCATATTTAGACAAGGTTTATATGAAAATGGATAAAGGTAGCTGGATTGCACTATTAGATGTTTCATGCTTTATTTCTGGCAATATGAATAAACAGAGTAAGTTTTACGAAAAAGTTAGAAATTTTGAATTAGAGTCGTGTAAGTCAGGTGTATATGACTTTAACTTTGGAGCCAAGCTCAAACCACTACTTAATAAATCGGGGTTTAAAGTGATTCATTGTGATGAAAATGTTCATGATGTTGAACTGAACTTTAATGGCTGTGCTAAAGAGGAAGTGGTTGCAATTTGGAGAGCGAGGTTAAGCAGATTAGTTCTTCTTAAGCGGCTTCTAGATAGTGAATATTGTGAATTTGAACGAGAGTTTTTAGCCTTCATCAACTCTGATTCTCACGAACAACGTAATAGCCTACAATTTGTTGTTGCGATAAAGTGATTAATTGCGCAATTTAATAACAGCTTTTGGCAAAGTCAGTATTAAAGGTACTGTTACTAATGACCTCTATGGTGGCTTATTTGTCTGTCAAAATGAAGCTAGCTCAACGTTTAATTAACACTAAAAACAGCTCAGAAATCTATTTATGTTAATGTCCGCTATCGTATCAAAATGAATGTTGGGTGGAATTATTCTCATTTATTGACACCTACACATATTGGTAAAATATCCGGATAACGCCACGAAACAGTAACACAATATCTTCATAAAAATTTCTGCTTACCCTCTCAAATACACTCAACAATAAGGTTTTATAAGTCCTCTAATAAACTTCAGCTTTATCTAGCGTGGCGAGTATATAGGTGCCTTTAAATGTCTCTATTTATAATCAATAATCGACCCTCGAAACAGGCATTAAGAATGCGGCTTGCAGCGTATAATTGTCTTCATTTGTCATCTAATAAACTATTAACCAATCGTTAATTGCGTTGTTGGGTATCTAAGACGTTTCGTTCTAGGGCTAGCTAAAAAGTATGCCAGTGTTAACGGTCCTAAACGCCCAACAAACATTAGTAAAATTATTATAAACTCGCCAGCCCCAGATAGTGATGTGGTCAATCCTCTTGATAGTCCAACCGTGCCCAACGCTGAAACGGCTTCAAACACAACATCCAGAAAAGGGGCATCTTCGCTTAAAAGTAAGAAAAAAATCGAAATCCAAGTCATGCCAACCGAGATCATTGTCAGGGCAAGTGCTTTATAAACCGTTGTTTTTTCTATTTCCCGATTAAAAAGCGTTATCGCTTTATCTCTACGTAAGTAACTGTAAGTTGCTAAAATTAACACAATAAATGTGACTACTTTGATTCCACTTGCAGTACTCAGAGAGCCACCACCAATAAACATTAGTAACAACATTAATGCGGTTGTTGCATCTTCTAATTGTTCTATTGGTAACGTATTAAACCCAGCGGTTCTTGGTGTTACCGCTTGAAACCAAGCCGCTAGCCATTTCCCAGACTCAGAGAGGGGCTGTAATGTATTTGGGTTATTATATTCAATCCCATAAACCGCTAATATAGCAATGACATTGATAATTATAGTACCTAAAATCATGGTCTTACTATAAGGTGACAGTCTCTCCCAAGATCTAGATTTTAGTGCGTCTTGCCATATCGTAAAACCAAGTCCGCCTGCGATGAATAAACTTGTAATAGTTAAATTAACAATAGGATCGCCAACGTATGGCATTAAACTGTCAGGAGATAATGCAAACCCGGCATTATTAAACGCACTAATAGTATAAAAAAACCATGAAACAAGGCAGTTTCCCAACCTAGTTCACCTCTCCAATAGAGCGATAAAATTAAGAAGCCAATAAACTCAACCATGAACGAAAAATAAATAACTGATTTGGCAACACTAAATAAGGTTGATGTGTCTGTATGGTTAAATGCTTCTTTAGCAATAACTCTTTGTAGAAAGCCAATTTTACCACCAAGGGCAATTAGAGTAACAACAGCGAAAGTCATTAACCCAATGCCACCACACTGAATTAAAATGGCGATAATGGTTTGACCAAAAGTAGTAAATACACCACCCGTATCAACTACAGCCAAACCTGTAACTGTTACCGCAGAAGTTGCAGTAAATAAACTCTGTTCCCAACTAATAGGTGAAGACGTTGATATCGGCAGCATTAACAATAAAGTACCAATAACAATTAATATTGCAAAACTGCCTGCAAGTACAAATGGTGGAGCAGCATTAATTCTTTTGTTCGCTATTTTTTTCTAACTATATGCTGATGAGTGGGTTGCCATAAAATCATAATGACTATAACAGACTTGGTGCTATGTTTTTGAGCGCCGCACGTTTACCACATAATAGTAAGGTATCGTTAGCCTCTAATGAAAAATCTAGCCCTATGTGGGTTAAGTTTTGTTTATCGCGCTTAACCATTAATGGTTCTATCGAGTTTCGAGTGTGACCGAGTAGTTTTGAAATTGAGTAATTGTGTAAGTGATTTTTAATATGAATTTCTACCACATAAAACCCGTCACCCAAAGTGATATAATCATGCACCATTGGGTAATTCAACGCTTGAGCTACCCTGATCCCCATTTCTTCTTCTGGGTGTATTATTTTGGATACACCAAGTTTGGAGATAATAGTATGGTGTGCTTTTGTATTTGCTTTGACCCAAATATTTTTTACACCTATATTTTTCAAACACAGTGTACATAATATGCTGGATTGCATATCTTCACCTATTGCGACTAATACCGTGTCACTATTTATTAAATCAAGTTCTTTGAGTGCACTTTCATCGGTACAGTCGCAGATCACCACTTGATTTAATTGTTCTGCATACATTTCAGCAACTTTTGAATCACTATCGATACCGGTTACAGTGTGCCCCAAATGAATTAGTTCTAAGCAAGCTGAAATGCCAAAACTACCTAAACCTATAACTGTAAAATGTGCCATCGCCTAAATCCTGTATTGTCTCTTTTAAAAAGAACTAATAAAAACGTCACTTTCATTTGATTTTTTGAGTTTTATTTGTCGGTTTATATTCAATAAAAACTCACCTTTTTGCGATAAATCGATAACCTATCCCTGGTTCGGTGAAGATGTATTTGGGATCATCCGCGTTGTCATTGAGCTTTTTTCTCAGTTGAGTGACGAGGACTCGAAGGTAATGATTGTCTTTTTCATGGGTAGGTCCCCAAATATCAATCAGTAACCTTTTTTGATTAACCAAAGTATAGGGAGTAATAGCAAGCATCAGCAGTAATTGATGTTCTTTTTTAGTTAAATGAATAAGTGTTTCTGTTATAAATACGACCGGTTCAAGAGTTTTTATAACCAAGTTGTTAAAGTATAACTCAGCAGGTATTGGTTCATAATTGATATCACGAAGTAATACTTTAATTCGTGCGATAAGTTCCTTGATACTAAAAGGTTTACTTAAATAATCATTGGCGCCGGAACCAAGTAACCGTTCTTTTTCTGTATCTTGATCCCTTGCCGTTAATATTAAAACTGGGATTTTACTGCTTTCTCTTACTTTTTTTAAAACTCTGCGGCCATCCATATCAGGCAAACCTAAATCTAAAATTATGAGATTAGGATGCTCAGATCTAAATAACGACAACCCAGTATCAGCATCATTTGCACCAATAAATTGAAATCCTTCGGCTGATAACGATATAGAGATAAAGTCACGAATTTTAGGTTCGTCATCGATAACCAAAATTTTAGTTTTGTGCATTAGGCTCTCCTACTGGCAATTTAATTTCAAAAATACAGCCTTGATCTGTGGACTGTGCTGAAATATCGCCATTGTGTGCCTCAACGATACCTTTAGAAACGGTTAGGCCAATACCAGAGCCTCCTTGACCTGAATCCCCTTTTCTACTGGAATAAAACAGATCAAAAATATGCTGTAGTTTTTGTTGCGCAATGCCTGGACCGTTATCTGTTATACATATGTAAGTGAAGTGATTATCGCTTCTTACAGCAATAGTTACTTTTGACTCGCTTGGTGAGTATTTTAGTGCATTATCTACAATGTTA
Organism: Psychrosphaera aquimarina; assembly: GCF_032461525.1. Classification (NCBI taxonomy): domain Bacteria; kingdom Pseudomonadati; phylum Pseudomonadota; class Gammaproteobacteria; order Alteromonadales; family Pseudoalteromonadaceae; genus Psychrosphaera; species Psychrosphaera aquimarina. The sequence continues at coordinate 384,267 of NZ_JAWCUA010000003.1, read as the reverse complement.
TAAATGGCTTGCTCAATTAATGATGTCTGTATCAATACATCTTTCAAACACTCTCCTTTGTGAATGGATAATCTTGGATCTGAAAATCTATCTTCAACTTTTTTGATCACCTGCCAAATTGATTGAGGGACAAATAAGTAGTTGTATGTGTTGTTTTTAATTCGAGTTAATTGAAGAATATTTTCCACATAATTGTGCAATCGATGGCTTTCATCTATCGCACTGTTAATTAGCCTTTGCTGCTCTGCATGACTTATTTTTTCCTTATATTCATTATGGGTACTTAGTGATCCTATGATGTTAGCTAAAGGGGTTCTTAGATCGTGGGACACTGATAGTAAAATATTAGAACGGATTTCAGCTTGCTCTAGGGCCTCACTTTTATTCCTATATCTTATTGAGAATTCACTTGTTAACGAAGAGACCACAATAAAAGTAATTGTATTAATAATGTCTTCTGCGCTGTTCATTTGAAATGAATAAACTGGGCTAGTAAAAAGGTAGTTAAAGTTTAGTGCACCTAAAATATCGGCAATAATAGTGGCTGTTCTATTGGTGGATAACGAAACTACAACAACGGCTAATTGAAGAATTATCAAGATGCCTGTTTTAGGTAAGAACATTAGTGAAAGTATATATGCAAGTAATGAAAACAAAAGCACAGTGCATATAGAAAAGGCATATATATAACGTTTTTGGGTAAGAACTTTATTGAGCATTTAGTGGTGCTGCTGGTTTATCTATTTGTGATTATTCTAACGGCAATTGAATACATGAGGGTGTAAAATTTACGTAAAATATAAAACCAACAAACTAGATCTCCGTATAGATATAATTACTGCTTATTAATATATAAATTCCGTTAATTGGTCGTAAAAAGTCGCCATATCATTCTGTTATAGGCACAATCGGCTAAACGTTTTTAGCTTAACTGTTTTTGCAGACGTACTAAAACCAAACATTATAAAAATCCAAGGAACTCAGATGAAATTTCGATTATTAACCACGGGGGTAGCGTTTTTATTAACGTTAGCGGGCTGCTCTGGCCAAGATACCCAAACAACCAAAAGTGAAGATAAAATATTCTCGCAAGATTATGTTTTAGAAACCTTACCAAATGGCTTAAAAGTCATGATAGTGCCAACAGATTATCCAGATGTTGTGTCATTACAAATTCCGGTTTCGGTTGGTTCTCGTGATGAAGTTGAAGCGGGTAAAACCGGTTTTGCTCATTTCTTTGAACATATGGTCTTCAAAGGGTCTGAAAAATTTCCACAAGATGTTTACAGTGACATCTACAAAAATTCAGGTGTGGATAACCGTGCTTATACCACCAATGACTACACCAACTATAACCTAAACTTTTCTAAGCAACATTTAGAAAAAGTATTAGAGATCCAAGCTGATATCTTTCAAAACCTAAGTTACACAGAAGCGGAGTTCCGCACTGAAGCATTAACGGTTAAAGGCGAATATTTAAAAAATAATGCCAGCCCTGTTCGCCAATTATTATCTACAGTAAGAGATACTGCGTTTGATACTCATACTTATAGCCACACCACAATGGGCTTTTTTGAAGATATTGAAGCGATGCCAGATCAAATGGAATATGGCCAATTATTCTTTGAGCGTTTTTATAAACCAGAATACGTGTCTTTGATCATCACAGGTGATGTAAACGCCGATGAAACCTTAGCGCTAGTTAAAAAATACTGGGGCATGTGGAAAAAAGGCGATTACGTTTCTTCCGTTCCAGCTGAACCTAAACAAGACAAAGCGTTATATGCACATAAAGTAAGTGAAGGTTTACCAGGGCATTGGTTATTAGTTTCTTACAAGGGCACTGCGTTTGAACCAGAGCAAAAAGACAGAGCTGCTTTAGACTTAATTTCTCAGCTATATTTTTCTAGTAATTCAGATATATACCAAGAATTAGTTGTGGATAAACAACTGGCTAGCCAAATGTTTACTTACAATCCAGAAACAAAAGATCCTGGATTATTACACGTATTTATTAAGGTTGATAAACAAGAAAATTTAGCAGTCGTTCGTGACGCGATTAACAATACTTACGCTAAAGCAAGAGTGGAGTTGGTAGACGCTAAAAAACTAGCTGATCTTAAATCAAACCTAAAATACAGCTTTGCGAAAGGGTTAGATTCGTCAAAATCTATTGCTGATACCTTAGCAAGTTATATGCACTTTGAGCGTGACCCAGAATTATTAAACCAACTTTATGCTTCGTTAGATAAAGTAACGGCGGAAGATATACGTAACATCGCCAACAAGTACTTTATTGATTCAGCTCGCACCACAGTCACCATGTCTGCATTAGACAACGTAGATGGGTTTGAGCAAGAAGTAAGTTTAGAAAGTGCTGTTGCAGAATTGTCAAAACCTAAAGCGGCAGGTGTTTACACTGTTTTAGACAAATCAAGCAGCTCACCGCTAATCGATATTAACCTATTATTCTATACTGGCGCAGCTGCCGATCCTGAAGGTAAAAAAGGCTTAGCCGCATTAACAGCCAACATGGTTGCGAATGGCGGTAGTGTGTCTCGTTCTTATAAAGAGATCAAAGCGGCGTTATACCCAATCGCAGGTAGTTTTGGTGTGCAGGTCGACAAAGAAATGGTCTCATTTAAAGGTCGAGTACACAAAGACAAAGTATCCGTTTGGTATGACATAGTAAGTGAACAATTGTTAAATCCAGGTTGGAGAGAAGACGACTTTAAACGTCTTAAGAAAGAACAGATTGACGGAATTACCTCAGGCCTTAAAGCGTCTAATGACGAAGAATTAGGCAAAGAAGTGTTATATGAACAACTGTACCAAGGACATGTTTACGGCACTTATAACTACGGTGATTTATCCGATCTTGAGTCAATTACCCTTGATGACGTAAAACAGTTTTATGCTGCACAATTTACTCAGTCCAACTTAAATGTGGGTATTTCGGGTGCGTTACCAGAAGACGTTAAAGCGACGATGTTAGCGGACTTAACAAAGTTAAACGTAGGCGATTCAACTCGTTTAACCATTGCGGATGCTCCAACATTAACAGGTCGCCACGCTACGGTTATTGAAAAATCAGCGCAATCAACTGCCGTTAGTTTTGGTTTCCCTATTGAAACAACAAGAAGTGATAAAGATTGGGCTGCATTGTGGTTAGTCCGTTCTTACTTTGGTGAACACAGAAGCAGTAATGCGCATTTGTTTAAGCGTATTCGTGAAGTACGTGGCATGAACTATGGTGATTATTCATACATTGAATACTTTCCAAGTGGCATGTTTAGAACGAAACCGAGCGCAAACTTAGGCCGTAGCGAACAGATATTCCAAATTTGGATCCGTCCATTACGTTCAAACAATGATGCCCATTTTGCCACTCGTGTTGCGTTATATGAACTAGACCAATTGATTAAAAATGGATTAAGTGAAGAAGACTTTGAAGCAACTCGTAACTTCTTAATTAACTATGTCCCGCAGTTAGTAGCAAGCCAAGACAAACAACTTGGTTACGCTCTGGACAGTGAATTTTACGGCATTGGTGAGTTTGGTGCGTATGTGACAAACCAGCTAAATCAATTAACGTTAGAAGATGTAAATCGTGTTATCGCAGAGAACTTACAAAGCGATAACATGCATTATGTATTCATTACTGGAGACGGTGAAGATATGGTGAAACGTTTAAGCCAAGAACAAACCTCACCGTTATTGTACAATTCAGAAAAGCCAAAAGCGTTAACCGATGAAGACGCGATAATTCAAGATTATAAATTAGCAATACCAGCTAACAATATTGAGTTATTAGCTATTGACGCTGTGTTTGAGTAAATTAGCTTAAATAAACGGTAAGGCTTGAAGGCTATAGGGCTTGAAGGCTTGAAGGCTTTAAAGCTATAAGGTTTTAAGGTTTTAAGGCAATAAAGCTTGAGAGTCATAAATGAAAGGTCAGCATTGCTGGCCTTTTTGCATGTTATTGGTGCGTAATTGAGAGAAAAGGTATCAAATGGTAACAAACTGTTGTTAACGTTAGACAAATGTCTATTATTCCGACTAAAATACACACATAAAAGCCAATAACATCAAGAAGATTAAATGCCATTATCTACGCTATTAAAAAAATCAGCCGCATTTTTTATCGGCATAATAATTAGCGTATTTTTAATCTTTTTTATCTACTCCCAAACCCTTATTGTTCAAATGAGCAATCACAGTCAACGAATAATAAACGACTTAAATGACGGAGCCAATCAAGCCTATTCAGCGCTAGCAAGGTTAAATCGAAATAGCTTTACGGAATGTTCCACTTTAAATTTGTTAACCATGCGCAAGTTGCAATTTGAAGCAAACGATATAAAAGACATTGGTTTTTTTGATGGTAACAAGATTATATGTACAACCGGTGTTGGTGAATTAGAGATACCAATTTCTGAAGGTCAATTTGATAAAAAAATAGACGGGCATGAATTTTGGTTCGGCCATAAATTAAAAACGTTCGATGGCACTGTTGAAGGTGTCGTTATCAAAAGTGGACGATATAACGTGGTGTTATCATTTAACACGTTATTGGTTAAACATCACGAATTCACCAACTATGAAATAGTTGCGTTAATCAATGATCAACCCAAGCACTTATATGGTCACGACGATATCTACAAAAATGAAACTCACAATAATCGTAATAATGTTCAGGTAGGGCTGCTCAGTCATAAATTAGAGTTTTGCGGTGAACAAAGATTCATATGTGTCGCCATACAACAAGATAACTTTACCGAATATCAAAAAGTCCCTTTTACATTAGTCCTAATGTTTATTTTAATTCTGTCAGGTGTCACCGCTTTGCATGTTTATGATTATATTGACCGATACATGAATAGCGATAAAAGACGGATCCAAAAAGGGCTAGAAAAGCACAAATTCAAACCGTTTTACCAACCTATCGTTGACTTAAAAAGTGGAAAGGCGGTCGGTTGCGAAATGTTAGCCCGCTTTAAAGACTCAAAAGGTATTTTGTATCCTGATACCTTTATCCCAATTGTCTCTGAACTGGGTGCCTCGTGGCAAATGACTGAGTTACTTGTCACACAAGCAATCCATGATTTAAAAGGGTTAGAGCTGGCAGATAACCCCATTTACCTTTCAATCAATATATTTCCAAAAGATATAAATAATGGTCAGGTGCTAAAGATATTAGATTTAATTAAAGATACACCGAGCAATATTGAATTTACGTTTGAAATTACAGAGGACGAAGAATTAGACTTTGCCAAAGCTCAGGAGATATTAAACAAACTCGTTGTAGCTGGGGTGAACATTTCTATCGATGATTTTGGTACTGGTTACTCAAATATGTCACAACTACAATCGTTCCCAATTCATACGTTAAAGATAGATAAATCGTTTATCGATGAAGTTGAGACTGGCGCAATTCGGTCCACATTAATTCCTAATATCGTTTCTATAGCTAATAAATTGCACGCTGAAATAGTGGCAGAAGGGGTTGAAAATATCTTGCAAGTAGAGGAACTGCTAAAAATGGACATCACTTTGGCTCAAGGTTGGCACTACTCAAAAGCACTATCTATTAGAAAATTTAAGCATTACCTTGCTGACAATAGCGACTTTAATCTGAGCTAACTTAGAGTAGGCAAGCACATCCATTAAATACCCCAAAAATCTCGGCGGTGTTTGGAGCGAGTTATTGAAAACATTTATTCTATTCTTCTTTAAAACACGCTTAATCTAAAATCCATATCAAAATATTAATTGCGACCTTTTCTAACATTGAATTGTTATATTAATACCTACTCACAAATAAGGACGTCATTTTGAACCAATGGGATGAAGACATCGCGATAAGGATGAAGGCCGGCGAACGAGATGCCTTTAAGATTTGTTATCAAATATTATCGCCTGTTCTCTATCACCTTCTACTGAAGATTAGTAAGAACGAAGACCTCGCTAAAGATTTATTACAAGACACATTTATTGATGCCTTTCAGAATCTGAAAAGTTACAAAATTGGTAGCAACTTTAAGTCTTGGATAAAAAGAATCGCATTTAATAATTTTTATAATGCCGTTAAACGTAAAGATTATATAAATCAAAATGACATAGAGGTTGAAGATTGCATTCAAGATTCGCCAATACATGAATCAGCTTTAGCGGATACTCAGTTATTTGAATTATTACTTTCCATATTAAATGAAACGGAACGACTCATCATATGGCTATATATTGTCGAACAATACAGCCACCAAGAGATTGCAACATTATTTGATAAAAGTATAAGTTTCTCTAAATCCACCGTTTCTCGAAGCTTAATGCGTATTAAAACTCACGTTAAGGTAAAAAATTATGCATATTAACTTTGATAGGTTTACTCCTGAGTTATCAGGATCCGAAATAAAACACCTTAAAACATGTTCTGAATGTTATGAACATTTCCATTTCCTAAACGACTTATACATAGAAGCCAAAACGGAAGATACCGCTGAAGTGCCTGCTGATATTTGGGAAAACATTGAACCGATATTACCCAGACAAAAACATCGATTTTTTGCGAAAAGCTACTTAGCGATAGCCGCTTCATTTTTTATATGTGCATTTACCTATTTAAGCTGGAACTCCTATAACTTAACCCAGCAATTAGAGTTAGTGTTAAATAAAAATCAACAATTAGAAGCCGAGTTAAGTCTGTTGTCTAGCCAGAACCTGTACTTTGACAGTCTCAATTTAGAGTTAAGGCAATTGGAAAACGATCTGAACGACGTCAATGACGCCGAACATAAATTAGAAATCTTGAACAAACGAAGACTGGTATTAGTCAAGCTCATTGAAATTAAAAAAGGACAAGATAATGCGTACACCATTTAATAAACCGATTACTACTTTCGCTATCGTTTTACTGACTTTTAGTTTTAACGCAATCAGTGATAATTGTTCCATATTGCAACTTAACAAAACCAATATTGACGGTGATGAATATATTTACGAGATATTATCCGACAATAATTTAAATATCTCAGAACGTGATGATATTTACCAAATTGCGGAAGGAAATGTTAACTACCTAATCACACCAGGCTGGCATACCATTTCAGCGCTCCAGTGGCGGAATAAAGATTATCGATATCTTAAATTACAACGATTAACGGGCATCACAAACGGAAAAACAAAAAAAATGACCATTCCGGAATATAAACAATTTAAGGTGTTTATTGAGGATGGAAAAAAAGTGGTCATGAGTCCAAGCGCAAATAATTTAAAAGCAGAAATGCACATTGTTAATAGTTCAGACGCTCAATGTGATTTAGATTTTACAAAATTAACCTCTGAACCGATTGAATATAATGAATCAATTGGGAACGGGTTAGAGTATCGGTTACGGACTTTAATGAATGACATTTATGAATTTCAATTATCTTCAGGTATGTCATTAAACAACTTAATTCCATCTCATCAAAATTTAAAGTTTGGCGCTATTTTAGATAATCAATTTTCTCAAAACCCAACTTCATTGACAATTCTTGCGGTTTCTCCCGCTTCGGTGGCGGAAAAATTTGGGCTAAGAGCGGGCGATAAAATTGTTCAGTTAGGAGAAAGTGAAGTAACTAACGAGGTTACCCCCCTTGATAACTTAAATAGCTATTTATCCACAGGACAAAAAGAGGGAGTCATGGCAATTCTGAGAGATAACCAACCATTAACATTGTCAGGGGAATTAATTCCCAATTACCTTTCTGAAATAAGTTATTACTTTAACAATAATCGATTTGACCAAGCGCCAAACGTGTTCAATCAATCGCCACTATCGGACGAATTGATGTATCGACTCAGCCAACTTACGTTAGAGCTAGAGTCATTAGATAATAATGACAGAACGATATTACATAAAAAATTAACCAGAAAAACGGTAGACGATTACATTTATGGTATGACCTACCAAAAGATTAGGTTAAATAATAATGGGGAAATGGGAATTGTCGTTAAGAGTATTAGTCCGTTAAGTCAAGCTGCTAAGGTTGGGTTACAATCGGGTGATATAATATCTAGCTTCAACTCTATTGAAATAGCAGGCAATCATAAAAACCTACAAGATGGATTAATTAAATTAAAAACGGGTGAAGAATATAAGGTTGTCGTGGTACGCCAAGGTCAAGAAAAATACTATCGTCGTCTTTTAATCCACGCAAGTTAGTCGGGTTTAACTTAATAATAAATAAACAAAACGCGTTATTTGCCACTGCAAGTCACAATAAAGTTAAGAGCGAATTACCGGTAGAATTTTATGATAACTCGTTTCATTTCTCCAAACTTAATGACGCGGTCAGAGCAGAAGGCCGGGCGATAAATACGAGAAGTATGGAATTACAAAAAATCTCTGATCAAAATCGTAAATTTAAAAATAACAATAATAGCAACAATAACAACTGAAGTTCGACTACAAGCCAGAACAAAACAGGACAAAAAGAATATGATTAGTTATTGTTAGATTGAGTGATAAGGCCGATACGAACGTGTCGGCCTTTTTTCATGCCACGTTTGAAATTTACATTAGCCTTTATTCGGTAAACTCATCATTAAAAAACCACAAAATGCCGCGGTATTAGGGGCTAGTTGTTTATCAACAAAATTCATCAAAGCTAATATCTGTTTGCGATATTCACAATAAAAGTCCCAACTCGGTGTCGGCTGGTAGATTAAGTTAGGTAATTCAAAATATTTGATCACACCTTTGGCGGTCGTAGGTTTTATAAACACTTCTTGCTGTGGTTTAAAATAAGCAGGTACAGCGGATATTAATGACCATTTTGCCAATTTATATTGTTTTAAAATATCTAACTGGGCGTTAAAACCCACTTCAGCGTCACCATGTAATAATTCGTATAAACCATTGATCATCAAATCTTTTTCATGAGCTGATAAATCGTGCAACATATTTTTAAATTTTGGTTTTTCAAACATAGACACCATAGACGAGCGACTAATCGCTTTAGTCCAATTTTCTAATATGCGTTCAGGTATATTAAATTGATCACGTGAAAATACGTCCAAAACAAAATCCGTCATTTTGTCGACTTGATGTTTTTTTGCTAACTCAGCCATTTTAGGGTCTTGGAACCCCTGAGGGTAAACACGTAAAAAATCTTGTTGCGCGATTTGTAACTTTTCTAAATTCATAAATTCTTTATTGGATTGGTTGTGTTGACTCTACAGTGTATTTATCAAAAATCTGTTGGAATTCACCACTGGATTTTAATTGTTTTATACGCTCGACAAACACATCTCTTAACCTTTCATCTTTAAATAAAAAACCATTAGGACTTGCACCTAGTACAGGGAAAAGGTCGACTTTAGCTTTGGTATTAATGATACCTTCATTTTGAATTTGGTTCCGATGATATTTAAATATTTGAATATCCATTTGCGCCACTTCATAGCGTTTTAAAAATATCATCTTAACTTGTAATGCTTGGTCGTGCGTTTCCGTGTAATTAGGATTCTTTGCCATTACATTTTTATATTCTTCACCTAAATGCTGCAACGCCCCTTGCCAACTAATTAAGCTATGAGTGCCGACATCTTGCAACGTCTTAAATTGAAATTGATTGTCAGAAAGTGAAATTAAATAATTTTGATATTGATAAACTGATCCTGAAAAATAGCCCGTTAATCCCTCCGCCTCCATTGTGTTGGCATTCATATCAATGGAAACATCAACTAACCCATTCCGGTATGAATTTATTCTTCTGGCATATGGGTAATAATAAGGATCGATTTGATATCCCTCTGGCTCTAACGCAGCTTTCATAATGTCCATTATGATACCACTGTGGTTAGATGGAATGACCCACGGCGCAAGAGTGTCACCAAATACTACCGTGATTTTTTGCTTGCAATGCGCAGAAAATGCGATGAACACTAGAGGCAATAATAAGATAAATTTAATGTTCATATCTCTCATATAAATAATTGAGGTACTTAAAAGGTATATGCGAAGTGGTAATTATACAATCTCAAAGTGAAATAGTTTTTATCCTTAACCATTATTGGCTTGCCAGGACACCACTAACGTCAGTATCCTACGCGACCTTTTTAGCTCTTGAATTTAAGATTGGATACTATTTATGATCGGTTTTGACTATGGCACTTCAAATTGTGCCGTTGGTATTATGGAAAAAGACCAACCTAAGTTACTCAATTTGGGTGAACATGGCCGATTTATGGCGTCATCTTTATATTCTCCTAGTCGTGATGTAATTGTTAACTGGCTGCAAAAAAATATTAATGAACCACATAAAGCAAAATTCACAGCCCTTAGACAATACCAATTATCAAAAGGCCAAGAAGCGTTAGAAGATTTACGCTATGACGGCATTGCCGAACATTTGTCTTTTGGTAAAGAAGCGCTTTCTCGATACTTGGACGATCCAAGTGAAGGTTATTACATCAAATCTCCAAAATCATTTTTGGGCACTAATGGCTTGCTAGCACCACAAATTGCTTTTTTTGAGCATATCGTTGCCTCGATGATGGCCCATGTTAAACAACTCACCGAAAACGAATTGCAAAGAGAAGTGACGCAAGTGGTGATTGGTCGTCCAATAAACTTCCAAGGCCGCAACAGCGAAGAAAGTAATAAACAAGCTATTCAGGTATTAACCAATGCGGCTAAACACGTAGGTTATCAAGATGTTGAATTTCAATTTGAGCCTGTGGCCGCTGGTTTTGATTATGAAGCCAAATTGACTGAAGAAACTCGTGTGCTCGTGGTGGATATTGGTGGTGGTACCACGGATTGCTCTATGCTGTTAATGGGCCCGTCTTTTATTAATAAGTTAGACCGTAGTGCTGAACTATTAAGCCACAGCGGTAAACGTATTGGTGGTAACGACTTCGATATTCAGTTGGCATTAAAAGGCATCATGCCTAACTTGGGCATGACCAGTCAGTTATTAACCGACAAACCTATGCCGGTTAATAGTTATCACGAAGCCGTTGCCATTAATGATGTTAACGCGCAAACCGAGTTTTATAACGCTAAAAATGGCCGCTTTTTAGCCCAGCTAAAACGCGATTCCAAACAACCTGAGTTATTAGCGCGTTTATTAAAAGTGTATGAACAAAAGTTAAGTTATCAATTAGTTAACAGTGCAGAACAAGCCAAAATAAATCTGACAGATAACCACCAATTCTTAGTTGATTTAAGTTATTTAGATGCGGGACTTGCACAGTCGGTTGACCGTGAATTGTTTTTACAAGCCAGTGAAAATCAATTAAACAATATTGCTCAGTTAATGCGAGAAGCGGTTGAGTTAGCAGAATGTCAGCCAGATGTTATTTTTGTAACTGGGGGCACGGCAAAATCGCCTGTGATTAACCAATTCCTGCAGCAGCAATTTAATAATATACCTGTCGTCATTGGTGACCATTTTGGTAGTGTTACCTCTGGATTAACCCGTTGGTCACAACGTATATTTGCTTAAGTCCTCTTGAGCACTTATAAATAAAAAGAAGATAAACGACACTATGTCTGGATTACCATACTTAAATCACTATTCACCGTCATTGGTGGAGCAAATTCAAGGTATGTTGCAACAAGGTAAAGTGCAAACCTACCTTGATGCAAAATATCCAGATAAACATCATTGTAATAACGACAAACAATTGCGTGATTATGTAATGGAGATTAAAAACCAGTATCTTAAAAAGTCGGCACCGATAAATAAAATCCAGTTTGATAACAAGCTACATGTAGTGAAAAACGCACTAGGCACTCACACTTATGTCTCCAGAGTACAAGGTAACAAACTCAAAAGTAAAAACGAGTTGAGAGTCAGCTCTATCTTCAAAGACGCACCAGAAGCGTTTTTACGCATGATAGTGGTGCATGAACTGGCACATGTGAAAGAGTTAGACCATAACAAGGCATTTTATAAACTGTGTTGCCACATGTTGCCTGAATATCACCAAATAGAATTTGATACCCGAGTATATTTAACCTTGCTGGAATATAACGCGAGTGCCGGAAACATCACCTTACCAAAGCAAGATATCTGATCATGCAACCACAAGCCGACCCTTTTATTGTTCCCAAGTGCACAGATCAAATAGCTATTGTTTATCAAGATGAATCATTGCTGATCATTAATAAACCGTCAGGCTTATTAAGCTTGTCCGGCAAACATCCACTTAATAAAGATTCTGTGCATTGGCGTTTGGTGCAGCATTTCCCTACGGCATTAATGGTGCACAGGCTTGATTTTGGCACTTCCGGCTTAATGGTGGTGGCGCTGAACAAGGAAATAAACAAAAAAATTTGTGAGCAATTTAGTCAACGTAATGTCACTAAATATTATGAAGCAGTATTAGATGGCAAGTTGCTAACAGAAACAGGAGAAATCAATATCCCTGTTATCAAAGATGTGGATAACTTTCCGCTGCAAAAAGTATGCGAGCAAACAGGAAAACAAGCCACCAGCCAATATCAGGTTGTAAGTTACAACAGTGAAAACAACACCACTAAAGTTGAATTTAAACCTGTCACAGGCAGAACCCACCAACTGAGAATTCATAGCCGAGAAATAGGCCACCCAATTATTGGTTGTGATTTATATGACTTGGAACAATCATTTTTTAAAGCCGATAGACTCATGTTACATGCAAGTCGGTTAGTATTTACTCACCCAATAACCAATGAAGTTATGGATGTTAAATTACCAGCGAGTTTTTGAAGTTGCAAACCTCGTTAATTGTTGCCGTAAATCCAGTCTAATCCTTGGATCAAAGTTGTTGGGAAGGCAGTAACATGTTTTGCACCATCAATAACATTGAATTTGAGAGCTGTATTTCCTCCTGATTGTGCTTTAATTTTATTTGCTAGCTGTCTAGCTCCTGCAATCATGTTTTCCCTCTCACCAAATTCAGGCTTTTCTAGACTACCAACAGATAAATAAACTTTAATCTGTGTACTGGATTTAATTCCATTGATGGTCAATACGTTATAGTTATTAAACCAAACGGATGGGCTACCCAATATATAACTGCTAAACATATCTGGATGTTTAAATAAAACATAAGCACCAAATAAACCTCCAAGAGAATGACCAACTAAAGTCCGTTCCAACGGCGTTGTTCTGTAGTTTTCATCAATGTAAGGAAATACGATTTCGCGAATAAATTGAGCATGTCCTTGCGCATTACCGGTTTCTAGTTTCCAACTTTCGGCTTTACTCGTTGTGTAATCTCTAACTCGACTGGATGCGCCTTGAGAATCTTTTGAATAAGACACTCCAACAATAATGGCTTCTTTCATTGCGCCACTGTTCATTGTAAAACGGGTAACTCCCGACGCAATTTGAAAGCTATATAAGGCGTCGGTTAAGTATATGACTGGGTATTTTTTATCGTGATTTGATTTATACGACCGAGGTATTTTTATAAATATTGGATAAACTCTATTGCTTGAAGGCTCAATTAATTCAACAGTTTTACTTCTAGGTATTTCAAATCCATCATTTGCATAAGCTAAAGAGCAAAATAATAGACAAGTAAAAAAAGTTAATAACTTCAATGAAATTTCCTTTGCATGTATTTTTAACGAGGACGTTAATCTAGGTTAGCTGTCTCTAAGGCTCCTGATTAACCTTATCCAGTAAAGCGATCAATTGTTGTGCTTCTTGATCTGTCATATGTGAAAATGAACATCTAATTTTATCTGGAATCGCCGCCGCTTGATGGCGTAACTCAGAACCATGTGTTTCAAGCTTGATGATGCGTTTACGTTTGTCGTTTTCATCTTTGACAATTGAAAGCAATGATTTGTCTGTCATCTTTTTGAGAATTTGCGTCATAGCGCCACCATCAATAGCTGTTTTTTCTAACAAGTCAGCGATGGTGATTCCATCTTTTTCCCATAACGCCATCATCACTATGTATTGCGGATAAGTTAAATCCAATTGAATCAGCGGGTCACGGTAATTTCTAATAATCCGATTGGAGGCCATATATAGTCGATGGCAAATTTGATTGTCTAATTTAAGTTGTGGGTATTCCATAACGTGCACCTTCGGATGAATAGATTGCGATTTATGGACGGATTATAATTTGCATACAAAACATTTGCAATGTTTGAAATAGCAGGTTATTATTTTGCACGCAAAGTAAATATTCACTTATTTATCGAAGTCATTTTATATAAAACACGTTTCTGGAGAACAATATGAATTTATTAAAAGAAGTCGCATATACAGCAAAAGCAACTGCAACTGGCGGCCGTACTGGTACGGCTAAAAGTGATGATGGTCGTTTACAAGTAAACTTATCTACGCCAAAAGGGCTAGGCGGTGATGACGGTCAAGGGACAAACCCAGAGCAATTATTTGCTGCTGGTTATGCGGCCTGTTTTATTGGTGCGCTGCAATTTGTATCTGGCCAAGCTAAAGTTGCACTTCCAAAAGAAACCTACATCAACTCAGAAGTGTCAATTGGCGCAATTGAAGGTGGTTTTGGTATCGCAGTTAAATTAGCTGTATCACTTGGTGATCTAGACAAAACACAAGCGCAAGCGTTAGTTGATGCGGCACACCAAGTATGCCCATATTCAAATGCAACACGTGGCAATATTGCTGTTGAGTTATCACTTATTTAATGGCAGTGATAGGTAGCGTTATTACAATTTATACCGCTACCTTAACATTTTGAAATGGTTATTAGGTTTTAGACAACTTTACCTGATAACTTTTTATGTTAAATCAGCCCTTTTAAATACTGATGCCTAAGCGGTTTATCAAACTTTTCTATTGCGTAACGCAACATGGTTCTTGGCATAACTTGATAATGTTGATTTAAAAACTCACGTTCTGCCATTAAGTTTCTATTACCTACTTCTCTTAACATCCAGCCCACAATTTTATGAATTAAATCATGTTGATCATTTAATAAAATTTTAGCCAAGGCAAAAGCATCTTGGTAATCGTCACGTTTAATAAAATAATACGTAGTCATCATGGCTATTCTGCGTTGCCAAAGGTTGTCTGACTTTGCGTATGTGTACAGTATTGAACGATCTTGTTTATCTATCTCTTGATTCACTTTCTTTTGATTATATAAGTGCGGGCCGCAAATTTTATGAGCTG
Source organism: Psychrosphaera aquimarina (assembly GCF_032461525.1). Classification (NCBI taxonomy): domain Bacteria; kingdom Pseudomonadati; phylum Pseudomonadota; class Gammaproteobacteria; order Alteromonadales; family Pseudoalteromonadaceae; genus Psychrosphaera; species Psychrosphaera aquimarina. The sequence continues at coordinate 369,121 of NZ_JAWCUA010000003.1, read as the reverse complement.
AACTGTCCACTAAATCCCAATTATTAAATTGCTTTGAATGTATTAAATACAGGTCAAATACTTGTTGTTGAATGTCTGGAGATTTTTTGTTTTTCTCATATATTTGCACCAGCATAAACACAGCTAATAAACGTGTTTCGTGATGATCGTGGTACAACAATGTCACTATTTCATCCAACGGTGTCGCCACGTTCTGTTTGGCTATTTGTCGTAAAGCGGGCACTCGTATACCCCAAAACTTATCGCCTTCACCATATTCACCAACACCCGACTTAAAAAACGGCTGGAATGTTCCGCTATTGTCGCGTCTGCTAATTCAGATAATTGGTTAAGTATTTGCTGGCTGGTTGTCATTCAGATTCCTTTAATATTAACTAAACCCTTTGTTATCGTTTCATTAACTAGGGTTTGAATACGTATGTAACTCGGCTTTGTATATTTAGAAATAAGTCCTCGGCGATTATGCTAAAGCCATACTAATTATAATAACTAGCGATACCAATAAAATATGAAAATCATTTTACTACTATTGATCAGCTGTTCCTTCATCGCCCATGCACAAACCCTGCAAGTGACGTCCCCAAATGGAAAATTAAAAGTTTCTATCAGCGATGATAACAATCAACCTCAATACTCTGCTTCATTTGGCGTGGAACAGATCATCGAGCCATCAGCTTTAGGCTTAGTATTTAAACAGCAAGCGGCGTTTACTGATGGTTTTAAGATTGTTAATACAACTAAAGGCAGCAACGACACAAGTTGGGAGTTACCTTGGGGCGAACGCCGAGTAGTTACAGACAAATATAATGAATTATTGGTGGAACTGCATAACTCAGAATTAATCGCTGGCAATAAAGATTCAGCGGGGACATATTCTGTACGTATACGAGTATTTGATGATGGGTTTGGTTTTAGGTACGAAGTCCCAAAACAATCAGGTTATGAACAAGTCGAGATTGTAAAAGAAAGCACCGAGTTTGCACTTAACAATGCCGATAAAACCACCGCATGGTGGATCCCAGCAAGGGGCTGGAATCGTTATGAATATGTTTATAACGAAACTCCCGTTTACCAAGCACAACACGTTCATACGCCAGTTACTTTTAAAACGGATACTGGCATTCATTTAAGCATTCATGAAGCTGCACTGGTTGATTATGCGGCTATGACCTTAAATCAACGTCGTCCAGGTCGTTATGTTGCTGATTTAACCCCTTGGTACGATGGCATTGCGGTAAAAACCCAAACGGATTTCACCTCTCCTTGGCGTACGATTCAAGTATCAAAAGATGCCAAAGGATTATTAAACTCAGACTTAATTTTAAACCTTAATGAGCCTAATAAATTAGGTGACGTGTCTTGGGTTAATCCTGGTAAATACGTAGGGATTTGGTGGGAAATGCACGTTAATAAATCAACCTGGGGTAGCGGAGATAAACACGGTGCCACAACTGACAACACCAAACATTTTATGGATTTTGCTGCTAAGTACGGCTTTGATGGTGTGTTAGTAGAAGGTTGGAATATTGGCTGGGACGGTGACTGGTTCTTTAATGGTGATGTATTTAGTTTTACAGAAAATTATGACGATTTTGATATTAAGCAATTAACCCAATACGGTGCAGAAAAAGGCGTTAAGTTAATTGGTCATCATGAAACATCAGGCAATGTGACCAACTACCGAGAGCAGATGCAAGGTGCACTGGACTTATATGCAGAACTTGACGTTGAGCAAATCAAAACCGGTTATGTTGCTGACGGCGGCAATATTAAAAGAATAGACAAAAACGGAATTGTGCGTAAAGAGTGGCATGATGGTCAGTTTATGGTTAATGAATACCTGTATAATATTACCGAAGCCGCTAAACGTAAGATCAGCATTAATACTCATGAACCCGTTAAAGATACCGGTTTACGTAGAACCTATCCCAATTGGATTGCTAGAGAAGGCGCGAGAGGACAAGAGTTTAACGCATGGGGAACTCCGCCAAACCCTCCAGAACATATGCCTACTTTAGCATTTACTCGTATGTTATCAGGCCCAATGGATTTTACGCCGGGTATTTTTGATATGAGCTTTAATGGGTTGGGTGATAAAACTAATCGACCACAAACGACGTTAGCAAAACAATTAGCGTCTTATGTTGTGTTGTATAGCCCAATTCAAATGGCTGCAGATTTACCTGAAAACTACGAAGCTAAATTAGACGCGTTCCAATTTATTGTTGATGTACCCACAGACTGGGAAGAGTCTATTGCCTTAGCTGGCGAAGTTGGTGACTTTGTGGTTTTTGCTCGTAAAGCCCGTGCAACAGAACGTTACTCAGGAGATGATTGGTTCTTAGGTGCAATTACCAATAACGACGCTCGCAGCTTAGATATTGACTTAACCTTTTTAGATACAGATAAAAAATACGAAGCGCAAATTTACCGTGATGGTGACAAAGCCGAGTGGAAACATAATCCATACGATTATGTTATTGAGAAGAAAGTGGTTAGCTCGACAGATAAATTAACCTTAAAATTAGCAAGCTCAGGCGGAACGGCCATTCGTTTTAAAGCGTTATAAGTTTTAGTTTAACTCGCTAAATAAACCATTATTAAACAATAAAAAACTAAACAATAAAAAACGCCAGTTACTGAGCAATCATTAACTGGCGTTTTATTTTATTGGAATACAGGGTTAAGTATTAATCCCAGTTCAGGATAACCTTCCCAGACAAACCAGAACCCATAGTTTCAAAGCCCTGTTGGAACTGATCAATTGGGAATCGGTGAGTAATGATAGGTGATATATCTAAGCCAGATTGAATCAGACTTGCCATCTTATACCAAGTTTCAAACATTTCACGGCCATAAATACCTTTGATCACCAAACCTTTAAAGATCACTTGGTTCCAGTCCACCGCCATATCAGACGGCGGAATACCTAACATGGCAATTTTACCGCCATTGTTCATGTTGTTTAACATGTCGTTAAAGGCCATAGGAACGCCAGACATTTCTAAGCCGACATCAAACCCTTCGGTCATGCCTAACTCGTTCATTACATCTTTTAGTTTTTGTTTCGATACGTCGACGGCGCGTGTTGCACCCATTTTTTTGGCTAACTCTAAACGGTACGGGTTTACATCAGTAATTACTACATGACGTGCGCCAACATGTTTAGCTACGGCAGCAGCCATAATACCTATTGGGCCAGCTCCGGTAATTAATACATCTTCGCCCACTAAATCAAAAGACAAAGCAGTGTGTACCGCATTACCAAACGGGTCAAAAATTGACGCTAGTTCATCAGAAATATTGTCAGGGATTTTAAAGGCGTTAAATGCTGGAATAACCAAATACTCAGCAAAAGAACCTTCACGGTTAACACCCACACCCACAGTATTTCGGCATAAATGCACACGACCTGCGCGGCAGTTACGGCAATGACCACAAGTAATATGACCTTCGCCAGACACACGGTCGCCAACGCTAAAACCACGAACTTCTTGGCCCATATCTACCACTTCACCAACGTATTCATGACCAACAACCATAGGCACTGGAATGGTGGCTTTTGCCCAATCATCCCAGTTATATATATGCATATCTGTACCGCAAATAGCGGTTTTACGGATTTTAATTAATAAGTCATTGTGACCCATTACCGGCTTTTCAGCCTGAGTCATCCAAATACCTTTTTCCGATTTCGTCTTGGATAATGCTTTCATCGTCATGTTATTTGATCACCTTTAATTCTTTACCTACTTTGATAAAGGCTGAAATGGCTTTATCAAGTTGTTCTTTTGTATGTGCTGCGGATATTTGTGTGCGTATACGAGCTTGGCCTTTAGGTACAACTGGGAAACTAAAACCAACCACATAAATACCTTCCTGTAACATTTTGTCAGCCATATCCGACGCTAATTGCGCGTCACCTAACATTACTGGAATAATGGCATGATCTTTACCAGCTAAAGTAAATCCAGCGGCTTCCATTTGCTCACGGAAGTAAGCCGCGTTTGACCAAAGTTGGTCGCGCTGCTCAGAACCCGTTGCTAACATTTCTAATACTTTAATCGATGCGGTAACAATTGAAGGTGCAACAGAGTTAGAGAATAAATAAGGGCGTGAACGTTGGCGTAACCATTCAACCACTTCTTTTTTACCCGTTGTATAACCACCAGAAGCACCGCCTAAGGCTTTACCTAATGTGCCCGTGATGATATCAACACGATCCATAACGCCACAGTATTCAGGCGTACCACGACCGTTTTCACCAACAAAACCAACCGCGTGCGAATCATCTACCATAACTAAGGCATCGTATTTATCAGCCAAATCACAAACGGTTTTTAAATCACAAATAACGCCGTCCATTGAGAACACGCCGTCAGTGGCAATTAACTTAAAACGTGCGCCATCGGCGACGGCTTGTTGTAATTGTTTTTCTAAATCCGCCATGTCGTTATTGGCATAACGGTAACGTTTTGTTTTTGATAAACGTACACCATCAATGATAGAAGCATGATTTAACGAGTCAGAAATAATGGCGTCTTCGGCACCTAGAATCGTTTCAAATAAACCGCCGTTAGCATCAAAACACGAGCCATATAAAATTGTGTCTTCGGTTTGTAAAAATTCACTGATCTTATTTTCTAAAGTTTTATGAATATCTTGAGTACCACAAATAAAACGAACCGATGCCACACCAAAGCCATGAGCATCTAATCCTTCTTGCGCTGCTTTAATTAAGTCTGGGTGGTTTGCTAGGCCTAAGTAGTTGTTAGCACAAAAGTTTAAAACTTGTTCGCCATTAACATCAATATTGGCTTTTTGTTGTGACGTAATAATACGTTCAGATTTATACAAACCATCAAGCTTAACTTGTTCAATTTCTTGTTGAAGGTGTTTAAAAAAACCAGCTGCGCGCATATAAGATCACTCCAATTTGAGTTAATTGTTCACAATAAATAGAATAATAGATGACTATTCAATAATGTGCTGAATTGTATAGAATTAATTCATCCAGTACAGTAAAACGGCGCGTTCTAGCCCTAATTTTGCTAATCGTATTTATTAGATTTTGTGCAGTTAAATGCACAAACAAAGACGGGCTGTTAACCCTGTATAAGTAACAGCCTAGTTATTAAGGGTGGGCAAGTGCTTGAGTAATTAATAGTCTTGCTTATTTGAGTAGGAACAAACCATTCTTAGACCGTTAGTGGTAAAACCATTATTGTCTTGATAACTTATTTGTTGTTGCCCACACCCATGTATTGTGTGATAGACATAGACATAATCTCTAAACCAATCTGAGCTTTCCAACGCGCCAATATTCATGTGTAAAATAGACTGCCCATTACTATTACTGCCTATCGCAAAAATAAGGTCATTCTTAATATGCAATTCACGATTGCGATCTCTGCCCAATTGCACCCAACCTAAAGGCTCGCGATTGGTGCCAATAAAATAAACATATATATTCGCACTTAAACCGGTAACATCGTTTTCTAATGACTTAAAGAAGGTGTCATGTTGTTCTAAACGAGAAAGATCTTCCTTCTTTATCCACTCTGACATTAAGTATTTAACCGCATCTGAAAAAAACAAAGCCCAAAGTGTATCAACATCATTAAACTGTGTAGTCAGATAGTTTACAAACGCCATTTTGTTGCAATCACTTTTAGTACAATTATCTAATGTAACCTCTATTTTTGCATTTTGGATGTGGACACTGTTCAAGATTTTATTAGTGACAATCCCAAATTCGGTTGTAATTGAGTGCGATATTAAATATTCAATCTTTACTGGACTGTAAGAATCGGCGTGTTTTATTTCGTACTTTACCATTTCTTGTGTTACTTCAACGCTGGTACACTCTGGCTCTTGTTGCCCACATACAGTTTGTTGACCAGCCTGAACATTCATTGTGAGCAAGAATATGATGAATATAGTTAGGTTTGATATTCCCTTCATAACTTACCTTTTTTCTTTTACTAAATTTAATATTAATTTATATAATCTCTATTAGCTAATCGTCTTTTTTCGAGATTAAATACCTTGAGAGATATTGCAAAAAAATAAACAACAACACACCGATACAAAGACTAAAAACAAATGGGTTATCTGCATAACTAAAACCGTCATAGCGATTTGATATTGTCACTTTACCTAAAATCAATGAAACAATTATTGTTAGCCCGATCACAAACATCATAACTACATCTTTATTTAATGGTGTCGTTTCCTCAGAAACATGGATTGGATTGCACTTCGCTTGCTTAATTAACTGCTCAATTTTGATTGCCCGTTCCGGCCACTTAGCTTTGTCTAAGCTTTCGAAACACTCCTGTAACTCCTTTAAGGTATAACGTTCAAAGTTAGGTTCCATAAATCACTTATTTTCCATTACGTATTGCATAATATTAATATATGTATCGGTCCAATAAATATCTTTGTGGTTGGCTAAATAATCTAATAACTCAGCATGCGCTTTAGTACTCACCGTTAGATGATCACCACCAATACCATGAAATAATATATTGGCAATGCCACCTTGTTGTTCCGCTTTTTTAACAAAATCAATTAGCTGCTTACCGGTTACGTTTTCTGGTGTAAACAGTAAGTCGAATTTTTTAGGTAAGTCTGGATTATTCGCTTTAATCGCAACAAATTTTGGACGAACTCGTTCCACGTAATTACCATCACTCGCCAATAAATCACCACATGGAATAGTAAAGGTTCTGTCCTTTTTGCCATCAATCGCTTTTAACATGGTATTGGCTAATGTGACCTGCTCTACCATTTCTACTACCGTATTTTTGTCCGTGTCATGCAGTGGATTAACCCAATCCCTGTTAGGTAACGAACCACGACAAGGGTGATACACGGTATGATTACCTAATTCGTGACCGTTGTTGGCCGCAGCACGCCAAACCTCCATATACTCATCAACCGCTGGCGATGCCAAGGTTAAATAAAACGAGGCTTTCAAATTGTGTTTGTCTAGTTCTGGAATGGCATTGTGGATTTGGCTATATAAACCATCATCATAAGACAAACTAACAGCGGCTTTGTAATGTTTTGGCCAAGTAAAATTATTATCATCTTTGTTTGCCCAAACTGGCGTACTAAGCAAAAACAGTGACAGCAAATATGGAGTGAGTTTAATTAACATAAGCACTACCCAAACTGATTAATTTTGATTAGTGTTTAACATGTTGAAACATAAAGCAATGGTTTATACTTTTTAGGAGATGTTATTGAAACTTACGACACCCACAGAGTCTGACATAAATACGATAAGTCAGTGGTTTCCAGATGAAATCCACCTAAGAACGTGGTCGGGACCTAAGTTTCGTTACCCCTTTACCCAAGCCTCATTTTATCAAGACTTGAGCATGGAGCGACTCCCTTCATTTTGCTTAAAATACTCTGAAAAAAATGAGTGTGTAGATACCGATATGTTAGTTGGTTTTGGTCAGTATTATTCTAGGGTGGGCAGATGTCATTTAGGTCGCCTGGTGATTAACCCTGAATGTCGTGGACAAAATAAAATAGCGGATTTAATCCATTTGTTAGCGCATGAAGGTTGTGCGCAACTAAAGGCGGATATGCTGTCTTTGTTTGTATTTCACGACAATCATAAAGCCAAAAACGCTTATCAAAAATTAGGCTTTGTAGAAGCCGAGTACCCTGAAGAGATGCCGATGGATGGTTGTGTTTACATGGTTAAACATTACAAAAGTTAATCATTTTTTATACCAATCTCATCAAGTTTTTAGTCATTAAAGATAGGTAATGTGAATGTACGCAGTGATATTTAAAGCACAAATTGCAGAGTTAAATGATGAATATTCCAAAACTGCAGCAAAAATGCGAGAGTTAGCATTTAGTAAATATGGCTGTTTAGACTTTGTTGCGGTATGTGAGGGTGAACAAGAAGTGGCGATTTCTTATTGGCCAGATGAACAATCGATATTAGCTTGGAAACAAGATCCGGAACATCTTCTAGCACAACAACTTGGCCAGAAAAATTGGTACCAATCTTATAGTGTTGAAGTAGTTGAAATTAAACGCCAATATCGTTCTAACTAAGTTAGTTTATTAGCTAATCTTTAATTCCAGTACTTGTACTGGCATTTTTAATGGTACGAACAAACAAATATATGGCTGTGATTCCAGCAAACACAGACGCTAAAGGTGTGTAACCAATTTGCTCTAAGCTAAAATCTTTAGAAACAGCAACATAGCCAATTAAAAACCCAAGCTGTGCTAGCCCAAATAACATGACCATAAAACAAATACCAAGGGTGACCCAGTTAAATATCGTTAATCTTTTTTCCATTGGAACTCTTTATTATCCGTAAATATAACTTAGTTAGCAGAAGTGGCAACCATATGCTGCCACTTGTGATATTTCAACCTTTGTCGTATTAGATTAATGCATTTGCCAAGAAGGCCAAGATATACGCAAGTACGCCGTAGGCGGCGTATAACCCCCAAGATAATTTGCTATTTCCGGTTTCTGCTTTCAATGTCGCAACGGTGGCAACACACTGCAAAGCTACAACATAAAATAATAACAAACCAATACCTGTACCTAATGGCAAGCCATCGTTCATTATATTTTGTGCGAGGCCAGCAATGTTTTCGTCAGCCCCTTCCATTCCATATAAGGTACCAAGCGCGCCAACAAACACCTCTCTGGCTAAGAACGACATTAAAATGGCAATACCATAACGCCAATCCAAACCAAGTGGGGCAAAGATAGGCTCAACAAAATGACCTATGCTCCCTAACCAAGACTCTTCTAAACTTGCATTCAACGGGAAATAACCCAGAACCCAAATGCCCACCGCGACCATAAATATAATTGGCGCAGCACGTTTTATAAATTGTACGCCACTGTTGATCACTCTGTGATAAAGCGGTTTCCAATGTGGTAAACGGTAACTTGGTAATTCAATAATAAATGGCATTTCAGATTTTTCATGGTCGGTGATACTTGAGCGGCTTAATAACGCACTAATAATCAACGCCGTGACGATACCAAACATATACAAACCAAAAAACGTAACCCCTTGCAGGTTAAATATTCCTAACCAATAAACATCAGATGGGATAAATACAGATACTAATAACGCATAAACCGGTAATCGTGCTGAACAAGACATTAACGGAATTGTCATCATAGTGATTAATCGTTTGCGCGGAGATTCAATCGTACGTGCCGCCATAATGGCCGGGATAGCACAGGCGTGACCGGAAAGGTAAGGAATGAAACTTCTTCCAGATAATCCAAAATAACTTAACGGTTTATGACAAATTAATGCCGCTCTGGCTAAATATCCGCTGTCTTCTAGCAAGCCTATAATGAACGTTAACACCATAATTTGCGGTACAAACACTAAAAACGAGCCAACACCACCAAATATGGCGTCATTCAAGAAGTCCGTAACGACTCCTTGTCCTGTGAATTGCGTGATGAAAACAGCCATGCCGGCAATAATGGTTTCCACCCCATCCATTAATGGCGATGCCCAAGTAAAAATACTTTGGAAGAGCACAAACATAATGGCTAAAAATGCAAATGAACCAAACAGGCTATTCAGTAAAAAATTATCAACCTTGTTTTGATTTTTAAGCACTACATCTTTATTTATTGCGTAGGTCTTAGCCAATGCACGGCTGAAATCGACCACTTCTTTGGTGGTTTCTAATGGAATCTTTGGAACCAAAGGATTGAAGTTTTTATACTCGGCATTTAACAAGGCATTTTTAAATTCAGCGATGCCATCAAGTGAACGGGCAGACAAAGCATAAACCGGAGCACCGAGTTCATTGGCTAACCCATCTATATCTATGTCATGGCCAAACCGTTTTACTTCATCGATAAAATTTAAAACATATACAATGGGTTTGTTTGCTTTGCTGGCTAACAGTTGCGCTTGTAATGCAAACACTAAACTGCGCTCTAACCGAGTGGCATCTAATACACACACAACAAGCTCAGTTTCGTCATCGTTTACACGAAGGGTCAGTTGTTCAACCGCTACTTGTTCATCAATGGACATGGTGCTTAAAGAATAAGTGCCAGGGAAGTCTATAACTTCATACTCTCCCATTGCGCCACTTTTAATTTCAACGGTGACACCAGGGTAGTTTGCGACTTTTTGTCGAAGGCCAGTAAGTTGGTTGAACAATAGGCTTTTGCCACAGTTAGGTTTACCGACTAAGAGAATTTTTTTCATAATTAATTATTGTTCGACGTTGAGATGAAAATTTGTTCAGCTAATGCTTGTTCTAATGAATAGACACAATCACCAATTTGAATGACTAGTGGGCCGGAAAAAATGCTTCTACGTAGACATTTAATATATTGGTCAGTTTCAAACCCCATTTCTACCAAACGGGTGCTGACTGAATCATCTAAATGCTCACAAAGATGGGAAATGTTTGCAGTTCCACCCTTGTGTAATTCCCATAAAGTCATATGAACCTCAATTCTAAAGAAGAGAAACCATAATAACCTTATTTATTCGAACTGTTAAATGATAATAGTTATTATTACCGTTTAGTTTACTCACTTTTGATCTATGTCCAATTTTTGCCAATAAAAAAGGCAGTGAATAAACACTGCCTTATTGATGTTATCGATTTGGATAACTAACCCATATTAACAAAAATGATTATTTTTCATTAATTTGCCAAATCGCTACTGTGCCAGAGATTTCGTTGCCTATGACTAATAACGCTTGGTTTGTTGGACTATGTGCGGCATCAATAAACTTCATTCCTTCAGGTGCTAAGTCACCTGTTATGTCAGCATCTTCAACTAAACCTCGGTTAAAGAAGTAATCAACAAAGTTCACATCATATGGATTAGTAATATCAAACACTAACATGCCACTCATTCTCTCTAAGCCAACAAAAGCATAAGTATTATTGCCAATTTTACCTAACGCTAGGGCTTCTGGCTCTGCACCTTTAGCATCTGAACGGGTATCCCCAACATTTTCATCTTCATTATTATTAAACGCCGAACCATGCATTGCTGCCGTTATCTTGGCAATTTGGTCGCCTGAATCAAAAATTAACAAACCATTTTGATCCCAAATAGAAAATGAACGAGCGCCAAAACTATATAAGTCGGCGTACTCACCATCATCGTTTTTACCCATTGATGACGTCACGATTAAACGACCAAGGCCATCATTGCCACCCATTTCACTGATATAAGCATCTAATTCAGGTGTTACGGTCGCTAAATCTTCCAAGTCTTTAGCACGTACTTCATCGGTATAAGCAATGCACACTTCTTCACCGTCATCCCAATCATACGATCCAGAAGGAAAATCGGTTTCACATTCCGCTTTACCCGCATCTTCTGCAGCATCTCGCTCAAAAGCGATATACTCTCTTGCGTCACCTTCATTTGCAGAAACAACAAAGTCTACGCCATTCCATTGATAAGAATCTATGGTGTCAGGTTGGTATAAACCATATAAATGTTGGTATTTTTTGAAGTTAATGCCGCCATCTTTATCAGACACGTCAATTTGATATTCACTCCAGTCCTTAACGCCCAACCCAACTACTTTAACGCTGTTATTACTAAGATTGACAATGGCCATGGCATTATTATCTTGTAACGAAACATACGCTTTACTGTTGTCCTTAGATACAGCGATGTATTCCGGCTCCAAGTCTTGCGTTACAGTATAAGTGCGCACTTGGCCTTTAATCGTTAGTCCATTAGGATTGGCAAATTTAACGCCTTGTTGTTCTAACTCTTGTTGTTTGTCGTTGTAATCTTCAAAAGTGATCTGTGTTGCTGTGTCTGCCGGTACGCCGTTTGTTACGTTAATGACGGAGATAGATCCTTCAGGGTCAATCACATAATCATCGGCAGGCTCACCTTCATTGGCAACCAGCACTTTTTTACCATCATGACTAAAAACAACATTATCAGGTAAGTCACCCACTTCTACATTTTTGATAAAACTTGGTGCTGCACCAGAGATATCATAAAACGCGACATGTCCATTAACACCTTTAGTACCTGAATCTACAGCCACGGCTAACAAGTTATTGTTATTATCAACGGCAATACTGTTGGCATCGCCCGATAATGATGCACTGGTAGCTAAGTTTATGGTTTGAGATGCGGTTAGATTGGTATTGGTAATGACCCCTTCGGTATCAGCTGTTAATTCAGCTTTATCCATACCATTGATATCAATGATCTCAACAACCGCAGGAGATGCTGAGCTATTAATTGCATATACCCAACCTGTAGAGTTTTGATAAGAAACGATTTCAGCTGCACCTTCAGGGTCACTGGCATTTAATTGAGCACGACCGACTAGTTCAATCTCTAACATTGTCGTTGCATCTTTGCCGTCAGCCCCATCAACACCGTTAGTGCCATTTACGCCATTTGTACCGTTAACGCCATTTGTACCATTAACCCCATCGTTACCATTTACACCGTTTTCGCCGTCTTCTGCACAACCGGTAATTAATGTAGCTAATAACAGTGCCAAACTGGTTTTTCTGTATTTCATTATCAATTCCTAAACCTTGTTATAAGTGATTGTTTATAAAAAATTTAGGTGATTAAAAGATAAGTTGATGACCTTAGGATTGCAGCAAAATGACAGTTTAATGTTTGATGTTTTTTATCTGTAACTAAGCTGTCATTTTTCAGATGTTATTTTCAATAATAAAATGAAGGAGTTAACAATATGCGGCCTTATTAAGCCAACGATTAATCTAATAAGTCGTTAGCTGCACTGAGTAAATCAGCATATGTGCCGTCAGCTAAAGACATGCCATCAGATGTTAATGATTGACCTGAATTGACTAAAAAACGCTGTTTTATTCCAGCATTTTTTGCGGCTTGAATATCGGATTTTTTATCGCCAATCATAATGGATATTTCCGGATCTAACCTATGTTCATGCATTGCTTGGAATAACATGCCGGGATTAGGTTTACGACAATCACATTGCAATAAATACGGTGGATTCGCCTTGGTAGGATGATGTGGGCAATGATAAACCGCTAATATATCTACCCCATTGAATTTAAATTGTTCGGTCATCCATGCGCTAAGTTCTTCAAACTCCTGTTCGGTATAATAGCCTCGGCCAATACCTGACTGATTGGTGATAATAACAATTTGATAACCAGCTTCTTGAAACTGTTTACATGCTTCAAACACACCTTGAATAAACTCAAAATCTTTTGGCTCTGATACATAACCATGATCGACATTCACTACACCATCACGGTCTAAAAACAATGCTTTTTTATATTCAGTATTAATATTTAAAGATTGTGCCATTAGAGTGCAAAGTCCTTAACAATACGGTCAAACTGGGTTTGAACTTGTTCCACCGTTATCTGTTGCATTAAATCCGTCCCTTTGACTCTCACACCCCATTTAAGTTTATCCGCAGGCTTTCCTTTTTGCTGTAACAAATTTTGATGATAAACCTCAGCAACATAATCTTGATATAAATAAGGGCCTGTACGTTTGGGGTTTGAATGAGCGTAAACACCAATGACAGGCGTTCTTTGCGTCACTGCCATGTGAGCAGGGCCGGTATCTGGCGCTAAGACTAATGACGCATTTTTTAAACACATTAACATTTGTTTTAAACTGGTTTTGCCAATGAGGTCCATAATTTCAATTTGTGCATGTTGTTTTATCGCATCACCAAGTTCACGGTCGATTGGCGCTGGACCACCACAAAGCGCAACATTAAACCCTTTACTTGCAGCATAGTCCGCAATAGCAGCATAACGCTCTGGTAACCAATTACGTTCTTTTTTACTGGCAGCTGGCGAGATCACTAAGGTTTTAGAATCTGGTGCAATATGTTGATTGGCAAATTCGATGTCTTGATCTGAAACAGGAATGTCCCAAGTTAAATTGTTTAGTTCTGATATTGGCACACCTAGCTTTTCTGCAAAGCCAAAAAAGCCTTCTAATACATGAGGTTCACACTGTGGAGCAATACGTTCTTTGGTGAATAAAGCGTGTAATTCTTTTGCTCTGCTCCAATCAAAGCCAATTTTACGTTTAGCGTGAATAAATTGTGCTGCCCAATTGGCTCTTAAGGCCACTTGCATATGCAATAACACATCGAACTGTTGTCCGACTAAATCTTGTTTAAGTTGTTTAAAGGCGGCTTTGCCTTTGGATTTATCAAAAATCACAAAATCAACGCCTGGCAACCCATCTAGTAACATCTTTTCTATTTTGCCAATAATCCAAGTTATTTTAGCGTTTGGATGCTGTTTTTGAATTGCTTGCACGGCAGCGACGGCATGACATACATCACCTATGGCTGATAACCTCAAAATACAGATAGATTGCAAAGACACTCAAACTCCTAGGTATAAAGTACAAAAATAAATCGCGCAGAAATAAAATCAAATTGGCTTAAGTTGGTAATGCTAATGTATGATTTACACTATTCCAACTTAAAACTTGTAAGAACTCGTATTGTTATCAAATCCAACTCATTTGTCTTGGCATAAAACTATACAAGATGGACACACTATATTGGCCCATAAAAGTCTAAGCGAGCCTGTCACGCACGATTGGTTTGATGCGGCATTTTGGGAAAAACAAAACGCAATCACAGGAGAATCCAAAGGTAGAAATACCACCTATTTTATTAAATACCTAGGCAACAACACAGAGTCAAAACAAACACGACACTTTGTATTACGTCATTATTATCGTGGTGGGTTAGTTAGTAAGGTATTAAACGATGAATTTCTTTATACCGGAATAGAAAATACCCGCAGCATTGCTGAATTCACCATGTTACAAAAAATGGTGGAGTTAGATTTGCCCGTTCCAAATCCCATTGCGGCTATGGTCACCAAAGTATCTGGCCTGTGGTGTCGGAATGATATTTTAATTGAACGTATAGTCGATGCTAAAGATGGTTTTTATTGGTTAATCAGTCAAAACTTAACCGATCAAACATGGCAAAATATTGGGGCAACAATAAAACAGTTTCATCAAAATGGCGTTTACCATAGCGATCTTAACATCCACAATATAATGATAGACAAAAACGGAAAGGTGTTTTTAATTGACTTTGATCGCTGTGAATTCAAAGCACCGTCTGATACTTGGCAGCAAGCTAACTTAGCCCGCTTATTACGTTCATTAGAAAAAGAAAAAATAAGGAACAAACCTTCCACTTTACCGACAGACATTGGCAACAATTGTTATTGGGATATGGGCAATGATTTATAAAATAAAGCGAACATTCAGTTTGTTTATTTATAACCTCTTATTAGTCATCTTTACCTGTGTGGATTTAGTTAAATGGGTGTTTGCATTATTCCGACAAGTTTTATTTTTTGCCTTGGGTAAATCCTTAACCGGAGCCGAAAAACGTGATTGGGCGTGGGGCCAAAAATATGGTTTGGTGGCTCGGGAGTTGTTCTCACCAACAACCCAAATAAACTCTGTAGATGTTAAAACTGTGATGTTCCACTGCGCATCTGTCGGAGAAGTTGTCGCTGTCATTCCTTTAATCAAAAACCTTATAAGGTCCAGCCTTCACTGCGACATGAATTTACAATTTGTGATCACCACAAATACGAAGACGGGAAAAGAACAGCTGTTACGGCTTTTAGATGATTCATTAATAGATAAAGTCAAACACTGTTATTTACCCATTGATTTACCTTGGCTGATGTCATCACTGTTAAAACAAGTTAACCCTGACATTATGCTGATCATGGAAGTTGAGTTATGGCCAAACCTAATTAACCAATGCCATAAAAAACAAATTCCAGTTTGCATTGTAAATGCACGTCTGACTGATAAAACCAGAAAAGGGTATCAAACGGTTGGAGTATTGGCTGAGGCCATGATTAAGCAGTTACAACGGGTCTATGCCCGTAATCAAACCGACTTTGATAATTACATAGCCATGGGTATTGATAACAATAAACTGACGTTATTAGGCAACATTAAGTTTGATATTGGCCAAGCCGATTTAGTTGCAGCTGAGCAATTAAGAGCATCATTAAACTTAACTCATCGCCAAGTCATTATTGCAGGGAGCAGTCATGAAGGTGAAGAAAGCTTATTGGTTGATGCCTATAAACAATTTAAAACTCAAAATCCGCACTTAATATTAATCATTTGCCCACGTCATCCACAACGCTTTGAAACTGTATTTGACTACTTAAACAGCCAACAACTGAACGTTGTTAAGATGAGCGAATCGACAACCTCCAATGCCGATACCGATGTATTACTCGGAGACCAAATGGGCCAACTGAGTAAATTATATGGTGTGTGTGACATCGCCTTTGTGTGTGGCTCATTTGTTAAACGTGGAGGCCATAATCCAATTGAGGCTGCCGCCTACGCCAAACCCATCATAATGGGGCCTCATGTGTATAATAACCCAGAGATTTGCCATACATTGCAATCTGACGGGGGATTATTTATTGCCAATAGCAACTTTGAGTTTATTAGCCAGATTAATACGTGGTTATCGGCACCAGAGTCTATGCAGGACGCAGGAAATAAAGCCTTAAGTACATTAACGGCTAATGCTGGAATTATAGAAATTATTAGCTCAGAATTATTACAAATGTTAGATAAGTCAACACCATGAAAAACGTATTTAACACTGAACTCATTGTGATTACCGCTCAACATATTGCTGATAATTTTTCAGGTTTTAATCAAAACGGTTTTATCAAACTGGCCTCTGACGATATTGAACATCGAGAATTAAAAGACAGAGCAAATCAAATCTGTATCGCCCTTAAACATTACCTACCAAAAGATTATTTAACCTCATTATCAATATTATTAAACACGTTACATCCAATCCAAGATAATCAAGATCTGACAGAGATCACAACCGATGAAAATGGTGTTGCCGGTTGGATGATTTTACCTTTTACTCAATATATAGGTGAGTTAGGCCAAGACTACCTTGTTGAGTCATTAGAGGGTTTAAGGGTAATGACTAAGTTATTTACTAGCGAGTTTGGCATTCGTTATTTGTTACTGCAGCAACCGCAGATGTGTTTGCAAATAATGCAATCTTGGTGCGACGATAATTGCCATCATGTACGCCGCCTAGTGAGTGAAGGTACACGACCATTATTACCTTGGGCAATGCAACTGCCCTTGTTTAAACAACAACCTGGTTTAGTTTTACCTTTGTTAGAAAGGTTAAAATCCGATAACTCTGAATACGTACGCAGAAGTGTGGCGAATCATTTAAATGATATTGCTAAAAACCACCCAGATTTAATCGCTGATATCGCAAAAAATTGGCTTTTGAATGCAGACAACAATCGTCAACGCTTAGTAAAACATGCTTGTAGAACCCTGATTAAACAAGGCCATACAACCACCTTATCTGTATTGGGTTATGAACCTCCAACAGCGATAACACCGCAATTATCTTTGTCATCTACCACAATAAACATGGGGGATAATTTTGATATCCGTGTTGCATTAACCAACAATAATACCTCGTCGAAAAGCATACTGTTGGATTATGTTGTTTATCATCAAAAAGCAAATGGCAAACTGAGCCCTAAAGTATTTAAATGGAAAGCGTTTACCCTAGCTCCAGAGCAAACCATTTCTTTAACCAAAAAACATAACATCAAACAGATAAGTACCCGCAAGTATTATCCGGGGCAACATAAATGCGCCCTGTTAATAAATGGTCAAGAGTTTGCGGTTACTGAATTTACTTTGAGTATTTGATATTTAGTCGTTGTAACGGCTATCAATGAGCTACAATTAATAACAAAAAAACCTGACTTTGTTGACACTAACTTTTAGCTTGCTAAATTATAAAGAGAAATGTCTATTTGGCTTACTGTATGAATTTCATCCGTTTATTGGCGTTATTTATTGTTTTACCGTTCTGTTTCATCAGTTCCCCTATGGCAAAGACCCTACAAATAGGAACGAGTACCTCAACTGATAATAGCGGGTTGCTCACATATCTTCTGCCACACTTTACCCAACAAACTAACATTGATGTTAATTATATTGCTGTTGGCACAGGCGCTGCACTCAAATTAGGCCGAGAAGGCAAAGTGGATGTGTTGTTGGTTCATTCCGAACCCGCTGAATTAAAATATATGGCACAAGGTTTTGGCTCTCGACGTGAACCTTTCATGTTTAACGACTTTATCATTGTTGGTAAGGATCAAAATACATACACAGATTTACTGCATTTTTTTAAACACCTTGTGGATAACCAGTTGGTTTTTGTTTCGCGAGGGGATAGTTCTGGAACCCATAAAAAAGAAGAAATCTTATGGCAACAGTTTAATTACGATCCTATTGGTGAACCTTGGTACATAGAAACTGGATTAGGCATGGCCAAAACATTATTAGAAACGAATGTACGCCAAGCTTATACCTTAATAGATAGGGGAACATGGTTGGCAAAGGAAAACCAAGTTGATTTAACTATTGTTTTTGAAAATGCACCGCAATTATTAAACCCTTATTCTGCGATTGTAACTACGACTGAAAAACAAAACTATGCAGTTGCTAATCAATTTGTTGATTGGTTATTAAGCGATAAAGCACAAACGCTTATCGGCGAATTTAGAGTGAACAATAACGTATTATTTAAACCTATAGCGTTATTAAAATAATGAAGATTCGTACCCAAGTCTTCAGCACTGTATTAGTAATGTTCGTCCTGTTGATCACGATAGGTCTGTCGTTATTTTATAGAATAAATGTGATTAAACATGATGTCACAATGTTAAATACCAAATTGAACAAGACCCTTTCAGTCGCCATCGAATTAGATCTCACCTTCCATAAATATAAAGAAAGCTGGAAGAATATTTTATTACGAGGTCATACCGAAGGGCGATATCAGACTTTTTTAAATAACTTTTATAAAAACGAGCGTAAGTTATACGCAGAATTGAATGAGCTAAAAAACTTATTGGACTACGATTCCGCCCTGTTGACACCAATAGATAAACTTAGTGATGACATTAAACTTAACAGTAAATCTTACCGCAAGGCGCTAAAGATTTACTTTGAATCAGACCGTTCAGTACAAGAACTTGCGGATATGTTTACGGATTCTGAGTATGCTTTAAGTGTTGCATTAAGTGACATTAGAGAAGCCGTAACCATGTTAAGTAATGACAAACTGAATAAGTTGGAGATAGATCTTGGTTCCAAACTTATATTCAATTTTATCCTTAGCGCTCTGCTCACCATTTTATGTATTGCGTTATTATTATATATCTTAAACTTACGCATAATCCGGCCAATTGAATACGCTATTTCGGTGGTAAACCGACTTAAAAATAAAGAAGCACATGTGCGCATGAAAGCATATGGAAACAATGAATTTTCCATATATTCTGCCAGTTTTAATTCGATGTTGGATTCTATTGAACTACAAAAAAAACAATTAGAAAAAAGTTCAAGACAGTTAATGGAAACTGAAAAGCTAGCGGCATTAGGGGATCTTGTTGCGGGTGTAGCACATGAACTCAATACCCCTCTTGGCATAGGATTAACCGCGTCTACCCATGTTAATGATTCGACCAAAATCCTAAAAAGAGTGCCGATGAAGGCAAGTTAACCAAACGTCAACTTGATCAATACATAACAAACGTATTGGAAGGCACCAAAGTTATTGAAGGTAATATCTATAAAGCTAACGAGATCATTACGACTTTTAAACAAGTTGCGGTTGACCAGTCTAGCGAAAATAGACGTATTTTTGATATTAAAAAATGCATTGAAGAAAATGTGTTTAATATGAATTTAAAACACAAAGCTATCGACCATGAGATTAATGTAACGTCTGAATCGTATAATTTAGATAGTTTTCCCGGCCCTTTAGGCCAAGTCATTGTTAATTTAATTAATAATTCATTTATACATGGCTTTTCCGATGGTCGTTTTGGCATGATAGATATAGTGATAAAAGCCATAGATGCCAACTACATAGAAATTACTTACCAAGACAATGGTAAAGGCATGACACCTGCAGTGTTAAGTAAAATGTTCGACCCTTTTTTTACTACGGCTGAGGACAATAAAGGCACAGGTTTAGGCATGCCAATTGTGTTAAATATCATTAAAAAAGTGTTACAAGGTAACATTCAAATTGAGAGTAGTTTAGGCAACGGCTTTAAGGCTATCATTACTATCCCAAAACAAGTAACGGAATAATATTAACTGGCTGGTAAAAGTTATAAACTTTAACAGCCACGCCTTTTCTCCCCCTATTACAAGGAAGATATATGTATAAAATCCTAATGATATCGTTATGCTCGCTGTTGATCTTTGGCTGCACAACCAAAAATAAACAAAGTGAATTCGACTATCAAACGTCTGATCAAGGTTTAATTAACCTTTTGGTTCAACAAGGATCCAACCCAGCAAAAATACACTACATTAGCTTTTTTATAGATTGTAAGTCTCAACAGGTGGTGACGGATATTTCACAGAAAGGGGTGTTGCTCGGGTTTGAAGATGATTACATAAACTTTTCTGACAAAGACCAGTTATGGTCTACTTCTTTAAACATGTCCATGCCATTAACATTAAATGAAGTTACAACATATAGGAATAAGCTCATGCCAATTATACCTGCTGGCGCATGCAAACATGTAGGGTGGGGAGCTGCTGTAGTGAAGTAAAATTAGGGGGGAAGGTTATTCCCCTGCTTTTCTTATTTTTGCTGTATTTTATTGATGATCTTTGTGGTCGAACAACCATCAACAAATTCAATGACAGCGACTTGTCCACCTTGAGCTTGCACAAAGTCAGCGCCTACTATTGTTTCGGGTGTATAGTCACCACCTTTGACCAACACATCTGGGTTAACTTGTTTAATGATGTTAAAAGGGGTGTCGTCATATTCATTGCCATTTAGCTCACCAAATGGGATCACCCAATCTACACTGGCTAATCCTGATATAACAGTCGCTCTTTCTTTTAATGGATTAACCGGGCGTGTAGGGCCTTTTAAGCGAGTTATAGATTCATCATTATTGAGACCAACCACTAAGCGGTCACCTAATGCTTTAGCTTGCTCTAAATAATGTACATGACCGGCGTGTAAAATATCGAAACAGCCATTAGTAAACACTATTTTCTCGCCACTTTGACGGGCAAACTCAATATGTTTTAACACTTCATCGAATGGCGTCTGATAGTGTGCTTGTTTAGAAGCAAACATATTTTTATTAACGACCCCATACAACTCTTCAGGAGAAACCGTAGCCGCACCTAATTTAGCAACGACCACACCCGCCGCTAAGTTTGCTACTTTAGCCGCGTCTGCTAACTCTAATCCTGCCGCCATCATCATAGCTAACGTGGCAATCACAGTATCACCCGCACCGGTAACGTCTGACACTTCCAATACTTGTGCTGGCATATCTACTTTTTCAGTACGTGTTATCGCTGACATACCTTGTTCACTACGAGTTAACAAAATTGATTCAATATTGCAGTTCGTCATCACATCTTGTGCTGACTGCCATATCACCTCTTCGTTATGAACTAGACCACCAGCGGCAATAAACTCGTCTTTGTTTGGAGTGATCACTGTTGCGCCCGCGTAATCAGATAAGTCTTTTGATTTAGGATCGATTAATACTGTCTTGCCTGCAGCTCGGGCCGTACTGATCATCTCTTTTATACACGCTAATGATCCTTTGGCGTAATCAGAAAATAAGATGAAATCAAAGTTATCCAATTCTTGTTCAAATTTTTGCTGCAACGACTTTGCGTGAGCAATTGCAAACTGTTCTTCAAAGTCTAAGCGTACAACTTGTTGTTGGCGGCTAATGACACGCAGTTTAGTGATGGTTGGTTGTTCGGTTTGTCGAATTAATGCGGAATTTATGTTTTCATCTGTTAATAATTGCTCTAAACGGTCGCCGTTTTCATCATCGCCAATAATACCTAATAAGGTAACTTGCCCATCTAAACGAGCTATATTTAAAGCTACGTTGGCCGCGCCACCCACTTTGTCGTCTAGACCACTAATTTTAACAACAGGAACAGGGGCTTCGGGTGAAATGCGTTTAGAGTCACCAGTCCAGTATCGGTCTAACATTACGTCGCCAACGACTAAAATTTTTACATCAGAAAGGTGGTTAAAAATAGATAAATCAAACATAGATAAATTCACTAAAAGCTAGATAGGGTAAGCATACATTAAATATTAATTGTCGAACAGATGGGACCGCGTTGTCTCAGGTGGCAATTGCCCTATTTGCAACAACGCTAGAGGTTATTCTTCCGTGGCGTTAGCCGATTGAATTCGGTCTAAACGTTCTTGCTCTTCTTCAAATGCAGCGGATATTTCTTGTAAAACAGAATCCACATCGGCAGCACCAGAAGTATCGATATATTCGCCAGTGAGTGGGGTATCTGGTAATAAATCCCCCGCTTCATACAATGCCCACATTTCTAATGCAAAACGTGTTTTGCTTAGGCTGGGTTCATACTGTGCATAATAATTAGTGACGTTCTCTACATCACGAATTAACATTTTTTTGGCGTTATTATTTGCTGCGGCATCAACCGCTTGCGGCAAATCAATAATCACTGGACCGTGTTTATCAACCAAAATATTAAACTCGGATAAATCTCCATGCACAATACCAGCACATAACATACGCTGAACATGGATCATTAATTCGGTGTGTTGTTTAAGCGCTTCTTCGCCAGACATAGTGATATCGTTTAAACGAGGTGCAACATCGCCATCGGCATCAACCACCAACTCCATTAATAACACACCGTCGTAACAACCATATGGTTTTGGAACACGAACACCAGCGTCAGCTAATTTAAATAAAGCATCCACTTCCGCATTGTGCCAAGACTCTTCTTGTTGGCTACGACCAAACTTAGATCCTTTCTCCATCGCACGAGAACGACGACTATTTCGACCTTTACGGCCTTCTTGATATTGGGCCGCTTTTTTAAAACTACGCTTGTTGGCTTCTTTATAAACTTTGGCACATTGAATATGATCGCCCGTGCTTACCATATAAACAGTAGCTTCTTTGCCACTCATTAATTGGCTGATCACTTCATCAACCAAACCATCTTCGACTAAAGGCTGTAGACGCTGAGGGATCTTCATAATGAGCTGCCTGAAATTACGCTAAAAATTGAGTTCAATTATTGAGTTACCAGTTCGTCAATAGCTTCACATAACCAGTGACCGATAAACATATGAGCTTCTTGGATACGTGCGGTAATATTATTCTCGATTATAATCGGTAACTTGGCTATGTC
Source organism: Psychrosphaera aquimarina (assembly GCF_032461525.1). Lineage (NCBI taxonomy): Bacteria > Pseudomonadati > Pseudomonadota > Gammaproteobacteria > Alteromonadales > Pseudoalteromonadaceae > Psychrosphaera > Psychrosphaera aquimarina. The sequence continues at coordinate 345,801 of NZ_JAWCUA010000003.1, read as the reverse complement.
TTTCACTTGACCACCATCACGACCCGTAAGAGCAACGGTATATGCACCAATGTCATTAGCCGCTTCAAGCGCTAAGTTTATATTGGCACTCGTACCAGAAGTTGTTAAACCAATAACCACATCTTCAGGTTTAACTAACGCTTCTACTTGGCGAGCAAAAACAGTATCAAAATGGTAGTCATTAGCGTGAGCCGTAAGGATAGATGTATCTGTTGTTAATGCCATAGAAGCTAATGCACGACGTTCCTTTTTGAAACGAACAACAAATTCAGCGGCTAAATGTTGGCTGTCTGCGGCGCTGCCACCGTTACCAAAAAATACGATTTTTCCGCCTTTTCCTAATGCATCAAAACATTCAATAGCTAAGGTTTCTGCAACAGGAAGGTATTTTTCCATTGCATTAAACAATTCTAAATGTTGTTTAAGGTTGTCTGCGTAACATTGTTTTAAATCAAACATGGAAACTCCTATTCATCAACCGCTTTGCCTTCAGCAAGGGCACGATACTGGGCTGAGATATCATTAATGGTATCTTTGTAATCTGCGGTTACATAAGGTTTAAATAACAAAATAACTTTTAATAGACCGTTGTATATCAATTCATCGGTCACATCAGCATTGTCTGAACTTGTTTTACAATAACTAATCCAGAAAGTAACTTGCTGTTTAATAATATTTGCCAAATCATCAATATCGTTTGTATCCATATTGATCACTTCTGCCACTTGTAAACTGACGATTAAATGATGAATTTTTTCCATCATTTTATTGTGAATTTGACCAAATTGAGTTCTTAATTCAGGGTCGCGAGCCATGATAACTGGCAGGTTGTCGTATAAAAAATTGAAGTGATATAACGCACTAAATACAGCATCTAGATAATTAGTTAATATTTTAACCGCATCTTGACTTGGTTTTACCGGCTCAAAAGAAACCGCCATATGGTCAGCGTATTTGGTAAATATATGACGAATAATTTCTTCTTTGTTTCGGAAATGGTAATACAAATTACCAGGACTGATATTTAAGTGTGAAGCGATGTGATTGGTAGTGACATTACGTTCACCTTGGCTATTAAATAGCTCTATGCTTGCTTCTATAATTCTATCTTTAGTTTTCATTTTTTTAACTCTGTTACTAGTACAGGAAATACTTGATCATCAAGTTCCATTTAGTGATACCGCATTGAATCAATACCAGCCCGTCACTAAGCTTTTTATTTGGGTTAACACAGCATTGTGTATGTTTAGTGAATTTAGATCAATAGCTCTATTAATATTCTTTTAATCAAAACCCGATGGTTTGTATGGAATTAATAACGAATAAAAAATAACTAATATTAATCAACGATTAAGCCCATTAAATAAAGGCTCATGGTCATTTTAACTGCGGTTTATCATTCGGTTTATTTAACCAAAAACACTGCATGTCTATGGGGGATAATCTGATTGTGTAATTCCATATCACAAATTAAACTATACATGTTATTGTTCCTCATCCTAAATTTGTTACCAATCACGGGGTGATTAGTAATCAATTTAACCTCAAATTCAGCAATGTTAAGAGCAAATATAATGGTAAAAGCGATTTATCCCGGTACTTTTGATCCCATTACCAATGGGCATATCGATTTAGTTAAACGGTCGGCTAAATTATTTGAACATGTGGTATTAGCGATTGCGACTAGTTCTCGTAAAAAACCATTATTTGATTTACAAGAAAGAGTTGAAATGGCTAAAGCCTCATTAATCGATGTACCTAATGTAACCGTGGAAGGGTTCACTGGACTACTTGCCGATTATGCCAAAGAAAAAGACGCAAAAGTTTTGATACGAGGCGTGCGTGCGGTTGCAGATTTTGAGTACGAATATCAACTTGCCAGTGTAAACCGTACCTTATATTCAGAATTAGAGAGTGTATTATTAACACCAAGTCACGAACATGCCCATATTTCATCGACCATCGTCAGAGATGTTGCCGCGCATCATGGTGATGTATCCTTGTTTGTACCGCCATTAGTGGCCGATGCATTAGTGCAAAAATTTAACAAATAACGTCATGCTTAAGTAAAAATCAACACAGTTGTTAACAAGGTCATTTCCAATGAGTAAAACGCAATTCACTACTAATATTGTCCATGCAGATCGTAAACTTAACCCTGACAGCGGCGCAGTGCATTATCCCGTCGTTAATTCCGTATTATTTGGTTATGAAAACCCACAAGATTTAGTGGATATATTCCAAGGTAAACAAGCTGGCCACGCATATGCACGCCAATCTACACCTACCACCGATGCATTACAGTCAATGGTTAACGATATGGAAAATGGAGTAGGGTGTTTAGTATTTGCTTCTGGCATGTCGGCCATCACAACCACCTTTTTCACTTTGTTAAACGCAGGGGACCACATTATTGCGAGCCAATTCTTATTTGGTAATACCCCAAGTGTATTAGGCACATTAAAACGTTTTGGTGTTGAAGTTACTCAAGTAGATGTGACCAATGCTCAATTGGTGCAGAGTGCTATTCAACCCAATACCAAAATGGTATTTACGGAAACAATTGCAAACCCGGTTACTCAAATTGCAGACTTAGATGGCATTGGTCAGTTATGCCAACAACACAACTTAGTGTATATCGTTGATAATACCATGACGCCTAGTTATCTATTTAAGGCTAAAGAGGTAGGCGCTAGTTTAATTACGACATCGTTAACGAAATATGTCGGTGGTCACGGTACAGTGACCGCGGGCGCTGTTATCGACACAGGCAACTACGACTGGACTAACTTTGACAACATATTAGATAGTTTTAGGCAGCAGCCAGCTCACGCTCAAGCTTTAACTCAAATTAAGAAAAAAGGGTTACGGGATTTAGGAGGATGTTTGTCTTCTGACTCAGCTCATTTAATTGCGCTTGGCGCCGAAACTATGTCATTACGCTTAGAAAGAGCCTGCGATAATGCCATGCAGTTAGCTCAATATTTAAATGATCATGACAAAATAGCCAAGGTCTATTATCCAGGATTAGAGTCTCACCCTCAGCACCTTGATGCAAAAAAGTACTTTAAGACATTTGGCGCTATCATTAGCTTTGACCCAATAGCAGGGATTGATCCTGTAAAACTCCTCACTGAATTAAACTTAGTCATTTCAGCCACCCATTTAGGTGACAATCGAACGTTAGCTTTACCTGTAGCGCAAACTATCTTTTATGAAATGGGATTAGAAAATCGTCAAAAAGCGGGGATCAGTGAAAACATGATCCGTATGTCTGTTGGGATTGAAGATATAGGTGATCTGCTCTCAGATTTTGAACAAGCATTAATGAGTTGTTAATTTTATGAAAACTTACCAAAGGATTAGGGTAACTGCCGTTTTATTACTCGGGCTTATATTAAATGTGAATGCTGAGCCTTTATGGAGTAATAAACAGTCAGGAGGAGATGATTGGCTGTTAGGTACGATTCATTTAGGTGATGACAGTTTATCCACACTTCCTAGCAGTATTAAAATGGCAATTGATAGTGTTGATATCGTCATAATTGAAACTGATTTGTCGCGGGTCTCTCCGTCCGATCAACAAAGAATATTAATGCAATACGCATCATTACCAGCGGAGGTCACGTTAAAACAGACTTTGTCAGAACCAGTTTATAAACAAGCGCAACAATACTTTGCTAACTATGGTGTCAATATAGAGCAGTTTTCCCACTTTAAACCATGGTTAGTAGCATTGTCTATGGTTCAAATGTCATATGCAAAATTAGGATTGAATGCTGAAAATGGTATTGATAACCAAGTTCAAAAGTATGCCTTACAGCAAGGTAAAAAAGTAGTTGGTTTAGAGACCTACCATCAACAAATTAATTTTTTCAATCAAATAATAGAGCAGTTTCCAGAAGTAACCAATGACGATTTAATTCTAGATACGTTATCGGAAATCAAACACTTTAGTGACTTACCACAAGTCATGATTACAGCTTGGCATAACGGTGATATGCAAGTATTTGAAAAAATTTATAGAGACACGTTAGGGACCAGTAAGTTTGACGCTGCAGCTGAGCAAATATTACTCATTAACCGTAACCATAATTGGGTCTCTGAATTAGAACCTGTGTTAAATCAACAAAAAGTTCTCGTCGCAGTTGGAACTTTACATTTTGTCGGTGACAAGGGTTTGCCTTTGTTATTAAAAGATAAATTTGAACTAACGGCTCCGAATGGCTATTAGGGTTAACCGCGATTGACTAAGATTAACAATAAAAATGGGCATATAAATGCCCATTTTTGACTGTTTATACGTCAATAAAACAATTAGTCAAAGTTCCAAAATGCGGTAACACTTGCATTCCAATATTGGATTTCATTTTCTGGGATGATCGCAGATCGATTTCTTTGCAATTCATCACTGAAACCAATATCGACAGCGACTTCGTCTCTTTGTCTAAAATAGTAATCCATTTTAGCAACAACACCAAAGCTTTTAGTAAAGCGCCAACCCGCGCCTATGTAAGATTTAATGTTAAAGCCAGAAAAACTATCCGAGAATGACAAGGTTGGATTAGATGTATTTACAACATCATAATAGGCCGGTAAACCAACAATCACACCACCTAACCAACGTAAACCGAGATCTCTTGTGGCAAACCTAGAATCATAAATATAACCTGCCTGCAACACCACGGACGTAAAGGTTTCGGTAAAATTCACGATGCTTTGTGCTGGATTTACACCATAGGTGGCAATTAACTCATCTAGTTCTAAGGTACCATTTTCATTAACGTCTACCGCACCAGAACCGGCTATATCAAAACTACCAATAGAAGGCGTTAAGTGTGCACGGTTGAAATCATCTAAAGAACTGCCGTTATCAAAGCTATTTCTATCCATTAAGGTGCGAGTATAACTACCACCAGCAATAATTTGATGTCCTGGAGCTATTAGATAACCTAGAAAAATATCAAGCTCATTATGGGTAGAAGATGTCGCGTTTTTTTGGTAAATCCCATCAACGCTATTGGTGATATTACCATTGGTAACGGAGCCATTGGCTGTCCAATATTCATCCGTAGTGGATGAAGATAACGTACTGACCGTATTAATATAAAAACCAGCATGTTTATTAATTGGTGTATAGCCCCCAGAATAGTTAAATATATTAGTGGTAGTAGGCGTGGTTTCAAACTGTAATCCGCTGGACAGAGTGCCACTCTCTTTATATGACAATTCACCAATACCAAAACCTATATATGAATAAGCTCTGTTATTCACTTCTGAATGAGCTAAAAATGAACCAACTCCCAGTCCAAGTATCAATAACTTTTTGAACATATATATTTCCTTCATTAAAAAGGCTACCAAAAGGTAGCCTTGTTCTGTTCATTTGTGCTTAAAAGCCTAAGTTTTTATGTAATGCGTTAGGGATGCCATTAACTTCAAAACTTTCACATTGCGCTGCCGTAGTCGGAATATTAGCCGACTCAAGCAACCCAAAGTCTCTTGTGTTTGTTGCATCTTCTACTGCCACATCAGAGAACCATATTTCTGATTTTCCATCGTTAACAAAACGTAAGTGTCCATACTTAATATCAGGATCTGGCCCAGTGCCACTGCCTAATCCTAAATACGAATCTTGCTCTGCAACTGGAATTATAGCCTGTTTGGAAGCTTTAATTGTAAAGCTAACTAAGTCTTGATTTACTTGGACTATGCCGCGTGAGTTAAGCTCTTGCCATGTCCCTTTTAATAACACCGATGTAATATCATCATCATTATTGTTGGCGTTATATGCGTAACAAACCGACACATCACCCTCTGTGCTACTAGTATCATCACCACCAAAGAAGAACATGACTCGACCACGTTCACCATCTTCAGACTTACCAGACATGGACAATACTCGTTGAGCCCATATACCAGGTTCACCCGCTTGTGGAGCTTCTGCTAGAGTTGAGTTTGCTACTGAGTCCGTTACTGAGTTACCGTTTGTCAAATCATCAGACAGTTGCTTAACATCAATCGTTTGATTGTTACTTCCAACAGTTTTAATCGCATCAATAAACTCAGGTGATTGAACTTGGGTAGCTACATTATTAACTGTATTTAAGGCTGTATTTTCCGAATCGCCAGTATCAGTAGATAACTGTTCAGAGACTTCTCTGACTGTGGTTGTTAACGTTTGTGTACTTATTAAACCAGCATTAAAATCTTCAACAGTATTAACGTTACGTAATCTATTGTTGAATAAAGTATCCAGACTTGAAGTAACAGAACGATATCGTTCAATTGTTCGATTAAGAGGAATTTCTATAGGGATTATTGGATAGTATAAACGAATAGGTTGAAGAGATCTCTCTAATACAAATTGGTAATCAGATAATGATATATTATATATGCTAACGCGATTAGACTTTGAGTTGCTAAGATTAGATACATCACTTTCTTCATAAGTTGCAATGTATTCATTTAATGCATCTGACACTAAACCTGACAATGACCCGATACCAGTATTTCCATCTATATCCGTTGTTAAATCAACCCCTTGGTTATCCAAATAACCTTCAAGCATACTAGTAATAGTATCAACGGTTTTCTGATATTGAACCGCAGAGGCAAAAGTATTGATATTGGTTAATGTCTGTTGTGATGCTGCGCCTTTAAGACGCGTATGAGATTTTGCACTTGCTGTTGATTCGTCATCTACTTCTTCAGTAAAGTCGGTAAAATCTAATTTTAATAAATCTTCTACATTAAATTCATCAACATCAGTAATGCCTATTTTGGTCAATAGTTCTGCTTTTTCGGCATCTGTTAAGCTTCCAACAAGTGTGGTTAATGGTGAAATAACAGGCAAAAATCCGGGTTTACTGTCACTGCTTGTGGTAATTTCTAATACTTGTTGTTCCACTTCTTTGGCATCATTTGTGTTGCCTTGCAACTTCATTACACCATAAAACGGTTCGCCTGTTGATAAATCAACACCGCCCGCGATTCGAATAATAAAGTCACCTTCAACCATGCCCGTTTTCAAACAGTACTGATGGTTTACATCCTCACAATAATCGGTATTGGTGAGTGGGCTATAACTAAAATACCCATTTTGGTCGGTATAGGCGTATGGTTCATGCGTATCGATAATGCCATCATCATCGGTATCAATCCATACGAATCCCCGAGCAATTCGGCCGTCAATAACTAAACCGGTGAAACTTGTTGCATCTTCTTGCTGTGTATCTTGGGTTGTGTTGTCGCTACAACCTGCTGCACCAAGCAACAATAAACTTATGCTGCTTGCTAATAATGTTTTAATAAATTTCATTTTCGACTCCTAATTAAAATGAGGTTTCAATACCAAGTGATAAATATAAGCTACGTGGTGCATCAGTATCGCCCACACTTTCTAAACCGTAAGAAACATCAAAATTAATTCCTTTTAAGAAAGTAGCGCCAACACTTGCATAACTTAGCTCAGAGCCAACCATGTTTTTGCGGTAACCGCCACGTAAACCTGAAATCAACCACCAATCAGGATGTATTTGAGCTGATACGCTACTCCATTGATATAAATCTCCCAACGCATCATTGACTGAGTTAACATCATACGATGCCGACACATTCCAACTTTTATTTTCGCTAAACAACGACGCTTCTACTGTAGTTTGTTGCGATAACGTATGGGTTTCATCTTTATTAATTAAACCTTGGCTAGCAAAACTAGCAGCAGCAAAGCAGTTAATTTGCTCAACTTCATGAGCGGCATCACTCGGTATTGCAGAACAATTGGTACCCACAGATTTATAATCAAAGGTCGGTTCATTAACATTATCAACAGAAACACCCAGTTGATAATGTGTCGCGGTCCAGATGAAACCTAAGTCAAAACTTGCTGCGGTTGTTGTATTTTGGTTGTCTTCAACTTCACCTTGAATGGCGTCATCCACTTCATCACCACTAAGAGCGGAAAGTGCTAAAACACTTTTACCTAGTGTTATTTGATGAAAGTTAGCACGTGCTCCTGCTAAAAAAGTACCAGCATCACTTGAATAAAATTCATTACTGTAACCAATTGACGCTTTTACATCTAAAAAGTTTTTCACATAAATGGAAGTCGCGGTATTTAATTGAAACTCTGCGGTTAATGGGTTTAAGATTAACGATGCGTTATCACTTAGTACTTGACCCGACCCCATAGTGGAAACATCAGCAGAGAAAGTAAAAGCGCCGTAATTATCCGTTTTATATATGAATGGTAATAGTGGTATATTACCGCCTGCCATTATTTTTAAAGACGCATTTTCGCCTAATTCAGCAAGTAATTCATTAAAATCATCTTGTAAATCAAGCGCATCGCTTAAGTTATCTTCAATTGAATCTAATTTATCATCCAACTCTTCAATTTTGTCTTGGATTTCATCAACGGCACCCAATTCATAACCACCTGACAAGCTTGTTAAAATCCCGAAACGCGTTTTATCGCCTTTCCCAACCATCATAAATGCGGCTGCAGGATTGTTATTGGATGAGGATAATGACCAAACATTAGTAGCGGAACCTAATGTAGTTGAGGATCCAAGCGGCTGAGATACTGAATCCGCAGCATTGGCACTTGAGGAAATGATAGCCGCTAAAATGGCAAGGCGTAGTTTCATTTAAAGCTCCTTTTTAACTAAATGATAGCTAGTTTAATAATTTTAAGACAGATCATATAAGTCTAAATATTTAGTTGATTGTTAGGTACAAACAATTAACAGAAAAGTGTGACTAATATATTATATTACATAATATAATACTTATTATTATATTGAGCTATGTTTTATAAGCTTATTTTTTATTCTATAAATGAAAAAATTTAATTTTTCCTGTTAGTGAAACGTATATTTATCAATAATATAAACTAATTCTTTGATATCAGTTTCATCATTGCTGTATTGAAGTGGCCCATCCAAATTGGACAGAACAAACCGTCAGCTTCAGCATTAAGTTGTAACACGGCACGCCTGATAGGGCGCTTAACATGTGTGCTTTGCGCGCGTTCATGCGTTAACGCTTCAAAGCTATCCACGATCGCCAATAATTTAGCGCCATCACAAATCTCTTCATCTTTAAGCCCTAATGGATAACCCGAGCCATTACAACGTTCATGATGTTGCATCACTATTTTAAGGGCGTATTGCCATCTAGACAGATTTTTAAGTAGTTGTGTACTGCCATAAACATGATCGTTAATCACCATCTTTTCTTGAGTGGTGAGTCCATCAGGTTTGTGTAATAGCTCATGATTTACGAAAGCCATTCCAAAATCATGTACGTAACAAGCTGCAATAAGTTGCTCCTCAGGAATTGTATTCCCTGCAACTTCATTAATGTATTGGCACATTTTTGCTATACGTACGCCTTTGCCCGCCCAATATCGTGAACGACGTTCAATAGGTTGCATCACTTCTCTGAAAAAAGTTAAGTCATCCTTTAATTCAACATCAAAACGTTTGGCGACTTCAGGTAACTCTTGAGGTTCTTTGTCCTCGTCATCTACCTCTAAAGTTGGGTCTAATAATAGTACGGCTTTGGTTAATAACTTCTCATGTAGTTGTGGATTGTCTGGATTTACTTTTGCAACCTGAGCTCCAAGGTTTATATAAAGTACTTCGTCATATTCAACTTTGCCTTGGTTAATCACTGTCTCAACAAAAACCTTAACCCTATCCATGGTTAATAACACTAAATCACTCATTATACTGGTGTAAGTAACTTTCCCTTTTCTTAAAAAATCTAAAAGGTCTTCGACGTGAGATACAAGGGGGATAATCGGACTAAACATCACCAAACCTAAATCACCCTTGATTGTGTGAATGGCGCGGAATAATGAACGTTGTAATTCTATATCATTAGGTTTTAATTCTAACTCAATTAAGGTGGTTTCACTTTCTTCATAGAGTTGATTAATCTCATCCATTAGATCATTTAACATATCCATTTCTAAATCAGGAAGTGTGAATATCGCCATTATTGTCATGCCCTGTATCGTAATTGTATTTCACTAATACTAGAGCATGTAATTGATCTCTGCTTAAATTTATCAACAAATATTGCGTAAAATCATGAAGTTGCTTTTTAATATTTTTTAAGTCATTTACGACTGATTTGCCGATAATATAAAGGCAGACACGATTGGAGCTGTTTTCTTACTGCTTTGACAACAAATACCTAAATTAAAAGGTTCAGGGTTTATGTTTGGTCTGAGTTCGAAAATTTTACTTTTCACTGGGCTAGCATCAATCACTAATTGTGGTGCTATAGTGATACCACACCCCAAGGCTGCCATACTCACTAATGCTTCATGACCAGAAACGCTGGCGTAAATATTGGGTTTAATGGACATGGCTTTTAGCCACTTTTCAAACTTATAACGTATCGGGCCCGACTCTGGCATTACTATAGGTAATTCATTCCAGTTAACTTCTGGATTCTGACATAATAAAGCAAGCTCACTATTATCATTTGGCCCTATTATTTTTAATGGCACTTCAGCAATAGATTGGAAAAAATATTTACTTGAATGACCATCTTTTAACACAGCAATCGCAATATCCGCTTCACCACTATCAATTTCAGCAAGCGCTTTAGCGGCATCACCTGTGGTTATTTTAAGGTCAACGAATGGATGTGAGATTGAAAATGTTTCAATTAAAGAAGGCAGAAACTCATAAGCGGCCGTAACGGTACAAAATATTCGTAAGCTTCCCGTTAATTGTTCACTTTTTTGTTTTAAGCTTTGTTGCAAGTTATGCCATTCAGTAATAGTAGAAGCCGCAAATTCTCGAGTCTTCACTCCTGCCTGTGTAAGCTCCACCTTTCTATTATCTCTAATAAACAAAGGTTCACCGATCTCAACTTCTAATCGTTGTACTAAACGACTGAGTGTCGATGGGCTTAAATACATAGCTTCAGCAGTGGTTGCAAAGTGTTTACTTTGACATAAGTGTAAAAAGGCTTTGAGTTCTTTTAAATCCATGGCTAACGGAAATCCCTAACGTTTCATATTTCATTAATCGCAATGCTAGATTGAGTATATATCAATTTACGCAATTATTGATAACACATATAGTCCAGTCAACAGAAAAAACTATTGCGAATAGCGCAAATATTAAGGAATACCCATGGCTAATTATTTCAATACATTACCTTTACGTGAGCAACTAGCTCAATTAGGCGTTTGTCGTTTTATGGAGCGCAATGAATTTGACGCAGGATGTGATGCCCTCAAAGGTAAAAAAATTGTCATTGTTGGTTGTGGCGCACAAGGTTTAAACCAAGGTTTAAACATGCGTGATTCGGGTTTAGACGTTTCTTACGCATTACGCCAAGCTGCAATTGACGAAAAACGTGATTCATTTGTGCGTGCATCAGAAAATGGATTTGTTGTTGGTACGTATGAACAATTAATCCCTTCTGCAGATTTAGTTTATAACTTAACGCCAGACAAACAACATTCAGCCGTTGTTGATGCCGTCATGCCATTAATGAAAAAAGGGGCAACACTAGGTTACTCACACGGTTTTAATATCGTTGAAGAAGGCAAAGAAATCCGTGAAGACATCACCGTTGTGATGTGTGCACCAAAATGCCCAGGTACAGAAGTACGCGAAGAGTACAAACGTGGCTTTGGTGTGCCAACACTAATTGCAGTTCATGCGGCTAATGATCCTGAAGATAAAGGTTGGGATATCGCTAAAGCATTAGCGTCTGCAACTGGTGGTGATAGAGCCGGTGTACTTGAGTCTTCTTTTGTTGCTGAAGTTAAATCTGACCTTATGGGTGAGCAAACCATTTTATGTGGTATGCAACAAGCAGCAGCTGTCGTTGCTTATGAAAAAATGGTTGCAGAAGGTATTGACGAAGGTTATGCCGCTAACTTAATTCAATACGGTCTAGAAGTTATCACTGAAGCGATGAAAGTAGGTGGTGTTAGCCACATGTTAGATCGTTTATCAAACCAAGCTAAAGTAAAAGCGTTTGGTCTTTCAGAAGAGCTTAAAGAGTTAATGCGTCCCTTATTTGAAAAACATCAAGATGACATAATCAGTGGCGAATTCTCTAGAACCATGATGGCGGATTGGAACAACAACGACGCGAACTTATTAAAATGGCGTGAAGAAACGGGACAGACTGCATTTGAGCAATCACCTCAGGTTCCTAACACCATCACAGAACAAGAGTTCTTCGACAAAGGTATTTTCTTAGTTGCATGTATCAGAGCCGGTGTTGAACTAGCGTTTGAAGTAATGGTTGAAGCGGGAATATTACCAGAATCTGCTTACTACGAGTCGTTACATGAAACGCCGTTAATCTCTAATACAATTGCACGTAAACGTTTATACGAAATGAACGTGGTTATTTCAGATACCGCTGAGTACGGTAACTACTTATTTGCTAATGCTGCTATTCCGTTATTACGTGAAAAAGTAATGCCAAGTATAGGTACTGATTTAATTGGTAAAGGCATCACTGATATCGATAATGCAGTTGATAACAAACTGTTAGTACAAATAAATGACGCTTTAAGAAACCATCCAGTAGAATGGACGGGTCAAGAACTGCGTGGTTACATGACTGACATGAAGAAAATTCAAACAGTTTAATAACTGAATAAATTTGGTTATAACCAAATGGACTAAGTGTTATTTAGCTTATTGATTGACTTGAAAAGGCACAGCAAGTATTAATAAATAACACTTTCTTCATTGTTCAGTATTGATGAACGACGAAGTAACAAACTAATAAATATTGGTATTATGAATTTAAACAAAGCTCTTCTAATTATTAACGTCGTCGTGATTATTTCACGTCGGGGTTTTTGTTGAGCTAAATTCATAATGTTCAAAACCCCGGATACCAAGTTCGGGGTTTTTTGTTACTACGCCTGAACTTATAACCGGGTTAGACAATACCTTTTAGGTATCTAAACTAACGGTTGGAACAAAGATGAAAATAGGCGCAGATTTAATTATAGATACCCTTTATAAACAAGGGGTTACTGAGGTGTTTGGCTATCCAGGTGGAACCATAATGCCAGTCTATGATGCCCTATTCCGCAGCTACGAACGTAATGTCCCTATCAAACACTATTTATGTCGCCACGAACAAGGTGCCGGATTTGCTGCCGTTGGTTTTGCTCGCTCAACTGGAAAGACTGGAGTATGTATTGCTACATCAGGTCCTGGGGCAACAAATTTAATCACAGCCCTAGCAGATGCTAAATTAGACTCAGTGCCAGTAGTTGCTATTACAGGTCAAGTTCCTCGTCCATTAATGGGCACAAATGCATTTCAAGAATTAGACGTTTTTGGGTTGTCGTTAGCAAGTTGTAAACACAGCTTCCAAGTCATGGATCAGTCAGAATTAGAAGACACCATTAATCAAGCATTTCGTATTGCAAACGAAGGCCGTCCAGGTCCAGTATTAATCGATATCCCTAAAGATGTGCAAATGAATAATGTGATCAAACAGATCGCCGTTAATTTGCCAGAACCGCAAGCTGCAGCAACCGCACAAGATCAATTTGAAACCGCTAAGTCGTTAATCTTGAATGCAAAAAAACCAATGTTTTATATAGGCGGTGGGGTTGATATGGCTGCCGTATCAAAACATTTAAATGCATTGTTATCACATACTCAATTACCTGCAGTGACAACATTAAAAGGCATTGGTGCTATCTCATCGACCTATCCACATTTTATGGGAATGTTGGGCATGCACGGTAATGGCGCTGCAAATTTAGCGGTGCAGGAATGTGATTTACTGATTGCCTTAGGCGCGCGTTTTGATGATCGGGTAACCGGTAAACTATCTAGCTTTGCTGCCAAAGCAAAAGTTCTACATATCGATGTTGATAATTCAGAGTTAAATAAATTACGCCAGGTTGAATTAGCAATAACTTGTGGTTTAGAGACTGCATTACCAGCTATTGAACATCAGTTTTCATTATTAGATGCCAAAGACAAACAGCAATGGCAAGGGTGGCGTGATGAATGTGCTCAATTAAAGCAGCAACATCAATGGGATTATAACTGCCCAGCTCAAGGAATATATGCCCCAGCCTTGTTAAATGAATTATCGAATATCATGCCAAGTTCTACGGTGATCACCTGCGATGTTGGACAACACCAAATGTGGGTTGCACAACATATGAAGTTTGATGATTGTAAAAATCATTTAAGTTCAGGTGGGGCTGGCACCATGGGATTTGGGTTACCGGTTGCTATCGGAGCAAAAGTCGCACGCCCCAATGATCAAGTGATTGCGGTTTGTGGAGATGGCTCAATCATGATGAATATTCAAGAGTTGGGCACGATTAAACGTTTTAATTTAGGTGTAAAAATCCTATTAGTGGATAACGCTAAATTAGGCATGGTTAAACAGTGGCAAGAGTTATTCTTTGATCATCGTTTAAGCGAAACGGATTTATCAGACAACCCTGATTTTGTTCAATTAGCGTCTGCCTTTAATATTCCAGGTAAAACAATCTCTAAACCAAGTGAAGTATCACAGGCGTTAAAAGACTTTATTGAATTTGACGGAGCTTATATTTTACACGTTAAAATTGATGCACAAGATAATGTATGGCCGCTAGTACCACCAGGTGCGGCAAATCAAGATATGATCGACAATCAACCAACTTCAGACATCGTGGGCTAGGAGCTAATTATGACCAACAACAATCACAATGAAACACCAATAGCCCATCTATCTCTGATATGTACGGCAAATCCAATATTATTAGAACGTTTATTACAGACCGTTCGATATCGAGGGTTTCAAGTGTTAAATATGAGTTCTAATAACTTAGAAAGTGGCGACGCTGAAGTTAACTTTTTAGTAAAAGGTCAAGCAAAGCTGACAACCTTAAAGAAAAGTTTAGAAACCATAATTGACGTGCAGCAGTGCTATTTGACCGACGATAAGGCAAAATTGGCGACTTTATTAGAAATGGGGTTTTCCAGTATGATTAACCCCTTCATAGGTAACACAGCCCAACAACAAGCAGTTGGTTAGGCTCGTAGAGGAAAATATAGAATGGCACTTCCATCATCAGCAGAGAAAATTTGGTTTAACGGTAAATTAATTCCTTTTGCAGACGCAAAAGTTCATGTGCTTAGCCATGCAATCCATTACGGATCTTCAGTATTTGAAGGCGTGCGAGCTTATGACACTCCAGATAAAGGAACGTGTATTTTTCGTTTAGACGATCACACTCGTCGTTTATTTGATTCTGCTAAAATTTACCGTATGACAATCCCGTATACACATGAGCAACTAAACCAAGCTCAAAAAGACGTGGTTGTAGAGAACGGTTTTAAATCAGCATACTTACGTCCAGCTGCATTTTATGGCGAGATTGGTTTAGGTCTTGCGGTTCCATTTAACACTGAAACCGATGTTATGGTTGCAGCGATGGAGTGGGGTGCATACTTGGGCGAAGAAGCGCTAGAAAAAGGCGTTGACGCTGGAGTTTCTAGCTGGAATCGTTTAGCGGCTAATACAATGCCAACGGGCGCTAAAGCAGGTGGTAACTACTTATCATCACAACTAATTTCGATGGAAGCACGTCGCCACGGTTACGGTGAAGGTATCGCATTAGATATTCATGGTTATGTATCAGAAGGCGCAGGCGAAAATTTATTCGTTATTCGCGACGGAGTGGTAACAACAACACCTATCACAGCCGCTATATTGCCTGGCTTAACGCGTGACACCATTATCAAGTTATTAAAAGATATGGGTTACACAGTACAAGAACAAAACATCCCACGTGAATCATTATACTTAGCAGATGAAGTATTAATGTGTGGTACTGCTGCTGAAGTTACACCAGTGCGCAGCGTAGACGGTATACCAGTAGGTTCAGGTACACGTGGACCTATTACTAAACAAGTTCAAGATGCATTCTTTGGCTTGTTTAACGGAACAACAGAAGACAAGCATAACTGGTTAACGCCAGTAAAATAACTCCAGATTCGTCACTGGTTATTTGTATCCTGATTAATCAGGGATAAAGCTTCTGTTGTTCTTTGTAACGTTTTTACATACAAAGAGTTCAGAGGCTTTTTTTATGCCTCTAGAAAATAGATTAATAACGATTTTAAAAGATTAAGAAAGGAAAGTTTAGGATGCCAAAGTTACGTTCAGCAACGTCTACACAAGGTCGAAATATGGCAGGAGCACGTGCTTTATGGCGTGCAACAGGAATGACAGACGGAGATTTTGGTAAACCTATCATTGCCGTTGTTAACTCATTTACTCAATTTGTTCCAGGTCATGTACATTTAAAAGACATGGGACAGTTAGTGGCTGGCGCCATTGAAGAAGCAGGTGGTGTCGCTAAAGAGTTTAATACTATCGCGGTCGATGATGGCATCGCTATGGGTCACAGCGGTATGCTTTATAGCTTACCTTCTCGTGACTTAATTGCGGATTCAGTTGAATACATGGTTAATGCGCATTGTGCTGATGCCATGGTATGTATTTCTAACTGTGACAAGATTACTCCGGGTATGTTAATGGCCGCAATGCGGTTAAACATACCGGTCATTTTTGTTTCTGGTGGCCCAATGGAAGCGGGTAAAACCAAACTTTCTGATCAGATAATTAAATTGGATTTAGTCGATGCCATGATCCAAGGCGCGGACCCTAAAGTATCTAACGAACAATCTGACCAAGTAGAACGTTCTGCCTGCCCGACCTGTGGTTCATGTTCAGGTATGTTCACGGCAAACTCAATGAACTGTTTAGCCGAAGCGTTAGGTTTAGCTTTACCGGGTAACGGTTCTATGTTGGCAACCCATGCTGACCGTGAACAACTATTCTTAAAAGCCGGCAAACAAATTGTTGAATTAACTAAACGTTATTACCAGGACAATGATGAATCTGCACTGCCGCGCAATATTGCGAATAAAGATTCGTTTTCAAATGCTATGTGTTTAGATATTGCTATGGGTGGCTCAACCAATACTATCCTGCATTTGTTGGCAACCGCCCAAGAAGCTGAAATAGATTACACCATGGAAGACATGGATAAATTATCTCGCATCGTGCCACAGTTATGCAAAGTTGCGCCATCAACACCTAAATATCATATGGAAGATGTACATCGTGCCGGTGGTGTTATTGCTATCTTAGGCGAACTTTCGCGTGCTGGGTTATTAAAAACATATGTACCAAACGTGTTAGGTACGACACTAGCTGACGTGATTGCCAAATACGATATCAAGGTCACTGATGATGAAGAAGTGAAAAAATTCTACCGTGCTGGCCCTGCAGGCATTCGCACCACCAAAGCGTTTAGCCAAGATTGTCGTTGGGACACATTAGACGACGACCGTGAGAATGGCTGTATTCGTAGCCTTGAAAATGCATTCTCTACTGAAGGTGGTTTAGCAGTACTTTCAGGTAATATTGCCGTTGACGGCTGTGTCGTAAAAACCGCTGGGGTATCAGACGACAACTTAGTATTTACCGGACCTGCTCATATTTTTGAAAGCCAAGATGCTGCGGTTGCTGGCATATTAGATGGAAAAGTAGTTGCAGGTGAAGTGGTGGTTATTCGTTATGAAGGTCCTAAAGGCGGCCCAGGTATGCAAGAAATGTTGTACCCAACTACCTACTTAAAATCAATGGGTTTAGGGAAAGCATGTGCCTTATTAACTGACGGTCGATTCTCTGGTGGTACATCTGGTTTATCTATCGGACATGTATCTCCAGAAGCTGCAAGCGGAGGTACTATCGCACTGGTTGAACAAGGGGATATTATCCATATCGACATCCCTACTCGTGAAATTACTTTGCAAGTTAGTGATGAAGCGTTAGCGGAACGTCGTGCAAAAATGGAAGCAAAAGGAAAAGATGCATGGAAACCTGCGGATCGTGTACGTCCAATTAGTTATGCACTTAAAAACTACGCTATGTTAGCAACCAGCGCAGATAAAGGCGCGGTACGTAACAGAGAGTTATTAGATAACTTCATACATTAATTAGTGGTAAATAACCCATATCATCAAGGGTTATTTACCCTAAAAATTGTGAAATCCACATCAATATAAATATAAGCAAAAGAGAATTACTATGTCACCAACCGACCAACTGAATAAACTGAAAATAGCGCAAGGATTTGTTCACGATATTTTGTTGGCTCCTATTTATGACATTGCCGTTCAAACCAGTGTTGATAGATTAAAAAGTTTGTCCACTAGATTACAAAACGACGTTTTTGTAAAACGTGAAGACGAACAGCCAGTCCATTCATTTAAACTGCGTGGTGCATATAACAAGCTCGCAAATCTAACAAAATCACAATTAAATTGTGGCGTCGTAGCCGCTTCAGCAGGTAATCATGCCCAAGGTTTAGCCCTTTCTGCAAAGACATTGGGCGTAAACGCGACGATAGTGATGCCAGAAACCACACCCGACATAAAAGTCAATGCGGTACGGGGTCATGGCGCAAATGTAGTTTTGGTGGGTAAAAGTTTTGATGAAGCAAATACCTTTGCTCTTAATTTAGCCGCTGAAAAATCCATGAGTTATATCCACCCGTTTGATGATCATCATGTCATTGCAGGGCAAGGCACAGTAGCCAAAGAGTTATTACAACAAGTTCGCGATTTAGATGTTGTTTTCATTCCGGTTGGTGGTGGTGGTTTGCTTGCAGGTATGGCGGTGTATATCAAACAACTTAAACCTGAAATCAAAGTAATCGGTGTTGAACCAGAAGGTGCCGCTTGTTTAAAAGCCGCATTAGAAGCTGGAGAGCCTGTTGATTTAGGCCAGGTCGATATATTTGCCGACGGCGTTGCCGTTAAACGCATAGGAGAAAAGACCTTTGAGTTGGCAAAACAGTATTGTGATGACGTTGTCACTGTCAATTCTGATGAAATTTGTGCGGCTATAAAAGACTTATTTGATGATGTGCGTGCGGTTGCGGAACCCGCAGGTGCTTTAAGCCTTGCAGGGCTAAAAAAATACGTAAATGAAAATGGTATTACTGGCCAACGTCTGTCTTGTGTCCTGTCTGGCGCTAATCTTAACTTTGATAAATTAAGATATGTAGCAGAAAGAACCGAACTCGGTGAGAAAAAAGAGGCCGTTATCGCGGTGACTATTCCAGAACGACAGGGTGCCTTTATTGAATTTTGTGATGTTATCGGCGGTAAAGCTATCACTGAATTTAACTACCGTTTTCAAGATAAAAGCAAAGCTCAAATATTTGTTGGTGTTAAATTAACCAACGGTCAAAAAGAGCTTGAACAATTAATAACTCAACTAACTCAAGCCGATTATCAAGTGGTGAATTTAACTGATAATGAGTTAGCTAAATTGCATGTCCGTCATATGGTGGGTGGTAAACCAATTGAAGCCGTAAACGAACGAATATTTAGTTTTGAATTTCCAGAATACCCGGGCGCACTGTCTAAATTTTTAAATACGTTAGGCAAAAATTGGAATATTACGTTATTCCATTATCGTAATCATGGTGCGGCCTTTGGTCAGGTATTGGCAGCGTTTGAAACAACCAACGATGAAGATGAAAACTTACGTCAGCATCTAGACGAACTAGGGTTTACTTGGAAAGACGAAACAGAAAATCCAAGTTTTAAATTATTCTTAAAAAGCAGTTAACTCACCGTCATTGGTTCTTAATATCGGCTATTTCTTGATAAATGGTCGATTTACTTTTCCTCGCCATCCCTTTAAATTTACCGTAATCTATTCAACGCCTTAGTCACATAAATTGTCTTTTTGAGAATAGATATCCATGTTAAAAAAAATAACAAACATTTTGCTGTCGTGCATATTGATCTTAATTGCCATCATTTTAGTAAGAACCATAACTTATGATGCACCTGAACCAATCATCAGTATAAATAAAGAAAACCCTGAACTTGATATTGATCCCATGTCTTTGGCTAACAATCTATCAGCAGCCATACAGTTCAAAACTATTTCAAAAGAAGATCAGGCTCAAATTGATAAAAAAGCATTTAATCATTTTGTAGATTGGGTGAGAAGTACTTACCCACTTGTTCATAAAAAGCTGCAATTAATAAAAATCAATCAACATACCTTAGTGTTTTATTGGCGCGGTTTACAACCTGAAAAACCCGCTATTTTATTGTCCGCTCATTATGATGTGGTTCCGGTAAACCCTGGTACAGAACAAGACTGGCAACATGCTCCATTTGATGGCGTGATTGACCAAGAATATATATGGGGTCGTGGAGCAATGGATGATAAAGGTTCAGCTATTGCCATGCTTGAAGCAATAAATGCATTAGCAAATAAAGACTTTAAACCGCAAGGTGATATCTATGTAGCATTAACTCACGACGAAGAGATCGGAAGTCAATTTGGCGCACAGGCAGTTGCTAATTGGCTTGCCAAAAAGAAAGTGGATATCGCATGGTCTCTTGATGAAGGTTCCGCCGTTATTGATGGCATTGTGCCGGGCATAACAAAACAAATAGCCATGATAAACGTGGCTGAAAAAGGCTATTTGAATTTAGAGTTAGTCGCGAACGCTGAAGGAGGTCATAGCTCAATGCCGCCAAAAGATACAGCAGTAAGCATTCTGGCCGATGGTATTGTTAAGCTACGAGATAACCCGGTCGCAGGTGGTTTAACAGGTGTTAGTGAGATTATGTACGACAAGTTAGGCCGACATATGTCGTTGGGTTACCGAATTTTGTTTGCCAACACTTGGTTATTTAAACCTATTATTGAGAAAGTCATGGGTAACATTCCAAGTGGTAACGCTATGTTAAGAACCACCACTGCCCCAACTATGTTAACCGGTAGTATTAAATCCAATGTCCTACCTATCAGTGCCACCGCAATAGTTAATTTCAGATTGCACCCAAGAGACACCATTGACGATGTTATAAATCATGTAAAAAGGGTAATTAATGATGAACGAATTGAAGTCAATACAGTCACAGCACAGTCGGCTTCAACAATTGCCACTATGGACAGTTCTGGTTTTAATATTATTGCCGAGCAGGCATCAGCCGCTTATGGTGACGTAATCGTTACTCCAGGCATCACCATAGCAGCAACAGATAGTCGTTTTTATTCTGAGATCACGCAAAGTTATCGCTTTAGTCCTATGATTTTAAACAAACAAGACTTAGCTCGTATGCACGGCACTAATGAACGTATTAGTATCGACAATATGGTTAAAGCGGTACGTTTTTATGCTGGCATTATGCGACAACAGTAAATCAAAATGTGTGTTCTACAATTTTAGTTTGAATGGAGTTTATAAAGTTTATGTTTAACTACAATTTACAGATAGCTATGGCGCTTATCGTGACATTTGTATTAGCGGCGTGCACTAGCAAAGAGTTATACAGTGAAGTGCAAAATAATAGAAAAGCGCACTGCCGTACTTTACCCCCACAAGATATTGAGGACTGCTTAAATAATCTTAACGATAAAACTTATGATGAATACGAAAAACTGAGACAAGAATTAATTAAAAACCGCAAATAAATTTGCGAATCTTTCACTTAATTGTGGTAACTGAAAATATATGTCTCGGTCAAATTACGTGACATAAAATTGATTTTTTAAAGGAATTAAGAAACTTTATGTTTAAGACCAATTCATACCTAATTTTAACGCTAACCGTTACTTTCTTATTAGCTGCATGCAATAGCGTATCAGACAGTGAAAGAGAGGCTATTTGTCGTACTGTGCAACCTGAAGAAATTTTGTCTTGTTTAAATAATCCCAAAAGAAAAATTTATAAGGATATTGAGAGAGAGCGAAAAGAACGACAAGACACTATTTTAAATAGCTAAGTACCTTACATAACCCAAAAATGGGGGTTACTAATCCCCCTAATAATTGTAAAAACAAGTTAGAAATAACGTCTATCAGACAAAAATAAGATAAAGGATTTTATCACCTTGCTATATTAGTAAAAACTAATATATAATAACTACATTATTTCATTCACGTTAGTCTATTATTTGGCCATAGCGCTTAAATAATCACAGAACAAACAGAGTATTTATTATGAAAATGAGTCACTTAATCACATTAACTAGCACTTTATTGTGTTTTATATTTTCCGTACAAGCGAGTGAGAGTGTTGCGGTTAAGCGCATTCAACTTGATACTAAGGTTGTACTGAACGGACATGTTGAAGCTATTAGTGAATCGACAGTTTCTGCCCAAGTAAATGCCAAAGTAAAAAAAATACATGTCGACGTGGATGACCAAGTTGCCATCGGCAAAGTTCTCATTGAACTTGATAATTCCGAATTAAAAGCTCAGTTAGCTAAAGCTAATGCATCACTAAAAGTAGCACAAGCCAATGCGAACCAAGCCAACTCTGAATACAATCGATTAAAAGAATTAACGTCCAATAGCTTTGTCAGTGAAAACGACATGACTAAAGCCAGCAGTGCGCTGGAAGTGGCTAAGGCCAATATTAGTTTAGCCAAGGCGCAAATAGCAGAAGTTAAACAACAGCTTACGTATACTAAGGTGATTGCACCATACTCTGGTGTTGTAACAGCTCGTCATATTGAAGTGGGGGAAACCGCTAAGTTTGGACAAGCTATGTTGTCAGGTTTTGCCGTTAATCAAAATAGATTGATCGTTCACGTACCTAATTCTCTGGTTTCTGATATCGATGCAAACAAATCATTATTAGCCCAAACTAGCCAAGGAAATTGGACGGAATTAACCAACTTAACCATAGCGCCAAACTTAGATAAAGATACTCACACGTTATTAGTTCGCGCCAATATCAACAAAGATAGCTTTAATCAACGCCCAGGTAGTTTTATCAAAGTTGCTGTAAAAACCGACCCTCGTTCAGCCTTAGTTGTACCAATCAGTTCTGTGTTTAACCAAGGTGACCTTTCTGCTGTGATTGTAAAACTAGGTGAGCACCATGTATTACGTCAGGTCGTTTTAGGTGACAGTGATGACCAAAATATTGAAGTATTGTCAGGATTAACTGAAAAAGATTCCGTCGTTCGTTTTGGTGCTAAATTCCTAGCATCTCAAACTAAGTAGTTGAGGTGATCACTATGGGAATTTCAGGCCGTATCGCGAGACTATCGCAAAATAATCCAATTACCCCTTTGTTTGCAATCATGATTGTGATTTTGGGGTTAATCGCCATTTTAATTACCCCTAAAGAAGAAGATCCACAAATTAACGTCACTATGGTAGACGTATTTATCTCGGCACCTGGTTTAAGTAGTGGTGAGGTTGAGCAACAAGTTTCCATTAAAGCTGAAAATGCCATGTCCCAAATGGCAGGCGTAGAACATGTTTATAGTGTATCTATGCAAGGTCAATCAGTGGTCACTGTGCAATTTAAAGTGGGAATTAAACGTCAAGAGGCCTTAGTCAAAACTTGGAATCAAGTCATGACCGAGTTGCATTGGCCACAGCAGTATGGTGTCGGTCAAACCGCAGTAAGAGCACGGGGTATTAACGATGTCCCCATTGTCAGCCTCACCTTTTGGAGTGACGATGTTACAGTTAGCCAATCACAATTAGGCCAAGTTGCTACTTCAGTTAGCCAAGTATTACAGCGTGTAGAAGGTAGTCGTAACATTGAAGTAACAGGTTATGCTGAGCACGCAGTGAATGTAAAAATTGATCCCGTGAAAGCCGCTGCCTTTGGTGTAGATATACGTGCCGTTTTAGGTGCGATGCAGCAGTTTGGTGGTCATTCCCCTGAGTTACCAGTACAAAGTGGCAATAAAGATGTGATCGTTGCGATTGGTCAGTTCTTAACAAATGAGCAAGACGTAAAAGACCTAGTGATCTCAGCGCAAATAGACTCTCAGGGTTCTAAGTTAGTTTATTTACGTGATATTGCGGATGTGAGTTTATCGAGTATTAAACCAACGAGTTATGTTCAAATGGGATTTGGTAAAGGCTCGGATCAAAACACCAAATTACACTCAGCTGTGACATTAAGTGTTGCTAAACAGGAAGGCCGAAACGCCATTGATGTGGCTAATGCCGTATTAGACACAGCACAAACGCTGAAAGGCAAAGTGATCCCAGATAATATTCAATACAGCGTTACTCGCAACAGTGGATTAACCGCACAACAAAAAGCCAACAAGTTAATTCAAAAGTTATTATTCGCCACTATGGCTGTGGTTGTTTTAGTTTTGTTTGCTTTGGGTAAACGTGCTGCCATTATTGTTGGCTTAGCGGTTGGTTTAACGTTACTGATAACTTTGTTTTCTTCATGGGCTTGGGGTTTTACCTTAAATAGAATTTCTTTATTCGCCCTTATATTTTCAATCGGTATTTTGGTTGATGATGCCATTGTTGTGGTGGAGAACATTCATCGACGTCAACAGTCGCACCCAGATGAATCATTAACCACGTTAATACCAAAAGCCGTTGATGAAGTGGGTGGTTCAACCATATTAGCCACTTTTACGGTTATCGCAGCCTTATTACCTATGGCGTTTGTTTCTGGCTTAATGGGCCCTTACATGAGCCCAATTCCAGTCAATGCCAGTACCGGTATGCTGTTATCGCTGATCATTGCATTCACCATTACCCCTTGGTTAGCAGTACGTTTATTAAAACATCACAACACAAAACAAGATGCTAATGAAAAACCGGCTCCATCCCATGATGAATCAGATGATGTTATTGGCAAATTTGCAGGAAAGGTTCTAAGCAAATTTATTACCTCTAAAAATGCTTTAGCAAATCAGTGGAAGTTATTTGGTGTGATTGTGTCATTAATGGTGGCCGTTATGGTATTGCCTACTTCCGGTTTAGTGTTATTAAAAATGCTGCCGTTTGATAACAAGGCGACCATGGAAATTGCCGTTGATATGCCCGAAGGCACCACTGTAGAAACCACCTTAGCTGCATTGCAAGAGCTCTCTTCTGTGTTAGCTGAACAAGAGTATGTTGTTGACTATCAGCTGTATGCGGGTACGTATGCGCCTATAACCTTTAATGGTTTGGTACGTCAGTATTATATGCGTGAAATGTCTCATCAAGGTGAGATCACATTACGTATAGTAGAAAATAATGAGCGCAGCTCTCTTGGTGAAAATATGGGCAGCCACGATATAGCCAAACAAATTCGTAATTTGTTATTACCTGTTGCCAATAAGTTAAATGCCAATTTTAAAATGGTAGAAGAACCTTCAGGCCCTCCTACGTTGGCGCCAATAGTAGCGGAGGTGTATGGGCCAGACCAAGCCAGTCGTGAAAATACCGCAAAACAATTATTGCACGCCTTTAATAACACTAACGAAGTTGTCGATACTGACACTTCTATTGCAGCTCAACAGCTAAAATGGAAAGTGGTAATTGATGAATCCCGTGCTCAACAACTAGGCATAGTCAAAGCAGACGCACAAAATATGTTATATCAGTTGTTGTCAGAGCAGCCTGTTGGCTATTTACACGACCGTTTAGGTAATACTCCAACGCCTATCATAGTGTCTGCCAACAGCCCTTATAAAGCCGATGTAAACGCTTGGTTAAATACTAAGATGGCTAATGTTAATGGCAAATTAATCCCGTTAAGTGAATTCACTCAAGTGATTAAAGCTGTACAAGATCAGCCTATTTATCACAAAGATTTACGTCCGGTTATTTATGTTGTAGCCGATATGGCGGGTGATACAGACAGTCCGTTATATGGCATGTTTGAAGCCGGTGGCACTTTTTCAGAACAAAACCCTGATACAGATATCTTTTACACTCAAGCGCCAGATACGCCTTACACCAATGCAATAAAATGGGATGGCGAGTGGCAAATAACCTACGAAACATTCCGTGATATGGGTATCGCTTATGGGGTTGGTTTGTTACTGATTTACTTATTAATTGTCGGCCAGTTTAAAAACTATCGTTTACCATTAATTATCATGGCGCCAATTCCATTAACTATTATCGGCATTTTCCCTGGTCATTGGTTATTGGATGCTAAATTTACGGCTCCTTCTATGATAGGCATGATAGCACTGGCAGGTATTATCGTCCGGAACTCAATTTTGTTAGTCGACTTTATTGAGCAGCAATTAGCCCAAGGTGTGGACTTAAAAGATGCCGTCGTAGCGTCTGCTCAAATGCGTGCAAGACCTATAATATTGACCGCGTTAGCTGCCATGATAGGCGCGTTGTTTATCTTGTCAGATCCAATATTTAAGGGATTAGCCGTCTCATTAATCTTTGGTATGGCGGTATCGTCAGCACTGACCTTGTTTGTTATTCCTATTGCTTATTACAGAAGTAAAAAAGACAAAATTTAGTAAGGTCACACATAACTGCGGCCACTTGATATATCCATTTAGCCCCTCACCTCATTAGTATAAATATAATAGGTGGTGTAAATGGATTTATTGAGTGGTGCTAAAATTGAGAGTTTTTTTAGCTATTTTTTATTAGTGTGTTTTGCTGTTTTTGTCGTGCAAATTTTGTATTGGTTGGTGCTCTGGAGCAAAAAAATGTCAAAAGGGGCTTTGATATTTTTGACTATCTTTCCTGTAATTTCGATTTTTCCAATACCACATCAAGAAATCAAAAAAATTGAAAACATTAAACAGGAACACATTAAGAAAAAAGATGAAAATGGGGAACCTCTTGACGATGAATGATCACCAGTGTGCATTTAACTTCTATAACCCACTGGATTCTTACACCACATTTACTCATTGCTGAATTCAACTGAAATACAGAACGAAGTACACCAACTATTTAATAAAGTAACCAATAGCACGCCATTGTCCGTCAGTTTTAGTTAAGGTGAGTGTTTCAATAGCGTCTTTTTTAAATTCAAAATCTGTTTTAAATTGCAGTACCACGTACTCACCAGGTAAAGATGTAAATGCTTTTTCTCCTAATGCCACTCTAGATTTAACATCGCCTAAAGGTGCTCGTACATTATTCAGCGCAACTTCCTATTTACCTATCGTTAGCTGTGATTGGAATATTTTATCTGCCAATTGCCAGCTTTCTGCATAGTCGCCATTATCGATAAGACTTAACCAATGCATTGATGCTTCTGGAGCCTTAACTTGCTTGGCATTTACGACTAATGCCGTAAACAGCGTAACAATACATAAAAATGTTCTCATTTGAATTCCTTGATATTTAACAATCGAACTCTTTACTACGGCTAATTAACTTCATGACCTTGAAATTATAAAGCTTGTCGCGCAAGCCTGACAAATACAAGATTTGTTTTTTTCAGCATCTGGGACTTGTTGTAATAACTCAGGTGGGAATTGTAATTTAGGGTTTTGACACCAACAGGTTTGTTTCGTTTCTGGGTCGCAAACTAGAGAGTCGCTCACCAGATTGCCACAAGCATTGTCTTTAGCGCATAAAGGGCATAATTGTGGGTTAGCTTTTTGTACTGATTGACTCACACATGCCTCTTTAAACGCTAATTTATCTAATTGTTAACTGATGTTTACCTATTAAAGTAAAGCTAATATGGTTTCAGCATCACTTACTTCAAACTTTTTAGGCTCTTCAACGTTAAGTACTTGCAACATACCATCATCAACGACCATAGCGTAACGACGTGAACGAGTACCACCAAAAATGCCGGTTTCAGCTTCTAAGCCGATTGCTTTAGTGAAGTCTGCGCCACCATCGGCTAGCATGATAATATTTTCTGCGTTTTGACTTTTGCCCCAAGCATCCATAACAAAAGCGTCGTTTACTGATAAACAAATAACAGTATCTATTCCTTTAGCTATGAACTTATCATAATTTACCACATAACCAGGAAGGTGAGTGTTTGAACAAGTTGGTGTAAATGCACCAGGGACTGCAAACATAACCACTTTTTTACCAGCAAATAATTCTTCAGTTGTTGCGGTGATCATTTCACCCTCTGCAAAATACTGAAACTCGACACTTGGTAGCTTACTGTTTACATCTATCATCTAACATCCTATATTTTCTTATTATTTTTATATTCTTCGTTGAATAACAGCCAATTTATACCATGGCTGCGTTAACATATACATCAAATCTATTCTTTTTGGTTTTAATTTGCGTGCTTGGCTGCTGTGCATTTAAGAATGGTGCGTAGTCTGGACGTTTCACTACAACTCTCTTTTTAGCCAAGGTTATTGCACTTGGCAGTAACTCATCTGCATCATCATCTGTCCCAACAAACGTCTGAAACAGCGCCATGTCTTTTTTTACCGCCGCCGATTTTACTCTATGTGGAAACATAGGATCTAGATACACCACATCTACGTCTTGTTTATTCGATATAGCTTGCGTTAATGCTTGTTGTGCAGGGGCATGAATCAGACTCATACGCTCCTCAAACCAAGGTAAATGAGTTGATGTTTTCGCACGCCGAAAACCATCAACCAATAATGCATAGATAGGTTGTTGGCGTTCAACTAATGTAACTTCACAGCCTAAGGAAGCCAATACAAACGCATCTTTACCCATACCGGCAGTAGCATCAAAGACCTTTAACGAGGACTTTGACAAATCTACTTTATTTAACCCTACCGCTTTAGCGATAGCTTGGTTTTTACCACCACCGAATTTTTGTCTATGAGCATTTGCCCCCTCAGCAAAGTCGACAAATATTTTGGTTTTACTGTCTCGGGTTAAAAACAGTTTGTCGTCGTCAAAAGCGATATGTAATGACTCATCATTCGGGGCCTTGTTCGCCATAATCCAACCAAACTGTTCAGCTAGGTCGATTATTTCCAACGGCGCGGTACGCCAATTAACAAATTGTAAGGTGTTTGATTGATCAGCTGCCATCAGTGACTACGCCTACAAAATTATCTCCCACAGAAAACGACAATACCCGGCTTAATGTTTGATAAGAATAACCTGTTTGTTGCTGCCAAATATCAAAACATTGTTGCATGGTTTGTTGGCTTTTTTTACTGCTTACGCCACCATCAATATGTTTGTAAGCTCTGAAATAAGCTTCATCCGACCTAATCACATCTTGAAAAATATAAAAACCGTTAGTAACCTTATTTATAAAGGCTTTGGACCTAGTAACAAAAAAGAACCGTAATCTAATCAAATAACCCATCTAAAATCCTTTAATTTATAACAATATGTTACTCACAAAATGACTTTCTGTCTCACTTTTCGTAATCTAATATTCTTTCTGCAAAAGAGTTCCGCTCTTCAAGCAGTGAGTCATACATTGAATATAACTCTTGTATGTGAGCCATTAAGGTTGCTATGGTTTTGTCAGCTTGTTTATCCTTGGCTAAAGAGAGCTTTCGGGCAAGAGTTTCATTATGTTTAATCAACTTTTCGGTTTTATTATTCTTTTTTTCAATTAATATTTGTATTTTTTGTTCTTTCTTAATTCTAATAATATCATCCCTAATATCAGGATGATTGTTAGATATATGAGAGTGACTTATGCCAACTTCGCCAGCAACTTTTGAGATGCTGATAGGAATGTTACTTTCTTCAAATTTTTTTACACAGGTTAATAATTTTTCTCGGGTATTCATTACAGTCCTTTTATGATTGTTTCTTTAGAGCTGGTGTAAGCTTATCAATTATCTTATTGGCAGCGTTTAAATTATCCTTTAAGCCTGTAAAGTACGCTTGGTATTTGGATGAATCCGGTAGTTCGTTAATTCGCTCTATTTTATTCTCGCAACTTTTTTTAATAGCTTCCCAATATGGTAAATGCTTTGGTGTCACGTAATACGTATCACAATATAAACAATGCGAAGGGTCAGATGCATTCTTTATTTTACATTCAACACCTTTAGTACAATAGCCATGCGGTAACCCTCTAATTATCGTGCCATGTTTGGTTGAAAAATCTATTAATTCTTGTGTGTTGTTGAAATGTGGTTGTTGGGCTGTTGTGTATATTACTTGTGATTGATTCGAATTTATTTTTGCAAGAAACTTAGAAAGTTTATCTCCTCCACCTCCAGTAACTTCGTTTCGTTTGGCAGATTCAACAATATTTTCAATAGCCTGGCTGTTTGTTAACGTTTCAAAGTATTCAATAACAGACCTAAGTTCATTTAAAGATTCAAATCCTCTTTCTGAATATATCAACGACATCATATTTTTTAGATGTTTGAACTGATATTTAATATCATCAAGATCCCCTAAGCGATTAGCAATAATGAACCATGCAAAAGTATGACGAAATTGATGTGCTGTAAAATTAAAGGTATCCCCTACTTTATATTTTAATCCTCGTTTACCACTTGTTTGCGAAACTGATTGATAATTACATCCCATTTTTTCTAATTGTTCAATATCACTGGCTGTTACCTTAAATGAATGTCTTATCAAAGATGCAAAGCTGCCTTTATCGTGGAGTGAATACGATGTAACAAAGCGAACAGTCCCTTTATTGTGAGAAATACCCAGCAAACGATTGCGTTTTAATCCATACCTGTATTCACGTATTTGGGAGTCAGATAAAATATGGCTTTGGTGTTCAAGAAGTAATATTGCTCTTTCTTTATAAACTTCATTAACTTTACTTAACAGATCTATAGCTTCAAAAACGACTTCATTGGCGATCCAGTCAAGCTCAAGAACCCCTTCAGTGGTTTTTGATAAAAGGCTCCTGATGGTGTAAATTTTTTCACCCGATTCCATTTTACTTGAGTGGCAGTTGTTTTTGAGTTCAAATACCTCATTGAAGCGCATTCCAGTGAATGCTAAAATTAACGTATAAACATGAAGGTTTAAATCCTTAATTAGTGCAGTTACTATGGTCAAATCACTTTTTAACTTTCCCTTTACAGATAATATAATATGCTTTGAGTTATTTATTCCAGATCCTTCTATACGTTCATTTGCTTTTTTGTGAGTATCAATAATACTATTAATATTGGCTTTAACTGAGTTTAAATACTCAGTTGATGCTTGAATCAATGACTTCATCACAAGTGTTGGAATAATTGAATGTTTCAATCTATGTTGGTTTTCATGTTTTCTTATTTTATTAATAGTTAATTCATCAAGTAATAAAGAGAAAGGTTGCTCTTCAACTAGTCCATAAATATGCAGTAGTTTTAAGGAATCACGAGCGGCCTTTATTAAAGAAGTAAAAATATCAGCGGCTAATCCTCCTTCTTCCTTCGGTACATACATAAAATCAATTAGAAGATTCCGAAGTTTCAATTCAGGTAATTCGTCCATATCTCGAAACGAACTGTAATTTCTAACTTGCAAGAAAATACAAAATCGCTTGAGTATATTGACTCTGGACATAACTGATTTCCATTCTAAAGGAGATCCACCTACGACCATTCCCAAATGTAGTGAAGCAACCATTATTGCTTTTATTTCATAGTCAAATATGATTGAACCTGTATTAATCAAAACCCCTTTTTCTTTTAGAGAATACTTAAAACGGACACCACCAAATATTGTTTTTTGCCCATCAAAAGTTTCGGATTCCCATACAATTAGATGAGATAGGGTTTGAATTTCATTAGTAGAAAGCCGTTTTATTTTAATAGTGTTATTAACATCCGTGATACAGTTAACTATCGTATTTAATTCAGACATCATAACTCTCCTATACTTAGTGGCATAGAAGGGAATGCAAACTCCCAGTCAGGATGTATTCCATGCTGTTTTATTAACGCATATCCTTCACATACCGCTTTGTTATCTCTTTCTTTTAGGCTCGAAATGATCTCATCAACCCTTTGTTTAAGTATGTTAATACTTGATATTTGGTTATTAGTGTCATGGAAATCTACAACCGATAATTCCATATTTAGTAAAATATAATTTTTGTAACTTAATAGCTTCCAAACATGCTCTGAATCTACTACCACTCTATAGTATTTACACCAGATACAACTTAGAAAATCTGCGCATAGATTTAGTACATTGGTATCATTATCTTGGTGCAATTTACGATGTTCTTTATTGTAACGTACAGCTTCTTCGCTTCCCTCTTTAGATGCACAAACACCAGCGGGTATGATTTGAGTGTGTTCGGTTGAGTTATCTGTGATAATTTGAATAACAGAGCTTATGTCTTTTCCAGTAAAATAATCAGACATAACTTTGGTCGCTTGATTGAGAGTGTAACGAGACTGATTTGGGTCTATCCTTAAATAGTTTGACTCAAACGTCTCAAACGAGTGATTGGCTATATTGATATAACTAGATATGTTCTTCTGTACTTTACGATAAATATAATTTAGACCTCCTTTACGAATTTTTCGTGCAATAAAGTTAACGTTACACCCTACAGCGTTCAATATTGCGGATAGCCTTTTTAGGTGGCTGTACTCAAGTTTGATCACAGTTTCTTTGCTGGGTATTATGAAAACATAGTTACTGTGCTCTTTAGTCTGCGTTCGTAAATGACTTGTTAGTTCGTCACGAACGATTAACAAATCCGTAATAGCACTCTTGTAGGCATCGGCTTGTAACTCGTTTTTTTCAAAGATATAAGTGTCATTTCGATATCCAGCCCTTGCCTTTTGAAGCACAACTGCAAACTCGGATTTATTGGTGATCGGTGATTCAATCTGGACAATATCCTCGCATTCTAATTTAAGTAATGGGCTGATATTCCAGCCTGTTTTTAATATCACTTTTCCAAAAAGCAACAAAATTCGTACGTTGAGAGAAGTACTATCGTCACTTAATAATTTTTCTATATGAAAAGCTAGTTCTCTACATTCATTTTCTGAATAGAAGTCTTGTGAATTTAATCGTTCCTGATACTTAACAGCTTTAGAGTTATTGATAGGGTATATCTCGTAGTATGGAATATTTAACTCATGCAAGAACCATATAAAACTAGAGCGATAGGTAATGGCGGTAGAACGATTGAATGAGCCATTTAATACGCTTGCCTGTAACTGAGCTAATAAATGCTTTTGAATTAATCCATCTTTAATACCAAAACTTTTTAATCCATGCTTTCTCAATATTTCGAGGTGTGGTTCACTAAAAGAATCTTTGTACTTAACTAGCAAAGACTTAATCTGCTGATAGTTATGGTAAACACTAATCATCGAATAGACTTTAAGATCGATGTCGTTTATAAGTTCCTCAAGTAAATTTTTAAAATCATCAAACAACAACTCTGAGATGTTCTTGATTATTGAGAAGTCGGATAAAGGGTCTCTATTTTCACTAACACTCGGAAATGAAAGCAAATTATCATGCAAAGTAACAATTTCAGGTGTTTCTTTGGGATAAATATATAGACATATTCGGTGAATGCTTAAAATTACCCACCTAGGAACATCTTGATCGTTATATAACTGCTTAAGATTATTATTACAGATTAAAACTCTTACACCATTTTTGAGGAATTCTTGGTATAAGTCATCCGTAAGCTTAGTTTGTAATATACCTATTGCCCTAGTGAACTCGGAGAATCGATCTCGGATTGACCCCCGTGATAGGTGGGTATCAACTGAATGTCCAATAACCTTTGAAAAATTATTTAGCTCTTCAAATAAAGTAGTTGAAGTATTATGTAATGTGGTTAAATCAAGTTTATTGTCACCTTTGTAGACTATGGTTTTTTTCCCAAAGGTTTTGCTATCAAAATTAGCGAAAGCAATACTGTCTATGTGCTTGAGGAAAATTTCAAAATGTTTGCCTGTATACATTTTTGATTTTAATACTTCCTGTAAAATATGTTCATCATAAACAAATGTCCTTAATCCCACCTCAGCGAGCAGCTTACGATATTTTTCAATTTGTATAAGTTCATTAAGGATAGCGTGGGTACTAGCTTTTATACGTTTTATCTCCCTTTGAGTTTTCCCACTATCTTCTAAATATCGTATGAACATCTGATATTGATTCATCAATAAATATGATGCTTTATATAGTTTAAGTGTATTAATAAATATGCCTTTGACTTTTATTGTACTGGGAGATACTAAGTCAGAATCATTGTGAAATAAGCGAGCTAAAAGGAGAAATGAGTTATTTAATATTGTGAGGAACCTCTTCTCCTCACTATGATTGTAGGTATTAAAGAAAGCGCTCTCAATATTTAACCACACAATTTCATTTTCTAGCGCGGATAAGCCATTTTTCAGTAACGCTTTCTTTGTGTGTTTATCCAACTCGATTAGTAAATTTTCAAATTGAGTAGTAATAGCACGAATACCTTTTGAGATAGTACTCTCCTGATAATTCCACTTACATTGATTATTCAAAAATGTTTGATAACAAGTATTTATATCATTAGCTAATGGCTTACTATGCTTAATTATCCCATCTAGCCTGATGTTGAGGTTTGAATCTCTAAATTTTAACAACATATAATATTTCCTACCTAGTACATTAATACACCATCACAATAGTGCTTATTTTTCATATTGCAAGTTATTTTGTGCATTATCGAGATGTTGTATAGTGATTTGTATGCTAGAGTGACTTTAATCAATATTGAAATGGTTAATTAACCTATGCAAAGAATGAAGTTAAAAGAAGTTACGAAAATTCGTGCTGGGCACCCATTCAGAGGCAGAATAGATGCTAAGGATGATGCTGAATCTAAAGTAATTCAAATCAAAGACATTGATAATGATGGTGTCATTAACTGGAACAATTTAGTCCGAACTAATGTCGAAACTCAAAGGGGGAGTACTGGATGGTTGACTTCTGGAAACATTATTATTGCATCTAGGGGACCTAGGAACATTGCTAGCTGTATAACATTGGAGCCTGAAGTTCCCACCGTTTGCTCTCCTCATTTTTTTATAATCACAATTACTAACCCTAAGATAATTATGCCGGAATTTCTCGCGTGGCAATTAAACCAAGCTATTGCTAAAAGATATTTTGAATTAAGTGCTGAAGGGAGTTTACAAGTAGGAATTAGAAAATCAGTGATAGAAGAATTCGATATTTCTGTACCAGATATTGAAATACAAAAAAATATAGTAGAGTTGGCTAAAACATCATTAAAAGAAAAGAATGTAATGTTACAGTTGATCCATAACAGGGAGTTACAACTTAAAGCTATAGCCAATTCAATTTTGAAAAAATAACCGTTACACGTAACTAATTTACCGAATTAAAGCCTTAAGCAATAGACAAGGAATAAATAATGAGCACAGATCAGATAACAAACAACCAACTACAAAGTGAAGTTAATAAAGCAGTATGGGCAGCTTGTGACACATTTAGAGGTGTTATTAACGCAGATACATACAAGGACTTCGTGTTGACCATGTTGTTCTTAAAATACATCTCAGATGTATATAAAGACGATTACAAAAAGCTCGTTGAACAACATGGCGATAACCCACAATTAATAACCGCAATGATGTCTAAACAGCGTTTTGTATTGCCTGAAGGTGCAAGCTTTTGGGATTTATACGAACAACGTCACCAAGCAGGTAATGGGCAACGTATTGACCAAGCTCTACACGCATTAGAAGAAGCCAACGGCACTAAGCTTAAAAATGTATTCCAAGACATCAGTTTTAATACCGACAAACTAGGTCAAGAAAAGCAAAAGAACGATTTACTACGCCACTTGTTAGAAGATTTTGGTAAAGACATTCTTAACTTAAGTTCTGAACGTGTGGGGAGTTTAGATGTTATAGGTAATGCCTATGAATTTCTCATTAAACACTTTGCCGCAGGCAGTGGTGCCACCGCAGGTGAATACTATACTCCGCCAGAAGTTTCCGATTTATTAGCAACCATTTTAGAACCCGTTGAAGGTGACCAAATTTGTGATCCAGCCTGTGGTTCTGGCTCGCTGTTACTTAAATGTGGCGCAATGGTGCGTAAAAACTCAGGTTCAAAAAAATATGCGCTATTTGGTCAAGAAGCCATTGGTGCAACCTGGGCACTAGCCAAAATGAACATGTTCCTACATGGTGAAGATAACCACCGTATTGAATGGGGCGACACTATTCGCAATCCTCAGTTATTAGATAAAGAAGGAACTGGCTTATTACACTTTGACATCGTGACCGCCAATCCACCATTTTCTTTGGATAAATGGGGCCATGAAGATGCTAGCAGCGACCCATATGGTCGTTTTAGACGAGGTGTACCACCTAAAACAAAAGGTGATTATGCGTTTATCAGCCACATGATTGAAACCCTTAAGCCCGGCTCTTCATCGGAGAAAGGGGGGCGCATGGGTGTGGTTGTGCCGCATGGTGTGCTTTTCAGAGCATCATCTGAAGGTAAAATTCGCCAACAATTGATTGAAGAAAACCTGCTTGATACTGTTATTGGCCTGCCAGAAAAACTATTCTTTGGCACGGGTATCCCTGCCGCCATTTTGCTATTTAAAAAGCAAAAAACGGATAACAACGTACTGTTTATTGATGCTAGTCGTGAATTTAAATCAGGCAAAAACCAAAACCAATTAACTCCAGATAATATTCAAAAAATAATCGACACCTACAAATCCCGTGAAAGTGTTGATAAATACGCTTACCTTGCCAGTTTTGATGAAATTGCTGAAAATGACTTTAACCTCAATATCCCTCGATATGTTGATACCTTTGAGGAAGAAGCTGAAATTGATTTAGTGGCTGTGCGTACAAAACGTGTAGCGCTTAAAAGTGAGCTTAATACGCTTGAAGCAGAAATGGCAGGCTACTTAAAGGAGTTGGGTTATGAATAATTACCCTGAAACCTGGGGGGAATCCCCCTAGGTAAAGTCTTTCCAAAAATAGTTGTGGGTTATGTTGGAAATGTTAATGACCACTATTGTTCACCTGAAGAAGGTGTTCCTTTTTATCGAACTCTAAATATCCGTAATGGTCATTTTCGACATGTACAACTCAAGTATGTTACTCACGCTTTTAATGAAAAGAACAAAAAATCTCAAATTAAAAACAATGATATTTTAATCGCTCGCGTAGGTGCTAATTTAGGCATGGTTTGTAAAGCTGATGGGCTACATGGGCTAGCAAACATGGCAAATTCTATCATTATTAAAACCGACTTGGTTAATGATGCTGATGCCGATTTTTTTACTTATTTCTTATTATCTCCTATGGGTAAAAATCAAATATTTTCAGGAGCCGCAGGTGGAGCACAAGGCGTATTTAATACCAAACTGACACAGGAAATCAAGGTGCCAATCCCACCGTATCCTGAACAACAAAAAATCGCCACTATCCTTGGCACATGGGATAAAGCGATTAGCACCACCGAGCACCTAATCGAAAACAGCAAACAGCAGAAAAAAGCGCTAATGCAACAACTGCTCACAGGCACTCATACCCAGAGAAAGCGCCTACTTGATGATTCAGGCAAACCGTTTGATGGTGACTGGATATTTTCAATATTCACTGAAATTTTTAAAGTTGCTAATGATAAGAAGACTCAAGTTAAATCTGGTGATTATTTGGAAATTGGCGAAATTCCTGTAGTCGATCAAGGCAAACAACTTATTTCTGGTTATACAAATAACGCAGAAAAGCATACTAATTTACCAGTGATCATTTTTGGAGATCACACAAGAATAATAAAATGGGTAGACTTTGAATTTGCTCAAGGTGCAGATGGAACACAAGTATTGAAAGAAAATAAATGTCTAGATGCCAAGTTTTCTTATTATTTATTACAAAATACAGATATTCCAAACCTTGGATA
Source organism: Psychrosphaera aquimarina (assembly GCF_032461525.1). Classification (NCBI taxonomy): domain Bacteria; kingdom Pseudomonadati; phylum Pseudomonadota; class Gammaproteobacteria; order Alteromonadales; family Pseudoalteromonadaceae; genus Psychrosphaera; species Psychrosphaera aquimarina. Next base: position 308,187 of record NZ_JAWCUA010000003.1, on the reverse strand, counting down.
CAGCAGACACATGCGAGAGCTGAAAGAAAAAGATTTTAAATACCCCAAGGATAAACAAGAGCAACAAAAAATCGCCTCAGTATTAACCAATGCCGACAATGAAATCGAGCTTTTAAAACAACAACTTACTGATTTAAAGCAAGAGAAAAAAGCATTAATGCAGCAGTTATTAACGGGTAAGCGCAGAGTAATAGTGTAAATAAAGGATTATTAATGACTACAACAGAGATGTTTACCGACTTTTTGAGAAATTTAGCGATTGATAATAGTGCATCTATTACCTCTAAGTATGAAGAAATCACTTCGGCATTAAATAAAAAGTTTAGAGATACCGAGTCAAAAACCACTAATAGCTTGCAAGTCGGTTCTTATGGCCGTTGGACTGCTATAAAAGGCATATCGGATTTAGACATGCTTTATATCATGCCAAGTTCTAAATGGAATGATTATAAAAACGGTAAGCAGTCTAAGTTATTAGATGACACCAAAGATGCCATTCAAGCCCGATATCGAAAAACAACAGTGAATAAAGATCGCTTGGTTGTGCAGGTTCTTTACAACGGATTTATGGTTGAAGTTCAGCCTGTTTTTGAGCAAGACGATGGTAGCTTCAAGTATCCCGACACATACAATGGTGGATGTTGGAAGATCACCAAGCCTCGTGAAGAAATTAAAGCGATGAAAGAGTTTGTTGATCAAAAAAATAAAAATCTACGCAAGCTTTGTAAAATGGCTAGAGCATGGAAGAACAAATGCGGTGTTGGTATGGGTGGATTATTAGTCGATACCTTAGCGTATAACTTTCTTAAGTCTAACTCTGATTATGATAATCGTTCAACAGCTTATTATGACTGGTTGTGCCGAGATTTCTTTAAGTATGTATCGGAAGAGCCAAACAAAGACTACTACTTAGCCTTAGGTAGTAATCAACGAGTTAATGTTAAAAGCAAATTTCAGCGCAAAGCAAAAGAAGCTTACGAAAATAGTTTAACAGCCATTGCAGCAGGAGAAACAAGCTCCGCCAATAAAAAGTGGAAAAAAATATTTGGCCGACCTTTTCCTGTTGCTGCGGTGCAAGAAAGCAAATCTTCAGCTTACTCGTTTAGAAATACAGAACAGTTTATTGAAGATTTATACACTGTAGACATTCGATTTAACGTAAGGCTTGAATGTGAAGTTTCACAAAACGGTTTCAGGGAAGCTTTACTTCGAAATATGTTAGCTAGAAAGCTAAAATTACAATCAAAGAAAAAACTTAACTTCTTTATTGCTGATATTGATGTTCCAGGTGAGTTCATTATCAAGTGGAAGGTCCTTAATCGTGGTGCAGTAGCTGAACAAAGAGATTGCATTCGAGGTGATATAGTTATTGATAAAGGCTTTAGAAAGAAAGACGAAAAAACAGATTTTAACGGAGAACATATTGTTGAATGTTTTGTTATTCAAAATGATGTTGTAGTCGCAAGAGACCGAATCGATGTACCAATCCAGTGAGGCTAGAATGGATAATAATAACTTAAAAAAACATATTGCTGAAACTGCCTACAACGTTGGGTATTCAGCTAAATTGCACTTTGCTAGTTTTGAAATGATTGAAAAGCTTCCAGGATTAATTAGTTTTATCTCAATGGCTTTTGGTATTTATGCGCTAGCTTTTTCTGAGCTATCAACAAAACTTATGTCTTGCACCCTTCTTGTACTTGGTCTCATTGGTTTATACATCACAATGAAAAATGGGGACAAAGCTAATTATGAAACAAAAGGCATCAAACTAACTGACTTATTTAATGAGCTAAAACACTTAATGTTAAAAGCAGAACATCAATCACCAGATACCGAGATAATAAACAATGAGCTGCAAGATATTGAAGCTAAATATAATCAAAGTTGTGCATCCCATCATATAATGTTCGCAACTTGGTTTGCTCATTATAAATTTTTCTGGGAACAACAAATTGGGTGGATTGATAATTATCGACCTTTTGGCTTTTTTAGAGACAAAATTCCATTAACATTATGGGTAACATTGATAGTTACCACTTTAATCGTAGTATTTAATTGTACTAATATTCTTGCAGTGGTTTGCGAGTTTATAAATACTAAAGGTGGCAACTAATGAGTAGAACCACCATAAATTTCCAAGAAGAATTTAGTTCAAAAATCCCAGCATTAACCTTGCTTACTAATTTAGGTTATCAGTTCATTCCGCCTAGTGATTGTGAAGCCTTACGTGGTAATCCATTTGCAGCAGAGAAAAAAAGCACTCACCAAGTAGTGTTAATGCCAATCATGCGTGATTTTTTAGCTAAACAAACGTTTCCCTTTGCAGGTAAGCAACACAAGCTCACTGATGCTGCGATTGATAAAGTGATGCATGAGTTAAACCCTGCAATGAATTTAGGGCTTAAAGCCGCTAATGAAAAGCTCTATAACGCCATGATGTATGGCGTGAGTGTTACTGAGTTTGTTGATGGAAAAAAAGCCTCACCAACTATTCAGCTTATCGACTGGCACACTATCGAAAACAACGAATTCCATTTTACCGAAGAGCTAGTGGTACAAAATGCTGAAGGCACAGGTAATCGTATTCCTGATATTGTTTGTTTTGTAAATGGCTTACCTTTGGTGGTGATTGAGGCAAAACGCCCTGATTCTAATAAAGAGGGTAAATCGACCAATGCGGAGGCAATTTCTCAGCAAATTCGTAATCAAGGGCAACAAGAAATCCCTCACTTGTTTGCTTATAGCCAGTTGCTTTTGTCGGTTAATGGGCACGAAGGTTTATATGCTACATGCGGCACACCTGAAAAATTCTGGGCAAAGTGGAAAGAAGAGTTAATACCTGAAGCTGAGTTTGTTCGCCTAAAAAATCGTAACCTTAATGATAAACAGCTCAATAGTTTGTTCAATCATCGCCCCGCTTACGCTAAAGATGACTACTTATCGTTAATTTCCGCAGGTGATTTAACCGTTACCGACCAAGATAGACTGATCATCAGTTTATTACGCCCTGAGCGTTTACTTGAGATGACTCGCTTGTTTACTTTGTTCGATAAAAAAGCAGGTAAGATTGTCGCTCGTTATCAGCAAGTATTTGGCATTAAAGCTTTAGTTGAACGTATTAATACCTTTGATGCAGCAGGTGCTCGTGAAGGCGGTGTTATTTGGCATACAACAGGCAGTGGTAAGTCGTTTACTATGGTGTTTTTATCCAAAGCCCTTGTTTGGTTAGAAGAACTATCACAAGTTCGTGTGATCATCGTAACTGACAGAGTTGATTTAGAAGATCAGCTTAGCCGTACTTTTGCCTCTGGTGGTGTACTGACTGACAGAGATAAGAAAGACGCTATGGCAACATCTGGCAAGCGTTTAGCAGAACAAATTGGTAAAGGTAATGAACGTGTTATCTTTTCAATCATCAATAAGTTTGGTTCTGCCATTAAGCAAAAAGAATGTTTTAACGACAGCCCCAATATTATCGTATTAGTAGATGAAGGCCATCGTAGCCAAAACGGTGAAAACAATATTCGAATGCAGCAAACACTGCCAAAAGCAGCCTTTATTGCATTCACAGGTACACCACTATTAAAAGATGATAAGACTGAAAATAAGTTCGGTAAAATAATCCACTCGTATACCATGCAACAAGCCGTTGAAGATAAAACCGTAACGCCTTTATTGTATGAAGAGCGTATACCTGAATTAAACGTGAATGACCAAGCCATTGATGCTTGGTTTGAGCGCAGCACTAGTAAATTAAGCGAAAAACAACGAACTGATTTAAAGAAGAAGTTTTCACAAAAAGGTCAAATTTACCAAGCTGAAGGTCGAATTGATCTGATTGCTTACGATATTTCTGATCATTTCCAAAATTTCAAACAACAAGGTTTAAAGGGCCAATTAGCCTGTGACTCAAAAGCTTCGGCTATTCGCTATAAGAATGCATTAGATAAAATAGGCTCTGTGACTTCTGTTGTTGCAATGTCAGCGCCTGATACCCGTGAAGGCCATGACGTTGTTGATCAAGACAGTAAAGACATCGTTCAAAACTGGTGGAAAGGCAACGTTGCACAAACCTACGGGGGCGATGAAAAAGCTTACACAAAAGCCATTATAGAAGACTTTAGCCGTGACGATGGCCCTGACATCATGATAGTGGTCGATAAGCTACTAACGGGCTTTGACGAGCCTAAAAACACGGTACTTTATATCGACAAGCCACTTAAAGAGCACAATCTGATACAAGCCATTGCTCGCGTAAACCGTTTACACAGTAAAAAGCAGTTTGGTTACTTAATTGATTACCGTGGCATTTTGAAAGAACTCGATACCACCATTGAAAAATACCAAGACTTGGCGGAACGCACCCAGGGTGGCTTTGATATAGACGATCTTAAAGGTTTATATAACCGCATGGATACGGAATACAAAAAGTTACCAGGCTTACATAGTGAACTATGGGATATTTTTTCGAACGTTAAAAATAAGCAAGATGGCCCTGCATTAAGGCAAGCATTAGCCCCTAAAGTACAGGATATAGATGGCAAGCTGGTTGATACTAATCTTAAAAAGCGTGATGATTTTTACTCTGCCCTTACTGTTTTTTCTAACTGTATTAAGGTCGCTTTACAATCTGCTAGCTACTTTGAAGATAAGTCTTTCGATAGCAAACGTGACTTGTATAAACGTGACTTAAAAGCCTTTGTAGACCTGCGTAAACAGGTGCGTGAAGATGCCAATGAAACCGTCAATTACGATGAATACGCTGAAGATATACGCAGCTTATTAGATAAACATATTGCGGGTATTGAGGTAAAAGAACCTGATGGTGCTTATTTGGTTGGTAATCTGGGTAAAAATGTTAAACCGCAAGATTTAAGTGATGATGAAGCTCGAAACCAAACAGACAAAATCACGGGTCGCATCACTAAAATGATTGAAGAAGATCTTGCTGATGATCCTTATGCACAAGAGTATTTCTCTAATCTATTAAAGAAAGCAATTGAAAAAACTAAGGAGATGTTTGATGCGCCAGTTAAACAATACATCTTGTTTGCTGACTTTGAACAAGAGGTAAAAGAGCGAAAAGTTGCCGACATTCCAAACGACTTTACCGATGATTCAGGCAAGTTAAATAAACATGCTCAAGCCTATTTTGGTTTGTTTAAGCATGTGTTTGGCTCAGACTATTTAATTGAACAATCATTAGATAATGAGAAGTTAGTAGCGCTTGCTTTTAATATTGATGAAGTTGTTAACAATGCTGTAGCTGAATACTCTATCAACCCTGCCGAAATTGAAAATGCCATCAGTATGAAGTTACTACCGATGTTGTTTGGCGATATCGGTATTGATAATGCTGAAAAGCTCATTGAAGCAGTGCTTAAAATTACCCGCCTTGGTTTATCAAGAGGTTAATGTTGATGGAAAATTCATTAACCGGGGCTAATTCTTCAATGGCTGCTGACATTATTACCCCAAAAAGCCACACTAAAACGGCTGAGCGTGGTGCATTTTATTACGGTAATGACATGATTCATTATGATGTGATCCGTAAATCACAAAGCAGCAAGGTTATCTCTAGTAAAGCTATTGCTCGTAAGGTGGTGATAAAGGTGCATCCCGATCAACGTGTGATTGCAACAGTGCCACATGATGCTACCGATGATTCGATTCAAAAGGCTATGCTTAAACGTGCCCGATGGATTTGGCAAAATATAGAAGAGTTTGCGAAGCAAAAAGATTACATTTTACCCAAACGCTATGTTAGCGGTGAAAGCCAGTTTTACTTAGGTAGACGCTATGTTTTAAAAGTTCTCATTGATTCTGAGCAAGTGTCTAACGTTAAGCTTAGTCGTGGTAAATTGAATGTAACAATTCAACAAAATTTAGGTTCAATCAATGATGACCGGGCGTGTAAAATAAAGCCATTAATTGACCGATGGTATCAACATAAAGCTAAAGCAATTTTTCATGAACGCTTAAATAAAATGTTACCTAAAGCGACATGGGTTACAGACATTCCATCATTTAGAGTGATGGCTATGAAGAAGCAATGGGGAAGCTGCTCAACTAAAGGCAACTTAATGCTTAACCCCCATCTAATTAAAGCCCCTAAAGAATGTATTGATTACGTGATATTACATGAGCTTTGCCATATTGCAGAACACAATCACAGCGAAAAGTTTTGGCGATTGCTAACCCAAGTAATGCCTAATTGGAAAGAAGTTAAAGCCAAGTTGGATGATATGGCGGAGTTGTATTTAAATGAGTAAGGGCAATAGGGATATTAAAATGATGGAAACTAACAACAATCAAGTAGACCAAAAATTTTATGAGTTTATTAAGAACTATTCATTTTTTAACGAAGGAAGATTAGATGTATATGCCTTCTCTGTTTACTTATCAGAATGCCTCTCTAGAGATAATAAATACACGAGTAACAACCCTAATCTTATTGGACAACTTCTGATTAAAATAGTTTCTGAGTCTCCACAAGCACCTTCATGGTTTCAAAAACTAACTAATGCTGAAGTACCGCAAGATCAGTTTCACATATACCCGAATGGGGAATTAATACTTCTACATGTCACAGCATTTATAGAGTACATCCACCAATTTATCTGGACATTAGGTGAGTACCTTCAAAATATTAACAAGGCTAATGACGATAACTATTATGCTTACTGGCTTCAATCAACTGATGTTTATAGTTATGCATTTCTAAATAAGTTGTTTTGTGACATTCGTGGTTTAACCAAAGAAGTTGATAGTTCAGGCGAACTCAAAGCTCAATTACAAAATATAATATTAACTAAAGAGTTTGAGATAGATGTTACTGAAACTTTACTTGTTAAAGACAGTATTACAGAAATCGCTAATGCCAGAATTACAAAGGCAATCAAAGATGGTTACTACCTTGAAGCGATTACACTTCAAGAAAGTATTATATCCGACAAACTGGCTCTATTTTTAAGTCATAAAAAGAAGCAATCAGATAGTAAAAGCCTATATGAGTTGATTTCACTTTGCTTAAAGATCAATAAACTTGAATTATTTTCTAAAGTCGATGAATGGAGAAAGAAACGAAATACAACCATTCATGGGCTAGTGAGGTCAACTCCTTTTGAAAAACAGTTAGCCATTACCGATTTTGATAATTTAGCTAAAGATACCGCTTTACAAGGGACAAATTTAGTCAAAAAGATACAAATATGGTTTGATGACTATGTTTATCATGAGTTACATCCCTTTCAAATAAAACCATATGATCAACTAATAGGTATCAAAGGCCCACTAAACTGAGTCACAATCAAAAGATTCATTGTCTTTGCAAACATTAATCAATCGTTGCTTAAAATTGCTCGACAAGCACAAAGAATTAAATTCATCGTAACTGACAGAAAATGAAGTATTAGAAGTTGTTTCCCAGATACCTGAAAGGCCTAACAATTAAATCACCATAAAAAAGGAGAATCATTGATTCTCCTTTTTTATGCCCTCAATACTATCGAGAAAAACTGGAGTGGTCAAATAAGATCGGGATTAAGCTATTAATGCACTCTGAATATTGAAACTAAGCTATTCCATTGGCAATAGTGATCGAAACTAAGCTGTTAATTGCATCCTGAGTATTGAAACTAAGCTATCGAGAGGCCAGTCAAATATTCAAACTAAGCTATTCCATTGGTAATAGAGATCGAGATTTAGCTATTAATTCCAGTGAAACATTGAAACTAAGCTATTCCATTGGCAATAGAGATCGATATTTAGCTATTAATTCCAGTGAAAATATTGAAATTAAGCTATTCCATTGGCAAAAGTGATCGAAACTAAGCTATCGAAATTCCAGTCAAATATTCAAATTAAGCTATTCCATTGGCAATAGTGATCGAGATTTAGCTATTAATTCCAGTGAAACATTGAAATTAAGCTATTCCATTGGCAATAGTGATCGAAACTAAGCTATCGAAATTCCAGTCAAATATTCAAATTAAGCTATTCCATTCGCAATAGTGATCGAAACTAAGCTGTTAATTGCAGTGAAACATTGAAACTAATATATTCTATTGTGTAGGTAAAAATACAATTAAATTGTGATATGATTTCGGAAAATAAATTGATTTAATTAAAAAAATTTATATAAAGTATATTCAAATAGAAAAATAAAGAGGGATGTCAAATGATCGGTCCTAGATTAATTTAAATATTAATAACATCGGTAAGTAACTAGTTATTATAAGCTATTGCAGCTGAACGGATACCTAACTAGCCTATTATGCCCACACCTATTGTATTTATGTAACTTTTAGAATTAGCCTCTGCATTGTTACAATATGCACTTTTTGTTTTAGTAGCTAATAAATTCGCTGCTTTGACAATATCCTGTAAATCAACACTTTCTAATATGTGTTGTTTAAATGTTTTACCATCGATCATAACATTGCTCGAAAAAGGTGAAAGTGTAGAACCAAATACACTATAAATATCTTTTACTGCATCATTTAACATTTCGTAACGTTGCCTATCTTCTACCACTCCACCTTTAATATGCTTGTCTAAAATTATTCTAGATATATATAAAAATTTACTCATATCGGTTTTGTTTAAACCAAGAACTTCTTTTGCTTTTATGATTAAGTCAGAAACCACGAAGTTGTTGTTTTCATTGTTATCTGAATTCATAGTAAATCTCTTTCGTTTATTTGATGAAGTGACAACGTTAATTACATGGGAATCTATTAAGTTAAAAATTGGGTGTAATGGTATCACACTATTGATTTAGCTATATGTGACTTGTATTGAGCATCTAACGAAAATAAAAGGTATGGATCAATATTATATTTAACGAATAGTTTATTAGCAATTTCAATCGATAACTTACCTTCCCCGTTCAATAATCTGGTTACAGTGGACTTACTTACCCCAAGTACTTTAGCTGCATGGGGTGCGCTTAGCTCTTGGTTTTTAAACCAAAACTTTAGGTAATGTGAAGCTGGTTTAGGAGCACCTAATTTTGCTTCAAATGTGTGATTATTATCCATAATGAAAATCCTCTTCATAAATATTTAATTAAGCCACTGACTATATTATCTAATTCCAAATTCAACTTATATACTATAAGGTTCAAATTCCACGAAGCCTAAAAAATAAAGAGCTAACAATTAAATCCAACTCTAACGGCTAAGTCATAGATAAATTAACCCCACATTTAGCAAGACTCGAAAGTTCATCAACTAGTGTCATAAGAGTATTGCTCAGTGTAGGCTTTTGAGAGTTTATGGTATCTATTGTAAACTCCCGTTTCTAAAACTAATAATAGATCGAATCATGGAAAAATTTAATAAAATTTACGCTAGGGCTGTTGAACGAAAAGGTAATGAAGCTAATTTATCAAATTTATTAACAATGCCTTTAGATAATAATTATATTAGGTCTATTAGTAATAGTAGATTTTTAGCCGAGTTCTCAAGAAAAATATTTCAATCAGGTTTTGTTTGGAACGTGGTTAATAATAAATGGTCAGGATTTGAAGAAGTATTTTTTAATTTTAATATTGAAAAAATACTGATGATGCCTGATAAAATGTGGGATTTAAAAAGCAAAGATCAACGCATCATCCGAAATGGCAAAAAAATAATGACTATCAAAGCCAATGCCCAAATGATTTATGAGATAGACACGGAACACGGTTCAATTGGAAAGTTTATAGCTGAATGGCCATCTACTGACATAATAGGTTTGTGGTCTTTTTTAAAAAAGAAGGATCTCGACTGGGTGGCAACACTGGCCCATACGCACTTCGACAATTAGGCAAAGATACTTTTTTACTCAGCAAAGATGTTGAAACATATTTCAGAGCTAACAGGCTTATAGAAGGTGGTTTAACATCTAAACGCAACTTGAATATAATTCAAAACTCATTCAATACATGGCATGAGGAGTCAAGCTTAAGCTTACAAGCGCTAAGTCAAATAGTCGCATTTTCAGTTGGCGATAATCATGTAGTGTAATTTTCATTAGCTGTAAACACGCTTTTGTCAATAAATGAGTTATTGGCAAACTCGTCTCTGCCCCAAAGTAAGTTAGCGAGGGTCTATTATTCGACATTGCAGATATTAGATGTTTGTTGAGGTTTACGTCAGCATCTAGCCAAAAGCGGAAGTTACTAATCAAAGGCTATGCACTAATCCGCCCCGTCAAGTACGAGGTGATTTGTCCCGTTAGAATGATAAAACACCCTTTTTTTGTGAAAAAAATAATGGGCTAACCGTTGACAGCCTTTTTATATTGCTTAATACCAGAATCATCTAAGATTATTTTCTGCACCTGATTTAATTTTAATTGCCAATTAGTCTTTATGCTGATCTAGATCAAGTTATTAGTTTTATTTTAATTTACATTTACATTTACATTTACATTTACATCGAATTGTTAACTTTGATGTTGTATTTAATTAATCTAAATTACTGGTTTTTATTAGCGTATTAATATTGAGTGTTATGAATCATACATCAGGTAGTGAAAGAAATTTTTCAGAAAATGAACAATTAGTATCTATTACTGATCTTGAGGGAAGAATAACTTACGCTAATAAGGAATTCTGTGAAATTGCCGGATACTCTCTTGATGAGCTCATAGGACAACATCATAATATAGTTAGACATCCATCAATGCCTAAAGCTGCTTTTGCTGATTTATGGAGTAAACTTAAACAAGATAATTCTTGGCGAGGCATGGTTAAAAATCGTTGTAAAAATGGCGATTACTATTGGGTCGATGCCTACGTAACCCCCGTCTATGAAAATGGAAAAGTTACTGGCTATCAGTCCGTGAGAACATTGCCGAGTCACGAGCAAAAACAAAACGCTCAACAGCTATATGATACCCTGAACAATGGGTGCACTGTCTCAGGTTTAGATACTAACGTTAACATGAGAAAGTTAGTTGCTATCGTTCTTATCGCCATGGCATCTTTTGGTGTTTGGGCATATACGAGCTCAATCGTGCCGTCTATCGTGTTACTAAGTTGTATCGCTTTGCTCTTTCTGGTTTTTTCACCCGAACTGTTCACCTTTCCAAATTACGTCACGACCACGAAAAAACTATTCGATAGTCCCTCACGTCTAATTTTCTCAGGAAAGGGAGCATTAGGTATTATCGCTTATCCTTTAGAGTTATATAAAGCTCGGATAAGAACAATACTAGGACGTAGTCATGACTCTGGACAGGAACTGGTAAGGCTTGCTAATGAATTACAGAGCGCTTCAATAGAAATGCTCGAAAGTATAGAAGAAGAGAACTCACATCTTGCACAATTTGCAACCGCCATCACTGAAATGAGTGCGACGATTGATGAAGTCAGTTTAAATACCAATCAGACACATGACAAAGTGTTAATCGTACAAAACGAATGTAGGGAAAATATCAATGTTATCGAAATCAGCCAAAACAAAATTAATTGTTTGGCGGGTAATGTTGAAAAAGCTGCCAGCAATGCGCTTGAATTGGTAACCGATGTCAATAAAATTTCAACGATCATGTCTGAAATTCAGGGAATTGCGGATCAAACAAATTTACTTGCCTTAAATGCTGCAATTGAAGCTGCAAGAGCGGGCGAACAGGGTCGAGGTTTTGCTGTTGTTGCCGATGAAGTAAGAACTCTTGCGAGTAGGACTCAGGGAGCAACCGTTCAGATCCAAAGCTCAGTAACGGAATTACAAAAAACATTAGAAAATTGGAGCCAAGTGATGCTTGCTAGTAAAGCTAATGCCGAAGAATGCTCTGAAGATAGCACTAAAATAAAACAAGCCATGGAAAATATTATTGGCAATGTTAATGATGTTAGCGATATGACAGCTCAAATTGCAACAGCGGCTGAAGAGCAAAGTGTTGTTGCCAATCAAATAACGCATAGTGTTCATACCATAGATGATCTTTCTAAGAAAAACACCATACTTGCTTCGAAAGTGAATAACTATGGAATAGCCGTAAATAAAAGTGCTGAAGATATCGGAAAATTAAGTACAACCTTTAAATAAGAAACCTTTACACTTATGATAATTGAACTCATCAAGACTACAGCTCTACTATTGTCACTTTGTTTATTACAAAGCTTTGCCGTTCGTTTTATAAGCAAAAATGAACTTGCAAAACAAGTAGTGTCAGGGGGGATTTTTGGAGGGGTTTGCATTATAGGCATGATGCTGCCGATTGAGATTACCCCAGGAGTCATTTTCGACCCCCGTACGGTAGTCCTTAGTATGGCGGGCTTATTCGGTGGTCCAATCGTTTCAGTTATTGCTGCTGCTCTTACAGGAGTGTATCGGTTATTTCTTGGTGGTGGTGGCGTTTATGTTGGTGTTGCAGTCGTTATCGCATCTACCTGCCTTGGTTTAGGCTATCGTTACTGTGTTCATAAAGGCTGGATGAAAGTTAACATCGTACAGCTCCTGTTATTTGGCCTTTTGGTGCACGTTGTCACAGTACTATTATTTACTCAGCTGCCCGCAGATGTAGTTGGGAGGGTAATGTCCACGATTGCTTTCCCGTTCATTCTTATTTTTACACCCGCTACAGCATTCCTCGGCATGCTGTTAAAAGACGCTGAAGACCGTTTTAATACTGAGCAAGCATTAAGTAAAACGCTTGATGATTTTGATAGGAATGTTATTTTTTCAAAAACAGATTTAACAGGAAAAATAACGCATGCGAGTAAGGCATTTTGCGAAATAAGTGGTTTCGAATTGACTGAGTTGGTGGGGCAGCCACATAAAATCGTAAGGCATCCAGATACACCTTCATCAGTATTTGAAAACTTATGGAAAACAATAAAGCAAAAAAAGGCTTTCCACATTACCTTGAAAAATAGAAAGAAATGTGGCGATCATTATTGGGTAGATTCACGAATAGAACCTGAATTTGATTCTGATGGAAAGCATATTGGATATATTGCAACAAGATTCGATATTACAGATAGAAAAGAAGTCGAGCAACTCCACGAAGAAATAGCAGAAACGCAGCGAGAAGTTATTTTCAGGATGGGGGAAATTGGTGAAACTCGTAGCAAAGAAACCGGAAATCACGTAAGAAGGGTTGCTGAGTATTCAAAGTTGTTGGCTCTTTATTCTGGTTTAAGTGAAGATGAAGCTGAGCTTATCAAGCAGGCGAGTCCAATGCATGATATTGGAAAAGTAGGCATACCCGATGCTATCTTAAATAAGCCAGGTAAACTTGATGCTGAAGAATGGATAATCATGCAGACACATGCGCAGATTGGTCATGACATGCTAATGGACTCATCAAGACCACTTCTAAAAGCTGCAGCTATCGTAGCTTATGAACATCATGAAAAATATGATGGGAGTGGCTACCCGCAAGGTCTTAGTGGCGAAAATATACATATCTACGGACGTATAACGGCAGTGGCCGATGTGTTTGATGCGCTTGGTAGTGAACGTTGCTATAAAAAAGCATGGGATGAAGAAAAAATATTCAACCTATTTAAAGATGAGAAAGGAAAGCACTTCGATCCCAAGTTAATTGATATATTTTTTGACAATTTAGATGAATTTTTAGCTATTAGGGATAAATTTAATGATTACTAATCAGCAGAGCTTACTGTATGACTCTAAACGACTATAACCTAACGGTTAACATGTCATTCCAAACTGAACTAGCACTCTCCCGCCATTTAATAATGCACCTAAAGAAATGCTATATCCGACAAAGTTGCCGTTATGATGTTGAAGTTTAATGACTAATGACCTTTTTGGTGGCTTTGTTCACATCCAGGCTGAACGACTCATTGGCAAAAAGTTATCATCAAAGACTCATGTTTTTATCTATGGAGAACGTCCCCAATCAGGAAACTTCGGAAATAAAAGTTTGAACACTGTTTATGACCGCTAAGTTGCCAGAACGGTCAAATTATTCTGCTTTTTAGAGCAGTTTGATTTGATAGTTTTAAGGCAATAAATCTCAACCAACTTTATGACCGCTTTGTCGGTTCACTAGTCGCTAGGTAATCCACTACAAACGTCCGGTTTCGTATCAAAGTGATCATTAAATTTGATGATTAATGCATGTGATTTTAGACCGGTTTAGGCTCCATGATGCGATCCGTAGTAACTCATTTCTGTCCATTGGCGTGTTAAACATTAACACGCTATTACCACAGAGTACGTTAACAAAAAAGCCCGAAATTACTTCCCAATTAGTGGCAGTCCCTAGATTGATTCAAATAACCCTTCAAAATGTCTACAAAGACATTTTTATGAACTTCCGGTGTAGCTTCTAAATAACCGCCTAACTTAAAGATGATTTATTACGGTTTATAAAGCGCTATAAAACTGGATTTTGCAACGGAAGAACGATAGTTTAAGGTTCGTTGGTAGTATGTGGTTGTAGATCTTGTACTAATTCTCCAAATACCTCATCTACCCAAGATTTCATTTTTTTATCATATGTAGTAGTTCTAGCCAGATCAATATATCTTTGAGTCGTTGAAAAATTTGAATGCCCCATTAAAGACATTATTTTGTATTGAATAAACCCAAGCGGCATATTCTGACCCAATAAGTAACGAGCTAAAGATGTGGCAAATGTAGATCGTAGATCGTGAAATGAGCGTTTAAACTTTAATTTGTTAGTAGTTAATTCACTTGTTGTAATAGATGTTATATTCGTAATCGAGCCTTCATTTAAGCGATTACCCGAACGATTTATAAATAATGGTTTATCAATTTGACTATGATGACAATCCCATTTTACAGAACGTCTTAACCTATCCGGTGAATTTTTATAAGCCCATAAACGAGTCATTAAAGTTCTTGGGATAAGTATTACTCTATGTTTTTGAAACTTACCAATAATACTCACAGAATAAACCTTAGTTTCATCTAGGCTAGTATTAACAATATCTCTTTCATTTAATAGCGTCACTTCGAAAGCGCGTAAGCCACATAACAAAGCTAAATCAGCCCATAACCTACGCGATTCTGCTTGCATGTATTCTGCGGAATAAAATTGCTTGAGTTCTATTTGATTAAAAGGAGACAACCCATTATTTAATACCATATTTTTTTGTTGAAACTTACGTGGAATGCTTAAGTCATTAGTTTGAATAACCATACCTTTATCTTTAATAAATGATGTGAATATCAAATCTACTTCATTATTTGACCGCTTTTTCTTAATTACTCTATCAGTGTATTTAAATGGTAACTTTTCAATGCGTCTAGTTTTCCATGCCCATTCATATAACTGACGAACATGGGAAATATATAAGTTAGCTGTATCAAGTGATAATTCTTTTTTCTTAACTCGCTCAATTAAGTGAGATCGAAATATATATGGAGGTAACCATTCTTTTGCTCTGTCAGATTCTGCCACTGCGTATAAATCTTTCCACTCAATTCCCTTGTCCTCTAACCACGTAAGAAAAACTTTGAGCGATTTAGCTATGCTATTAATTGTTTTTACACTTACTCCACCTAAGAAGTTCCTTTGAGATCCTTTTTTGGGCCTAATGAACTTACCTTTATACCTGTATTCAAGAAAAAGGTTTACTTCAAGACAATCATTTAATCTTCTATCATTAAAGAGCAGGGGGAACTTATTTATTGTGTGCATTCTTTGGTAATTAATAGAACGAATCTGATGTTTATCTTTGACTTTAATTAGTTCCCCATCAAAAGATGGCAATGCACCTAAGTTCACTTCGGTTTGAATTATAGAAAACACATTAACCTCTTTTTTTAAATGATAGCTTCATACTTTTCAACTACTCTATATAGTAACACTTCATGGATATAATTGAAGATGTGGTTAATTTGTAAGAATTGAAGATGTGGTTATGTCTTGGCTAATTAAAAAGGTATCAAAGCCCATTCTACGTAATGCATAAGGGCCGGTATTACCACCAAGGCGTGAACCGTGTTTTTTAAGAAACGCCCACAACCCTATAATGTCGTGTTTTGGCCAGTTTGCAATGAACTGTCCAAATGACCCGTGCTCAGTTGCTATTTCGAATATCATTTGAGCGTTGTCTTTGATGGTCATGACTTTTTTGCCATTACGAATGATGCGTTCGTCTTTGCATTTAGACTCCCACATGTCGTCAGACATCATTAACATTTTTTCAATATCAAAGTTAAAAAACACTTCTTCAAAGCCCGGCCATTTTTGTTCGACCACGCGCCAAACAAAACCACTTTGGAATATTTGTTTGGTAAATGCCGCTAGCCACATAGAATCTGGGATTTGAGCAAGTTCGTCTTGGCTAAAGGTTTGCCCCGCCATATCTAACACAAAACTTTTATCGCCTTTACGTTCAATGGCTCGGTGTAATATGTCAGAAAAAGGCTCTAAGTTTTTAATTTCGGTCATAGGTTTAGGTCAATTAATTAACGTATAAAATGCAAAACTCCCACGTTGTCATGGGAGTTTAATTAACAAACAAAATATGTGTCGCTTTAACTCTGTGTAAGCTACTTTATAGCAATTAAGCCGTAATACCAGAGTGACGTAAAAGGGCGTCTATTTGCGGTTCGCGACCACGGAATGATTTAAACAATTCCATAGGTTCGGCACTGCCCCCTTTCTCTAATATACAATTTAAGAATTGCTCACCGGTATTAGGATTAAAAATACCTTCTTCTTCAAACTTAGCAAACGCATCAGCAGATAAAACTTCAGCCCATTTATAGCTGTAATATCCTGCCGCATAACCGCCTCCAAATATATGACTAAAGCCGTGCTGAAAACGATTAAACGCCGGTGGTTTAATCACTGCAACTTTATCACGTACATCATCTAAGATTTCTTGCACTTTCGCGCCGGTTTCAGGGTTAAACTCGGCATGAATACGGAAATCAAACAAACTAAACTCTATTTGGCGTACCATCATCATGGCCGATTGGAAGTTCTTCGCCGCTAACATCTTATCTAACATGTCTTTTGGTAAGGGTTCGTTCGTTTCAAAATGACCAGATATAAACTGTAAAGCTTCTTCTTCCCAGCACCAGTTTTCTAAGAACTGACTTGGTAATTCAACCGCATCCCAAGCTACACCATTAATGCCCGATACCGCAGCTTCATCTACTTGTGTCAGCATATGGTGAATACCATGACCAAACTCATGGAACAAGGTGATCACTTCGTCATGGGTAAATAACGCTGCTTGATCGCCAATAGGCTGATTAAAGTTACACGTTAAATACGCCACAGGGGTTTGCAATGAACCATCGGCTAATAACGCACGACCTTTGCAGTCGTCCATCCAAGCACCGCCACGTTTTTTCTCACGAGCGTATAAATCTAAGTAAAAGCTACCACGGTAGTTATTTTCACTGTCGTGGATATCAAAAAAGCGTACATCTTTATGCCAAGTATCAATCCCTTCTTTTTGCTCAGTTACAGTAATGCCAAACAGCTTATTGACTGTGGTAAACAGACCTGACAATACGCGGTCTTCAGGGAAATAAGGACGTAACGCTTCATCTGATATTGAGTATTTTTGTTGTTTTAGTTTTTCACTGTAAAACGCATTATCCCACGGGTTTAAACTAGAAACGCCATATTCCGTTTGGGCAAATTCGGTTAACTCGGCAAAGTCTTGTTGGGCTTGAGCATGTGATTTTTCTGCCAATTGATCCAAAAAGCCAATCACTTGCTGAGTGTTTTCAGCCATCTTAGTTGCCAGTGATTTATCCGCATAGGTATCAAAACCAAGAAGGTTAGATACTTCATGACGTAATGCTAATAACTGGTCAATGATCTCTGAATTATCAAACTCACCGGCATTTGGCCCTTGGTCTGATGCACGGGTAGAAAATGCAGTGTACATTTCTTGGCGTAATTCACTGTTTTCCGAATAAGTCATTACAGGCAAGTAACTTGGGAAATCCAAGGTAAACAACCAACCGTCTAATTCTTTCATTTGTGCCATTTGTTTAGCCGCGGCTATGGCTGAATCAGGTAATCCTGCTAATTCAGATTCATCTGTGATCAGCTTTTGCCAAGCACTTGTCGCATCTAATACGTTGTTACTAAAAGTTGAACTTAACTCAGAAAGTTGTGTTTGGATCTCACCATATCTTTGTTGTTTGTCAGCATCTAAATCAATGCCTGATAATTTAAAATCACGTAATGCGTTGTTAATTACTTTTTGTTGGGTGGCATTAAAAGACTCAAACGCCTCTGATTCAGATAACGTTTTATAGGCGTGATATAAGCCTTTATGCTGGCCCACCCAAGTAGAATATTCTGTTAATAACGGTAGACATGACTCATATGCTTCACGATGTTCATCACTGCTTAATACTGAATTTAAATGCGATACTGGCGACCAAGCTTTACTCAACTTGTCATCAACTTCATCGATTGAAAGTATTAAGTTTTCCCATGTTGGTGTCGTTTGCTCAACAGCTGTTTTGATCACTGTTTTACATTCTGCAATTAACTGCTCTATTGCAGGTTTAATATGTTCAGGTTTAATTTTTGAAAATGCAGGCAAGTTGAGGTTAGCGAGTAGGGGATTGTTTTGTTCAGACATGAGTTCTCAATAATTTACGATTATTTTGATAATTAACAGATTAATAGTATCACATACAAGCTTTTACAAGGGTAAGCAGCTACATACCGAGAAAAAGATTAACTGTGTTTAGTTAATCATCAAATTTTATCAATACTTTATAGTCATTTAACTTTTACTTGAATTTTAAGTGAGTAAAACCTCTAATGAAACATCAACCGTTATTCATGCAAAGGATCTAATGTGAAATCGAAAATTATCTTCTCATCACTCGTGTTATTAACGAGTTTTTTATTATTTAACCCAGTATTTAATATTGCTCAAGCAGCTCAATTTGAATTGGGCGAGCATTACGTAGAAGTGAAAGGCATCCAATCTACCACGCCGCAAGTGACTGAATTTTTCTCCTTTTATTGTCCACACTGTTACAAATCTGAACCCTTTATGCATAAGGTAAAAGCGTTATTACCTGACCCTAACCAGTTTATAAAAAATCACGTTGATGGCATGCCTGGTAGAAAAATTGAAATTGAACATTTGTTAACAAAAGCGTTAATTACCGCTGATTTACTCAATGTTAAAGAAACAATTGTGCAATCTATTTTTTCCTACATTCATCAAGGCAAGGCGGACTTTTCTGAATTAAAAGATATTAAAAATTTGTTTTTATTAAAAGGCGTAGATAGCCAAGAATTTGATAAAATATTCGGTAGTTTTAATGTCAACATGGCCGCAAATACTATGCGCAATAAAACTGACCTGTTACGAAAACAAGGATTTACTAAAGTCCCAACATTGATCATAAACGGTAAATACAAACCTAATACTGAATCTCTCAAGTCTATGGATGAATACTTAAAATTAATTGCATTTTTATTAACTAAAACCGCTTAATTTGAATTTTTATTAGTAAAAGTAAGGTCTGCTGTTAACAATTATTAAATTACCGATTAACCACATCGACTTTTTTAATTTGGTTTTCTATGGGTTAACCCATATTCTTACTACATTGTCCTTATTATTTTAATTCAAGACTGGAACTCATTACATGACACAACATTTTGATTACATTGCCATAGGTGGCGGAAGTGGCGGCATTGCATCAGCTAATAGAGCATCGATGCGCGGTGCAAAAGTAGCATTAATTGAAGCTAAACACATGGGCGGCACTTGCGTAAACGTAGGTTGTGTTCCTAAAAAAGCCATGTGGTTTGGCGCTCAAGTCGCTGAAGCTATTCATAAATATAGTGCAGATTATGGTTTCGATGTCACCGTTAATAAATTTGATTGGGCTAAATTAGTAGAAAGTCGCGAAGCTTACATTAAACGTATTCACGGCTCTTACGACCGAGTTTTAGCCAATAATAATATTACTGTAATTAATGGTTTTGCTAAATTTGTGGACGCTAACACCGTAGAAGTGGATGGCGTGCAATACACAGCCGATCATATCACTATCGCAACAGGTGGCAGCCCTACTTGGCCAAAAATCGAAGGCGCTGAATTAGGTATCGATTCAAATGGCTTTTTTGCCTTAACTGAGCAACCTAAACGTTGTGTGGTGGTTGGTGCAGGTTATATCGCAGTTGAACTCGCTGGTGTATTACATAGCTTAGGTACTGAAACTAAATTAGCCGTGCGTAAACACATGGCATTACGTAACTTTGACCCTATGTTGTCAGAAACGTTATCGGAAATGATGCAAGAGGAAGGTATTGAACTTCTTGCTAATAGCACACCATCAAAAGTTGTTAAACAAGCCGACGGGAGCTTGGTTCTTCATTTTGAGAATGGAACGTTTGTTGAAACTGACTGTGTTATATGGGCAATTGGTCGAACACCAGCCACTGACAATATTAATATTGAGTCGACGGGTGTCGAGCTTGATAATCGTGGATATGTTCCAGTTAATGAGCATCACGAGACTAACGTGAAAGGTATTTATGCACTTGGCGATATAATTGGTAAAATCGAATTAACCCCTGTTGCTGTGAAATCTGGCCGTATATTAGCCGAACGTTTGTTTGGTGGTATTACTAATGTCGTTATGGATTACACTAACGTACCAACCGTAGTATTTAGCCATCCAGCCATTGGTACTATGGGCTTGTCTGAGCCTGAAGCGATTGCTGAATTTGGTGAAGAAAACGTAAAAGTCTATACCTCTAGTTTTGCCGCTATGTACACCGCCGTGACTGAACATCGTCAAATGACTAAAATGAAATTAGTGTGTGCTGGAGACAATGAAAGAGTAGTGGGTATCCACGGTATTGGTCTTGGCATGGATGAAATCCTACAAGGATTTGGCGTAGCTATGAAAATGGGCGCAACCAAAGCAGACTTTGATGCTTGTGTAGCAATACACCCTACGTCAGCCGAAGAATTTGTCACTTTACGTTAAGTAATTCAACTATATAAAGTGTTGTTAAATGTAGAGCCTAATAATGAATAAACATTATTGGGCTTTTTTAATATTACCCTAACTTATCCATACTTATTGAGAAAACCTATGCTTATACTTTCAATTATTCTTGTTTCATTAGTGGCCATAGAACATGTTTACATTTTAATAATGGAGATGTTTTTATGGACAAAACCTAGAACATTAAAGGTGTTTGGACTAGAACAAGAATTTGCCGAACAAACTAAGTCGATGGCGGCAAACCAAGGTTTATATAATGGATTTTTAGCGGCTGGGTTGGCATTTGGCTTGTTACATACGAACAAGGAGTTTGGTCTACAACTGCAAATGTTCTTTTTGACTTGTGTATTAGTGGCGGCGGTTTATGGTGGTTTAACGGTAAAACGTTCAATCTTATTTGTGCAAGGCGTACCTGCCTTTTTGGCATTGTTAAGTCTGCAGTTTATTTAATTCAAATGACATTTTAAAAGGCTACCTGTGTAGTGTAATTGGGTAGCCTTGATCAATTAACGAGCTAAATTAACGGCCTAAGATATCCGTTGATTTTTCTTTTGATTTTTTAGCTGCTTTTTTCTCTTTTGCAGTTAACAGTGGTTTCTTTTTACTATTTTTCTTTGTATCTTGCCCTTTACTCATAACATTTACCTTTGATTATTTGTAGATAAACCTAAAGTTAGTTGATCTAACTTGAGGGCGGAATGGCAATCACAGACTAAGCTTGATGTTTGCTTTACCAGTATGGTCTTATTCCTCTATAACTGATAGTTATAGTTTTCATTGTTATGACCAACATTGCTGGGCTATCTCTAAGAAGCGCTATGCATCATGTCGTAAAGATGTTATTCAATCCCACATTTCCGATTTCGATCGTATTAATGCAAAGAAAAATATAAAACCAAACATGTACAAAGCTATAACAAAAGATGGTCCCTTGAAATAACTTGAAGTTGGATTTACAACTTTTCCTGAACATTTTTTTAAGCTGGAGTTAACATTATGAAACAAGAATCAAAAGACAATGCACTATTAGCAACTGGTTTATTAACTGAGTTTGCTTTTCTGCAATCTCTAATAAAGTCCAAAACATTGTTCGTAATGTGTCTGATTGGGATTGTGATTTTTGGTGGTTTAGGGTTGTTTTTATATAAGATGGCTGGCGCTTAAAACATATAATTACACAGGTTATAGGATAAGATAAGGCATGAATGTTTTTCTCATTGTAGCTGGTGTTTTAAATACATTTGTCGCGCTATTGCATTTAGGTTGTATTTATTTTGGTGCGCCTTGGTATCGCTTTTTTGGTGCAGGGGAGCAGATGGCTACGTTGGCAGAACAAGGCAGTCTTCGCCCTACAGTGATAACTAGCATAATTGTTATCCTACTTTCTATTTGGTCACTTTATGCATTTTCTGCCGCGGGTGTTATTTCCCGCTTACCATTTCTTCGTCTTGTGCTCAGCCTAATTACACTCATATATTTAATCCGCGGTATCGCAGGTTTATTCTTAATCAGTTCACCTATGGGACGTACACCTGAATTTTGGCTATGGAGTTCCATCATTTGTTTATTGTTTGGTATTATCCATTTCATTGGTGTGAAGCAACTTTGGACAAGTTTATAATTTCCTAAGCTAAGATCATCCGTTTATTAAGGCAGTTAATATATGACAATAGAATTTAGATCAGCCACCACAGCTGATATCCAGCAGATCCTCGCCCTTCATGCCCGTTACCAAGTTGACACTATAAATGAAGCAGATAAAGCCGATGGGTTTATCACAACGGCCTTTGATAAAACACAGCTGACCGAGTTAATTGAACAAGAACATGGGTTGTTTGTGGCCCTTAAAGGCAATGAGATTGTTGCCTATGCCATGGCTGCGTCATGGGGCTTTTGGTCACGCTGGCCAATGTTCGCCCATATGATAAAAGACTTACCTAATTTGCAATACAAAGGGTACGTATTAAGTACTGAAAACTCTTACCAATATGGTCCGGTTTGTGTTGATAAAAGTGTGAGGGGACAAGGCGTATTTGAAGGCGTTTTTAGTTTTGCTCTACAAGAAATGTCAAAACGATATCCAGTTTTGGTCACTTTTATTAACAAAATAAATCCACGTTCTTTTGCTGCTCATACCAAAAAGGTCGGTTTAGATGTCATCCAAGAATTTGAGTACAACAATAACCAATATTATGAGTTAGCTTGTTTGACTAATAGAACGTAGCCATCTCTTTAATTTATATAGCTTAACCATTCATTCCTTAATTGCTGAACTAACTGCTTTTCACCGGTTAATTTATAGTTTTGAATTAAGGTTTTGTTATCCACACCGTTAATCACTTTATCTAAGATTAACGGTGAAATTCTTTGCCCTTTACCTTCTTCACTCATAAAACCTGACTTAACATACCGGTACATAGCCAATATGCAGGTATCTAATGACCTGTGGTGATGACAAAAACAAGCAATATCTTGCGCATCTTGCCCAGTGACCAGCTCAGTCAAATCAGCACTTTGCTGTAACATATTTAATAAACGCTCGGATAACTCATGGCGCATGTTCAGCTTTTGCTCTACGAGTAACGTTTGCTGGAATCTAGTTGATACATCTTGTTCAAATGTCTTGCTTGGCAGATTTAACGCTTGAGTCATTAATAAGGAATATTCTCCCGTAGAGGCTTCTGCTTTCAAACCTAAACGTACAGGTACATATTGGTTGGATATCCAGAATCTCACTAAATTATCCGCTACACCAAAGCTAGTACAGATAAAGTCGAACCCCTGTTGTGTTATTGCTTGTTTTACTTTGTTTAATAACAAACTACCTAAACCTTGGTTTTGTAGATCTGGATGAATAGCAATACGAACGATACGACCATACCGATATTCACCAGCCCGTTTAAAACCACTATGAGCAATTAAAGACTGTGGTAATAAATGTCCTTTGGGTCGTCTGCGACCTTGCCAAATTTGCTCGGCTAAATCAGGATCTATACAACCTTCTTCCGCCAATAACACAGCACCTATGATCTCCCCTTTATATTGCAAGCTAAAGACCTGCATATTGGGGCCGTCAAGCATATTACGTAAGTCGTTAGGGGTTGTACGGTAATGGGCATTTACCAACAAACCAAATACCCCCTCCAACTTGACCGAGTGGTTAATTAAGTCTTGTGATGACAACAATGAAAGTGAGACGTTTTCGGAATTAATTAACTTAATGTTTTTTCTATCAAACTCTGGTAGGTGTGTATTAATCAATAATAACTGGTTAATATCAGCCTCTAAACAATCATGTTCAGACCAACGAATTGGTTGGCTCAAAGACAAGTTTTTGACCTGGTTAAACGCTTTTGCTACTAACGGCTTAAACTTATATTCAAATCCTCGCCCTGTACCTTCATAACCATGAACGGTCGTGGCAAATACCACAAACGCACACTGTGATTGTGCTGTTTTCGGTGACAATAAAGGCAATAACATCTGACTTGGAATGGCCGCAGCTTCATCAACTAATACAATATCTGCATCGGTAACCTTATCGGCGAGGTCATCCGGTGCGATGAAGGTTAACGAACCAAACTCAGTTTTAAGTGCATTATTATTAACACTGTAATTTATGGTTTTTTGTTTTAATACGACTTCACAAAATTCAAATACACCAGATATCGATGCCAAGTGGGGCGCTGTTAATACTATATTTATTGATTTACTGTCATTTTGCTTTTTGCTTTCAGCTAAAAGAAGACCAGAAAAAATACCTAAAGATGCGGATTTACCGCGCCCTCTGTCCGCTTGTATAATCAAGGCCTCTTGACTAGTAGAGCACTCGCTCCGAAGATCAAAGCTTTCAAATAACTGCTTTACAACCTGATATTGGTCATCTGTTTTACACTGATTATATTGTGGATGAGTCTTTATTCCTTCAACTTCCCCACGAACATCCGAGCCAATTTTAATGTCCCCAACATCTTCACACCAGTTTTCAAATACATATTGGGGGTCATGTTTATCACTTTGACTTATGGTCAATACGCTTGAGGATAAGGTTAGCTGATTGATAAAGTACTGCAGATAATGATGACTGATCTGTTCTGGTTGATAAGGTTCTACGCATAAACGGTTATATTCTGGATCCAAAAAATTCAACCACTGTGGTACTTCTGGGGAGATCAGAATACACAGACCACCTAGTTTGACAGTGCCTACCAATGCGCCCAGTGCATCTGGATTTAACCCGGCATAACAATCATATATCAATACATCTGATTCTTGACCGAGCATTTTTTTGTATTGTTTAATTCTAATATCGGTAATTTGATTTTGGGTCTGGCTTTGACTCTGTTCGTGATTTACTGTTTGTGAGTGTCGAAGGATACCTGTGTTTAATTGTGGCTCACCAAACCTAGTTATTTGCAAAGACGGGTCTGTCGTTGATAACCAAGTTTGTATTTGTGCCTGAGCCCAACATTGTTCGCCTTTAACCCAAAATAAACAGCGTTGTTTGTTTTGCGTTAAATGCTCAATTAGTTGGTTTAACATAGCGTTAGATGGCCGTTAACTTTGCATACGTAGTGACTAACCATTTGGCACCAAATTGATCAAAGTTTACTTGAATGCGTGAGTTGTCACCATCACCTTCACAATTTAATACCGTCCCTTCACCAAACTTAGCATGACTTACACGCTGTCCTAATGAAAATAGACTTTCACTAAATTTTAAGTGGCTTGATGCTTGCCCAAAACCAGAGCCAAAGTTATTCGATGATTTCGATTTATTTCTCTCACCTTGGTAACCACCATGTCCCGTCGAACTACCAGAACTATTGCTAGCGCTATAACCAGAGTTTTGGCTATAGGTAGACTGTTCACCATAACTGGATTTTCCACCATAACCGCCACTGTAACCAGATTGCGGTCTTGAAACTTGAGTGGATAACTTAACTTCGTAAATACATTCTTTCGGAATTTCAGCGATAAAACGTGATGGACGATGATACAACTCCTGGCCATACAATCGTCTTGTTTCTGCGTGAGTTATAAATAATCTTTCTTTAGCGCGGGTCATGCCAACATAAGCAAGGCGACGTTCTTCTTCTAATCTTTCTGGTGCATCTGAACTTTGTTGGCTTGGGAACATACCTTCTTCCACACCCGCCATAAATACCAGAGGAAACTCCAAACCTTTTGCACTGTGTAACGTCATTAACTGGACGGCATCTTCATAAGCGTCTGCTTGTGAGTCACCTGATTCTAATGATGCATGGGATAAAAATGCCGCTAACATTGGCATTTCCTGCATGTTTTCATCAGGTTCATAGTCCTTACAGGCAGAAACCAGTTCTTCCAAGTTTTCTACTCGTGTTTGACCTTTCTCGCCTTTTTCAGCTTGATACATGGCCATTAAACCCGAACTTTGAATTACGTGATCGGCTTGTTCATGCAGTGGTAAAGGCTCAACTGTAGTTTCAAGCTGGACAATTAAGTCCATAAAGTTTTTAACCGAGTTACTTGCGCGGCCTGATAAATGTTTTTCATCCATCAAACGTCCTGCTGCTTGCCACATGGTCATGTTCTGACTACGAGCAGCATCACGCAACATTTGTAATGTTTTTTCGCCTATGCCACGTGCAGGTGTATTGATTACACGTTCAAATGCAGCATCATCGTCACGATTTGAAACCAAACGCAAATACGCTAATGCATCTTTAATTTCTTGACGGTCAAAGAAACGTAAACCGCCATATATGCGATATCTTAAACCGGCTTCGTTTAAGGCCGACTCCAATACACGAGATTGCGCATTGTTACGGTATAAAATGGCAGATTCAGATAAAGCTTCGCCTTCTTGCTGCCATTTTTTAATGTTGCCGACTATAAAACGTGCTTCATCCAATTCATTAAAAGCCGCATATAACCCTATTGGATCACCTTCTTTACCTTCCGTCCAAAGCTCTTTACCTAAGCGGTCGGTATTATTAGAGATCACTTCATTGGCTGCTTTTAAGATATTGGCAGTTGAGCGATAATTTTGCTCTAAACGGATCACTTCCACGTCAGAAAAGTCGGTTTGAAAGCTATGAATATTTTCAACTTGCGCACCGCGCCAGCCATAAATGGATTGATCGTCGTCACCTACTATCATTACATGAGCAGGCGGTAAATCTTCTGCAACGTTACCAGCATGACCACCAGCCAATAATCTAATCCAAGCGTATTGAATTTTATTAGTATCTTGAAACTCGTCCACCAGAATATGACGGAAACGTTTACGGTAATGACTTAATACTTCTGGATATGTGGCTAAAATTTCATGGCTACGTAACAATATTTCTGCAAAGTCCACCAAACCTGCACGGTCACATGCTTCTTGATAAGTAGTATAAACTTGTAAAAACACTTGTTCCGTTGGATCAAAAGTATCTATGTGCTTAGGTCTTAAACCATCATCTTTTTTACCATTGATGTACCACATGGCTTGTTTTGGCGGATAACGCTTTTCATCTAAATTTAGGCTTTTCATAATACGGCGGATTAATCGATGTTGATCATCCGAATCTAAAACCTGAAAACTTTCTGGTAATTTTGCTTCACGAAAATGTGTGCGTAAAAAACGATGGGCTAAACCATGGAAAGTACCAATCCACATACCACCAGCACCATATTGAGACCCCACAGATCCTTGACCTAACAATGACTCTAAGCGATGACGCATTTCCGCCGCCGCTTTATTGGTAAAGGTTACCGCTAAGATTGAAAATGGAGAGGTTTGATGTGCTTGGATTAAATAACCAATTCGGCTAATCAGTACTTTAGTTTTACCAGAGCCTGCACCTGCTAATACCAACATATTTTGTGGAGGTGCAGTTACCGCTTCATATTGACGTTCATTTAGCTCATTCAGCTTTAATACTGCAGTAGCCGAACTTGGAATATCTTGTGAGGGAATATAAACGTCCATAAGAGACAAAACCTATTAAATTGAGTAACCGTTAAATTTTAGTGTTGTTACATAAAAGCTTGTACTTAAGCCCGATAACATCGAGTGACAAGAGCTGTATATATAAACAGGATTTTTATTATAACAGGTGTAGCAGATCATCCAAGTCCGAATATTCACCATTTGCCAAAGTAAAACCTGTTGGATAGTTATTATTATCCGGGTTAAACCATAAAGAAGGGCAATTGGCGTTTAACGCAGCTTGAATATCTGACGGTGCACTGTCACCAAGGTGCAAGATATTTTCACAAGGAATGTTCAAGTCTTTGGACGCATCTTTTAACATATCAGGATAAGGCTTCATTCTGGTGCCATTTTCTCCCGCACGGTAATAACCAACAAAATACGGTGCCAGACCAATTCGCTGATAATCGGCATTGCCATTTGTAACGGCTACTAATGGGTATTTTTCGCTTAATTTACCCAGAACATCAAAGGTTTGTTGCGGCACAGTAAAGTCTGATCGGGCATCATAAAAGGCATTATATATATGCATGCTCATCTGCTTTTTTAATGGCTGCTCAATACCAAAACTCGCTAACCCCAAGTCGAGCACGTGATGTCGCCACAAATTTACGTCATGGCAAACTTCTGGCTTCGATTTAGCAACTTGCCATTTAAGCGCCTCCCAAAATTCAGGTCCTTTTGTTTTTGCACTAGGAATGAGTTGGCATATTATATCAAACTGAACTTGAATAGCGTTGCGGATCACATCTCCGTTATAATAGAGGGTATCGTCTAAATCAAAACTGAGCGCTTTAATTGGATCACTAAATGGGCGGTTAAATCTAAGAGACACAAGACATCCTATAAATTAAGTAAGTTGGACAATATTAACATAATGAACGGTGGTAATGTGGTCCACTGCGTATATTGCAATTGTCATTGCTAAAGAGAATCAAACTGTTCAATCT
Source organism: Psychrosphaera aquimarina (assembly GCF_032461525.1). Lineage (NCBI taxonomy): Bacteria > Pseudomonadati > Pseudomonadota > Gammaproteobacteria > Alteromonadales > Pseudoalteromonadaceae > Psychrosphaera > Psychrosphaera aquimarina. Next base: position 279,316 of record NZ_JAWCUA010000003.1, on the reverse strand, counting down.
CAGCAAACACATCTTCTATTTTTGCTGTTAACAAACTTTGGGCATCATATAGAGCTTGGTTATAAATCGAGGATCCAATCTCTTTCATTATAAATTCCAACAAAAACTCAGCTTCAAATTGACCTAACTCCTTATCTAATTCTTCCTCAAAATACCCTTGTAACTTCACGACTGCCGCAGCTTGTTGCTCTTTAGTAAGTTTTATTTCTGACACTAAATCATTCCTTTTTAACCTGTATATAAGTATGGCTGTGTGGGTAATACACATCCCATTGGCACACTAGTTGTAATCGTTATATTACTAAAATGAATAATTTTAACATAAATCAGCCAATATAAATGACTACAGACCAGTTAATACAAGCCTTTAAAGCACAACACAAACTAACCAGTGTTATAGAAGTTGATGCACCAAAATGGTACACACCTATTGCTGAAATAATAAACACTCACCAAAAAAGGGCGGATAAAACTTTGTTTGTCGGTTTAAACGGCAGTCAAGGGTCGGGTAAATCAACGCTCGCCGATTACATCAAATTGTATCTTGAAACTCAATGTCAGTTATCGGTTGCCGTCGTTTCATTGGATGATTTTTACTTAAACCAGCAACAGCGTCAGCATTTAGCGGAAACGGTACACCCACTGTTACGATCTCGAGGCGTACCAGGTACTCATGATATCCAATTAATGTCATCCACTTTACTTGCATTAGCGTCCCCCCAACCTAATTGTCGTTTACCGCGTTTTAATAAAGCAATAGATAATCCTCATTCACAAGAAAACTGGCCGCTAATTACCGAAAAAGTAGATGTGGTGATCATGGAAGGTTGGTGTTGGGGAACATCAGCACAAACCGTTGAGGAATTAACCAATCCTATTAATGAATTAGAAAAGCATGAAGACAAAAACGGAACTTGGCGCACTTTTGTTAATGATTCACTTAAATCTGATTATTTAGCCTTATACCAATTAATGGATTTTTGGGTGATGTTAAAAGCCCCTTCTTTTGACTGTATAGCCAATTGGCGTAAAGAACAGGAACATAAATTAAGACAAGCGCATGATGCATCATCAAACGATGATAAAGCGACAGCCATTATGTCTGATGAGCAAGTAGAGCGATTTATACAACACTTTCAACGTTTAACTGAACATGGTTTTAAGCATGCTCAGGAACAATACAATGTCGTCCTCAATTTAGACGCACAACGTCAACCTATCTCGATTGACGGTAGTTCAGTTACAGAATTCAATCACTTAAGAGGTAGTTCATAATATGGGTCAGCAGTATTTAATCTTTACCGACTTAGATGGCACGTTATTAGATCATAACACTTATAGTTTTCAACCTGCTGTAGAGATGTTGGCTAAGCTAAAACAGTCAAACATCCACGTTATCCCTAACACCAGTAAAACGTATGCGGAACTCATCTTCTTTAGACAACAAACTAAGCTCGATACCCCATTTATCGTAGAGAACGGTGCTGCTGTATTTATTCCTATTGGATTTTTTGCGGAGCAACCACCAGCGACTGAAGTCTTTGAACGTTTTTGGGTGAAAAGTTTTTCTAAACCACGCTCACACTGGTTGACGTTATTAAACACTTTACCCACCGAACTTCAGCAGTGTTATCTCGGCTTTTCCGCCATGAACAATGAACAGCTGTGTAACGAAACGGGCCTTACTGCGCCTGCGGCGTTAAATGCCAATAGCCGTTTATATAGTGAACCATTGAAGTGGCTAGGCACTGATGTACAAAAACAAATATTTAAAAAACACTTAACGGATGCAGGTGCTCATGTATTGCAAGGGGGGCGTTTTTTACATATCAGCGGCAACTCTGACAAAGGTAATGCAATGGTTTGGCTTACGCAACTCATGGCAAGCCTCGATACCAGTACCTCGTTTTCTACCGTTGCCTTAGGTGACAGTTATAACGACAACGAAATGTTAGAAGTGGCTGACATAGCAGTTCAAATTAAATCACATAAACATGACTACCCAGCGTTACAACGTAAAGACAATATTATGCAAAGTACTCTTTATGGGCCTTCTGGCTGGACTGAATGTTTACAACAAATCATAGACTTACCATAGGAGCTTCATCATGGCTGATTTTTATCAAAATGGGGTTGTTACAACCTTACATAATTTAACAAATCGTAGTACCGAAGAGCTAGAAGCTGAGCTATTAACTTTTTCTAAAAGTCGACCGCTAGGGTTAATACTGCCTTCACTTTTTCTGAACTAGAAGGCAAAGCATTACCAGATATCGTTAACAAGATTGCCGAAGTTCCGTATTTATCTGAAATCGTTATTGGATTAGATAGAGCCGATGTCGACCAATATAAACACGCCATCGACTTTTTCAGTAAGTTACCGCAACACCATAGAATTTTATGGAATGACGGACCTCGTTTAAAAGCGTTAGATGCTAAATTACAAAAGCTCGGCTTGGCTCCAACCGAAATGGGCAAAGGACGTAACGTTTGGTATTGCATGGGTTATATATTAGCGTCTGGTAAAGCGGAATCCGTTGCTTTACATGATTGCGACATTCTAACCTATGACCGTAGTTTATTAGCTAGACTTATTTACCCTGTGGCAAACCCGCATTTTAACTATGAATTTGGTAAAGGCTTTTATGCTCGTGTTGCCCACGGCAAATTAAATGGCCGCGTTGCACGTTTATTGGTAACGCCATTATTAAAAGCGCTTAAACGAGTATTAGGCACCAATGAGTATTTGGAATACATGGACAGTTTCCGTTACTCATTATCTGGTGAGTTCTCTTTCCGCAGAGATGTGTTAACTGACTTACGTATTCCAAGTGATTGGGGATTAGAGATTGGTGTGTTGTCAGAAATGCACAGAAACTTTGCCTCCAACCGAATTTGCCAAGTAGATATTGCCAATAATTACGATCATAAACATCAAGATTTATCACTGGATTCAACTGACGGTGGTTTATCTAAAATGTCGATTGATATCACCAAAGCGATTTTCCGTAAATTAGCCACCCAAGGTTACATCATTAATGCTGAAAATATGCGTACCATCAAAGCAACTTACTTCCGTATTGCCCTAGATTATATAGAAACTTACCGCAATGACGCTATGATCAATGGCTTAACATTAGATATTCATACCGAAGAAAAATCGGTAGAAATGTTCGCCAAAAACATTATAGAAGCGGGTGATAATTTCCTAGCGAATCCAATGGAAACGCCATTTATTCCGTCTTGGAACCGTGTAATCAGTGCTATGCCTGAAGTATTAACCGAATTAAAACAAGCCGTTGAATTAGACTATGAAGAATTTGCTAATACTGTGAAATCAGATTCTATAAACACCACCGCAGCGTAATCGGAGTATTCCCCTATGCCAGCAAGTTTAGACGAGTTAAAACATAAGGTTGAGCTGCAACTGAATGTGATATATCAGGATATTGAGTTACCAATGCCAATAACTGAACTCAGCCAGTTATTGCTTGATGAAATGAATATACCTGACACCTTTGTTGAGCCTGTACCATATGCAAATCATTGGTCTGAAAAAGACATGATTTTGATCACTTATGGCGATAGCATAATTGAGGCAGATAAAAAGCCGTTAAAAACCTTAGCGTCCTTTATGGATAACTACTTAGATGACAAAATAAACTCGGTTCATATTTTGCCATTTTTCCCATATAGCTCGGACGATGGATTTTCGGTAATTGATTATTCCAGTGTTAATGAGTCTTTAGGTGATTGGCAAGATATTGAAGATATCGCTGATAAATACAAGCTCATGTCTGATTTAGTGATCAATCATTGTTCGAGTCGAAGTGCTTGGTTTCAAAACTTCATCAAAGGCTCAGGTGTTGGCAAAGATTACTTTTTTACCGCCGACCCCAGTGACGATTTATCCCAAGTCGTTCGCCCAAGAACCAGTCCGCTATTACGTGAAACAGAAACCGCTGAAGGCACCAAACACGTATGGTGTACTTTTAGTCACGACCAAGTAGATTTAGACTTTAGAAACCCACAAGTCTTGCTCGCCTTTGTTTCAATTATTAGACAATACCTTGATTCCGGAGTGAAAATATTTAGGTTAGATGCGGTGGCTTTTTTATGGAAAATTATCGGTAGTCCATCAATTAATTTACCTCATACCCATGAAGTCATTCGTTTATTACGAACCTTAATAGAGCACACTAAACCTGAAACAGTGATCATCACTGAAACCAATATACCAAATACGCAAAACCTTACTTATTTTGGTAATGCAAACGAAGCCCACTGCATTTATAACTTTTCATTACCACCACTGTTAGTGAATAGCTTAATAACCGGTAATTGTACTTATTTAAAACGTTGGTTAATGAGTATGCCTCCGGCTCAAAATGGCACGAGTTACTTTAATTTTATTGCCTCACACGATGGCATTGGCTTAAGACCAGCAGAAGGTTTATTGTCTGATTTAGAGCTCAATACGTTAGTTAACACCATGCAAACGTTTGGTGGTCGTGTGTCTTGGCGAACGTCAGATACAGGGGAGCAAAAAGCCTATGAAATTAACATTGCATTATACGATGCACTAAAAGGCACCACCAAGGGCGAAGACAAATGGGGGCTAGAACGTTTTATCTGTGCCCACGCGGTAATGTTTGGATTGGAAGGTATTCCAGGTATATATATTCATAGCTTTTTAGCCACTCAAAATGACTATGAAAAATTAAAAAACACCCATCATAACCGTGCAATTAACCGCCATCGTTGGGATTATCAATTACTTCAAGAGCAATTAGATTCTAACTTTAGTACACACAGTAAAGTATTGAATCGTATGTTAGCGTTAATTGACATCCGTACAAAACAGCCGGCATTTCATCCTAATGCAACACAATATGTGTTACATCTGGGTTTACAATTATTCGGTTACTGGCGTCAAAGCTTAAACCGTAAACAAAGTATTTTTTGTATTAGTAATATAAGCGATGAAAAAGTAGAGTTACGCTTAAATGAATTAAACCTAATAGTGACTGACAATTGGTTTGATCTTATCTCTGGTACCCATATTGAAGATACCGCCACTGAACTTGAGTTAATGCCATACCAAACAGTTTGGTTAACCAACTTCAGAAACGAGGAATAGAAGGAAACGACATGACCCAAAAAGTAACCAAAGCCGTAATACCTGTAGCGGGTCTTGGCACACGTATGTTGCCTGCAACAAAGGCAATACCAAAAGAAATGTTAACCTTAGTTGACCGTCCACTGATCCAATATGTGGTAGAAGAAGCTGCTGCAGCGGGAATTAGAGAAATAGTATTAGTTACGCACGCTAGTAAAAACTCAATAGAAAACCATTTTGATTCTAGTTTTGAATTAGAAGCACAGCTAGAGTCACGGGTTAAGCGTTCTTTATTAGAAGAAGTACGCTCTATTAATCCTAAAGACGTCACCATGATCTCAGTACGCCAAGCTGAAGCAAAAGGACTAGGCCACGCGATTAATTGTGCCAGACCGGTACTGGGCAACAATCCATTTGTTATCATGCTGCCAGACGTGATTATTGACAGATACTACTCTGATTTAGGCGTAGAAAATCTAGCTGGCATGTTAAAACAATACGAATTAACTGGGGATAATCAAATTATGGTTAACCCGGTTCCGGAAAAAGACGTTGGTAGTTATGGCGTTGTTGATATCAACGGTGAAACACTTATTGCGGGAGGTTCTGCACCAATCAAAACTATGGTTGAAAAACCAGAGGATGGTTGCGCACCGTCGAATTTAGCCATTACTGGACGTTACGTTGTTTCAGAAAAAATTTGGGACTTATTAGCGAAAACGTTACCTGGAGCTGGTGGTGAAATTCAATTAACGGATGCATTACACCAACTCAATAAAATTGAAAATATGTCTGCTTATCACATCGTTGGCAAAACCCACGATTGCGGCAGTAAACTCGGTTTTATCAAAGCAAATTTAGAGTACTCTTTACAACGTCCTGAATTTAAAGACGATTTAAAACAAGCAATCACTGACTTAATTGCTGATCCAAACTTTGAATTTTAACGATTAAATCCCCCAACTCAAAACGTGTACCGCTTTGACTTTACGGCACACGTTTTGAATTTTATTAAACAACTTACCTGTTAAAAGATGACGCATTACATCTTTGTACAAATTTTTACATTATCCCAATTCCACATCGAGTACATTCAATATCATATTGAACCACTTGGAAACTTAAGGTCTCCAACCTAAGTGTTTTAATCGTCTAAATGCATATAGACTTATTAGCTATTAGCGCATAAATCTAACGGCATTTTTTACTTTTATTTAGCAAGGAACGTAGTAATGAAAAAATATTTATTCGTCTTACTTACTTTATCCTCAACCGTATTACTTTCGGCTTGTACCACATCAACCAAAGAAAAATTAAATGCACCGTTAATTTCACAATCACAGATAGCGCCTAATTCAATGGCGACTGAGTTTAATGGGTTAAAACGACTGGTGGCTATCGGTCGTTTTTCAGATGAAACCAAACGAGGTAATAGCTTTCTTGTCGATCAAAACAATAACCGACTAGGAAAACAAGCTTCTGATATTTTAAGCTCTCGGTTAACCGCCAGTGGAAAGTTCATCATGTTAGAACGTCCAGATGTTCAACTATTACGTTCAGAGTCAAACCAATTTGAAAGTTCAAAAATAGGCGCTGACTATTTAATCGTTGGTTCTGTGTCTGAGTTTGGCCGACGTACAGAAAGTGATATAGCCATTTTTTCTCGTAATAAAATTCAAATTGCCAACGCCACCGTGAATGTACGGTTAATTGAAGTTAAAACTGGCCGTATTGTGTATACAGAAGAAGCCTCTGGTGAAGCACGTACTGAAGCCAACCAAGTACTAGGTGTTGGGAAAACAGCCGCTTACGATACTTCCTTGGATGACAAAGCAGTTTCTGCGGCCATATCAAAACTGGTTTCCAATATTATGAATAACCTTATGGACTCGCCATGGCAGGCTTATTTAATTGATAATAATGGATCTTTATTTATGACTGGTGGTAAGTCACAAGGCATCAAATTAGGTCATTCCTTTGCCGTGATTGAGGAAGGCAACAAAGTTAAAAATCCACAAACAGGCTTTTTAATCGCTTTGCCAGGGGAAGAAGTTGCAAGAGTAAAAGTCACAGGGTTTGTTGGTCAAGGTGATGATGAACTAAGCATAGTTTCAATACAGTCAGGCAAAATAGATACCGCTAAAATCCCTCAATATGTAATCAGAGAAATTAAGGATTAAGATCATGAATAAAATCATTACAGCTATTATATTTTCAATATTTATTTCTTCATTAGCAGGGTGTACGACGAATTATTCTAGCGCCACACAAGTCGAAGACTCAGGTTATATCTTATTAAAAGGCAACTTTAGCAATACCGTTTTACATATAGACGATACATCAACCACAATCGACGAGACAATCGCTCGATTCAAACTAAACGGGCATTTGGTTTCCAAGTTTCCAGTGAGTGTGGGCACTCATTCGGTAAAAGTAGAAAGAAACGGTATTACATTAATTAATAAAAAAGTCTTACTGTCTAACGCACAAACTGTAGAGTTGATAATACCGTGATCATTAGAAACACCATCCTTGTTGTTATATTGCTGTTTGTCACAGCATGTGCACAAAATAAAAATATTTATTACTGGGCTGATTATTCAAATACGCTGTATGAAGCGAAAAAAGAAAAATCAGTGAAAAGTGATGAACGTCATTATGCTGAGCTAATAAAAATTATTAGCTTAGCCGATCATTATGGCAAGAAGATCCCACCAGGTATTTATTTTGAATTGAGCATGTATGAAAGCAAAAAGGGCAATCACGACAAAGCGAACATGTTACTTAGTCAGGAATATGCACTTTACCCTGAAGCTAAAACTTACATAGAAAATATGAAAGCAGGGAATCAAAATGAATAAATACATCATTGTAACTACATTTATCCTGTTTCTATCAGGCTGCGTCACCACTGAAAACATAGGGAAAATGGAAGCTTACCCTAAAATGTATGAAGAGAAGCCAATCAGTATTGTGGTTTTACCTGCAATTAATAAAACAACCGCAGCGGATGCGACAGATTTATTTTCAACTACGGTGGCTCAACCTTTAGCGGAAGCGGGTTTTTATGTTGTATCCATTCCTTATGTTAATCATGTTTTAGCGTTAGAAGGGATACAAGATGGTGCTCAAGTAAGAGATATTCCAATGGAACGGTTTAATTATTTATTTGGTGCTGATGCGGTGTTATTTGTAACGATTGACCAATGGGATACAACCTATTTATTAACGGTTGCAGACGTTACAGTTGGGCTTAAATTTGAACTCATTTCAACTAAAACCAGTGAAGTTTTATGGCAGCAACAACGTGTTATTGTGCATGAAACAACCAGCAATGATTCAGGTAGTATACTGTTTGATATTATCGCAACCGCAGTCACTACAGCCGCTACGGATTACGTGCCAATTGCTAGACAAGTAAACAGTCAAATACTGAATACCATTCCACTAGGCAAATACCACCCTCGTTATCAGTTAGACGCTAATGACGGTTCGGGTCAGACCAAAAAAGTGAAACATTAATAATAGGTGAGGTGTGAATAACACCTCTCCTATCTTAATCCAGCCCCTTACCCTTAAGCGGGTTTGATCCCATGTGCGATATACACATCCATAACTTCTTCTTTTGCTTTCATTGAAAAATCAACATTCAGAGCTCGTTTATTTAATCCAGATATAATCAATGCCTGCTCAATTGACTGTTTAGTTAATCCAAAATCACCTTCATTTTTTGCAGCCCAATCCCATTGAACCCAATGACCGTTTGGTGTCAACAATGAAGTTAATAAACTTAATGTTTTGGGGTAATTAGGTAAAAATGAACAGACTGAACTGGCAACAATTAAATCAAATGACTGCTGTAATTCAACATGCTGTAGAATACTTTCAGGAGTTAAATAGTCTGCCACCACTTTCACGTTAGTTAAGTGTTTTTGCGATAATATCTCGGCCATTTTTACAGAGGGGTCTATCGCGACAATCTGGTTACATACAGTCGATAACTTTTCTGTTAATAATCCAGTACCACAGCCAAAATCCAGAACGTTAAGTCCCTTGCAATTTACTTTTTGAACTAAGCTGTTAAATGCTAATTGCGCGTACTTTTGTACGTCCTTATTATCATCCCAGCCATCGGCATAATCATCCCAAGAATCAGACATCTAAGTATTCCTTATCGCCAATCTCAGCAGCTAGTTGTGCTAAAAATCCTTGCATAAACTCAACTCGTTTTTGTGCTTCTTGTAATCCGGCTTGAGTTGTCATGGTTTTTGCGGTTTTAAACAGCTTTTCATAAAAATGATCAACCGCAGCAACTTTGCTATCTGGGGTTCGTTGCTGACAAAAAGGGTCTTCTGGGTTATACAGTTTACTGCCGAGTTTACCCGCGACTAACATACAACGACTCACACCTATAGCGCCGAGTCCATCTAATCGATCTGCATCTTGTACTATTTTCGCTTCTATCGTTTCTGGCGTGATGTTAGCACTATAACTATGGGTTTTTATCGCATGATGAATGGCATCTAAGTACTGAACTGGATAATCAATCGATGTTAAAAACTCAACCGCTTTATCACCTGCCAATACTGAAGCACGTTTATTATCTGGGTGATTTTTTGGAAAAGAAACACAATCGTGTAACCAAGCGGCCGGCAAAACTATGTTTAAGTCAGCATGTTCGGTCACACATAACTTTTTAGCGGTCGCTACTACACGTTTTATATGATTAATGTCGTGTGCTGCATCATGAATTTGTTGCTGCAGAATAAACTCTGCGCAGTTTACTTCTAATTGTTCTAAATTCATTGTTTATCTTAGCGTTAAATTGGAATAACCCAATATTGGATAAATTGAATAATATGATAACAATAAATTACCTTGGTGCATCTACCGCAAAAGCTTTATCTGGTAATGTTGCGAACTCGATACGTATTAATTGGGGTCATCAAGGCCATAACTTTGCCAAATGAACCTTAATGCGCCTTTTGTTTTCATGTTATCAATTAAGGTATTTATGTATTTAACGGTAAGTCTGTTATCACGACGAACTAACATAGTGTGTTGATAAATTTGATCAAACTTGTCGGATATTAACAGTTTATTTTTATCATCTGGATAGTGAGTGAAGTGATAGTTTAAATATTCCATAGATAAAACCGTGATATCACCACGGTCGTTTAATATTAAACCTAGGCTATTTTTTTGACTATTGGTTAGAAAAACATTTAACTTATCTTCACTCTGCGCCTGCATCCCAGTAAATTGGTAATGGTAACCTAATACCCCGATCATCGCCTTGTCGCTAAAATTTGAAAAATACGCTTGGGTTTTACCCGTTTCAGCTTTAGTTACATATACCTCATAACTACTTCCAAAAACTTGGGATGCAACAACAGGGTATGATTGCCACCCCCATTGTTTATTTTCAAACAGAATTAAATCAAATTTGTTTTTTTCAAAATCGCTATAACGACGTTTTGCCGTTGTTGGTACAGCCACAAATTCATACTCATCTTGAATACGGTTCATTTCATTTATTATATCGATGGCAATACCTGTCGCTTCCTCACCCACAAAAACATAAGGAGGAAAGTCATATACGCCGACTTTAACTACCTCAACCGCCCATGCATTGATAATAAAAATAACAGTAATCAATAATGTATAAAACTTCACTCTCCTATGTCCTCATTCCACAGGTCAGGCTTATTTGTTATAAATTCATTCATCATTTGTTTACATTCGGCTGAATTAACTAATTGAATATCAACGCCTTTGGACTTAAGGAGTTCTTCTTCCCCCATAAAGCTGTGATTTTCTCCAATCACTACTTTAGGTATGCCATAAAGCAAAATAGCACCGGTACACATAGAGCAAGGTGACAATGTGGTATAGATAACACTTTGACGATAAACACGAGCTGGCTGACGCCCAGCGTTTTCTAATGCATCCATTTCACCATGTAAAGTAGGACTGCCGGTTTGCACTCTGCGATTGTGGCCCCGACCGATAATTATCCCATCATGAACTAATACCGATCCGATAGGTATACCACCTTCAGCCAAGCCTAATTTGGCTTCATCAATCGCTGCTTGCATAAATTTATCCACCAGCACCACCTTATATAAGTTAAATTCATTTCTAAATTTAGCAAAAAATAGGCGTCTGTCGATACGCCTATTCCTTAAACTAAATTTAAATATACTGGGCGCTATTTATTAATACCAACTAAGTCCATAAAGAAAGCGTATTCTAATGCGCGTTCTTTATAACGGCGGAAGCGTCCTGACGCGCCACCATGACCCGCATCCATATTAGTTTGGAAGTACAATTTATTATCATTAGTTTTCATGTCACGTAACTTTGCTACCCATTTCATAGGCTCAAAATACTGCACCTGTGAATCATGCAATCCTGTGGTGACTAATAGGTTTGGATAGTCCTGTGCTTTCACTTGATCATAAGGTGAATAGGACAACATGTATTCGTATGAATCTTTGTTGGCTGGGTTACCCCATTCATCGTACTCACCGGTAGTTAACGGAATACTAGCGTCAGACATAGTGGTAACTACATCAACAAATGGAACATGTGCCGCTACTCCACGATATAAGTCAGGTTCCATATTTATAATGGCCCCCATTAATAAACCACCAGCACTACCACCAATAGCAAAGACTTTATCTTCAGCCCCATACTTTTGCTCAGTTAATGACTTAGTTACATCAATAAAGTCAGTGTATGTATTAATTTTATTAAACATTTTACCGTCTTCATACCACGAACGGCCTAACATTTGTCCACCACGGATATGTGCAATAGCAAAAATAAATCCGCGGTCTAACAAGGATAATCTAGATGCTGAAAAGTATGGTTCTACGATTATACCGTAAGAGCCATAAGCATATTGATACAGAGGGTTAGTCCCGTCTTTTTTGAACTTATCTTTACGATAAACAATAGAAACTGGTACTTTTTTACCATCGCGGGCAGTGACAAAAACACGCTCACTTTGATACCAATTTGAATCAAACTTCCCCAACACTTCATCTTGTTTTAACGTTTTACTACTAAAAGTATTTAAATCTACTTCCATAACAGCGCCAGGAGTAGTTAACGAACTATAGTAATAACGTAGTTTGCCAGTGTCTGAGGTTGGATTGGTATCAAATGTTGCAACATAAGCCGCATCATTAAATGGTAATGATGTCACTTCATTAGTAGTTAAATTAATCACTCGAATTTGAGTATTGCCGTTCTCTTTTTCTTCTAATACTAAGTGGTTTTCAAAAACTATAAAATCCTCGAAGTACACATTTTCTCTGTGTGGTATCACGTCCTGCCATTTGCTGATATCGGCACTGTCTTTACGCTTTACTTTAACCAGCTTAAAGTTTTGAGCGTCTTTGTTGGTACGTATGTAATACCAGTCATTGTGTTGATCAAAGTCATATTCATGACCTGTAGTAATAGGAGTTATCAGTTTAAACTCAGCATTTGGCATGTCTGCTGAAATAACAGATACTCCCGTCGTTAATGTTGAGTCATGGTTTATGTAGATAGTTTTATTATCACGAGTTTTACCTATGTCTGTGTAAAACGTAGTGTCGTTTTCTTGATAAACTAACTTGTCCTGTTCTTGGCTTGTGCCCAGCGTATGACGGAATACTTGATAACCTAATAAAGTTTGCACATCCTTTTTAATATAAAAAACCGTTTTATTATCGTTTGCCCAAACAATGCTACCCGAGGTGTTAACCAGTTTATCTTGGTATAATTCACCGGTTGTTAAATCTTTAAACTCAATGGTGTATAAGCGTCTACTTTCTGTATCTGTAGAATAAGCTAAAAGGTTATTATTCGTGCTAACCGCGACACTATCTAAACTGAAATATTCGTGACCTTCAGCTAAAACATTAGCATCTAAAATAACTTCTTCTGTATTTTTAAGTGATGACTTTTTACGAGCATAAATAGCATATTCATTGTCACCCTCATAACGGTTATACCACCAATATCCACGTTTCTCATATGGCACGCTCGCATCGTCTTTTTTAAGACGACCTGTCATTTCGGTGAATAAAGTATCTTGCAGTGGTTGAGTGTGGGCCATTTGCGCATCTACATAATTGTTTTCTGCTGCTAAATGCGCCAATATTTCTTTGTCTTCACGAGTGTCGTCACGCATCCAATAGTAGTTATCTATTCGTTTATGTCCATGTTGGATCATTTCATACGGGACTTTCTTTGCTACTGGAGCTTTAATTGTTTCCGATGTCATATTTTCTGTCGCTTTATTTGATGGGGCACAACCTGAGATAATTAGAGAGATAAACGAAACCATCATCCCACTTTTTGCAAATCTAAATGCGTAGTTCAACTTAGCCATTGCTAACATCCTTTTACTATAAAAATTTAAATACTGTCATTTACTCCTTTAAAAAACGGCTTAAATTAAACGTGAGTTATAGGTAACTAATGCTTGAAACAATTTCAGCCGATGGAGCTTATAATTATAAATTACTCTATTTTTGCAATTTTGAATAACAAATAACGAAAAGAATCTAGGTTTTAACAATTAGAGCTTGCACTCCATTTCTATGGATGTTAAAAAATAAGGCAAGTCAATCGGAATATTTATTTACATAAATGGCAAATTTATTCACCACATCAATTGTTTTATTACTCAACCTGCTGCTTTTAACTGTGCGCGGGTTTGTTTTGGTTGACTAAAATTTAATTAGTATCAATAAAACCCCGCTCAACTAGCGGGGTTTTTTTTTACCCTGTTAGCTTATGTTTGGGTTACAGGAGAAAGGAATATGCAAAATATGAATCAAGATAACGTTGTCATTTTTGACACCACTTTACGTGATGGTGAACAAGCGTTACGTGCCAGCTTAAGCAAACGAGAAAAACTACAAATTGCTCATGCTATCGCTAAGTTAGGTGTAGATGTAATGGAAGTTGGTTTTCCTGTTTCTTCCCCTGGGGATTTTGATGCCGTTAAGTCCATTGCTGAACAAGTAAAAGGGCCAATAATTTGTGGATTAGCTCGTGCCATGGAAAAGGACATCATTGCTTGTGGTGAAGCATTAGCCCCAGCTGAAAAACGCCGTATTCATACTTTTATTGCCACTTCTCCTATTCATTTGGAACATAAGTTACAAAAAACGTTAGAACAAGCCACCGACATGGCGGTTAAAGCCATTAAATTAGCCAAAACTTACACTGACGATGTTGAGTTTTCTTGTGAAGATGCAGGGCGTACTCCGGTTGCTGACTTAGCTTATGTCATTGAACGAGCTATTGATGCCGGTGCAACCACGATTAATATCCCAGATACCGTAGGATATACAGAACCGACAGAGTTTGCTGAAATTATTGCAGGCATCAAACAACAAGTACCAAATATCGACAAAGCTATTATTTCTGTTCATTGTCATAACGACTTAGGTTTAGCAGTCGCTAACAGTATTGCCGCCGTTCAAGCTGGTGCTAGACAAATAGAATGTACCGTAAATGGTATTGGCGAACGTGCCGGTAACTGTGCATTAGAAGAAGTCGCCATGATCATGCAAACACGTAAAGAGCGTTTTGGCGTGACAACCAACATTAAATCAGAAGAGATCTTCCGTACCTCTAAATTAGTTAGTCAGCTTTGTAATATGCCAGTACAACAAAACAAAGCGATTGTGGGAGCAAATGCCTTTGCTCATTCTTCTGGTATTCACCAAGATGGTATTTTAAAAGCGCAAAATACTTATGAGATCATGAAGCCTGAACACATTGGTATGCAAAGCAATGAGTTGAACTTAACGTCTCGTTCTGGTCGTCATGTTATTCAACATCGTATGACAGAAATGGGCTATTCCGATAAAGATTACAACTTAAACGATATTTACGATGCGTTTTTGTTATTGGCAGATAAAAAAGGCCAAGTGCATGATTACGATTTGGAAGCCATTGTATTTAATCAGCAACTTGAAGAAGAGTCTGATTATTACAAATTAAACTCATTACAAGGTTTGTCCAGTAATCTTCCAGTCAATACCGCAACCGTTGGCATCACCATTGGTGGTACAGAAGTGGTATTTAAGGCTGAGACGGGAAATGGTCCAATTGAAGCGGCTTATAAAGCGTTAAAACAAATGACCAAGGTTGATTTGGATATTATTGATTTTAAATTAAATTCAAAAGGTGAAGGGGCAGACGCTATTGGTCAAGTCGATATCATTGCTAAATGTAAGGGACGTAACTTCCACGGTACCGGTTTAGCCACAGATATTATCCATGCAGGCGTTAAAGCTTATATCCACGTTTTAAATTTAATCCACAGAGCACAACAAGTGGAAGACATTAAAGAGAAACATCAAGGCATCTAAAATAAGAAGTCAGAAATACACAATATATTGGGAAATGAATAACAATGAGTAACGAATACAAAATTGCAGTTTTATCCGGTGATGGTATTGGTCCTGAAGTCATGGCTGCTGCAATAACAGTTTTAGATGTGGTACAGAAAAAGTACAATTTTAAATTAAACTACACCCACGCTGATGTTGGCGGTATTGCGATTGATAATCATGGCAGTCCTTTACCAGCAAGTACATTAAATGTATGTGAACAATCAGATGCTATTTTATTTGGTTCTGTTGGCGGCCCTAAATGGGAAAATCTAGCGCCTAATGACCAACCTGAGCGCGGTGCACTATTACCTTTACGTAAACACTTTTCTCTGTTTTGTAATATGCGTCCAGCTGCTTTAGTACCTGCATTATCGGCCATGTGTCCATTACGAGCAGACATCAGTGCAAAAGGCTTTGATGTTTTAGTAATGCGTGAATTAACTGGTGGTATTTATTTTGGTGAGAAAGGGCGTGAAGGTGATTCTGCTTTTGATACCCAACGTTATTCTAAAAGTGAAATTACTCGTATAGCAAAACTTGGTTTTGAAGCCGCACAGAAACGTCGTAACAAGGTTACGTCAGTTGATAAGGCCAATGTATTACAAACTTCTATTTTGTGGCGTGAGACCGTTAACGAAGTAGCTAAAGGTTACCCTGACGTTGAATTGGAGCACATCTATATTGATAACGCGACAATGCAGCTAATAAAAGACCCAAGTCAGTTTGATGTTTTATTATGTGACAACCTATTTGGTGACATATTGTCAGACGAGTGCGCAATGATCACAGGTTCTATGGGCTTGTTACCATCTGCGAGCTTAAATGAACAAGGTTTTGGTTTGTACGAGCCCGCTGGTGGTTCGGCACCTGATATTGCCGGTAAAGGTATTGCTAATCCTATTGCTCAAATATTAAGTGCAGCCTTGATGTTACGTTACAGTTTGGGTCAGCAAGATGCAGCTAACGCAATAGACCAAGCAATAGCCGATGTTATTGCACAAGGAACAGTAACGGGTGATATCGCCCAAGGTAGTGAAAGTTTCAGTACGGAACAAGTAGCACAAGCCATCGCGCAAGCAATTAAATAAAAGTGTGGGAATGAAAATGGCACAAACATTATATGAAAAAATCTGGGACGCACATTTTGTCGCAGAATTATCGGGTGATACCAATTTAATTTACATCGATCGCCACTTAGTACATGAAGTTACATCTCCACAGGCCTTTGCCGGTTTACGCGAAAAGAATCGTCCAGTACATCGATTAGATAAAACATTTGCCACTATGGATCATAATGTTTCAACACAAGTACGTTCATTTGAAGCCGCTGGTGAAACTTCTCGTAAGCAATTGGAAGCGCTAGCGAAAAACTGTAAAGAATTTGGTGTAACTTTATTTGATTTAAACCATGAAAACCAAGGTATTGTTCATGTTATTGGGCCAGAGCTAGGCATAACATTACCAGGCCACACAATAGTTTGTGGTGATTCACATACCGCCACTCATGGTGCGTTTGGTGCCTTAGCATTTGGTATTGGTACTTCGGAAGTTGAACATGTTTTAGCTACTCAAACGTTACAACAGAAAAAAGCGAAAACATTAAAAATTGAAGTTAATGGTCCATTACGCCCAGACATAACTGCTAAAGATGTGATCCTTGCGGTAATAGAAATTTTAGGCACTGCTGGTGGCACAGGTTACGTCGCTGAGTTTTGTGGACAAGCCATTGAAGAATTATCAATGGAAGGCCGCATGACCTTATGTAATATGGCTATTGAAATGGGTGCTAAAGCAGGCTTAGTGGCTCCGGATCAAGTAACTTTTGATTATGTTGAAGGCAAAGATTACGCACCAAAGAACACAGCTGAACGCTCTGACTTTGATGATGCCGTTGCTTACTGGAAAACATTAAAAACCGACGATGATGCAGTGTTTGATCATACAATCACTTTACACACAGACAATATCATTCCAAAGGTAACTTGGGGCACTAGCCCAGAACAAGTTATAAGTGTTGATGCTAAAGTGCCAAACCCAGCTCATGAAAATGACTCGGTAAAAGCAGATGCGATTCGCCGTGCGATTGCTTATATGGGCTTAGAGGCTGACCAAGCTATTACTGATATTCACGTTAATACCGTTTTTATTGGTTCTTGTACCAACTCACGTATTGAAGACATGCGTGCAGCTGCAGAAATAGCTAAAGGAAAAACAGTTGCTGATGGCGTTAGAGCATTAGTAGTACCAGGTTCGGTTCGAGTTAAAGTTCAAGCAGAACAAGAAGGTTTAGATGAAATATTTAAACAAGCAGGTTTTGAATGGCGTGAACCGGGTTGTTCAATGTGTTTGGCAATGAACGACGACCGATTGGAACCTGGTGATAGATGTGCATCAACTTCTAACCGTAACTTTGAAGGCCGCCAAGGCCGTGGTGGTCGTACTCATTTAGTTAGCCCAGCGATGGCTGCAGCGGCTGCTATTCATGGTCACTTTGTCGATATTAGAAAAGCATAAGGGGTAACAAAATGTCAGATGCAATTTTTCATCAGGGTTTAGTTTGCCCATTAGATAAAAACAATGTTGATACCGATCAGATCATTCCAAAACAGTTTTTAACCTCAGTTGAACGCAGTGGATTTGATAAAGCCTTGTTTTATGATTGGCGTTATCTAGATAATGACCAACCAAATCCAGAGTTTGTTTTAAACTTTCCACAATACCAAGGGGCGAGTGTTTTATTAACACGTAAAAACTTTGGTTGTGGCTCAAGTCGCGAACATGCGCCATGGGCATTAAAACAATATGGCTTCCAAATTGTTATTGCCCCAAGCTTTGCAGATATATTTTATAATAACTGCATAAATAACCAAATTTTACCTGCAAAAGTTTCTGAGCAAATGGTCGATAAATTGTTCAACCTGTGCCAGACTCAAGAACAAGTTAATTTGGCTATAGACTTAAAAGGCCAAAAGATTCTGATTGAGGGTGAAGCCCCTATAGAGTTTGAAATAGTGGAAGATGTTAGAGAAAGACTATTAAAAAACTTGGACTTTATTGGTGTGACTGAACAGTTTTCAAAAGAAATTGAAGCGTTTGAAGATCAATTAACAGAAGCACGCCCTTGGCAGTAAATAGTTTTTCAATTACTTTGCAATTTTATTTACTCATTGCAAATTAATTTGAACCAGTTTTTGTTCCTGTGCAACCGTATCGCCGCTACATAATATGTAGCGGTTTTTTTTGGGCAAAGGATTGCCCAACACCCGATGGCCATGGATGGCCAATGAGGGTGTACCGCCAGTTCAAACAACTCAGAAAGCCCATAATCCCCTGATGTATTAGCTTAATGTGCAAGTTTTGACTGTTGTTTTAGCTTCGTGTGCAAAGAGGGTATCGGGTCAGTGAACACAACCCAATAACTCCACCAGCACTAAACCTTAACGATTAGATCCACTTTTCTTTTTCATATGAACCACTTTACGTGCTATCGCTAATAAAGCAGGCGATACATCACCTGCGCCATCTTTAATTAAACGGCTAACATCACCAGAGGAGAATAGAGAACCACGGTCAGACATTACACCTTGAGCTCTAACAAACTCTTTAGCTTTGCCGGTACTGCCAGTATCTATATATTTAAAAAGAATGCGTTCGTTAAAACTATTCGGCTTTTTCTTTAGAGTAGCTATTTCTGCATTAATATCTTGAATTTCATCTTCTAATGATTCGATTAATTCAGCAATGTTAGAATAAGGTTTCATTATTACTTGTCCTTTTGGGGAGTTGGCGCGGCGAAAAAAGACAAGCTCTTAACTACACTGTTTAATAGTTGGGATAAAGTCCGCAATCTGTATTTCTTATTGTAACTCAAAACACAAACGTAAGTATCATAGGTTGGTTCAACCATTCGTTTTTAATGCAAAATTAGCTATTTGAGTCAATAAAGTAAGTTTAAATACACAGTAACGTAAGTTAGATCTAAAATGATGTTTAACTCTATGCACAAAATTAGCTATTATCACGATATATAAATAAAAAGAGAAACTGCATGACTGATTTTAAACGTATTAGTGTAGCGCAAGCGCATAAATTAATTGAAGCTGGGCATGTTGTCATTGCCGATATTAGAGATGATCAATCATTTGCTAATGGCCATGTTGAAAACGCATTTCATTTAAGCAACGCAAGTATGTCTTCGTTTGTACAAAAGTATGATTATGAAACGCCTATATTAGTATTTTGTTACCACGGCAATAGCAGTCAAGGTGCCGCACAATATCTAGTGCACGAAGGTTTTGATGAAGTTTATAGTGTTGATGGCGGTTTTGAAATGTGGAAACTAAACTACCCGTTTATCACATCCCCACAATGATAGTTCTTGGCGAGCTTGGCAATAAACGTGCTTGCCAAGCCTTTTCAGACTACTTAAGTGTTAAACATATAAGACATAATGTAGATAAATCAGATAACCGATTTGTTATTTCTGTTGATCCTGAGCAATACCACCAAAGCCAAGCCTTATTTGATGAATTTATTCACAATCCAAATCAAGCTAAGTTTTTAGAAGCTTCTTGGCAAGTGAATAACCCACAACAAACTATCGCTTTTGCTAACGCTAGTTCCAATACTAATTTAGGTTTGAGTAAAATTTGGAACAGTACCGGTTGGTTAACTAAGTTAGTCACACTAATTTGCATAAGCATATATATCGCATCTTACATTGGTTATTTTCCAGTTATATTTAACGCACTTAGTTTTAGCTGGGATTTTTATCAGCCTTATCGTTTAATCACCCCAATGTTGATGCACTTAGACACATTACACTTAGTGTTTAATATAACTTGGTGGTGGTACTTAGCTGGTAAAATAGAGAAGTCGTTTGGTATTTATGTATTGATCAACCTCACACTCTTCAGTGCATTATTTTCTAATTCCGCACAATCATTAATAGTCAGTAATAACTTCGCCGGTATTTCTGGTGTTGTTTACGCATTGATGGGATTTACTTGGTTGTATGGTAGAAATAGACCCAACAGTGAAGTATTTTTACCTAATAATATCTTTATCTTTTTGTTAATTTGGATGGGGTTGGGTTTTGTTGATTTGTTGCCAATAAACATGGCCAATTGGGCACATTTGTTTGGTTTGCTTGCCGGTTTACTAATTGCTCAAATAATGACGTTAAAGAAGCGTTAACTATCTGTTTAAATTGAGAACGTTTGAAATGGTGATTCAAAGAGGAAAACTTGTATACGGTGTAAAGTCGTTTTCCTCTATTGCCTAATTAATGGTATAAATATTTAGTGAATAAAATATCTCTAACTAATTTTTTTCCTGTCTCTTTTTCCATTAATTCTTTTAATCTATCAAGTATCAAAACTCGAATTTCTTCTCGGCCTGTCATTGATTTTATTTTTTGTTCCGGTTGACGCAGTAACACGTCAATTATGGCATCACGTAATAACGGACTGTGGTGTTCTATGATGGCAACATAACTAACATCTTCTACCATTAACTCCGCCGTAATACGTACAAAGCCAATTTTTTTCGCATTTGAACTTACGTAATTAGTAATAATGTCTGGTTCAAAGCCGTAATAGCCAACGTTATCTTTTTTAATCGCGACGTCTGCGTTCACTTGTAAACTTGTGAACAAGCCTATTAATACTAATGCGTTAAAAAAACGTTTTATCATTTCCTGATCCTATAAAAGCTTAATCCAATATGAGTGGTTAATTTTAGAGGTTTATTTATTAACTACCACCCTTAATTTAAAACTAACAAGATCTTTTTTATTGAGCTTGTTAACATACCTCTAGTTAAATAATGTGGTAATTCAATTGTTTCCAATTAATCTTCCAAACCTTTGGTACTCTAGCGACCAAAAAGAGCAAAGCATTAACCATTCTGACGCTGAAAGTTGGATCTGTTCGGATAGTTCGCTCACCGTTAAAATTAAAGAGTTGGGCATTGCCTTTTCCGTTGATTTACTCAACCAAGTAAATCGGCCTGTTTCGTCAGAAATACAGTCATTATTAGCGGTAACGGATAACTCGGCTTTATACCGAGAAGTGTTACTAAAACAAGGTAATATCCCTTTAGTATATGCGCAGACTATCATGCCTGATTCCAGTGTTACCGGGACTGAATCAATGTTAAGTGAATTAGGTAACCAATCACTTGGGCAAGTTCTGTTTCAATCACCCCAAGCAATTCGAAGTAATATTGAATTTGCCGTGGTTGAACCGAATAGTCAACTAGGTCAATTCATTGAACAGCAGTTACAACAACCCATTAAAAGAACCTGTTACATACGCCGTTCGATATTTCATTTAAATGGCAAACCTTTGTTAGTATGTGAATGTTTTTTACCGGCGCTATTTAATTAAATACTCAACCTATATAGAAACAGTATTCAATACCCAATCAGATAGTTAAAATAACCACGCTTTTAAAAAGAGAATTGACCTTAATGCGACTATTGTTAAAACCGTCTAACTTTGCTTCTTATATTCAGTTAATGCGTATGGATAAGCCGATAGGTATCTATTTACTCATGTGGCCAACGCTTTGGGCTCTCTGGATCGCGTCAGATGGATTTCCTTTATGGCACTACTTAATTGTATTTCTTGCCGGGACAGTTGTTATGCGGGCAGCAGGTTGCGTAATAAATGACTATGCAGATCGTCATATTGACGGTGATGTAACAAGAACCCATCAAAGACCGATACCGTCTGGTAAAGTCAGTTCCACTGAGGCGTTACAATTATTTGTTTTGTTAATCATACTCGCATTTTTACTCGTATCGACCTTAGATATACAAACTATCTACTTATCTGTTGTTGGTTTGTTATTAGCGTTTTGTTACCCCTTTATGAAACGTTACACCCATTATCCACAAGTTGTTTTAGGTGCCGCATTCAGTTGGTCTATGCCTATGGTATTTATGGCCGTGAATGCCGACTTACCTCACGAACTTTGGTTACTGTATTTTGCTAACTTATCTTGGACCGTTGCCTATGACACTTTATATGCCATGGTTGATAGGGAAGATGATTTAAAAATTGGAGTCAAATCTACAGCCATCGCTTTTGGTAAAAACGATTTACTTAACGTAGCTTTGTTACAAATAATCACCTTGCTTTTGATTGGTAAAGTCGTTTTATTATTAAACTGGCATTGGCCTGTGATCTCTAGTTTGGTTATATGCGCACTGCTATTTATAAGACAATTATGGCAATGTCGACACCGCGAACCAAAAGCGTGTTTTAACGCATTTTTGGATAATCATTATGTAGGTATGGTGATATTTTTGGGACTCGTAATTGAATATGCTTTGTTTTAAAAATGCTGAGCTTAAGTAAATGAATACCTTAACCATTATATTACCGTTAGCCATAATCTGCTTGTTAGGTTATTTGTCGGTAAGGGTTAAATTATTCAATAAGGTGCAGATGGATAGCCTGTCAGCCATCAGCTTTAATTTGTTGGTTCCTATCTTTCTTTTTAAGTCCACCTACCAAACTAATTTGGATATTGCCTTTTCTGCCCAATGGTTTTTAACTTTTTATATACCGGTAATAATCAGCTTTGCTGTATTATTTATATTCAATCATTACTTACTTAAACATAAAAACAACCACTCTACATTAAGTGCTCTTGCGGCGACTTATTCTAATACCGTATTGGTTGCTATCCCTATAATTGCCAGCATATTAACTCCTACCGCTGCGGGAAGCGCTTTTGTGCTTATTGCTTTTCATAGTGCAGTGTTATTTACCTTAACGGAAGTTTTTGTAAATAATTCGGGTTTTAATACTTTATTAAAAGCCGGAAAAAATCCTATAGTATTGAGTATTTTGGGTGGTTTTACCGTTAATTTATTAGGGATCGATATCCCAGAATTGTTATTAGAGCCTCTTACTGCATTGTCGGCTTCAGCTATTCCATTGGCTTTATTTGGTTTAGGTGCGGCTATGTATTACTTACCATTTAAGGGTAATCGAAAGGTCGCCTTGGTTAACTCATTTTACAAATTAATGATACTACCTGCTTTCGTATATTTGCTTGGACATTATGTTTTTGAACTAACGTCTGAGCAATTGTTTATCGCAGTTATTCTGACGGCAAGCCCAACTGGAGTGGGGGCTTATATTATGGCAACCAAACACCAAGCAGCAGAAGATATATCTGCATCTACAGTGGTGCTATCTACAATATTTTGCACTTTGAGTTACCTTTTCTGGATCAACTTTTTACTGTAGTTTATTAATCCAACAGCCTAGTTATAAGCTTAGATCTG
Organism: Psychrosphaera aquimarina; assembly: GCF_032461525.1. NCBI lineage: Bacteria > Pseudomonadati > Pseudomonadota > Gammaproteobacteria > Alteromonadales > Pseudoalteromonadaceae > Psychrosphaera > Psychrosphaera aquimarina. The sequence goes on along the minus strand of NZ_JAWCUA010000003.1, from coordinate 255,486 downwards.
GTTGAATTTTTTGATTTTCAAACGCCAACAGCCATTGTTTTTTATCCAAACCACCTGCGTAACCAGTTAACGTTCCGTTGGCACCAATAACTCGATGACAAGGCACTACGATAGCTAATGGATTTTTACCATTAGCCGCACCAACTGCACGTACTGCTTTAGGGTTATTCATATGTTTTGCTTGCCGACCATAGCTCCACGTTTCCCCATAAGGTATTTCACATAACGCTGACCAACATTGTTTTTGAAAGTGTGTTCCCAAATTACTTTGATGTTTAAGTAAATCACCAAATTCAGTTCTTTCACCATCAAAATATTGCTGTAGTTGATTTTGTGCTAAATCTAACAACTCATGCTCAGAATCATTAACGCAGTCTATTATTTCTAATTCAGATTTAAACACAATCGATTGATACCATGGTTTAATTTCATCCGATATATTAAGTGTGATCTCAAGTGCCCCTAGAGGGGTTGTTATATAACGGTGCAACTCTAATTTATTTTTCATATCGTATCTCGTATCTAAAAATTACAACATGCTCCACATATTAAAGGTTAAATATGAACGCCAAGGTTTGGCTTTTTCGGCATCAATTTCTGGAAATATATCCAATGCTTTTTTGATGCCTAAGTCTGAATCCAACCAGATGTCAGTATTGGCTTCACCGCGCATCTGAGCGTACTCCACGGTCCAAGGTCCAATGCCTTTTAATTCTAACCAATCTTTAACTTCTCCCTCAGGATGTTTATTACACCACGTTGCTAATGTTATTAAGGTGGTTTTTCTTGCTTGAGGGATTTTCAAAAATGCCAAGTCCGATTTAGCTATTTGTTTTGGGGTAGGAAACCAATAACGAGTTTTCATATTGCCGTTACTTGATGTTTTCTTATCACCTAAATGCAATATCAAAGTATTTAACAAGTTGGTTGCCGCTTTAACTGATACTTGCTGTCCTAATATCGCTCTGATGCCTGCTTCAAATGGACTCCAACTTCCTGGGATTCTAATACCTTGTTGTAAATTATGATCGGGAAATCCTGCATTAACAATTTGTGAATTGATTAACTCTACATTGGCATTTAAATCAAATACTTGTCTTATCTTCTGACTAACGGGATATAAATATTTAGCATCATCAATATTAATACTGACATTAAAACCTTGTTTATCCGGCCTATGTACAGCATTAAACCAACCTTTAATATACGATCCCTTTTCTGTTAACCAGTTAAAGGTTCTACCATAAGAACTACTGCCTAATGTTTCTATACCATCCATTAATCTAAACTCAGAAAAGTCATGCCAGTGCTGCCAGTTAAAAGGAGGTTGGTAATTCATCTGTAGTCGTATTGGCGCGTCGGATACTTGTAGCTTTTTAATTTCAGAAGGGGTTTTTGTTGTTATGCGTTTAAACGCGTCATTAAAACGTCTGACGTTGTTAAACCCACAAGCGTAAGCAATTTGATTTATCGGTAAGTGAGTTTGATGTAATAACGACTTTGCAAATAGTATTTGTTGGTGCTGCACATAGGCTTTTGGTGAAACACCTAATTGCTGTTCAAATAACTTACGTAAATACCTATCAGTAATACCTAACTTATCTGCTAACTCTGATAACTTTAAACCGTTAAAACCATTTTGATGAATTATGGATAAAGCACGTTTAACTGTGGTCTCCGTACCGCTCCATGCTGGGGAAAAGGGGGCTGATTCAGGCCGACATCTTAAACATGGTCTATAACCTGATACAAGCGCTTCAGATGCAGTTTCAAAGTATTCAACATTGTGTTCTTTCGGTGGTGTAGCAGGGCACACGGGTCGACAAAATATCCCTGTCGTTTTCACAGCTGTAAAGAACACACCATCAAAACGAGGATCGCGGGATAAACGTGCTTGTTGATAATCTTGAATATTCATAATGAACTCTAAGTTAAACGTTATTGGTAACATCAATAACATTGAGTTTAGCGTAACAATTAAATAAAACTAGATGAAAACGGAAGTGATGATTGTATGTGGATGTGTTGTTAATTTTCTAACAGAAATAGAATTTCGCCTAAGTCAGGTTTCCAGCCATATTGTTTGATTGAAATACGTCTTCCTTTTACCATTACACCTTCATCCATTAATAGTGCTCTTTGTTCTTCAAATGATGATGAACCTAATTCAAAGGCTATTTGACCTGATGAGCGCAGTACACGAAACCAAGGTACTGACTTACCATTAAATCCTTCTTTTGGTACGTAGCTTAAACATTTACCTGCCAATCGAGCACGGCCAGGAAGACCTGCTAAATCAGCAACTTGTCCATAACTAGCTACTTTACCTTCAGGGATAAGTTGAATGACTTTCCATATTTTTTCGTGCTGAGGATTATTTGGCATTTAGGTTCCATGTGGAACTAAGAAATATATAAGTTAATTATCTGTAAACTGATGATTCATCATAAAACGGTTACTGCATTTTATAATATTCATAACGCTGAATTAAATGGTCTTGTATCCCAGGGTCAGAAAAATGTTGATGGATATACTTAAATATCTCGGGCTTGCTCATTAACCCGCGTTTTTCTTTATATGCCCAGTATGAAGACATTAAATCATATTGAATATTGTCTTGTTCTTGTTTTGATTTTGTCGCTATGTTGTAAGACACAATATTATAATACTTAAGTTAATAAAGATGTGTGCATCATAACTTTAAGGCAGGTACGCAACAAGTAGATGGAAAATTATTTTATGGTTTCGTGTATATTACCATTTTGTATTTTTTCTTAGGGGAATGCTCCACCTCTCTATACCCTGCCTGTAAGAGAGTAAGAGAGGGGAACAAAGTGCTTTTACATCCATGTAAGGTGATGCCTCACCTAATATCATCCTAGAGACAACGCTTTTGTTGAACCAATACCTAGCTATTTCCTATTGGTCTTCCAACTTGATATTTAAGATATAATACCTTTCAATTAATTGCAAATGATAATCATTCTTATTTGTGAATTATTTTATATCATATCTACGATAACAATTAGCAGATATCTATTTCGTCATAAATGCGGCTATCAATAATGTATTTGATAAAATTTAGGCATAAAAAAACCCAGCCTGAGCTGGGTTTTTGGATGATGGAATGTCGACGATACAAGGATGTATAAGAGTCGACTCATCAAATCTTTGGAAGCTTAATTAGCCTTTACGAATTTGTTGGATAATACGTAATTGAGCAACTGCTTCTGCAAGCTGTATAGCTGCTTCTGCATATTCAAAGTCAGCACCAGGATTTGCAATTGCGTCTTCAGCAGATTTTTGTGCTGCTAATGCTTGTGCTTCATCTAGGTCTTCTGCTCTTACAGCTGTGTCTGTTAATACAGAAACAGCGCCAGGTTGTACTTCTAAAATACCACCTGCAACGTAGAAAAGTTCTTCTACGCCAAATTGCTTAACTACGCGTACCATGCCAGGTTTAATGGCGGTAAGTAAAGGCGCGTGACCTGGATATATACCCAAGTCACCTTCACTACCTGTTACCTGTAATGTTTCAACTAGACCAGAAAATACTTTCTGTTCTGCGCTTACTACATCCAAGTGGACAGTCATTGCAGCCATTTTACGCTCCGTATTCTATTTGTTAGCTCTTTCTACCGCTTCGTCGATTGAACCTACCATGTAGAACATTTGTTCTGGAAGATCATCGTAATCACCATTAAGAATACCTTTAAATCCTGCAATAGTGTCTTTAAGCGATACGTATTTACCTGGAGAACCAGTGAATACTTCTGCTACGAAGAATGGTTGAGATAAGAAACGTTCAATCTTACGAGCTCGAGATACAGTCTGTTTATCTTCTTCAGATAATTCGTCCATACCCAAGATAGCGATGATGTCTTTTAACTCTTTATAACGTTGTAATACAGTTTGTACACCACGTGCTACGTCATAATGCTCTTGACCAATTACTAACGGGTCAAGTTGACGAGAAGATGAATCTAGTGGATCGATCGCTGGGTAAATACCTTTTGATGCGATATCACGAGAAAGTACAACTGTTGCGTCTAAGTGAGCAAACGTTGTTGCTGGTGATGGATCCGTCAAGTCATCCGCAGGTACGTATACCGCTTGGATTGAAGTGATTGAACCAGTCTTAGTAGACGCGATACGTTCCTGTAGAACACCCATTTCTTCAGCAAGAGTCGGTTGGTAACCAACAGCTGAAGGCATACGACCTAGTAGTGCAGAAACTTCTGTACCAGCTAGTGTATAACGGTAGATGTTATCAACGAAGAATAAAACGTCACGACCTTCGTCACGGAATTTTTCAGCCATTGTTAAACCAGTCAAGGCAACACGTAAACGGTTTCCTGGAGGCTCGTTCATCTGACCGTAAACTAGAGATACTTTATCTAGTACGTTTGATTCGTTCATTTCATGGTAGAAATCGTTACCCTCACGAGTACGCTCACCAACACCTGCGAATACAGAGTAGCCGCTGTGCTCGATTGCGATGTTACGGATAAGTTCCATCATGTTTACTGTTTTACCAACACCAGCACCACCGAATAGACCAACTTTACCACCTTTTGCAAATGGGCAAACTAAGTCGATTACTTTGATACCAGTCTCTAATAATTCAGTAGAGCTTGATTGTTCTTCATAAGAAGGGGCTTCACGGTGAATCGTGTAACGTTCTTCTTCGCCTATAGGGCCAGCTTCGTCAATTGGGTTACCCAATACGTCCATGATGCGACCTAATGTCTTAACACCAACTGGAACTTCAATACCTTTACCGGTACTAACGACTACTGCACCACGTGCCAACCCGTCAGTTGTACCAAGTGCAATTGCACGTATGATACCACCACCAAGTTGTTGTTGTACTTCTAATGTTAACCCTTCAAGGTTACCATCAGTTACTTGTATTGCGTCATATACCGCAGGTACTGCATCTTGTGGGAACTCAACGTCCACAACTGCGCCAATGATCTGTACGACCTTACCTTGACTCATGACATTTCCTCATAAATTTTTGTTAACCTAAACCGCAGCAGAACCAGCACATATCTCAGAAATTTCTTGAGTAATGGCTGCCTGACGAGACCTGTTGTATACCAATTGTAAATCGTTGATTATGTCGCCCGCATTATCTGTAGCGGCTTTCATTGCGATCATACGCGCAGCTTGTTCTGATGCTGCATTTTCAACGACACCTTGATAAACCTGTGATTCCACATAACGAACCAATAAAGCTTCTAATAAAACTTTAGGGTCTGGTTCGTAGATGTAATCCCAGTTACCTGACATGTCTTTGTCTTCTTCTAACTTTGGTAAAGGTAATAACTGATCGATCGTTGGCGTTTGTGTCATGGTATTTACAAATTTATTGTAAACCACAAACAAACGGTCAATTTTGCCTTCATTGTACGCATCTAACATAGTGCGTACTGCACCTATTACATCTTGTACAGATGGTGCATCACCTAAGCCTGATTTTACTGCAACAACGTTACCGCCAAAACGGTTAAAGAAACCTACTGCTTTTGAACCAATAAGTGCAAAATCTAGTTCTACACCTGCTTCAGAGTACTTTTCAACGTCGTTAGCAACAGCTTTAAACTCGTTAGAGTTCAAGCCGCCACACAGACCACGGTCAGACGAAATGACCAAATAGCCTACACGTTTTACCTCACGCTCTTCCAAATATGGATGGCGATATTCAAGGCTACCACGTGCAATATGACCAATCACTTTACGCATCGTTTGTGCATATGGACGGCTTGACGCCATACGGTCTTGAGCTTTCTTCATTTTAGAAGCCGCAACCATTTCCATAGCACTGGTAATTTTTTGAGTATTTTTAATACTCCCAATCTTACCTTTTATTTCTTTTGCGCCGGACATGTGATTCTCCGATTAACTTTCAACGAAGGCGAGTTTTTCTTTTAATAAGAACAACTCACCTAACCTAATTACCAAGTTTGTGTCGCTTTGAATTTCTCAATAGCTTCTTTCAAACTTGCTTCGATTTCACCGTTGAAGTTACCAGTTGCATTAATATCTTTCATAAGATCAGCATTTGTGCTGTTTATGTAAGAGATTAGCGCTGCTTCAAAGTCTAAAACTTTAGAAACGGCGATGTCCTGTAAGTAACCTTTTTCAGCAGCAAACAAAGATACACCCATGTCAGCAATAGACATTGGAGCATATTGTTTTTGCTTCATTAACTCAGTAACACGCTCACCATGCTCTAACTGAGCACGTGTTGCGTCATCTAGATCAGATGCAAACTGAGAGAAAGCTGCTAATTCACGGTATTGCGCAAGAGCTAGACGGATACCACCACCTAGTTTCTTGATAATTTTCGTTTGAGCTGCACCACCAACACGTGATACCGAGATACCTGCATTTACAGGAGGACGGATACCAGCATTAAACATGTCTGACTCAAGGAAGATCTGACCATCTGTAATCGAGATTACGTTAGTCGGTACGAACGCAGATACGTCGCCAGCTTGAGTTTCAATGATTGGAAGTGCTGTTAAAGAACCAGTTTTGCCTTTAACTTTACCTTCAGTGTAACGTTCAACATAAACATCGTTTACACGAGCAGCACGCTCTAATAAACGAGAGTGAAGATAGAAAACGTCACCTGGGTATGCTTCACGTCCTGGTGGACGCTTAAGTAGCAATGAAATTTGACGGTAAGCAACAGCTTGCTTAGACAAATCATCATATACGATAAGTGCGTCTTGACCGTTATCACGGAAGTATTCACCCATAGTACAACCAGAGAAAGGCGCTAAGAATTGTAGTGCAGCAGATTCAGAAGCAGTAGCAGCAACAACGATAGTGTTACCTAACGCACCGTGCTCTTCTAACTTACGAACCACGTTAGCAATAGTAGAGGCTTTTTGGCCAATTGCTACGTATACACATTTAATGCCTGAATCTTTTTGATTGATGATTGCATCAATTGCCAATGCAGTTTTACCTGTTTGACGGTCACCGATGATTAATTCACGTTGGCCACGACCAACTGGAACCATGGCATCAACAGATTTATAACCTGTTTGAATAGGCTCATCTACTGATTGACGTTCGATTACGCCTGGTGCAATTTTTTCAACTGGTTCAAAACCAGCTGCGTCGATTGGACCTTTACCATCGATTGGCTCACCTAGTGTATTTACTACGCGGCCTAATAAACCTTCACCTACTGGAACTTCTAAAATACGACCAGTTGATTTTACTTTTGTACCTTCACGTAGATCCGCATATGGACCCATTACTACCGCACCTACAGAGTCGCGCTCTAGGTTTAATGCGATAGCAAAACGGCTACCAGGAAGTTCGATCATCTCACCTTGCATACAAGCTGCAAGTCCATGGATGCGAATAATACCATCAGTTACTGATACGATAGTACCTTCGTTACGAGCTTCGCTGACAACGTCAAACTTCTCAATACGTTTCTTGATCAGTTCAGCGATTTCAGTTGAGTTAAGTTGCATGCTCAAATCCCCAATTACGATTGTAATGTATGTGATAAACGTTCTAACTTGCCGCGAATTGTTGCATCAATAACGGTATCGCCCGCTTTAATTAACAAACCACTAACAACAGAACTATCAATATTACAATTCAGCTTAATTTTGCGTGCTAGACGTTTTTCTAAAGAAACAACCAATGATGATTGGTGTGCTTCACTAATTTCAGTTGCTGAAGTCACATCGACCTCAATCTCATTCTCATACAGTGCTTTTTGTTCTTCGAACAAATCAACAACTGCAGGAAGAGCAACTAAACGTCCATTTTCGGCCAATACTTTAATAAAGTTTTGACCTTGTTCATTCAGTTGTTCACCACATACTTTGACAAATAAGTCAGAAGTAACTTCTGGTGAATGAGAGCCTGCTAAATAGGCTTTGATGTCTTCGTTTGAAGCAACTTGTGCTGCAAATTCCAACATCTCATGCCATTGCGTAACGGCTCCGCTTTCAACAGCGAAATCAAACGCAGCTTTAGCGTAGGGACGAGCTACTGTAGTCAATTCAGACATTTGCTCTATTCCTCTGCTTATAGTTCTGCAACTAGTTTATCTAGGATGTCACTGTGGGCAGCAGCATCAATATGACGCTCTAAAATTTTTGCTGCACCAGCTACTGCTAAAACAGAAACTTGTTGGCGAAGATCTTCTTTCGCACGGTTGCGCTCAGCGTCAACCTCGGCATAACCTTGTGAAATAATTTTTTCACGTTCGTCATGACCTTTTTGCGTTTCTTCATCAACAATCTGTGTTGCACGCTTTTTCGCTTGTTCAATGATTTCAGCGGCTTGAGCTTTAGCTTCTTTAAGCTGCTCGGTCGCTTTCTCTTGAGCAAGTTCTAAGTCTTTCTCAGCGCGTTCAGACGCTGCAAGACCATCTGCTATTTTATTTTGGCGTTCTTCGATAGCACCGTTTAATGGTGGCCACACATATTTCATTGTGAACCAAACAAAAACGATAAATGCGATAGACTCGCCTAATAGAGTGGCATTTAGATTCATTACCGCTCTCCTTACTTATTTAATACTATTGTTCGAATGAAAATGAGTGATTAAGCAAGTACGAATAACATGTATAACGCGATAGCTACACCGATCATCGCGATAGCGTCAATAAGACCCGCTACGATGAACATTTTTACTTGTAGCTGAGGTGCTAGTTCAGGTTGACGTGCTGCAGATTCTAGGAATTTGCCACCTAATAAACCGAAACCGATAGCAGTACCAAGTGCGCCTAGGCCGATTAGTAGAGCAACAGCAATAAATAACATATGTATCTCCAATTTTTATGGTTAATGTTTAAAGTTAAAGTAAATTTTTATAGGGCTTCCTGCCCATATCCAAATGGATAATTAAATCTTTGTAAACTGTTTTACTAATTAGTGATCTTCATGCGCCAAGCTTAAGTACACAATGGTTAACATCATGAAAATAAATGCTTGAAGTGGAATTACTAACAAGTGGAAAGCGGCCCATATGAAGTGAGCAGGCAATTGCCATATACCCATAAGTCCTGCAATCAATATAAAGATAAGCTCACCAGCATATAGGTTACCGAATAAACGTAATGCTAATGACATAGGTTTAGCAATTAATGCAATGACTTCCAATATAAAGTTAAACCAGTACAACCAAGGGGTATTGAACGGGTGAGCATAAAGCTCTTTCATGAATCCGCCAAAACCTTTAATTTTTATCGAGTAGAAAATCATTAATACAAACACACCCAGAGCAAGTGCTGCTGTCATGTTTAAATCTGTAGTCGGTACTACCTTCATATAAATATGAGAGTTACCTGAAGCGATAGTTTCCCACGATTCACCACCAATTAATGCAGCTGCAGTAGGTAACCAATCAACAGGAATGATGTCCATAAAGTTCATTAACAATACCCATACAAATATGGTTAACGCTAATGGAGCTATTAATGGATTTTTGCCATGGAAAGTGTCTTTCACACTGTTCCCAACAAACTCCACGATCATTTCAACGAAACATTGAAATTTTCCTGGAACACCAACGGTTGCTTTTTTTGCAACACTGCGAAAAGAAAGGATGAAAACCAAGCCTAGAAGAATTGACCATGCCAACGTATCAACGTGCCATGTCCAAAAGCCTTCGCCCACTGACGCATTGGTCAAGTGGTGCTTGATGTAACCCTGAGTAGTGAGTTCACCAGCCATTGTTTATTTTCCCAAAAGTTTAAAGTTATTAAAAAATTATCGATTGTAAAAACTGACTTAATTTTGCGATTAAAAACCCTATAAATAACACCGGAAATATAACCGGTACGGTTTTAATAACAGCAATAAACATAGCGCCAGTTAACATTATTTTAACGGTTTCACCTCGGTAAAATGATGCAGCTACCATTTGTAACTTGCGAGCACCGGTAAAACGAAACGCATATAATGTAAATACAACTGAAGGGATAACATCTAACAAAACACCAATAAAAAATGATTTGCCCGCTAAATTATCCCATGTAAATCCTATAAAAACTGATATCAGTAACCCAATTAAGAATTGCCACATCAAAAACTTGAAGGCTTTTTGCCGATTTGTTTTTGTTATGTGTTGTACCAAAAATCAATTTCCTAAATATTTTATTTCATGCTCAATGCAGCATGATTGTTTGCCTAGACTTAATTCAAATAGATGACAATTTTTAACTCGTCACATTTTCTAGGCTCAAAACTGGCGAAATTATACGTTTATGTCATTAATTTGCAACTATTAAGCACGTTATAACTAAGCGTTTAAGGTTGAAAATTTATAGCCTGCACAAACTTTTACTATTGTCTTTCAGTTTTATGACGGCTTATTAATCTAAGCTGTCATTTTATAATCAAACTCTTAACAATTTATTGATATTTTAGATCTAAAGTTTATAAAAAAAGCCAACATTGTTGGCTTCTTAATTTATTAATTTTGTTAAGGACTGAGATGAGAGATAATCCCATCTAATTCATCTAAAGATGAATAAGAAATGACTAATTTCCCCTTACCTTTTCGATTGTAAGAAATATCAACTTTAGCACCTAACTTTTCAATCAGCTGTTGTTCTAACAATTTAACGTCATGATCTTTATCAGCGGGTACTTTTTCTTTAATACCATCGGTAATACTGTTAACTAACTTTTCGGTTTCTCTAACCGTCAATTCTTTTGCTACAACTTTACGAGCCGCTAATATCTGTTCATCGCCAGACAAGGCTAATAATACTTTTGCGTGACCAAACTCTAAATCACCATGTTCCATTAATGTCTTAACATCATCTTCTAATTTGTTTAAACGAAGATAGTTAGTAATTGATGTACGTGACTTATCTACTGCGTCAGCAACTTCTTGATGTGTTAATTCAAACTCATCTTGTAAACGTTGTAATGCAATGGCTTCTTCCATTGCATTTAAATCTTCTCGTTGAATATTTTCAATTAAAGCTATTGCAACGGCTGCTTCATCTGGCACATCTTTGATAATACAAGGCACCAGATCTAACTCTGCTAATTGAGCGGCACGCCAACGACGTTCACCTGCAATTATTTCATAACTATCGTCTTTTAATGGACGCACAACAATAGGTTGAATAATACCTTGTGAACGAATCGATGATGCTAAATCATCAAGCGCTTCTGGAGACATGTCTTGGCGAGGCTGATATTTACCAGGAACAAGCTGCTCTATTGGTAATTTAGATAACCCCGTTTTAGCTTCTATTTCACTGGCGCTTAAAATAGCTTCTGAGTTTTCAGCTGTTGTATTTTGGTTGGATTGATTTGAAAGTAGGGCATCTAAACCTCTACCTAACCCACGTTTTCGTGCAGACATAGTGTTCCTTTGAAATTTTATGCAGCTTTTATTTTATTCGAACGTCGAAGCATTTCACCGGCTAATGCTAAATACGCTTTTGCACCAGATGATGATTTATCATAATACATAACAGGTGCACCAAAACTAGGCGCTTCTGCTAATCTAACGTTTCTTGGAATTACAGTTCGATAAACTTTATCGCCAAAATGATGTTTTAACTGTTCAGAAACATCATTAGCTAAACGATTTCTAGGGTCATACATAGTTCGTAATATCCCTTCAATTTTTAAATCTGGATTAACAACACTCGCTAGTTGAGAAATAGTATCCATTAATGCAGTTAACCCTTCTAATGCATAATATTCACACTGCATAGGTACAATTACAGAATCAGACGCGGCCATCGCATTAACCGTTAACATATTCAGTGAAGGCGGGCAGTCTATGAATATATAGTCATAGTTATCTTTAACTTTAGCCAATGCATTTTTAAGGCGTAATTCTCTGCCATACATTTCCATCATTTTTACTTCAGCAGCCGTCACGTCTCCATTGCCTGCGATTAAGTCAAATCCACCAGATGTTTCTGTGATTATTATTTTTTCAGGTGGTAAGTCGTCAACCAACAAATCGTAAGCGCTATATTCAACATCATATTTATCAACGCCAGATCCCATGGTTGCATTACCTTGAGGATCAAGATCGACTAATAATATTTTACGTTTTGTCGCAGCCATAGACGCTGCAAGGTTAACTGCAGATGTTGTTTTTCCAACACCACCTTTTTGATTGGCTATTGCTATTATTTTTGCCACTGTATCCTCAGTTCTAACTAACGTTTTTCAATAAAACGAGATGTCTTTCACCATCTAATTCAGGAACAAGCAATGTATGAACTTGTTTAACGGTTACAAAGTCAGGTAATTGATCGATTTCTTGCTGATCTAATTGACCTTTTAATGCGTAAAATAATCCATCTTTCGCAACTAAATGATGACTCCAATTTACCATATCAGAAATAGAGGCAAAGGCTCTACTTAATACTCCAGCGTATTGACCTTGATGATCTTCAACTCTACTTTGTAGTGGAGTAACGTTATCTAACTTTAATTCATGTTTTACTTGAGTAATAAAACGAATCCGTTTCCCTAATGAATCTAATAAAGTGAACTCTAACTCAGGGTTAACGATTGCCAATGGAATACCTGGTAATCCAGGTCCAGTGCCAACATCTATGAATTTATTATTGATATCTGAAACTTCAGATAAGTGAGGACTTACAACTAAACTATCAACTATATGTTTTACTAACATTTGTTCAGGCTGACGAACCGACGTTAAGTTATATGCTTTATTCCATTTATTCAAAAGTCCAACATAAGCGACCAACTGGTCAAGTTGTTGTTCATTAACTTGTAAATCTGTTTTGGCAATTAACTTAGCTAATTTAGCTTTTAACATAGAGTGATAGTTTCAAAATTTGGTCAATTATCGCAAAAGTATAACTAGCAAAATGTGTCATACCTAGTGTTAATTTTAAAAACTTTAATTTGCTTTAAAAACGAACGCGTTACGCTGATTTACGTAACGCCCCTTGTTTTTTAAGATAAACCAATAATAACGAAATTGCCGCAGGCGTAATTCCAGATATTCTTGATGCTTGACCTATTGTATCAGGGCGTGCATCTTCTAATTTCGCTACGACTTCGTTAGACAAACCACTTACTGTAGAATAATCAAAGTCTGCCGGAAGAATAGTCGTTTCATGGCGTTGTAGTTTTTCAATCTCTTGCATTTGACGATCGATATAACCTTGATACTTAATTTGTATTTCTACTTGCTCTGCAGCTTGAACATTATCGCAAGCAGGACCAATACCTTCTATCTTCATAAGGTCGTCATATCTAACTTCAGGTCTTCTCACTAAATCTTCTAAACTTGCTTCACGAGAAATTGGACTTTTAAGTAATGAATTTACTTGTTCGAGTGAAACATGATCTTTATGGATCCAAGTTGATTTTAATCGTTGCTTTTCAGTCGCGATTTTTTCTACTTTTTCATTAAATAGTTGCCAGCGTTTATCACAAACTAAACCTAATTGACGCCCGGTTTCAGTTAATCGTAGATCTGCGTTATCTTCCCTTAACATCAAACGGTATTCAGCTCTACTTGTAAACATACGATAAGGTTCTTTAGTACCTAAAGTTGCAAGATCATCGATTAATACACCGATATAAGCTTGGTTTCTGGTTGGGATCCATTGATCTTTTTCTTGTGAGCGTAATGCTGCATTCGCACCTGCAATTAAACCTTGTGCAGCGGCTTCTTCATAGCCTGTGGTACCATTAATTTGACCGGCAAAGTAAAGCCCATTTATAAATTTAGTTTCTAATGTTTGTTTTAAATCTCTAGGATCAAAATAGTCATATTCAATCGCGTAACCTGGGCGAGTTATATGTGCATTTTCGAACCCTTTGATTGATCTTACTAATTCTATTTGTACGTCAAAAGGTAAACTTGTTGAAATTCCGTTTGGATAAACTTCATGTGTTGTTAGTCCCTCAGGCTCTACAAATATTTGATGTTGATCTTTATCTGCAAAACGTACAATTTTATCTTCAATAGATGGACAATAACGAGGACCTATTCCTTCAATTACACCTGAATACATTGGCGATCTATCAAGTCCTCCACGTATTATATTGTGTGTATTTTCATTGGTATACGTTATAAAACAAGGGATCTGTTGAGGATGCGTATTTTTTTCACTTATGTAAGAAAAATAAGGCGTTGGAGTATCACCTTGTTGCTCTTGCATAACAGAAAAATCAATAGTTCTTGCATCTATTCTTGGTGGAGTGCCTGTCTTTAAACGATCGACTCTAAATGGTAATTCTCTTAATCTATCCGCTAATGCGATTGATGGAGGATCGCCTGCTCGGCCACCAGAATGGTTTTCTAAACCAATATGTATTTTTCCACCTAAAAATGTTCCAACCGTTAACACTACTGATTTTGCACGAAATTTTAACCCCATTTGGGTTACAACACCGACAACGGTTTCGTTTTCAACAATTAAGTCATCACATGACTGTTGAAATATTTTTAAATTAGGTTGGCTTTCAAGTGTTTCTCTAATAAAAGCTTTGTATAAGATCCTATCAGCTTGAGCTCTAGTTGCTCTTACTGCTGGGCCTTTTGATGAATTTAATGTTCTAAATTGTATCCCACCAGCATCTGCTGCTAGACCCATTATTCCGCCTAGGGCATCAATCTCTTTAACTAGATGACCTTTGCCTATCCCGCCAATAGCTGGATTACATGACATTTGACCTAATGTATCAACGTTATGGGTCAACAAAAGCGTATTTTGTCCCATTCTTGCAGAAGCAAGTGCCGCTTCTGTTCCAGCGTGTCCACCACCGACTACGATCACATCAAATTGTTCAGCAAAGATCATTTATACCTCGAAATACTTTTAACCAATTCTTAATAGGGATTTAGTAAAGATCCTCTAAAAAAGGGCGCGTATTCTATCTTTCTTTTTACTGGAATGAAACGGTTATTTTTTATTCAGAACATATGTAATTCCTTCATGTCCTTGCTCTTATATATATAAGATCTTTTTAAAGATCTTTTATTATTTCTACTATTAACTTCCCGTATTTTGTTAGTAACTCTTATTTTCCTTATTAATTCATAGAGTTAATTAGATCATATGTTGTGATCATTCTTTGATCTAAATGGGTTAAACCTGCATATAAATATAGGGTTTATCCACAAGCACTTTAGCCTTGATAGTTATATTCTGGATATGTCCAGTTAGATCATAGGATCTTAACGATCTTATACACACCGTATATTAAAAACACTAATCTTGTGTGGATAATGTGGATAAGCTGAGTACTTGATGTGAAAAGGTTATTTGTTGTACTAAATATGAAGTGTGATGTGAGTAACAATTAAGATCCAAAATATTGATCGGATCTTAATAATATTACGTTATTTAATTAAATAAGATCCGAAATGCTTGGTATATATTGGATTAACCACTCTATTACTATGTCTTCAGGCATGTCAGCATCCATAGCATCAACCTTTAACATAGGGGTGATCATAGTCATATTAGCCGATAAAAATAGATCATTGATGCTGATCCCTGCTTGGCAATATGTGTCGTAACTTGAATCACCTAATGCGATGATCATTGCTTTTTGACTTGATAAATCCGAATTACTATTAGTCACACTTTGTGTAAATTGGTGTAGGTTATGTGGGATATCTCCAGCTCCATGCGTAGAAGTAATTACTATCCATAGAGGTGATGGTATTAGTTGCTTTAAAACAGGCTCTAACGTTATGCAGGCTTGTATATTATTGCTTGTTAATAGTTCCAGTACTTCATCCGCTACAAACTCTGCTGTGCCTGTTTCGGTTCCTACTATTATATTGATCATTTTTCTGTTCCTACATTACTGGTAATACGTAAATGGATATTATTTGCCAATACAAAACGAACTGAATATTCGACCTAATAAATCATCAGAGCTAAATTCACCTGTTATTTCATTTAGGTGTTGCTGTGCAATGCGTAACTCTTCTGCCAAAATCTCACCAGCTGTATAAGATTGTAATTGGTCTTTACCTGTTAGTAAGTGATTGTAGGCAGCTTCTAATGCATCAAGATGGCGGCGTCTTGCCATAAATGTACCTTCTGTCGTTCCTTGGAACCCCATTGCTTTTTTAAGATGAGTTTTTAATTCTTGTATGCCAATGTCATGTTGTGCCGAAATTGATAATACGGGTACTTCACCATCGATGTAGATTTTTTGTTTATCTAACTCCACTAAGTCAATCTTGTTACGAATTATGGTAACAGACATATCTTTTGGCAGTTTGGCCATAAATTCTGGCCAGATAAGTTTAGGATCTAAACTATCGTTTTCACTCGCATCCACCAGCAATAATACTTTATCAGCTGAGTTTATTTCTTGCCAAGCTCGTTTAATACCTATTTGTTCTACTTTATCAGGGCTTTCTCTAAGACCCGCTGTATCGAAAATATGTAACGGCATACCATCTATGTGAATATGTTCTTTTAACACGTCACGAGTAGTTCCTGCTATCTCTGTCACAATTGCAGAGTCTTTACCAGACAAGGCATTTAATAATGACGATTTTCCAGCGTTAGGTTTTCCAGCAATAACGACCTTCATACCTTCACGCATGATGGCACCTTGTTTAGCCTGATTTTGCACAGTGACTAAATAGTCGATAATAGCTAACAAGTCATTTTCAACTTTGCCATCGGATAAGAAGTCTATTTCTTCATCAGGGAAATCTATCGCGGCTTCAACATATATTCGAAGTCGGATCATTTGTTCAACAAGTTGATGGATTTTATTAGAAAACTCACCTTGTAAAGATTGCATAGCTGATTTTGCTGCTTGTACTGATGTACTTTCAATTAAATCAGCAATAGCTTCAGCTTGGGCTAAATCTATTTTGTCATTTAAAAATGCTCGTTCTGAAAACTCGCCAGCACGAGCTAATCGAATACCTTCTATTTGTGTGATTTGTTGTAACAACATATCAACAATTACAGGTCCACCATGGCCTTGTAGTTCTAGGACATCTTCGCCAGTGAATGAATTTGGCCCCTTAAAAAATAAAGCGATGCCTTGATCTAATAATTCACCATCTAAAGAATTAAACGAGAGGTAATCTGCATATCGTGTTTTAGGACACTTACCTAAAATTTTGTTGGCAACTAATACTGCTTTGGGACCCGATACTCTAATTATGCCTACGCCACCTTTTCCTGGGGCAGTGGCTTGTGCAGCTATAGTGTCATTTGAATAAGCTAGTACGGTCATTGAAGTATCTCTTTGAATTTAATGCAATAAAAAAGGTGACTGGATAGTCACCTTTAATTTTAACTTAATTTTAGAAAACAGTTCAGAACTTTTATTAAACCGCTTTCTATCAGTTATTTTTTAGCTGCGTTTCTCTTATCTATATTACGATAAATGATCAACATTTGGATGATGGATATTACGTTTGATACAAACCAATATAAAACCAATCCAGCAGGGAACATGATAAAGAACACTGAGAATATAACCGGCATCCACAACATCATTTTTTGTTGCATAGGATCTGTTGAAGGTGTTGGTGATAACTTCTGCATTAAGAACATAGAAGCACCAAATAACGCTGGCAAGATGTAATATGGGTCAGCAGCAGATAGGTCTGAAATCCATAAACCAAATGGTGCATGACGTAACTCAACACTTTCTAGGAATACCCAGTACAATGCTAAGAAAATAGGCATCTGTAGAATTAGTGGTAAACACCCACCCATAGGGTTTACTTTTTCTTTTTTGTACAACTCCATAGTGGCTTGGCCAAACTTCTGACGATCATCACCAAAGCGTTGTTTTAATTGTTCCATTTTTGGTTGTAATGCACGCATTTTAGCCATTGATTCATATTGCTTTTTAGTTAATGGGTACATTAACGTTTTAACAAATATTGTGATCAATATAATTGCGATACCCCAGTTACCCACAACACCATAAATAGTGATTAGTAATGAGAATAACATTTGACTGATGAACCATAAAAATCCGTAATCAACCGTTAAATCTAATGTTTCGTGGATATTACCTAGCTCTTCTTGATTTTTAGGACCTGAGAATAATGTTGCTTTTGTTTCTACAGTTTCACCGGCATTTATAACAATCGCGGGTGATTTAACACCTATAATGGCAGATTGGTTATTACCTAATACTCTAGAATAGATGTTATTTTGTTGATCTTTTGCTGGTACCCAAGCACTTACAAAGTAATGTTGGATCATGCCAATCCAGCCACCAACGGTATTTGTATTTAGTGACTTATCAGCCATGTCTTCAAAATCATAATGCTCATAAGACTCATCAGCTGTAGAGTAAGCTCCACCACGGTAGGTAGGCATCATCATACTTTGTTCATCACCAGCGACATCTTGTTTTAACTGATAGAAAGGTTGAACTTCTAAAGCTTTAGAAGATGTATTCTTAACATTAAATGTTACATCGATAGAATGTTTATTACGTTCAAAATAAAAAGTTTTAGTAACTTCTAAACCTTCTTTTGATACATAAGTCATTGGAATGACTAACGCGTTGTTTTCTAAAACCCATTCCGTTTTTTCTACTTTATAGATAGGTCGACCTTCACCTGAAGCATCAGGTCCATTGCGGCCTATTAAACCCGATTGGGCAACGTATACATTAGGTTTTTGCGATAACAATACAAACTTATCAGCAGACTTATGTTCAGCGTCATGTTTTAGCAAAATAGTTTTAACTACATCGCCACCCTTAGTGTCTATTTGTACTTCAAACGCGTCTGTGGTAACAGTAACCAAATTTTGTGTTTGTTGTTGAATTGGAGTCTCTATTACCTGTGAACTTGTTGATGAAGGTAAATCATCATTTGAATCACTAGAAATAGGTAAAGCGGAACCAACTGCATTATTTACCGTTTGTTCGGTTTGCGCTGGTGCTACTTGAGGATTTGGGGAATAGTCAACTAACCATTGTTGATATAACAAAAAGCTTACTAATACTAAACCAATAACTAAAAATGAACGTTGCGATTCCATAGAGCTTAATTCTCTTTTTTTCTATGTTTGATTGAGGTGAATTTGGTACAGGATCAAATCCACCTTGACTAAATGGGTGACATCTTAGAATACGTTTTAAACTAAGCCAACTACCTTTTATAGAGCCATGGTGATTTAACGCATCAATAGCATATTCTGAACAACTTGGATAAAAGCGGCATTTAGCTGGAAACCAAGGGCTAATTGCCTTTTGGTAAACCCTTATTATTTTTTTAAGGATTGTTCGCAGCGTAGAGCTATTTTTTTCCATAATTTGTTCAATTGTTTATGCAGATGTTTATTGTCTGCTTCACCTATTTGGTTTCTGGCAATGACCACTATATCAATATTGGGCAAATTATGTTGATTTAAACGAAAGCTATCGCGAATAATTCGTTTAATTCTATTTCTGCCTACCGCTGTTTTTTCTTTTTTCTTAGCAATAGTCAATCCAATTCTAGGATTATCTAGATCATTAAATTTGGCTAATATTGTGATGTGATCAGAAACTGCTTTAACTGGGTGGTCAAAAACGCGGGAAAATTGAGAGGGAGTTACAAGGCGTAACTCCCTTGGAAAAGTATTACTTTTCACTATTATGCAGAAAGACGAGCACGTCCTTTAGCACGACGACGAGCTAAGACAGCACGGCCGTTTTTTGTTGCCATACGAGCACGGAAACCGTGACTACGTTTACGTTTTAGAACGCTAGGTTGAAATGTACGTTTCATATTAAATCCATCCGATCGGTTTAACTAATTAATGTAAATATCCCGCAGGTCGCGACCCCTGCAGGGCCCCAAAAAAGGACGGCGAATAATATAGATAGATGGAATAATAGTCAACACAATCATTCCAAAAAACAGAAAATAACAAGATATACACAATTTTGACTGATAATTACTGTGTATTGTGTATAACTTCACTGTTTTCACTACTTTTTGTTCACAATTAAATAGTCAATATTTATCCATTAAATATTAGGCGTAACTCAAATATTACATACGCTGAATCTTATAAATAGCGGCTAATATTTTAATTGTAGTTTATTCATATTCTTTGTTGAGTTTGTGGATAAATCTAAGGCATAATAGCAAATGCTTTTACGCCCATAATAATTATAACCGTACATCATATTAGGATAATCAGTGTATCAATCACTTTGGCAAAGTTGCTTGCAAGTACTAGAGCAAGAATTAACTCTGCAGCAGTTCAATATGTGGATTCGCCCACTGCAGTTACATAGCTCAGAAAAGCTAATTACTCTGTATGCGCCAAATAGATTTGTATTAGATTGGGTTCGTGATAAATATATGGCGCGTATTACAGAATTGTTAAACCAATTCGGTGACGCTTCTAATATCCCGAGTATTAATTTTGATGTTGGATCTAAAATAGTTAACGCGCCAAGTAATCAAGCGCCTGTTGCACAACAACCTGTCTCAAATACATCTAGCACTGTTTCACCTTCAAGAATTACCCCTGTTCAAAATACTCCAGTTCGTACCAGCCATAAATCTAATATTAATGAGTCTTATACATTTGATAGTTTTGTAGAAGGTAATAGTAACCAATTAGCGCGTGCAGCTGCTATGCAAGTTGCTGATAATCCAGGAAATGCTTACAACCCATTATTTTTATATGGTGGTACTGGTCTAGGTAAAACTCACTTATTGCATGCTGTCGGTAATGGCATTATGGCCAACAAGAAAGATGCAAAAGTGGTCTATATGCATTCAGAACGTTTTGTACAAGACATGGTGAAAGCACTTCAGAATAATGCCATTGAAGAATTTAAACGTTACTACCGTGGCTTAGATGCTCTATTAATAGATGACATACAATTTTTCGCTAAGAAAGATCGTTCACAAGAAGAGTTTTTTCATACCTTCAATGCTTTGCTTGAAGGTAACAAACAGATAATTTTAACATCTGATCGTTATCCAAAAGAGATTGATGGTGTTGAAGATAGACTTAAAAGTCGATTTGGTTGGGGATTAAATGTACCTATTGAGCCACCAGAGTTAGAAACTCGAGTCGCTATATTGATGAAAAAAGCACATCAAAGTAAAGTTAAAATACCAGAAGAAGTTGCCTTTTTTATAGCAAAAAGGTTGCGCTCTAATGTTCGAGAGTTAGAGGGTGCGCTGAATAGGGTGATAGCGAATGCTAACTTCACAGGCAGACCAATTACGATTGATTTTGTAAAAGATGCATTGAGAGACCTTCTTGCATTACAAGATAAGTTAGTCACTATTGATAATATCCAAAAAACGGTCGCTGAATATTTTAAAATTAGAGTGGCTGATATATTGTCCAAACGCCGTAGTCGTTCAGTGGCAAGACCAAGACAAATTGCTATGTCATTAGCTAAAGAATTAACTAACCATAGTTTGCCAGAAATTGGTGATGCTTTTGGTGGCCGAGACCATACAACCGTTCTACATGCATGTAGAAAGATCAAAGAATTAAAAGAAGAGAGTCACGAAATAAAAGAAGATGTTCAAAACCTGAACAGAATCTTGTCTTCGTAGTGGGAATAGACAAATGCATATAATAATTAGTAAAGAAGCATTATTAAGACCGTTAACTTTAGTATCTGGTGCAATTGAACGTAAACATACGTTACCGATACTATCCAATGTCTTAATAGAAACGTCATTAGAAGAGGTAAAGTTCACCGGCACAGATATGGAGGTTGAATTAGTTGCTTCTGCTGTACCTGGAAATGTTATTCAAGCTGGTGCGATTACCGTTCCCGCTAAAAAGCTATTTGATATCTGTCGTTCATTACCTGATAACTCTGAAATTGAGTTTAAAGTTGATGGTCACTCTGCTGTGGTCAAGTCTGGAAAAAGTAAGTTTAGCTTATCAACTTTACCGGCAAGTGATTACCCTAATCTTGAAGAATGGTCTAGTTCTGAAAAAATAGAACTTACACGTCATGCACTTAGAGCATTAATTGAAAGTACACACTTTTCAATGGCTAACCAAGATGTTCGTTATTACCTCAATGGTATGTCTTTTGAATTAGAACCAAACTTGATCAGAACCGTATCAACAGATGGACACAGATTAGCCTTAGCACAACAATCTATTGTTAATGGGCTAACAGAGCAAAGACAAGTGATCGTGCCACGTAAGGCTGTTCTGGAGATTATTAGGCTATTAGAAGACGACGATGCTGTAATCCAATTGCATATTGGTTCAAATCATATTCGTATTGAAGAACAAAACTTTATATTCACGACTAAATTAGTTGATGGACGTTTTCCTGATTATCGTCGAGTACTTCCTCAAGGTGGAGATAAAACCATCGTTGCAGATAAGTCCATGTTAAAAGAAGTATTCCAACGCGTTTCTATTTTATCTAATGAAAAATTTAAAGGCGTTCGTTTAAATCTTTCTAATGGTGAATTATTAGTTTCAGCTAATAACCCTGAACAAGAGCAAGCTGAAGAGTCTGCTGTGGTAGATTATACCGGTGATTCATTAGAGATTGGGTTTAATGTTTCTTACATGATCGACGTTTTGAATAATATAAAAACAGATACAGTTAAAATTATGTTAGCGGACTCAAATAGTAGTGCGTTAATTGAAGGTTATGATGACGGCTCTAGCTTGTACGTTGTCATGCCAATGAAACTTTAATTTTATATTAATGCTGATATCCCAACTTAAGATATTCGGATTTCGGAATATAGAAACAGCAAGTTTAAATACAAATAAAAGAGTTAACGTTTTTTACGGAAAAAATGGCAGTGGCAAAACAAGTATTTTAGAAGCTTTGTTTTTCCTCAGCCGAGCTAAGTCATTCAGAACGAGTAAAAAAGGCGAGTTATTAAGGGATGGCAGTTCTTTATTAGCGGTTAGTGCAGATTTACAGCAACATTTAGAGACTCATAAATTAGGTATTGGGCTAGAAGGAAAAGGAACTACCAAGTTAAAGTTAGATGGTGAAGTGGTAACAAAACTATCACAGGCCTCTATTCTTTTTCCTACACAGCTAATTACACCTGAGAGTTTTGATATCTTTTGGAGCTCACCTAAAGCACGTAGAAGCTTTTTTGATTTTGGCTTGTTCCACGTGGAACATGAGTTTCAAAATGAGTGGAATGTATATAGCAAAATATTGAAACAGACCAACGCGTTACTGAGACGTGGTGGGGTGAACCAAAAGGAATTACTTTATTGGTATAGGGGACTTGTTGAGTCGGCCAATAAAATTGATCATTTTCGAGAGTTGTTTTTAGAAGAACATTTCTCGAAAGCAATCAAAGAGTTAGCTCTTGAATTAGAGCATAATGAAAAAACGGATTTGTTAAAAAACTTGTTAATGCGCTACAAGAAAAAGCGTTTGAACAAGAAATATCTGACGATAGTTTGTTAAAACAAATTGAAAAAGATATTAAATATAAACAAGTTGGTTTTGGGCCGAATAGGGCTGATTATTTGTTTTTAAGAGATGGAGAAGACATGTCTAGTCGTCTATCAAGAGGACAGGCAAAGATGCTTTTTTATCTATTAGTTGTTGCTATGGTTAATATAATTAAACAAACAACTAAGAAAAATATTTTGTTATTGGTTGATGATCTACCTTCAGAAGTAGATCAACAAACAAGACAAACGATGCTGGAAATGCTTTTACATTCCCAAGCTCAAATTTTCGTTACAGGGATAGAGAATAATATTGCAATGGAATTTATGAATTACACAGATTCTGTCAACGTGTTCCACGTGGAACATGGAACCGTCAGACAAGAGAGTATGGAGCAGCTATGTCCGTAGAAAATGATTATGATTCAGCCAGTATTAAGGTCTTAAAAGGCCTTGATGCGGTTCGAAAACGTCCGGGAATGTATATTGGTGACACTGACGATGGTTCAGGCTTACACCACATGGTATTTGAAATTCTTGATAACTCAATCGATGAGGCCTTAGCGGGTCATTGTACGGATATTGTTGTTAAAATTCATTTAGATGGATCCGTATCCGTAAGAGATAATGGTCGTGGTATCCCAACTGAAATTCACCCTGAAGAAGGTGTTTCAGCTGCTGAGGTTATCATGACGGTACTTCATGCCGGTGGTAAATTTGGTGGTGATGACTCTGGTTATAAAGTATCAGGTGGTCTTCACGGAGTTGGTGTATCAGTTGTAAATGCATTGAGCGACAAACTAGTGTTAAATGTTCGTCGTGAAGGTAAGTTACATGAACAAGAATATCACTTAGGTGAACCAGTAGCACCTTTAGCGGTAGTTGGTGAAGCGTCTGAAAATGGAACTGAAGTTCGTTTTTGGCCAAGCCCAACAATATTCTCTGACGTAAAATTCCACTTTGATATATTAGTAAAAAGAATTAGAGAGTTATCATTCCTAAACTCAGGTGTCTCTATTCGTATTATTGATGAGCGTGAAGAAGATAAAAGCGAACACTTTTATTTCGACGGTGGTATTAAAGCATTTGTTGATTATTTAAATACAAACAAAACACCAGTAAACCAAGAAATATTCTATTTTAATCTAGAAAAAGATGATGGAATTATGGTTGAAGTTGCGATGCAGTGGAATGACTCATTCCAAGAAAATATTCTTTGTTTTACAAATAATATCCCGCAACGTGATGGTGGTACTCACTTAAGTGGATTTAGAGGCGCATTAACACGTACTCTAAATAACTACATAACCTCTGAAGGTCTGAATAAAGGCAAAGGTAAGAGCAAAGGTGCACTGGAAGTATCAGCCAGTGGTGATGATGCTCGTGAAGGCTTAACTGCAGTAGTATCTGTAAAAGTACCGGATCCTAAATTCTCATCTCAAACTAAAGATAAGTTGGTTTCTTCTGAAGTTAAAAGTGCAGTAGAACAAGCGATGGGTGAAAAACTACAAGATTACCTTGTTGAAAACCCAGCGATTGCAAAACTCATAGTAATGAAAATTATAGATGCTGCTAGAGCACGTGAGGCGGCACGTAAAGCACGTGAAATGACACGTCGTAAAAGTGCACTAGATATCGCAGGATTACCTGGTAAGCTCGCTGATTGTCAGGAAAAAGATCCTGGTAAGTCGGAACTATATATAGTGGAAGGGGACTCTGCTGGCGGTTCAGCCAAGCAGGGACGAAACCGGAAAAACCAAGCTATATTGCCTCTAAAAGGTAAGATCTTAAACGTAGAGAAAGCTCGTTTTGATAAAATGATTTCTTCTCAGGAAGTTGGAACGCTGATCACTGCATTAGGTTGTGGTATTGGACGTGACGAATATGACCCTGAAAAATTACGTTATCATAATATCATCATCATGACCGATGCCGACGTGGATGGATCACATATCCGTACATTGTTATTAACTTTTTTCTATCGTCAAATGCCAGAACTTGTTGAACGTGGTTATATATACATTGCACAACCACCGTTATATAAAGTAAAGAAAGGTAAACAAGAACGTTATATTAAAGATGATGAAGTTTTAACAGAATACTTAACTACATTGGCACTTGAAGGCAGTACTCTACATTTAAGTTTAGATGCACCGGCGGTACATGGTTTAGAACTTGAAAAACTATTAAGACAATATCATTTAGCAGAATCTAGTTTAAATAGATTGGCTAAGAAAATTAATCCTAAAATATTATCTGGGTTAATGTTCCAGAAATCATTATTATCATCTCAATTAGATAATGAAACTAATGTTGTAAATTGGATAGAAAGTTTCACCAATTATTTAAATGAAAAAGAAACAGAAGGTGTAAATTACACGCCATTAACGGTATATGATGAAGAACGTAAACTTACATTACCTAAAATTCGTGTAAGACAGCACGGTGTTGATCGTGATTATACATTTACCAAAGACTTTATTGATTCAACGGAATATAAAAACGTAATCGAAATTGCGAACATTAATATGGATCTTCTTG
This sequence comes from Psychrosphaera aquimarina, assembly GCF_032461525.1. Classification (NCBI taxonomy): domain Bacteria; kingdom Pseudomonadati; phylum Pseudomonadota; class Gammaproteobacteria; order Alteromonadales; family Pseudoalteromonadaceae; genus Psychrosphaera; species Psychrosphaera aquimarina. The sequence continues at coordinate 229,568 of NZ_JAWCUA010000003.1, read as the reverse complement.
AAGAAGGTGCATATGTAAGCCGCGGAGAAAAACGTTTACCAATCGAACATTTTGCTGAAGCTGTAGAATGGTTGATGAAAGAATCTAAGCGAGGTCTGTATATTCAGCGTTATAAAGGACTGGGTGAAATGAACCCGGAACAATTGTGGGAAACTACAATGGACCCTGAACAACGTCGTATGCTACAAGTAAGAATTGAAGATGCCATAGCATGCGATCAATTATTTACTACCTTAATGGGTGACCATGTAGAGCCTCGAAGAGACTTTATAGAAAGAAATGCACTTAAAGTGGCTAACTTAGACGTATAAGTTAAATACACGTATTAAAAAAGCCTATCAGTTAATAGCTGCTAGGCTTTATTACGTTTAAGATAGTACTAAATTCAATGAATAGATTAACTTACAAGGTTCAATAGAACAGAGTTATGAGTAAATATAATATAAATACATTTCAAGGCCTTATCTTAGCTTTACAAGATTATTGGGCTAGGCAAGGCTGTGTGATTATCCAACCACTTGATATGCAAGTGGGGGCCGGTACATTTCATCCAATGACGTTTCTACGTTCATTAGGTCCAGAACCTATGAGCAGCGCATATGTACAACCATGTCGACGACCGACAGATGGTAGATATGGTGAAAATCCTAATCGTCTACAACATTACTATCAATTCCAAGTTATGTTGAAACCTTCACCAAAAAATATTCAAGAATTGTATTTAGGTTCTCTTGAAGAATTAGGTTTAGATACATTAGTCAATGATATTCGTTTTGTAGAAGACAATTGGGAATCACCAACTTTAGGTGCTTGGGGATTAGGTTGGGAAGTTTGGTTAAACGGAATGGAAGTAACTCAATTTACGTATTTCCAACAGGTAGGTGGTATTGAATGCTCACCAGTGACAGGTGAAATAACTTACGGCCTTGAACGTCTAGCAATGTATTTACAAGGTGTTGATAGTATATATGACCTTGTATGGACAGACGGCCCATTAGGAACCGTTACTTACGGTGATGTTTTCCATCAAAATGAAGTAGAACAATCAGCATATAACTTTGAACATGCTGATGTTGATGCGTTATTTGTCGAGTTTGATCAAGCTGAAAAAGAAAGCCAAAAATTGATTGACGCTGGGTTAGCCTTACCTGCGTATGAGCAAGTTATGAAAGCATCACATGCATTTAATATGTTAGACGCAAGGCATGCTATATCAGTTACAGAGCGTCAGCGTTATATATTACGTGTTCGTAGTTTATCCAAAGCCTGCGCTCAAGCTTATTATGATGCTAGAGAACAGCTTGGTTTCCCACTTTGTAAAACTAATACGTCTGAAGTTAAGGCAAAATCATGATTAAACAGAACTTATTAATCGAACTTGGGACGGAAGAGTTACCGCCAAAAGCACTTAAAAAGTTAGCAGTTTCATTTTGTGAAAATTTTGAAGCTCAAATCAAAAGTGCAAATTTAGCATTTGATTCTATTGAATGGTTTGCTGCTCCAAGAAGGCTTGCATTAAAAGTACACAACTTAGATGAGCAACAAGCTGACAAAGAAGTAGAAAAGCGTGGTCCTGCTATTTCATCGGCCTTTGATGCTGATGGTAAGGCAACAAAAGCAGCACAAGGTTGGGCAAGAGGTTGTGGCATCGATGTAAGTGAAGCAACCCGTCTTAAAACTGATAAAGGTGAATGGCTGCTACACATCGCCAAAGTGAGCGGAAAAAATATCAGTGAATTAGTTGAAGGATTTATTGTTCAAGCATTAAAACAATTACCAATTAATAAACCGATGCGCTGGGGAGCAGGAAGTGAAGAGTTCATACGCCCAGTTCATAACTTAATCGCATTATATGGTGACACTGTGTTGCCAGCAAAAGTCTTAGGCTTAACGTCTAGCAATCAAGCACAAGGGCATCGCTTTCATCATAAAGACTTAGTGACGATAACGCACGCAGATAACTATCAACGTGAATTAGAAGCGGCTTATGTTATGGTCGATTTTAATCAAAGACAACAAACTATTAGCCATCAAATGGCGACAATTTGTGAACAAAATAATGCTAAAACAATTGAAGATAATGACTTGTTAGATGAAGTTACTTCTTTAGTTGAATGGCCTGTGGCGTTAGTTGGTACTTTCGAACAGCGTTTCTTAGAGGTGCCACCAGAAGCGTTAATTTACACAATGAAAGATGACCAAAAATATTTTCCATTATTAGACGTAAACGGAAATTTGTTACCTAAGTTTATTTTTATATCGAACATTGAAAGTAAAGACCCACAACAAGTTATTTCTGGAAATGAAAAAGTCGTTAGACCGCGATTGGCTGATGCTGAGTTTTTCTATAATACAGATAAAAAACAGACACTTGAGTCACGTTTAACCAGTTTAGATACTGTATTATTCCAAAAACAATTAGGTACTCTTAAAGATAAATCAGAACGTATTGCAAAATTAGCTGGTCATATCGCTAGTCAAATTAATGCAGATGTATCCTTGTCAGAACGTGCAGGTTTATTATCTAAAACAGATTTAATGACTGAAGTTGTTATGGAATTTACCGATATTCAAGGTGTAATGGGTAAATACTATGCGTTAAACGACGGTGAAGATGTAAAAGTAGCAGATGCTCTATATCAACAATACATGCCTAAATTTGCAGGTGATGAGCTTCCTACTTCAATGGAGGCATGCTCTGTTGCGCTAGCTGATAAGTTTGATAGCTTAGTGGGTATCTTTGGTATAGGTCAGCACCCAAAAGGGGATAAAGACCCGTTTGCTTTGAGAAGAGCGGCAATAGGTATTATTCGTATCTTAATAGAAAAAGAGCTACCTTTAGACTTTAAATCAATTGCAGAATTCAGTGCCGATCTGTTTGGTGACAAGTTATCAAATGATAATGTTATCGAAGATGTAATCGACTTTATGTTAGGGCGTTTCAGAGCACATTATCAAGAGCAAAATATCAAAGTTGAAATGATCCGAGCGGTTGAAGTAAAACGTCCGACATCTGCGTTAGACTTCGAACGTCGCCTAAAAGCCGTGGTGAATTTTGCACAATTAGATACCGCAGTTGCTTTAGCTGCAGCAAATAAACGTGTAAACAATATCCTAAGCAAAAATGGACAGAGTGAATTTACTAAGATAGATGAAGCATTGTTAGCAGATATTGCCGAAATAAACTTAGTAAATAAATTAAATTCTATTTCTGGTTCGGTTAATGCAAGTTTTGATACTGGTGATTATCAAGCAGGCTTAAATCAGTTAGCTGAATTAAGAGAGGTAATCGATTCATTTTTTGATGATGTGATGGTTATGGCTGATGATGTCGCAGTGAAAAATAATCGTTTAGCCATACTAGGCGAATTACAGCGTTTATTTATGTTTACTGCAGATATTTCAGTTCTATAATGTAGTTCTCAGAATATACAAACATGATAAAAGCCAGTTAACCTGGCTTTTTTTATATCTAAAGGCCCGAAGGTAAGTTTATGAAAAATATGGTTTTATTGATATTGGTTAGCATATTGATGGCATGTAGCAGCAAACCAAAAGATATGTACTCAGATTTATACCTACGTTCAGAGTTTACTTGGTGGGAAGCAAAATCTGAGTATAAGTTTAAACCAATAGCAGACACTACAAATAAAATTGTAACGACGAAAATAGAAGCTGACGGGAACCCATATCATATTAAGGTTGCTGATAAACAATGGTCAAAAAACAAAAATTGCGGCTATAAAAAAATAGAAGACAGGAAGGTGGTATTAGGAAAATGGTTAGAACTTGATTGTACGTATGATTTTGAAAAGCTAAATTCAACACCTATTCAAAAACCTTTGGAATTAAAGCCAAAAGAAACAGGTTATTATACATTTATACTAAAAATGTCGACTACAGGCCCAAGTCATATTCAAATAAATAAAGTAGAATCCTTCGATAACCTAAATTAACTTTGCTTTTTAATTAAAAAATAAAATGGTGAACTTTCAATAAACTGCTCAACTAAGTCATGTCCCATAAAGCGACAAAAAGAAGGAATATCTCTTACTGTGGCGGGATCATCGGCAGTGATCAATAGCGTTTGTCCTAACTCCATGGCTCTAATTGATTTTCTAACCATCATAACTGGCTCAGGGCAACGTAGACCTAAAGCATCTAATGTTTGATCTGAGGATATATTTTCAGGGTTAAAACTCATTATAAATTCCGGTAGAAGTTCATAATACAATTTTGATAAAAAAAGGTGTTTAAGTCGAGGACTAAACACCTTTTTATTATCAAATTAAAAATTAATTAAGGCTGCATAAGCGTTATGTTAGCTTCCTTAGTTAATAAATTAATTTACACGTTCGAAGATTGTGGCAATACCTTGGCCAAAACCAATACACATAGTAGCTAAACCTAGTTCAGTATCGTTTCTTTCCATATTGTTAATTAATGTTGTTGATATTCTTGCACCAGAACAACCAAGTGGGTGTCCTAAAGCAATAGCGCCGCCATTAACATTAATAGAATCCATACGATCTAGAATATCTAATCCTTTCATTACTGATAAGGCCTGAGCCGCAAATGCTTCATTTAGCTCAAATTGTTGTAAATCTGTCACGGCTAAACCTGCACGTTTAAGGGCAATAGCAGTTGCTGGAACAGGACCCCACCCCATAGTTGATGGCTCACAACCTGATACACCCATCGATTTAACTCTAGCTCTGATAGTTAACCCTAACGCTTTCGCTTTGTCTTCACTCATTACTAACATGCCTGAAGCACCATTAGATAAGGCAGAGGAAGTAGCAGCTGTAACAGTACCATTAACTGGATTAAAAACCGGGCGCAAAGCTGATAGCGATTCAACTGTCGACTCTGGACGAATAACTTCATCATAGTCACACATAGTTAATGCACCATTAACATCATGACCTTCAACAGGAATTATTTCATTGGCGAAGTGGCCGTTGATTGTTGCTTGGTGTGCAAGTTGATGAGAACGAGCACCAAACTCATCTTGCATTTGTCTACTGATATCATATTTACGAGCTAGTGCTTCAGCAGTTAACCCCATTGAACCAGCAGCTTGTGCAGTTGATAGGTTTAATCCAGGATGAAAGTCTAAGCCATGTGTCATAGGAACGTGTTCCATATGCTCAACACCGCCAATTAGGAACATGTCACCTTGATTAGACATAATCTTAGCTGCAGCATCGTGCAATGCTTGCATTGATGAACCACAAAGACGGTTTACAGTAACAGCTGGAACAGAAGTTGGAATACCAGCTAATAAAGCAGCTTGACGACCAACATTAAAACCCTGTTCTAAGGTTTGCATAACACAACCCCAAATAACGTCATCTAGTTCAGATGCGTCAACTTGTGGGTTACGTGCTAATAATGATTTCATTACGGCAGCTGATAAATCTTCAGCTCTTACGTGACTGAACATCCCGTTACGTGCTTTAGCCATAGCGGTGCGTACACAATCTACAATAACTACATTTTTCATTTTCTTGCTCCTACTAGGCTGTATAAAAAGTTTGGCCAGTTTTAGCCATTTCACGAGTTTTATCGGTGACTTGATATATCTCACCCATATGAGCATATTTGTCTGCTTGTGCAACAAACTCAGCTAGTCCTACAGTGTCAACGTAACGGAATATACCACCTCTAAATGGAGGGAAACCAACACCATATAATAAGGCCATATCTGCTTCTGCAGGTGAAGCAATTATACCTTCTTCTAAACAACGAATAGTTTCGTTGATCATAGGAATCATCAAACGATTAATTACTTCTGCTTTATCAAAGTCTTTGTTTGCAGGTGCAATAGCAGCAAGCAATTCAACAGTTGAAGCATCAACGTTTTTGGCCGGACGACCACGTTTATCTAAAGTGTGTGTATAAAAACCTTTTCCGTTTTTCTGACCAAACATATTGTTTTTGTATAGAGTGGTTACTGGGTCTTTATCTAATTTTGGCATACGAGTAGGGAAGCCGTCAGACATAACATCAGTACAATGATCTGCGGTATCAATACCAACAACATCTAATAAGAATGCAGGTCCCATAGGCCAACCAAATTCACGCTCCATAACTTTATCTACTTTAGTAAAGTCTGCGCCATCATTAAGTAATAAACTAAATCCTGCGAAATATGGGAACAATACACGATTAACAAAAAAACCAGGGCAGTCATTGACAACAATTGGGGTTTTACCCATTTTGCTGGCGTAAGCAACGGTTGCTGCAATGGTTTCGTCTGAGGTGTTTTCACCACGGATGATTTCAACTAATGGCATTAATGGCACTGGGTTAAAGAAATGCATACCACAGAAGTTTTCTGGGCGTTTAAGACTTTTAGCCAGTTTGTTAATTGAAATCGTAGATGTATTGGATGTCAGAATAGTATCAGCAGAAACATTTTGTTCAGTTTCAGCTAATACAGCGGCTTTAACATTAGGGTTTTCAACAACCGCTTCAATAACAAAATCAGTGTCTTTTAACGAATCATAACTAAGAGTAGGAACTATGTTAGTTAAAGTCGATGCAAATGCTTTACCGTCGATACGGCCTTTAGCTAACTTCTTGTTAAGTATTTTTGATGCTTCTGAAAGTCCTAAATCAATGGCTGTTTGATTGATATCTTTCATAACTATCGGTGTACCTTTAGAAGCCGATTGGTAAGCAATACCTCCACCCATAATCCCAGCACCTAAAACAGCTGCTTGTTTTACGGTAATTTTTGAACCTTTTGCCGCTTTTTTTGCAATACCTTTTACGTATTGGTCATTTAGGAATGTACCAATCATGGCCGTTGCCGTATCTGTTTTTGCAAGAGTGGCAAACAAGCGATTCTCAATTAACATAGCTTCTGCTCTAGGCAATAAAGCACCAGAATAAACAGATTCTACCGCAGCGATTGGTGCTGGGTAATGTTTACCTGCTTTTGCCATCACCATTGTTTTTGCTACCAATGAACCATTTTCAATTTCAGTTGCGCTGTAGTTAATAGGACTAGTTTTTTGTTGACGACGTGATTGCCAATCTAATTTACCGTTTATTGCATCCGTTAACATTTTGGTTGCAACTTCGATTAATTTATCACTTGAAGTGACTGCATCAATTGCACCGATAGCAATGGCTTTTTTCGTTTTTTGAGGTCGTGCTGATGTGATCCACTCTAATGCATTGTCAGGACCAATAAGGCGAGGAAGTCTAACGGTACCTCCAAAACCAGGAATTAAACCTAAGTTATTCTCTGGTAAACCTATTTGAGCTGTTTCGTCTGCTACTCGCATGTCGGTCGCTAAACAAAACTCAAAACCGCCACCTAATGCAAATCCAGAAATGGCCGTAATAGTCGGGACTTTAATGTCTTCAATACCATCAAACATGTCTGAGCTGCTTTTAATCCACTTAATTAAATCAGCTTCATCATTTTTGAAAAAACCTAAAAATTCAGTGATATCAGCGCCAACGATAAATGTAGATTTAGCTGAGCTTACCAAAACACCCTTAACATCAGTGTTTTCATTAATAGCTACAGTCGCTAATTTACATTCTTGAATGGTTTGTTGGTCGAATTTATTTACTGAGCCTGGTGAGTCAAAAGTAAAATGGGCAATGCCATCACTTTGTAAATCTACAAAAAGGGTTTCACCTTTAAACAACATGTCTTATCTCCTAGCTTGGTATTTATATAGAGGTTAAATACAACAGGTCTAATTAGTTGGTAGAGTGTTACTCGACTTCACTAAAAAAGCAATGTTTTTAAACGACTGTTTGAATTTAACTGTAATCATATTTTTACTTGGTATAACGATTGCTAATTAATCTACTTAACTTAATATTAGTTAAATGTTGTTTAACTGCTGTTAATTTTTATATCTATTGGTTTAATCCATCTTTGTTTTAAGGTTATGTGATTTAAATGGTTAATTTGTTCAATAAAATGTTATTAATTTTTTGTGCGTTTTTTGCTTATAGCATTAATGCGCAAGACATTGAGCAAATAAGAGATTTATATTTAAAAGTAGAGCATGAAGCTAGATACGGAACCAAATCTTCATACTTAGATATCGCTGATGAAATTGTAGATTATCCTTTGGCGCCATATGCAGAAGCTATTTACCTTGTTCGTAATATGTCGTTGGCAAATAAACACCGCATTACTCGTCTATTATCTCGTTATCCAGATGCTCCTTTTTCCCATAAATTACAAAAAGCATGGTTACAATATTTAGCGGATGGGCAATTAAGACAAGCTTTCCTAGAAGAATACGTTGATGTTGGTGATACTCGATTAACCTGTTTAAATTTAACATGGCAATTACAAAATGGGGCGTCAGAACAGCATATATTACCGCAAGTGACAGAGTTATGGATGGCTCCGTTTTCTCAACCTAAAGAATGTAATTTTTTGTTTAACAAGTGGCAAAAGGCAGGTTATTTAACTACAGACAAAGCTTTAGAGCGTTTGATTTTAGCTGCCAAACAAAAAAACTATGGTTTGTTATCCTATTTAAAAAATTTATTAGACCCTTCCGATACACACCTAGCCAGTTTATGGAAATCAGTGGTAACTCGTCCTGCTAACGTGGCAAAAACTAACTTCTTTTTACTCTACAACGACAAAGAAAAAGACATTTTATTATTTGCCTTAAACAAATTGGTGTTTGTTGCACCAGAAAAGGTAGATAACCTTTGGTCTGAACTCTCTCCTAAATTTGCTTTTACCGAAACAGAAGTGAATTATTTAACCAAACGTATTGCTTTGGCTTATGCCGTCACAACACACGATTCAAGCTTAGAGTGGTTATTGAAAGTGCCTGAAGAAGTTGTCGATGAGTCGGTTAAACAGTGGCGATTGGCTTTCAGTTTAGAAAAAGGGGATTGGCAACAAACATTAAATATCATGTCTTCCTTACCGGAACAAATGCAAACAGACGAATCTGTGGTGTATTGGAAGGCAAGGTCGCTGGATGAGCTTGGTGATCAAACTTGGTCAAAACGTGCGTTTTCGGAATTATCGGAACGACGTGATTATTACGGCTTTCTTGCGGCTAATAAAATGGGTGTTGAGGCAAACTTACGCCACGAACCTTTAGAGATACTCGAACGTGACTTTATTAATGTAGGTAGTTCAAAAGTCATGCAACGTGCGTTTGAGTTATTTAAGTTAAACCGCTTAAATGACGCAAGAAAAGAATGGAATTTATTAATCAAATATTCAACAACCCGCGAAAAATTGGCAGCGGCAAAACTTGCTTATAATTGGGGTTGGTACGACAGACCCATATTTACTTTGGCTGCGGTGGGTTATTTAAATGATGTGAATTTACGTTTTCCGCTTGCCTATAAAAGTATCTTATCTACGAGTGCGAAAAATAATGTGGTCGACCCAGCGTTTGTTTTTGCAATCGCCCGAAGAGAAAGTTCATTTATGCATGATGCCTATTCATCGGCTGGAGCTGCAGGGTTAATGCAAATTAAACCAAGCACAGCAAGTTATATGGCTAAATCAAAAGTCAGAAGAAAACAGCTATTTAAACCAGAGAAAAACGTAAAACTTGCGACTAATTACCTTTCTTATTTGATGAAAAAAAGTAAAGGAAACCCCATTGTAGCAACCGCGGCCTATAACGCTGGATTTTCAAAAGTGAAACGTTGGTTGCCAGAAAAAGAAATGGCGGCCGACGCATGGATTGAAACCATACCGTATAAAGAAACTAGGAACTATGTAAAAGCTGTAATGGCGTATACAGAAGTTTACCAAAAGTTACTGAAGCGTACGGATAATGTGTTTGCCAAATCACAAGACGCAGTAATAAGCCCAACACTTTAGCGGTCTTTTTCTGTTTGTGGTCAAGATCCCAAGTATATCGCTGATTTTTACTTCATTTATTGCTAACTTGTTTATTCCAAAAGCTTTTAGATGCTAAACTCTGATTAAAAATACGGAGCCGCGATCATGTCTTTACTTTCTTCTTTATCATCCACATTTCCTGAACATATCAAACGTCTACAAAAATTAGCGCAACAAACATTATTAAATGAACGTTTAGATGCATTTGTTATTCATAGTGGCCAGCCGATTAGACAGTTTTTGGATGATATGGATTACCCGTTTAAAGTTAATCCTCAATTTAAAGCTTGGTTGCCTATTGTTGATAATCCACATTGTTGGTTAATCGTTGATGGCAAAAACAAACCTAAATTAATTTTTTATCGTCCAGTGGACTTTTGGCATAAAGTGCCAGATGAACCTACTGAGTATTGGACCGAACAAGTTGAAATTGTTTATTTAAAAAGCCCTGCAGACGTTGGACAGTTATTGCCTTATGACCGCTCTAATATGGCGTATTTAGGTCAAAGTGTAGATGTAGCAAAAGCACTTAACTTTGGTCACATTAATCCAGACAGTTTAGTGAGCTTTTTACATTATCAGCGTGCCTATAAATCAGATTACGAAAAACATTGCCTACGTGAAGCCAATAGATTAGCGGTATTAGGGCATAACGCAGCAAAAGAGGCTTTTTATGCTGGGGAATCTGAATATGGCATTCAAATGGCTTATTTAGATGCATGCCAGCATTTAGAATCTGAAACACCATATGGCAACATCGTTGCGTTAAATGAAAATGCTTCAATTTTACATTACACCCATTTTTTACGTAATAAACCTACCTCACCAAAAAGCTTTTTGATTGATGCTGGCGCTTCATTTAATGGTTACGCTGCGGACATTACTCGTACTTATGCATTTGATAAAACCAATGAATTTGCCGAATTAATCAAATCCGTTGATCAAATCACGACCGATATGGGGGCTGCGCTAAAACCTGGTGGCTCGTATGTTGATTTACATGTGCAAACTCATGCATTAATCGCAAATACGTTAGAGCAATTTAACATTATCAAAGTACCAGCGGCACAAGCGTTAGAATCTGGCTTAGTCCGTACTTTTTTTCCACATGGTTTAGGTCATCATTTAGGACTTCAAGTGCATGACGTGGGTGGGTTTATGGGAGATGATAGAGGCACACATGTGGCTTCACCAAAAGATCACCCATTTTTGAGAACAACTCGTCATATAGAAGCCGATATGGTGTTTACAATTGAACCTGGTTTGTACTTTATTGATACGTTATTAGCAGAACTAAAGGGTACAAATTTAGAAAGTATGGTGAACTGGGATAAAGTTGCTGAGTTTAAGCCATTTGGCGGTATTCGGATTGAGGACAATATTATTGTTCATACCGAACGTAATGAAAATATGACTCGCGAGTTAGACTTAAAATAAGAGAATACAATGCAATACCGTGCGATAGTTAGAATACTAGGTTTGTTAATTGCGTTATTTAGTGTGGCGATGTTACCGCCAGCTATTGTGTCAATTATCTATAACGATGGCGGTGGTGTGCCTTTTATCATCGCATTCTTCTTTAACTTAATCGCCGGTATATTGATCTGGTACCCCAACAGGATGCAAAAAGCAGATTTGAGAACCCGGGAAGGTTTTTTAATTGTTGTCTTCTTTTGGTTAGTTCTTGGCTCTTTTGGTGCTTTGCCATTTATTTTCTCAACAACGCCAGAGATTGGTTTAGCAGATGCATTTTTTGAATCATTTTCTGGCTTAACTACCACAGGTGCTACTGTATTAACGGGACTAGACTTCTTACCTAAAGCGATACAGTTTTACCGTCAGCAATTACAATGGTTAGGAGGAATGGGGATCATTGTGTTAGCCGTGGCTATTCTACCAATATTAGGGGTCGGTGGGATGCAATTGTATCGAGCTGAAATACCGGGTCCTATGAAAGACAGTAAGATGACACCGAAAATAGCGGATACCGCAAAACATCTTTGGTACATCTACGTGGCACTAACTACGTTGTGTGCAGTCAGTTATTGGCTTGCTGGTATGAATGTGTTTGATGCCATAAGCCATGCATTCTCTACCGTCGCAATTGGTGGTTTCTCTAATCACGACGCCAGTATTGGATATTATGACAGCACTGCAATTAATTTAGTCTGTGTGGTGTTTTTGTTAATTTCAGCAGCTAACTTTTCTTTGCATTATGCAGCGATGACAAATCGCTCGATAAAACAATATATACGAGATCCAGAGTTTAGGGTGTTTTTATATATCCAATTAGCTTTAGTATTATTATGTTGGTACGTTTTGGTTGATCAAAGTGAATACGCGTCTAACTTTGAATCCTTGGATAAAGCGCTATTTCAATCTGTATCTATGTCTACCACCGCAGGGTTTGCTACAACAAGCTTTTCAACTTGGCCAGTATTTCTACCCATCCTTTTGATTTTTAGTTCTTTTATTGGAGGTTGTGCCAGTTCTACTGGTGGTGGATTAAAAGTAGTAAGGGTGATTTTGTTGTTTAAACAAGGACTTCGTGAATTAAATCGTTTAATTCATCCAAAGGCAATTTTTTCAATAAAAATGGGAAAAAAAGCGTTACCTGACCGAGTTGTTGAAGCTGTATGGGGATTCTTTTCTGCTTATACATTGATCTTTGTTGTGATTATGATGTGTTTGATTGGTACCGGCTTAGATAATATTACTGCGTTTACAGCAACGGCTGCGTGCTTAAATAACTTAGGCCCTGGGTTAGGTGAAGTGGCGGTGAATTATGCCAGTGTAAGTGACAGCGCTAAGTGGATACTTATGTTAGCTATGGTGTTTGGACGACTTGAGATATTTACTTTATTGGTGTTATTTACCCCAGCATTTTGGCGTAATTAACATGGCTAATCCCTGAGCTAATTATTTAAAGATATTAACTCAGGGGATTAAATAATAATTACTAATTGTTAAGCTTACATACATATTCAAATTCTACTTTTTCTGCAGCATCATCAATTTTTATTAACGTCACATCACATAGCCAGTTTGGCGCAAATCTAAATCTTAATGTATGACCAATATGGAAAAACATTAATGCGTTACCCACATATATTTGAGCACTGCCATTATTAAGAATTCGTTGAAGACCTATACGAGAAGTTGGTTCAGATAACATAGAGTAAGAGTCATTCACACTGATCGAAAAGTTTCTAACCGTACCGTGAGAATATGACATTGCAGATTCAACTTTTTTAAGTTGCGCTTTTAGTTCAATGTTTTCTGTTTCTAACTGTGCTATTTGGTTTTTATATCGAGTTGTAATGTTAGAAAAAGAAAGCTTAGTTTGCTGTAGCTCACTCTCAGCTTGTTTTAAGTTGGTTTTGTGTTGGATTATCTGATCAAGTAATTCAGTTAATCGAGAACGTTCATTACTCGATAATTTAAGGTCTTCGCTAATGGATTGAAATTCAGTTACTAAAGCATCTAACGAACTAACTTGTCCCAACTGGTTAATGTCTTTGTTTAGTTGGTTTATTTTAATTATATTTTCATTGGAACCTAAGTGATAGGCTAGGTAAGTCATCCCTGCAATAATAATTAAGCTTATACCAACCCAACGAATGATATGACCAAAGCCGAAATAGTTGCCTTGGTAACCTTCAGTGTTGCTATCTTGACTGCTGTGTTCTGTGCTTTGATTATTCATAATATTTATAAGAAAAATGCATTCACTTGGAATAATTTTTCAACTTCCGTTATATGTTTTTTATCCACTAAAAATAATATGACATGGTCGTTACTATTAATAACCGTATCATCGTGTGCAATAAGAACGTCATTACCTCTTACTATTGCACCTATTGTTGTTCTAGGAGGCAATTTTAACTCTTGTATTGCACGTCCAACGACTTTAGAACTGTTTTCGTCACCATGCGCAATGGCTTCAATGGCCTCCGCAGCACCACGGCGTAATGAATATACATTTTCAATATCAGCGCGTCTAACATGAGTCAGTAACGCAGAAATAGTAGCCTGTTGTGGCGAGATGGCAATGTCTATTTCACCACCCTGAACCAGATCAACATACGCACTGCGTTGTATAAGTACCATGGTTTTTCTTGCACCCATACGTTTCGCTAACATGGCGGACATGATATTGGCTTCATCGTCATTTGTGACAGCAATGAAAACATCGGTCTGGTCGATTTGCTCTTCAGCTAATAACTCTTGATCAGAAGCGTCGCCGGTAAATACTACGGTATGCTCTAGTCGTTGTGATAAGTATTCTGCTCGTTTTTGGTTTCGTTCAATCAGTTTTACCCGATATTGAGTTTCTAAAATTCTAGCTAAACCAGCGCCAATATTACCTCCACCAACTATCATAATACGTTTATAACTCTCTTCGAGTTTTTGTAACTCGTTCATCACTAATCGTATATGTTTTGATGCAGCAACAAAAAACACTTCGTCATCGGCTTCGATAACTGTGGTACCTAATGGTTTGATTGCTTGACCTTTACGGTAAATAGCCGCTACTCGAGTTTCTACTGTAGGCATATGTTCTTTTAATGCGGACAAAGCGTATCCAACCAATGAACCGCCATAATAAGCTTTGACGGCAACCAATGACACTTTACCGCCGGCAAACTCTAACACTTGCAGTGCACCTGGGTATTCTATTAAACGATGTATATATTGAGTTACTAGTTGCTCCGGTGCAATGTAATGATCAACCGGCAAATCATGATTATGGAATAACTGCTCTTTATATTTTAAGTATTGCTGAGAACGTATTCGGGCAATTTTAGTAGGAGTAGAAAATATACTATAGGCAACTTGGCAGGCCATCATGTTCACTTCGTCACTTCGAGTAACGGCAATTAACATATCTGCATCTTCTGCGCCTGCTTGTCTTAATACATCAGGGTGAGAGCAGTGACCACATACAACTTGTAAGTCGAGTTTGTCTTGTAATTCATGTAATTTTTCTGCGTCAATATCCACCACTGTGATTTCATTTTCTTCACTGGTAAGATTTTCTGCTAAAGTCGCACCGACTTGTCCTGCACCTAATATAATTATCTTCATATCGAGATAGTAACTAACCTGTTATTTTTATTATTAACTTAATGTTTTCATCAAGCGACAGTAATAGAACCCATCCATATTAAGCTGACCTGGTAATATTTGCCAACCAGGCGCTTCATTTGTTTCTGAATCATCTATTTTTACTAATTGAGCATCATGGGTATTGAGTAAAAATTGCGCCATTTGACGCTTGTTTTCTTCTGGTAACACTGAGCAAGTGGCATATAACATAATGCCGCCAGGTTTCAGCTTTTGCCATAAAGTATCGAGTATTTTTTTCTGTAGTTCAGCTAGTGCTTCGATATCTTCATTACGCCTAAGCCACTTTATGTCAGGGTGACGACGAATGACACCTGTTGCAGAGCAAGGAGCATCCAACAGAATGCGATCAAACGTGATAGTTTCATCAATGACGCTTGGGTCGGATAAATCACCGCAAATAATTTTAGCGTCTTCACCTAAACGCGTTAGATTTTGGCTTACACGCTCTAGTCTATTTTCATCAATATCTGCAGCCACCATATCACAGGTTGCTAAATCTAATACGTGACATGTTTTACCGCCCGGGGCAGCACATGCATCTAGAATTAACTCGCCATCTTTAGGTTCTAACAACAGTGCAGCATGTTGAGCTGCACCATCTTGCACAGTAAACCAGCCTTGCTCAAATCCAGGAATGGACTCAACAGGACTAGGTTTGTTGAGCAAAATACCAGTTTTGTGTGTTAAAGGCTGTTCAAACGCAATATTCGCCTTGTTTAATTCTTCTATAAAAGTATCAATTGAAACGTTATTGGTATGTACACGCAACCACATAGGTGAACGCTCTAAGTTTTGTTCTAAAACATACGTCCAATTATCAGGGTAGGCTGCTTGAATACGCTTTATAAACCAACTTGGGTGGCTATATTGAGTAACCAAATTGTCAGTTTTAGATTCTAAAGCCTCTTTATTTCTAGTGAAGTTACGTAAGCAGGCATTTACTAACCCTTTTAGTCCAGGAGCTTTAAGTACAACAGTGGCTTGTACTGTTTCTGCAACTGCAGCGTGTTCAGGAATACGCATTTTGTCTATCTGATATAAACCAACAATGATCAGATGATGGAAGATACGTTGTTTGCCTTTAAGCTTTTTACTTAATAATAAATTAGTTATTGAGTCGTATTTTGGAAAATAACGTAATACGCCAAAACAAATTTCTTGTAGCAACGGCGCGTCTTTAGGGGCTAGGTTAGCTTGAGATTTAGGTAATACATCAGATAATGATAATCCCTTATCTAATACGGCGACCAAACATTTGGCTGCTTCTGCTCTTACGTTTTTAGTTTTATTCATAATGAAGTTCTAATTTGCATCCACTAACAAGTTGGTACCTGGTTTAACCCAATCCGCACGACCGTTGATAAAGTCAGTAACGGACATTGGCTTTTTACCCTGAGGTTGTAATTGGGTAATTTTAATTGCGCCACTTGCTGTGGCCACAGTAATACCAGTTTTATCGGCGCTAATTATTTCGCCGGCTGGTTTATCTGAGAAAGTCACTATTTCGGCTTGTAGAACTTTTACCGTATTACCACTTAAATTTGTATATGCCACAGGCCAAGGTTGGTAACCGCGGATTGCTCTTTCAACTTCAATGGCAGGAAATGTCCAATCAATGAGCGCTTCTTGTTTAGTTAATTTATGGGCGTACGTTGCCAATGCATCATCTTGTTTTACTGGAGTAGTTGTTCCAGCTTCAATTTGATCAACTGTTTTGGTTAATGCGTTAGGGCCAATTAGTTGTAATTTTTCATAAATAGAGCTGCTTGTGTCTTGATCAGTAATGTCACACTTTTCAACTAACAACATATCGCCAGTATCAAGGCCAACATCCATTTGCATAATGGTGACCCCAGTTTCAGCGTCACCAGTTAAAACAGAACGTTGAATTGGCGCGGCACCTCGCCATTTTGGCAATAACGAGCCATGTACATTGATGCAACCATATTTAGGTGCATCTAATGCTGCTTTAGGCAGTAATAAACCATAAGCGACCACTATCATTAGGTCAGCATTCCATGCAGACAATTCATCTAGAGCTTCGTCTGTCTTTAATGATTGAGGTTGGCAAACCGGAATGTTGTGCTCCAGTGCAATTTTTTTTACGGCACTTGGTTGTAACTTTTTACCTCGACCTGCAGGGCGGTCTGGTTGAGTGTAACAGGCGATGATGTTGTAGTTATTTGCAATTAAGTGTTCTAAATGTTTTGCGGCAAACTCTGGCGTTCCCGCAAAAATAATATTCAACTTTTTATCTGACACTCAACTTACCTTTTTTCTTTTGCTAGCGCTTTAGCTTCTTTTTCCAACTTCTTCTTAATACGGTCACGTTTTAATGGTGACAAATAATCAACAAACAGTTTGCCATCCAAATGATCTAATTCATGTTGGATGCAAATGGCCATTAAGCCTTCAGCGGTTTTAGTGAAGGCTTCACCATTTTTATCTAAGGCGGTCACCGTAACTTTTTCGGCACGCTCAACTTTGGCATAACAATGAGGAACTGATAAACAGCCTTCTTCATTGATCACCATACCTTCTTTATGCGTGATCACTGGGTTAATAAAAACTAGAGGTTCATCTCGTTCCGCCGATGTATCTAAAACAAATAAGCGGATATGTTGATCGACTTGAGAAGCGGCTAAGCCAACGCCTTGCTCTTCATCCATAGTGTCAAACATATCGTCAATCAGCGTTTTAATTTCGTCTGTTACTTCAGTGATCTCTTTTGCTACTGTGCGTAGTCTTTCATCTGGGAATTGCAAAACATTTAATACAGTCATGATTATTCTTTTACTCAAAATATTGGAAACATAAGGTGTTTAGTCAGTCGACTCACATCGCTACTACAAACACAGATAAAGTAATTTTACCTTTATATCCCCAATTTTAACAGGAATTGATGGTTATTATTCCGTCATTATAAATTCGCAATTATTCAGTTAGTTTACTATGTTTCTATTATTGGGAATGTGGGGTGTTTATGGATGAATTCAAAGACTCAGAACTTTTGTCTAAATCGCAATTACGATTATGGATGGCGCTATATCTTTGCCCCCAATTAGGCATAGGAGCGTTAAAAAAATTAGAAGCGTTATTGCCCAATTTATTAAGCGTATTCCAACTCCCAGAAAGTGAGCTTCCTAATTATAAATTATCTCCCAAACAAATAACCAAACTATTAATGCCGGATTGGCAATATATAGACAGGTTAGTCGACTGGTTAACATCACAACAAATACTTGTATTGCCATTTAATCATATGTTGTACCCAAGTTTATTATTCAATACTGCCAGACCACCTGTTTTATTATTTTTAAAAGGCAACATCAAATTATTAAACCAAGTTCAGTTAGCGTTTGTTGGTAGCCGTAATCCCACCGCTTATGGTAGCCAAGTGACTAAAAACTTTGTTCGTGAGTTAGTTGGTTTACAGGTTGTGATTACAAGTGGGTTAGCGATTGGCATTGATGGTATTGCACATAAAGCAGCGTTATCGGCTAAGGGTCAAACTATAGCGGTTTTGGGATCGGGTCTAAATCAAATTTACCCTAAACGTCATTTATATTTAGCTGAACAAATTGTGGAACAAGACGGGTTGTTGGTTTCTGAGTTTTTACCTAACGTTCCCCCAGTACAGTTCAATTTTCCTAAACGAAATCGAATTATAGCTGGGATGACCAATGGCACCGTTGTGGTAGAAGCAGCCATTAAAAGTGGTTCTCTTATTACGGCACAAATAGCGGTAGAAGAAGGGAGAGATGTATTTGCGATATCCTGGCAGTATCTTTAATCCCTTGTCAGTAGGTTGCCACCATTTAATCAAACAAGGTGCTAAAATTGTGACAGGTATTGACGATATAATAGAAGAGTACGTTGGATTAACAAAAACGGACAACTTTTCTAATAAAAAGGACTTGGCAGAGGATAAATTGTTAGCTAGTGTAGGACATGACACAACGTCAATTGATGTCATCGTTCAACAATCTAATCTACCTGTTGAACAGGTACTGACTAAGTTGTTGAGTTTAGAAGTCGAAGGGTTAATTGTTGCAGTACCCGGAGGCTATTTAAAGGTAAGTAGTTAACCTAGCCTATATAAACAAAGGGGCAATGTATGTTTGATATCCTTTTGTATTTGTTTGAAAATATTGTAAATGACAGTTCTGAAGTTTGGATAGATGATGATGCACTATCTAAGGAGCTCAAAAGGGCTGGATTCCACGACGACGATATTTATAAAGCGTTAATGTGGTTAGAAGATTTAGCCGATTTACAATCCACTGATAACGCCCCATTTATTGCAGGGCAAACCGCCGTATCCACTCGAGTTTATACATTGGAAGAAAGTTTTAAACTAGATGCAGAATGTAGAGGTTTTTTACTTTTCTTAGAACAAATTAATTTATTAGATGTTGCCACTCGAGAAATGGTCATTGATAGGGTAATGGAATTAGAGGAAAGCGAAATTATACTAGAAGACTTGAAGTGGGTTGTCATGATGGTTTTATTTAATGTGCCCGGTAAAGAGTCTGCCTTTGAGCAAATGGAAAATCTAGTATTTGATGAATTTGACGGCACATTACACTAAGCACTTTCTGATTTAGATTAATAATTGATTAACTTTTGATTGCTTATAAATTTGTAGTGGATAAGATCCACTGCAAATTTCATTTATTCGACTTCTGAGCATATGACCCCGGACCAAGATAATCCGTTTGAATCTACTAAAACAAAAGAATTCTGTTCTAAATGTAACTCAGAGTTAACCATCAAAACAGGCTCGTCCGGTGCCTTTTTAGCCTGTGTTACTTATCCTGTTTGTGATTACACGCGCGCTTTATCCCAATCCTCCGAAGTACAAACTTTAAAAATCCTAGATGATGTTTGTTGCCCAGAATGTGAAGGAGATTTGGCGGTTAAAACCGGTAAGTTTGGAATGTTTATCGGTTGTTTAAATTACCCTGATTGTAGTTTTACTGTTAAAGATGACGACGATGATGATTATGAGCCTGTAGATTGCCCTTTATGCCATAAGGGGGAATTACATATGCGGGCGAATAAAAAAGGCAAAAGCTTTTATGCTTGTGATCAATACCCCAAGTGCGATTATCTATTAAATCAAAAACCAATTGCGGTAAAATGTGATGAGTGTGATTGGGCTGTAATGACAGAACATAATAATGAATTACATTGCCCTAATTGTAACCACCATGTTCGAGTGCCACCAAAAGCTGATTAATATGAAAGATAATGTAATAAGAAAGGCAGCTGTTGCTGCATTAAAACAAGACCAAGTTATTGTTTATCCAACAGAAGCTGTATGGGGGATGGGATGTGATCCGCAAAGTGAAATCGCGGTAAACCATTTGTTAACGATCAAACAAAGACCAATAGAAAAAGGGTTAATATTAATCGCCGCTGACTTTGCACAAGTGGAAAAATATGTAGATATAAAAAAGCTATCCTCAGATATTAAACAACAAGTATTTGATTCTTGGCCTGGCCCTGTAACTTGGTTATTACCTTGTTCAGAGATAGCGCCACATTGGGTTACAGGTGGCAGCGATCTAATTGCGATGCGAATTACCAACCACCCAACAGTCATAAATTTATGTAATGAATTCGAGGACGCTATTGTTTCTACTAGCGCTAATTTAACGGGTCAGCCAACATGTGAAACGTTAAATGAACTGCAAGAACTGTTTGACGATAAAGTTGCTGTTTATGTAGATGAGCCTTTAGGTGGTAATACAAACCCTTCAACCATAAAACACGCATTTACCGGAAAAGTAATAAGGAGCTAAGTTGGAAAATACAATGTTAGAACAAGTTAAACGTTTCTTGCAGTCATTGCAGGATGATATTTGTACCACGTTAACTGAGCTTGATGGTAAAGCGTTTGAACAAGATCAATGGCAAAGAGAAGAAGGGGGAGGTGGGCGCTCTCGAGTATTAAAGAACGGAAACTTATTTGAGCAGGCCGGTGTGAATTTTTCTCATGTTTACGGTGCTAATATGCCAGCGTCAGCCACAGCTCATAGGCCTGAATTAGAAGGCCGTAGCTTTAATGCTTGTGGTGTGTCTTTAGTTATTCATCCACATAATCCACATATTCCAACAACTCACGCTAATGTCCGTTTTTTTATTGCTGAAAAAGAAGGTGAAGATCCAGTTTGGTGGTTTGGCGGTGGTTTTGACTTAACGCCATATTACCCAAAAGATGAAGATGTTATTCATTGGCATCAAACGGCATTAGATATTTGCCAACCGTTTGGTGATGACTTGTACGATAAATATAAAAAATGGTGTGACGAATATTTCTATTTAAAACACAGAGATGAAACTCGTGGTGTTGGTGGTCTGTTTTACGACGACTTAAACGAATGGGGTTTTGATAAGTGTTTCGAATTTACTAAAAATATCGGTCGTGGATTTTGCCAAGCATACGTACCAATTGTTCACGCTAGAAAAGACGATGAATATAATGAAGCACAACGTCAGTTTCAATTATACCGTCGGGGCCGTTACGTAGAGTTCAACTTAGTCTTTGATCGCGGGACATTATTTGGTTTACAAACCGGTGGCAGAACTGAGTCTATATTAATGTCGTTACCTCCTTTAGTACGTTGGGAGTATCAATACTCACCAGATGAAAATAGCCAAGAAGCTAAATTGAATGAGTATCTAGTACCTAGAAACTGGTTAAGCCGTTAATAATAATCTTCATCGAGAATCGTATAAGTTAAATTTCCCTAAATACCCAGAGGAGTTTAACTTATACATATATATTATTGTTATGACCTTGTGATCAAAGCTGAATTTCGAGACTATCTTGATAACTCAACTACCTTGAATCGTATCTAATGAAACAATTTGCTGTTATTGGTAACCCAATTACCCACTCTAAATCGCCACTAATTCATCAAACATTTGCCAAGCAACTTAATATTGAGTTGAGTTATACCTTGTTAGAGTCTGAACCAGACCAGTTCAAACAAACAGTAGATGCGTTTTTTTCAAATGGTGGAACAGGTCTTAATGTGACAACTCCGTTTAAGCAGGATGCGTATGAATATGCGAATCAAACCACTACTCAATCAAAAATAGCGCAAGCGGCTAATACCTTATATATCGATGATGGCATTTATAAAGCAGACACCACCGATGGCATTGGATTAGTAACAGATCTTAAGTTTCATAATTACAGTCTGACTAATAAGAAAATATTAGTGTTAGGTGCTGGTGGTGCAGCAAAAGGCGCAATACTCGCGTTAATCGAAGAGTCACCTCACAGTATAGTAATTGCCAATAGAACCAAATCAAAAGCGGAACAAATAGTAAGTGATATTAATGTTAATAATATTTTTGCCAGTGGGTTAGAAACAATAGAAGGGGACTTTGATATTGTGATCAATTCTACTTCTTGTTCAATAACCGATGACGTACCAGAGATGGACACCTCTTGTTTTAAACACATATCAGTTAGTTACGATATGAGTTACAAACCTCATGTGACTAGTTTTAACCAATACGTAATAAAAAATAGTCACTCAAATGTTAAAACAATCGATGGATTAGGTATGTTAGTGGAACAAGCGGCAGAGTCATTTCTAATTTGGCACGGCATACGACCAGACACATCCCAAATTAGAAAATTACTAAGAGAGCAGTAAGACTTTCAATAGAACGAAAAAATGCAACAAGATCATAGCTGCTCTAGGTACTCATTCTTAAGGCGTACATAGTTATCTGCAGATACCGTTAGAAATTCCATTTCACTGGTTTTTAACGGTCTTACTTTTTTTACCGGGTTACCCACATATAAGTAGCCATCTTCTAATACTTTATGAGGTGGCACTAAAGATCCTGCACCAACAATATAATCATTGCCAACAACAGCCCCATCCATAACAATCGCGCCCATACCGACTAAAACGCGGTCGCCTATAGTGCAGCCATGTAACATAGCTTTATGCCCGACAGTTACATCTTCTCCTATAATAAGTGGGTTACCATTTGGATTAGACGCTGACTTTCTAGTGACATGTAAAACACTGCCATCCTGAATATTGCTTCTTGCGCCTATGAAGATAGTATTAACATCACCTCTAGCGGCAACCATTGGCCAAATGCTAACGTCTTCTTTTAAGGTTATATCACCGTAAAGTACAGCAGTACCCTCTATAAAAACATTATCTTCTAATTTAGGAGCGATACCGTTATACATTTTTGTATTTGTTTGATTCATAATAAGTCCTCACTTTTACCTGTATAATACCTTAAAATTTAACCAAATAAGTCAATAAATACACGTTGTGTAGGAATAATAGTCACTCGGTAAATTAATTCAATAAAACACTTGCGCCATTATAAAATCTCCCTATAATGCGCCCCACGTTGTCAGGAAGACACCAAGCCGCTAAAACAACAAGTTTGAATTAGGGTTTGGAGCAAGAAATCTTAGAGAAGTTTGTAAAAACTTTTAAGAAAAAGATTTCAAAATAGTGTTGACAGGGAGTTTGGGAAGTGTAGAATGCGCATCCCGGTTGAGACAGCCTTGAGCGACTAAATTGATAGTCAGTCTTAACCAGAACCTTCGGGGTTCGAAATGTTCTTTAACAACTTGTAATTAATTATCTGTGTGGGCACTTGTAAGTGATAGTAACAAATTAAGATTTACTATTCTTAAGTGTCTGTACAAACAAATTTATTTATTTGAACAGTATTTAATGAGTAGCGATTAAATGAAACACTTTAAAGTGAAGAGTTTGATCATGGCTCAGATTGAACGCTGGCGGCAGGCCTAACACATGCAAGTCGAACGGTAACATGAACTAGCTTGCTAGTTTGATGACGAGTGGCGGACGGGTGAGTAATGCTTGGGAATTTGCCTTTAGGTGGGGGACAACAGTTGGAAACGACTGCTAATACCGCATAATAGCTACGGCTTAAAGGGGGCTTCGGCTCTCGCCTTTAGAGAAGCCCAAGTGGGATTAGATAGTTGGTGAGGTAAAGGCTCACCAAGTCAACGATCCCTAGCTGGTCTGAGAGGATGATCAGCCACACTGGAACTGAGACACGGTCCAGACTCCTACGGGAGGCAGCAGTGGGGAATATTGCACAATGGGCGCAAGCCTGATGCAGCCATGCCGCGTGTGTGAAGAAGGCCTTCGGGTTGTAAAGCACTTTCAGCGAGGAGGAAAGTTTGGTGGTTAATACCCATCAGATGTGACGTTACTCGCAGAAGAAGGACCGGCTAACTCCGTGCCAGCAGCCGCGGTAATACGGAGGGTCCGAGCGTTAATCGGAATTACTGGGCGTAAAGCGTACGCAGGCGGCCATTTAAGTCAGATGTGAAAGCCCCGGGCTCAACCTGGGAACTGCATTTGAAACTGGATGGCTAGAGTGCGACAGAGGGTGGTAGAATTTCAGGTGTAGCGGTGAAATGCGTAGAGATCTGAAGGAATACCAATGGCGAAGGCAGCCACCTGGGTCGACACTGACGCTCATGTACGAAAGCGTGGGTAGCAAACAGGATTAGATACCCTGGTAGTCCACGCCGTAAACGATGTCTACTAGCAGCTTGGCGCTTAAGCGCTGTTTTGCGAAGCTAACGCGATAAGTAGACCGCCTGGGGAGTACGGCCGCAAGGTTAAAACTCAAATGAATTGACGGGGGCCCGCACAAGCGGTGGAGCATGTGGTTTAATTCGATGCAACGCGAAGAACCTTACCATCTCTTGACATCCAGAGAATTTAGCAGAGATGCTTTAGTGCCTTCGGGAACTCTGAGACAGGTGCTGCATGGCTGTCGTCAGCTCGTGTTGTGAAATGTTGGGTTAAGTCCCGCAACGAGCGCAACCCTTATCCTTAGTTGCTAGCAGGTTATGCTGAGAACTCTAAGGAGACTGCCGGTGACAAACCGGAGGAAGGTGGGGACGACGTCAAGTCATCATGGCCCTTACGAGATGGGCTACACACGTGCTACAATGGCAAGTACAAAGGGTTGCGAACTCGCGAGAGTAAGCGGATCCCATAAAGCTTGTCGTAGTCCGGATTGGAGTCTGCAACTCGACTCCATGAAGTCGGAATCGCTAGTAATCGTGGATCAGAATGCCACGGTGAATACGTTCCCGGGCCTTGTACACACCGCCCGTCACACCATGGGAGTGGGCTGCAAAAGAAGTAGGTAGTTTAACCTTCGGGAGGACGCTTACCACTTTGTGGTTCATGACTGGGGTGAAGTCGTAACAAGGTAGCCCTAGGGGAACCTGGGGCTGGATCACCTCCTTATACATAAAGTTATGAGATTTACTCGTGTCCACACAGATAATTAATTACGAATTGTGAGCAAGAAGAAGTTACAGGAAAGTGGCATAAGTTAGCGCTTGTGACTCACATATATAGGCCTGTAGCTCAGCTGGTTAGAGCGCACCCCTGATAAGGGTGAGGTCGGCAGTTCAAGTCTGCCCAGGCCTACCAATCATTACTTCTCAAGCGTTATTTAACTAGGCATGTGGTCGTAGTAAACGTCCTCATTAAATGCCTTGATAAGAAAAGATTGGACTTGTCTGATTTACATACTCGCTGAAGTCAGCATTTAGAAAGTACAAATTGGGGCTATAGCTCAGCTGGGAGAGCGCCTGCCTTGCACGCAGGAGGTCTGCGGTTCGATCCCGCATAGCTCCACCACTTCTTCTTCGAATGAACATGAGCTCAAATAAATATGCATTTACTTAGTGTTTATTTATTTGAGTTTTTAATGACTCAATTGCTCTTTAACAAATTGGAAAGCTGAATAAAAAATAAAGGTATAAACCTTGTTTGACATTCTTATGAATGAATAACAAGTAATTTGTATCACTGTAAGAGAAAACTCAAGCGTTATTTATGTCGATTGTTGCTTTTAGCGAGCACAATCAAAATGGCATAACCGACGACTTTAGTGCGAGAGCATTTAAGGTTGTATGGTTAAGTGAATAAGCGTATACGGTGGATGCCTTGGCAATTGGAGGCGATGAAAGACGTGTTAATCTGCGATAAGTCTGGTTAAGGTGATAAAAACCGTTATAGACCAGAATTTCTGAATGGGGAAACCCACTGCATTTTGTGCAGTATCGCATAGTGAATACATAGCTATGCGAAGCAAACCCGGAGAACTGAAACATCTAAGTACCCGGAGGAAAAGAAATCAACCGAGATTTCCTGAGTAGCGGCGAGCGAAAGGGAAACAGCCGATTCAGTATGTTGTAGTGGAAGGTTCTGGAAAGTTCCGCAATAAAGGGTGATAGCCCCGTACACGAAGCAGCATATTGGACACATTAAGTAGGTCGGAGCACGAGAAACTTTGACTGAAGATAGGGGGACCATCCTCTAAGGCTAAATACTCCCAATTGACCGATAGTGAACCAGTACCGTGAGGGAAAGGCGAAAAGAACCCCTGTGAGGGGAGTGAAATAGAACCTGAAACCGTATACGTACAAGCAGTAGGAGCAGACTTGTTCTGTGACTGCGTACCTTTTGTATAATGGGTCAACGACTTATATTTTGTAGCAAGGTTAACCGAATAGGGGAGCCGTAGGGAAACCGAGTCTTAACTGGGCGAAATAGTTGCAAGGTATAGACCCGAAACCCGGTGATCTAGCCATGGGCAGGTTGAAGGTTGAGTAACATCAACTGGAGGACCGAACCCACTAACGTTGAAAAGTTAGGGGATGACCTGTGGCTAGGAGTGAAAGGCTAATCAAACCGGGAGATAGCTGGTTCTCCCCGAAATCTATTTAGGTAGAGCCTCGGACGAATACTTACGGGGGTAGAGCACTGTTTGGGCTAGGGGGCCATCCCGGCTTACCAACCCCATGCAAACTCCGAATACCGTAAAGTAATATCCGGGAGACACACGGCGGGTGCTAACGTTCGTCGTGGAGAGGGAAACAACCCAGACCGCCAGCTAAGGTCCCAAAGTTTATGTTAAGTGGGAAACGATGTGGGAAGGCTTAGACAGCTAGGAGGTTGGCTTAGAAGCAGCCACCCTTTAAAGAAAGCGTAATAGCTCACTAGTCGAGTCGGCCTGCGCGGAAGATGTAACGGGGCTAAACATAACACCGAAGCTGCGGTAGCGTAATTTATTACGCTAGGTAGGGGAGCGTTCTGTAAGTGGTTGAAGGTGAATTGAGAAGTTTGCTGGACATATCAGAAGTGCGAATGTTGACATGAGTAACGATAATGGGGGTGAAAAACCCCCACGCCGAAAGACCAAGGGTTCCTATCCCATGCTAATCAGGGTAGGGTAAGTCGGCCCCTAAGGCGAGGCAGAGATGCGTAGTCGATGGGAAACAGATTAATATTTCTGTACTTTTAATCATTGCGATGGGGGGACGGAGAAGGCTAGGTGAGCACGGCGTTGGTTGTCCGTGTGAAAGTGTGTAGGCTGAATTCTTAGGCAAATCCGGGAATTCACTAGGCTGAGACACGAGACGAGTCACTAAGGTGATGAAGTCATTGATGCCATACTTCCAGGAAAAGCCTCTAAGCTTCAGATGATTAAGAACCGTACCCTAAACCGACACAGGTGGTCAGGTAGAGAATACTAAGGCGCTTGAGAGAACTCGGGTGAAGGAACTAGGCAAAATGGTACCGTAACTTCGGGAGAAGGTACGCCGGCATTGGTGATGGGACTTGCTCCCTAAGCTGAAGCCGGTCGCAGTGACCTGGTGGCTGCAACTGTTTATTAAAAACACAGCACTGTGCTAAATCGAAAGATGACGTATACGGTGTGACACCTGCCCGGTGCCGGAAGGTTAATTGATTGGGTTATCGCAAGAGAAGCTCATGATCGAAGCCCCGGTAAACGGCGGCCGTAACTATAACGGTCCTAAGGTAGCGAAATTCCTTGTCGGGTAAGTTCCGACCTGCACGAATGGTGTAATGATGGCCACGCTGTCTCCACCCGAGACTCAGTGAAATTGAAATCGCAGTGAAGATGCTGTGTACCCGCGGCTAGACGGAAAGACCCCGTGAACCTTTACTACAGCTTGACACTGAACATTGAGCCTACATGTGTAGGATAGGTGGGAGGCTTTGAAGCGAGGACGCCAGTTCTTGTGGAGCCAATCTTGAAATACCACCCTTGTATGTTTGATGTTCTAACATTGGTCCCTTATCGGGATTGTGGACAGTGTCTGGTGGGTAGTTTGACTGGGGCGGTCTCCTCCCAAAGAGTAACGGAGGAGCACGAAGGTTTGCTAAGTACGGTCGGACATCGTACGGTTGAGTGTAATGGTAGAAGCAAGCTTAACTGCGAGACGGACATGTCGAGCAGGTACGAAAGTAGGTCATAGTGATCCGGTGGCTCTGTATGGAAGGGCCATCGCTCAACGGATAAAAGGTACTCCGGGGATAACAGGCTGATACCGCCCAAGAGTTCATATCGACGGCGGTGTTTGGCACCTCGATGTCGGCTCATCACATCCTGGGGCTGAAGTCGGTCCCAAGGGTATGGCTGTTCGCCATTTAAAGTGGTACGCGAGCTGGGTTTAGAACGTCGTGAGACAGTTCGGTCCCTATCTGCCGTGGGCGTTGGATGATTGAGAGGGGCTGCTCCTAGTACGAGAGGACCGGAGTGGACGAACCGCTGGTGTTCGGGTTGTCATGCCAATGGCATTGCCCGGTAGCTACGTTCGGAATCGATAACCGCTGAAAGCATCTAAGCGGGAAGCGAGCCTCGAGATGAGTCATCCCTGACAGTTTAACTGTCCTAAAGGGTTGTTGAAGACTACAACGTTGATAGGTTGGGTGTGGAAGCGCTGTGAGGCGTTAAGCTAACCAATACTAATTGCCCGTGAGGCTTAACCATACAACGCTTAAGTGTTCTTGAACGCTGATACAAATTTCCTTTATTTTTACTGATATTGTTCCTGACAATATTCAGTACTTCCTACATCCTTGTAGGTCGTTACTTAACTGATAACTCGGTTAAGAAGCTTTCCATTGTTAAATACGCAATAACGCTTTTGTCTGGTGGCAATAGCGCTGTGGGACCACCTGAATCCATTTCGAACTCAGAAGTGAAACGCAGTTGCGGCGATGGTAGTGTGGCAGTCGCCATGCGAGAGTAGCTCACCGCCAGACTCCCATACCAACCCCATGCTCATTGAGTGTGGGGTTTTTTATTGTCTAAAATTTAAGTTTAAATTAGCCGCGAGTTACGAGTTACGAGACGCGAGTTAAGGCAGAGCAACAGCAACAGACTCCACTCTTATAAACACGACCCCATGCTCATTGAGTGTGGGTTTTTTTATTGTCTAAAATTTAAGGTTAAATTAGCCGCGAGTTACGAGTTACAAGACGCGAGCTACGAGTCAGAGCAAAAGCATAAAACACAGACTCCTCTATAAGAACAACTCAATCTTTATCACCTAAAATACGCTGAGAAACTTGCCTGTTAAAAGAGATGAATGATTTAGTTAAACATATTAATGAAACAGGGTTAAATATGTATTATCAATAATAAGCATGGCATATAGCAGAATGATAAGGCCTGTAACCTGTATTAATATTAGCGAAACTAATGCGATAAGAAGCAAAAATATATATATTTGACAAGATACTGTTTTATTATGAGGTGTGGTGGATTGTAATTAGTATCTATTTATTCAGTTATTATTAGAGTCAGATGACAATATATTTAATAATATTGGATTTAATTTCTGAATAGTAAGGTAAACAGAGTTATGTATATCAAAGGTGTAATTAAAACCCTTAGTATATAAGTGTATTAATGCAAATCCCTCTTTTTATTAGGTGCTTTTTTGACATTAATCTGTTTAAATGTGCACCAATAAAAACTAAACACGGATGTAACAATAATAATAAAAATAATATATTGTGTATTTTCGTATTTATCTATTCTTAATATCTTTAGTAGCATTTAATGTTGATGCGGATTGGGATCAAAATCAATTTGATGTGGGCATCCTCTCATCTCAAATAAATGTTAGCCATCAGTTAGCGACTTCTAATGAATCTAATTTCGGCTTAACAGCAAAAGCAATACAACTTTACAATGGTTGGGGCTTTTCAATTGCCAATACATCTCTGTATACGTCGGTTAAAAGTGATAAAAATCATACCTTTCATAATAGGAATTCTGCATTTCAATTCAAAGGTTTTATAACAGATAATACTGATATTTTATTTGGTATACAGGACTCGTCTGAACTTGATACAGCTGCAATTTTATCTACGCATTTTTTAGACAAACCTAAAAATCAACTGATAGCCACAGCATTTAATTTGAAGGCTAATCTTAATTTAGGTAATGACCAAGATTATTGGTATATTAAGTTTGCTCTTAATAATACTCACTCTGAGAGTGAAGACCCCCTGACCGATAATATATTTAGCACTATTGATAATGATTCGTTAGATTTATCTCTAGGGTGGAAGATTACAGAAGACAGTTATTTAACATCGAAATTGATGCAAGTTGAAGGTAGTAATACACAAGAACAAGGAGAAAACTCTAGCTCAATTTTGTCTTCATTTGTTGGTTTTAGAACACGTTATCTCGGCTCATCTTCGTTGAGTGTAGATTTGGGTAGTTCGGCAGTAAAAGGCGGACAAAATACCCTGTCTTGGATAATCAACCATAAAACTGAATTGACCGAATATTCTAGTATTACATTAGCTAATGGTCGTCGTTATTCTGTATCTGGTGATTATCGATTTAATACTGAACTTCAAACCAATACCAAATTAAATTTTGCTATAAAACCGACAAATTATTTATCACTTTTATTCGATGTTAATTACATCACAGGTGTTATTGGTGGTGCTATTGATTCAGAGAAATTATCCATTAAAAATGCATACAATTTAGCTTACAGCTCCAATTGGAGTAGTAATCTTTATGTGCAATATGATGAATACAAGGATGATAGAAGTTTATTTGATTATGAACAAACGGTAGTCGGCATCTCTGTTAGTAGAGATTTAATATGATTAAATATCTATGTTTACTATTCTTTTTCACTAATATTGCCCTCGCTAATAACAAAGAGTATCAACTGGGCCCTGGTGATGAAATTGAAATCTTGGTTTACCAAGAGTCAGAATTAAAAACCCTTACTAAATTAAGCCAATCCGGACAAGTCGACTTACCTTTAATAGGACAAGTGAAACTGGAAGGACTAAGTGTACAGCAAGCTAAATCTTTAGTGGAAAAAAGATATGCGGATGGTTATTTACTCAATCCGGATGTGACGATCATGGTTAGAAGCTACCGACCATTTTTTATTCATGGTGAAGTGAAAACTCCAGGCAGTTATAAATACCAAGCAGAAATTAATTTAGAACAAGCCATAGCGTTAGCCGGCGGGTTAAAAGATCGGGCTTCAACTTCTCATTGGGTTATTTGGCGTGGGTTTCCTAGGCAGTCGTTTACTGCACAAAAGAGTTCTCAAATTTTACCAGGCGATGTAATTAAAATTAATAAGAGTTTCTTTTAATGGAACAAATTAATGAAAATTACAAAGATGATGATGAAATAGACTTAGGCGAATTAACCAAAGTACTTTGGCATAGAAAGTGGTTCATTTTAATCTTTGTTATCCTTACTTCCCTGTTAGCCAGTATATTTATTTCTCAAGTGCCTAATGTTTATCAATCGAGTGTATTGATTATGTTTAAAAAGGCAACTCAATCAGCGGATCCTTTACAAAGTCTCATCAGTGGATCTATAACGGCAGCGGATAATACCGAGACTGAACTAGAGTTGATCAAAAGCAGACGATTTGCCGGTGAAATAGTTGATAGCTTGGCATTAGATAAACAACCTGAGTTTAATATTATTTTTCCTGAAAATACATCAATGACGATTGATGAGTTTAATAAACTTAGACGTAAAACAACGATAGATAACGTATTAAGTAATATATCGGTCCAGCAGAAATCAGGTACAGATTTAATATCAATCTCTTATCAGTCAACAAATCCTAAGTTAGCAGCCCAAATAGCCAATGAAGTGGGTAGTACATTTGTTACCTTTAAAGAACAGCTCATGGCGGGAAAGCAGAAAGCAGGTTCGAAACTGATTGTTGATAAAATAAAATCAGTTCAACAAAGTTTGGATAAAGCTGAATTTAAGATCGTTGAATATCAAAATGAACATGACTTTATAGATATTCAAACTGCAATCGCGTTCAGTAATACCAAATTAGTAAAAATGCACGCTCAAAAACAAGTGTTAGACAGTGAAATTGAACAATCTAATATTTTGAAAAGTCATATTATTAAAAGTAAAAATAATGTCGATGCCTTATTAGCCATTCCCATGTTAGCAAAGTCAGACATTGTAAATTCAGGCAAAGATGAAATAAAAGCCCAGCAAAAAATATTCGACAAAATCAAACTTAGATACGGTAAAAAACACCCAAAGTATATCGAAGCGAATCGTTTATTAAATGATGCAAAATCTAATTTATTGTCTGAGATCACTAAGCAAGTTCATCAAATCGATAAGCAATTACAGTTTTATCAAGACAACTTGGTGTTTGTTGAAAAAGAAATAGACGAAAATACGTTAAGACTAAGACAGTTGGGCGTCATTGAATTTGATTATCAAAAATTAAAGCGAGAGTTTGATGCTTATTTGACTTTATATGAAGCCTTGGTCAAAAAACAAAATGAATCTGATTTAATGCAGGACTTATCTAATACGTCAAATATCATTTTAGTTGAGACCGCAGAAGAAAATAGTTCACCAGTAAAACCTAAACGTAAATTAATGTTAGTGTTGGCTGTACTTGGCAGTTTTATGGTGTCTGTTTTAATTGTATTTATCGAAGTGATGTTAGGCGATAAAGTGATCCAATTTAGGCGAATGGCATTAAAGTTCAAAACAAAAGTTATAGGCACAGTGCCTAAGATTAAAATGAAGAAGTCACTTAAAAATGATGTTCTTACTCATTTAGATAGAGCTAAACACGCTGGTTTTATTGAGGCAATTAGAAGTATCAGAACCAATATATTATTGGATAAAGTCAGGTCTAAACAGAAAGTGATTGCGATAACGTCGATAAATCCTAACGATGGTAAATCATCTTTATCTATCCAACTGGCCGATTGTTTCTCAGAACTAGAAGATGTAGTGCTAATCGATGCTGATTTACGCTTTCCTTCTATAGCCAAAGCATTGGGAGAGGATAAAGACCGACCAGGCTTAACGAACTTAATTGCCAAAAGTCACACATTAGAACAATCGATTATTAAACAAGAACAATATAAATTTGATGTGATCGCTTCCGGTAATGTGCCTAAAAACCCGTTGGTGTTTTTGTCCAACCCGAGACTTCAAGGGATAATAACTTATTTAAAATCTCACTATGAGAGAGTTATTTTGGAATGCCCACCAATCATGTCTGTCAGTGATGCTTATGTTATTTCTAAACATGTTGATAGTGTATATTTGGTTGTAGACGCTGAAAAAACAGATACTAATATGTTGGGCAATGTATTAGAGGAACTGCAACAGGCCAATGTAATTGTGGGCGGTATATTGATTAATAAGGTTAAGGAAAGTAATAATTATTATTCGACCAAATATTATAGCCGACAAAACATTGAACCTAGTAAAGTTAAGGTAGCTTAACGACTAAGCCAATCCTAAACTCGTTGATATCTACTCACCGCATTAATATCTAGTAAAATTGCGCCTCGACACGCATTTAATCATCCACTAATATCCACCTATTCCGTAAATTCAAAAGCAATGCTCATGTTTAAATTAGACCCTCGAATTGAAAAAGACTCTATATTTGTCAAAGAATTACCTTTATGTCAGCTGCGCTTACAAAATGACAGCCGTTATCCATGGTTTGTATTATTACCGCGGGTAAATGAATTAACGGAAGTACATCAACTGTCCGAGCATGAACAAATGCAACTGATGAAAGAAAGTGCTTTGGTATCTAAAGCATTGACTGCAACAACCCAGTGTAAAAAGATCAATGTCGCGAATTTAGGCAATGTTGTTGCACAATTACATTGGCATGTTGTGGCTAGATTTGAACATGATCAAACTTGGCCAGGTCCCATCTGGGGGATAGGGGCAAGTATTGCTTGGCAAGATCAAAAAAGAGCCGAATTTATCGACTCTTTTTTAGAAAACTTATCACAACTAAGCCAGTTTAAATAACGGATTAGATGTTTTCAGTTAAGAACTCGGTTAATTGTGTTTTGCTTAATGCGCCAACTTTAGTTGCAGCTACCGCACCATTTTTAAATAACAACAATGTAGGTATACCACGAACACCAAACTTAGGTGGCGTGTTTGGGTTTTGATCTATATTTAATTTAGCGATTGAAACAGTGTCAGCCATTTCTTCAGCAACTTCATTAAGAATAGGGGCAATCATTTTACAAGGACCACACCACTCTGCCCAAAAATCAACTAAAACAGGTTTATCACCATTGATAACCGACTCAAAACTATCATCTGTCACTGCAATAATTTTATCGCTCATTTAAATCTCCAAGTATTTATTAAATTTTATAACGCTATTTTGAATAAATTGTTTCTTATTGCAAGGGTTAAGGTTATTCTTATCCGCTATGACTAAGACACATTTAACAGAAACTAAATTCTCAGACTTTTCAATACACGAAAGTGTATTAAAAGCATTATCCTCTGCTGGTTATTCGCATTGTACCCCTATTCAAGCTATGTGTATGCCTCTTATAGAAAAAGGCGCAGACATAGCAGGACAGGCACAAACAGGTACAGGCAAAACCATCGCGTTTTTAACTGCAACATTTAACAGATTATTAGCTAATCCTGATGCTAAAGGGCAGCCGAGAGCAATAATTTTAGCACCGACCCGTGAACTTGCTATCCAAATCCATAAAGACGCGATTACCTTTGCTGAGCAAAGTGGTCTGTCTCTAGGATTGATTTATGGTGGCGAAGGTTATGAATCTCAACGCCAAGTATTAGAAAAAGGTGTTGATGTACTGATCGGTACGACAGGCCGAGTCATTGATTACCATAAACAAGGTGTATTCAATTTAGACTCAATAGAAGTTGTTGTGCTTGATGAAGCGGATCGTATGTTCGATTTAGGCTTTATTAATGACATTCGTTACTTGTTTAACAAGATGCCAGATAGAACTTCTCGTCTGAATCTTGTTTTCTCTGCAACCATGAGCTTCAAGGTAAAAGAACTTGCATACTCACATATGAATGAACCGACTCATTTGCAATCAGAACCAAATCAAATGACAGGCGTTCGTATTCAAGAAGAATTGTTTTACCCGCAGTCGAATCAAAAGATTGAATTACTACTTTCTTTAATTGAAGAAGATTGGCCAGATAAGGCAATTGTTTTTACCAATACAAAACATTCGTGTGAAAAAGTGTATAACTGGCTAAAATCAGATAAACATAGAGTTGGCCTATTAACTGGTGACGTAAACCAACGTAAACGTTTAAGTATTTTAGAGTCTTTCTCAAAAGGTGATATTGATTTCCTAGTTGCAACGGATGTTGCTGCTCGTGGACTACATATCCCTGAAGTATCTCACGTATATAACTTTGACTTACCTGATGATCGTGAAGATTACGTGCATCGTATAGGTCGAACTGGACGTGCTGGTGCAAGTGGGCACGCAATTAGTTTTGCATGTGAATCATATGTATATAACTTATCGGCGATTGAAGAATATATCGGTCACAGTATTCCAGTAAGTCAATATGATGCCGATGCATTATTAGATGATGTTACACGCCCAAAATACCAAAAGCGCCGTAATAATCATCACGGCCAAAGACGTCGTAACTAATTGAGCAGGTAGTTCTTTAATGGAAAACAATAGTAGTTATGCCGTTATTGACTTAGGCTCAAACAGCTTCCACATGATGATTGTTCAGGTGGTGGCTGGTAGTGTTCAGGTAATTGGCAGAGTAAAACGTAAAGTTCGATTGGCGGCTGGGTTAGATGCAGATATGAATCTCTCTAACGAAGCGATGTTAAGAGGATGGGAATGTTTAAATCTGTTTGCTGAACGTCTACAAGATATCCCTTCACAGAATCTAAGAATTGCCGGAACGGCAACTCTTAGATTAGCAAAAAATGTCGATATATTCTTAAAACAAGCCGAAAGTATCTTAGGTCAAAAGATCAGGGTTATTTCTGGTGATGAAGAAGCAAATACCATATATAAAGGCGTTGCATACACTTCAAGTAGCAAACAAAAACGTCTTGTCATTGATATTGGTGGTGCGAGTACTGAACTTGTTGCAGGTGAGGGAGATACCCCACAAATTTGCAATAGTCTCAATGTTGGCTGTGTTACATTTTTAGATAAATACTTTCCTAATGGCGAACTGTCAGAACAAAACTTTACTAATGCAATTGGTGCTGCTGAGTTAGAAATTGGCAAAATTCGCGATTTGTATAAAGATTTTGAATGGAAAGAAGAGGTGGGTGCGTCTGGCACTGTGCAAGCTATTCAAGAAATTCTTATGCATCAGGGTCATGATGAAATAATTACCTTACCTCGTCTTATTTCCATAATGCAACAAGCTATCACTTATGGTTCTATCAACCGACTAAATATCCCAGGTTTAGTTCAAGAACGTCGATTAGTATTCCCAAGTGGTCTAGCTATATTAATAGCCATTTTTAGACAACTTAACTTAGTAGGTATGACATTAGCTGGCGGTGCATTACGAGAAGGCTTGTTGTATTCAATGTTACCGGATTTAACGAAACAGAATGTTCGAGAGCGTACCTTAAACAGTGTAATGACTCGTTATCATGTCGATTCGGAACATGCTAAAAGAGTTGCAGAACTCACTATTAATTTAGCGAATCAAGTTAACTCTAAGTGGGATATGGAGCAATTTGATGCATTAGACATATTACGGTCTGCTGCACTAGTACACGAAGTTGGATTACAGGTTGCTTACAAAGATCAGCAAATACACGCCAGTTATTTGTTAGCGAACACTAACTTACCTGGCTTTACAGAAGCTCAGAAAAATCTCCTTACTGCGTTAGTTCGAAATCATAAAGAAGATATCGATCAACATTCATTATCAAAACAAAGTTCAACTTCGGTACTTTTGGCTTGTCGATTATCCAGAATATTACGTTTAGCGGTTATATTATCGTTAAGACGTAAAGATGAAGTGATGCCTAAAGTAATAGTCACAGTTGAAAATGAAGTGTTGAAACTAACATTGCCTGATAATTGGATTGGGAATAACCCGTTAACTGAAGCTGAACTGGCACAAGAAGCAAGTTACCAATCGGCGCAAGGTTGGCAATTGGTAATAGAATAAAGTGAAAGGTACAGTTTATGTACCCTTCACATAGTTATTTTATTGTTGTTGTAACCAAATCGCTGCTTTCTTGGCAAAATACGTCAAAATACCATCTGCCCCTGCTCGTTTAAATGCTAATAAAGATTCCATTACTATGGCTTCTTCTGCTAACCATCCATTTTCAATAGCAGCCATATGCATGGCATATTCACCACTCACTTGATAGGCATAAGTCGGTACTTGGAAAGTTTGTTTCACACTACTGACAATATCTAAATATGGCATACCTGGTTTCACCATAACCATATCTGCACCTTCAGCTAGATCTAATGCAACTTCACGCAAAGCTTCATCAGAATTAGCTGGGTCCATTTGATAATTCTTTTTATCCGCCCCTTTTAAATTGCCAGCTGAACCAACGGCATCTCTAAAAGGCCCGTAATAACTGGATGCATACTTAGCCGAATAGGCCAAAATAGAAGTATTAATGTGGCCAGTGGATTCCAGCGCCTCTCTAATAGCGCCAATACGGCCATCCATCATGTCAGACGGTGCAACCACATCTGCTCCCGCTGCGGCATGGGATAATGCCTGTTTTACCAGTATTTCCGTCGTAATATCATTTAACACATATCCATTCTCATCTATGATCCCATCTTGACCATGTAGAGTGAACGGGTCTAAAGCAACGTCAGTAATTACACCTAATTCAGGGTATGCCGCTTTTACTGCTTTTACGGCCCGTTGCGCTAACCCATCTGGATTATAAGCTTCTTCTGCAAACTCTGATTTCAGATCTTGTTCAGTCACTGGAAATATAGCGATAGCAGGTATACCTAAATCAACTAACTCTTTGGCTTCTTTGACTAACAAGTCAATCGACATTCTTTCGATGCCTGGCATTGAAGATATGGACTCTTTACGGTTCTCACCATCAAGAATAAACATAGGGTAAATCAGATCATTAGTCGTTAGAACATTCTCGCGCATTAAACGGCGTGAAAAATCATTTTTTCGCATTCTACGCATGCGTGTATATGGAAAACTGCCTAAGTCATTATGTGACACTAGATTACCTCTTGATATGTTTGGACTTGATTACGGCCACTTTGTTTTGCTTTATATAAAGCGCTATCAGCCATTTCGATAAATGAGTTTGGTTCAATTGCTTTGGTGGAGTCATGAGTTGCGAGACCTAAGCTTATTTTACAAGATAAGGTTTGTTCGTTAAGCGTTATTGTAAGGTTTTCAATCGCCACACGAATTTTCTCCGCTAAAGTGAGTGCCCCGGGTAAATTTGTATTGGGCAGTAACACCGCAAATTCTTCTCCACCATAACGGAATACTTCGTCCGCGGTTCGGCTTAGTTGTTCTGAAGCACACATCGAAATACAACGAATTACTTCATCACCAACAATATGGCCGTAGGTATCATTCACTTTTTTGAAGTGATCAATATCAAACAAAATCAAAGATAATGGGGTTAACTCACGACGACCTCGACGTAATTCAGCTTGTAAACGTTTATCAAAATGTCGTCGATTATAAATACCTGATAAAGCATCTATGGTATTAAGCTTCTCTAATTGTTGGTTTTTTTCTTCTAATTCCCTAAAAGCAAACTGTAGCTCCATCATTTGTTCACTATGTAACAACGCTTGATCTGTGGCCTCTTCATCATTGCCAAAAACATCATATTCAATTGCTGATGAACGTGTGACAGCAATTGCTAAAAATAAAATATGAATAATAAGAGAAAGTTGCAATAAATTAAGATTTGAAATAGGGAGACTAAACGGAGAAAAATTATTTACACAAATAAGTAACAAACAAATTAATAAAACGGCAAGGCCATAATTAAACTCTTGATGTTCATGTAAACCATGGTTCCATGCCATCACTCCGGCGTACAAATGACAGATACATATAATTATTGATATCAGAATTATTAAATATAAACCGGCTTGATAACTTAAATATAAGGTAGCAGGCAATAACAACACAGCGAATAGCGCGATATATTTAAACCAAGACATAAGTTGATGGTCTTGGTAGAAATGTTTAAGTGTTTCTCTGGCCAATAAGGCTGAAAATAGGATACTTAGGCAAGTAAATATATAAAATGCATGTTGCTGTAATACGGGCTGATTTGGCCAGAAATAGTGAAAAGCAAATCCATTTAAAGTCAAAATAATCATTAAAAAAGAAACTATAAATCCTGCATTTAATAACGATGATTTTTCTCGACTCACGCTGAATGTAATTAAACAAGCGATTATAGCTGCAACAATTAATCCTATATAACTACCAGTTAACAAACGCTGGTAGTTTTGTTGCTCTTGAAAGTACTCTTTTTGCCATAAAGTAATTGGTAGCTGAGTGCTGCCTGAGGTTTGTGTCGCGATATATATTTCTAATGTTTCACTGGCATGCAAAGAAATTGGGATAATAAAGGACTCATGTAATACAGGTCGTAGAGGAAAAACTTGATTATCACCTAGACTTTGAACACTGCGGACACGCCCTTGAGATAAAATGTAAAATGTAATGTGATCCAATAACGGTGCATCTAATTCTATATAGTAAGATTCAACTTGTGCGGATGGATTAGCAAGTTCAAAACGAAACCACTGAACGCGATTGTCAAAGCCCAACTTGATTTGAGAGTAAGTAAATTGTGACCAACCTTCTATTGGAGGAGCTTCAAGAGGGTCATGATCACCAATATTATATTCAATGTAAGGTGTGAGGTCAGTTTTACCTTGTAAGTTTGAAATGTCATAAGTCGCCGCGTTAACTTGAATAAGCAATTCAACGAAGATAAGTAAGAAAATGACAAATTTATTAAACAAAAACTGAGCCTTTTTATTAAAGTTCGCTAATAGGACAATATCAGCAGTTTATTAAGTAATCTAGTGCGCTGGAACTCAGGTGGCACAGGATAGATAAAACGATTAATTATCCGTTATTTCTTCGTTAGGTTGTTTCACCTTAATGGCTCTTGATAATACTAGACCTAACTCGAACAACATCCACATCGGGATCGCCAATAATGTTTGGCTGATCACATCAGGCGGCGTTAATAACATGCCTAGAACAAAAGCGCCCAATATTACGTATGGCCGTTTTAATTTTAAATTATCGACAGTGGTTACCCCAGATAGACACAAAATAAAAACGACTACCGGCACTTCAAACGACAAGCCAAAAGCGATAAATAATTTAAGAACAAAGTCTAAGTAACTACTAATATCTGTCGCGATGACTATATTTTCCGGTGCCACACTGGTGAAAAAAGAAAATACTAATGGGAACACAATAAAATAAGAAAAGGCGATACCGAAATAAAATAATAAAACAGAGGTGATGAGAATTGGAGCTGCAAACTTTTTTTCATGGTTATATAAACCCGGCGCAATAAATCCCCACACTTGATGTAATAAATAAGGGAATGCGATCACAATAGAAAGCATAAAAGCTAATTTAAAGGGCGCAAAAAACGGGGCTGCAACATCAGTTGCAATCATATTAGAGCCTTCAGGTAAAACATCTAATAAGGGGGTAGAAACTAAGGTATATAAATCATTGGCAAAATAAGCTAATCCAGCAAAACACAATAAAATAGCCACAACGGAGCGAATTAATCTCTGTCTTAGTTCAATCAGGTGATTTAAAAAAGGCGGTTTATCATTTGTCATGTTTAACATTATCTACTGCAGGTTCTGATAGTGTTTGTTGCACACTTTTTGCGGCATTAGTGAGTTCATCAACTGATTGTTGTAACTCAGGAGATAGATTTTCCATCCCTTGTTGTTCTGCTTTTTTTAAGTTTTCGTGCAGTTCATGCACTCGTAACTGCTCATTTACCTCAGCAGAGACACCTTGCACCATTTGACTAAATTGGCGTTTCATTTGGCTAAAGCGCCTAATAGCCGAAGGAAGTTTATCAGGACCAAGAACGATGGTGCCTACGACGGCGATGACAATAAACTCCCAGAAACCCATATCAACTAGTCTTTTGTGTTAATTTTTTCGTGTTTTTCTGACTTGGCAAAATCAGCATCATCATTGTTTTTAGTTTCAACGTTCGGTTTGTCGTCAGAAATAGAATTTTTAAAACCTTTAACCGCTGAACCTAAATCAGAACCTAAAGACTTAATCTTTTTAGTACCAAATAGAAGTATGACAATGACTAAAACAATAAGAAGTTGCCAGAGGCTTATACCACCAAATCCCATTTTAATATCCAATTTGTAATAAACTGACGATAGTATAAAGTTTAATTAAGTGAAATAATATATTTAGATATTCAATGATGAATAATAAGACAAAAAACATGGAAGCTATTTATGAGAGTTGAGCAATTAAAGTGTGTATTATTGTGCCTGTTTATGACAAGTGCATGGTCTCTTTGTGCACAACAAACAACTCAACAATCAACGACTCCAAAGTGTCCACCCTCAGAACAAAAGTTAGATCCAAAAGCGGCCAGTGAAAGTCAACACTCTAATGTTAAATGCAATACACAAACAGTAGCTACGGCGAATAATGAACTAACGGTTATTGAGAAAAAAGTTGAGCAAGAACGGTTAAAAGTACTATTTGTTGACGTAAACAGTGTGGTTGAAAATGTTGGTTATTCAATGGACTGGACTGCCAATTTATTAGATGGTTTTTTTGCTAAAGATGAAAAAGGAAAAAACAAAGCGAAAACATGGGGACATTTTATTGTCGGCTGGGAACCCAGACAAGGTGAGGTGTTCACAGGGGAAAGCTTCCCGATAAAATTTAAAGTAAAAGCCAAGTTACCAAACTTGGAAAATAAAGTAGAGATCATTCTATCAGACGGTGAAGATGATGATTTTAAAACCTTACCTTACGAATCAGTAAAACCAGAAGCATTTAAATTGAGCCAAAACTCGTTGGGTGCAGCCGTACGTTTTTTACATACTAAATCAAATGATATCAGTACATCGGTTCGAATAGGTTGGGGGGAAGACCAACTTTATACACGAGCCTCCGCGGTTTATCGTAAAAAGTTTTTAGATAATAGAGTGACATTTAATCTGCAACCCGCGCTTGAATATTATGTAGCGGATGGTTGGGGAGCAAGGTTCTTAGTAGATACAGGTTACAAGTTAAGCCAACAATCTGAAATACGCT
This sequence comes from Psychrosphaera aquimarina, assembly GCF_032461525.1. NCBI lineage: Bacteria > Pseudomonadati > Pseudomonadota > Gammaproteobacteria > Alteromonadales > Pseudoalteromonadaceae > Psychrosphaera > Psychrosphaera aquimarina. The sequence continues at coordinate 187,084 of NZ_JAWCUA010000003.1, read as the reverse complement.
ATAACTTTTCATATCGTGATTTAGAGTCTTATGAGTCGCCAGAATGGCGTTCTGGATTGTTCCAAATAAGCTCTGTCGGAGAAAAGGCTGCGTTGATAATAGGAATATCATCATTTGGATATGTTGAACCAAAGCCGGATGCACAATTACATAGGTTTAGTATTCGATATCGATTTAATGCATTAAGGGATTGGTTGTTTTTTGAAGTGGAGCCTTTTGTCGAATTACACAAAGAAGATCCATTAGAGCAAGAATATTATAATCCGTTATCCAGTGACTTTAGACGAGACTCTGGTATTTCGTTTCGGGTAGAGTCTCATTACGGCTTTTTATAAAGTGGATTAACGTATTTTTAGCCACACTTTAATGGCGTTGATAACCGTGACTGTTGCGGTAATAACACCAGCAACTTGCCAGTAAGGATTGTCTAAGTTACTAAATATGGCAATCAGTAATGAAGCTAAAAATCCACAACCTGTTAATGTAAGTTGCAGTAAAAATCGTCTGTGTTGCTTTTGATGTTGTAAATACTGCTCAACTAAGTCTTGTTTTAGTTGTGGCATGTTATTCAAATTTGTCAGCCCAGTATGTAACATCTCAGGGATTTCTGGTGCTTTCTCAAGCCAATAAGGCAAATTCTCTTTGCTAGATTTATAAAATGCTCTAAAACCCATCTGTTCATCTACCCATTGTTCTAAAAACGGTTTGGCGGTTTGCCAAAGATCTAATTGAGGATAAAGTTGACGTCCCAATCCTTCTACATATAACAGTGTTTTTTGTAATAATACTAGTTGAGGCTGAACTTGCATTTCAAATTGTCTGGCTGTATCAAATAAACCTATTAGTACTTGGGCAAATGATATTTCGTCTAATGGTTTATTAAAAATAGGGTCACATACGGCTCGGATGGCAATCTCAAATTCTTCCACGTTAATATGACTAGGGACCCAACCAGATTGCACATGTAATTGCGCCACTCTTAAATAATTACGATTAAAAAAGGCGACAAAATTTTCAGCTAAATAACGTTTATCTTGTTCATTTAACGTTCCCATGATGCCAAAATCAATCCCAATGTATTTAGGATTATTTGGGTTTTGTTGCTCAATAAAGATATTGCCTGGATGCATGTCGGCATGAAAAAAGCTGTCACGAAAGACCTGAGTAAAAAACACTCTAACTCCGCGTTCAGCCAATTTCTTTAAATCAGAACCTTGTGCGATAAGCGCATTCGTATCAGATACCGGAATACCATAAATACGTTCCATCACTAAAACCTTAGACGTACATAACTCTGGGTATATTTGTGGAATATATAAGTCATTAGAATCTTTAAAATTATCACGTAACTTGATGCCATTATTAGCTTCTAACTTAAGGTCTAACTCATTTAAGATGGTTTTTTGATACTCTTGCACCACTTCAACCGCGCGGAACCTATGCCCTTCTTTGGTTTTAGCGATCAATCCAGCAAACATTAACATTAATGAGATGTCAGAGATGATCTGTTGCTCAATATTAGGACGGATAACTTTAATAATCACCTTAATAGGGTCTTGGCCTTCCACTAACGATAATTGTGCCCCATGCACTTGAGCCATAGACGCTGTGGCAATAGGCGTTTGTTCAAATTGGCAAAAAACGTCAGATAGTGAGTTGATCTCTAGTTGTTGGCAAATCGTTTGTTCCACGATGGACGTGGGATAAGGGGTCACTTGGTCTTGTAACTTGGTTAATTCAGAACTTAATTGCTCGGACAATAAGTCTTTTCTGGTAGATAACATTTGACCTAACTTTATCCAGACCGGGCCTAAGTGCTCTAATGCAATTCTAAGGTTGTGAGCGGAATGAGTTTTTTTTGATGTTTTTGGGTACCAGAAAAAGAGGGTAACCATTACCTTTAATAACCAAGGTGTTTTTTGTTTTGGAATTAATTCATAAAGTCGATAATAAAGAAAAACATGAATTATTTTGCTGATGCGAGAGAGTGTTTTCAATGTTATCGAGACTCGTGTAGTTTGGTAGTTAATGCACTTATTGTTGCGGCTAACTTGTCTGTTTTTGCAGACAAGACATCAACTTGATCAATAAAAAGACTAACTTCATTATAATGTGGACTTAATTTTAACTCTTCGGTTATGGCTGTGGATAACGTGTAATCCATATCTTTCGTTTTTATTTTTATATTACTTACTAACGCTTGAATCGCCGTTACCATTTTATGAGCAATAGCGTCACCAAAATAACTCGATAATAGTTGTTGCCAATCTATGTTGTTATTCATTAATAATTCAGAAAAGCCCTGCGCGATGGCGAGATCACCATCAAGCTCCAAACTATCTTGTTTAATCAATTTAGTAAGCTGTGACGCATCCGATAATGAGCGTAAATACTGGCTGCTGGTGGTCACTAAACAATCGTAACCTTCCGTATTGGAAGATAATAATACCTTGTTATCTAATACCTGAAGTTTAATGTTCAGTGATAAGTCAGTTAAACAAACACTCAAACTCTTACCTTCTAATTTAACCAGCTTAATATGTGCTTGGTCGTCAAAGGTAAGAAGTTTATTTATTTTTGGCTCAATAAACGAATGGGCCAATTGTTGAAGCAGTATCAAAATTTGAAGCCTTTATGCAAAGCAACAATACCGCCTGTCATATTGGTATACGATACTTGATCAAAACCAGCCGTTTCCATCATTTGTTTTAACGTATCTTGGTCTGGATGCATTCGAATCGATTCAGAAAGGTATTGATAACTCTCTTTATCACCAGCAATTAACTGACCCATTTCGGGTAAAATCTTAAACGAATAAAAGTCGTAGGCTTTATTAAGCCATTGTTGTTCTGGTTTAGAAAACTCTAATACTAATAATCGACCACCAGGCTTAAGTACTCTATATATAGAACGTAATGCTTCGTCTTTGTCTGTGACATTCCGTAAACCAAATGCAATGGTGACTAAATCAAAGGTGTTTTCAGCAAAAGGCAACGCCTGCGCATTCGCTTGCACATATTCAACATTACTTACAACGCCTAAATTATGCAGTTTTTCACGACCTACTTTAATCATAGAATCGTTGATATCAGCAAGTACCACTTTGCCTGTTGGGCCAACCGCTTGACTAAATTTACGTGTTAAATCACCGGTACCGCCTGCTAAATCTAGGACTTTGTTCCCTGGTCGCACGTTACTGGCATCGATGGTAAAACGTTTCCAAAGTCGATGTATGCCAAAAGACATTACATCGTTCATGATGTCGTATTTCGCTGCGACGGAGTGGAATACATCCGCAACCATAGCTTGTTTTTGTTCGGACTCTACGGTTTTGTAACCAAAGTGTGTTGTGGATTGTTGATCGTTTTCAGTAGTCATATTTTTATACAGGCAAGAGTAATTAAGGCAAGTGTACTTAAATGTTGGCTTAAAACCAACAAGGCAAAAGGGATTAGATCATTATATTTGTATATTAAAACAACGTATATTTAATAAACTGAGGTTAATCTGTGTAAACTCTATTACGGCCTGTGGCTTTAGCCATGCGTAATGCTGAGGTGGCTTTTTGAATAGTTCCGTCCAGACCGATCTTCTCACAGTATTCTGTAACGCCAATCGACACCGTGATTTTAGGCAGGCGTTCTTTATTTTTGGCATTAATAAACTGTAACTTCTCGACACCTACTCTGACCTTTTCGGCAATTTCTTTGGCCGTCACTGGGTTCGCATCAGGGATTAATACTAAAAATTCTTCACCGGCAAGTCTGACTGGCAAACCGCTGTCAGAAACATAACTTTTCACTTTTTGTGCTACTTTTGACAGAATAACGTTCCCGATGGTCATGCCATAATTATCGTTAAATTGTTTAAAGTGATCTAGATTAATCGCTAAGGCGGCAATATTCTTAGTGTCGTTATTTACCCACATATCAACGGTTTGACTCATTACTGAACGGTTATATAAACCGGTTAATGCATCAAGTTGTCGGTTGGCATGTAAATCATCGATTTGTTGTTGCAGTTCGTTTGATTTGGTTTGTGCTTGTTGTAACGCTTTGAATAACATTTGTTGCGTTTTTTTAGCGTAAGTTGTCGCTTTTATTAACTTCTCAATCACTTGTTTTGACGATTCAGGATCTGAGTCGTTCAGTAGCAGTAAACCTTCATCTAAAATATTAGCGTAATGGCCGCTGTCTCTTTGTGCTTTTTGAGTATGTCTTTGAGTTGAGTTGATAATAGAGGAGGCGTGCTGAACAACTTTCTCCGAACTTTCATCAGAACTGAGTATGAATTGACGGTATAACTCTTCCATTAAAAATGAATCTATTATGCAACCGTCGTTAATATCTTTATTAATGCAGTTAACGATATCATCGTTTTCCCCACTGGCGTACTCATAAGCAACGCTATAGTTTATAGGGCTGGCAGCTAATCTATGTTGCTTTAAAAACACGAGTGTCTTTTGCAACTTAGACTCAGCTTGCTCGATGGTATCCTGATACTTCATTAATTGGGCTCCGGAACAACTTTTATATGGGAACTATACTCAAGTCGCTATTTTAACTGTAGAGCCACTAATGGCAATCAAAATACGGAGTTGAATACGCGAAATTTTATTATTGTTATTCGTATATAGCGTATAGAAAAATTATTATTATCCGTAAACTAAGATTCTTTTATTTTAAGGTCAAGGAATTACTGTAATATTAAGTGTTAAAGTTGTAAAAAATTCAAAAAAATAGTTAGTAGAAACTTATGGAAATAAAAAAAGCTAAAAATCAAAAACAAAAACTGCAAAGAGTTAATGGCATTTTGGCGGCAGCGGAAGCACTATTTGTTGAGTCTGGGGATGAATTACCCTCTGCAATACAAATAGCTAACAAAGCGGAAGTGGCTAAAGGGACTTTATATATTTACTTTAGAACTAAAGAAGCTATTTTTTTAGCTCTGCTGGAAAAACACCTGCAAAATTGGATCATTTCATTTGAAACGGCAACGCGTAAATATGAAACCATCACCGTTGATGATATTTGCACCTACTTAACCCAGTATTGGGTAGAAACGCCTCAATTTGGTCAACTGTGTCGTATTTCAGATTCACTATTAGAATCTAGAGTTGAAGAGAAAGTATACATAGGGTTCCAAAATAAAACCGTTAATGGATTAAAACGAATGGTTCCTGCGTTAAAAGAATTAAACCCAGATGTAGATTCAAAACAATGGTTAAGTTTACTACAACGTAGTTATCAATTATTAACGTTAGCTTGGGTTGAAAGTCATCCTAAATTTCAGATTGCAATGTCTGAAACCCCTAACTTTGAAAAACTCAGTAATGAGTTGTTAAGTCCATTTTGGCAAGAGTTGGTTCAATATCGTAAACATGTGCCAAAACAAAAGTCAGGCTGGCGTAAGTTGTTGGGGAATTAATCTTGGTCATTAACAAATTAGCCGCATTTTTAAGAAAACACTTTATTCACGTATCTTGGTTTTCTATTTTGATGCTTTTAGGTTTCCATGCCATTTTAAGTTGGGTGTTATTGTATTTAGTTGGTGAGTATGAATTAACCAACTTTAGTTCATACCTTTATTATTATGTCGTTACCACAAGTACGGTTGGTTATGGTGATTTAAGTCCCACATCATTTGAAGGTAAATTAGTAGTCGCCTTGGTTCAAATTCCGTTAGGTTTAGCCATATTTGGCGCACTATTAGGTAAGTTAGGACGTTCAGTTAGCAGAGTATTGAGACAAATTATGACTGGTGAAAAAGATTTTAGTGAAGAAGATTCACATATATTAATTTTTGGTTGGCACGAGAACAGAACTGAAAAGATGGTGCAGCATATTTTAGGGGATAATAAACGCCAAAAACGAAAAATATTGCTGTGTGTAACTAATGATCTGGAACATCCATTTTTAGATAACCCGCTGGTGGAGTTTGCTAAGTTAAAGTCATTGACTCAAGACGATGAACTGACGCGTGTTGCAGTTACCAAAGCTGACCGTATTATTGTTGATTGTGATAATGATGATCAAACCTTCACCTGTGCCTTGAAATTGAGTTCTTTAGTTAAAGACGAATGTCATATCAGTGCTAACTTTAGTGACGATACTAAAATAGAAATGTTAAATCGTTATACTAAAAACATTGAATCAAACTCATCTAGAACGGCTGAAATATTAGTGCGTTCCATGCAAGACCCAGGCAGTAGTCGATTACAAGAAGAGATGATGTCTACACTAAGTGGCCATACGCAATTTTCTACACAGATGCCTTTTGATATAGGCGCACATAAATTTGGCGACTTATTTTTCCATTTAAAACAAAATCATAATGCAATTCTTCTTGCTGTCGCTGAAGACAGAATCGGTGTCAAAATGCACTTAAACCCTGACAATGATTTTAATGTCATGCCGGGTCAAGTTTTGCATTACGTGGCGCAAGAAAGAATCATAGCCGACGAAATTAATTGGACCCAAATAGCAGTTAGAGAAATTTTATGAGCCAACAAGCATTAGAAACCTTATTAGATCATCTTAAACTAGAGAAAATAGAAGAAGGCTTATACCGGGGACAAAGCCAAGCTTTGGGCTTTGGCCGAGTATTTGGTGGTCAGGTTATTGGTCAAGCACTTAGCGCCGCCAAAGAAACCGTTGATAATCGATTTGTGCATTCATTTCATAGTTACTTTTTACGTGAAGGCAATGACCAAACTCCCATAGTATATGAAGTGGAAAATATTCGAGACGGTGGTTCGTTTAGTACCCGCAGAGTCAGAGCAATTCAGTTTGGCCAAACCATATTTTATATGACAGCATCTTTTCAAACCGAAGGTGAAGGCTACAATCACCAATCAACTATGCCTAAAGTCATAGGGCCAGAAGGTTTGATGTCAGAATTAGAGTTTTATCAAAAAAATCTAGATAAAATTCCTCAACAATTTCATGCCAAAGCATTGGCTGATAAGCCAATTGATATGCGCCATGTGCAGCAAATTAATCCGTTTAAACCAGATAAAATGGAGCCAGCTTGTCAAACTTGGATAAAAGCGAATGGGACATTGCCAGATGATCAAAGAGTTCATCGTTATTTATTGTCTTACGCATCCGATTTTACATTTTTGCCAACAGCATTGTTACCTCATGGTGAAAGCTTTATGCAACCAAAAATGCAAGTGGCTACCTTAGACCACTCCATGTGGTTTCACCGTCCATTTAGAATGGATGAATGGATTCTATTTAGTAAAGAAAGTACCAGCGCGAGTAGTGGTCGAGGCTTAGTACGCGGTGAGTTTTTTAATCAAAATGGTGAGTTAATCGCATCTGCGATGCAAGAAGGTGTTATTCGTGATCATGAAAAATTCCCTCGCAAAAAATAGTATTATTTAAAGGATAACCGCCAGTCGATGCTTCATATTGGCTGGTGGTTATTTATATTTTTTGATGAAGCCCTCACAATCGCCCGGATGTGAGTTATCTATTAAATAATGTATTTTCCATTCATTATTCTGCAGCACTAATTGAAAGCTATTTACTCCACAGTGACTTAATTTGTTATCTAAGTAAAAGGCGTAAGGCGTCCAAACACTGGCGAGATTGTCTTGAATTTGCACTTGAATATCTAATAAATGCTCATCTAAATAACGTTCGCTGCTGTTAATGCTGTTGGCAAATTGTTGGATATCACTATTCTCAATAGAACCATCACTTTTTGCTCTTTGCAGTAAAGCACTTGCCGTAAATTGTTCTAGCAGTTTAGCACCATCGTGACTCCTCATCGCATCAAACAGATTAGTGATTGGTTTAGTCACGGGATTGGCAAACGAATTTAACGGCATAAAAAATAAACTAAATATAAAAACGTTTTTCATTATCTGTTTGCCTTTTGTTATCTTGAATATAAAGAGCGCTAAGCGCTAGCCTAATGAGTTTAACGATTGCAATAGTTCAGCGCTTAACAAGGAGTTAATAGTATCTGAGGTCGCCTTACCAGAGGTAGTTAAGTGCATTAACCCCGCCTCATCAACGCTTACATATTGTTGTTCACGTAGACAAGTCACAAAGTTTGATATCACTTTTTTATCGAAATATTCTGGTGCTTTAATATCGTGTAATTTTAATAAACGCCCCGCCAGTTTTTGGCAGTCGCTTTCTAATTCACTGCGTTGAATACCTTCAACCTGTTCTATACGAATAAAACCAAGAGCATAACGTTGTAACGTATCTTTCATTATTTTAGCTAATAAATTTAGTTGTAAATAAGCCATGGAGTTTTTAGCGGTTACTGATAAAGAGCCATTTGTATCTTGAGCTAATTCTTGTTGAATGAAAAAGTCGATCACTTGTCCACAATATTCATCTACGTTAGTGATAGTGATAAATAATTCATTTTTTAACAAAGGTAATAAATGATTAACTTTAGCCAGTATCAACTCTTTTGTGGTGTTATTTGAGTTAACGATAACTCCAGCAATAATCGCTGGAATAGCAAATAAATGAACCACATTGTTACGGTAGTAGCTCATTAAAATTGCATTTTTGTCATCCAATTTGATGATAGTGCCGTATTCGTCACTTTCAGCTTCTACCTTTTCAAGTAGGATAGCCTCTTCAATTATTTCATCAGCGGTTTGGGTTGGTACTTTGATATTGCTAGCATAAGGTACTTGATGATTTAACTGCATATAAAAAGTTAACAGCTTTTGCATTTCGGCTCGTGGTAAAGCGTGACTATCAGAAGTTAACAAGGTAAGGGCACATAGGTTCACCGTATTCAATACCGCAGCGTCATTAATTGAGCTCATTATGGTATTAGCGGTGTGGTTTACAACCGGGGTTAACCAAGTTGGTTTCACAACATCAACTGGATTAATTAACTCGCGCCATTCAGGTGCTTTGTCATTCAGGATGTCATTTAAGCTGATTGGCTCGCCAAAATTCACATCGCCATGGCCATAATTTTTAAGATTTTTAAGGGCTTTAAATATTCCAAAAATGGATTCACTTTCTTTGTTCTGGCCTTGTAATTCTTTTAGGTAAGTATTTACTTCCATTACATGTTCATAGCCAATGTACACAGGAACTAAAGTAATAGGTCGGTCTACGCCACGTAACATCGCCTGAATAGTCATGGCTAACATGCCCGTTTTTGGACTTAATAAACGGCCGGTACGTGAACGTCCCCCTTCGGTATAATATTTAACCGGATAACCTTTTATGAACAACTGACTTAAATACTCACGAAAAACAGCAGAGTATAATTTGTTGCCTTTAAAACTTCGGCGTAAGAAGAATGCACCGGCTTTTCTAAACATAGGACCGGCAGGCCAGAAGTTTAAATTTATACCAGCGGCAATATGTGGTGGCACTAACCCTTCTTTATATATGACATAGGTTAGTAATAAGTAATCCATGTGGCTTCGGTGGCAAGGTACGTAAACAATTTCATGACCTTTTTGTGCTAACTCTCTCAAATTGTCAGCGTTATGGACACGAATACCGTTATAAATTTTGTTCCATAACCAGGTTAATAAACGTGCGCCAAAGCGGATATAAGATTCTCGGTAATCTCCGGCAATCTCATCTAATAGCTTAATGGCATTCTTTTTGGCTTGCTCCATAGAGATGTCTTTGGCGTTCATCTCTTCTTGTAATGCTTTTTTTAGTGATGGGCTAGCCAACAAGCTATTAAACATGGCGGTACGTGCCATTATCTTAGGTCCTGTTGCAACAATACGTTGGCGTTCAAAATGAATTCGCGCAACACGGATTAACTTATGAGCTGCCGCTTCAGATGTACCGTGTTTGTTGACCATTTCAATCAATGAAACAGGTTTGGAAATGCGAATGAAATTACTGCGACCAGAAAATAAAACAATGATCAGTTTTCTAATCCAGCTAGCTTGTAGGTTTTCTGCGATTAAGTCTTTAATGCCAATTTTTGTATTTTCTTTGGTTTTTTCAACACCGGGAGCACGGCCCCAGCAGATCATGACTGGTACAAATTGCACATCTTGTTGGCTACTGGCAACTTGAGTTAATAATACTTGGCTATGTTTTAACATCTTAGCGTCGTGTTTTTCAGCCGTATTAAAAAACGATTTTACATGTTTTACGCCTATGGTTCTGGCAAGCGAATATTCACCCACTTTCAGCGTTTTAAATGGACTAGGTAACCCTTGATTTCGGCATGCTTGTTCAAGCGCTAATTTGTCAGCAAACGAGTCAGTGACTAATACATATTTGATGGGTTTGGTGAGATCTACTGATAAATCACTGTCAGATACGATATTTACTTTAATAAACGGACGCGTGATCCAATAAAAAAGGTAAGAAATATAAGCCATTACGTTCAATCTCGAGAAAATATAAAATTCAGTCAGTAATTTTAACAAATTGTTTTGTAAACCCGAACTAACATTTAAGTTAAATTTGCAGTTTTAAATTTGCTGTATATACTAACAGTCATTATCACTGTATGGAAAACCAGATTATGCGTCCACTAACCGATCGTCAAGCTCAAATTCTTGAGTTAATTAAACAAGCGATAGTTTCAACTGGCATGCCTCCAACTCGAGCAGAAATTGCTAAACGTTTAGGTTTTCGCTCTGCTAATGCCGCGGAAGATCATCTGAAAGCGTTAGCTAAGAAAGGATATATTGAGATCCTTGCAGGCACGTCACGTGGTATTCGGTTAACTGAAGATATTTCAAATATAGAAGCAGGAATTCCCGTTGTTGGTAAAGTTGCGGCCGGTTCTCCTATATTAGCGATGGAGCATGTTGAATCACACGTGAATCTAGATCCTATGATGTTCAGTCCATCGGCTGATTTTTTACTGATGGTTGAAGGTGAAAGTATGCGCGATATTGGCATCATGGATGGAGACTTATTAGCGGTTCATAAGACTCAAACCGCACGTGATGGTCAAGTGATAGTGGCAAGAGTTGAAGAAGATGTGACGGTAAAACGTTTAGAAAGAAATGGTAGCCAAGTTATCTTACACGCAGAAAATAAAGAGTTCGAACCAATCAAAGTAGATTTAAACTATCAGGACTTTGCAATTGAAGGTTTGGCCGTTGGTGTAATTAGAAACAGCTCATTAATGTAATCGCTTAATAAATATAGATAAAACCCGCTTGGTTAAAAAATAATCAAGTGGGTTTTTTTATGTCTTTTTGTCCGGTGATTATTTGCACAATTGAAATAAAGGGTATAGGTTAGACTGGTTGAACAAAAATAATACAAACAAAATATCAACATAAGTCAGCTACATAGACTGATATAAAAATAATAAAAACAAACATTTTTTGGGGATAGATATAAACCGATTAATAATTGGTTTATATGCTGGTGTGGGTTGTACAGACATCCTCTTCTTAATGTTTTAAATAGGGAGGGTGTTTAGTGACTGCTAAGCAATCAAGTTGGTTAATTCCAGCTGCAGTATTTGCGAATAATGCTGTTGCGGATGAGATGCGTCTTAATATGACCAAAGGCGTAACGGATATCAGTGCAAGTGTTTACGATTTGCACATGATCATTTTCTATATCTGCTGCGTTATTGGTATTGTCGTTTTCGGGATCATGTTCTGGTCCATAATCCATCATAGAAAGTCCAAAGGGGTGAAACCTGCAAATTTCCACGAAAGTACCAAAGTGGAGATACTCTGGACGGCCATTCCATTTGTCATTTTGATAGCGATGGCATTTCCCGCTACAAAAACCTTAATAGAAATGGAAGATACTTCAGATGCTGATCTGACCGTGCAAGTTACGGGCTCTCAGTGGAAGTGGCACTATCGATATTTTGAACATGAATTGGACTATTACAGTCTCCTCGCTACGCCTCAAGCTGAAATCAGAAACGAACGAGCAAAATCGGCTAACTACCTTTTAGAGGTAGATAGACCGTTAGTGATCCCAACAGGCCAAAAGGTTAGATTTTTAATTACCTCCGATGATGTTATTCATTCGTGGTGGGTACCTGAGTTTGCCATTAAAAAAGATGCAAACCCTGGTTTCATCAATGAAGCATGGACTCGTGTGAATGAGCCGGGTATCTACCGTGGTCAATGTGCCGAGTTATGCGGTAAAGATCATGGTTTTATGCCAATCGTTGTTATTGCAAAGGAACCTGCTGAGTTCAAAAAGTGGATGGCAGAACAAACGGCTATTGCGAAACAAGCGAAAGAAGAAGAGCAAAAACTATTGGCAATGAACATGTCGATGGAAGAGTTAATGACCTTAGGTGAAAAAGCTTATATGGCTAATTGTGCAGCGTGTCATCAAGCCAATGGCCAAGGTATTCCTGGCGTATTCCCAGCTTTAAAAGACAGTGCAATTGCACTGGGTGATGTCAAACAGCATATTGATATTGTTGTTAACGGCCGTGCTGGAACCGCAATGCAAGGGTATGGAAAACAGCTTGGTCTTAAAGATTTAGCGGCAATTGTGACTTACGAGCGTAATGCTTGGGGTAACAATACAGGTGATGCAGTGCAAGCTGCAGCGATTAATGAATTTCTGGCCGGTAAATAGGAGGAGCACGTTATGAGTACAACAAATTTAAACGCTGATAACCATGCCGAGGAACATCACGGTGCACCTTCAGGCATTATGCGTTGGTTATTAACAACGAATCATAAAGACATAGGTTCATTATATCTATTATTCTCACTACTGATGTTCTTCATTGGTGGTGGTATGGCTATGGTAATCAGGGCGGAATTGTTTCAACCTGGATTGCAAATAGTTGAACCTGACTTCTTTAACCAAATGACAACCGTACATGGTTTGATCATGGTATTCGGTGCGGTTATGCCAGCTTTTGTTGGTTTAGCCAACTGGATGGTTCCAATGATGATAGGTGCGCCAGATATGGCATTGCCTAGAATGAATAACTGGAGCTTTTGGATACTGCCGTTCGCATTTTTAATTCTGTTAATGTCTTTGTTTATGGAAGGAGGTGGACCTAACTTTGGTTGGACTTTCTATGCACCATTATCAACAACATACAGTAATGACAGTACCGCCTTGTTTGTATTCTCAGTTCATATTATGGGGATATCCTCCATCATGGGGGCGATTAATGTCATTGTAACTATCTTCAACCTTAGAGCGCCAGGCATGACATTCATGAAAATGCCGTTGTTTGTGTGGACTTGGTTAATCACTGCCTTTTTATTAATTGCCGTTATGCCTGTTCTTGCTGGTGCTGTCACTATGGTACTGACGGATAAATACTTCCTAACCTCATTTTTTAGTGCGGCAGGTGGTGGTGATCCGGTTATGTTCCAACACATATTTTGGTTCTTTGGTCATCCAGAAGTGTACATAATGATATTGCCAGCGTTTGGAATTATTTCGCAAATAGTGCCAACCTTTAGCCGTAAAAAGCTATTTGGCTATTCTTCCATGGTCTATGCAACAGCATCGATAGCACTATTGTCATTTGTTGTATGGGCGCATCATATGTTCACAACGGGGATGCCGTTAGCGGGTGAACTCTTCTTTATGTATTGCACTATGCTGATATCAGTGCCAACCGGTGTAAAAGTCTTTAACTGGGTGGCGACCATGTGGCGTGGTTCTTTAACCTTTGAAGTACCAATGATGTTCTCTATCGCATTCATTGTACTGTTTACCATAGGTGGGTTTTCCGGTTTGATGCTGGCAATTACACCAGCCGATTTCCAATACCACGATACCTATTTTGTGGTAGCACATTTCCATTACGTTTTAGTAACAGGCGCTATATTTTCAATTATGGCGGGTGCTTATTATTGGTTACCCAAATGGACTGGATACATGTTTGACGAAAAATTAGCTAAAGCGCATTTTTGGTTATCACTGGTATCAGTAAACGTATTGTTCTTCCCTATGCATTTTGTAGGCTTAGCAGGTATGCCAAGACGTATTCCTGATTACGCTACTCAATTTGCTGACTTTAATGCCGTGATAAGTATTGGTGGTTTTGCCTTTGGTTTATCACAATTGTTATTTGTAGCGGTTGTTTACAAATGCATTAAAGGTGGTGAAAAAGCAACGGACCAAGTGTGGGAAGGGGCAGAAGGTTTGGAGTGGGAAGTTCCATCTCCAGCGCCGTATCATACGTTCGAAACGCCGCCAGATATCAAATAAAGTTTAATAATTTAACATTTAATGGTTTGAGTTTTAGATGACAGACAAACAGACAACACAACAAGATACAAAAAAACTCGTTAAGAAATTAGTGTTAACTGTGTTTTTTATGTTTGGTTTTGGTTTTGCTTTGGTTCCGTTATATGACGTGTTTTGTGATATCACCGGATTAAATGGCAAAACCAGCAATGTGGCTGCTGTACAGTCAGATTCTGTGGATAAAACAAGAATCATAAGTGTTGAATTTATTGCACGTACACAGGGTAATTTACCTTGGATATTCAAACCAGAAGTTAAAAAAATGAATGTTCACCCTGGGGAAATGCATCAGCTTAATTTTTTAGTAAAAAATAACTCAGTTGACAATATGGTGGTTCAGGCAGTGCCTTCTGTAAGCCCAGGTATTGCAGCTGCATATTTTAATAAGATTGAATGTTTTTGCTTTAATCAGCAGCCCTTAGAGCAAGGGCAAGCGGCTGATTTAGGGTTACAGTTTTATATCGACAAAGACATACCGCCTGAATACACAACGGTTACTTTGTCTTATACCTTGTTCGATATTAGTAAAAATATAGAACAAGACGAATTTACAAAACTGTTTGCTGATAACAAAAACTAATGCTCATTTTGAGAGGGCAGTTATGAATAACAATGAATATGAAAAGTATTATGTACCAGCACAAAGTCCATGGCCGATTGTGGGCGCTATTGGACTATTTTGCATAGCATTTGGTGCAGGTAATTATGTTAATGATGTAAAAAATGAAGTGACAGGTTTTGGCGGCTATTTATTACTCGCTGGTATCGCCATTATTATTTTTATGTTGGTGGGATGGTTCAGAAACGTTATTGATGAATCAATGGCGGGCATGTATAGCAAACAATTAGATAGATCGTTTCGACAAGGGATGAGTTGGTTTATCTTTTCTGAGGTCATGTTTTTCTGTGCTTTTTTTGGCGCACTATTATACGCGCGAGTGTTCTCCATACCTTGGTTAGGCGGGGCGAGTAATAATGCTATGACCCATGAGGTTTTGTGGCCTGCATTTGAAGCCATTTGGCCGTTAACGACTACGCCTAGTGGTCAAGTAACCGAAGCGATGGGCTGGAACGGCTTACCTTTAATTAACACTATTATTTTATTAATCTCTTCAGTTACCTGCCATTTTGCTCATGTAGGTTTGGAGCAAGATAAGCGTAAACAACTTAAATGGGGTTTAGGGATCACCGTTCTGTTGGGTGTGATCTTTTTATTCTTACAAGTAGAAGAATATACTCACGCTTATCAAGAAATGGGACTGATGTTATCCAGTGGTATGTACGGCAATACCTTTTACTTGTTAACCGGTTTTCATGGGTTACATGTGACATTGGGTACTATCATGTTGTTTATCATGTTCTTGCGAATCGTGATTAAAGATCACTTCACGCCAGAAAATCACTTTGGTTTCCAAGCGGCGAGTTGGTATTGGCATTTTGTCGATGTAGTTTGGGTCTGCTTGTTTATCTTTGTTTATATTATG
Organism: Psychrosphaera aquimarina; assembly: GCF_032461525.1. Classification (NCBI taxonomy): domain Bacteria; kingdom Pseudomonadati; phylum Pseudomonadota; class Gammaproteobacteria; order Alteromonadales; family Pseudoalteromonadaceae; genus Psychrosphaera; species Psychrosphaera aquimarina. Next base: position 171,420 of record NZ_JAWCUA010000003.1, on the reverse strand, counting down.
TAGTGTGGCAAACCCTGCTTACGAATGTTAGGCAGGGTTTCTTTGTGTATCAGATTTATATTAATAAGGTCTAGGATTGGGTTGTATTACGCCGGTCGCTAAACAAATCAACAAAATAACAATCAACAGTCCAGAGTACATTAACCTTCTGCCAATAAAATGTGACATAGGTTTTTGATCTGGTTCTTGTTTTAACATTGATTTCATTGCTTTAAATAAATTAAAGACAATAGAAATTAATATTAATCCGATAACAATTTTGATGATGAGATCCATTTATATAATTACCTATATGTCAGTTTTTGGGTTGTAGTATTTTGATAATGTTTCGTCGCTTTTCTGTATCATTTTTCCCTTTAGTGGTTACTTTGGCCGCTTTTGTTGTAATGTGCAAGTTAGGTTTCTGGCAACTAGAAAGGGCCGACCAAAAGAGACAACAAATCCAATTGTTTTCTCAGCAAGGGGAAATAACCAACAAGGCGTTCACTCAACTCTCATCGTCACAAATCACCGCCCTAAACGGTCGAACGGTTAATTTAACCGGTCGTATCTTGACTGATAAAGTGTGGTTGTTAGATAACCAAACTTATCAAGGCAAAGTAGGTTATAGCGTTATCACACCCGTAGTCTTAACCGGTAACCAGCAAAGGTTATTGGTCAATTGGGGTTGGATTCAAGCTGGTAAATACCGCACTGAACTTCCTAATGTGCAATTACCAGAAAAGATAAATTTGACTGGGATAATAAGGACCACTGACTTTGAGCAATTCACGTTACAACAAGTCCCTCATGAAAGTGGCTGGCCAAAACGTGTGCAATCGGTGTCGAGTATTCTTGTGTCATTAGATAGCACTAGCGTATTGCCTGTCGTTATATACGCAGATACGCTTGAAGGTATCAACTATCCGCAAACGTATAAACCTGTCGTGATGCCCCCTGAAAAACATCAGGCCTATGCCGTTCAATGGTTTTTATTGGCATTGGCGAGTGTGGTTGTTTTCATCTTTGCTAGTTACAAAAATGGCAAACGTGTTCAGCAAACATCAAAACTATAGTTAGAGGAAAATAATGAAATCTAAGTCGTTTTTTAGCATTTTTGCCGTCATGGCTGCAGTACCTTTAGTTTTAGCCTTTATGGTTTTAAAATTTGGCTGGTTTACTCCTGGAGCAACCGCAAAGGGTCAGTTTGTTGAGTCTGAAATTACCCTTGATTTAAAAGATATGGCGGAGAAACCTATTTGGAATTTAGTATTCCAGCCAAGTGAGAAGGATTGTGACCAAACTTGTGAAGAGCAATTGTATGGATTAAATCAAACTTACATTGCGTTAGGAAAATTACAAAAAAGAGTGAATGCAGTGGTGCTAAATGAATCCATAGCGTTAACTGAATACCCTTTACTCAAACACCATAAAGCAAGAAATGCAGAGTTAGACGTTGGCCATATCTACTTAGTGGACCCGTTTGGTAAGGTGATCATCAAGTATGCCGGTAGTACAAAACGTGAACAAACCATTAAAACCAGTAAAGATATTTTGGCAGATGTGAAAAAACTATTAAATTATGCCCGAGTCGGTTAATAATAGATTGTCATGCTCAAAATAAGAATAACAAGGAGCAATTTCGATGGTACGAACATTATATAAACTTAATTTAATTGCAATATTGGTTGCAGCGGTTGTGGTCATTTTGGGGGCCTATACTCGTTTAACGGATGCCGGTTTGGGTTGTCCTGATTGGCCTGGCTGTTATGGCTTTTTGTCAGTACCAACTCATGCTGCTGATATCGCACATGCAGAAGGTGCATTTCCTGATAGACCTGTCGAACATGCGAAAGCTTGGAACGAAATGATCCACCGCTATTTTGCTGGTTCATTAGGCTTTCTAATCCTCATCATGTTTTTACTGAGTTTAAAAACAAAACAGAGAATGGCATTACCCACCATATTATTACTGACCGTTTGTTTTCAAGCATTATTGGGCATGTGGACGGTGACAATGAATTTAATGCCGTTAGTGGTCATGGGACATTTATTAGGCGGGTTTACTACCTTCTGTTTATTAGTCATTTCAGCTTTAACGCTCAGTCGGCAAATTAACGCTGGTCATATTGCCTCATCGCCTTCTTCTTTATGTCACCGATTATATCGGCTGTCTCAACTCGCGTTTATCTGTTTAGTTATTCAAATAGCATTAGGTGGCTGGACAGCATCCAATTATGCCGCCGTGGCATGTACTGAGTTACCTATCTGTGAGGGGAACTGGACGGAAAAATTTGATATTAAAGAAGCGTTAACCATTCCTACTGGGCATGATGATTATGAATATGGAGTGATGCATTACGAGGCCAGAATGTCTATTCATGTCTTGCACCGATTTGGCGCCATATTGGTATTGTTTGTGTTTATTGCGCTAGCGTTTAATTTAATGAAGTCTAAAAGCACTGAGCTAAAACGATTTGGCATGATATTAACTTTGTTGGTATCTACCCAGTTTTTATTAGGGGTCAGTAACGTGGTATTCCAATTACCACTATTTATTGCTGTGAGTCACAATTTTGTCGCTTTATGTTTGCTCGCCAGCTTAATTACACTAATGTTTAACTTAAGTTCACAAGGGCGCCAACAGGCATCCTTTAATACTTGGATAAAAGGGTGAATATCATGAGTAGCTCAAAATCATTTCAAATTCCATTTATAGACGCTGTGTTGCAAGTGTTTGCCGATTTATACGAAATAACTAAACCAAAAGTGGTTGCCATGTTAGTGATCACGGCCATAGTAGGAATGGTGTTATCACAAGATACCTTGCCTAATTTATGGTTAATGGCCATGGCATCGTTAGGTATTGGATTATTATCTGCTGCTGCTGCGGCATTAAACCATATTGTTGATCAGAAAATAGATTCGCAAATGGCGCGCACATATAATCGGCCATTAGCGAAAGGTCGTATCAATAACTCCCAGGCTATTTTCTTTTCTCTTTTGCTCGCGGTAAGTGGTTTTGTACTTTTATATTTTGAAGTTAATCCGCTTACCGCTTGGCTGACGTTAGCCAGTTTGTTTGGTTATGCGGTGGTATACACGCTCGTGTTAAAACGTTTGACCCCTCAAAATATTGTGATTGGTGGGTTAGCAGGAGCAATGCCGCCGTTATTGGGTTGGACATCTATTACCGGTGAGTTACACCCACACGCCTACTTTTTAGTCATGATAATATTCACTTGGACACCACCTCATTTTTGGGCGTTAGCGATACACCGTAAAGAAGATTACGCCCGGGTAAATATCCCTATGTTACCTGTGACCCACGGCTCCCAATTTACTAAGATGACGATAGTGTTATATACAGTACTGTTGTTATTAGTGTGTTTATTACCGTATTTGGTGGGTATGACTGGGTTAATCTACTTGGTATCATCTTTGGTATTAAACTTAATGTTTTTACGTTATGCCTGGTTACTTAAAACCAGCGAAGATAAAACATTAGCGATGGAAACATTTAGATTTTCAATTTGGCATTTACTTGTATTATTTGTTGCCTTATTAGTAGACCACTTTTTTAAATTTTAAGGTTGTAAATGAAACTTCAAGAAAAACTCGGGTTATTATTCGTCGCCGCTATCGCATTGTTTGCGGGGCAATTTTACTATCAGACTAATCAACAAAAACAATACTCAGAAACGACATTAGTCTATCAACAACCTAGAGCGATAAACCCATTCAAGTTATACGACCAAAATAACAACTTGGTCAATAATGAAAGTATTGCAGGGAAATGGAATCTGGTTTTTTTAGGTTACCTATCTTGTCCTGATATTTGCCCGATGACCATGGCAAAATTAAGCCGACTATTACCTGAATTAAACGAAATCTCTCCAGTACCTGTACAGGTATTATTTGTGTCAGTAGATCCAAAACGAGATAGCGCGGAAAAACGCAAACAATACGTTGATTACTTTAATCCAGATATTCTAGGGTTAGGGGCGGAACACGTAGACTTATTTCCGTTTGTAAGAAACTTAGGGTTAATGTACTCAGTTCCAGATAATGACGCACAAGATTACTTTGTCGATCATAGTGCATCAGTGGTATTAATTGACCCTAATGGCAACACGGCCGCTATTTTCAAACCTGAGATAAAATTAGGCCAAGTACCGACGATTGATACTGCAATTATTAATGCAGATTTTAAAACGCTTATCCAATAAATGAGGCTGGACAAGCGTAATATTAAAAGCCGTGCATTGATTTATTTATAGGTTAATAAACAGTTTAGACATCCAATAAAAACGTCCACTGTGCGTGATTGAAGGGGCTGTACAGTTATATTTAACTCGGCCTTTTGGAATATCATTGTCAGAGGCTATTTTAAACTCAAGATCAGACACCCACTCTGGTTTCTGTGGTTGACTTGACCCACTAATAAAACAGGCTAATTGAGATTGATAAAAGTCTCGGTTTACCAAGCTTACTTCTAATAAAGGTCTGTTACTCATAGGTTTAGTATCACTTGGTGAGATAGACTTAATATTAAACGGTATACTGTTTAACTTTGCCTTTAGGGTTTTAGGGTTGGCATATATGCCATTGGCAGGAAAACGAGATAAGGCAGTAAGCTCACTGGTTTCGTTTATCGCACCTGAGTGCTGGGCAAATCCAACATAACCTAATTTGTGTAAGTCTTTTTTGATTTTGTCATCATATTCACCATACGGATATGCCAATAACTTATGTGATTGATTCAACTTTTCTAAGATCATTTGTTCAGCTTGTTGAATATTTTCAATCATTTGCTCGTCGGTTAAGCCATCTTGTACTAGGTTTTCGTGAGCCATCGTATGGTTAGCAATTAAGCCTTGGTGTTTACTTAGCTCAGCTAATTGGTCCCAATCTAAGTATAATTTACTTGGGCCAACCATTTTTGGATTTACAAATACAGTAAATGGAAAGTTATACTGTTGTAATAATGGTAGGGCATTGTCATATACACTGTGATAACCATCATCAAATGTTATGGCGACCCAGTTATTATCGACAGGGGTATTATTTTTAATGGCATTAGTAATGGTCGTTAACGGAACTACCGTTAGTTTGAGTTCTTTAATTAACTCTAAATGTTGTTGGAACTGTTCAGTCGTAACACTGGTAGATTTAGGTGTTTGATCACTGACATGATGGTAAATTAATACGGTGGCTGCGTGTGTTTTAAATAACAAACAAGATCCAACAATAATAGCAATTAACGCTTTCTGAATGACACTTTGGTTCATAATGATAACTTCAACTTTTCAAATATTTAGTTTAAATACAATGAGCGCAAGAAAGATCTGGTTGCTTGCATGGCCTATGATCTTAGCAAATATTAGCGTACCACTGTTAGGATTTGTTGATGTCGCAGTAATAGGGCATTTACCTTCACCGTCTTTTTTGGCTGGCACGACCTTAGGTAGCTTAGTGATCATGGTGTTATTTTGGTTATTAGGCTTTTTACGAATGTCCACGACAGGCTTAGTTGCACAAGCTTTTGGTGATAATAATCCACATCAAGAAGCCATTGTGGTGTTACAAGGTGTGTTCATCGCTCTTGTTTTGAGTGCGGTAATATTAATTAATCAAAACCATTTATTCAGTTATTTTGTTTCATTGTTATCTACCGATGTTGATTTGTCTGAGTCTATTCAGGCTGCACAAACCTATTTTTCAATTAGGGTTTGGTCAGCACCCGTCAGTTTAATCAATCTTGTTTTAACCGGTTTCTTAATTGGTAAAGGTCAAACTAAAACGGTGCTCTATGCCTTATTAGTTTGTAACCTAGTCAATTTAATTGCTGATATTATTATGGTACCTGTGCTGGGGTTAAATGTGTCTGGTGTGGCTTATGCCAGTGTCTTGGCAGAAGTGACTCTATTTGTCTTTTTGTTGAGCCATGTATACCCACAAATAATTCAATACATGACGATTAACCTGTCCATCTTTCTAGGCAGTCAGCAGTTACTGTCATTAAACGGACTGCTTTTTATTCGCTCTATGTTGTTACAGCTATGCTTATCGTTTATTACTATTTATGCCACTCGTTATGGTGAAGTTGCCGTCGCGACAAACGCGATAGTCATGCAATTTTTTATGTTTATTTCGTTTACGATGGACGGAATAGCCTTTGCGTTAGAGTCTTTAGTTGGTCAAGCATACGGTAAAAAGCAAAAGGTTAAAGTGACACTGTTTATTAGAACGGGGTTACGTTTAGCTACTTTTGGGGCGATCGTTTATTGTCTAGCGTATTGGCTGTTGGGTGAATATATTGTTTATATGTTAACGAATATAGATACCTTACAGTCAGCACTAGAGAGTTACTATGGTTGGATAATCTTATTACCATTAGTAAGTTACATGAGTTTTATCTTAGATGGTGTTTTCGTAGGATTAGCGTATAGCTACAAGATGTTTAAAAGTATGCTTATTGCTGCAATTACTTTTTTTGTGGTGTTCTACTTAACCAAAGAGTTAGGCAATCATGCGCTGTGGTTGGCATTTTGTAGCTTTATGTTAGCACGTGGGTTATCGCAGTTGTTCATGGTAAAAAAACCAGCTTTATTTAATGTTCTTATATTTGTCTTTGTTAAGTTTGGCTTGGTGTCGAAAAAACGCGATGCGATTTGCAACAATGCCAATGTAACCTCTAACTGCAAATACAAATGAAATACATATAACCGTTAAACCTAAAATTTGCACAAATGTAGGTTGATCAATGCCAAGGTAAATTAAACCCACGCCAATCAAAAATAACACTAAACCAATCAGAAAATGCTGAACACTTTGTTGTGGATTAGAGCCTTGTTTAACTAAAAACTTTTGTAATTTATCGGTTGGCATAACAAGATTAACACTTTGGAGTAATGGCAAATAAAAAAGGCAAAACAGAGTTTTGCCTTAAAGGGTATTAATAATAGGAATGTTCACCAGCTTGGTGTTCTGTTGTATCTTTAACACCGGTGATTTCGCCTTCAAATTCGGCTAACATTTGTTTTTCGATGCCTTCTTTAAGCGTCACATCAACCATTGAGCAACCATTACAGCCACCACCAAATTGCAATATCACTAAACCGTCTTCAGTGATCTCTACAATTTGTACATTACCGCCATGACTCGCTAGACCAGGATTTACTTCTGATTCAATAAAGTACTGAACACGTTCACGTAAAGGTGAATCGTCGGATACTTTTCGAGCTTTAGCATTTGGTGCTTTTAACGTTAATTGAGAACCCATTTGATCAGTAACAAAATCAATTTCAGCGTCTTCCAAAAATGGAGTGCTTTCATGGTCTAAAACAGCTTCAAAGCCGTTGAATTCCAAAATGGTATCGTCTTTTTCTACTGATTCTTCAGGGCAATAAGATACACCACATTCTGCGGTACGAGTGCCAGGATTCACAACAAAAACACGAATTCGTGTCTTAGGCGCTTGTTTATCCAAAAGTTTAACAAAGTGTTCTTGAGCTGATTCTGAAATAGTGATCATACAAATAACTGACTAAATTACTAGGGTATAACTATGATACGTTTATTCGTCGCTTGAGCCAAGTGGATCGACTAATTAATTAGTTATAAATTTGCGATTTAACCTAGATAGTTGGTAGGGTTACGCAACTATAAAAAGGGTGTTCATCTTCATGTTACGTTTTACTACCAAATGTTTTATCACTATCTCACTAATTTTGAGTGTTTTTGCGGCCACTGCGGTGGAGTTGAATTTTTATTTACCAAAAGAAAAGTTAAATGAAAACATTCCAACTCCTGAGTCGGTTCTGGGTTACCAAGTAGGAGATTGGCATGTAAGACATGACCAACTGGTCATGTACTTTAAGGTTTTAGCTCAACATTCAGATCGAGTGTCACTTAAAGTGATTGGTAAGTCACATGAACAGCGTGAATTGTTACAAGTTACGATAACTTCTAGTGCAAACCATAATAAGTTGGACTCAATTCAGCAACAGCATATCGCTCGACTGTCGAGTTCAAAAAAACCGAACTCGGATACTTTACCTTTAGTGGTTAACCTTAACTACAGTGTGCACGGGGATGAGTCATCGGGAAGTAATGCGTCTTTGTTAGTGGCCTATTATTTGGCGGCTTCAAATAACCCAGAAGTGCTAAAGTATTTGGATAAAATGGTCATCTTATTAGATCCAAGTTTAAATCCTGATGGCTTGAGTCGTTTTGCTCAGTGGGCTAATCAACACAAAGGTCACAACTTAAATGCCGATCCAAATAATCGTGAACATGTGCAAGATTGGATCAGAGGTCGAGTTAATCACTATTGGTTTGATTTAAACCGAGACTGGTTACTATTACAACACCCTGAATCTCAAGCACGTATCGCACAATATCATCAATGGCGTCCAAATGTGTTAACTGACCATCATGAAATGGGCCCACACAGCACGTTTTTCTTTCAACCAGGTATTAGTTCTAGAAAAAATCCGTTAACACCAGATAAAAATGTGGAGTTAACTAAACGTCTTGCTACATTCCATGCTGATGCTTTTGATGAGCAAAATAAATTGTATTTTACCGAAGAGTCATTTGATGATTTTTATGCAGGAAAAGGTTCTACTTACCCGGATTTGCATGGAACGATTGGTATCTTGTTTGAGCAAGCGTCTAGTCGTGGTCATTTGCAAGAATCAATCAATGGTTTGTTAGATTTTCCTACAACCATCAAACATCAAGTGATGGCTTCTTTATCAACGTTAAAGGGCAGTCTTGTAAATAAAAATGACTTGTTGGATTTCCAATATGAATTTTCACAACAGTATAAAGAGCTAGCTAAAGAGATAGATTTCGACGGGTATATATTGTCAGAGCAAGATGATAAAACGCGTTTTTATTCTTTATTGAGTTTATTACAGCAACACGATATTGAAGTGTATCCGTTAAGTAAAAATACCGAAATAAATGGACGGCAATATAACCAACAAAATTCCGTTTATATTCCACTGAAACAACCGCAAATTAGAATTATTCAATCTGTATTTTCGACTCGTAAAAGTTTCAATGACAATACGTTTTATGATGTATCTAGTTGGAACTTAGCGATGGCGTTTAACATCACTTTTGACAAGGTAGAGTCGAAACGTAAAGTTAAGCTGGTGGATCAAGAGTGGCAAAGACCAGAGCGTAAAGCTCATGCGAACATATTGGCCAATTATAGTTATGCGATTGATTGGGCTGACTACCATGCACCTGCGTTAACCTACGCGTTATTAAATGCTAATTTTAAAGTTAGAGCTGCGTTAAAACCATTTACAGCGAAAACACCAAATGGCGTTAAACAGTTTGCCGCAGGGACCATGTTAATTAACGCAGGTTTGCAACATGGCGATTGGGTGACCATGTTTAATCATATAGTAAAACAGTTTTCAGTACCGGTATCTGCAATAACGAGTGGCTTGACGCCAACGGGTATAGATTTAGGCAGTCGCAATATGATGCCGGTTTATAAACCTAATGTATTAGTTGTCGGTGGGTTTGGCACCAACTCATATGAAGTGGGTGAGACATGGTATTTGTTTGATAAACAATTAGGTTTTTCTCCAACGATTATTGAAAAACGTTGGTTATCTAAAACAGATTTAGACAAATATACTCATATTATTATGACAGACGGTAGTTACAGCAAAGATGATGACAGTCTGATAGATAAACTAAAAGTGTGGACCAAAGCGGGGGGCGTTTTATGGTCACAAAAACGCACCGCATTATGGTTAGCTAAAAATGGCGTGTTGAAGTCAGAGACGTTAACGCAAAAAGAAATGAATGAACGATTTGATAAAACTCAATTAAATTATTCAGACATGGAATCTATTGCAGGAAAACAAAGAATTGCCGGTGCTTTTTTCAATCTTAAGTTAGATTTATCTCATCCTTTGGCATTTGGGTATAACAAGCCAATGTTACCTGTATTCAAAAACCGCACAGACCTATTAGTTGAGGGGACCAACCCTTTTACTAACGTTGCCAAATATACTGATGCGCCTTTAATCGCTGGATATGCTGATGAAACAAATGTAAATGAAATTGCTAATGCTAGCGGGTTAGTCGCACATAAATATGGCAAAGGCGTGGTGATTGGCATGACAGACAACCCTAACTTCCGTTCAATTATGTATGGCACTAACAAATTGATGTTTAATGCCCTGTTTTTAGGCAAAGCAATAGAAGCCAAATAAAAACTAAGTATATTTTCTGATGGCAATCGCTGCTAAATATACAGCGGTTGCGCCTGCATCTAACAAAGCTTGAGCTGCGGCGTTTGCAGTGTGTCCGGTTGTAATCACATCATCCACCAATAAAACCCTTTTTCCCTTAACCGATTCGTCACAACTGAAGGCTTGTTTCATATTCATTTTCCGCTGAGTTTTATTAAGTTCGGTTTGTGCTTGGGTGTATTTGGTTCTTGTTAAACCGGTACATATGGTTAACCCTGATGAATAATCAATAAACTGGCAGAGTAAATCGGCTTGGTTGTACCCACGTTCTTGCAACCGTTTATGGTGAATTGGCATAGGGCACAATAAATCAGGTGTTATCCACTGTGTGTGTTTGAGATGTTGGTTTAACAATTCACCCATGACTTTTGCGCTATTAATTTGGTTGTGGAATTTTACTTGTGGTATCCATTGCTCAAATGGCCATTGGTAATTACTGACCACGGCAAGACCAGATAAAGCATCGTGTTTTAAATGATCACAGATATTGGGATAAGACATTAATAAATCACAACCAAGAGGAAATAACTCTAAATCGGATAAACATATATTACAAATTAACTGGGACGGTTGTTGAGTGATTCCGTCACATAATAAGCAGTCATTAATAAAATTGTGGGTGATATATTGCAAAAAAACATCCTTATTTTTTGAAGCAAATGGGTTGTCATCGTAGAATGTATTTTTGCCCTTATGATAAATCACATGTCTACTCCAATTAGTTATAATTTAAGCACTGAAGAAACACCAATTATTTTATTGCATGGTTGGGGAATGAATAGGCAGATTTGGGGGAGTTATACACTTTATTACCCGTTGAAATTCAGCAACGAATTAGGTGTCTAGATCTACCTGGGTATGGTGATAATAGAGTTGAATTAGCTGAATATGACCTATGCTCATTAACCGATTGGTTAGCTGCTCAAATAAATGAACCAAGTGTTGTTATTGGCTGGTCTTTAGGTGGGTTAATTGCGCAAAACTTAGCATTTCATTATCCGGATAAAGTTAGCAAAATTGGCTTGGTCTCGACTAGTCCTAGGTTTATGCAAGATGAAACTTGGCCAGGAATAAAACCCGATGTGTTAACTCTGTTTCTGAGCCAATTAAGCCAAGACCATGTTAAGACGGTAGAGCGTTTTTTAGCAATTCAAGCCATGGGCAGTGATTCGGCAAGACAAGATATAACGGCCCTAAAAAATGTTGTTTTAAGCGTATTACCACCAGAACAAACTGCATTAAAAAAAGGGCTGAATATTTTGCAAAAGGTAGATTTAAGAGAACAACTTAAGCAACTCGCTTGTCCAGTTTTTGCTTTGTTTGGCAAATTAGATTCTTTGGTACCGATTTCAGTTGAGCAAGAAGTCCTAATGTTAAACCCAAACATTCAAACAACACGTTTTGAAAAATGCTCACATGCGCCTTTTATCTCAGACAAAATTAAGTTTAAAACTTGGTTATTGGATGTTATTGCCGCATAACGGCATTAATTGTTATGTTTTTAACGATTAACCAAATTAAAACTTTATATATTTACCGTATTGGTTAATAATTATACATAAGGTAGTAGTAGATATAAGTTGAGATTATTATGCAAATTGATCAAATGCCAACCGCGTTTAATTCTGGTTTAAATGGAATTAAAAAAGCGGAACAAGGTGTAGAAGAAGCTGCAGTACAAATTAATCGCTTAAACACCGAACAAGATCAAGTTCAAAGTGTCAAAGTTGATAATAAAGAAAAGCTTGCGATGGCAGACTCACAACCTCAACCGTCATTAACCGAAGAAGTTGTTAAATTAGCTGTTAATGAACATTTAGCAAAAGCGAATACTAAATCTATTAGAACGGCCGATGACATGATCGGTACATTAATCGATACAAAGGTTTAATTTGTTATGTCGATGAATATTCCTCCTCATATTCCACAGGTCGTTGTTAATTCAGCAGCGCCTGCTACGGAGTCATTAGCAAAAGCTAATGCGTTGAGAGAGGTTGTGCCTCCAGCAGTAAAACCAGCTGCCATCGTTCCGCAAAAGTCTAGAGAGCAAGATGTTCGTCCTCCAATAAACCAACCTTCGGTTTCAACCTACGAAAATATTCAATCAAATCGTTATGACTCTCAAGTTATTCCTGAGAGTGATGAACAGTCACAAGGTGAACAAGCATCAGACCAAGAACAAGATTCACCAGAAAAAGGGTCTGAACAAGCTAATCAAGGCTCTACAGGTGCATCTGACGATGAATCTAACTCGTCACAATCTACGTCAATTAATAATGCTGGTTCAGGCGACAACGCGTCGGATGAACAAGCACAAAAGCAACAACAGCAAGAACAACAGCAGATCCAACAGTTACAGCAAAGAGATAATGAAGTAAAAGCGCATGAACAAGCTCATGCTGCAATTGGGGGGACGTATGCTGGAACACCAAGCTATGAGTACCAAACAGGTCCTAATGGCCAAAAATATGCTGTTGGTGGTGAAGTTTCTATCGATGTTTCAAAAGAAGCAACGCCTGAAGCGACAATACGAAAAATGCAAACGGTGCAAGCTGCTGCATTGGCACCTGCAGAGCCATCTTCTCAAGATCGTAAAGTAGCGGCCCAAGCAGCAAGAAACATAGCCGACGCTAGAGCAGAAATGGTTCAACAAAATGCGTCTGTCAGTACTGAAAAAGAGGGTTCAACAAGCCCAAGTTCTGTTCAATTAGGAAGTTTACCAGCGTCTGAAACTGGGGCCGTAGAAGGTGATTTTGACCAATCAGATTTAGATTTTGTGTCGATCACGTCGGTTGATGACAATGCTGAATACCCAAATAAAATGGCATTAGCTAAAGACGCTGAACAAATTCAACAAAGCCAGGTATTTGAAAGTAAAACGGCTCAAGTTATTTCAAATAGATATGCAACCGCTACCATCCCACATGAACAAGGTTTTAGCGCGGTCGCTTAATTAAAGTCACCTAGCAGAAGATACCAACCTCAATAGTTAAAGTAACGTCAAAGCAAGGCTATGTTCAAATAACCATTTTTTACTTAGATCACAATGTTCACAATATTGTTTATTTAATTGCCAAAAAGCGCTTGAATGATCCATATGAGTTAAATGACTCAACTCATGGATTAACACGCAATCTATCACCCAATGTGGTGCGCCCATAAGCATAGGATTAATTCGGATGAGTCCAGAGGCGTAACAACAACCCCAACGACGTTTATATACTTTAAACTCTAATGCCTTTGCTTGCAGATTCATTTCCTGTTGGAGTTGCTGCAACTTTGGACTGACATATTGTTGTGCTTGTTGAATGTAAAACTGGACAAGTTTACTGCGAACATACTGTTGTGGTTTTTTGATATGACGAGGAATCGTCATTATCAACAGTCGTTTATCGTTAGTAAGTGACAGTTGGAATTTAGAACCATGATTAACCGTTAATGTTAACCAATGACCAAACAATAAAAGCTTGGAACCTGTTTGATAGGTATTTTGATTGACTGGGAAAATACGTTGTTGCTGTTGTTTTTCTATTATCCAACTTTGCTTTTTAATTAAGAAAGACTCGATAACGTTGAGATCACTCCAATATGGGGCTTTGACTTGGATTTGGTGTTGTTTGATTTCTATGCTTAACGAGGTTCGGCGTTTACTTAGTTTAAGTTGATAAGTAATCGTCTTGTTTTCAGTGGGTAAATAAAGTTGATGTTCTCCTTCAACTAACTCGGGTGAGATACTTGAAGGAGAAGTAAACGTTCGTTTAAGTAAATCTAACAATCGTTATTTTTTCTTTGTTAATTCTATTGCTGCAGCTTGGATTTGTGCAAAGTATTCATCATACGTTTTTGCATTTTTGAATCCGCTATTTAAAATCTTATATTTACCGTTAACAATAAATGTTGGAACACCGGTAAGAACACGACGACGAGATAAAGAGTCTTGTTCTTTTTTCATTTTATTCGCTGCTGCTTTAACGGCAAAGCTGTTAAAGGCTTTATCAAATTTTTCACCATCAACATTGTGAATTAAAAACAGATCACGAATGTCTTTTTCTTTAGTGAATACACCACGTTGATTATGTATATATTCAAAAATTGCTTTAGAAGCCGCTGGAACATTTAATACCTCAGAAGTAACCAAAGCTTTAGTTAACATCATTTGAATGTCCGGTCCTGCTGCTGGTAAAAAATCTACGTGGCTTTTTACAAATTTAAAGTTATCCGTTTTCGCGGCTTTTTTAAGGCTATCAGCTAGAGGTTCAAAGTTATGACAATGTGGGCAGTAATAGGAAAAAAATTCTTTTACTTCTGGAGTTGCAGTTGTAGTGGTGGCAATAACTTCATAATGCACACCCTCTTTTATTTCTTCAGCAGATGATGCAGTGGCAACCATAAATATTGCCATAACTAATGTGATTAAATTTTTCATCGAATGTATTTCCTATTTGAAAAAACTGTGTTGTATTTAAAATTGAATCGTTAACGAATTATTACTTTTGTAATATCACATTACAACCTTGGTTAAGTTATTTGATATGTCGTTCTTCTGACTATGGGAATAGCTTTAAAGTTGCTTCGTTTAACGCTGCAATTTGTTCTTTCATCGCTAAAATTTGTTGTTCCCAGTATTTATCAGTAGCAAACCAAGAAAAGTTACGAGGAAAAGCAGGATCTGACCATCGATTAGAAATCCATGCCATATAATTTACCATTCTTCGAGCACGTAATGGCTCTATTAATGAAAACTCAGCGTGGTTAAAATCATGGAACTCTTCATACGCATTGATAAGTACATCTAGTTGCATCAATTTCTCTTGTCGATCACCATTTAACATCATCCATATATCTTGGATAGCTGGGCCATTTAAACAGTCATCAAAATCAACCAAAATGGCATCACTTTTCGCATCATGAGATTGCCACAAAATATTCCCAGCATGGCAATCGCCATGTAACTTGATCGTTCTATAATTAGTATTGTTATGCTCTAAAGTACGTTCAGTTAATAAGGCTAAATCACTAAAAAAAGTATTTTGTAAATATGGAGGAATAAAGTTTACTTGTTTAATTACCTCAGTCGAGGCTTTCAGTTCTTGCTCAATATTGATGGTATCTCTGGATTGAAACAAGCTGTTAGAACTGGCCTTATGTAATTTACCCAATAAACGTCCCAACCATTCAAGTTGGTCTAAGTTGTCTAATTCAAACATGCGACCACCAACACTTTTGAATATGCAAAAGCGGAAGTCGTTAAATTCAAATAAAGTTTTCCCGTCGATTTTGATGGGAGCGGCTAGTGGCACATCATGAGCTAATAACTCATCACAGAACGTGTGTTCCTCTAAAATCGTGTCATCACTCCATCGTTCTGGACGGTAAAATTTAACAACATAACGCTGACTATCGTCGGCTTTAAATTGATAGACACGATTTTCATAACTGTTAAGGGGCAACAGCCCAGATTCAGGATAAATACCGACAGATTCAATGGCATCTAAAATAAGATCTGGGCCAAGATTTGAAAAATCAAAATTGCTCATTAACGTCCTTTGAAGAATCGAGACTCTTCATACACTTTCACTTCACCATCTTTAGAGGTCACCGTGATTACTATGTTAGTAACTGGTTTGTCTAAATCGTATGGGTCAACGGCCAAACTAATAGGCAGAGTATAAGCTTCCCCAGCTAAAACATTCACTTCTTTATCACCGAAATATTTAAAATTATCCAACCCTTCGATGTTTACCGTATAAGTATTGTCTTGTTGGCTCTTATTTAAAATTAATAACGTGAACGTATTTTCGATTAACCCATCACTATTTTCTCGATACAGTGCGGTGCGATCTCTGTCTATATTTAACTCTAAAGGTTGTCGAGAGGTGATTTGCCAAACAAAAGCCACCGTCATAATAATAATAACGAGCAAGTAACCAAATAATTTAGGTCTAAGAATATGAGTTTTTTTACCTTCTAAACTATGTTCAGTGGTGTAGGAGATCAGTCCTCTTTCATAATTCATTTTATCCATGGTTTCGTCACAGGCATCGATACAAGCACCACAATTTATACATTCGTATTGCAAGCCATTACGGATATCAATACCGGTAGGACAAACTTGAACACACAAGTTACAGTCAATACAGTCACCTAACCCCAACTCTTTGTGATCTTTTTTGCGCGATCTTGGGCCACGTTTTTCACCACGTTTTTCATCATAAGTAACCGTAAATGTGTCTTTATCAAACATAGACGATTGAAAACGCGCGTAAGGACAAATGTGTAAACACATTATTTCACGCATCCAACCAGCATTTGCGTAGGTACAGCCAGCAAAAAATAAAGTCCAGCCCACAATAAGACCTGAGCTTTGTAATGTGAAAAACTCTACAAATAATTGATCGATTGGCACAAAGTAACCAATGAAGGTGAGTGATGTTAATAACGACACTATGACCCAAGATGTGTGTTTAAGGCCTTTTTTCCATACTTTTTCGAAGCTCAAAGGCAAAGAGTCTAGGCGTTTACGTTTATTTGCCGTCCCCTCAATTTTCTCTTCGAACCATATAAACATAAAGGTCCAAACGGTTTGTGGACACATATATCCGCACCATACTCGCCCATAAAAAGTAGTAACAAAAAACAATAAATAAGCAGATATGATAATTAACGTGGCAAATAAAGTCAGGTCTTGAGGCCATAAAGTAAGACCAAAAATATTAAATTCTTGGTTGGCAATATCAAATAAGATTGCTTGACTGTCGCCGTACTGAATCCATGGTAATAATGCAAACAGTCCTAAAGATATGATGCCAATTCTGCGTCTAAGCATCTGATGTAACCCTTTCACTGCTCTTACATAGATTCGGCTTCGTAAATTGTACTGTTGTACTTTCTCAGCTTCAGGGCGGTAGACTTTTACGTCACTTGGGATATTTTTTATGTCTATTTTATCACTCATGGGATGATCCAGATTTATAAAAATAAAATACAACTCAAAAGATGATGAGTTAATAAGATTAAGTATATTACTTTATACTAATTTATTGCTGAAAGACTTGATCTAGCTCTAGTTTAGGTAACTAAAAGTCGTCATAAGGAGCAACTTTAGTACCCACCATAGTGTAACCAACTTGCGCTAATTCGCCTTTCCATTCTTCAGTGCTCAATGTACCGATTACCCATATTGGATCGTACATCGCTTCGGCAGGTGCGCCTTCAGGAAAAGTAACATAGATTAGTTGGTTTGATGGCGGCGGGGGGACATGAACACATGCGCCAAAATAAGGAACAAGTAGAAACTCAGTTACTTTGTTGTCATCACCTTCAAGCGGCACAACAAAACCTGGTATTTTAATAAGTTGACCATCTAATTCTTTTACTACAGGTGCATTAATTGTCTGCGGTCCTGCCATCGCTTGGCCTATATGTTCAATATCAGGAGTGCCAGCATCAAAACCTTTAGGCACTAAATCTGACCATTCTAATTCTTTGGGGATAGGATCTGCATTAACTAGAGGCGTAACAATTAGACAAATAGCAATAACACAGTACAGAACTCGTAAAAACATAATACGTGACCAATTAGAAGGCTAAATATGGGGGTAGAATACAGCGCGAAGTGATTAAAGCCAAGTTATACGTTGGCAATTTAATTAAACCGCGTTAAATTGTAGTCATCATTTCTTGGCTAAAATTTAATATGAAAAAAAACTTAGATTGGCATGTTAAACGGTTTGATCAACTCACGACCGATGAACTATATGACATATTAAAATTACGCATTGATGTGTTTGTTGTTGAACAAGAATGTTATTACCCAGATTTAGATGAAATTGACAGAGATCCACAAACATTACATGTGTTTAATTATCAACAAGATAACCTTACAAGTTACTGCCGAATTTTAGCCCCCGATGTGGTTTATAAAAATGAATCAGCCATTGGTCGAGTGCTTGTATCTGACAAATTCAGAGGACAAAGTTTAGGGTATGAACTGATGCGCGAAGCGTTATCGCATGCGGACACCTTATGGCCGCAGCACGCTTGTCACATTTCTGCCCAACAGCACTTAACTAAATTTTATAATACGTTAGGTTTTGAGCAAATTTCAGACATGTACTTAGAAGATGGCATCCCTCATATAGCAATGAGACGTCTGACCAACAAATAACCCTAGTAATTTAACCTATAGATAATTACACTTCCCTACGAATACCAAGGAGTGTTCAAACTCAATGGCGAGTTTGGACTGAGATGCGCAAGCAAATCCTTAGAACCTGATCCGGCTTGTACCGGCGTAGGGATGGAGGCATAACACGTTCAATGTTATGCATTAAAAAACACATCAATTTATCCTCGCTTACGACCGGCTCTTTTGTCTTTCAAATAGAACAAACAAGAGAACCAAATGAAAACATATGCACCATCTTTAATTGTTGTCAGCTTAGCAATGGCTTTGCCTGTTATTGCAGATGAAAATTCAAAAAAAGAAATCGAAAAAATTGTAGTTAAAGGTGAGTTATTACCAACCTCAGCTAAAAATGCCGCTAATTCAATCGACGTAATAAACAAAGCTGCATTAGAAAAAAGCGGCGCAGACCATATTCAAGATGTTTTACAACAAGTTGGTAATATTAATTATTCGTCAGGCAGTTCAAGAGCGCGCTTTTTTCAAATTCGTGGTATCGGTGAACGTAGCCAATTTGTTGATCCGGTTAACCCTTCAGTCGGTGTGGCTATTGACCGTATCGATTATTCAGAAATCGCTAATGCCGCTACTTTATTCGATATTGACCAAGTAGAAGTTTTCAAAGGGCCTCAAGGCACCAGCGTTGGTGCAAATGCCATGGCTGGGTTTATAAACTTAGCGAGTACCGAAACGGGGTCTGGTCAAGAAGGCAAAGTTAGAGTTTCTATGGGAAATTACGGTTTTCAGCAATTGGCTGCAGCGTATGGTGGTGACATAAATAACAAAGCAGAATATCGAGTCTCCGTTAATAAAGTAGACGGTGACGGTTATATTGAAAATACCTACTTAGGCCGTAAAGACACCAATGGTATTGATGAGTTGTCTGTTCGCGCTATGTTAGATGTGGAAATGAGCCAAGAATGGACAATGAAAGCGGTTTTACATAAGTTTGATATTAATAACGGATATGATTCATTTTCATTAGATTTAAATCGCACTACTTTGTCTGATGAACCTGGTTTTGATAGACAAGATACCACTGCAATAGCACTGACAAATAAATACCAAGGCTTTTCATTTGCAGATGCAGAATTATTTATTAGCCACTCGAATTCGGATCTAGATTATGGTTTTGATGAAGACTGGGCTTACGGTCAATACAACGACGATTGGTCATTTACTGGAATCCATCCAGACGGGTATTCAAGTACCGATTATTACTTTAGAAAACGTACTGCAGATCAACTTGATTTACGTTTAACAAGCAAAGACAAAGATTGGGTGGTTGGCCTATATAACCAACAAAAAAATGCAGATTTAACCCGTCAATATACTTGGAACGACTC
The DNA here is from genome assembly GCF_032461525.1 of Psychrosphaera aquimarina. Taxonomy (NCBI): domain Bacteria; kingdom Pseudomonadati; phylum Pseudomonadota; class Gammaproteobacteria; order Alteromonadales; family Pseudoalteromonadaceae; genus Psychrosphaera; species Psychrosphaera aquimarina. Next base: position 151,624 of record NZ_JAWCUA010000003.1, on the reverse strand, counting down.
TGACTTTTTAAGTGATTATGACGTCGCGAATATCGCGTTATATGGTGAAAAACGTTTTGCTTTGTCGGACAGTATTAACATTACGGCCGGCTTAAGAGTTGAAAATTATCAAGGTGATTATGCCGATAGTAACGGCACGGTAAGTTCGACTGATGACACTATGTGGGGCGGACATTTCACTGCGAGCAAACAATACGATGATGCATTTTTAGCTTATTTTAGGGTCAGTCAAGGTTTCAAAGCCGGTGGCGTAAATGGCGAAGCATTAAGCAAACTTAATGATGCGAACTTACAGCAGTTTTATTTTGAATTAAGAGAACATGCGAGCTTTAAACCTGAAACACTAACTAATGTTGAGTTAGGTTTAAAATATAACTCAAACGACAATAAGTTAAATGCCGTGGCGACCTTGTTTTACTCAACACGTGACGACATGCAAATTAAACAATGGTTAACGGATAACAGTGTTGTACCTGTGTTTGTTGGTTATTTGTCGAATGTCCCTACCGGTTCAAATTACGGTGTTGAAACCAGCGTTAATTATAAATTAACCAAGAGCATCAAGGTATTTGCTGGATTATCGTTACTAGAAACGGAAATAGACAATATTGACCGCCTTGAAGAAGATCCTGTCACTGGCGAAGATGTGTCTGTAAATATAAGTGGTAGAGAGCAAGCCCACGCGCCAAAATATCAGTTTAACTTGGGTGCCGACTGGCAACTGACGGATAATATCATTGCTAATGTATCTTTCACTGGCAAAGACGAATTTTATTATTCATATAGTCATGATGAAACGGCCGATTCCGTCGTCTTAGCTAATGCCAGCTTAACTTATAAAGGTGACGTTATTGATGTCACATTATGGGGGCGTAACTTAACTGATGAAGAATATGGTGTACGAGGTTTCTATTTTGGCAATGATCCTAGAGATGGCTGGGTTGCGAAAAACTACGAGCAATTTGGTGAACCAAGAGTTATCGGCATTAGACTCGATTACCTATTTTAATGCCTGTACATTCAACGTTAATAAGTTATCAACATAACCTTAAAACAGTACTCACATTAGGTTTCTCTAATGTGAGCGCAACAAGGACAAAAAATGCAATTAAGTGTAGAAATAAGTAAGTACCCTTTAGCTGAGGTAGATTACGTCGCCGCAATACAAAATTTCATCGATCGCATCAACACACATCAAGATATTACTATCGTCACGAATGTGATGAGTACTCAGCTTTTTGGTGATTACGATGTGGTTATGAAGGCATTAACTCAAGAGTTAAAAACCAGTTTTGAATTATACGGTACCACCGTATTTGCTTGTAAATTTATCCCAGGTAACTTGTACCAAAAATACGCAAGTTAACTGTGCTTAGGAATAAATATGTTTGAGCAAATATTAGCTGGCTTTGAAGCTATGTCAGGTTGGGAATATGTTGGGGTGTTTCTAGGGCTTGCCTATCTGATTCTAGTAATGAAAGAAAGTTTATGGTGTTGGCCGGCAGCCTTTATCTCAACCTTAATTTATACCATTTTATTCTGGCAAGGCGCATTGTTAATGGAGAGTTTGTTAAGCTTCTATTATTTGTTAATGGCCATTTATGGCTGGTGGCAGTGGCGTAAAGCCGATAAAACGGCTAGCGCGACAGACAGTTCCAGTATAGTAAGTTGGGCGGCTACAACACATATAAAATGGATTGCTGCAGCTACGGTCATCTCTGTTGTATTAGGCTACGTTATGGATGAACACACCCACGCAAAAATGGCTTATCTAGACTCATTCACCACGGTGTTTGCGGTGATGACAACCTACATGGTGACGCAAAAAGTATTGGAAAACTGGTTGTATTGGATAGTCATCGATCTGGCATCGATATTTTTATACGTAGAAATGAACTACTACCCTACGGCAATATTATTTGTTTTATACACTGGGCTTGCATGGCAAGGGTATTTAATTTGGCGTAAACAACTGCCGGTTAATCAAGCAATACATTATGAATCATGACTTAATAACGGCTGAGTTTTGGTTAAATTATTTGCCAGAGCAGTATGCTGATTATTTATCATTCTCAATCATAGATTTAGGTCGACACCCGTCGGCCTTTCTGACGTATAAAGACAAAATTAGATTTATTAAACAAGTACCTGAGCATGTTCAACAAAAAGAATATGCAGTGCTTTCTTGGTTAGAGCAACTGCAATCTAAAACAGAAACGTTAACATCAGAGCGATTGGAAAAAGCGCAACCCCCTTTAGAGTTACAACTCCCGCAGCCAGAGTTTATTCACTCAAGAACCGATTTACTGGTGACATCAAAACTCGATGGTTTCCATCTCACTAAGCTGAGTTTATTGGAACAATTACCATTGGTTTGTAAAGTGTTGGTATATATTCATCGACTGATAGAAGTAACGCATTTACCTAATATCATAGTGCAATCGTTAAATTATGAATTACCCTGTGATATTAACGATGTCGCTCCAGCTTATAAAAACGTATTTCAACAAGCCAAAGATAATATAAAAAACAACGTGGCTATATTAAGCTTTATTCATGGGGATCTGTCAGACGGAAATATCTTAGCCAGTGATTTAACTATTGGGTTAGTCGACTGGGAATATGCAACGGTACGAGATGGTCGTTGGGACTTAGCTACATTAGCGGTGGAATTTGAATTAAATGCCAAGGAATTTTCAGGGTTATGCGAGGTGTATTTAAAACAGAGAGATTTAAAGGAAAAAAGTTTTACTTCAGTAGCACAAAGTTGGTCAGTGATATACGCATTAACCTGTTTGTCATGGGCTCAAAAAAATAACCAAGAAACAAACAGGTATATACGATTTCTACAGAATTTGGAGTATTAAAGACCGCCCAAACGTAAAGCGATTTCTTTATATTTTTCAACATCGGCTTTGTCGAATAATGGTTTGTCATCCGCATCTCTATCTGCCGCATTTAACAAATGCTCACGCTCTAAACGAATAACACGAACATCTTTCACACCTAGGAATTCAGCAACTTCATCAATTGTCATTAGTGACATATATCTTCTCCAAAGAAAAATAAGATAATTTGTAATTAAAGCTAAAAACACTGAAATTACTAGTTTAAATTACTTTTATACTAAGCCAAATCCATTACTTTTGAAAAGTAAAAATCACAATAAATATAAAACTTGAAGTATTAATCGCCAAATTAAACCATATATTAGTAAATATAGGTACAGGTAGAGGGCAATTTGTGGTGTTATTAATTGCCGATCAGTATGAAGTTAATCCTTTATAAACTAGCCAATTCTTATTTAATTGATTAGAATGCTCGCGCTTTAGGTCAAGCCTAATGCAGTGCGCTCTCGTGGTGAAGTGGATCTCACGCGTCCCTCCGGAGGATGAGTCGCAGGTTCGATTCCTGCCGAGAGCGCCAACCTCCCCTAAATACCAATAAATACAATAAAGTCCCTTTAATAATAAATTTAAACCATAGTTTTATTCCAATTAAGTTCAGATTTGTCCTGTAATCAAGACTATTTACGCACCCCTATTTGCCATATATCAAATCGTCTAGTTACTGCTAGTTCTTGCGATTGACTTCTTGCACCTCAGTTACTAAATTTGTCCGGACAAATAAAAAGAATATATGTTCCTAGGGGAAAAGCATGACGGCATTACAGACAATGAGACAAATTTATGAGCAATGAATTAAGCAATTGGGATGACATATTATTATTGAATGATCAGTTATCTGAAGACCAACGAATGATCCGCGACATGTCTCATGACTTTTGTCAGCAAGAGTTGATGCCTGGCATATTAATGGCTAATCGTGAAGAAAACTTTGATCCAAATATTATGCGTAAATTTGGTGAAGTAGGTTTATTAGGCGCAACCATTAATGGTTATAACTGTTCAGGCGTTGACTATGTGAGCTACGGTTTAGTGGCTCGTGAAGTTGAACGTGTTGACTCGGGTTACCGTAGCGCTATGAGTGTGCAATCTTCTTTAGTTATGCACCCTATATATAAGTTTGGTAATGAAGAAACCAAAGAAAAATATCTGCCAAAACTAGCAACGGGTGAATACATAGGTTGTTTTGGGTTAACAGAACCAGATTCAGGTTCAGATCCAGCCAGCATGAAAACCCGTGCTAAAAAAGTAGACGGTGGATATCGTTTAACGGGATCTAAAATGTGGATAACAAACTCACCAATCGCGGATGTATTTGTTGTTTGGGCTAAAAATGAAGCTGAAGATAATAAGATCTGTGGTTTTGTGTTAGAAAAAGGAATGGCGGGACTATCTGCACCAAAGATTGAAGGTAAACTCTCTTTACGTTCTTCAATCACAGGTGAAATCGTGATGGATAACGTATTTGTACCAGAACAGAATATGTTCCCAGAAGTACGCGGTTTAAAAGGTCCATTTAGTTGTCTAAATATGGCACGTTACGGTATTTCATTTGGCGCGCTAGGTGCTGCTGAATTCTGTTGGCATGCAGCTCGTCAATACGGGTTAGACCGTAAACAATTTGATAAGCCATTAGCACAAACTCAGTTATTCCAAACTAAGTTAGCCAACATGCAGACTGAAATTACTTTAGGTTTACAAGGGTCGTTACGTGTAGGTCAAATCATCGACTCAGGTGATTGGGATCCAACTATGATTTCATTAGTGAAACGTAATAACTGTGGCAAGTCGCTAGATATAGCTCGTATGGCGCGTGACATGCACGGTGGTAATGGTATTGCTGATGAATTCCATGTAATACGCCACATGATTAACTTAGAAACGGTTAATACCTATGAAGGTACCTATGACGTTCATGGTTTAATATTAGGCCGTGCTCAAACGGGTCTACAAGCATTTTATTAAACCTGGCGAATTAAACCGAGCTAACTAAGGTTTAATCAATGGTTATCAAAGAAGCTCCTAAACAGGAGCTTTTTTATTACCAAATTTTCGCCTCTTCATACACAAGATGACTCTACAAGAGTTAATTTGACAAAGGTCAACGACTGAAAAATACATAAAGTCCTATTGATGGAAGTTAAGTAGATTTTAAGGCAGACCATGAAACACAGAACAATACGCGGCACAGTGCAATACACCAGTAAAAAGCCTGAACGTTTGGATCAAGAGCGGGGGCGTGAGTTTTTTACAATTACCAAACAATCCGACGGCGTGAAAGTATTACAAGCACATTGTGAAATAGATGACGAACTTAATGTTATTCGTGATGTTGTATTAGTCTGTTCGTTGTTAAGAGAGTAATGTAAGATTACTCTCTTAACATCTCAGATTATTGGCTTTTTCATTTATAACCAGTTAGCTTATCTAAAATATTTATAATTAAGATCGGCTGAATGAAGAAGTTTGAAGTACTTACGTTTATGTTATTAACAGTTAGTTTTTTAACTCTGCTAACAGGTTGCGGCCAATCCCAATCCCCATTTCAGTCTCAAAGCCAAAAGCAAACCTCTCATAACATTACCTTTGAGTTACATTCCCCCACCTTAACACCCAATGCCGACATATACATTACTGGTTCAAACCAAGTGTTAGGTAACTGGCAACCTGATTCAGTACCACTTAGTTATTTAAGAGAAGACACGTGGCAGATCACTTTGCCATTTAATATAAATGAGTCGTTTGAATTTAAGTTTACTCAAGGAGATTGGTCCGTTGAAATAGCAGACAAAAACGGAAGTGTGCTGCCAAATTTTGTGGGTCTTGCGGATAAAGATAAAACCATTGTGATTAAAGCGGAACAGTGGACAAGTAAATCTCAAAATACGTTATCAGGACAAATCACAGGCACAGTTGAATATCATCAACACTTCAGTAGTGAAGACATTTTAGAGAGGGACATCATAGTCTGGTTGCCACCTGGTTATAACAAAGACATGCAACAGTCATATCCAGTTTTATATATGCATGATGGCCAGAATATTATTGATCCAGCTACCTCTTCATTTGGTGTGGATTGGCAGATGGATGAAACATCCACGGATATGATGAACAATAATGAGATGGAAAAAATCATTATAGTTGGGATTAATAACAGTAAAGATAGAAGCACTGAATTAGATCCCACGCTAAAACAAGGTCAGCAGTATATGGACTTTGTGATCAACATTATTAAACCTTTTATTGATAGCAATTACCGCACTAAACCAAAGGCCGAATATACAGCGGTTGGTGGGTCTTCTATGGGCGGCATAATGTCGTTTGCTATGGTGTGGCAATATCCTCAAATTTTCAGTAAAGCTATTGTTATGTCTCCTGCTCTTAAAGTTGACCATATCGATTATGTTTCTGTGGTGCAAAACTCAAATATACCATCAACCCCTGTGTATTTTTATATTGATAACGGCGGTATAGGATTAGAGCAAAAATTACAGCCTGGTATAGATGAGATGTTACAGGTACTCACAAAACAGCATAAGTTTGAACAGTTTACTTGGGTGCAAGATGTTGATGGCCGTCATTCAGAAGCCGATTGGGCTAAACGTTTACCACAGGCGTTTAAGATTTTATTTCCCAAAGTAACAGATAATAAAAATAATTAGAGAGCGTTTTATGAAAGCATTTGTGACAGGTGGAACGGGGTTTTTAGGACTAAATGTAATTCAACAGTTACTTGAGAAAGGTTGGCAAGTAATTGCTCTGCACCGACCGAATTCAAATATTAGTGATTTAGCTAATTTGGACGTGACTTTAGTTGAAGGGAGTTTGACCGATATCACCTCATTACAGAAAATAGTGCCAAAGGATTTGGATGCAATATTTCATATAGCGGGTGATACCAATATGTGGAGTCGCAATAACGAAAGGCAGTTCCAAGCCAATGTTGTAAGTACTCAAAACTTAGTAGAAGTGGCGTTAGAAAATAAAGTAGGCCGATTTATTCACACCTCATCAATATCAGCCTATGGTTTCCATGATTCAATAATCACAGAACAAGATACCAGTAAGGCAATGCAAAGTGGCGTTAATTATTTAAAGACTAAATTCTTGGGTGAAAAAGTAGTTAAAGATGCGGTCAAACTAAGAGGGTTAAATGCGGTTGTGTTAAATCCTTGTGCGATTATTGGTCCTTATGACAGACATAACTGGTCACAATTATTCACTATGATCCAAAACGGCAGTTTACCCGGCGTACCACCAGGAGAAGGATCATATTGTCATGTAAAAGAAGTGGCTGCGGCACATATAACTGCGTTTGAAAAAGGCAAAAATGGTGAGAACTATATATTGGCAGGCACAGATTGCGCCTTTTTAGAAGTGGTGACAAAAATTGGTAAATTAGTAAATCAGCCAACGGCAGATAAAACCGTGCCTAAGTTGGCGTTAAAAATTGTTGGATATGTATCTTATTGGTGGTCATTAGTTACCAACAAAGAACCAACAATGACACCTGAAAAAGCCACTATGGTATCCAAACGTGTTGTCGCATCAAGTAATAAGGCGGTTACAGAATTAGGTTATGTCGATAATATTTCCATCGATGTGATGTTAGAAGATTGTTACAAATGGATGAAATCGGAACGACTACTCTAAGTATGTAATTTAGCTTAAGTCATTTATTGGCTTAAATGGGCTAACAGACGATCCATCGCGCGGTAATTTAATGCTTCAGTGAGATGGCCTCTATTAATGTCTTTAGTTTGTTGTAAGTCAGCTATGGTGCGGGCCACCTTTAAAATTTTATGATAGGCGCGTATCGACATATTTAAGTGATGGATCGTGTTTTCAAGAAATAGTTGATCATCTTTGAGTAAGATACAATATTTGGCTACTTCTTTACTGGATAATAACGCATTGGGTTTTCCGGCTCTGGCTAACATAATTTCTCGAGCTTGATTCACTCGTTGTTTAACTACGGCAGATGTTTCCCCAGTATGATTATTTCCCGTTAACGCACCTTTTGGTAATGCAGGCACATCTATTTGTATATCTATGCGGTCTAATAAAGGCCCTGATATTTTGTTTAAATACCGTAATACCTGATCGGACGTACTACGACCATCGTTATAATGTCCTGTTGGGCTAGGATTTAACGCACCTACAAATTGGAATCTGGCTGGGAAGTCTGCTTGTTGGGTGGCTCGCGATATTGTGATCACACCGGTTTCCATGGGTTCTCTTAATACATCTAATACTTTACGGTCAAACTCAGGTAATTCGTCTAAGAATAAAACACCATTATGTGAAAGAGAGATTTCTCCGGGTTTAGGCACACTACCGCCTCCAACTAAGGCAACGCCAGAAGCTGTGTGGTGCGGATTTCTAAATGGTCTGGTTCGCCATTTGGTAAAATCAAATGGTTTGCCACTAACTGAATGAATAGCTGCAGTTTGTAACGCTTGTTCAATAGACATTTCCGGTAATATGCTGGCAAGGCGTGACGCTAACATTGATTTGCCAGTGCCTGGTGGACCTAAAAACAGCAGGTTATGCTGACCCGCCGCGGCAATTTCTAAGGCGCGTTTAGCCATTGTTTGCCCAATCACATCATTTAAGTCATGACCACTAACCATGTGGGTGTTATCTGAATTTTTATTGGGAGGATGAAAGGCTAAGTTTTGCTGTCCGGTTAAATGGTGGAAAACTTCCATTAATGTTGATGCTTCTAGGATTTCAGTGTTTTCTACTAAACCAGCTTGGCTGATATTTTCTTTAGGCAATATACAAATACGTTGGGCTTTGCCACAAGCCATAGTTGTGGGTATTTCACCAATAATGCCACGTACATCGCCATTTAATCCTAACTCGCCATAAAATTCATATTGTATGAGTTTATCCACTGGCACCTGAGCCGATGCGGCAAGAATACCAACCGCAATGGCAAGGTCAAATCGTGCACCTTCTTTTGGAATATCAGCAGGGGATAAGTTTACGGTTAATCTTGTTTGTGGAAATTGAAAGTCACTATTTACTAACGCACTACGAACTCTATCTCTTGATTCTCTTACGCTAGCATCGGGTAACCCAACGATTTGAAAAGAGGGGAGACCGTTGGATATATGGACTTCAATCGTCACTAATGGGGCATTAATACCTACTCTGGCTCGGCTGTAAACAGTTGCAAATGACATTACAAATTCCAATTTCCCTATTATAAGAACAAAATATAGTTTGAAACTAGGAATGTTCAATATTGTTTCTTATTTGAACAAAGATATTTAAAAATAATTGAATTGATCTCTTTCATTTTGGATAAAAAGTTAATACACTCACTGGTAAGACATCAGACCAGTTAAGTGTATAGTTGTACTATATTTACTAGGTCTGGCACCAAGTATTAACACTTGGACAACCATAAAACAGAATAAAGAGGGGCAAATTATGAGCCTAAGAACGTCATTTAGAAAAATCTTACCTGAAATTTCTCGCACTGAACAAGAAGCATTAGACGCTGGAGATACGTGGATTGAAGCTTCTATTTATCAAGGTAAACCAGACTTTAATACTTTGTTACAGACTGCCCCTTCAAAATTAACGGAGCGTGAGCAAGCCTTTATTGATGGCCCGTTAGCAGAATTATTAGAAATGTTAGATGATGTTGAAGTGCATAACAGCACACATATCCCACCACGAGTGTTACAGCATTTAAAAGATAATAAATTTTTCTCTTTCATTATCCCTCAAGAATTTGGCGGATTAGAGTTTAGCGCATACGCAAGTTCTACTATTGTGGCGTCAATCTCTACAAAGAGTAACCCAATTGCGACAACCGTTATGGTTCCTAACTCCTTAGGGCCTGGTGAATTATTAGCGCATTTTGGTACTGATGAGCAAAAGCAACATTACTTACCACGTTTGTCTGATGGTTTAGAAATCCCATGTTTTGCATTAACTAGCCCTGAAGCTGGTTCTGATGCTGGTGGTATTCCAGACAGAGCAATTGTGACTAAAGGCATGTATAACGGTGAAGAAGTTGTAGGTTTACGTTGTACGTGGGACAAACGTTATATAACGTTAGCGCCTATTTCAACAGTACTTGGCCTTGCAGTAAAAGTATTCGATCCAGAAAACTTAATTGGTAATGAAGAAGACTTAGGTATTACTTGTCTATTATTACCGACAGATTATGAAGGTGTTGAAATTGGCAATCGTCATAATCCATTAGGCGTTAAATTCTACAATGGTACGACTCGTGGTACTGATGTATTTGTTCCTATGGAATTTGTTATCGGTGGAGCGAAGAACATAGGCAAAGGTTGGCAAATGCTTGTATCTTGTTTAGGTGCAGGTCGTGGTGTTTCGTTACCAGCAAATGGTTGTGCAACAGGACATGCTTCACTTAAATCAACTTCTGAATATGCTGCAATTCGTGAGCAATTCGGTATGCCAATCGGAAAGTTTGAAGGCATCCAAGAGCAATTAGCATTAATAGGTGGTTTGACTTACAACTTAGAAGCAATGCGTCACTTAGTATTAAATTCATTAGATGCAGGTTTAAAACCGTCTGTGATAACTGCGATGGCTAAATACCACATGACTGAAATGGGTCGTACTTGTCTACAAGCGGCTATGGATGTTCAAGCAGGTAAAGCAATTCAAATGGGTCCTAACAATGTATTAGCTAGCGCATATTTTGCTACGCCAATTGGTATTACGGTTGAAGGTGCAAATATCTTAACTCGTAACTTAATGATATTTGGTCAGGGTGCCACTCGTTGTCATCCACATGTACAAGACTTAATTTCTGTTATTCACTCTGAAGAAAAAGGCGCGGATAAAGAATTTAACAAGTTAATGAGAAAAACGATTGGTTACAGCACTAAGAATTTCCTTCGCGGCGTTGCAACAGCTTATTTACCTGGATTTGGCAGCGGTAAAAATGCCGACCCTATGGTTAAGAAATTTGAAAAACAAATTAATCGTTTGTCTTCAGCATTAGCAGTTCAATCTGATTTTGCATTGTTAGTATTAGGCGGCGACTTAAAACGTAAAGAGATGTTATCTGCACGTTTAGGTGACGTTATGAGTTACTTATTTATGGCAATGGCTAACATTAAATTTTATTTACAAAGTGACTGTCGTGAACAAATCACGCCTTACTTTAACTACGGTACTACTTGGGCATTAAAACAAGCTGAAGATGCATTGTTTGCTTACTCAGATAACTTCCCAAATAGATTAGTTTCTGGTTTATTAAGTGCGAAATTAGGTATGCCGTTCATCAAACGTTCAAAAGTGTCTGATAAAATGATCACTGATTTGGCAGAAGCAACATTAAAAGATGATGATGCTAAAAAATCATTAACATCTCTAGTTCGTATGGTTGGTCGTGATGGCTTTACTGTATTGGAAGATGCGTACAAAGCGAAACTGGATGTATTACCTTTGTTAGACAAAATGAAATCAGCCGTACGTGCCGGTACTATCAAGAAACAATTAACGTTTTCTGAATTAGTGGATGTAGCAACCGCTGCTGATGTACTAACAGCAGAAGAGAAAGATAGATTAAGCGCTTATGACGTTAAACGTAAATTAGCTATCGCAGTTGATGAATACACGTTTGACTTGGAACTCATCACAAATATTGATGTGAAAGAACCATTATTAAAATCAGCTTAATTAATTAGTTTTATAAACACTTAGAAAGCCTCATTTATTGAGGCTTTTTTATTGCCTGTGATTTGTTTGTTCATCGTTTGATGTAGGTAATGACAAAATATATATTTGCAGTACAATCCATTCACTACAGCTGCTTATTGAATTTTTAGGTCACTCACCTTGGTCGACTTCACCCTTTTAGCGATATTTATTCCTACTTTTTTTATTGTCAGTATTACGCCTGGCATGTGCATGACGTTGGCAATGACTTTAGGTATGTCAATTGGTGTACGTAAAACCATGTGGATGATGTGGGGGGAATTATTAGGCGTTGCGACCGTTGCGATAACAGCGGTGGTTGGTGTTTCTGCGGTAATGCTGCAATATCCTTTGATTTTTAGCTTCTTGAAAATAGCAGGGGCGTTATACTTATTATGGGTAGGCGTCAATATGTGGCGCTCAAAAGGGAAATTAGCGTTATCTGATACCCCATCTGAATCAACTCGTATTAGTAAGCTAACTTTGTTTAATCAAGGTTTTTTAACGGCCATTGCCAACCCTAAAGGTTGGGCATTTATGATCTCTTTATTACCGCCCTTTATAAATCCAAATTTATCACTGTTGGGACAGTTAACCGTGTTAGTCCTAGTGATCTCTTGTTCTGAGTTTATTTGCATGATGTTATATGCAACAGGCGGTAAAACCATTGGCAAAGCTCTAACCCAGCAAAATAACGTTAAAAAACTAAACAAGATATCTGGGTCATTAATGATGGCCGTGGCGCTTTGGTTAGCGCTCAGTTAGCATATATATTAATGTTGTTTTAACCAATCGACTATTTCTGGAAAATGGTCTTTTGGTGCATCAGGATGGGTTAAGATATTAATATGGTCATAATCGACTTTGTAACCAGCCTTTTTAGATAAATTACTGAAACGCGCCGCATGTTTACAACTTTCATTAATAAACAGTTTTACATCTTGAGCATGACCTAACGCGAAGTCTTTTACGCCAGTTATATGCCAGCTTTGTGGCCATTCTATTTCTTTTGCTGCTTGTCCATAATCGAAGTTATCTATAGGGTCAATCCACTTAGATGATTTAATCCAGTCAAGTGATTCAAGTATCGACTGGTGTGTTTCATTGTCTGAACCGATACCAAACTTAACTGCATTTAAATATCCAGTTCTTTTAGTGACCAAAGGAGTAAACAAGCTCCACACTAAACTCACTTTAAGAAATCGCTCCATGTTCCATACGGTTACACGTCGTTTTGTACCAAAGCAGACTTGTGCTCGAATATGAGGCAATAAAGCAGGGAACCTGGCTAATGCGCTGCCAAATAAAACACCTCCCCAAGAATGACAAACTACATGCATTGGTTGTTTAGTTAATCCATAAACATATTCAATCAAAGCTGGAATATCTTGCACTATGGTTTCATGTTGACCAAAATTTGAATCACCGTTTATGACAGGAGTACTTGCACCTCGCCCACGGAAGTCAACGACATACACATCAAAGCCTTGTTCAGCGAGATAACAGGCAAAACCTTTACCAGACTCGGTGTAGAAAATCTTTCCGTTTTCAATGGAGCCATGAAACATTAATACGGGTATACCATTGGTTGAGGTATTTATGTTGCGGATGTGTAAAGTATGGTTGTTTTGAGATAAATAAAGCGATTGTTGAAACATAATCATAACTGGTCGGATGTTTTCTAATGTACCCAGTTTAAGTATTTACATGTTCAATACAAGCTTTGATTTATAAACATAAAAAAGACTGCACTAATGCAGTCTTTTAAATTTATGAATTGTAAATCGTATTTAAATCAAGGTTAAACTCGGGTATGCCCGTCACCTAACACAACAAATTTTTCTGTTGTTAACGACTCTAATCCCATAGGACCATATGCGTGTAGTTTACTAGTAGATATACCAATTTCAGCACCTAAACCCAGCTCGCCACCATCACTGAAACGAGATGATGCGTTAACCATAACCACAGCAGAGTTAATCTGTCTGATAAATTGGTTGGCTAAGCTAATGTCTTGAGTAATGATTACTTCTGTATGGCCTGAACTAAAGCGTTGGATATGCGAAACGGCTTCGTCGTATGAATCTACAACTTTGATCGCGATCTCTAATGCTAAATATTCTGCATCGTAATCTAAATCCGTTGCTAAATCGGCATTATCAAAGTATTCAATCGCCTGTTCACATGCATGTACACGAACCTTCTTCTCTGCGAATGTTGCAGCCACTACAGGTAAAAACTGCTTAACAACGTCTTTGTGCACTAATAAGGTTTCTAAGGCATTACACACACCAGGGCGTTGGGTTTTACCGTTTATTAAAATGTTTAACGCTTTCGTTAAGTCACCAAATTGATCAACGTATAAATGGCACACGCCTTTATAATGTTGGATTACTGGAATTCGACTGTTTTGACTTACATGTCTAATTAAGTTTTCACCGCCACGAGGTATTAATAGATCAATCTCTTCGTTTAAGGTTAATAGCTCATTCATGATCTCACGATCTGGATCTGGAACTAGTGAAATTGCGTGCAATGGGATATCAAACTGCTCAAGTGCTTGGTGAATTGAATCGGCTAACGCTAAGTTACTATGAAGCGCTTCTTTACCACCACGAAGTACGACGGCATTACCTGCTTTAAAACATAAAGAGGCAGCATCAACGGTAACGTTAGGGCGTGATTCATAAATCATGGCAATAACACCTAGAGGTATACGTTGTTTCGATACATTTAGACCGTTTGGTAAACGTGAGGTTTTAGTCACTAGACCCACAGGGTCAGGTAAACTAGCAATGTGTTCTACCGCTTTGGCAATATCAATAATACGTTCTTCAGTTAATAACAATCTATCTACCATAGATTCGGATAAACCATTTTCTTTTGCAGCTTTCATGTCTAATTGATTTGCAGCTAAAATTTTTGTGGTGTGAGCTTGTAAGTTGGCAGAGATAGTCATTAAAACCCGATTTTTAGTTTCGGTGCTCAGTGATGCCACTACATTTGCTGCCTGTTTAGCCTGTGAAGCCATGTTCTGAATAGAAAAAGTCATTCTGTGTTTCCTCATCTAGCTGTTAAATAATACCAAATCATCCCTATGGATGATCTCTTCTTTGTGCTTAAAACCTAATATGGACTCAAATTTCGCACTGTCTTTGCCTGCAATTAAATCCAATTCAGATTTTGAATATTGGCTTAATCCTCGGGCAATTATTTCATTGTTGTACTCAATATCTATCGCTTCTCCACGGATAAAATTTCCTTGTGTAGATACGACTCCTTTTGCTAACAGCGAGGCACCATTGCCTAATAAAGCTGTTTTTGCTCCCTCATCAATGACTATTTTACCACTGGCGTGCAGGGTATATTTTAGCCATTGTTTTTTGGCGGTATCTTTATTGTGTACCGCTTTAAACCAAGTGCCGACATGTTCTTTATCCGACAACTTAGAGAATGTATTTTCTGTTTTACCGTTAACAATAAAAGTGTGAATACCATTGTTTGTGGTTTTTTCGGCGGCTTGTAACTTGGTTATCATACCACCTGTAGCAATTTTATTCTGGGTGTCACCGGCTAATGCGTATATTGCAGCGTTAATTTCGTCAACAATTGGCAACAGTTCAGCACTAGGAGTCGTTTTCGGATCGGCGTTATATAAGCCATTAATATCACTACAAATAAATAAAATATCTGCATCACATATTAAGGCAACTAATGCCGCCAAGTTATCGTTGTCACCGACTTTAAGTTCTTCTGTGGCAACGGTATCGTTTTCATTAATAATTGGGATAATATTGTTGGCGAGTAACTCTCGAATCGTATTTTTGATGTTAACGTAACGTCTTCGGTCTCTTAAATCACCATGAGTAATGAGCAGTTGGGCACAACTGACATCAAAAAAACGTTGCCAGTTAGCCATCATTTTAGTTTGACCAATGGCGGCCATTGCTTGCTTTTCAGCAATAGTCACACCTTGGTTGTGGCATTTTATTTCATTTCTCCCCGCTGCGACTGAACCTGAAGAAACTAATATAACTTCTTTACCTTGTGCTCTAGCATCATTGATAAACTTAGCGATTGGCAAAATAAATTGACCACTCACTTCACAGCCATTTGGCGCGATTAATGCGCTGCCAATTTTTATAACGGCTCGTTGCCAGCCGGTCCAATCTTGAGTGTTCATACCTTGAATGTTCTTTAGTGAGAAATTTGAATAAATACTTTAATTTTACTCTAACTGATTACGCTAACGAGATCGATACGCAATTGATATGAGTTAGATAATTATCTTTGAAGGTGACTATTTATCATCATAATTTGATTCAATTTTGAAAAAATTTAATTTAATTTAGTATTTGTTTACATATCACCTTTACCCTGGTTAAAAATGCTGCTAACTTATGTGACAAGTTTGGAGCGTTCCTGTCCAAATTCTAACCACTAACTCCTGAAGTCCACATCAAAACAAAGACACATCTATGTATTTAAGAGAACTAAAAAGTAAGCCTATTAGCGAATTGGTCAAATTAGCTGAGACTATGGGTCTAGAAAACATGGCCCGTCTGCGCAAGCAAGACATAATTTTTTCCATTTTAAAGAAACACGCCAAAAGTGGTGAATCTATCTATGGCGATGGCGTATTAGAGATATTGCAAGATGGATTTGGCTTTTTACGTTCAGCTGACTCATCGTATTTAGCAGGGCCTGATGATATATACGTATCACCAAGCCAAATACGACGTTTTAATTTACGTACAGGTGATTCTATATCGGGAGTGATTCGCCCCCCGAAAGATTCAGAACGTTATTTCGCATTATTAAAAATAGAACAAGTAAACCACGACAAACCAGAAATCTCCCGCAACAAAATCTTATTTGAAAACTTAACTCCATTACATGCAACATCTCGTTTTACTATGGAACGTGGTAATGGTTCTACGGAAGATATTACTGCTCGTGTTTTAGATTTAGCATCACCAATTGGACGCGGTCAACGTGGTCTGATTGTCGCTCCACCTAAAGCTGGTAAAACAATGTTGATGCAAAACATTGCAACTTCAATTGCGGCTAATCACCCTGAAGCTGAATTAATGGTACTTCTAATTGACGAACGTCCAGAAGAAGTTACAGAGATGCAACGCTTAGTAAAAGGTGAAGTTATTGCTTCAACATTTGACGAACCAGCTAGCCGTCACGTACAAGTGGCGGAAATGGTTATCGAGAAAGCCAAACGTTTAGTAGAACACAAAAAAGACGTCGTGATCTTGCTAGACTCCATCACGCGTTTAGCTCGTGCTTATAATACGGTTATCCCGTCATCTGGTAAGGTTCTTACTGGTGGTGTTGATGCCAATGCACTACATAAACCAAAACGTTTCTTTGGTGCGGCTCGTAACGTTGAAGAAGGTGGTAGTTTAACTATCATAGCAACTGCTTTGGTAGATACAGGTTCTAAGATGGACGAAGTAATCTACGAAGAATTTAAAGGTACAGGTAACATGGAATTGCACTTAAATCGTAAGATTGCAGAGCGCCGTGTATTCCCAGCCATAGACTTCAATCGTTCTGGTACTCGTCGTGAAGAGTTAATGACTTCTAAAGATGAATTACAAAAAATGTGGATACTTCGTAAGATTGTTAATCCAATGCAAGAAGTAGAAGCTATGGAGTTCTTAATTGATAAATTAGGAATGACCAAAACTAACGATGAATTCTTTGAGGCGATGAAACGCCAAAAAAGTTAAACGCTTTGTTAGGTTAAATGATTAAACCCCAACTTAGCTTTGGGGTTTTTTACTATTTGGGTAGTTAAAAGAAGTGTGTAAATGAAATATAAAGATTTAAGAGATTTCATCGATCAGCTTGAAAAACAAGGCGAACTAGTTCGGGTTACAAAAGAGGTGGATACCCACCTTGAAATGACGGAAATTGCCGACCGAACATTACGCGGTAAAGGTCCTGCCTTGTTATTCGAAAACCCAAAAGGGTTTGATATCCCAGTATTAGCTAATTTATTTGGTACACCTAAACGTGTTGCTATGGGGATGGGTCAAGAAGATGTGTCTGCCTTACGTGGCGTAGGTGAAACGTTAGCATTTTTAAAAGAACCAGAACCCCCAGCGGGCTTTAAAGACGCGTTTTCAAAACTACCTATATTTAAGCAAGTATTAAACTTGTCACCAAAAGAAGTAAAAAAAGCACCTTGCCAAAAAGTCGTGTTAGAAGGCGATGATGTCGATTTAACTAAGTTACCAATTATGCATTGTTGGCCAGGTGATGTAGCTCCATTAGTGACTTGGGGATTAACCGTCACCAAAGGTCCTAATAAACCACGCCAAAACTTAGGTATTTATCGTCAGCAGTTATTGTCTCGTAATAAATTGATCATGCGTTGGTTATCCCATCGCGGCGGAGCATTAGACTTTGCTGAATTTAAAAAGTCGAACCCAGGTGAAAAGTATCCAGTTGCCGTCGCATTAGGTGCCGATCCTGCCACTATATTAGGCGCGGTTACTCCTGTTCCGGACACATTGTCAGAGTATGGCTTTGCTGGCTTATTACGTGGTGATAAAACCGAAGTCGTAAAATGTATTTCGAATGATCTACAAGTTCCTGCCTCTGCGGAGTTTGTATTAGAAGGGTATTTAGACCCAAATGAAACGGCACCTGAAGGCCCTTATGGCGACCACACGGGTTATTACAATGAAGTTGAAGAGTTTCCTGTATTTACCGTAACTCATTTAACGCACAGAAAAGATCCTATTTATCACAGCACATATACCGGGCGTCCACCAGATGAACCTGCTATTTTGGGTGTGGCGTTAAACGAAGTATTTGTGCCATTAATTCAAAAACAATATCCAGAAATTGTCGACTTTTACTTACCGCCTGAAGGGTGTTCGTACCGCATGGCCGTCGTAACCATGAAAAAACAATATCCAGGTCATGCTAAACGGGTGATGATGGGAGTTTGGTCGTTCTTAAGGCAGTTTATGTACACTAAATTTGTTATTGTTTGTGATGACGATGTTGATGCTCGTAATTGGGAAGATGTGATGTGGGCAATCACTACTCGTATGGATCCTGCTCGCGACACAGTGTTAATCGAAAACACACCTATTGATTACTTGGACTTTGCTTCTCCTGTTTCTGGTTTAGGATCAAAAATGGGGATGGATGCCACTAACAAATGGCCGGGCGAGACTGATCGTGAATGGGGTGAACCTATCGTCATGACAGAAGAAGTGAAAAGCCGAGTTGATGAAATTTGGGATGAACTAGGTATACCGTTAACTGAAGAACCAAAGGCAAAACTGTGACAACAATTACCATCAATCCAAGTGGTATTCAGTTTTCCGTTAAGGAAGGCGAGACGATACTTGAAGCAGCAGAACGTAATGATATTAGTTTTCCATTTCGCTGTCGCCAAGGGGTTTGCACCGCGTGTGTATGTAAAACAGTAAATGGCGAAGTTAGTTATGGGGGCAGAGATGAGTCCACATTGTTAACTCAAGCCGATAATGAACAAAAGTTCACTTATGCTTGTATTGGTTACCCAATCACGGATATGACATTACATCATCCGTTTATTAAATAAATACTTTAATTGTTGAGTAAAACAAAAAGAGAAATTCAAATGCCACAAACTATTTTAGCCGAAGTTTTATCAATCGAAGCGGCTACCAACTTTGTTAATATTGTAAAACTAAAACCACTAATACCGGCAGAGTTTCAAGCTGGCCAATATTTGCAAATTGTATTATCGGAAGAAGACAAACGTATTTTTTCGATAGCCTCGGCGCCAGACGCTGAAGCCATAGAGTTGCATATCGGTGCTGGACCTGATGACTCTTATCCTCGTGGTGCGCTCGATCACATGTCAGTTAATCGCGAAGTTATTTTAGAAGTAGGATTGGGTAATGCTCATATACAAACTAGCTCTGATCGTCCAATTATCTTGATGGCTGGCGGAACTGGTTTTTCGTATACTAAATCCATCGCAGATCACTTAACTAGTATCAAGGCAACCACTCCCGTTATTTTGTATTGGGGTGTAAAAGAAGAGTCTGCTTTATACGCCAGAGCTGAAATGGAAACGTGGGCAGCTTCACACAGTCACTTTGAATTTATACCGGTTGTCGAAAACCCATCAACTCAATGGCAAGGTAAAACAGGCTATGTACACCAAGCGGTAATGAACGATATTAAAGATTTAGCCCCATATGACATCTACTTAGCGGGACCTTTCAAAATGGCGGGTATCGCGCGTGAAGACTTTATTAATCAAGGTGCGATTAAAGAACGTATTTTTGCAGACGCTTTTGCATATATTTAATGGTTAATGAAATAAAATAAAGTAACTCAAGGTCTTAGTTTATTACATAAATTAAGACCTTTTTTATTACTGAAGGAAGAATAATGAACAACAACGTTTTAACAAAACCATTAGTCGCGGTGATGACTGCATTGTCACTATTTGCTTGTGGGCTTATCGGAATTACCGCAGCGGATGATAGTCATTTAGAGCAATCCTATTCGGACCTAGCCGTATCTTCTATAATGACAGGCAATGCGCCAAAAGACTTTACCTTGAGTGATAGTTCAGGCCAGCAAGTGAATCTTGAGCAAACATTACAAACACAAAA
This sequence comes from Psychrosphaera aquimarina, assembly GCF_032461525.1. NCBI lineage: Bacteria > Pseudomonadati > Pseudomonadota > Gammaproteobacteria > Alteromonadales > Pseudoalteromonadaceae > Psychrosphaera > Psychrosphaera aquimarina. Next base: position 131,376 of record NZ_JAWCUA010000003.1, on the reverse strand, counting down.
TATATTATTAATATTTTATCGCGGTGACTGGTGCCCGTATTGTATTGATCAATTTAGTACGATCCAATCCGTGTTGCCAGAGCTAAAAGATTACAATGTCAAATTGCTAGCTGTGAGTCCTGATGAAGTGAGTGCAGCAAAAAATACTAAACGTCAGTTTGGACAAGGTTATACATTTTTAAGTGATAGTAAATTAGAAGTAACTAAAGCGTACGGAATTGCATCTGAAAAAAGCTTACCCCACCCAGCGGTTTACTTGTTAAAACAGGCTGACTCAATAGCTGAGTCAGAGGTTGTTTGGATGTATGCGTCAACCGACCATACAACGAGACCAAATGGTGAACAGCTATTAGCGAAAATCAAAACGGTATTTGCAAAAGTACAATAATATTAAATTGATGCTGAACTAAACAGCTGGATCCAATAGACTAGGCTTTAACATTAATTTAGAGCCTTATTTATGTCAGTTGAAATTTTACAAGCCGATTACACCAATCCACAACATGCCGAAGATCTTGTTACTCTGCTTAATGGTTATGCATTAGACCCAATGGGCGGCGGACAAGCATTATCTGAATATACGCAACAGAACTTAGTGACAGCACTAATCAATACCCCTAACGCGGTTTCTGTCTTATGTTATGTTGATGGAAAACCCGCAGGTTTGATCAACTGCTTTCAGGGCTTTTCGACTTTTAAATGTAAACCTATCCTGAATATTCATGATGTTACGGTAAACAGTGAATTTAGAGGATTAGGCTTAAGCATGAAGATGATGGAAAAAGTTGAATCCATTGCTAAAGAACGTGGTGTATGCAAGCTGACTTTAGAAGTCCTAGAAGGTAATGCGGTTGCAAAAAATGCATATATTAAGTTTGGTTTTGCAGGTTATGAACTAGATCCTGAAATGGGTAAAGCCATGTTCTGGGAAAAAGTACTTTAACTTATGCCCACTTAAGCCAAAACAAAAAATGCCAGTTTATTAACTGGCATATTTTTGGTCACTGGCAATATTAAACTAACAAATGTTTGATATTAGCTAATTCCGTTTTACCCTCAATCAACTCTTCTGTTGTTAAGCCAGACAACTCATGTGGGAAAACTAACCATTCTGCACTTTCATGTACGAAATAATCTGGTTTAATATCCACTTGGTTGTTGGTTGGTTTATACCAAGGGCAAGCGATACGAATATCTTTTGGTGTATTAAGACGAGATAAAGTCTTTATTTGTTTAATTAAGGCATCAATACTACGTCCAGAGTCAAACACATCGTCAACAATGAGTAATGTATCTGAGGCGTTGGCATTTTCGATGAGGTAATGAAGTCCATGCACTTTAATTTCTTTTGATTGCAAACCAATACCATAATAAGACGAAGTACGTACCGCGATGTGATCCGTTTCTACTTTTTTAAAATCAAAGAACTCTTGAACTGCAATCCCTATTGGTGCGCCGCCACGCCAGATACCAATGATAAAGTCGGGACGGAAACCGTCTTCAAATACTTGATGAGCCAGTCTAAATGAATCTTCTAGAAGCTCTTGTGAAGTAATAAATTTTTTTGTGCTCATCTATTTTTCCAATTACGAAATATGACCAAATTATAGATTATTTATCAGGTGGCTAAAACGTAATTCTTTAATGAACTCAAGAATATCACCTAATGTGGGAATATTTATTCAGTGAAAAGCAAAAACGGGGGAAAGTAACTTAAATTAAAGTATGTTCTGTTGCTTTTGTTCGTAGTCATAGGAGGTATCTACAAAGGGTTCAAAAGTAGGCATGGCGAGTTCTTGCACTTCATTATGATCAAGCTCTTCATTCATATCATCTTCTTGTTCTATGACTTCAGATAAGGCGTCTAATGAATGTGTAAATTTTTCTAACACACTGGGTAAAGTAATATTATAAAAGTGCGCATTAAAATCACGTGCGCTCGTAGGGATAGAATTCACGAACTGTTCAAACAAGGGCGGAAATTGTTCAGGGTATTGAGCATTAGCTAAACGGCATTGAGAAAATGCAGAACGACATGACTCTACGGTTAGCAGCAAACGCTCTATATTAGGTTCGCTAATGGGCTGAAAAACAAAAAAGTTAGTAGCAATCGTTGTTAGTCTTTGTTTTGTCATGACATTAATTATATTGTCGGTATACAGTGGTAAAACAAGCTCTCTAAAGTCAGATTGAATCTCTCTAAACTGCTGATTTAATGATTTGTTTTTCATTTCAGTGAGCCATGCAGTACGCATTTGTAGTAAAGTGAGGCCGATTATAAATACAAAGATCACGCTTAAAATACATGTAACGATAAATACCACGAATAGAGCCTCCCAATGTGAAGAATTAATGGTTTATTTTAATTAATTTCATGTTGAAAGAACATCTTTATATTGATAAGTGAAATTATTAAGGGCACAAATTGAGAAAAAACAGACATCACCAAGACAATACCCCTGTTGAATTTAGTTGGCGTTCGGTTAAGTCTTTAATTCCGTATTTAATGGAACATAAGCCTAGGATAATTTTAGCCTTACTTTGTTTGGTTTTAGCTAAAGTCGCCATTGTCGGTTTACCTTTTATATTAAAAGAAATCGTTGATTCCTTGGAGCAAGTAAACGATGGATTAACCAGTATTATTGCGGTGCCTGTTACCTTAGTTTTATTGTACGGATTACTTAGGTTCTTTAATGTTATTTTAGGTGAGATCAGAGATACGTTATTTGGTCGCGTAACTGAAAGAGCAATGCGTCGAGTGGGATTAAAGTTATTTGATCACTTACATAATTTGGATTTGGATTTTCATTTAAATCGTCAAACGGGTGGTTTATCAAGAGATATGGAGCGTGGGACGTCTGGCATTAGTTTTTTAATGCGTTTTATGGTGTTTAATATTGTCCCTACTTTGTTAGAAATTTTGTTTGTTGTCGCTATTTTCTTTTATCAATACGGCTTAAATTTTGCGTTAATCACGTTAGGTTCCATTTTGTTGTATATCGGGTTTACCGCTTATGCCACAGAATGGCGTACTAAATATATTCGCGAAGCTAATCAAGCCGATTCGTCCAGCAACTCCCGAGCTATCGACAGCTTATTAAATTACGAAACCGTTAAATATTTCAACAATGAACAATACGAATCACAACGTTACGATGAAGAATTGGCTTTGTGGGAAACCGCTCGCAGGAAAAACCGATTAACCCTATTTGGTCTAAATAGTGGGCAAGCCCTGATCATAGCGTCGGCGATGACTTCAATGTTGTTATTGGCCGCCAATGGTGTGGTAGCAAAAGAGATGACTTTAGGTGACTTTGTATTAATTAACGCATTTATGATGCAACTGTTTATGCCGTTAAACTTTTTAGGATTTGTTTATCGCGAAATTAAAGGCTCGTTAGCGAATATTGAAAAAATGTTTGAGTTATTAGAACGTGTACCAAAAGTTACCGATGAAAAACAAGCCAAGGAACTTAACATTGGTGATGGCACAATCAGCTTTAATGATGTCAGGTTTAAATACGACCCAAGTCGGCCAATTTTGAAAGGCATTAACTTTACGATAAACAGCGGTGAAAAATTGGCAGTGGTTGGGGAAAGTGGCTCTGGCAAATCAACCCTAGTTAAGTTGTTGTTCCGCTTTTATGACGTGACTTCAGGTTCAATCGAAATAGACTCGGTGAACATAAAAACGATAACCCAACAATCGTTAAGAAAACATATGGGTATCGTGCCTCAAGATACCGTGTTATTTAATGATTCTATTTTTGAAAACATACGGTATGGCAACCCGAATGCTGATGATGGTCAAGTTTGGCAAGCCATTAAACACGCACACTTGTATGATTTTGTTCAAGACTTGCCTAAAAAAGAACAAACTGTGGTTGGAGAACGTGGATTAAAATTATCAGGTGGAGAGAAACAACGTGTTGCTATTGCGAGAACCATATTAAAACGTCCACCAATACTAATTTTTGATGAAGCGACGTCTTCCTTAGACTCAGGTTCTGAACAAGCTATTTTGGCTGCATTACAAGAAATAGCCAAAGGTCATACTTCATTGGTTATTGCTCATAGGTTATCCACCATAGTTGATGCAGATAAAATCATAGTAATGCACCAAGGCGAAATTGTTGAAACCGGTAACCATCAAGAGTTATTGTTAGCGAATGGCCGCTACGCAAAAATGTGGGCTATGCAACAAGATTAATTGAGTTCAGCTTGTGTTGATAACTGGAGTCGGTAATGGTGTTCGTTATGCTTAGCACCGTACAGTTGAGGTAAAAATGAGTTCAGACTACCTACTTCTTCGACTTGATGCCTAAGCCATTGTTTGATCATAGGCTCAGGGAACATTTTATAACGAATGACTAAGTTAATAATAGGGCCTAAAACGGGCAGATCTGAACCAATTAGACTTTTTACTGTGTATTGGCTGCCTTTATTCGTTTGAATAAACGAGTGTTCAATCTGACCAAAGTACAATCCAGCTAACTCAGGTTTAATAGTCATGCCTTGTTCTGAAAAGTTAATTATGCGGCCAGCTCCTTGGCTGTTGAAATCACCAAACCACTCTTTTCTTTGAATTAGAGCACCAATACCCATGCCAGGCAGGTTATTAGTAGCGGGTTCTACAACACTTATAACACCATGTTCAGAGGGATGAAATATGTGGTACCAAGGTAAAGTTGTTTGATCAATTTGTACTGTTGAAATCGGTAAGTTTTGATAAAACCAGGCTAACATTTTAGGTGTTATATTGATAAGTGGGACATGCGTTATTTCAATCAATATTTGACCATTATCTAAATACTGATAATTTGTATATGCTTGGTTAATATCTGGTAATGCCCAAGGTAACTCCCTCGGTGATGAGTGTTCAAAGTTGGGCATAGGTTTGAGTAAAAAGCCTATGATTAATAAAATAATCATATACGAGAAAACTTTAAACGTTGATTTAATCAATTTTTCTACCTAAGTAATATATATGTCATTATATTAACGTTTAATTTTCATATTTAAAATCAACAAATAACTGTACGTTTTTTCGTTAAATTTCGATAAAACAAACGATATAACTTAATTAATCTGATTGGCTGCCGTTTGAATATTCAATTAATCTTTCGTTCTATCATTATTCTTTTAGTCATTAATGTCCCTTCATATGCGATAGCTGAAGTTGGAGCAGGCAGTTGTGAAATCCTAGAAGTAATAGATTGCGACAAAAACCAAGCAAATTTAACCCCCGAAAAGGGTAAGTGGATTTTTGGGGTGGGAATAGCTTCAGTAAATGGTGTACCAGAGTATATTGGCTCCGATGAAAGCAGAGCGTTATTACTGCCAGTACCATATATTTATTATAACGGCCCCAAAATGAAAATTAGCCAAAGCGGAATTAATGGCAAATTATTTAACAGTGAGAATCTGTATGTATCATTAAGCCTTTCAGGTGCAATTCCAGTAAACAGTGATAAAAATAAAGCCAGAAAGGGGATGGATGATATTGATGGCGTTATAGAATACGGTCCCAGTTTTAAATATTTTCTGAAAGGAGGTGATACCAAAAATAATGCATTATTTATTGATATTAACTTCAGAGAAGCTAGGACGTTCAAAAATGAATCGCTAAACTTCAGTTCTAGTCCAAGCATAGTATTTAGAAAACGCTTAGATAAAGATTATTTTTTAGGACATGTCAGTATATCTGGTTCGTTTAAATTTGAGTTTGTCTCAGACAAATATGCACAAACGTTTTATGGGGTAGATCCAATTTTTGCGACGGCAACTCGTGAACAATATACGGCTTTTGGTGGTTACGCTGGTTTTAGATTTAATACTGGTTTACGTTGGCAAAAGGACAATCAAATTGTAAGTTTATTTTTTGCACACAGTGATATAAGCGCGGCCAAATATTCGTCCTCACCATTGGTGAAAGTCACCACCCATAACTTATTTGGTGGATCATATTTTTGGTTATTTAATTAAGTCATTATAATAAATAAGTACACTCGCTTTTCGGCATTACATTTTCTTCAATAAAAATTGGAAGTTCATACTATGGTACCTGGTGTTATTTCAGAGTTGGTGATTTACCCGGTAAAATCGTTACAAGGGATCAGTTTGACACAAAGCTTACTAACAGAGAAAGGGCTTCAGTGGGATCGACATTGGATGGTTGTTAATGAAGATGGATTGTTTTTAACACAACGTAGTTGTGCAAAAATGGCGACAATACATACGGCGATAACCGAAACTCATTTAGTATTAACCCACCCAGATCATACACCTTTAGAAATTGCATTAAATTCTGACTTAACTGAACAGAAAACCGCAACGGTGTGGAAAAGCGAATGTCAGGTTTTAGATGAAGGAAAAAAGGCATCAGACTGGTTAGTTAATGTGCTTGGTTTATGGCGCGGACAAACACTCAGTTTGGTAAGAATGAATCCCAGTTTTGAGCGTCAAGTCAGTGTAAAACACAGTCAAGGTAATAAAAACACCACACACTTTGCAGATGGATATCCGTTTTTACTCACAAATACAGCGTCACTCGACGTGCTAAATAGTCAATTGTTATCGCAGCAACTTCCAGCGATCCCAATGAATCGTTTTCGAGGAAATATCATCATTGATGGAATGACGGCATTTGTGGAGCATCAAAGCAGTAGTTTAATTATTACCGGACAAGATAATAGACAAACCTGTGTTATTGATTGTTGTAATCCCTGTGAACGTTGCAATGTACCAGGAATTGATCAACTTTCTGGTCAAGTCACTACTCCACAACAGCCATCAAAAACTTTGTTTAACATGACACATGTAGAACAAAAAGGCGCTTTTTTTGGTCAAAATGCGGTATTAGCACCAAACAGTAAAAATGCGATTGGTCACATGGTGTACGTTGGTGATCAAGCTGAATTTGTCTAACATTTACTGAATATGATGTTGCAAAATTAGCTTAGCTAACTTATCGGCTTCAATAGGTTTAGAAGCGTAATCGTTCATACCTGCCGCGTTACAAATGTCGATGTCTTCTTTACTTACATTTGCAGTTAACGCGATAATTGGTAGATCTTTAAACTTGGCTTTAGTGCGTAATATTTTAGTTGCTTCTATTCCATCAAGTACTGGCATTTGCATATCCATTAGTACCACGTTAAATGAGGTGTTATTCGTTTAATCATCATGAACCTTGCATGAGTTAATCCCACTTAATATCGCTTTTGTTAGATAAGGAACTACTCACTTCTAATATATTTGCCGCTATTAATGTTTCGGTATTTTTTGGCATTAATGCCAATATATTAATATCCGTACAACTTATATTGTCTAAGCCGACCCAAGTATTCTTATTGGATTTTTTTGCTGCATATAAACAGTGATCAGCAATATCAACCACACGTTCCCAACTTAACGCTTCTGGATGTGAAATAATAAATGGGAAACTGGCAAAACCTATAGAGCAAGTTTTGTTAATTGTACAGTGCTCGTCAATTTCAAAGTCAAACACTTCAACGGCTCTTCTTAATTTTTCAGCAAGATAACTCGCATTACTTCGGTCAGAAAAGCGAGCAATAACTAAAAACTCTTCACCGCCCCAGCGCACAAAATAATCCGTCTCTCTGAAAACAGCGCTCAAAATTGGTTTTATTTGCATTAATACGGCGTCACCTGCTGAGTGCCCATACTTATCGTTCACTTGTTTAAAGTCATCTATATCTAATAAGAAGAAAACTAAGTCTGATTCATTTTGTTCTTGAGGCATATTGTTTTGTTTTACGGTTCGCTGACGGCGTAAAATGAGATCAATATCATTCTTTAAATTATTTGTGATGAAACGTCGATTTTTTAACCCTGTGAGTTCATCAGTCACACTTATTTTGGCTAATTCTTCATTGGCTTTTTGCAGCCCTAGCGTTCGCTCGGTAACTTTCATTTCTAGTGTTTCATTGAGCTTTTGCACAAATTCTATTTTTTTGCGTTGAGCTCGTATAATTAGCCAAATAATGATAACAAAGATAATAAAATACAAGCTATATGCCCACCATGAAAACCAAGGGGGAGGTAATACCGTTATGTTCAACGATGCGCCTTCGTCGTTCCAAATGCCATACGGATTACTGGCTTTAACTCGTAATACGTAATCGCCTGTTGGCAAGTTAGTATAAGTAGCACGCCTATTTTTATGATCTGTTTTAATCCATTGCTCGTCAAATCCATCCATTTTGTATGCAAATTGGTTTTTTGTTGGGTTGGAGTAATGCAAAGCACTAAATTCAAAAGTGACCAAGTTTTGTAAATGGGTCAATATGATATCTGAGGAAGAATGAATTGCCTTTGTCAATGCGTAATTATTATTCAATGCACTCTTAATTATCTGAGTTTGATCGTACCGAATCTCATCTAAATCATTAAAAATAGGAACGGATTGATTCGACAATAACATATCGGTAAATACGACAGTGGGTTGCTGTGTATTGGCTTTGATGTCATTAGGAATAAACCGATTAAACCCATTAATGCCGCCAAAAAATAGCTCCCCTTTGGCATTACTTCCTGATGCGTCGGCGTTAAACTCATTACTTTGTAAACCATCACCCATATTATAATTTATGAACCTATTGGTTTTAAGGTTAAAGTTAGATAAGCCTTGGTTTGTACTTAGCCAAATAGTGCCGTCGTTCGCTTCTTCAATACGATAAACAACATTATTTATTAGCCCATCTTTTTCAAAAAAATGAGTGAATTTCCCAGTCTTTCTATTTAATAAATTTAAACCACTTGCCGTACCTACCCACAAGTTGCCTTGTGAATCTTCTGTAATTCCATAAACTGTGTTATCACTTAAGCTGTCAGGGTCATCGGCAAGATGTTTAAAATGGGTAAACTTTTTTGTGTTTGGATTTAACTGATTAAGACCGCCCCAAGTTCCTATCCACAGATCGCCATGACGGTCTTCTGTTATCACTCGAACACTATCATTACTTAAACTATTTGGGTTTGTCTTGTCATGTCGGTAATGGGTGAACTTTTCAGTTTTAGGGTTGTATTGATTGAGTCCTTTCCATGTCCCTATCCAAATATTTCCTTGTTTATCTTCAGTTATTGCACTGACAGGATTGTCACTTAAACTGTTTTGGTCGGATGGATCATGGCGGTAATGTTTAAATCGTTCTGTGTTTGGATTAAATAGATTTAAACCATTCTTATCCGTGCCTATCCAAAGGTTATTGTTTTTATCTTCAGTGATCACATAGACTTTGTCATCACTTAAGCTATTAGGTTGATTAGGGTCATGACGGTAATGATTGAACTGATTAGTTTCTGGGTTAAAACGGTTCAGACCTCCCCCCAAGTACCGACCCAAAGTATGCCATTACTGTTTTCAGTAATGGCACGGATAATATTCTGACTTAAACTGTTTGGGTTGTTATTTTGATGCTGATAATGGGTGAAGTGCTGAGTTAGAGAATTTAACCTATTTAACCCACCACCGTCAGTACCAACCCATAAGTTTCCTTGTTGGTCATATATTATTGATCTGACGCTATCACTTCCCAAACTATTCAGGTTTGTTGGCTGATGACGATATTGGGTAAAATGATTATTACTTAGGTTAAAGTGATTGAGTCCACCACCTAACGTTCCTATCCAAATATTTCCTTGAGGATCTTCAAGAAGTGTTTCAACTTCATCATTACTTAACCAATTAGGGGTTGTGGCATTTTGTCGATAGTGAGTAAATGTTTGACTGGTTTTATTATAATAGTTTAGCCCGCCTCCCTTAGTTGCCAACCATAGATTTCCTTTTTCATCTTCAATAATATCCCTAACGGTGTTGTTGCTGATACTAGATGGGTCATTGTTGTCATGTTGAAAAAGGCTAAATTTTCCAGTATCCGGATTAAATCGGTTAAGACCGGCCCCCCAGGTTCCGATCCATATATGTCCTTCTTTTTCGATAAAAACGTCACTTATCGCATCACTACTAATGCTATTAGTGTTATCCACTTGGTGACGGAAATGGGTAAATCTTTCAGTATCTGGATTAAATTGGTTGAGTCCTGCACCATCAGTACCTATCCAAATATTGCCAGCGTCGTCTTGAGCAATAGCATGAATGTTATTGCTACTAATACTATTGTGATTGTTTTCTTGGTATTGGTAACGAGTAAATTTTTCAGTAGCTGGGTTAAAACGGTTTAATCCACCGGCTCGAGTCCCAACCCAAATATACCCGTTTTTGCCTTCAATAATGGTGGTTACATAATTATTTGAAATGGATTGCGTGTCGTTTAATTTTTTAAACACTTTAAATTCATAACCATCATAACGAGCCAACCCTTCTTCCATACCTACCCAAATAAACCCCAGTCGATCCTGTAAAATGGCTTTAGCGCTACTTTGTGGTAATCCATGCTCGATTGATATTTGTTCAAATCGTATAGATGACTCAGAGGCAAAAGCATATAGGGGGGAATTATCTGGAAGAAGATCAGAAAGCATAAGTATTTTAGTAGGTTAATCAAAGTATTGAATTCCATTACATCAAGTTGCTTTAGCATTTAATAAGTCATTAGTACGGTAAAATCAATCGAAAATAAACTGCATAATTAATATATAGTAAAACCCCACTTTTTCATAACTAAGCTATCGGTGTGTATTGCTGAAAATAATATAAAATTACTATTTTAGTGGGCCTTGGGCGTGCCAATTTGAAACACCGTATTTTTTTAGAATTTGATCAAAAGTACCATTGTTAGTAATAAACAAAAAACCATCATCAACATCTTCTATTATATCTATACCAACTTTTGGGGAATAACCTAGGAATAAGGGGACAAAGTCACCTTCACTACCAGCATGTCTTATGTCCACAATATTAAATTTATTCATTTCATATTCAACATTAAATCTAGAGTCTAGTAGCGCTGCAATACGTCCTTTTTGTAACATTTTAATAGAGGTTATTAATGGTGAGTTACCTGTGGCTTGATAAATACTATTAGGATATTTAATGATGAAATTATTGATAGTTCGACCATAATCATAACCTTTTATTAATCCTAAAACTTGGCCAGATTTAAGAAAGTTATCAATATCTTGCGGATTATTTAACATCCATTTATCTTGGCTATTTATATAAAAATCATTATACCAACCACCATAATACAAAACACTTTTTTGTAATTTATATTCTTGAATATGTGACTTTGTAATGGCTAGTACAATATCAATTTCCGAACGTTTGGCCATAATAAGCGATCGTGATAACGGTATGATATTAAAATTCATTGGAATATTTTTAACTTTGGCTATTTCAGTTAAAACTTCAATTAAAATGCCAGGTAAGTTTTTATCGTTGCAAATATAAGGGCACCAAATATCTGACGCAATGTTTAAGCTCTTAGCTTGAATGCAAGACGTGAAAAATAATGAACAGCTCAGTACTATGTAAGTAATGTTACGTAACATTTATGCCATACGTGTGAAACGAAGTTAATTTTAATTATCTATTTTAAGATACCAAACAAATGTGGCGTTTGACTATTCAATTAAACAATAACAAGGTTATAAATAAATTGGTTATATACTTTAAGGTAAAATCAACAACATTAACTTTTGCTCAAATCAATAGTAAAGTTCACGATGACGGAATTCAGAACTTCACTGTTTGTTCCTTTAGATATAAAGTTTTACTTGCGTTAAATTAAGCCTTAGCTATCTTCGATAGTTAAGATTTTTCAATTATTTATCATTTAAGGTTCGAGATGTTTACTAAAAAATTGATGGAAGATGAATTTCGTGAAGAAGAGCTCATATTACGAACCAAAAGTGGTTTAACTATGGTTGGAATTACTGAGATTTATACAGACAAGTTTATTATATTTAGGCCTGAGCCATCAAATCCAAATGATGATAACGCTGATGAAGAAGACAATAACGAAGTAAATATTTTAGGGTGTAAACGTATTTTTATACCTTATGGCTCAATAGAAATAGCCGCATTACTAGATTAAGCAGCTCCGAATAACCGAGGTAAAAAACGTTTACATTACTACTTTTAGTTGCACAGTATAAAAGCTGGGTGATTAAACAGCTGAATATAAACTAAAAAGCCCAAACATTGCTGTTTGGGCTATTTTATATCATTTAATATTTATTGAGTTTCTATGAAACGGTGTGATGTTGTTTACATCATGCCGCCCATTCCACCCATTCCGCCCATGCCACCCATGTCAGGCATAGCAGGAGCAGATTCTTGTGGTGTGTCAGTGATCATCGCTTCTGTTGTGATCATAAGACCAGCAACGGATGCTGCGAACTGTAACGCACTACGAGTTACTTTAGTTGGGTCAAGAATACCTAAGTCTACTAAGTCAGCAAATGTGTTGTTTGCTGCGTTGTAACCGTAGTTACCTTCACCTTCTTTAACTTTATTAACAACAACTGAAGCTTCATCGCCAGAGTTGAATGCGATTTGGCGTAAAGGTGCTTCCATTGCACGTAGGGCAATTTTTATACCGTGAGTTTGGTCTTCGTTGTCACCTGTTAAACCAGCTAATTTAGCTGCAACACGTACAAGTGCAGTACCACCACCGGCAACAATACCTTCTTCTACCGCTGCGCGAGTCGCGTGAAGCGCGTCGTCAACACGGTCTTTCTTCTCTTTCATTTCCATTTCAGTTGATGCACCAACTTTAATTACGGCAACACCACCAGAAAGCTTAGCTAAACGCTCTTGTAGTTTTTCTTTGTCGTAATCAGATGTTGATTCTTCAATTTGAGCTTTAATTTGAGCAACGCGGCCATCAATACCATCTTGTTCACCAGCACCATCAATAATAGTTGTATCGTCTTTAGTGATAACAACACGTTTAGCAGTACCTAGGTCTTCAAGTTGTGCTTTTTCTAGTTCCATACCGATTTCTTCAGAAATAACAGTACCACCAGTTAATACAGCGATGTCTTGTAACATGGCTTTACGACGGTCACCAAAACCAGGTGCTTTAACCGCTGCAACTTTAACGATACCGCGCATGTTATTTACAACTAGAGTCGCTAATGCTTCGCCTTCAACATCTTCGGCAACAATAACTAATGGCTTACCCGCTTTGGCTACGCCTTCTAATGTCGGAAGTAATTCACGGATGTTAGAGATTTTTTTGTCTACTAATAAAATAAATGGAGAGTCTAATTCAACTGAGCCATTTTCTTGATTAGTCATGAAGTAAGGTGATAAGTAACCACGGTCAAACTGCATACCTTCAACAACGTCAAGCTCTGTTTCTAACGCTTGACCTTCTTCAACAGTGATAACGCCTTCTTTACCTACTTTTTCCATTGCTTTAGCAATGATGTCACCAATTTCAGTGTCAGAGTTAGCTGAGATAGTACCTACTTGGGCAATTGCTTTGCTGTCTGAACATGGAACTGATAATTCTTTTAATTCTTCAATTGCTGCTTTAACCGCTTTGTCGATACCACGTTTTAAATCCATTGGATTCATATCTGCAGCAACGGCTTTGATGCCTTCACTAATAATAGCTTGTGCTAATACTGTTGCTGTAGTTGTTCCGTCGCCCGCTTCATCATTGGCTTTAGAAGCAACTTCTTTCACCATTTGAGCGCCCATGTTTTCAAACTTGTCTGCAAGTTCGATTTCTTTTGCAACAGATACACCGTCTTTAGTGATCGCTGGGCCACCAAAAGATTTGTCTAAAACCACGTTACGGCCTTTAGGACCTAATGTTACTTTTACTGCGTCTGCAAGTACGTTTACGCCTGCTAACATTTTGATGCGTGCGTCGTTACCGAATTTTACGTCTTTAGCTGCCATTTTTATTTCCTATGTATTCTTTGCTTTTTATTTATTAAAGCTAGTTAATAATAAATAGAGTAGTAAGCGTTTACTTATAGGGCTCACTACAATGAATTAATTATTCTACAATTGCTAAGATGTCAGATTCTGACATGATCAAAACTTCTTCACCGTCTAACTTTTCAGTTTTAACGCCATAACCTTCACTAAATATAACCGTATCACCAACTTTAACGTCTAACGCTCGCACGTCTCCGTTTTCTAAAATACGGCCATTGCCTACTGCAATTACTTCACCGCGAGTTGATTTTTCTGCTGCTGAACCTGTTAATACGATTCCGCCAGCTGATTTAGTTTCTTGTTCATTACGTTTAACAATTAAACGGTCATGTAGAGGACGAATAGTCATTTATCATAATCTCCAGATTTAGGGTTTATATTATGCTCTAAGGCATTCTTTAAGTTGCAACTATAGTGGGGGTGTTTACTTCAATTCCAAGTGATAAAAGTAAAAAATGTTGTGATTGCAGCTGACAATATTATTTAATGCACATGCCAAGAAGGTTAAATATAAAAAGGAATGATTTTGAAGCACTGGATTTATCTATTCATCACGTTGTGGTTAATGACAATATCAAGCTTTAGCACTGCCAAGGTGGAATTAAAAAAGCGTAACAAGGATTGTAAAAAAGATTGTTCACAGACGTTAATTGTAGGTGAACAACGGTTTTACTATAACCACAAAGCAAGATTACAAATTGGTGCTATTTATTCTGATATTGAATGGGCATTGGTCTCTTTACCGGTTTCGCGCGGGAAAAAAACAGTCACACATTATTATCTACACAGTTCAAAGAATCGGAAAAAATTTAGCACAACTAAAATGTGCTCGGGGTTAGATAGAGACATATCGGTACTAGGGGAAGTCGTTTGCATTAAAGAGAATTCAATTGATGTATTGGGTCGTTTCTCTGGTAATCAAAATCACCAATTTTCATTAATCCCCAATGTAAAGGTCGCGGTGATAGATCACTATCAAGGCGGAGTGATAAATTTTGCCTACATAAGTGAACATGCCAATAAGTATGATGAAGAACTATTAGAATATCAGTTACATGTAAACGATTTGAATAGTCTTAAATCATCAGATTCGAGCTGGTTAACGGCTCAAACTAATTTACATAAAAACAGTGATTTTGGAAATATTTTAGGCGTGAACTCCAGAGGTGATCGTCAGTTCTCTGCTGCTCTTTACGAATGGGTAAACGCATACAATAAAGCGCTAGTAGCTTATAACTTTTCGGCCAGTGGTATAGCCAATGTGGGCAAAGTTAATGACAGTGAATTACACAATTTCGGTTTTGAACCTAATGTGGAAATGACAAAAAAAGACGTCACCTTTAGTGCCTTAAATAGTACAAGTGGTACACGTGAAAAATTTAGATACGCCAATATTGAGTTAGCTCAAATGCAATATGAGCAACACGAGTTTGCCAATGCGAGTTGGATAGAGTTTATGATTGGTGCTGGGTTCCAACCTGCGTTTTGGCATGTAAATCAAAAAGTAGAGGCGTCAGAGCAGAAAAAAGCGGTAACTGAGTACGATATGAATACCAATGTTTTAACATCGTATTATATGCAGGGACGATGGGGTGACAGTCAATTGGCTGTCAGTTTATTGCAGAATAAGGCCAGAAAAACAGTTGATAACACACTCGAAAATGATGTGTTGCAAGAAGTGGTTAAAGAGTTTGTTGTACAGTATGACTATCACGGTCTTTTCTCCGGAGCTAATACCCTAAGGTTAGTATACGGGTCATTAAATGCTGGTGGCACGGCAAAGTATCAACTAGGCGAACAAGAACAGTCTCAATATGTATTTAATAGTAAAAGAGTGGTTTACCAAGCTTTAGTCATGGCTGAAAGGGGGATTTACTGGGGAGGATATTATTCTACTTATGCTTCGCCAAGTATGGTTGGTTTTGCTGATAACAATCGTCGTTTTGCTGGAGCGGCATTTGATAAAAACTTTAAGCTGTCTAAGTTGGGTATGGTCATTGGTTATGACGAGGGCTGGTATGCGAGTCGTTATGAAACAGATTATAACCGTTGGTATGTCAGCGGTGAGTTTGGCTTAGGCGTCGTACGTTTGCATTCGGGTAAAGCAGCTTTGTTAGATGCCGTGGGGACTGCAGAAGGTGATGTTCATGGTAAAAACAGCATTGATATAAAGGCGGTGTTGGATGCAGGTTATATATGGCAACGTCGGATTAAGTCTTTAAAAGGCCTTGGACTCTCTATTCTTGCTGGTTATAAATTTCAATATGAATATATCAGCCAAGATCCCGAAGATTCAGAGGAAGGTGAAGAGGATGGTTGGATCATTAATTACCAGCGACAAGACTTGATACATGGTCCGTATATTAAGTTAAACGTCATTTTTTGAACCTTACGCAGATAAAAATAAACACGCTTAATCAAGCAATATGATTAGCGTGTTTCTTTAGTGGTGCGTTTTAAACGTTAAGGCGTAATTAATCTTTACGCTCAAACTCGCCATCAAGAGTATTGGGTTGATGGTCAGATAAATTTTTGTTTTGACTCTGATCTGTATGAGAAAACTCACCATCATAGGTGGAATGATTTTGTTGATGAAAATGAGCAGACGAAGCCGCTTTAAATTTAATTTTACTGCCAAGCTGCGTATAAGCAAGGGTTCTAAATGCAGGCGTTAGTAATAACATACCTATCACGTCAGTAATTAATCCAGGGGTTATCAATAATATTCCTGAGATTAATATGCAAATACCGTCAAACAAGGATTGGGCGGGCAATTGCCCAGTTGCCATTTCTTGTTGAATTTTACTCCAAGTTTGAAGTCCCTGTTGCTTAACTAATTTAGTACCTATTATAGCCGTGGCGATAATGATCAAAAACGTCCAACCTGAGCCTATGATGCCACCGACTTCTATGAGTAACATTAATTCGATTAACGGCACGATAATAAAAACTAAAAATAACGGCATAATAACTTCACTTTTTAAAAATATGAGCTCTATTTATATGGGACATATAAGCGGTTATCAAGTAAAGTAATTAAAGCATCTTATAATTAAACCTAATTAATAAGTAACTAAACGTAAATTAAACAAAATGACGTACAAATTAATATTAACAACCTGCCCAGATTTAACGAGTGCACATTCCATAGCCGAAGAACTGGTTAAACAGGAAATTGCGGCATGTGTTAACATCTTGCCAAATATGGTGTCGATTTATAAATGGCAAGGGAAAGTAGAGCAAGCTGCGGAATGCCAATTATTTATTAAAACCAATGAAATTAATTGGCCAAAAGTAGAGTCTTATATTAACACTCACCATCCTTATGATGTTCCAGAAATAATTCAATTAGATATATCAAATGGCAGTTCAGAGTATTTATCTTGGATGCAACAAAATTTACAACAAGGCGAATAAAGATGTTTCGAACTTTGGTTAACAAATTCAACCCAATTCTATTATTGATGACATTGATGTTCGCTACAGCATCAATCGCAATTCCAAGTCCAGATAAAGATCCTTTAAAAGATATCTTTGCATCACAACAAAGTTTTTTAGAGGTTGATGAAGCTTTCTTATTCAATTTTGAACAAAAAGGCACAAAGTTAACTTTGTCTTGGGTTATCGCAACGGACTACTACTTATATAAAGATAAGTTTAAATTTGCAGCAGAAAACGCAACTATCATTAAACAAAGCCAACCAGAAGGCAGTCAAATTGAAGACGAGTTCTTTGGTGCCACAGAAGTTTACTTTTTTGAAGCTATCATTGAACTTGAATTAGATAACATTGAACCGGGTGCGCAAATTAAGATTCGTTACCAAGGTTGTGCCAATGCAGGCTTGTGTTACAACCCTGTGACTAAGGTGGTAGATCTAGACACCGTGGACAATGCCGCCGCATCAACAAATAGTGACTCCACAGCGGCTAATTCAAGCTCTCAGCAAAACCAATTAGCGGAGAGTTTAAACAGTGGCAGTTTTCTGGTTAGTTTATTGATCTTCTTTGGGTTAGGTGTTGGCTTGGCTTTCACTCCATGTGTCTTTCCAATGTTTCCTATTTTATCAGGCATTATTGCTGGCCAACAAAACCTGACAATAAAAAAAGGATTATACCTAGCCTTTATATATGTACAGGGGATGGCGTTAACTTACTCTTTATTAGGCTTAGTTGTTGCAAGTATGGGAGTGCAGTTCCAAGCTTATCTCCAACACCCATCGGTATTGATTGCCACCAGTATCATTTTTGTGCTGTTAGCGTGTGCTATGTTTGGTTGGATTAATTTACAACTCCCAGCGTCTTGGACTTCGAAACTCACAGAAGTAAGCAACAAACAAAAGTCAGGCAATGTGTTTGGCGTATTTGCCATGGGCTTATTAAGTGGTCTTATTGCTTCGCCTTGTACCACTGCACCTTTGACCGGTGCGTTATTATACGTAGCGCAAACCGGTGATTTGTTTATTGGTTTTATTACCTTATATGTCTTAAGTCTTGGTATGGGATTACCATTATTGGTTATTGGTGCATCTGGCGGGAAGTTACTGCCAAAAGCGGGCGCATGGATGGATATGGTTAAGGTTATCTTTGGATTTATCTTATTGTCTATTCCGCTTATATTATTAGAACGTATTGTTGAGTTGTCGGTTGTGCTTCAGTTAGCAGGTGTGCTGTTAGTTATTTTAGCTGCTTACTTAAGATTCCAATATTTAAACAATGGCAGTAATCAGGCTAAAAGTATTTTTTGGACGCTTTCAATCACACTGTTGCTAAGTGGACTTGTTTTAGTGGCAAAACCTTGGATGGGTAACCTCACTTATGCCGGTAATGCACAAACTACGGAAACACATACAGATACTTTTATTCAACTAACTAGTTTACAAGAAATACAGCAGCAAGTTGCTCAAGCCTCCGCAATGAATAAAATAGTTATGTTAGATTTTTATGCGGATTGGTGTGTGGCATGTAAAGAGTTTGAAGCTTATACATTCTCTGATACTGACGTAAAAGCTAAGATGGCTGACTTTGTATTGCTACAAGTTGATATGACTGAAAATACAGATCAAGATTTAGAAATACTCGAGTATTATAATATTCTAGGTTTGCCTACTATTATGTTTTTTGACCCTTTAAAAGGTGAGTTAACGAACAACCGAGTGACAGGTTTTATGAATGCAACTTTATTTAACCAGCACTTAAAAGTGATTACTGAAAAATAGACCGTTTATCCTTCGGCTCTTCCACTTCAATACTTCAAAGACACTCTCTGGTTTATCGACTTAATTAATAAACTAGAGAGTCATGGTTGAGCCTAAAATTAGGTTCTGACAAACAAAACGATGCCAAAATGGTGAGGCATTCGACTTTAATCCTGTGGTTTTAACCGCCTCAACTCCCACTCCGTGTCATTAGACCAGTATTTTGCTGCTAATTGTGTTGATTTCTCTATAATACCTAGTTAATTTCTTTACATGCTTGTTTTCCAGTCAGTATTGAGGTGGAATAACAAAAAATAAATAAAAATGCATGATAAGAGAAAAAGGTGGGTAGATGACTACAAATAGCAGCGTTTTATTGTTAAATGGGCCAAATTTAAATTTGTTGGGCAAACGTGAGCCTGAAATATATGGCGCGCGCACGTTAGATGAGTTAGTTGCAGAACTTAAAGAGCAAGCGTCATCTAATAATGTACAACTGTTCCATAAACAATCCAACTCGGAAGCTGAGTTGATAGATGCTATCCATCAAGCGATGGGAAAGATAAATTTTATTATTTTTAATCCCGCTGCTTTTACACACACAAGCGTTGCATTACGTGATGCATTGTTGGGAGTGAACATTCCGTTTATTGAAGTACATATTTCAAATGTTCACGCCAGAGAAAAATTTCGCCATAAATCGTTTTTATCTGACATTGCTCAGGGCGTGATTTGTGGACTTGGGACAGATGGTTACCGCTACGCATTAGTGCATGCGATGAACCATTTATCAAAATAGTATTTAATAAATTAGCTTTTTATAAGTAGGTAATTAAGATGGATATTCGTAAAATAAGAACATTAGTTGATATGGTTATTGAATCTGGCGTTGGTGAAATTGAAATCACTGAAGGCGAAGAGTCAATACGTATTTCTGCTGCAGCGCCAGCTCCAGTAATGCAAGCTGCACCAATTGTTGCTGCTCCTGCACAACAAGCCGCTGCGCCAGCACCAGCACCTGCCGCTCCAGTTGCTGATGCAGCTCCTGCTGTAGCATCTGGTCATCAAGTTAAATCACCAATGGTTGGTTCTTTCTACAGAGCTTCTTCTCCTTCTTCTCCTGCATTTGCTGAAGTTGGTCAATCTGTTCAAGTTGGTGATGTATTGTGTATCATCGAAGCGATGAAAATGATGAATCAAATCGAATCTGACAAGGCTGGTGTTATTAAAGCTATTCTTGTTGAAAACGAAGACCCAGTAGAATTTGATCAACCTTTATTCATAATTGAATAAGTAGGGGCTTCACATGATAGATAAAGTCGTTATTGCAAACCGAGGTGAAATAGCACTTCGTATTTTGCGCGCATGTAAAGAGCTAGGGATTAAGACTGTTGCAGTTCATTCTGTTGTCGATAAAAACCTAAAACACGTATTACTTGCAGATGAAACTATTTGTATTGGTAAAGCATCAGCTCAAGACAGCTATTTAAATATTCCACGTATTATTGCAGCTGCAGAAGTAACAGATGCGGTGGCGATACATCCTGGTTATGGATTTTTAGCTGAAAACGCCGATTTTGCTGATCAAGTTGAAAAAAGCGGTTTGATTTTTATCGGGCCAACAGGCGATACCATTCGTTTGATGGGTGATAAAGTATCTGCAATTGAAGCCATGAAAAAAGCAGGCGTTCCTTGTGTTCCTGGTTCAGATGGTGAACTTGGTGATGATCCAGCAGTTAATAAATCAATTGCTAAACGCATTGGTTATCCATTGATCGTAAAAGCGGCTGGTGGCGGTGGTGGTCGTGGTATGCGCGTGGTAAGAAGCGAAGCAGAACTAATTGACTCAATAGCGTTAACTAAACAAGAAGCCGGTGCTGCATTTAATAATGATGTGGTTTACATGGAAAAATTCCTTGAAAATCCTCGTCATATTGAAATTCAAGTATTAGCCGACGGTCAAGGCAACGCCGTTCATTTAGGTGAGCGTGACTGTTCAATGCAACGTCGTCATCAAAAAGTAGTAGAAGAAGCGCCTGCGCCAGGTATCACTGCTGACTTGCGAAAATACATTGGTGATCGTTGTGTTAGAGCTTGTATTGAACTTGGTTATCGTGGTGCGGGTACTTTTGAATTTTTATACGAAAATGGCGAATTCTACTTTATTGAAATGAATACGCGTATTCAGGTTGAACATCCAGTTACGGAAATGGTAACAGGTGTTGATTTAATAAAAGAACAATTACGCATTGCTGCAGGTCAGCCGTTATCGCTTACACAAGACGATATCGTGATCCGTGGTCACGCTATTGAATGTCGTATTAATGCTGAAGATCCGGAGTCATTTATTCCATGTGCTGGGGAAATTACTCGTTTCCATTCACCAGGTGGTTTAGGTGTTCGTTGGGATTCTCATATTTATACCAATTATAAAGTGCCGCCAAACTATGATTCAATGGTTGGTAAACTTATTACTTACGGTGAAAACCGTGGCATAGCTATTAAGCGTATGGAACATGCATTAAACGAGCTGTTGATTGAAGGCATTAAAACTAATGTCCCTTTACAGCAACGCATTATGGATGATGAGCATTTCCAAAATGGTGGAACAAACATTCACTATTTAGAAAAAATTGGGTATGCAGAAATAGAAGTTACTTTGTTGTAAATCTATTATTAAAAACCGAGCTAAGGCTCGGTTTTTTTGTGTTTGAAATATTTGATATTGGACGGTGAACCCAGTAATTTGAACTATAATTATAACTGCCTTAAATATTTGTGTTAGCGAGTGAACCGTGTCGATTTCTAATTATTCTGTCACTGCAGGAGTAGAGCAAACTAAAGTTGCCTCTCGTGTTGCGGTACGCACTAAACAAGCGGAAATCATCGATAAGGTAAGTCAGATCCCAACAGCGGCAGAGTTAACAAGACAAAATAGTCAAAATGTACATATCTCCGGTAATTTACCACAAGAACCACAGATAGAATCGGAACAAGTGAGAGTGAGCTCCACGACAGGACAAAGTGATATACGAGGAAATTTATCTCCGGTCCAAGCCGCTAAAATATATGAAAAAATAGCTCGTTTAATTTAGTCAATCGCTCCCATTGAGAAAAAGGTTCCACCACTGAATATACCTAAATGAGTGACCCCCTCAATTGTTTTTTCCTGAGCCGTATTAATCCACTGGTAATATACATTTCTATGCACTTTTGCCTTTAAACCACGGTGTAATTCAACATAAAGCTTGGCTTGTTGTGACTCTTCGTTATGAATTGTTAATGGATGCGTTGATGACAAAATAGCCTTATGGCCAAGATTTGATATAACTTGTATTGCATCTTCTTTGTTGGTTTTTAAGGTTTGCCAATCAGTAATGATAAAAGGTGCATCTTCTACTTTTATTCCGATTTTCTCAGCTGGGGTCTTAAGAAAATAATTAGCATTTTCGTTGATCAGAACGGTAGAAAACAGTTTCACTAACTTCTCTCTGGTTATCGGTGTGCCCATATACCACCAACTGCCATCTGACTTAATAACCATGTCGATGTCGCCACAATTTGGTGGATTCCATAACTCAAATGGAGGAGAAGATTCGAGTGCATCAATCTGCTTGACCAAATCATTTAAATCCATTGTGCTTCCTTTAATTATTCTGACATAGTCCATGAATCGTAGCATAATATGCCAATGCGGAATATTAATTGGTCTAGCAGATGTATTCGTTGAATAAAATAGGGTATTTTGTATTAGCTTGGACAAGTCTAATAATAGGCATCGTCGGAGTTATTTTGCCGTTATTACCAACCACGCCATTTGTACTGCTCGCCGCTTTTAGTTTTTCTAAAAGCTCACCTCGATTTCATCAGTGGTTATTATCTCATTCAGTTTTTGGCAATATGATCCAAAATTGGGAAAAGTATGGGGTTATCACTTTAAGAGCCAAAATCACAGCAACTTGTAGTGTTATTATTATGCTTACTATTTCATTCTATTTTGTAGATATGAATAATACCGTTAAGTTAATAATTGCTGGAATTATGTTTTTGGTATTTTCCTTTATATGGTCAAGACCATCACAAATTAATAAGAAATAAATGTGAAACAAGAATATACATATAAATTAGTGAAAGAAGGTGAGGTCACCAATGTGGTAGTGACACCTCATCCTGATTGGGAAGAGTTTGATCAATTTGTCGAGTTATTTATTGATCATGAAAGTGCAACCTTGATAGCACAGGATATAGGTATGGATAGACACCAGGTAAGATACCGTAAAGGCCAACATCAATTCATTTTACAGTTTGAGCATTACACAGGTTCAATTTGGATTGAAACTGACTTTTAAACAAATGTTTTATTTTCACTTCTAAAGCAATAGCGAGTTAAGTAAAATACTCAAGTAACACAACACAGTCATCGATATCGACTTACCAAATTCAACGTCTATTTTTAAATTAAGAAGTGAAGAGTAACAACGTGCAGAACCTGTTAAAAAATCTAGCTGGATTATTTATAGCCATAATTTCTTTAAGTTTCTATATATTGAATACTATATTTTGGTGCATTCCTATATTTGTACTGTCTGTTTTTAAGTTAATACCTATTACTTGGTTACGAGCAAGTATCGGAAGAGTATTAGATACCTGTGCCACCGGTTGGGTAACGGTAAACTATTTTATCCAACGCATATTCAGTCGGATGAATGTAAACGTGTCAGGTAATTATGAATTATCCAATAAAGATTGGTACCTTGTCGTGGCTAACCATCAATCGTGGGTTGATATTGTTGTTTTACAGCGTGTATTTAATCGTAAATTACCATTTCTAAAGTTCTTCTTAAAACACCAGTTAATTTATGTACCATTATTGGGTTTAGCGTGGTGGGCGTTAGATTTTCCGTTTATGAAGCGTTATAGCAAATCATTTTTAGCAAAAAATCCACATCTAAAAGGCAAAGACTTAGAAACGACAAAAAAATCGTGCGAGAAGTTTAAACATACACCAGTATCGATAATGAACTTTATGGAAGGTACTCGATATACGGATGAAAAACATGACATGCAAAACAGTCCGTTTAAAGGTTTATTAAAACCAAAATCAGGTGGAGTCGGTTTTGTATTAACAGTGATGGGGGAGCAGTTACATAAAGTCGTGGATGTAACGATATATTACCCCAATAAAATTCCAACTTTTTATAACTTCTTGTCAGGCCAAGTAAAAGAAGTATTCATGCATGTAGACATCCATGACATTAACAAAGAGTTAATAGGTGATTATTCTACTGATAAAGAATATAAAAAATATATTCATAATTGGGTGTCGGGGTTGTGGCAACAAAAAGAGAAAACACTTGAGCAATTGAAACTACAAGCGCAAAACCAATAATTAGTATTAGGCTTTTGTAGAATTAAAAAAGGGAAAAAACATAGTTTTTCCCTTTTTGCTTTGTAGCCCAAGCTTAATTACTTTTAATATCAAACTCGGTTAATAAGTGATTAGTATCTACTACGATTTGTTCAGCGTATTTTTGTTCCGCTTCCATTCGCTCTAGATCTAATTTTAATATTTCTTTTTTATTAAACTTCTTTCTAGCGTCATGGGTAGGCATATCTTTTATCTCAGAATATAACGACCAATAACCCGGATACACTTCTTGATAGTACTTAGGTTCTGGCTGGTCATTATTATAATGCTCTAACAATACCCAAATTCTTAACACACCCTCAGACGGCTCGCATTGTTCAGCTTGCATTGCTTTAGCAATATGGAAAATGCTGTCTGTGATATAACTAAGTCGTTTTGTTTTTTCTGCCGCTGCTGTTTTCTTTTGTTGTTTCACTTGCCAAATCAAAGTACCTGCGTAGTAAGAAAGACCGGCAATGATCACAACAGCTAATGTAATAATAATATACAAAGTTGATTACCTATTTGTCGTCAAGTAAGTCATCCCATTGATTAGACTTAAGGCCTTCAATTGGATCTACGTCTTCGTCAAAATCACTTTCGTCGTCTTCAACACCAAGAATTTTAAGTAATTCAGCATGACGATCCATTAGCTTATTAAAGTATTTAGCTTCTTTTCCTGTCAGTAATTCACCGTCTTCAACTCGTTCAACTAAACCGATTAACACTCCATCAGATTCAATATCCGTTAATTCAACATCCGGTGGTATAACATCCATTTTTGCTTTGTTTAATTTTGCAGAAGGTTGATTTGTCGAATGCTTGATTTCTTTTTCAACAAGATCTTTTTTTACTTCACCTGTAAGCGGTATTGGTTTTTTGCTGCCGTGCTTTGGATCTTTTTTAGTCGTAGTGCCGGCAATATGAACTTTACTTTCTTCAACTAGACTATTTCTAGTTCCTGATTTTTGGCCTTTGGGTGTTTTTTTACGACGATTTTGAGTAGGCTTTTCAGAGCGAGTATCTTTACTCTTAACTCTTATCTCAGCTACTTTTCTGCTTTTTTTCTGGCGTGTCATTATTTATCCGACATATGGGTATTTAGTTAATGTGAGTTTACTGAAGAAATTGTATTTATGGAATAACAGGCAATAAAAAAGGCGACAGTGTGACAACTATCGCCTTGAATTTGTGATTGTGTTCAAACTGAGTTTGACACCTCTTCTATTTAACTTCGATTATTCCTTCCGAACGCATGACAACCTTGTCTAGTCACTCATTTAATAATCCGTTTTATTTTTATTTAATATCCGTATATGTCTTTATTAATTATTGGTCATCTTGACACTTTATTAGTTCTTCCTTGGGAGCCCATACAATACTCCGCTAGTTAGTATCCACACCCACTTCCTTGAGTCGCATCCATATTTTTATTTGCTACGTGGTAACGGGGGTTAATGTACTCTTATTGATAAAAGTCACAAGTAAATATTTACTTTTTTTACACCTTGATCATAAAAAATACAAAATATTGTTGTTTTACATAAGGTTAATTAATATACGATTATTTTTATCAGCAATGACTTACATAAAGTAATGGTTAATATCTCACAAAATGTATTGGTTAATGGATTACAATTAATCGATATAAAAAAAGCGTCAAAAGGACGCTTTTTTTAATTAAACAATTTGATCAAACAGACTAGTGAAGTCCAGACATGTATTTAGATAATATCTCAATGTCTTTATCTGTTAATTTAACAGCAATGTCACGCATCATACCATTCATGTCGTTAGTTCTAGTGCCATCTCTGAATTTTTCAAGTTGAGCTTTAATATAGTCAGGGTGTTGAAAAGAAATTTTTGGAAAGCCCGCAAGGCTGTGTCCAACACCTCTAGGACCATGACATGCTAAACAAGCTGGAATTCCACGCTCCATATCGCCGCCGCGGTATAAGTCTTGACCAACTTCTACGACATCTTCTGGTGTACTACCTGAGCTCATAGTTTGAGATGCAAAGTAAGCAGCCACATCTTTCATATCTTGATCTGACAAAGGTGCTGCCATTCCGCTCATGACAGGGTCATAACGTCCTTCTTTACCACTAGAGGTCATGCCTAATTTAAATTCTTTTAACTGCTTATATATGTATCCGGCATGTTGGCCAGCAATTTTGGGATAAATAGCGACAGCTGCATTACCGTCGGCGCCATGACAAGCAGCACAAGTAGCAGATTTTGTTTTACCGGCTTCGGCATTTCCTTCAGTTGCTTGAGCTGAACCAATGAGTCCAACTAACATGGTAAGTGTAAATGCAATATTTCTCATAGTATTGTCTCTATTATTTAAGTTATCTCAAATCCTTTGTCTATGAAGCAGTTCACGCAAAGAGTATAATTAAGGATATTCTACACCAAATGTGAGAATGTGAAACATTCTTAGAGAGTATATTTAACTCAAGTTGTTGAATTATTAAAGTTAGATAACAAATATATAGAGGAAATGCGGTGTCTAAATCAATTATTAACTATACCAAAGCGTCTTTTTTAACGTCGGCGCCTGATATTCGCCGCTTGCCTATCGATTCAGGATACGAAGTTGCGTTTGCTGGTCGATCAAATGCGGGCAAATCAAGTGCGTTAAATACATTAACCGATCAAACTGGATTAGCCAGAACCAGTAAAACGCCTGGGCGAACACAATTAATTAATGTGTTTGATGTGGGCAATGAACGTCGTTTGATAGATTTACCAGGATATGGCTTTGCTAAAGTGCCATTAGCGATGAAATTAAAATGGCAAAAATCCCTTACTGAATACCTACAAAAACGTAACTGTTTAAAAGGGTTAATTGTTTTAATGGATATTCGCCATCCGATGAAAGACTTGGACAAAGACCTTATCCATTGGGCGGTTGAAGTTGATCTACCTGTTTTGGCTTTATTGACGAAAGCGGATAAATACAAATCGGGCAAACGTAAATCTGAGTTATTACGAATTAAAGAGATGGCAAAAGAGTTCAATGGTGATGTATCCGTTGAAACTTTTTCTTCTTTGAAAAAGCTGGGGATCCCACAGTTATCTAAAAAGTTAGACATTTGGTTTGATGCTGAAGAGTTAATCCCTCCTGTACCTGAAGATTCTGAGCTTTAATTTCCATTGGCAACACTTACAGCTATTAATAATAAGTTAATGGCTGTAATCAAATTACAAAATAGTTTTAAAACCAAATAAAAAGCAAAAAAAAACCGACGCTTTAAAGGCGTCGGTCATAGCAAATTGGGGAGAGGCTATAAATTCTCGTCAAATATCAACAGGGTCAACTCGTTAGAGAGACTGTAGACATAATAACGCTTTAAATTTAAAAGTAAAGTCTTTACTCTAAAAAAATCGAGTTTTTATACCTTGATCAACGCCTCTATTTTAAAGGGGTATGATAATTATTAGTTAAATTAAATTTAAATAATTAAATAATTTACTCTAATAGTTTGTTCGATAAATCGTAGAAATTTTTGACATTAATCAGTGATATATTCACAAAAATTTATTTGTATATGATTATGTTTAGTGGATGAGGCAAAAAAAACGGTCTTGTAATTAAATTACAAAACCGCTTGTTTAAATGTAATTTTATTTTAATTAATGTGCTTGGTCCCAATTATCTCCAATACCTGAGTCTGCAATTAATGGCACATTCAAACTTGCTGCGTTTTGCATTAGGTCTGTTAAGATTGGCAAATATTGTTCTACTAGATCCTGATTAATTTCAAAAACTAATTCATCGTGAACTTGCATGACAAGTTTCACCCCGGCAATATTATTAGTCGTTAACCATTGATAAACGTTAATCATAGCCATTTTTATGATGTCTGCTGCGGTACCTTGCATAGGCGCATTAATTGCTGCACGTTCCGCAGCTTTTCTACGAGGCACGTTACGAGCTGTGATATCTGGTAAATATAAACGTCGACCAAACAAAGTTTCTACATATCCTTGTTTTTCAGCATTAACCCGAGTGGTTTCCATATACGTTAATACACCAGGGAATTTTTCAAAGTATTTATCTATGTATGATTGTGCTTCACCACGTTTAATACCTAATTGGCGTGCTAAACCAAAAGCAGACATTCCGTAAATTAAGCCAAAGTTAACGGCTTTAGCTGCTCGTCGTTGTTCAGTTGTGACGTCATCAAATGGTGTTGAAAACACTTCTGAAGCGGTCGTTTTGTGAATATCTAAGTTATTAGCAAACGCCGTTAATAGGCCTTGGTCGTTGCTTAGATGCGCCATGATCCTCAGTTCAATTTGAGAGTAATCAATCGCAACGATTTTGGTATTTGCTGGGGCAACAAAAGCTTCTCTAATACGACGGCCGTTTTCATTTCTAATCGGTATATTTTGTAAATTAGGATCAGTTGAACTAAGTCTACCCGTTGCCGCAATAGCTTGATGATAAGACGTATGTACACGGCCTGTAGCTGGTTTTATCATTAATGGTAATTTGTCGGTATATGTTGATTTGAGTTTACTTAACCCTCTAAATTCCATAATAACTTTTGGCAAGTCGTAATCATGAGAAAGTTCCAATAACACTTCTTCAGCTGTGGAAGGTGCACCTTTTGGTGTTTTCTTAATAACTGGCAGCTCTAACTTTTCAAATAGAATAACTTGCAGTTGTTTTGGTGAAGCTAAGTTAAACGCTTCACCTGCAATTTCATGTGCTTTTTGTTCTAACTGTTCTAGTTTTAGTGAAAACTCACTGCTTAATGCATGCATTTGGTCTGCATCAATTAATACACCGTTGTGTTCGATATGAGATAAAATTGGCATTAAAGGTAATTCAATGTTTTTCATTAACTCATTCAAAGGCGAAATGTGTTGGAGTTTTTCATTAAAGAATTTGAATAACCTTAACGTTATATCCGCATCTTCTGCGGCATATGGAGCGGCAGTTTCAATGGGAATTTGATTAAAGGTTAATTGCTTGGCTCCTTTGCCAGCAATATCTTCAAAAGAAATGCAACTATGGCCAAGATACTTTAACGCTAAGCTGTCCATATTATGTTTTGTCGCGGTACTATTAAACACATAAGACTGCAACATAGTGTCACCGACTACGCCATTAATAACTAAGTTATATTTTGCGAGAACGTTGATATCATATTTAAGGTTTTGACCTACTTTATGGATGGAATCATTTGCCAATAATGTTTGTAAACTAGGCGTGATCTCTTCTAACGTTATTTGTGAAGGCGCGCCTTCATAGTCATGTGCTAGGGGGACATAAACCGCTTTGATATCATCGTTGAATTCATAAGCTATTGATAGACCAACAAGTTCGGCGTCCATGTAATCTATAGATGTGGTTTCGGTATCAAAAGCTATTAATTTAGCCTGACTAACTTCATCTAGGATGGATTGCCATTGAGGCAAAGTGAAAATGGTTTGGTATAAACTTTTATCAATCGTTGGGGCATTGATTTGAGGTGCGTCTTGTTCACTTGGTTCAGGTTTTTTAATAGAACCAACCAAAGGTGGCTCAGAGTTATCATTACCAGCAAGAACTTCGGCTAACCAACGCTTGAATTCACACTCTTTATATAACTCAGCTAGTTTTTCTTTATTTGGCGACTGTATAAACATGTTGTCAGCAGAAATACCGTGATCAACATCGAGTTTAATGGTGGCAAGTTGATAAGAAAGCTCTAGTTGCTCTTTATTATCAATAAGCTTAGTCGGCATTGTCTTTGAGCCCCGGAACCCTAATGCAGCGACATCATCGATATGCTGATAGATGTTTTTGATACTGCCTAATCCTTGGATAAGGGCCACGGCAGTTTTTTCACCAACGCCAGGAATCCCCGGGATGTTGTCTACCTTATCACCCATTAATGCCAAGTAATCTATGATTAATTCTGGTTTAACACCAAATTTGGTCTCAACCCCTTCAGGGGTCAAGATTGTATTTGTCATGGTATTAATAAGCGTGACATGTTCGTTAACAAGTTGTGCCATGTCCTTGTCGCCCGTACTGATCAATACTTTATTGCCTAATTGAGATTGTTCGTGAGCAATGGTTCCAATGACGTCATCGGCTTCAACGCCTTCGATAGCGATAATGGGTAACCCCATAGCTTCAATTATTTTATGTAAAGGTTCTATTTGATATCTAAGATCATCAGGCATTGGCGGTCTGTTTGCTTTGTATTCAGCATACATATCATTTCTAAATGTTGGACCTTTAGCATCAAATATAACTATCATTTGTTGAGGTGAGTACTGTCTAACTAAACTTTTAAGCATGTTGATCACGCCATAGATAGCACCGGTTGATTCGCCACGAGAATTAGTTAAATGTGGAGGTGAATGATAAGCACGAAATAAGTACGAAGAACCATCAACTAAAATTAAAGGCAAATTAGGGTCTGAAATGCGATCAGTAGTCATGTGGATTATTTCCAGATTACTTTGAATAAATTAGTGAATAAGAATGACATAAAATGTCGAAAACCGCTATAGGCATAGCGTTCAACATGATATTAAATTTGTGAATAACATTTTAAACTTGTGGATAAGTAGGTGAATAAAAATCTACTTAGTTAAGCAAATGTTTTAAATATATAAAGATGTATTAATTGTATATAAGCGTCTATGACGGCTCCGATATTGTTATTATTATATTCCATTGGTGAACCTCTAACGGGTCACTTTTTGTCCTGTTTGTGAAAAACAGGACAGATAA
This sequence comes from Psychrosphaera aquimarina, assembly GCF_032461525.1. Classification (NCBI taxonomy): domain Bacteria; kingdom Pseudomonadati; phylum Pseudomonadota; class Gammaproteobacteria; order Alteromonadales; family Pseudoalteromonadaceae; genus Psychrosphaera; species Psychrosphaera aquimarina. The sequence continues at coordinate 100,150 of NZ_JAWCUA010000003.1, read as the reverse complement.
CTTACACATAAAATTGAGTTGGATCTAGCTCTTTTTTATATTATTTTACAATAATAATATTTAAACACAGCTGACTACAGTCTAAGTAGTTAATTCCATATAAAAAAATAAATAAATATAGGCATTTACTTGATTTGGTAGGGGTTATAAACCCATAATATCGCAGTGGATATTCAATCGATAGAAATTACAAGGTACAATACGTTTGTATCTTAAATAATAGGTGAGCTCACAATGAGAAAAATACTTGTAACACTTTTAACTGTTCTGTCTATAACATCAGTTCTTGCAACTGAACCAACTAAAAATGATGTTGAGAAAAGAATTCAGCCAGTTGGACAAGTGTATCTTGCTGGAGCAGAACCTGCAAAGCCAGCAGAACCTGCAGGACCTAAATCTGGTGCAGACGTTTATCAACAATCCTGTTTCGCTTGTCATGGTACTGGCGCTATGGGTGCACCTAAAAAAGGCGATGCTGCAGCATGGGGACCAAGAGAAGCGAAAGGTATGAGCACATTGTTAGATCATGCTATTAACGGTTTTAATGCAATGCCGCCAAAAGGAACATGTATGGCTTGTTCAAATGATGAAATTAAAGCAGCTATTGAGTTTATGTTAAAATAATTGAATTAATTCAATTGATAAAAAAGGGCATTTATTGCCCTTTTTTATTACTTATTTTTTGACTCTCAAGATCACTGTATACCACAGACTGCGATCTATGGATGCATTTAAACAGGCCTGATGCGGATAACATGGACGGATTGCTATAAATTGATTGCTGGCCGACTAAAAATTTTGTTTTTATGGCCAAGAGCACGGATATACACAATTTAAACTATAGGAATTTACAGCTTTAACAATTAATGAACAGTTCCCCTAAACCTTATCTACAACTCTCTTAAGTTAATGTTTATATATTCAATAGAGCGGATATTTAAACCAAAATATTAAAATACCTTACCTTCTTCGACTTAGTCTTTTTACTAGGTTCAATAGCTAATCATTTAGTCAATCTTTAGAAAAACACCCAAATAGGGAATATTATATTCCTACCCCTATCTTTAGTGTTGGTAAAATATTCCCAGTGGGTGAAAAACATACAATGTTTGAGTGTTTAAACCTATTTAAAGGGACGTGTTTTGGTTAAAAGTATCACTGTCATAAAGGAAAACTAAAATGGATAGGTTGGGAAAAATTGGTTGTTTCATAATATTGCTTTGCTGCGGTTCTAATGTATTGGCTTCTACATTAGGTGTTGAACATCTGGAAAATCAGAACTTTCAAAGTGAGTTAATTCAAGACAGAGCTGAATATAAATACTACTTTGACTTAGCTTATACGCGTTATCCTAATTTGCCTGATGGTATATTGGAGAGTTTGGCTTATACCGCAAGTCGTTGGCAGCATCGAATACCTTCTGATTCTATTATTCATGATATGCGTCCGCAATCCATTGGTCTTTTTGGTTTGTACAACACAAATAACTTTGGATTTGTAAATACTCTATCTCAAGTAGCCAAACATAGCGGAGTAGATGAGCAACGTCTAATCGATAATGTTGAAGAACATATTTTTGCTACGGCTTCTTTTTTAGCTCACAAATTACAGTCTTCAAAAAGTATAGGTAAAGGACTGGCTAGTACTCGCAAAGTGTTAGAACACATGTCGGGGATAAGCGCTTCAACTCAAATTAATAACTATGCCCGAGAAAGTTATGCTTATGACGCTTTATTAATCGCCAATACCGGTATTCTAAAAGATGGCATTATGATCAAAGCACAAGCTATTGATTGGTCACTTGCTTTTAATAAAAAAGAATTACAGCAGTTACAAGCGCCACATATGATTTTAGATGCCAGTAAAAAGAGTATTAGAGTTAGGCAGTCAGAAGATTTTATTGAAGAATCAATTAAACAAGAACAAGAGCCAGAGAATCAATCATTTAATAAATCTAGCAAAACATCAGATAATAAGTATCAAACTAGCTCAGTAGTTGTCGATTATGAAGGTGCAATTTGGAAAGAAAGTCCAAACAAAAGTTCTCGTAGTGGTAGTCAAATAAGTCATATCGTAATTCACACGACCCAAGGTTCGTATTCAGGTTCAATTAATTGGTTAATTAATCCCGCCTCACAAGTGTCAGCACATTACATAATCCGAAGCTCTGATGGGCAAGTTACTCAAATGGTCAGAGAAAATGATAAAGCATGGCACGCAAGGACAGCGAATCCATATAGTATTGGTATTGAACATGAAGGTTGGGTTGATAATGCCAGTTGGTATACCGAGGCTATGTATCAATCTTCGGCTGATCTTTCGCTCGATTTATGTAGTCGAAAAAACATTGATTGTTCCAAGGCTTATCAAGAGCAAGCGCACCATAATGTTGTTACTTTGGAGTACGAAATATCGGTAAAAGGGCATCAACATTATCCAGATCAAACTCACACAGATCCTGGTATAAATTGGGATTGGCAGGGATATTATGCGAGAGTAAACCCAGATGAAGGAGACCTCCCCCTAACGTTGCACCTGAAGCTAAATTTACCTATTCATGTATTGAGCTAAAATGTCGGTTTGATGCGAGAGCCTCAACCGATAGTGATGGTTCAATTGTCGATTATCAGTGGGTTTTTACTGGGAGCTCAAGCACTTCAGGTAACCAAGTATGGCATGAGTTTTCGGATTCAGGTGATTATGAAGTGACCCTTACCGTTATCGATAATGATGCCGCCAAGGATTCTATAATACAGCAAGCTACAATCATAAAGAAAAGTAGTGGAGGCTCAATGAATTTACTTTTAGTCTACTTAGTTGCACTTAGTTTTATAAGGAGAAAGGTTAATAATATCTCATCTCATCTATATAATTTACGTTCTGATTTAATATCTTAATAATAAAAAAGCCGTAAATTTACTTTTTAAGCATGGCTCTTAAATTTGCTATATTAGTTTTGTTTTTTTCTTTTCGTTGCGCTTCTGGTACCGCTTGTCCGCTTTTCTCCCATCTAAGATCTTTTTGATCAAGTTCTTCAATAAATCGAGATGGTTCACTCATGACGGTTTCACCGTATTGTCTTCTTTCTTTGGTGTAAGTTAATACCAACTCTTTTTGTGCTCGAGTGATACCTACATAAGCAAGGCGTCGTTCTTCTTCAATGTTGTTTTCGTCAATGCTTGATTGATGTGGTAGAAAGCCTTCTTCCATACCAACCATAAATACGTAAGGAAATTCTAAACCTTTGGACGCATGCATTGTCATTAATTGAACTTGGTTGTTACCTTCATCTTCGTCTTCATTACGTTCCATCATGTCACGTAATGTCAGTTTGTTTACAACTTCCGCTAATGTTAACGGCTCGTGTTCACTGTCGCCTTGCAACATTTGAGTAACCCACTTGTATAACTCACTGACGTTTTTCATTCTCATTTCGGCGGCTTTAGGACTAGAACTTGTTTCGAATAACCAATCTTCGTAGTGAATGCCTTTTAGTAATTCTTTTACCGCATCTAACGGTTCACTACGTAATACTTGATCGCTTATTTCAACAATCCAACGCGTGAAATATTGCATGGCCGATTTAGCTTGTCCGGTAACCATACCAATAAATGCACTATCAAATGCAGCTTCAAATAAACTAATGTGTTTGTCATTCGCTAAATGACCAAGTTTTTCTAATGTTGTCGGTCCGATTTGTCGGCGGGGAGTATTTACAATACGTAAAAAGGCGTTGTCGTCATCTTGGTTAACCACAAGACGTAAATACGCCATAATATCTTTAATTTCAGAGCGAGAAAAAAATGACGTACCACCACTGATTTTATAAGGGATCCTATTGGTGGTTAGTAATTTTTCAAAAATACGACTTTGATGATTGCCCCGGTATAAAATCGCGTAATCACCATAGTGGGTTTTATTGGTAAATCGGTGACCGATAATTTCAGCGATTACACGTTCAGCTTCATTGTCTTCATTTTTAGTTTGAATGACGCGTATTGGATTACCATATTCCATGTTGGTTTTTAATTTTTTATCAAACACGTGTGGATTTTTATCAATCAATACATTAGCTGCATGCAATACACAGCCTACAGAACGATAATTTTGTTCTAGTTTAATCAGATTAAGATTAGGAAAGTCCTTACTTAATAAAACTAAGTTCTGTGGTTTAGCGCCACGCCAAGAATAAATGGATTGGTCGTCGTCACCAACAACAGTAAATTGCGCACGTTTACCCACCAACATCTTAACCAATTCATATTGGCTAGTATTGGTATCTTGATATTCATCCACTAATAGATAGTGGATTTTGTCTTGCCAACGCTCAATAACTTCAGGGTAGTTTCTGAATAATAACGTGGGTATTAATATCAAATCGTCAAAATCAAGGGCATTGTAGGCACGCATTTGTGATTGATATCTTTGGTATAATTCAGCAAGAAGTGCGGTTTCTGGGTCGGTGGCTTGGCTGATGGCAGCTTGTGGCAACATTAATTCATTTTTCCAACTAGATATCTTATTTATCAGTTGGTAAATGCTTTCTTTATCTTCGCCTAGTTCCGTTTCGGTTAGTTCTTTTAATAACGCAAAACAATCTTGATCATCAAATAACGAAAAGTTTGATTTATAACCAAGGATCTTAATTTCCTTTTTTATGATATCTAAACCTAAGGTGTGAAAAGTAGAGATTTTTAGTCCTTTCACCTTATCTTTATCAATTGATTGTTTTACCCGCTCTTTCATTTCTCGTGCCGCTTTATTGGTGAAAGTCACGGCTGCGATTTTATTGGCAGGAACATTACAATTTTCAATCAGGTGCCCAATCTTATTGATAATAACTCTGGTTTTGCCTGAACCGGCTCCAGCTAGTACTAAACATGGACCGTCAACGTATGTTACGGCTAATTCTTGTTCTGGATTTAATTTCACGTGGCACCCTTTTGATTAGGGGCGGGATATTAACAAATATGGGTGACAATAAAAAATAACTTTAAATCAACACAAGTTAATTTTTTACTATAAAATTCTAAGTTTCGGACTTATCAACAATCACATCAGTAAAACGTTGGTTTATTCAAAGGAAATTCATGTACAAGTCGTTGATAACTATTGCAACAATACTGGGGCTAACAAGTACGTCGGCATTGGCATATGATCATTTTTTTCAAACTGGCAGGTCACTGGGATATGGCAGTGCCGGTACTAGTTCTGCTCATTGGTCAGCAGCGGGAAGTTATAACCCTGCCTTAATTGGCACTGCGGCGGGAACATCAAATGATTTTTTCTTAGTTTTTAATATTCGTGGTCAAGCCGTGGATCAAGATAACACAGTCAAAACGTTAGATGACTTTGTGCAAGAGACTGAACAATTCGATGAGTTCTCTAATGAAGATTTGTTAGAAGGCGATATTAATTTATTACAAAACAATATTAATACCGTTAATGCTATTGCTGATGCGGTGGATAAGTTAAATGGAATTGGTGCCAACATAGACTTAGGTGGCAATGCTGGAATAGGTATGGCTTTTGACCGTTTTGCCGTTTCATTTCAATTAAATTCTCAGTTTAGCTTTGGTGGTACAGCAATAGTTGACCCAGCGGACACTAACTTAATTCGACGTTTTAGTCATTTGGGACAATTTTTGTTAGATGATGTTCGCCCATTATTTGATGATAAAAATAGATTAGAAGGCGACTTAACACTTGCTGCTGCTGAATTAGAAGAGTTTAAACAATTAGTTGAAACTGACCCTGATAGCGTATCACAAGCCGACCTTGATGCCGCTCAAGCTACTGCGACTAATGCGCAAGTTGCATATGATGAGGCATTGTTATTAGTCGACCAAGCCAAGTCTACTGAAGAAAAATTATACCAAGAATATGGTGATATTTTCGATTTTGATACCAACAGTGTGCAGTTCGATAGTGATGATTTAAAGTCTAATGCACGCTTTGCTGCCATCGGTTGGTTTGAAGCTAGTATGACAATTGGCAGTAATTGGAAATATAAAAGTGGTCGAACACTAAGTGTCGGCACCACATTAAAATCAGTTCATTTAGAGTTTTATGATTATCAAGCGTCAGCGACGGCTTTTGACGAAGATAAGATAGATGGTGATGATTACCGAAATTCTAAAGACTTTTTTACTGCAGATTTAGGTATGATTTTAAGCTTAGATAGAGCGAACAGATGGCGTGTTGGTATTAGTGTTAAAAATATTATGGGCACTGAAATAGAAAGTAATCCGGTGCGTTTGGATGAAGAGCAAGCGTCTTTATTTTTTAAAGTTGAACCCCAATTCAGATTAGGAACGAGTTATAACGCAACTTGGTTTCGAGTTTCTGCTGATATAGATGTCACTGAGTCTAAAGGACCACAATTCGCTGATGGCTCTGAGTTTTTTCAGGGTTCCCAATTTGCTAGTGTAGGCGCGGTCATTAATGCATGGGATGTTGTTGAGTTAAGAGTGGGTTATCGCCATAACTTAATTAGAGCCAGTGACGTCTTAGGATCTAATTCATCCTCAAATAACGCAGATACCCTCACATTAGGTGCTGGACTTTATTTAGGCCCAGTTCAATTTGATTTAGGTTTGCAAGCGGCAAAAGATAGAGTTGGTGCTGGTTTTCAAACTATGATCACATGGTAATTGTGTAATATAATTCAAAATTTATAATAATCGTATTTGTAGCTAACAAAAGGAAATAGATAAATGATCAATGCTAAAAAAATAGAACAGTTGGCCGAACAAATAACCAATGTTATTCCGCCAAGTGTAAAAAACATGGCCGACAATATTGAAGATAAAGTGAAAGCGGTGTTACAAGCTAAATTAACTCAACTGGATGTTGTTAGCCGAGAAGAATTTGATGTGCAAACCCAAGTGTTAGCTAGAACTCGTGCTAAGTTAGATCAACTTGAACAAGTGGTTGAAGAGCTAAAAAACAAGTAAGTGTTATTGCAGGTAAATAGTGCTGTTGTGATGAGTAATCAGTGTTTATTGGTTGTAGGTGTTATTTAGCTTCATTGCATTCTTCTATGCCTTCGGGAAAAGAAAAGTGGTTTATTTTATTCACCATTAACACTTTGTTCATCATTTCTGGCACGGAAAACACGTAATGTTTATTGTTAAATGTGTGTTTTAAAAACGTACCTAGTTGCTCAATCTCTTCATCGATCTGGGTTAAACAGTTAATGATTAACCAACCATTCGGATTAATTAATTCAAACAGTTGCTTATATAATGTTTGGCTTTTGATTAATACTGGTGACTGATCACCTTGAAATAAATCACACATAATCCAATCAAATTTTTCTGTGTTGGCAAGCGCGGATTCAATAAAGTTAAAAGCGTTTTGTTTAATCACGGATGGGTTGTTTATGGCTGGAAAATTCTCATCAACAACCGATAATACTTCTTGATTATTTTCTATACTGGTCATCTTAATAGATGGGTAAGCATGGCTGAGATAACGCTGAATAGATAGACCACCTGCCCCTAACTCTAGAATCGAATCAGGTACTTTGTGGTGAATAATCGGTAATAACATGACAAAACAATATGATAATACAGGACGGTAAGGCAGTGTATTTTCTATGGCACTTTGAATGACGTCATCCACCACCAACCAAGTATACTTTTCGTTTTTATATATAATTATTCGACCATTTTCAGAACTATTCATATATATTATTTTAGCTTCTGTATCTGGAGATAGTGTTTGCGCTAAGTTCATGAATAGTCTTAAATGGTTGAAACAATAGTTATTTGTAACGTAAATAATAAGAAAAATATAGATAAAACATTAATGCGTTATTGTTATTGAGGGGAAAAATATGTACCAAGTGGTTGCACCACAAACAGAGCAAGAGTGGGAACACTACTATGAGATCCGCTGGCAAGTTTTAAGAGCGCCATTGCAACAACCTCGTGGCTCAGAAAAAGATGAATATGAGCAACACGCTTGGCATCGAATGGTAATAGACGAACAAGGTAATGTAGTAGGGGTCGCAAGATTACATCTGGTTAGTACCGATGAAGGCCAGATAAGATATATGGCTGTGATTGAACAGCATAGACGCAAAGGATTAGCGACGGTAATGCTTGAGTCTTTAGAGGCCATTGCGCGTCAAGAAAGTGTAAAACGAGTCATATTAAATGCCAGAACCAGCGCAACTAACTTTTACGAAAATCTAGGTTACCAAGTTACCGGTGACGCCCCTGAGATTTTTGGACAGATCCCTCATGTACAAATGTGTAAACCATTAGATGAAGTTGAAGTCATCATCCGTAACCCTCAATGGTGCTTGGATCTACAAAATATTTGGCACCAACAGATCCCAATAACTCAACTTATGGGAATACGTGTTTATCAATATACGGGCACAACGTTTGAAACAAGAGCAGCGTTAAATCCTAATATGAACCTTCATGGCACTATGTTCGCTGGCAGTATCTACTCTCTTGCAACATTAACGGGGTGGGGACTTGTACATTTGATGATGAAGGAGCAAAAAATCGAAGGTGATATCGTTTTAGCTGATGCCGATATTCATTATCATAAACCGGTGACTGAGCTCCCTCGTTCCATTGCAAACTTTGAAAATATAGAAGGTGACTTTTTACCATTAGAAGAAAACAAAAAGGCGCGTATAACCGTTCAAGTAGAAGTGTTAGATGATATGACGCCTGTCGCTAAATTTGTTGGTCAATATGTGGTGATGCCAAAAAAACAGATTAGTCAATTAATAGCAATTGCAGGCTTATATTACTTAACAGCCTTTGCTAACCACTGATCTAGTTGGTTGGCAAATTGTTGTTTATCTTTATCACCATATTTCGCCTGGCCAGAACTGTTTATTCCGCTTGAGCGCATCGTATCCATAAAGTCACGCATGTTCAGTATTTGTTTAATGTTTTGACTGGTATAAAGCTCACCTCGTGGGTTTAATGCTAAGGCGCCTTTATCAATGACTTCCGATGCAAGTGGAATGTCCGAAGTGATAACGAGATCATCTTGTTGTACACGTTTGACAATTTCATCATCTGCAACATCAAATCCGCTTGGTACTTGGATCATTTTAATGAACCTAGAAGGTGGAATATTGATATATTGATTGGCTATCAATATTAGCTGCGTTTTCGTGCGCTCAGCCGCTTTAAATAAAATCTCTTTTGCTGGTAATGGGCAAGCGTCTGCATCTATCCAAATTGTCATAGTTATAGTCATTCATCTTTGATCATGTCGGTCAGTATTAATTTTGTTTTATTTTTAATGATTTATCTATCTCTTTATCAAATAAAAAATGAGAAAGATGATAAGCATGGTCTATATTTTGTGGGTATTGTTAGGGCATTAAAAATAAATTCAAACGTTTGTTTTAATTTGTTCTTGATGTATAGTTTGTTAACTTTTGATCAATGAGTGAAGAAAATGAGTAAATATTCTGCCCCAGTAAATGACATGAACTTTTTATTATTTGACGTATTTAAGGCAGACCAATTTTGGCAATCAAATGCCACATTGGCAGAAAATATTGATCGTGAAACGGCGAATGCAATTTTACAAGAAAGTGCAAAAGTTACAGAGAGTGTAATTGCCCCCAATAGCCGAAATGCGGATGAAGAAGGTGTCACTTGGAATGATGGCCTTGTCACAACACCTAAAGGGTTTAAAGAGGCTTATAATGTAGTTGCAGAAGGCGGTTGGGTAGGTTTAGCTGGCGACCCTGAATATGGCGGTATGGGTATGCCCAAAATGTTATCGGCTATGCATGAAGAAATGATGTGCGGCGCGGATCTTGGCTTCTCTTTATATTCAGGGCTAACTGCCGGTGCATGTGTTTCTATTAATGCCCACGCTTCGGATCAATTAAAAGAAACCTTCTTACCTAATATGTATGCAGGAACATGGGCAGGCAGCATGTGTTTAACAGAAGCACATGCGGGTACAGATCTAGGGTTAATCAAAACGAAAGCCGAAAAAAATGAAGAAGGCAGTTATAACATCACAGGCAGTAAAATATTCATCACTGGTGGTGAACATGATTTAACTGAAAATATCATTCATTTAGTATTAGCAAAATTACCTGGAGCTCCAGAAGGTTCAAGAGGGATCTCTTTATTTATTGTTCCAAAATATAACGTAAATGAGGACGGAACATTAGGTGAACACAACGCATTAGGTTGTGGTTCAATAGAACATAAGATGGGTATACATGGTAGCTCAACTTGTGTCATGAATTTTGACGGAGCTAAAGGGTATCTAGTAGGCGAAGAAAACAAAGGTTTAGCCTGTATGTTCACAATGATGAACTATGAGCGTTTGTTTGTAGGTATTCAAGGATTAGGCGCATCAGAGCGTTCTTATCAAAATGCACTGGAATACGCTATAGATAGAAAACAAGGTAAGGGTTCGGTAAAAACGGCGGATAAAAAGCCAGAATCTATTATTGTGCACCCAGATGTTCGAAGAATGTTATTAAACATGAAGGCATTAAATGAAGGGGCAAGGGCATTTAATACATATGTTGCTATGCAATTAGACATTGCTAAGTTCTCCGACGATTCGGAAGTTGCAAAAGCTGCATATTTAAAAGGCCAACTATTAACACCGATCGCCAAAGCATTTGTCACTGATATGGGTTTTGATTCATGTGTTGCCGGTCAACAGGTCTTTGGTGGGCACGGTTATATTCGTGAATGGGGACAAGAGCAATTAGTTAGGGATTGTCGTATTACGCAAATATACGAAGGCACTAATGGCGTTCAAGCACTTGATTTAATCGGTCGAAAAGTAGCAATGGACAATGGTAATACTGCAAATGTATTAGCTAAAGAAGTTATTCAATTTGCCAAAGATCATGAAGCGGAATTTCCAGACGAGCTGAATCAGCTTATAGCAGCGGTAGACTTATTATCAGCGGTAACTGTAGACGTATTAAAGAAAGCATCAAGTAATCCAAGTGAACTTGGTGCCGCTTCAGTTGAGTACTTACATCTATTTGGTTATGTCTTGTTTGGTTATATGTGGGCGAAAATGATGGTAGCCGCTAAAAATGTTGAAGATAAAGCTTTATCACAATCTAAAATAAAAACGGGTAAATATTATTTTGCCAGAATATTACCGAAGATAATGAGTTTGAAATTACAAATAGAGTCCGGTGCAGATATGTTGTTCACACACAATGTCGAAGATTTCTAGCAATAATAATTAACTTCATAAAAATTAGATTATTTAGCGTCAACAAAACGCCTTTAATTGCCTGATAAACGGCTACATGGATGTGGCCGGAAGGTCAATCAGGAAACAATGCCGACACCATAAGGATATGTAAGTTAGGACAAAGCCGACAGAAGTTGTCTTATTCTCTGGCGTCTAATCAAACTATAATCAATTATTAAGTTTCTTAATAAGTTCTGGGTATTGAGTTCTTCCAAGGTCTTGAGTCACGTGGTTTAACCTGAGGATCGTTATCCCGTCATACCCATCATTAAGTAGTGCATCCGTTATATTGTGCCAACCTGTTAGTGACGAAGTGCCAGCTGAAAGAGCATTTTCGCCTTTAACAGTAACCCCTTGTCTTTTGCTTCTTTACCAACCCAAGCGACAAGTGTATTTGCCAATGAAAAAGCAGGAGCAACTGGCTGATCTGACATTTCTAAACAGGTGAAATGCAAAATAACTTGGCGTTCATCAGTTGTATATTTGGCTGCTAAAGCAATAGCTGCACGATATCCATGACCTTCAACTTGCATTTTACTCGAATTAAAGCCGGGTGAAATCACACCTGAAGCTAACTCTGCTGCTCGCATTAAAGGCAAAGGTGCTGACATTAACCAGTGTATACCTGGCACTTTATAACCTAAATCAATATGCTTAAAGGCTGTTGAGAAACCATTTGAAGCTGCGGATAGCATTCGTTCACCATGTTGCATCAAAGCTTTATGATACCAATCTAATATATCTAAACCATATGTTGTATTAAGGTGTTGGCCAGTTATTACAAATTCCACCATATTTTTTGGCAACGCGAGTTGCTTAAGTGATGAATATGAGGTTTTCCATGCTTCATTAATTTTAGTTAATTGTTGATATTTTCTAAGCATAGATTGTTGAAAGTCAATAATGGCCAAACGACCAAAAGATTGAAACGCACCACGTGTTGGATATCCAGTGTTGTTGTCGTGGCTATTATAAGAAGGGTATCTCAACTCTCCCGCGGGCCCCATACTTATGTTTAATTCATCAAAGTTTGGAGCCATACGACTAAAGTGAGATTCAAAAGCAGACATAAACTCTATGTATTGTGGGATCACAAATTTGTCCGCCCAAAGCGAAACATATTCGTTGGAGTAATTACCTTGTTCACTTTTGTACATGAGGTCATAAGCTTGGACATTTGACTCACTCGTATTCAACGCTGGAGGTGTACCTTTGTTATTAAAGTGGTGCCAAATCCAGTTGGGAAGAGGAATGTTGCAGACATCACCAACGTTACCTCCACATTGATGAAAAGACATTATGGGGACTATTCGTAGTTTTGCTTCTAAAATAGCCGCAAAAACTTTGTCGTAATAAGACCAGTCGAACAACTGATCTCCATTCTTTTCAACGGCTCCCCACCAAACGTCAACAGTGACTGCTTCGACGCCCATTTGTTTGGCGGTTTTTAGATCGTCACGAAAGTAATGCCATTGTTCTTGAGTGTCTAACCATAAAGGACCCATAACGTTAACCGAGGCTGAAAGTGCGGCATGACTCCAAAGGACTAGTGTGGCTATTAATGTAATTGATTTGAATAACTTAATCATAACGTCCATTGAATGATGTAATTAATGCATCTAAGAGTGTCTGAAAACTTGCCTTGATGAAACAGCCATACGTATGCGTAATGCTGGAATGCATGGACTCCGATTAAAATACAATTTATACAAATAAACTGTTGCATTTATAGTCAAGATCTATAAAATGCGCTCTCCCGTCTGTACTAGTTGCAGGCATATGGGCAAACCAATAATTAAAAATGTTCTTTTCATTGGTTTGAAAGATTAGCGATATGTTAATCAGTACAGGGGTTCCGATTGGGAATCCAACTAAATAGATAAATTTACACCGCTTAGATTTCTGATGAAGAAGGCTAATGCGATGTTTTTTTATGCTCTTTCTAAAATGCTCTTTTGAGGTAAGTAATGAACAGTCAACGTATTCGTATCCGATTGAAAGCGTTCGACCATCGTTTAATCGATGTGTCAACACAAGAAATCGTAGAAACGGCTAAGCGTACAGGCGCGCAGGTTCGTGGTCCTATTCCACTGCCAACTCGTAAAGAACGCTTCACTATATTGGTTTCTCCGCATGTAAATAAAGATGCACGTGACCAATATGAAATTCGTACGCACAAGCGTTTAATCGACATTGTTGAGCCAACAGAAAAAACTGTTGATGCATTAATGCGTTTAGATCTTGCTGCTGGTGTAGATGTTCAGATCAGTCTGGGTTAATCGAGAGATTAAAGGGGTTTCAAAATGACTATAGGTCTAGTCGGACGTAAAGTAGGAATGACACGTATCTTCACTGAAGATGGTGTATCAATTCCTGTTACGGTTATTGAAGCGACACCTAACCGTGTTACTCAAATCCGTAACGAAGAAACCGATGGTTATCGCGCATTGCAAGTTACTGCTGGCACTAAAAAAGCGAACCGCGTTACTAAGGCACAAGCAGGACATTTTGCGAAAGCAGGTGTTGAAGCTGGTCGTGGTATGTGGGAATTCCGCTTAGCTGCAGGTGAAGGCGACGATATCGTAATTGGTAGCGAAATTACTGTAGAAGTATTTAATGACGCTAAATTAGTAGACGTTACTGGCACGTCAAAAGGTAAAGGTTTCCAAGGTGGTGTTAAGCGCTGGAATTTCAGCATGCAAGACGCAACTCACGGTAACTCACTTTCTCACCGCGCACCGGGTTCAATTGGCCAAAACCAAACTCCAGGTCGTGTATTTAAAGGTAAGAAAATGGCTGGCCAAATGGGTAACGTACGTACAACAACTCAGAATCTTGAAGTTGTACGTGTAGATGCAGAGCGTAACTTACTATTAGTTAAAGGCGCTGTACCTGGTTCAATTGGCGGCGACGTCATTGTTAAACCTGCTGTTAAAGCGTAATCCGGAGAATAGTGATGAAATTAGATTTTGCTGGCGCTAAGGGCGCTGTTGAAGTTTCTGAAGCTACCTTCGGTCGTGAGTTCAACGAAGCATTAGTTCACCAAGTAGTAACTGCATACGCTGCAGGCGCTCGTCAGGGTTCTAAAGCTCAAAAAACTCGCTCAGAAGTTAGCGGTGGTGGTATAAAACCATGGCGTCAAAAGGGAACAGGTCGTGCTCGTGCGGGTACTATTCGTTCTCCAATATGGCGTTCTGGTGGTGTTACATTTGCTGCAAAACCACAAGACCATTCACAAAAAGTGAATAAAAAAATGTATCGTGGTGCTATCCAAAGCATCCTATCTGAATTAGTTCGTCAAGAACGTTTCGTAGTTGTAGAAAGTTTCGAATTAGAAACGCCTAAAACTAAAGCACTAGCTGCTAAATTAAACGAAATGAGCTTGAAAGATGTACTTATCATAACTGAAGAAGTATCTGAGAACTTATTCTTATCAGCACGCAACTTATATAAAGTTGATGTACGTGACGTTGCAACAATCGACCCGGTTAGTTTAATCGCGTTTGATAAAGTTGTAGTAACTGCTGGTGCCGTGAAACAAATTGAGGAGATGCTAGCATGATAAGCGAAGAACGTTTGTTAAAAGTATTAGTAGCTCCACATGTTTCTGAAAAGAGCACATTGGCAAATGAAGCTAACAACACGTTAGTATTCAAAGTTGCTGTAGACGCTACAAAAGCAGAAATTAAAGCTGCTGTTGAAAAACTTTTCGAAGTTGAAGTTACGAAAGTAAATTCACTTAATGTGAAAGGTAAAGCGAAACGTACTGGTGCACGCATGGGTCGTCGTAAGAATTGGAAAAAAGCTTACGTGACACTTGCTGAAGGTGCTTCTCTTGATCTTGAAGACGGCGCAGCCGAGTAATAGGAGACTAAAAAATGGCTTTAGTAAAATGTAAACCAACTTCTCCTGGTCGCCGTCACGTAACGAAAGTAGTTAATGCTGAGTTACATAAAGGCGCACCATACGCTCCTCTTTTAGAGAAAAAATCTAAATCAGGTGGTCGTAACAATAACGGTCGTATTACTGTTCGTCACATTGGTGGCGGTCATAAACAACATTACCGTGTTGTAGACTTTAAGCGTAATAAAGACGGAATTCCTGCGAAAGTAGAACGTCTTGAGTATGATCCAAATCGTAGTGCAAACATTGCATTAGTTCTTTATGCAGACGGTGAACGTAAGTACATCATCGCGCCTAAAGGTCTAAAAGCAGGTGATCCAGTAATGTCTGGTATCGATGCCCCGATTAAACCTGGTAATGCTATGCCTATGCGTAACATGCCTGTAGGTAGCACAGTACATAACGTTGAGTTGAAACCTGGTAAAGGTGCACAGCTTGCTCGTTCTGCAGGTGCTTACGTACAAATCTTAGCATTTGATGGTCAATATGTAACAGTACGTCTTCGCTCTGGCGAAATGCGTAAAGTACTTGCTGATTGTCGTGCGACGTTAGGTGAAGTTGGTAACGCTGAACATATGCTTCGCAAGCTTGGTAAAGCTGGTGCAAGCCGTTGGCGCGGTGTACGTCCTACTGTCCGTGGTGTTGTAATGAACCCGGTAGATCACCCACATGGTGGTGGTGAAGGTCGTACTTCTGGTGGTCGTCACCCGGTTACTCCTTGGGGTAAACCGACTAAAGGTGCTAAGACTCGTAAGAATAAGTCAACGGACAAGTTTATTGTTCGTCGTCGTAATAAATAATTAGTGAGGTAATACCATGCCACGTTCTCTCAAGAAAGGTCCTTTTATAGACCTACACTTGCTGAAGAAGGTTGAAGCAGCCTTGGAAAGCGGGAACAAGAAACCAATTAAAACTTGGTCTCGTCGCTCAATGATCATTCCTGATATGATTGGATTGACCATCGCTGTCCATAATGGTCGTCAACACGTTCCAGTATATGTTTCTGACGAAATGGTTGGACACAAGTTAGGTGAATTTTCACCAACTCGTACGTACCGCGGTCACGCGGCTGACAAGAAAGCTAAGAAGAAGTAGGAGTAGAAAATGGAAGCTTTAGCTAAACATCGTTTTGCCCGTACTTCTCCACAGAAGGCTCGCTTGGTAGCTGACCAGATTCGTGGTCTACCAGTGGACAAAGCGTTAGAAGTATTGACATACAGCAACAAGAAAGCAGCTGTGTTAGTGAAGAAAGTTTTAGAATCTGCAATCGCCAATGCTGAGCATAACGACGGTGCAGATATCGATGAACTTAGTGTTGCGAAAATCTTTGTGGACGCAGGTCCTACAATGAAACGCATCAAGACTCGTGCAAAAGGCCGTGCTGATCGCGTACTTAAGCGCTCTTCACACATAACTGTTGTAGTAGCGGATTAGGAGATTAACTAATGGGTCAAAAAGTACATCCTACGGGTATTCGCCTAGGTATCACTAAACCATGGGTTTCTACCTGGTACGCGAATACTAAAGAATATGCGAGTCACTTAAATGGCGATATAAAAGTCCGCCAATTTTTGACTAAAGAATTAAAGAACGCTTCAGTATCAAAGATTACGATTGAACGTCCTGCTAAATCTATCAAAGTAACAATACACACGGCTCGTCCAGGTGTTGTTATTGGTAAGAAAGGCGCAGACGTTGAAAAACTTCGTAATGTTGTTGCTAAATTGACAGGTGTACCTGCTCAAATCAACATCGCAGAAGTTCGTAAGCCTGAGTTAGATGCACAGCTAGTAGCTGACAGCATTTCTAGCCAGCTTGAACGTCGTGTTATGTTCCGTCGTGCTATGAAGCGCGCGGTACAAAACGCTATGCGTATTGGTGCGAAGGGTATCAAAGTTGAAGTTAGTGGTCGTTTGGGCGGAGCAGAAATTGCACGTTCAGAATGGTATCGTGAAGGCCGTGTACCTCTACACACTTTACGTGCTGATATCGACTATGCTACTTCTGAAGCATTAACTACTTACGGCATCATCGGTGTGAAAGTATGGATCTTTAAAGGTGAAGTACTAGGTGGTTTCGGTTCTGTTCAAGTTGAAGAGCCAAAGCAACCAAAGCCAGCGAAGAAGCGTCGTAGCCAGAAAGCTAAGTAGGGAGTAGACTATGTTACAACCAAAACGTACAAAATTCCGTAAGCAGCGATAAAGGCCGCAACCGTGGATTAGCACAAAACGGTAACAAAGTTAGCTTTGGTACTTTCGGTCTTAAGGCTACTGGCCGTGGCCGTATGACTGCTCGTCAAATCGAAGCAGCTCGTCGTGCTATGACTCGTGCAGTAAAGCGTCAAGGTCAAATTTGGATCCGCGTTTTCCCTGACAAACCAATTACGGCAAAACCGTTAGAAGTTCGTCAAGGTAAAGGTAAAGGTAATGTAGAATATTGGGTTGCTGAAATTCAACCTGGTAAAGTACTCTACGAGATGGATGGTGTTAGTGAAGAACTAGCACGTGATGCATTTAAACTTGCAGCACGTAAATTACCATTCAAAACCACTTTTGTAACTAGAACGGTGATGTAATGAAAGCTAGCGAACTTAAAGATAAATCTGTAGAAGAGCTAAATGCTGAACTACTAAGTTTGTTACGTGAGCAACTCAATTTGCGCATGCAACATGCTTCGGGTCAACTAGCTCAATCACATTTACTGAAAATAGTACGTCGCAACATTGCACGTGTTAAAACAGTAATTGCACAAACTAAGGCAGGTGCGTAATGAGCGAAATCCGTACATTACAAGGCCGCGTAGTTAGCGACAAAATGGACAAGTCTATTGTTGTTGCTATCGGAACGCAAGGTAAAACACCCTATTTACGGCAACTGTTAAGCGTACAACCAAGTTGCACGCACATGACGAAACTAACCAATGTGGAACTGGCGACACGGTAACAATCCGTGAATGTCGTCCACTATCTAAGAATAAATCTTGGACGTTAGTAGACGTAATAGAAAAAGCAAAAGCTTCTTTAATCTGATTAAAGAACTTCTTAATGAAAACCGGAGCTTAGCTCCGGTTTTTTTTATACAAATACAGAGTAATAATGAATCTGTATTTTAACCCTTACTTCGCGACCAGTCGGTCAATAGTGTGGTTTTAAATCGTAATTGAATACAAATCTAAAACAAATTCCAAAACTTAGGTTGAATTCGTTAGGAGGTTCAGTTACACTTGCGCGCCCTTTTTGAGGGTAACCTTGTAAAGGTTTGGAACGTAGCTTTGTCCGAAAGGGCAGTAGAAGTAAATTAATAGTGGAGCACTAAACATGATCCAAATGCAAACTACGCTTGATGTGGCTGACAACAGCGGTGCACGTCGCGTACAGTGTATTAAGGTTCTAGGTGGCTCTCACCGACGTTATGCCCGTGTAGGCGACATCATTAAAGTTACTGTTAAGGAAGCAATTCCTCGCGGTAAAGTTAAAAAAGGTGATGTTCTTAACGCGGTGGTAGTTCGCACTAAAGCAGCCGTACGTCGTCCAGATGGTCAATCCATCCGTTTCGACAGCAATGCAGCTGTTATAT
Source organism: Psychrosphaera aquimarina (assembly GCF_032461525.1). Lineage (NCBI taxonomy): Bacteria > Pseudomonadati > Pseudomonadota > Gammaproteobacteria > Alteromonadales > Pseudoalteromonadaceae > Psychrosphaera > Psychrosphaera aquimarina. Next base: position 81,443 of record NZ_JAWCUA010000003.1, on the reverse strand, counting down.
TGAACGCCAACTTGCAGCCAATTGGTACTCGTATTTTTGGACCTGTTACACGTGAATTACGTAACGACAAGTTCATGAAAATCGTGTCCTTGGCACCTGAAGTAATTTAAGGAGCTAAACATGGCAAGCAAAATTCGTCGTGATGATGAAGTCATCGTAATTGCCGGCAAAGATAAAGGTAAAACTGCTAAAGTTTTAAAAGTTATCGCTGGTACTGAACGAGTAATCGTTGAAGGGATCAACTTGATCAAGAAACACACTAAGCCTGTACCACAACTACAGCAGCCTGGTGGAATTATTGAGAAAGAAGCGTCAATCAACGTATCAAATGTTGCGATTGTTAACCCAGAAACTGGGAAAGCAGATCGTGTAGGTTTTAAATTTGAAGATGGGAAAAAAGTTCGTTTCTTCAAATCTAATGGTAAAACTATCTAATCTTGGAGTATACGATGGCGAAACTGCATGATACTTATAGAGACAGCGTAGTGCCTGAATTGATGAAACAGTTCGGCTACACATCTGTCATGCAAGTCCCTCGACTTGAGAAAATTACCCTGAACATGGGTCTGGGTGAAGCCCTAGCTGACAAGAAAGTTTTAGAAGCAGCAACTTCTGACATGCAATCTATTGCTGGTCAAAAGCCTGTTGTAACTAAAGCTCGTAAATCAGTTGCTGGTTTCAAAATCCGTGAAGGATACCCGATCGGTGCCAAGGTAACTCTACGCGGTGAGCGTATGTGGGACTTTTTAGAGCGTCTAATTACAATAGCACTTCCTCGTGTTCGTGACTTTCGTGGTTTAAACCCGAAATCATTTGACGGTCGTGGTAACTATAGTATGGGCGTACGCGAGCAAATTATCTTTCCTGAAATTGATTATGATAAAGTAGATAAGATACGTGGTTTAGATATCACTATTACTACTTCAGCAAAATCAAATGAGGAAGGTCACGCTTTGTTAGCTGCTTTCAACTTCCCATTTAAAGGATAAGGTGTAGAGTTATGGCTAAACAATCAATGAAAGCACGTGATGTAAAACGTGCCAAATTAGTTGCTAAATTCGCTGCTAAACGTGCCGACTTAAAGGCTACTATCAATGACGTTAACACGTCTGATGAAGACCGTTGGGCAGCAGTGCTTAAACTTCAAGAGCTTCCTCGTGATTCAAGTCCTTCACGTCAACGTAATCGTTGTAACGTGACCGGTCGTCCTCATGGCTTTTTACGTAAGTTCGGCTTAAGCCGTATTAAACTTCGTGAAGCAGCTATGCGTGGTGAAGTTCCAGGCCTTAAAAAGGCTTCTTGGTAAGAATCTGGGAGTATTGAAAGATGAGCATGCAAGATCCTATCGCGGATATGTTCACCCGCGTTCGTAACGGCCAAATGTCTAACAAGGTTGCCGTTACTATGCCTTCATCAAAGTTGAAAACAGCGTTAGCTGAACTTTTGAAGAGCGAAGGTTTTATTGCTGATTACGAAGTTTCTGGTGATGTTAAGCGTGAGCTAAACGTTACTTTGAAATACTTTGAAGGTAATCCAGTAATAGAAACAATTAAACGCGTTAGCCGCCCTGGTCTTCGTATATATAAGAAGACTGGTGATCTACCTAAAGTAATGGGTGGACTTGGCGTAGCTATCGTATCAACATCGAAAGGTTTGATGACTGACCGTGCTGCTCGTAAAGCGGGCATCGGCGGAGAAATCATCGGCTACGTAGCTTAATAGGAGAGTCATAATGTCTCGTGTAGCAAAAGCACCTATTAATGTTCCTGCCGGTGTAGAAATCGCCGTTAATGGTCAGGACGTACAAGTTAAAGGTAAAGTAGGCGAGTTAGCTATAAGTGTTAACCCTGCTGTTGAAGTGGTTGTTGTTGACAACGTAGTTACCACTGTTCCACGCGAAGGTTTTTCTGACGCATGGGCACAGGCGGGCACTGCTCGAGCTAATATTAACAACATGGTTGTTGGTGTTAGTGCTGGTTTTGAAAAGAAACTTATTTTAAACGGTGTTGGTTATCGTGCAGCCTTAAAAGGCAACGTACTTAACTTATCACTTGGTTTCTCTCACCCAGTTGATTTCGAAGTGCCAGCAGGCGTAACTATCGAAGTACCTACCCAGACAGAAATCTTGGTTAAGGGTGCTAGCAAACATCTAATTGGTCAAACTGCAGCGAATATTCGCGCTTATCGTGAGCCAGAGCCTTATAAAGGCAAGGGTATCCGATACAGTGATGAAATCATTCGTCGCAAAGAGGCTAAGAAAAAGTAGGGTAAGACGATGGATAAGAAAACAGCTCGTTTACGTCGTGCCAAACGCACTCGCAGAACGTTTATTGAAAACGGTGTTACTCGTTTAGTAATGCACCGTACGCCACGCCACGCTTATGCTCAGGTAATTTCTCCTGAAGGTAAAGTGTTAGCGGCGGCGTCTACTGTAGAAAAAGATATCCGCTCAGCGGTTTCTTCTACAGGTAACGTTGAAGCTGCGGCTGCTGTTGGTAAAGCAATTGCAGAACGTGCGGTTAAAAATGGCGTTGAGAAAGTGTCATTTGACCGTAGCGGTTTTAAATATCACGGCCGTGTGAAAGCGTTAGCAGACGCTGCTCGCGAAGCCGGTCTTCAGTTCTAGGAGTAGCTCATGTCTAATGTAGATACAAAACAAACAGAATTCGAAGAAAAGCTTATCGCGGTTAACCGTGTATCAAAAGTAGTTAAGGGTGGTCGTATATTCTCGTTCACTGCTTTAACTGTTGTTGGTGACAAAAACGGCCGTGTAGGTTTTGGTTATGGTAAAGCGCGTGAAGTTCCAGCTGCTATTCAAAAAGCAATGGAAAAAGCGCGTCGTAACATGGTAAATGTAGAGTTAACTAATGGTACATTGCAACACCCAATTAAGGGTCGTCACTCTGGATCTAAAGTTTACATGCAACCAGCTTCTGAAGGTACAGGTATCATCGCCGGTGGCGCAATGCGTGCCGTCCTTGAAGTAGCAGGTGTATATAACGTATTTTCAAAATGTTACGGTTCTACTAACCCAATCAACGTAGTTCGCGCTACAGTAGATGCTCTTGCTGGAATGAAATCTCCTGCACAAGTAGCTGCTAAACGTGGTCTTAACGTTGGCGAAATCTTGGGGTAATAAACCATGGCTAAGAAAACGATTAAAGTAACACAAATACGTAGCTCTATCGGTCGTTTACCGAAGCATAAAGCTACATTACGTGGCTTGGGCTTACGCCGTATCAACCACACAGTAGAGTTGGAAGACACTGCTTGTGTACGTGGTATGGTAAACCAAGTTCAATACATGATTAAAGTGGAGGGGTAATCGATGCGTTTGAATACTCTATCTCCAGCTCCAGGTGCTAAAACAGATAAGAAACGCGTAGGTCGCGGTATCGGTTCTGGTTTAGGTAAAACTGGTGGTCGTGGACACAAAGGTCAGAAATCTCGTACTGGCGGAAGTGTAAGACCTGGTTTTGAAGGCGGTCAAATGCCTTTACAACGTCGTCTACCGAAATTCGGTTTCACTTCTCGTAAATCGTTGGTTACTGATGAAGTAACATTGTCTGAAATCGCTAAAGTTGAGGGTGACGTAGTTAGCCTTGAGTCGCTAAAAGCGGCAGGTTTAGTGAAGAAAGACGTACTTTTCGTAAAAGTTGTAATGTCTGGTGTTGTCTCTCGTGCTGTAACTGTAGCTGGTCTACGTGTTACTAAAGGTGCGTTAGAAGCTATCGTTGCAGCTGGCGGAAAAGTAGAATAAGGATAAGTACATTATGGCTAAACCAGGATTAGACCTACAAAGCGGACAAACCGGCTTTGCCGAGTTGAAACAACGCTTATGGTTTGTATTGATTGCAATCGTTGTATTTCGATTGGGTTCATTTGTTCCAATTCCTGGGATTGACGCCGCAGTACTAGCTGATTTATTCGAGCAGCAAAAGGGTACCATCGTAGAAATGTTCAATATGTTCTCCGGTGGTGCGCTTGAGCGTGCTTCAGTATTAGCGTTAGGTATCATGCCGTATATAACTGCCTCTATTATTATGCAGTTGTTAACGGTAATGCACCCTTCTTTAGCTGAGCTAAAGAAAGAGGGTGAGTCTGGTCGTAAGAAAATCAGTCAGTACACGCGCTATTTTACGCTGGTGCTAGCGACATTCCAGTCGTTTGGTATTGCTACCAGTTTACCAACTATGATGCCGGGACTAGTAATTAATGCTGGGCCAGGTTTTTATTTTACTGCTGTTGTAAGTTTAGTAACTGGAACCATGTTTTTAATGTGGTTAGGCGAACAAATTACAGAACGTGGTATTGGTAACGGTATTTCAATATTGATCTTTACTGGTATCGTTGCAGGGTTACCTTCAGCAATAGGACAAACAGCAGAACAAGCTCGTCAGGGCGAAATTCATTTGTTAGTTCTAATGTTGATTGCAGTTATTGTTTTTGCAGTTACATACTTTGTTGTATTTGTTGAACGTGGACAACGTCGTATCGTCGTTAACTACGCTAAACGTCAACAAGGCCGCCAAGTGTTTCAAGCACAAAGCTCACATTTACCGCTTAAGGTAAATATGGCTGGCGTAATACCACCAATTTTTGCTGGTAGTATTATCATGTTTCCAAGTACAATAGCGGCATGGTTCGGTACAGGTGAAGGTGCTGTTGCAGATTTCTTGCAGCAAATGTCTTTAACTCTATCTCCAGGGCAACCCCTATATGTAATGTTGTATGCGGCTGCTATAATATTCTTCTGTTTTTTCTATACGGCGTTGGTTTTCAACCCGAGAGAAACAGCTGATAACTTAAAGCGCTCAGGTGCATTTATTCCGGGTATCAGACCTGGTGAACAAACGTCGAGATACGTAGATAAAGTAATGACACGTTTGACACTAGCTGGTGCTATGTACATCACATTTGTTTGTCTTGTACCAGAATTTATGATGATAGCTTGGAACGTCCAATTTTATTTTGGTGGCACATCGTTGTTAATCATCGTTGTTGTTGTCATGGATTTTATGGCTCAGGTTCAAACGTTATTGATGTCTCATCAATATGAATCTGTTCTTAAAAAGGCAAACCTAGCAGGAAACGCTTTAGATAAAGCTAACCTGAAAGGTTATAGCCGCTAAAATTGCGGAGTATAAGCAATGAAAGTACGTGCTTCCGTTAAGAAGATTTGTCGTAACTGTAAAGTAATTAAGCGTTCAGGTGTTGTTCGCGTAATTTGTACAGACCCTAAGCATAAACAGCGTCAGGGTTAATACGACATAAACTTGATGGGCGAGAATATTTCTCGCCCTTATTTACAATCGGTCAGAGGTCGAGTATCCTAACGGGCTTTTCGACTGACCCATAACTATAGGAGATGTGTTAGTGGCCCGTATCGCTGGCATTAACATTTCCGATCGTAAACATTCTGTAATCGCACTTACAGCGATTTACGGCATCGGTAAAACACGCTCACAAGCTATTTGTGTAGCAACCGGTATCGCAGAAGATACGAAAATCGGAACTTTATCTGAAGAAGATTTGGATAAATTACGTGAAGAAGTAGGCAAGTACACTGTAGAAGGTGATCTTCGCCGTGAAGTAACATTGAATATTAAGCGTTTAATGGATCTAGGTTGTTTCCGTGGCATACGTCACCGTCGCAGTCTTCCTCTACGCGGTCAGCGCACTAAAACTAATGCGCGTACCCGTAAAGGTCCACGTAAACCTATTTCAAAATAAGGCGGAGGTAGCAAGAAATGGCAAAAGCTCCAACTCGTTCACGTAAAAAGGTAAAAAAGCAGGTTGCTGATGGTATGGCTCATATCCATGCGTCTTTCAACAACACAATCGTTACATTAACCGACCGTCAAGGCAATGCATTGTCTTGGGCTACGGCAGGTGGTTCAGGTTTCCGTGGTTCACGTAAATCAACACCATTCGCTGCACAGGTAGCGGCTGAACGCGCAGGCGAAGCAGCAAAAGAGTACGGTTTGAAGAATATTGAAGTTTTCGTCAAGGGCCCTGGTCCTGGTCGTGAATCTGCAATCCGCGCATTAAATGGCGTTGGTTTCAAGATCACTAACATTACTGACGTGACACCTATTCCTCATAACGGTTGTCGTCCGCCTAAAAAACGTCGTGTATAACGACTGTTAGTGGAGAAAGAACATGGCTAGATATTTGGGTCCAAAGCTAAAGCTTAGTCGTCGCGAAGGAACAGATTTGTTCCTTAAGAGTGGCGTACGTGCTATAGAATCTAAATGTAAAATCGATACTGCACCAGGTCAACACGGAGCTCGTAAGCCTCGTTTGTCTGATTATGGTTTGCAGCTTCGTGAAAAACAAAAAGTACGTCGTATTTACGGTATTTTAGAAAAACAATTCCGTAACTATTATAAACAAGCGGCTCGTATTAAAGGTAATACTGGTGAAAACCTGTTGCAACTTTTAGAAAGCCGTTTAGATAACGTTGTTTATCGCATGGGTTATGCAACTACTCGTGCAGAAGCTCGTCAACTAGTTAGCCACAAAGCAATTGTTGTTAACGGTAGCGTAGTGAACGTTCCTTCCTACAAAGTGTCTGCAGAAGATGTTGTTGCTATTCGTGAAAAATCGAAGAAGCAAGGACGTATTGTTGCAGCTCTTGAGTTAGCTGAACAACGTGAAAAACCTACTTGGATTGAAGTAGATAATAAAGCTATGTCTGGTGTTTATAAATCAAACCCAGAACGTACTGATTTATCTGCAGAGATTAACGAACAGTTAATTGTTGAACTTTACTCTAAGTAAAGTTGAAACATAAGAGGATATATAATGCAGGGGTCTGTAACTGAATTCCTTAAGCCAAGGCTTGTAGATATAGAACAGGTGAGTCCAACTCGCGCTAAAGTAACACTAGAGCCACTAGAACGTGGGTTTGGTCATACTTTAGGTAATGCGTTGCGCAGAATTTTGTTGTCTTCTATGCCTGGTTGTGCAGTGACCGAAGTAGAAATCGACGGTGTTCAGCACGAATACAGTGCAAAAGAAGGCGTACAGGAAGATGTGATTGAAATATTGTTAAACCTTAAAGGTTTAGCAGTTAGCGTAGAAGGGAAAGACGAAGTAACTTTGACTTTAACTAAGTCAGGTAACGGCCCTGTTACAGCTGGTGATTTTCAGCACGATGGTGATGTAGAAATTATCAACCCTGAACACGTTATTTGTAATTTAACGAGCGCAAGTTCTGAAATTTCAATGCGTGTTACAGTGCAGCGTGGCCGTGGCTATGTTCCTGCATCTGCGCGTGTGTCCTCTGACGATGAGGATCGTCCAATCGGTCGTCTTTTACTTGATGCTTCATTCAGCCCTGTTGAGCGTATAGCTTATAATGTTGAAAGTGCTCGTGTAGAACAACGTACTGATTTAGACAAATTGATCATTGATATGGAAACGAACGGCACATTGGATCCTGAAGAGGCTATCCGTCGTTCATCTACTATTTTAGCAGAGCAATTAGAAGCGTTCGTAGATTTACGTGATGTTACTGAAGTGCAGCAAGAAGAAGAGAAACCAGAATTTGATCCAATTCTATTACGTCCAGTGGACGATCTAGAGTTGACTGTTCGTTCAGCTAACTGTTTGAAAGCTGAACAAGTACAATACATCGGCGATTTGGTTCAAAGAACCGAGGTTGAGTTACTTAAAACTCCTAACCTCGGTAAAAAGTCTCTAACAGAAATAAAAGACGTGTTAGCGTCTCGCGGGTTGTCACTAGGCATGCGTCTAGAAAATTGGCCGCCAGCTAGTCTGTTAGAAAATGACTAAACCGAATTACGGTTAAACGAATTAGTTAGAAGGAAAAGCTCATGCGCCATCGTAAGAGTGGTCGTCAATTAAACCGCAACAGCAGTCATCGTCAAGCGATGTTCCGTAATATGGCGGGTTCTTTGGTGAAGCATGAAATCATCAAAACAACTTTGCCAAAAGCTAAAGAATTACGTCGTGTTGTTGAACCATTGATCACAATGGCTAAACAAGACAGCGTAGCTAACCGCCGCTTAGCGTTTGCTCGTACGAGAGACGCTGAAGTAGTTGGTAAGTTATTTAGTGAATTAGGTCAACGTTACAATGAACGCCCAGGTGGATACACACGTATCATTAAGTGCGGCTACCGTACTGGTGATAAAGCACCAATGGCCTACATTGAACTGGTTGAAAGACCAGAACTTGATGCAGATGCTGAAGTAGTTGAAGCTACTGAAGAATAAAGAAAAGCCGGGTTTACCCGGCTTTTTTCTTTTTTACGATTAAAATGTTTATAACAATACATCTTCTTTTATATATCTCCTCCTATATACATACATAACTTCTATTTAGCGTACAGCTAGTAAAGTTTAAAACTAAGCTGTTTATTTGTTAAACCCGTTCAATATTTCATCAAAAAGTACCTTTAAAGCATTAATCTACCTAGTTTTGCATGTTATTTAACCAAACAAACAAAAAAGTTAAAAAAGATCTTGCGCGTTAAATAAAGATCCCTATAATGCGCCCCACGTTGTCAGGAAGACACCAAGCCGCTAAAACAACAAGTTTGAATTAGGGTTTGGAGCAAGAAATCTTAGAGAAGTTTGTAAAAACTTTTAAGAAAAAGATTTCAAAATAGTGTTGACAGGGAGTTTGGGAAGTGTAGAATGCGCATCCCGGTTGAGACAGCCCTGAGCGACTAAATTGATAGTCAGTCTTAACCAGAACCTTCGGGGTTCGAAATGTTCTTTAACAACTTGTAATTAATTATCTGTGTGGGCACTTGTAAGTGATAGTAACAAATTAAGATTTACTATTCTTAAGTGTCTGTACAAACAAATTTATTTATTTGAACAGTATTTAATGAGTAGCGATTAAATGAAACACTTTAAAGTGAAGAGTTTGATCATGGCTCAGATTGAACGCTGGCGGCAGGCCTAACACATGCAAGTCGAACGGTAACATAAACTAGCTTGCTAGTTTGATGACGAGTGGCGGACGGGTGAGTAATGCTTGGGAATTTGCCTTTAGGTGGGGGACAACAGTTGGAAACGACTGCTAATACCGCATAATAGCTACGGCTTAAAGGGGGCTTCGGCTCTCGCCTTTAGAGAAGCCCAAGTGGGATTAGATAGTTGGTGAGGTAAAGGCTCACCAAGTCAACGATCCCTAGCTGGTCTGAGAGGATGATCAGCCACACTGGAACTGAGACACGGTCCAGACTCCTACGGGAGGCAGCAGTGGGGAATATTGCACAATGGGCGCAAGCCTGATGCAGCCATGCCGCGTGTGTGAAGAAGGCCTTCGGGTTGTAAAGCACTTTCAGCGAGGAGGAAAGTTTGGTGGTTAATACCCATCAGATGTGACGTTACTCGCAGAAGAAGGACCGGCTAACTCCGTGCCAGCAGCCGCGGTAATACGGAGGGTCCGAGCGTTAATCGGAATTACTGGGCGTAAAGCGTACGCAGGCGGCCATTTAAGTCAGATGTGAAAGCCCCGGGCTCAACCTGGGAACTGCATTTGAAACTGGATGGCTAGAGTGCGACAGAGGGTGGTAGAATTTCAGGTGTAGCGGTGAAATGCGTAGAGATCTGAAGGAATACCAATGGCGAAGGCAGCCACCTGGGTCGACACTGACGCTCATGTACGAAAGCGTGGGTAGCAAACAGGATTAGATACCCTGGTAGTCCACGCCGTAAACGATGTCTACTAGCAGCTTGGCGCTTAAGCGCTGTTTTGCGAAGCTAACGCGATAAGTAGACCGCCTGGGGAGTACGGCCGCAAGGTTAAAACTCAAATGAATTGACGGGGGCCCGCACAAGCGGTGGAGCATGTGGTTTAATTCGATGCAACGCGAAGAACCTTACCATCTCTTGACATCCAGAGAATTTAGCAGAGATGCTTTAGTGCCTTCGGGAACTCTGAGACAGGTGCTGCATGGCTGTCGTCAGCTCGTGTTGTGAAATGTTGGGTTAAGTCCCGCAACGAGCGCAACCCTTATCCTTAGTTGCTAGCAGGTTATGCTGAGAACTCTAAGGAGACTGCCGGTGACAAACCGGAGGAAGGTGGGGACGACGTCAAGTCATCATGGCCCTTACGAGATGGGCTACACACGTGCTACAATGGCAAGTACAAAGGGTTGCGAACTCGCGAGAGTAAGCGGATCCCATAAAGCTTGTCGTAGTCCGGATTGGAGTCTGCAACTCGACTCCATGAAGTCGGAATCGCTAGTAATCGTGGATCAGAATGCCACGGTGAATACGTTCCCGGGCCTTGTACACACCGCCCGTCACACCATGGGAGTGGGCTGCAAAAGAAGTAGGTAGTTTAACCTTCGGGAGGACGCTTACCACTTTGTGGTTCATGACTGGGGTGAAGTCGTAACAAGGTAGCCCTAGGGGAACCTGGGGCTGGATCACCTCCTTATACATAAAGTTATGAGATTTACTCGTGTCCACACAGATAATTAATTACGAATTGTGAGCAAGAAGAAGTTACAGGAAAGTGGCATAAGTTAGCGCTTGTGACTCACAAATATAGGCCTGTAGCTCAGCTGGTTAGAGCGCACCCCTGATAAGGGTGAGGTCGGCAGTTCAAGTCTGCCCAGGCCTACCAATCATTCCTTCTCTGCGTTATTTAACTCGTCGTTTAGTGTACTAAACGTCCTCATTAAATGCCTTGATAAGAAAAGATTGGACTTGTCTGATTAATCGGATGAGAACCATTTAGAAATAAATGGGGCTATAGCTCAGCTGGGAGAGCGCCTGCCTTGCACGCAGGAGGTCTGCGGTTCGATCCCGCATAGCTCCACCACTTCTTCTTCGAATGAACATGAGCTCAAATAAATATACATTAAGTTGTTTAACTTCAGTGTTTATTTATTTGAGTTTTTAATGACTCAATTGCTCTTTAACAAATTGGAAAGCTGAATAAAAAATAAAGGTATAAACCTTGTTTGACATTCTTATGAATGAATAACAAGTAATTTGTATCACTGTAAGAGAAAACTCAAGCGTTATTTATGTCGATTGTTGCTTTTAGCGAGCGCAATCAAAATGGCATAACCGACGACTTTAGTGCGAGAGCATTTAAGGTTGTATGGTTAAGTGAATAAGCGTATACGGTGGATGCCTTGGCAATTGGAGGCGATGAAAGACGTGTTAATCTGCGATAAGTCTGGTTAAGGTGATAAAAACCGTTATAGACCAGAATTTCTGAATGGGGAAACCCACTGCATTTTGTGCAGTATCGCATAGTGAATACATAGCTATGCGAAGCAAACCCGGAGAACTGAAACATCTAAGTACCCGGAGGAAAAGAAATCAACCGAGATTTCCTGAGTAGCGGCGAGCGAAAGGGAAACAGCCGATTCAGTATGTTGTAGTGGAAGGTTCTGGAAAGTTCCGCAATAAAGGGTGATAGCCCCGTACACGAAGCAGCATATTGGACACATTAAGTAGGTCGGAGCACGAGAAACTTTGACTGAAGATAGGGGGACCATCCTCTAAGGCTAAATACTCCCAATTGACCGATAGTGAACCAGTACCGTGAGGGAAAGGCGAAAAGAACCCCTGTGAGGGGAGTGAAATAGAACCTGAAACCGTATACGTACAAGCAGTAGGAGCAGACTTGTTCTGTGACTGCGTACCTTTTGTATAATGGGTCAACGACTTATATTTTGTAGCAAGGTTAACCGAATAGGGGAGCCGTAGGGAAACCGAGTCTTAACTGGGCGAAATAGTTGCAAGGTATAGACCCGAAACCCGGTGATCTAGCCATGGGCAGGTTGAAGGTTGAGTAACATCAACTGGAGGACCGAACCCACTAACGTTGAAAAGTTAGGGGATGACCTGTGGCTAGGAGTGAAAGGCTAATCAAACCGGGAGATAGCTGGTTCTCCCCGAAATCTATTTAGGTAGAGCCTCGGACGAATACTTACGGGGGTAGAGCACTGTTTGGGCTAGGGGGCCATCCCGGCTTACCAACCCCATGCAAACTCCGAATACCGTAAAGTAATATCCGGGAGACACACGGCGGGTGCTAACGTTCGTCGTGGAGAGGGAAACAACCCAGACCGCCAGCTAAGGTCCCAAAGTTTATGTTAAGTGGGAAACGATGTGGGAAGGCTTAGACAGCTAGGAGGTTGGCTTAGAAGCAGCCACCCTTTAAAGAAAGCGTAATAGCTCACTAGTCGAGTCGGCCTGCGCGGAAGATGTAACGGGGCTAAACATAACACCGAAGCTGCGGTAGCGTAATTTATTACGCTAGGTAGGGGAGCGTTCTGTAAGTGGTTGAAGGTGAATTGAGAAGTTTGCTGGACATATCAGAAGTGCGAATGTTGACATGAGTAACGATAATGGGGGTGAAAAACCCCCACGCCGAAAGACCAAGGGTTCCTATCCCATGCTAATCAGGGTAGGGTAAGTCGGCCCCTAAGGCGAGGCAGAGATGCGTAGTCGATGGGAAACAGATTAATATTTCTGTACTTTTAATCATTGCGATGGGGGGACGGAGAAGGCTAGGTGAGCACGGCGTTGGTTGTCCGTGTGAAAGTGTGTAGGCTGAATTCTTAGGCAAATCCGGGAATTCACTAGGCTGAGACACGAGACGAGTCACTAAGGTGATGAAGTCATTGATGCCATACTTCCAGGAAAAGCCTCTAAGCTTCAGATGATTAAGAACCGTACCCTAAACCGACACAGGTGGTCAGGTAGAGAATACTAAGGCGCTTGAGAGAACTCGGGTGAAGGAACTAGGCAAAATGGTACCGTAACTTCGGGAGAAGGTACGCCGGCATTGGTGATGGGACTTGCTCCCTAAGCTGAAGCCGGTCGCAGTGACCTGGTGGCTGCAACTGTTTATTAAAAACACAGCACTGTGCTAAATCGAAAGATGACGTATACGGTGTGACACCTGCCCGGTGCCGGAAGGTTAATTGATTGGGTTATCGCAAGAGAAGCTCATGATCGAAGCCCCGGTAAACGGCGGCCGTAACTATAACGGTCCTAAGGTAGCGAAATTCCTTGTCGGGTAAGTTCCGACCTGCACGAATGGTGTAATGATGGCCACGCTGTCTCCACCCGAGACTCAGTGAAATTGAAATCGCAGTGAAGATGCTGTGTACCCGCGGCTAGACGGAAAGACCCCGTGAACCTTTACTACAGCTTGACACTGAACATTGAGCCTACATGTGTAGGATAGGTGGGAGGCTTTGAAGCGAGGACGCCAGTTCTTGTGGAGCCAATCTTGAAATACCACCCTTGTATGTTTGATGTTCTAACATTGGTCCCTTATCGGGATTGTGGACAGTGTCTGGTGGGTAGTTTGACTGGGGCGGTCTCCTCCCAAAGAGTAACGGAGGAGCACGAAGGTTTGCTAAGTACGGTCGGACATCGTACGGTTAGTGTAATGGTAGAAGCAAGCTTAACTGCGAGACGGACATGTCGAGCAGGTACGAAAGTAGGTCATAGTGATCCGGTGGCTCTGTATGGAAGGGCCATCGCTCAACGGATAAAAGGTACTCCGGGGATAACAGGCTGATACCGCCCAAGAGTTCATATCGACGGCGGTGTTTGGCACCTCGATGTCGGCTCATCACATCCTGGGGCTGAAGTCGGTCCCAAGGGTATGGCTGTTCGCCATTTAAAGTGGTACGCGAGCTGGGTTTAGAACGTCGTGAGACAGTTCGGTCCCTATCTGCCGTGGGCGTTGGATGATTGAGAGGGGCTGCTCCTAGTACGAGAGGACCGGAGTGGACGAACCGCTGGTGTTCGGGTTGTCATGCCAATGGCATTGCCCGGTAGCTACGTTCGGAATCGATAACCGCTGAAAGCATCTAAGCGGGAAGCGAGCCTCGAGATGAGTCATCCCTGACAGTTTAACTGTCCTAAAGGGTTGTTGAAGACTACAACGTTGATAGGTTGGGTGTGGAAGCGCTGTGAGGCGTTAAGCTAACCAATACTAATTGCCCGTGAGGCTTAACCATACAACGCTTAAGTGTTCTTGAACGCTGATACAAATTTCCTTTATTTTTACTGATATTGTTCCTGACAATATTCAGTACTTCCTACATCCTTGTAGGTCGTTACTTAACTGATAACTCGGTTAAGAAGCTTTCCATTGTTAAATACGCAATAACGCTTTTGTCTGGTGGCAATAGCGCTGTGGGACCACCTGAATCCATTTCGAACTCAGAAGTGAAACGCAGTTGCGGCGATGGTAGTGTGGCAGTCGCCATGCGAGAGTAGCTCACCGCCAGACTCCCATACCAACCCCATGCTCATTGAGTGTGGGGTTTTTTATTGTCTTGATATATATTTTGTACATTTTTTGTTAGATAAATGTATATATTTACAACTGTAATTACCGCTAGGACCTTTTTGATGATAGCCAAAAAAATAGATCGCCGATTCTGTGTTGCTCCAATGCTTGATTGGACCGATCGCCACTGCCGCTATTTTTACCGCCAAATGAGTAAACATACTGTCCTTTATACAGAGATGATCACGACAGGCGCTATAATCCACGGTAAAGGTGATTATCTAAGATTTAATACCTCAGAACAGCCTGTAGCTTTGCAATTAGGTGGGAGCGATCCCGATGCTTTAGCACATTGCGCTAAACTTGCTGAAGAACGTGGTTATGATGAGGTGAATCTAAATGTAGGTTGTCCATCAGACAGAGTACAAAATGGTATGTTTGGTGCCTGCTTAATGGCTAAACCTGAGTTGGTCGCTGAATGTGTAAGAGCTATGAAACAAGTTACTTCCATTCCTATAACGGTTAAGTCACGTATTGGTATAGATGAGTTTGATAGTTTCGAGTTCTTAGTTGAATTTATCACAGTAGTAAAAGATGCTGGGTGTGAAACATTTATCATTCATGCCAGAAAAGCATGGTTAACAGGCTTAAGTCCAAAAGAGAACCGAGACGTTCCTCCACTTGATTATGATCGTGTTTATCAAATTAAACGTATGTTCCCTGAATTAGAAATAATTATAAATGGCGGGATTAAGACGTTAGACGAAAGTGTTGAACACTTAAAACATGTTGATGGTGTGATGCTTGGTAGGGAGATATATAGTAACCCTTATTTGTTGGCCGAAGTCGACACAGTTATATACCAAGATACAGATTATCCAGTGCTGTCTAGAATTCAAGTCATGGATAAAGTGGCTAGCTATATCACCGAGCATGAAAAAGAAGGTGGCCGTGCTTGGCATGTACTAAGACATATGATGGGTTTATTCCAAGGTTTACCAGGGGCTAAAATCTGGCGCCGTAGTCTTAGTATAAATGGTGTTAAATCTGATAAAACTGGTGCCCAATTATTAGCCGATGCAAGTAGTTTTTACCGCATTGAAAATTTGACTAAATAGTGGTTAAAATTACTAACATTAAGTTTTGCGACTATCTGTTGTAATCAACGTCGATCTAACTCATTTAAAATTGTCGTTATAAAACAATAGTATACGAAATAATTCTTTGATGGCACAACCTTTGTAATATATGACTCGACTAAGTAATTAATTAAATAACTAATTAATCAAATTTGGAGAGAGTCATGCAAACATTAATTTTAGCAACAAGTATATTTTTATCAGCACCAACTGCACCAATTACTACTTTTAGTACAGCCCAAGATTTACATAATGATATTCAAACACAAGTAAGTTTAGTAAGTAACACGGTATTAAATAATGCTGCCATATCTGCTAAAGATACATTTTTGTATCAAGCTAAACATGCTATAGCTACAGCTAGTAATGATGTAGAAATTAGCTTCTCTTATGAATTGGCTGCAGAATAATGATGTTTAGTATCGCAACATTATTCATATTAGCGTTATCACCTGTAGTTAGTTTAGGTATCGCATATGCTGTATTTGTCACATTCGAAGCCGGATTAGGTATTAAGCAGTTACCTAGTCCCAAGCGTGTAAAATAATGTTGCTCGATACGTACAATTTAAATTGACCTACAATCCTACAATCCTACAATCCTACAATCCTACAATCCTACAATCCTACAATCCTACAATCCTACAATCCTACAATCCTGCAATCCTGCAATCCTACAATCCTACAATCCTACAATCGTCATATATAGGTGATGTAGACTAAAATAGTGGTGGATTTAACCATACGAACTTATTATTTATTAGGAGATGTTATTTATGCTAATAAATACAATGAGTTAAGGTTTTATATATATGGCATGTAGATTGTAAATACTTATTGTGTTTAAGGTTGTTGGCGTATTACTACATTACGTTGATAACAGAAGATTTTAATTGATCAATGCCATTGGAGAAAATTATGAAAACAAAATACATAGGTAACCCTATTACAAAAGACTTATTAAATAGAAAATTATCAGGTGTGTGTTCTGGTATAGCCAAGCATTATAATACACCAGTCATAGCTGTTAGAGCCGTGACAATTATTTTAGGAATTATGTTACCAATGCCAACGATATTTGCATACATACTCGCCACATTGCTAATGCCTACTAGTCGTTATTAGTTATAAGGAGAGATCTTGTGAATACAGTTTTAAAAGTTTTGTTTGTATTTATCTGTTTCGTTTGTTTATGGAATTTGAGCCCACTGCCAGAAATGATAGTAATCACCCAAAGTAACGTTGATCTTTCAGAAACATTTGTCGTTACAGGTGTTCTTATTCCGCTATCTATCATGGCAGTATTAGGTTTAATTATTATGCTATTTAGCCTTATCGGAGCCGTTTTAGTGACTATATTTATAGTAGCGTTTACCTTATTGGTTGTTGGTATGTCATTCTCATGGCCAATATTGTTCGCAGGGTTGGCGATATACTGGATTTTAAAAAGTCCTAATAGTCAAAAAGTGTAGGATTAAATAGGCGTGATTAATTGATTTTGTTATTGTAGCGGCATAATTAAAAAGGAGCGCCTAATGAAATTGCTAGCTTTATTAACAATGTTAATTGGATTTTTCAGTCAAAATACTTTTGCCCAAAGTATAGAAATAACGGATGGGGAGTTAAGAGCACCAATTCCAGGAATGGAAAATACCGTTGCTTATATGAAATTAAGTAATTTGAGTGATAAAAATATTAAGCTGATAGCAGCAAGTTCTGTTTTTTCTGAAAAAGTAGAAATACATAATCACATCATGAACGATGGTGTTATGAAAATGGTTAAATTAGATGATTTATCCATTAAAGCAAACGAAACAAAAATTTTTGAATCTGGTGGATTACACTTAATGTTCATCGGTTTACATGAATCTAAAGATTTACCAAAAACAGTTGATGTATCTTTTGTTTTTCAAGATGGAACAAAGAAAATAGGCGTGTTTAACGTCAAATCAATTCACCAACAACATCACCACCATTAAAATAGAGTAGGAATTAAAAATGTATAAGTGGTTAAGTGCCGGCGTTATTAGTTTTGTTGTTTTGTTATTTTTAATTGCCCAATATTGGAGCTTCATGCCTGATAATTTTGATGTAGAGCAGTCATCAATTGAAAAAGCGAAAAGCTTGAATTCTGCACCTGTTACAGGTTTTACGACTACAAATACGTTGATTGAAGTCACTCAAAGGATCTTAAATAAACCTGGCGGTTACTTATCTAATGATATTATGCCTCCAAGTGTATTCTTAGATAACATACCTGCATTTGAATTTGGTGCGTTGGAAATGATCCGTGATTTAGCGCTAACGCTTCGTAAAGACTTTAGTCGTTCACAGTCACAATCGTTAGAAAATCCTTATTTAAAAATAGCTCAACCACAGTTTAATATTGATTCAAAATCATGGGCTTGGCCTAGTGCGGAATCAGAATATAACAAAGCTATTGAAGCATTAATTAAATATCGAGATACATTAGCCGATAACAAACAAGGTGATGGTCAATTTTATGCTCGTGCAGATAATCTAAGAGATTGGCTTGGTGAAGTTGAAAAGCGTTTAGGCAGTTTGAGTCAGAGATTAAGTGCCAGTGTTGGTCAAGATAGGATCAATACGGATTTATCTGGTGATGCTGAAGCTAGTCAATCAACAGCAACATCAAATAACTTAATGGTTAAAACCAGTTGGTGGAAAATTGACGATGTATTTTATGAAGCTCGTGGTGCTAGTTGGGCGTTATTACATTTTTTAAAAGCCATTGAAATTGACTTTGCTGGCACATTACAAAAGAAAAATGCATTAACGAGTCTTCGTCAAATTATTAGAGAGTTAGAGTCAACGCAAGAGTCTGTTTGGAGTCCTATGATCTTAAACGGAAGTGGTTTTGGATTATTAGCCAATCACTCTTTAGTTATGGCTAATTATATTTCACGAGCAAATGCGGCGATAATCGACTTAAACAAGTTATTAATTCAGGGGTAGTTATTTATTAATGCGGCATAAAATAAGTTGTCTTTATATACTTTTAGTTTGCTTAAGTAGCTTTCCTGCAACAGCTGACAATTTATTACAATTGTCAGCTGGTATTTCGTTTTGGAATTCAACTCCCGATGGCAGCTTTGGGGAGACCGCTGACTCAGTGCTTACGTTAGATAAAAAATCTGCCGTACAATCAAGTTATTACTTAACAATAGAACATCCTTTTCCATTAGCTCCAAATATTAAGCTTTCAAAAACGGCCACTTCGAATAACTCAAGCAGTACATTAGACAAAACCTTTGTATCCAATGGTTCCATTTTTCGTGTTGCTTCTGCATTAGATGTGACTGCAGATTATGACCAACTGGATGTGATCACTTATTTTGAAATATTTGATAATAGAACATTAGAATTAGATCTCGGTATTACATTTAGGCAACATTCAATACACACTCAGGTGACCAATCAAAATGATAAAAGTGAATCTGTTAGCAATAAAGTGTCTGATTTAGAGGTGTTAGCTTATGCTGCTGGTAAGGTAAACTTACCTTTATTAAGTATAAGCGCATTCATTGAAACCAGTGTTGTAAATAAAAATAGTTACGACCTTCAAGCCGGAGTAAGTTATGAATTTGACGCCACAAAATTAGCTAAAACATACTTACAAGTAGGCGTCAGAACTCAAACATTTGAGTTCACAAATTTAGATGGGTTATATACTCAACTCGATTGGCAAGAGCTTTTTGTTGGCGTAGAGGTTCGTTTTTAAACTAATGAATCTGTGTTTGATGTAATGTCTAATAGAGAGTTGAAGTCGGATAATAAACTATTTAAATAACCTTTATTAAACTCAGTGGTGATGAGTTTACATAACTCATTTCCTGTTTGAGTTAATTTATAATAGGTTAGAATTACCTCTTTTTGTTTAACTCTAAGTTGATAACTTTTTCCGACATAAGATAAATGTATTGATTCTTTGTGTAAGTAAGGGGCCGATTCAATTTCTTGTTCGTAAATTAAACCTATCTCAGCTAATGAAATTATCTGCGGGTAAGACAAGCCAAACTTATTTAAATTAATCGTTTTTCTATTGTTATTGGAAAATATAGACATAAAAGTTGGTTTTTTATAAACCCCAGTCAGTATTTTTGCACTTTTGTCTTCGCCAATACGGCTTGTGAGATTAACGGCTTTATAAAAGAGTAATGCCTCTTTGGTACTTAACTCAGATAATACCTTTAAACTTTTATAAGAAAATGTTCCGATCTTACTTAATTCAACCGCAATAATCCTAGCCCATAATTCATGCATGGTTTGTGAATAGCAGTTTTTAGCCAATTCAGTGAATTTCATCATCCAATCTAAATCCAATCTATCGAATTGCGCATCTTGGTTAATATACTCTAATGCAAGGCTAAATATTTTTTCTAGGTTATTTTGTTGTCTGGAGGCGACTAATTGATTCCGTCTCTGTGCACGTTGGAAGCTAGTAAATTCGTTGTTTTTGAGAATTACTTTATCACCGCTTGCGACTTCTCGAACAATAGACTCTGACTCTGTTAAGTCATCAGATGTAACAATAACAAAATCTATACTCGTTGTTTGCTTCAACAAAGATAGATACTTGTCACGAGATGGATGCAGTATAGAATTTGACATGGCCGCAATAATATTTCCGTTATTAATATAACTAAACTAATGAAATTATTAGCTTTGTCAAAGTGTAATAGCAAATTTTCTATTTAGTTGAAAAAATTGATTTTTTTCTAAACTAATAACTAGGGGAACAGATTAAAATTTGGTATAAATTAACGAGTGGGTTTTACTAAATAGGTGAAAATTATTAGATGTCGGCGAATAATGTGATTGATGAAAATATGTATCTCTTTGCAGGGCATGAAAATCACCTTGATATTGAAGAGCAAGATACTACGCAGGGAGTTTGGCGTGTTTTGATCGTGGATGACGAACCCGAAATCCATAAAGTCACAGAACTCGCGTTAGATAACTTAATTCTGTTAAACCGACGGTTGGAGTTTTTGCATGCATACTCAGGTAGTGAAGCCATAGAGCTGCTAAAAAATGAACCTGATGTCGCGGTTATACTGCTTGATGTTGTAATGGAAAGTGATGATTCTGGACTTATAGCATGTCAACGCATTCGGGAAGAATTAGGACTGATAGATGTGCGAATTATTCTACGTACCGGTCAGCCAGGTTATGCGCCTGAAGAACAAGTCATTATGCAATATGACATAAATGATTATCGAACCAAAACAGAACTTACTAGAAACAAATTACTCACCTCAATATTTTCAGCAATCCGATCGTACTCACAAATAGTAGAAATACGTCATTCTAGAAACTTCTTAAATAATTTAAATAGTTTAAATACAGATCTGCTTTCTCAGTCCGACTTACCTTCCTTTGTCGAGTGTTTAGTCAAAAAATCGGCTTCGTTATTTGATCTCAGCCAAGGTGGTTTATTACTTATTGACCATCCTATTGAAAAAAACGAAGTGTCTGAAAAAGGTCATTGGGTTGCTTATGGAACTGAACGTTTTTCTAAGAGCATTGGGCAACGTTATGAAAAGTCGTTAGACAGTAGAGTGATCAAACAAATTACAACCGCTATAACTGAAAAAGTGAATGTCATTGAAGATGATGGTTTGGTTATATATATCAATGCGCAATCCTGCTCTGGAGTTTTATATTTTAATTGCTCGGCAAGATGCGATATTCCTCCTCAGTTGTTGCAAGCGTTTGTGTCTAATGTTGCATCGGATTTAGATAATTCGTTATTACTAAAACGAGTAAGTAACATAGCTTATTGTGATGGATTAACTAACTTACCTAATAGAACTCGTTTTATTCAGTTATTAGATGAATACACAGCGGGCAAAATCCCGGGTAACACAGTCGCGTTAGTCGACTTAGATCACTTCTCTGATATTAATGATGGATTAGGTCAAGAAGTCGGCAATAGTTTATTGTTATCAGTCGCCTCTAGGTTACAGCAGCATTTAGCCCCATCAGTGATTGTTAGTCGAATTGGCGCAGATATATTTGGCTTAATCGGTGATGAAGAAACGCTAGATTCTGAAGTACTGTTAGCTCTTTTTGAATCAGCATTTAAAGCTGAAGAACACATTATTCCTGTTAACGCTTCTATCGGGTACTGCCGAAAATTAGAAAATGATAAATCTGGTTTAGTGGTTTTGAAACACGCGAATATCGCTTTGAACCGAGCGAAAAAAGACATTCGTTCTCGTTACAGTTTTTATCGCCCTGAAATGGAAGATGAAACGAGCTGGCGTTTAGGAATGATCAGAAAATTAACGGCAGATTTCCACGATGGCAAGCTCCAAGTTTGGTACCAACCACAATTGTGCGTAAAGTCAGGCAAAGTTATTGGCATGGAGTCATTACTGCGATGGCCTGATGGTAATGGTGGTTATATTCCCCCAATCACTTTTATTCCACTAGCTGAATATTCAGGTCTAATTGTTGAAATAGGTGCTTGGGTCATTGAACAATCTTGCCGAGAATTACAACGATTAAAGTCACTTTCCTACGATAATTTAAGAGTAGCGATTAATGTGTCGATGCCACAATTTAGAAATAGTAATTTTGTGCAAAGTATTATCACGACCGTAGAAAAGTTTGACGTTAAACCTGAATTAATAGAATTAGAAATCACAGAAAGTGTGGTGATGGATGATCCAAAAATTGTAGTCAAAGCGTTAAAACAGTTAAAAGCCAATAAATTTAGTATTGCCATTGATGACTTTGGCACCGGCTTTTCGTCGTTAAGTTACTTACATCAATTACCTTTAGATAGAATTAAAGTTGATAGAGAATTTATTAAGGATATAGGCGAAGGCGGAGATGGAATTATAGCTGAAACTGTTATTAATTTAGGTCAAAAGTTAGGGTTAGAAACGATTGCTGAAGGAATAGAAACACAATTTCAACTCGACTTTGTTGCAAAGCTCGGATGTGATGAAGTACAAGGTTATTTCCACGCCAAGCCAATGCCTGCAGATGAGTTAGAAAAGTTTTTAGCCGCGGGTAATTAGCCTTACTTAATCCAAGTTATATTAAACGAAAAAAGGTGAGTAACTATTTACTCACCTTTTTAATATTATTTATTCGCCAGCCTTAACTTGTTATCTAAGAAGTGGTTTTAAGTATTTAGCTGTGTGTGACCTTTCGTTATCACAAATATCTTCAGGCTTACCCGCTACTAAAATTTCGCCACCGCCCGATCCTCCTTCAGGACCTAAATCAATGATCCAATCTGCGGTTTTAATCACATCAAGATTATGTTCAATAATAACCAAAGTATTACCTTGGTCTCTAAGTCTATGAAGTACGCCTAGTAATTGTTCAATATCATAAAAATGAAGACCAGTTGTAGGTTCATCTAAGATATATAAAGTATTACCAGTATCACGTTTAGAGAGCTCTTTAGATAACTTAACTCGTTGCGCTTCACCACCAGATAAGGTCGTCGCACTTTGACCTAAACGAATATAACTGAGGCCAACATCCATTAATGTTTTTAGTTTTCTAGCAATTGCAGGAATGGCATCAAAAAATTCATGAGCGTCTTCAACTGTCATGTCCAACACTTGATGGATGTTTTTGTTTTTGTACATAACCTCCAATGTTTCTCGGTTATAACGTTTACTTTTACAAACATCACAAGGTACATATACATCAGGTAAAAAATGCATTTCGACTTTTATTAAGCCATCACCCTGACAAGCTTCACATCGTCCGCCTTTGACATTAAAACTAAAACGTCCCGCTTTGTAACCACGAGCTCTAGATTCTTGGGTGCTAGCAAACAGGTCACGAATATTAGTAAATATACCAGTGTAAGTGGCAGGGTTAGAACGTGGCGTTCTTCCTATTGGACTTTGGTCAATGTCGATAACTTTGTCTAACATATCCATGCCGACAATATCTTTGTATGGTGCAGGTTCCGATGTAGTTGCACCGTTTAATTCACGATGAGCAATTTCATATAAGGTGTCATTAATTAAAGTAGATTTACCAGAACCTGATACGCCAGTGACACAGGTCATCAAACCTAAAGGTATATTAAGTGTTACGTCTTTAAGGTTATTACCAGTCGCCCCACTAAGTGTTAACCATTTGTTCTCATCGACAGGCGTTCTAACAGGAGGAATGGCAATTTGTCTAGTCCCCGACAAATACTGACCGGTTATCGAATTAGGTTCATCCATAATGTCTTGTGGGCTGCCTTGTGCAATGATTTCACCACCATGAACTCCAGCACCAGGGCCGATATCAATTACATGGTCGGCTTCTCGTATCGCATCTTCATCATGTTCAACAACAATAACGGTATTACCTAAATCACGTAAGTGGAATAGGGTTTGTAATAATCTGTCATTATCACGTTGATGTAATCCAATTGAAGGTTCATCTAAAACGTACATAACACCAACAAGACCCGCACCAATTTGACTGGCAAGTCTGATACGTTGAGCTTCACCACCAGATAAGGTATCAGCACTACGAGAAACCGACAGGTAATTCAAGCCAACATTCACTAAGAAACCGAGACGCTCTTTGATTTCTTTTAAAATCTTTTCTGCTATTTGCGCTTTTTGTCCCACCAAGTCCATTTTGTCAAAAAAGTCATGCGCGTCGCCAATAGAAAGGTTAGCGATGGTTGAAATGTTGGTGCCATTAATGAAGACGTTTCTAGCTTCTTCACGTAAACGGCTACCATCACAACTTGGGCAATGTTGGGTGCTTATGTACTTAGTTAATTCATCTCTAACTGAGTTTGATTCTGTGTCTTTATAACGACGTTCCATGTTGGGTAAGATACCTTCAAATGGATGTGTGCGAGTGACAACGTCACCACGGTCGTTCATGTATTTAAATTCAATATCTTGTTTTCCGCTGCCGTTTAAAATGACGTGTTTATGTTCGTCAGGCAAATCGTTAAATGGCAAGGTTAAATCAATTTTATAAAATGCCGCCAAAGAAGTTAACATCTGGAAATAATAGAAATTACGTTTATCCCAGCCTCTTATCGCACCGCCGGTTAAACTTAATTCTGAGTTAATAATAACTTTTTCTGCATCAAAATATTGTTTAACACCTAGGCCATCACAACTATTACAAGCCCCGGCTGGGTTGTTAAATGAGAACAGCCTAGGTTCTAATTCTTGCATAGAATAACCACAAACCGGACACGCAAAGTTAGCACTGAACGTAATATCAGCGTCATCTAAGTCCATAAACCCGATTTGCAAAGTACCGGCACTCAGTTCAAGGGCAGTTTCAATTGATTCAGCTAATCGCTGTTGTATGTCTTCTCTGACTTTTAATCGGTCAACAACCACATCAATGTTATGTTTTTTATGTAACTCTAACGTTGGTGGATCGGATAAGTCACAGATCTCTCCGTTAATTCGGGCTCTGATAAAACCTTGTGCCGCTAAGTTCTCAAGTGTTTTAACGTGCTCACCTTTTCTGGCTTTAACGACAGGAGCTAAAAGCATGATTTTAGAACCTTCAGGTAGTTCTAAAATTTTATCTACCATTTGAGATATTGTTTGTGCTTCAAGTGTTTCGCCATGAGTTGGACATGTAGGCGTACCTACGCGAGCAAAAAGTAATCGCAAATAGTCATAAATCTCAGTAATTGTACCTACAGTCGATCTAGGGTTGTGTGAGGTAGACTTTTGTTCAATAGATATTGCTGGAGATAAACCTTCAATATGATCAACGTCGGGTTTTTCCATTAATGATAAAAATTGACGAGCGTATGCGGATAAAGACTCTACATACCGTCTTTGACCTTCGGCATATAAGGTATCAAATGCTAATGAGGATTTTCCTGAACCTGAAAGCCCGGTAATAACGATGAGCTTATCTCGCGGTATATCTAAACTTATATCTTTTAAATTATGAGTTCGGGCACCACGGACTTCTATTTTGTTCATACGGAATTCTTATCTAATTGAACTGATCCATTAGTATGCCAGTTTGCAGCGCAATGTTTAATACTAAAATAAAATTTCGGCCAACTATTTATGGCGCATGTTAATTAAATATTATATAAGTAGCATGACATGTATTAAAAAAGGGACACACATGCGCGGGTTAAATAGGTATACTGTATATGGAATTTTACTTTGTATTTGTGGTTTGTTTTATTACGCCAATGTTAGGCAAACCCCTGTTATATTTGAGTATTTAGCCTTACTTCAATGGTTGAAATTAGCCACTCCTATAGACAAGATCTCAAGTTTTATCGACGCATGGCTACTTAGCTTTATTTATATTCTTTCCGTCTGCAGTGTCTCTTTTGGTTTATTAAAAAACACAAAAATAAGTTTGTATTCTATTGTAACTTTCTGGTTATGTTTCGCTGTAGTGTTTGAGCTTTTTCAGCTTAATAACAGTGAATTTTATATTTTTAGGGGGACATTTGACGGCTTGGACATCTTAGCTCTGATATTAGGTTCACTCTTGTCATATAAATTGTTATCAAAAGTCGAAAGGAAAAAAGAATTTAACCAAAACAATTCAATCATCGTAAAAAAAATAGTATTACTCTTGTTTGGCACTTATGGCGTGTTGGGAAGTTATTATCCATTTAATCATCAATGTGAATTTCCAGATGGATCAATGCAAAAGTGCATGGTAGAACCAATTTATTTACCAATGTCACAAATAAGAGAGTCAGATGAAATATTTTTTGACTCAGAATTTGGGCAAGATCTCGCCGATAAATGGTCACATTTAGGGTATCCAACCCAGATATATAACGGCATTAAAAATGCGGGCAAGATATATCTTTATCAGAATTATTTGTTTGTTAATGATCGCTTTAAAGGTACACACGTGTTCGATAATAGCGACCCTTCCATGCCAAAGCATATCGCTTACTTCAGAGTTATGGGAAATCAAGATATTGCCATCCAAAACAATATTCTCTATTTAGACAGTTACACCGACATTGTAGCCATAGATTTATATCAGCTAAACCATGAACAACCAGATCTTAATGTGGTACCAATAAGAAGAAACCGTAATGTATTGGAAGCTCCTGAGATAACTGATTTATTGCCTCCTGGCATATATTATCCTGGTACGGTGCCAGAGCTAGGTATTGTCATTGGGTATACAACGTCAGAATTAGATGACTTTTATTTTTGGGATTTGGAGTTGTGATAATGAAAATCAAGTTACAAGTTATTATTCTCTCTTTAACTTCATTTTTAATAGGAAGTTGCGGAGAAACGACAACAGATTCATCTACCGGTCTATCTGGTCAGTCGGGGTCTCTAGCATCTATGACAATCGCTAACGGGGATTTACATATATTAAATAATGGTTACGTAATTAGCTTCGACTTATCTGGTGAGCTCGTATTATCCTCCAAAGTAACCTCTGATAGTCATAGTTGGGATG
Organism: Psychrosphaera aquimarina; assembly: GCF_032461525.1. Classification (NCBI taxonomy): domain Bacteria; kingdom Pseudomonadati; phylum Pseudomonadota; class Gammaproteobacteria; order Alteromonadales; family Pseudoalteromonadaceae; genus Psychrosphaera; species Psychrosphaera aquimarina. The sequence goes on along the minus strand of NZ_JAWCUA010000003.1, from coordinate 54,607 downwards.
CAGAAACCATATTTAACTACAACAATGAATATTTGCTGGTGGGCACGGACAATAGTGTAAATATATTTTCATTGAATTCAGAAAGTGAAGAGTTACTGCCCGCTGAGTTTGTATCTTCATTTCAACATTTAACCGCAAGAGATCCAGTTATTGCATTGGAAGGCATTGCCTACTTTACAACGCGAGATGGAAATGAAAGTACACACACAAATAGGGATGCGTTAGGAGTACTCGATATTTCAGATATCACTACCCCTATTGAAATACTGGTAGATAACTCCTTAAAAGAGCCGTACGGGTTAACGTTATCAAATGGAAGTTTGTTTGTATGTGATAAAGCTGCAGGCTTGACTAAATTTAGCATTGAAAAAGATGAATTAGGTAATGTTTCGGCATTAATATACCAACAATCCTATAGTATTTATCCTTGTAATGATGTCATAGCTAATGGCGATTTACTTGTATTAACCGACCCTAAAAGTATAAATCAGGTGCGTGTGAATGGTTCAGAACTGGAGCTTGTTAGTAAAATCGAACTTTTTTATTAACAAGGTTAATTATGAACAAAATTCTACGATAAATATGCTAATATCCGTCCTCAATTTTTACTAGGTGAGGCGTGGGCTCAGTGGAGCAATCTAATCTAAACTCATTAGAGAAACGTGCAGCAGTTTCTTTAGCATTAATATTCTCAATGCGTATGCTTGGTTTGTTTATGTTAATGCCAATTCTTGCGATTTATGGACAAGAATTAGAAAACGTATCTCCTTTCTGGATTGGGGTAGCAATTGGTGCATATGGCTTAACACAAGCCTTGTTTCAAATACCTATGGGGTGGTTATCTGACCGTTTTGGCCGTCGTCGTATCATTGTTTTTGGTTTAGTCATCTTTGCCATTGGTAGTATAATCGCCGGACTTGCCACTAGTATCGAAATGGTCACGTTAGGCCGAGCAATACAAGGAATGGGGGCAATCGCTAGTGCCGTGCTTGCACTTGCATCCGACGTTACTCGTGAAGAGCAACGACCTAAAGTGATGGCAGTTATAGGTATGTGTATTGGGCTTAGTTTTGCAGTTGCTTTAGTTTTAGGGCCTATGATCGCGGAAGCTTTTGGTTTGCAGGGTGTGTTTTTTATAACGGCGGTTATGGCAGTAGTGGGTATTGTTATCACGTTAACCGTTGTGCCGGTATCCTATACCCGTGGTCATTCAAGTGAAGTGACCGCGTCTAAATCAAATATTATGGCTATGTTGTTTAATGGCCAATTAATACGATTGGACTTAGGCGTATTAATTCTTCACTGGTTAATGACATCTATTTTCATCGCACTTCCGATTTTATTCAAAGACTCAGGTTTAGCCGTAACCGATCACTGGAAAGTATATTTACCTGTGTTGTTTTTGTCATTTGTCTTTATGGTACCTATGTTAATAGTTGGCGCTAAAAAGAGCATTGAAAAAAGCCTCTTTGTATTTGCTATTGGTTTAGTGATATTAGCATCGGTGTTAATGGTATTTTCTATATCAATATGGCCTTTGATAGTAGCGGTATTTATATTTTTCATTGGTTTCAACTTCTTAGAAGCCAGTCTTCCTGCACACGTATCTCGACTTGCTCCAGCTGGTCAAAAAGGGACTGCGATGGGGGTATATTCTAGTAGCCAATTTTTTGGTGCTTTTTTAGGTGGCGTATCAGGAGGTTACATTGCACAGAACTTTGGATTCAGTTATTTGTTTGCCGCTAACGGGCTAATTGCGTTAATATGGTTAGTCTTGGCGTTTGGCATGAAGTTACCAGCAAGTTCAAAAAGGGTATCAATACCGTTTGAACCTAAAGCTGGCTTAGACTATCAAGAATTTATCAATCAATTAAGCGAATGTGGAGGCGTAATGGAAGCCACATTTGTTGCAGATGAACGTTGTATATATTTAAAAGTAAATAAAACCGATTACGATCGACTTAGTGTTGATCAGTTAGTAGAAAAGATTAATCAAAAAGATTCAGGAGAATAGCTATGGCTCGCGGAGTCAATAAAGTAATTTTAATTGGAACTTTAGGCGCAGATCCTGAAGTCAGATTTATGCCAAATGGTAATGCAGTTGCCAATATCAGCTTAGCAACAAACGAAAGCTGGAAAGATAAAAATACTGGCCAAATGCAAGAAAAAACAGAATGGCATCGTATCGTAGTCTTTGGCAAGTTAGCTGAAGTTGCAGGCGAATATTTACGTAAAGGTTCACAGGCTTACTTCGAAGGTAAGTTGCAAACTCGTAAATGGCAAGATCAAGCAACAGGCCAAGATAAATTCACAACAGAAGTTGTGATTGATTTTGGTGGCCAAATGCAAATGTTAGGCGGTCGTTCTGATAATGCAGGTTCTAGCCCACAAGCTGGTGGTTTTAAACCTCAAGCACAACAGCCGGGTGGTTTTTCTCAGCAATCACCTGCACCTCAACAACAATCTCAAGCTCCTCAGCAACAAGCTCAGCAGCAGTATCAGCAACCACAAGGTGGTTTCCAACCTCAGAGCCAGCCTCAACAGCAACAACAGCCTCAAGGTGGTTTCCAACCTCGTCAAGCGCCATCGGCTCCACCAGAGCCATCAATGGACTTTGATGACGATATACCGTTCTAACGAGTATGTTTTATATATTTTGTTAAGTAAAAGTATTAAAGCCCTTAAATATAAGGGCTTTTTTGTGTCTGCAGATAAGTATCACCGACTACTTCCAATTAAAGCTCAAACGCTGAAAAATACATTTAACAAAAATATTAACTTTGTCATGTCAAAAATATGTGTTATACATTATACTATGTATTACAAGGTATGGTGCAGTGCACAGTTAAATAATGACAAAACATGAAAATCTAAATGAAAAGTGGGATGTACAGCTTCGCAAAGGTTCGTTGGAGTTGGTGATCCTAGCTGCGTTAAAAAAACGAACACTGTACGGCTTGGAAGTGCTTAAATTACTGCATTCCTTTGAAACGATGAAGATCACTGAAGGGACGCTTTATCCTTTATTAGATAGGTTAAAGCGAGATGGTTTAGTTAGTGCTGTATGGCAACAGGAAGGTGAGACTCGTCCAAGAAAGTATTACCAGTTAACACAACAAGGTGAACAAAAACTAGATATTGTGACTAAACGTTGGCGTCAATCCGTTAAAGATGTGGAGTTTTTAATTAAAAACCCTGGTCCAAAATCAATACAACTTAAGGGAGAATAATATGTCTGAACATGATCCTATTCACTACTACTTAAAATCACTATCAAAATACTTATCGAGATTGGAAAAAACGGAAGCCAACGAGGTTATTCGTGAAATAGAAAGCCACATTTTAGATGCACTTGAGTTGCAACAACAAAATGGTCAAAAAGAGGATGTTGACGCTATATTATCTGGCTTTGGTGAGCCAAGAAAATTAGCTAATCAATATGTAGAACACCTATTACAAGGTACGCCGCCACCTAAAGGTTTTAAAGCAATACAAACTGTGAAAAAAGGCGCGACTAAAAGTTTATATTACGGCATGGGATTGTTTGGTTTTGCCATTTCAGCATTGCTAATTTTAGTGGGTATTGGGAAGTTATTTTACCCAGAATATATTGGCGTGTGGTCTGCCGCGCAAGGCAATAGCGTCACTATTACATTTTCCGAACATATTTATCCAAATTCAGACGAGTTGTTAGGCTATTGGTTAACCCCTATCGCTGTAGGTTTTGGAATTAGCATTACTTGGTTAACCAGAAGTGTACTTAGAGTGCTTAGGCAAAACATCTACTAATACTTATTACATTTTAACGTACATCTTCACTTGCTGTTTATAACTGCGAGGTGGTTTTGTACGGCCAAAAATTGGAAAACTTCAATAGTCGGTGACTCATTAATATTACGTTTTGGGCATATCCCTTAGTTTGATAAGCCAAGAACAAGAGGAAAGTTAGTATGTTTAAAACGATAAAAACCAACTTAAAACACTTTTTTATTACATTTTTTATTCTCTTTATAATGATTGTAACCTTTGGTATTTACCACGGGGCAGAAGCTAATTTAGATGAAGATAGGTTAGCCTTTAAGCTTGATAAAGAAGGCCCTCATATCTTTTTCGAAGATGACAAGATGGTCGTGAATTATGTTCGTGGTGGAAAACCAGAAGGTTTTTATAATGATCAAAGCATTCACTCAATAGAACATCAAGTCGCCGTAAAAGCGCATTTTCCATTAGATCAGGAAGATATTAACTTTACCGTCAGTTCGGTTATCAACACTCCAGAAGTTAGCTATGAAGACGAAAATCAAATTTTAGCGATTTCAGATATCGAGAGTGGCTATAAGGCATTTCGTGATTTTCTAATAGCCCACGGTGTTATTGATGAACAGTTGAATTGGCAGTTTGGTAAAGGTCATTTGGTATTAGTTGGAGACGCGGTTGACCGCGGTAATTCAGTGACTCAAGTATTGTGGTTTATTTACAAGTTGGAGCAAGAAGCTAAAAAGCATGGAGGTAATGTTCATTATATTATTGGTAACCATGAAATAAAAAATCTTCAAGGCAATTTCTACAGTGCCTCTGAAAAGTATCTGTATGTGGCTTCAATAGTTGGCAAAACACAACTGGATTTATACGGAGAAAATTCATTATTAGGTCGTTGGTTGGCAAGTAAAAACAGCATTGAAAGTATCAATGGTAACTTGTTTGTACATGGTGGTATTCATCCTAAATTAAGTGAATTTGATTATACCCTTGAGCAAATAAACCAGATTGTCCGCAGTAATTATAGAAAGCCATATTTTACTAAGCGAGAACGTGGTGATGAAGAGTTTTTAGTGTCATCTAAAACAGGACCGGCTTGGTATCGAGGTTATTTTAAAGATGATTTAAGCCAAGAGGATGTCGAAAAAGGGTTAGCCAAGTTTGATGCAAAATCGGTTGTTGTTGGTCATACATTACAATGGTCGGTTCAAAAACTGTATCAAGGAAAAGTGTTCGCGATAGATGTGAAACATCCAAATGATTACCGAGTTAGCTTTCCGGTAAGAAGCTCAGAGGGATTATTGATAGAAGGTGATGACTATTATCGGTTACTGGATGATGGTAGCAAAGAGTCATTGTAGCGTTTGTTGAGTGACTAAATACTTAATGAAGTTGGTATTATTCAACTTGTGATAAAAAAGCCTTAAACATGTTGTCATGTTTAAGGCTAAGTTATTTAAATTACAAAATACTTTCTAACGTTAATTCCATCATTTCTTTAAATGTATTTTCACGTTCATCGGCAGTGGTGACTTCACCGGTTTTAATATGATCACTAACCGTTAATACCGTTAATGCTTTTTTACCATATTCAGCCGCTACACCATAAAGGCCTGCCGCTTCCATTTCTACCGCTAGAATTCCATATTTTTCCATCTTGGCAAACATTTCTGGATTTGGGGTGTAAAACAGATCTGCAGTGAAAATATTACCCACATGTACATTTGTTTTTAATCGGTCAGCGGTATCTACTACTTTTTTCAATAAAGAAAAGTCTGCACAAGCCGCAAAATCAACATTGTTTAAACGTTGACGATTGACGTTAGAATCTGTACTTGCTGCCATCCCGATAACAATGTCACGTACATGAATATCGTCACGCACCGCGCCGCATGAACCAATACGAATGATCTCTTTTACGCCAAAATCTTTATACAGTTCAGTGGCATAGATAGAAACGCTAGGGATGCCCATACCAGAACCCATTACAGAAATAGGTTTACCTTTATAAGTACCAGTGTAACCAAACATATTACGGACACGTGTCACGCATTTGGCATTATCTAAAAAATTATCGGCAATGAATTTTGCTCTAAGAGGGTCGCCTGGCATTAATACTGTTTCGGCGAAATCGCCCATTTGGGCTTCAATGTGTGCTGTTGACATAAGAGTTAACCTTTTTGTTAAGAAGTATAACTCAGTAAGTTTCAAGCCAGACTGAGGGAATCAGTTCTGCTATCAAGGGTGTTTTACTGACAATTTAATATAAAATTATAAGTGATTAAAATGATTGTTTATCTTTGTATAACTATAAACAAACTTGTTAGTTTTAGAAAATGGATCAATAAGTTTTTAACTAAAAAAACGTTCTGTTATCCATTGGTACCCAACTCCGCCTAAATAAATACCAAAAATACCAACGATCCCTGATAGTACAGGTGGCGCCGGTAATGGCAATTTAAAAAATGAGAAAATAAGTCCCACTAAAACACCAATTGCTAGTGCTGTTAATATTTCGGCCATAACATTCCTTAATTGTTGAATATGGTGCCTTGCATTTATATGAACATTTACAACTTCAGCTGTACTGAAATTGGGCAATGATCAGTTAAATTTCTAGAAAGCTCTCTTGTATAAGTTTCAGTAAACACTAATTGATCAAAAGAGTTGTCTACGTATAATTTTTTAGCGTTCGGACTAAAAACGATATGGTCTATATAATCTTTGTAATATCCACCCCAGCATTTTGAGTCTGCTGTTGCCGTCGGAGTCCATAACTTCTCTTGACCTTCATCGTCTATGGCTTGCCATAAACCTTGTTCTTCTGAGTGATTAAAAGCAATGTCTTGAGAAAAACGACGATTAAAATCACCTAAAACCATATACGCTTTATTGTCTTTTGCTTGGTTATCAATCCATTGTTCTAATGGCTTAATTTGTTGACTTAAAATGGTACAAGCTTCTTTTCTGTGAATTTCTTTATCAGACGTGCTTGGCATAGCGCCAACGGTTTTACTATCTAAAGGATTAGCAAAACAACCTGACTTTAAATGAACAGCTAGTAGTGTTAGTTCTTTACCATTTCTTGAAAGTGTCAGCTCCATGCCGTTTCGAACACGGGCAACATCAAGCGCTTTATATTCTTGAGCAACAACCGTTAACCCTGAAGATTTTTTTACTGCTACACCAACACGTTGCACCCAGTCGCGAGTGGTAAAATAAAAGTCGTAATCATTGCCAAACACTTTTTTAGCCCATTCACCATTTTCTACTTCTTGTAATGCAATAACATCTGCGTTGAGGGCTTTGGCATAAGCGGCCAGTTTTTTATAATCGCTTTCTTTTCGTTCGTTGTACTCGTGTGAACCTAACCAGGCAATATTCCAAGATGCCACTTTAATGGTCTCTGATGTTGAATCGGCTGATGCATGATGAATACTAAATAAATTTAATAATAGAGTTAACGTGATTACAGCTAGACGTGTCATTTTTGCTCACTTATCTCAGAGAGATTACTACGATTTAATGCGCCAATAATTGGCAATTTACACATTATTTAAGAATTAGGTTAGATAATGTCCATTGGTATATTGCGGCTAATAATATCTTTCTTGACCAATTGGTCAATAGAAAATTAAAACAGGTAACGAAAGTTTAATATTTGTAAGTTCAGAAGTGACTTGACATCCATTCTTTGCTGTAAAAAGTGCTGAGACAAGAGAAGATAAATTGGAGTAGAAGTTGGTAGTACATTGTAAATACGGACTATTTCTTGCTTATTAAAAACACGTAAATTTTTAAGTTAACACAATTATGATCAGTAATATAAATACCACGACAACGTTGGTCGATCCAAGTTACAGTAATGTTGCTTCAACAGAGGCTACAGATAATGACAGCGAAACTTTATCAACCGATGTTCAAACCGATGCTAGCAGCAGTGATACGATTTCTCTATCAACGAGAGCACAGAAGTTGAGTGCGATTGCCAACGAATTTTTTAATGACAAACCTATAGATTCGTTAGATATAGGGCAATTAGTTGAACGCGTTTATGAATATGGTTTGATCAGCGCTACACAATATAGTGCGCTTGGTGGTGGTCAAGAAAGTGAGTCGGAACCAACGGCCACTGAAAGCGTTGTGCAGTATATCGACGACCTCAAAGCTAACTTAAAAGGATTGGGGGCTGATCATACATTTGGTGATGTGAGTTTGTCTGAAATACAAGCTGCGCTAGACCAATCTAGAAGTATCATTACCAAAGTTAACATGGAAGAAAATAATACACATTTAAGCCAGATTATTGCTCAAAGTAAGCAAGTACTAACGCAGGCTTTTGATTCTGACCAGTTTTCCAGTATGTCTGAAGATGATAAGTTAACCATGGCTAGCGTTATAAAAACGCTCACTGTGATTGAACAATTAAATACAAAACAAGCCGATAATTCATTAGCTAGTAAATATGCCAATGTCGCTTTGTATTAATCTTGAGGATTAAGCCACCATTGTGTTGTTTTTTCAGGAGTTTGTACTTTTACAGCTTCACCAAACATTGGGGTTAACAAGTTTACACCTTGGTCAGCGGCAAGGTCACTGATCCGTTGTAAAGGTTCAAACCAGTTATGCAGAGATAAGTCGAATGTACCGTTATGGATTGGCATCATCGCTTTACCTTTTAAATCTATGTGAGCTTGTAAGCTTTGTTCTGGAAACATATGAATTTCTGGCCACAGCTTGTTATAAGCGCCAGTTTCAATAAAGGTTAAATCAAATGGACCTAAACGATCTCCAATTTCTTTAAAGCCATTAAAATATCCAGAATCACCACTAAAATAGATGTTTGACTCCCAACCTTTTATCGCCCAACTGGCCCATAACGTCTCATCTTTGTCGAACAGACCTCTGCCCGAAAAATGCTGTGACGGTGTTGCGGTAATAGTTAAGGTTTCAATTTGAGTTGATTGCCACCAATCTAGCTCAGTAATTTTGTTTTCCGGTACACCCCAGTCACGCAAGTGTTGGCCAACTTTTAAGGGGGTTATGAAATACTCAACTTTGTCATTTAATGCCGATATTGCTTTTTTATCTAAATGATCATAGTGGTCATGGCTAATGATCACCGCTTTTATTTTAGGCAGTTGCTCAATAGAAATTGGCGGTTGATGAAATCGTTTTGGCCCCATCCATTGCACAGGTGATGCACGATCACTGAAAACAGGGTCAAATAATATTAAATCCTGATCGATACGTACTAATATGGTGGAGTGACCAAGTCTGAAAACCGTATCGGACTGATCTTGATTGAGTTGGTCAGCCGTTAAAGGTAATACCGGAATATCAAAGTTTGGCGTTGCATGAGTGCGATTGTCATTCCAAAAAGCTTTGATCATTTGATAAAAGTCACTGGCACTGGTTTTATAGTTTATTTCAGAGTTAGTGAATTTTTGAGTTTGCTCATTACTGTCAAACGCCTTTGCGCAACCAGAAGCCATAAGTATTAACCCTATAAGAATTGAAAATTTAAACATTATTGTTAACCACTAAAGTAAACTACACAGTGCAGTTTAAATTAAAAAATTGAAAAGTAAACTAACAAGTGTAAAAATGTTTGCTCAGGTATATTGAGACTAAGTCATGGCAGAACAAAAAAAGACAAGAAGTGTGATTAAACGTGAAGCTATTATTACGGGCGCCTTAGCTGCATTTCAACAATATGGTGTTGCCGATTCTAGCATGGACAAAATTGCGGAATTAGCGCAAGTCTCTAAACGAACCGTTTATAATCACTTTGAAAGCAAAGAAGTATTAGTTGCTGAAATCATTACCAGCGAGTGGGAAAAACGAACGGTTGTTTATGATGCATTATACGACGCCAATAAAAGTATAACGTTGCAGTTAACATCACTTGTTGCCAACGAAGTAGAGTTAATGTGTGACAGTGAAATGATGGAGTTGGTTCGTGTAGCCATGGCGCATTTCTTATTTGCGCCTGATACGTTACAACAACAAATGGCAAAAATGTTTGAACAAGAAACCGCACTACAACGTTGGTTGAAATTAGCCATGGCAGACGGAAAGTTAAAAACGTTAGATGTGAATTTTGCTCATGACCAAATTAAAGGATTATTGAAATCTCGTGCTTTTTGGCCTCAGCTATTACGTCAGCAAGAGCCTTTAACTGCTAATGAAAAAACAGAATTAGTTGATATGACGGTAGGTATGTTTTTAAGTTATTACCAAGCCTAAATAAGACAGCTCGTAATATGAAATTATCACTATTTCATTACTAACGATTTGTATTGGTTAATGTTTTGCTCAATGTAATCCGCTAAGTTGGTAACTAATGTTACTTTATCTTCATTAAAACTATCCACCTGAGCAAACAAAGACGTGAAATTAACGGTTCCGATCACATCGCCATTAGTGTCATGAATTGGTGCGGCTATGTAACTTTCTAACTTAACAGACAGATATACTGGGTGTTGCGACATATTATCCATAGTACCAACATGGTTGTAACGCATCACTTTATTCAGTTTATACACATCCCTGCAATAGGTGTCGTCCAGAGGGAAAACCATTCCAGCTTCAAACACACCTTTCATTTCGCTGTCGACCATGACTAATGTATAACTTTCACCGTTAATATAACTAACAATGGCCGTTTCCATATTTAACTCTTTTCTAACTGAATGTAATAGTGTCGATAACTGTTCGAGAAAACGTGTATTAGGCATTGATAACCTTTTATAGTTTGATCTAAACAAAGGCATAATCTTGTTTAGATATATATCGAGTTAAAGGTAAGGTGGCATAGAATACTGCGAGATTCAATGGCTTTAATCAATTGTAGCTAATTGTTAAAGCCATTAGATAGGAAGGTTAATTTGAATTAAAATTAGACGCTTGTGTTGATAATAGATGTTCTATCTTCTATATCAAATTCTTTAAATACTTGAGCCATAATAGACTCTTTGTCTTCATCAGTTAATTTGTCTGTATCACCACTTGCTAGCTTTTCTTCAACTAACTCAGCAAGGTAATCAACTAATGAGCTTATTTGATCGCTACTCTGTTTTGGAGGCGGTGGTGGTCTTTGACCTTGGTCGGCAACTTGCGCGATATCACCTAACTCTTTTGCATCAAAACCAAGCTCAGCCAACGATTCCTCAAGAGCAGCGCTTGGTTTGATGCCCGCTTCCGAAAACGTTTCGATTATAGATAATGCATCGGACTCTGTTAAATTTTCTGGATCATACTGTGACAATGTATCTGAAATTAATGTTTGTTGATCTTGTGTTAATTTTTGCTCACCTCTTGGAGGAGGTGGCGGCATTGACATGCCTGAACTTACTGAATTAATCATTACAGCCTCTCTTTGTTTTGTTTTTATGGTGTGGTGGTTTGTGATCTTCAAATTCTTGTTTACTGATGACTCCGTTTTGATCGGCATCAATCCGGACAAATATTTTTTGAGGGTCGCCATGAGGGTGTTTGTGTGAAGCAAACTCTTCGGTATCAATATCGCCATCAGAGTTAATGTCTAGTGTTGCAAAGTTTGGACGTTGTTTATGAGTCTTTTGACCTTGGTTGTCATTACTTGAACAACTTTCTTGGCCTGCCATTGTTGGCGCGGCTTGCACTAGGCTCGCCGTACTGAAAACTAAAGATAATAGTATGGTTGAATACACGCGCATGAAATGCTCCTGTCATCTAATGTTGAAATAACTTTCAACATTAGAGTAACGACAGAAGTTGCAAACATTGTGCAAACAAAGAGAAAGATAAACCGGTGTTATTTCAGAGTGTTATAAAACTAGACGGTAGCCGGTGCCATACACTGATTGAATCCAATCTTTACCATCACTGATGTCCGCTAATTTTTTACGCAGCTTTTTGATGTGACTATCGATAGTGCGGTAATTTACAATGCGATGATCAGAATACATATTTTGCATCAGTTGTTCACGAGTAAAAATTCGTTCAGGTTTATTGGCTAATGGTTTTAACAGCTGGAATTCAACCGAGGTTAAAGAAACTTCTTTATTATTAAACCCAACAATAAACCTATGTTCATCGAGCTGTAACTTATCAGAGCTTTGTTCTATCACTGTGGTTCTGCGTAATACGGCTTTAACGCGAGCAACCACTTCTCTAGGACTAAATGGTTTACAAATATAGTCGTCGGCACCTAACTCTAACCCTAATAATCGATCAATTTCATCCACTTTTGCCGTAAGCATTAATATTGGTATATTGGAAAATTGACGGATTTCTTTACATATATCAATGCCACTTTTGCCGGGCAACATAATGTCTAATATGATCGCATTAGGTTGATGTTCTTTAACCCAATCAACTACGTCATTGCCTTGATGTATCAAGTGGGGGGTATAATTCGCTTGTAAAAAATAGTCAGACAATAATGTGGCGAGTTTAATTTCATCTTCCACTATTAAGATAACATTCGACATATCAACATACCTTTCGTTATTTACGTTAGACTCAGAGGTAATTTAACAATTATGGATAGACCACCCGTAGGTGAGTGTTCAGCCGTTATTTCACCTTGATGCGCATTTACAATTAAACGACAAATGGACAAACCCAATCCCGCCCCGCCGGTTTTACGGTTTCGTGAAGCATCCACACGATACAGGTGTTCAAACAGGTGCTCTAAATGAACATCTTCGACTCCGATACCATTGTCTGCAAAAGTTAAAATAACCGAAGGAGTGTTGTTAATCTGCTCAACACTTAAAGAAATGTTTAATTGAGTGGATGATGAATATTTGATGCAATTGTTTATGATGTTTTCAAACAGCTGATATAACCTAGTTTTATCTACGTATACGTCCACGTCTTGATGTGGAATATTAAGATTTAATTTGATCCCTGAACTGGCTAAATAACTGCGGTATTTATCTTCTTCACTCGAAAGTATCTGAGCTAAGTTTTCTTGCTGTTTACGATAACGCATACCACCAATATCTGCACTGGTTAACAGGTTTAAATCATCAATCAGACGCTGTAAGTGTTTTACTTCGTCATGGGCAGAGGCAATATTGTCTTTTGTCAGAGGTCTAATATTATCCAACATGGCTTCTAGTTCACCACGTAAAATAGCAACAGGCGTGCGTAACTCATGGGAAATATTGGCTAACCAACGTTTTCTAGCGCTATCATTTTCCGCTAATGTCAACGCTAACTCGTTATAATCTCTAGCCATTTGACCAAGTTCATCTTGGCGTTTTAATTGAACGGACTGTTTATAATCCCCTTGGGTAAGCTGGTGCATACTTCGGCTAATCAGTTTGATAGGTCCAACTAAGTGCCTTGCCAGAGGTAAAGTAACTAACGTCACTAATATCATGGCTATTAATGCAATTATCCATAAGTAGTTTTGTTGTTTTTCTATGAAATCAATTTCGTAACCTTTGGTTAATTGATTACGTTTAGAAATGGCCAAATAACCAATAATCTCACCCTTAGTTTCTATTTTGGTTTGAGTGTATTCCTGATCATCCAAATACCTGCCAACAACGGTATTACCATTGATATCTAATAATGCATAAAAGGCTTCTATTTCTGGCTGGTGGGGGAGTTCTATGACCTCGGTCTTCTGGCAGATCGGTAAAGTTAGATTGTGACCTATCTGATTGTTTGCGGTCGTTGGTATTCCATTTCATTGAACGTCGTTCAGGAGGAGGCATTCTTCTTTTAGGGGAAAATTCACTGCCCTTTAATTGTTCTTTGATTAACCGAATAAATTTGCCATTCTCACCGTGCATAGAGAGCCAGTTGTTTTCTTTATTATATTCATTCGCAAGTAAAGCGGTGACTGGTTTTAAGGCTTCTACTTCTTTGGTATTAACGTAACTAATCATGCCTTTGCCAATGCTCCATTGCATAAGCAACACTAACATTGTGACGAGTAAAAGGCTAAAACCAAAGAATACCAAAAACAGTTTATTTTGAATTTTCATTGTAAAACAAAACCCTTTATTTAACGTTAACTAATCATTAATTGAATAATCTGTTGGTAAAAGCACATTTGCTTTATAAACCCTAGAACGGGGGATATGGCTAAGGTGATTACAACATAGTCGGTAGGATAATAAAGTAATGTGCAAATAAAGTGCATAATTTAAAATAACCGTGCCCTTGCAATCTTTTATTTGAACAAGAAGTTGGTATTTATAAAGCTATTTTTATTTGCTCAATTTGATTATCAAATATGTCGTCAATTGCACTAATCGTATCTGTTGCCAATGTGAAATAATCGTTTGGATTAATAGTAATGGCTTGTTTTTGAATAAGCTCATCTTCAATGACTTTACTGAGAGTAAGCATTTTATTTTGTGCATTGGTTAATAAGGTATTGTGTTGTTGACGGAAATCATCCAAACACGATAATTTAGACAAAGTATCTTTACTGGTTTTGATGATATTTTGCTCCAAAAACGATAACCGGATTTTATCAACACTGTTGCAGTTACCTATGGTTGCAACCCCAACACCTATCGCTCTTGTTTGACCAATAGCTTCCGTTGAGGCAACCAGTTCACGCCATACAAAACCAACGTTGGGCATGGTTGGTAATGACAATGAACTTAAGTGACTACTTTCGGCTTCGTCCTCTAATACATATAACAAATTTGCAATCATCGTTGTGTGTTGTTTAAAGTTGTTTTGGGGATCGCGTTCTGTATTATTATTATTGGTTAATCGTCCCCAATGATCTAGAAATGATACCCACCTATGGTTCTTGGCCACTTTGCTGTGGCTTAGATCATGACAGATGTTATTGATGGTACGTTCAATGGTTGCAATTTCCGCTGATTTTGCATTATCACCATTTAATTTAGCTGAACTTAATCCTCGGTGTTTTTGCACTAAACTGATCAATAATTTTATACTCCCGATATTAGCTAACCCATGAAGTTGTAGTGTTTGATTGTTTTTAACTTTTATATTGTGGATCACTGCAACGGCTAAGGTGATAAGGATGACGATAAATATATACATGTTAATGCCTCGCTATTTTATTGAGTTAACATCTTTAAATGCCCAGCAACGATTTCCGTTTCTTTCACAATTTGCGCATTATCGCGAGCGCCTTGTACAACGAGTTCTATATGTTGTGAAATTTCAAGCGTCGCGGCACTTTGTTGTTCGGCGGTAGTCGACACACTTTCCATTTTTTGCTGCACTAGGTCCGTGGCTGTTGATATGTCGACGAGAGCATCATCCACCAAGCTAGATTGAGATTCACAATGCGTTGTTTGTTGGACTACATTGGACATGTTTTGGGCGATTTTTTTGCTTTGGCTTAATACTGTATTAACGTTATTACCTATACTATCAGCTGCATCTCTAGCTCGATGCGCTAATGCTCGCACTTCCTCTGCGACAACGGCAAAACCTCTTCCCATTTCTCCGGCTCGAGCTGCTTCAATAGATGCATTTAATGCTAATAAATTGGTTTGATCAGCGATGCCTTGAATAGACTCAGATGTCGAAGATACTATGGTTGCTAATTGTTCCAATCGTTGGATGTCTTGTTGTGTTTCTTTAGCTTCAGTTAACACGACATCGAGTGATGATTTTAAATCTAGGATAGTATTACGTCCGCTTTGAGCGGCTTGATTTGCATGTTTAGATGAAACATGAACATCGCTTATACGATCATTAACTTCAATTAAAGAGTGACTCATTTCATTAATTGCAGCTGCGGTTGAACTCGTCGCGTCAGATTGTTTTTGTACATTGACTGACACCGCTTGTGCTTTGTCAATCACTTGAGAGGCTGAATAATCCACCTCACTGAGTTTGTCATGGTGCTGGTTATTAACCCGACTTAACTCACGGTATGAATTCATAAATTGTTCAATTGCGTCAACTGGCAGCAAAGTTTGGATAGTTAATTTACGATAATCAAACGACTCAGCATCAAAATTAATTAACAACCCTTTAAAGTTTGATAATTCCATAGATAAGATTAAAACCAAAGATAAACACAGATAAAATGTAATAAGTGCATAGAGCGGAATGAGTGTTGGATGGATATTAATATTGGTGGATAAGGATATAGGAAAAAAGGCAAAAACAAGCAGCAATAAAGAGGAAATATAAGCGTTAAAGCCGATAAATTTAATTAATTGTCGAGCAGGCCAAGTAAAAGTGATTAACATTTAATATTGAAACTCAAGTCCGTTGAAGAGCTTAATTACTTCAATATATATTCCAGTTTATAACTAGCTGAAATTTAAAACAAAAGACGATTGGCGTGAGTGTTTATTGAACTAAAATGGTGCAAAAGTTAATCATCTTGCTCTAGTTTGGCTTTTTTTATGAGCAGAACTATATAAAAGAGGATGGGCTGTAATTTAAATATAATCGTGTTAACTAATGACTTGGTTTCGGCCACTTTCCTTCGCTTGATAAAGGTTTTCATCCGCATGTTTTAACCATTCTTCCCAGGTTTTTTCTTTATCAACTTCCGCCAACCCTATGCTTAACGTTGGGGTGATATCATATTCAAAATCAAGTTTGCTTAACTCTTGTTGAACGTTATTGGCAAAAGCCCGTGCATTTTGCAAATTAGCATTAAATAAAACGATTAAAAACTCCTCCCCACCTAATCGATAAACTTTATCCACGTTGCGAGTACGTGTTTCTAATAATTCAGCGATTTTAATAAGGACTTTATCACCAACATCATGGCCATGTTGGTCATTAATTAACTTAAAGTGATCGATGTCAATACTCGCTAATGTCATTGGTGTGACAGTTCGATTGTGTTGCTCAATCGCTAGGGATATGTGCTCTTCAAGTGTTAAGCGATTTAACAGTCCGGTTAACGGATCTGTGATGGCTAATTTATGTAATTTATTCTGTTGATCCATAATCACGTTAACAAATAAACTGGAAAGGGCGCCTACAGTAATGAGCGTGCCATATATTCTGAGAGCAAACGAGGGATCAAATTGACTTAAAATCTCTGGGGAAAGAATAACGATAAGTAAGGTATTTGATATCAAGGCTTGGCGTTGCTGCATGATGAAATTGACAACAACTAATGTCGGAAAACACCATAAAATTCCTATAATTCCTCTATCTACAAGTAGGTTGTACATCAGAAAGTAAGCAATTGGCATTAATACAAAAAAAGCAATATTACCCTTGTATTGCCTCTGACTGTTCATGTTAAAACTGATATAAAAAATACAGCAACAAATAATAAAAATGAGTCCACCAACTAAGAAGTCACCTTGCACAAAATTGGCAATTGAAAATGGTGTCACGCATATTAATAAAACGAGTGCCAACCTATGAATAATTTTATGCATAGAGATAGGCATAGCGTTTTTGTCATCCGTTGTTAATTTGATTTTAGCCACTTAATTTCCATCTAAGTATTTACTATTTTCAATAAGATAAAGGTAGTTTAATTTCAGATAATAACCTAACTAAGTTATGAGTGAAAACGTTGAGATATAATACATATTTAAACCAAAAAAACATAGGTTTATAGGATTAGTACTGTGCAAATGGAGTTGAGGCAATTATAGTAAAGACACAAATATAACGATGCGGAATCGTTAAATGAACAAAATAAAAAAACAACTCAATACTATTGTCCTTGGTCTTATCTTGACCATTCTTTTTGCGACCCTAGTAAATCCAAGCATCGCAATAATAAAAACAACAATAGATAGGATTGAAGGGATAATTTATGACGTTCGTTTAAACGCAACATTGCCTGAAAAAGTACGAGAGTCCGACCATAATATTTTTGTTGTCGATATTGATGAAAAAGCGATCAAAGATTACGGCCGTTTTCCTTGGACTCGACATACTATCAAACAACTTATCACTAATTTGGTTGATGCTGGTGTTGTCGTCATTGCCTTCGATGTTATCTTCCCTGAACCTGAATTAAATCCGTTAGACACTGTATTTAATACTGATATAGGGCAACGATTATCGGGCATTACTGCCGAGCAATTAAGCGCACTGCGGGACGAACTTGATGCAGATACACAAATGGCACAAGTGTTAGGTGACACGGATATCGTCTTAGGTGTGTTATTTCAACAAGAAGCGTCCGTTCAAGTAGGTAAGCTAAAAGACTCAACCGTAAACTTACTGGATAAATCAGCCGTTCAAGTACAAAGCTTAAACTTCCCTGGGCAACTCGCTAACTTAGACGTATTACAACAAGCGGCGTACGGACAAGGATTTATCAATTCAGCGCCAGATCCCGATGGTTTTATTCGAAGAGCCGCTTTGGTAATTCAACATAACGGACAGTTTTACCCTTCGTTGGCGCTTGAAGCTGCAAGGTTGTATAACCTATCTGAGACAATAGATCTCGAAACGACTCAGTTGCCGCATACCGACCATCACAGTATAACCGCAGTTAAATTTGGCAATAATAGAATACCGACGGATGAGTATGGTCGTGTTTTAGTGCCTTTTCGTGGAGGACAAAAATCATTTCCATATTACTCTGCCGCAGACGTGTTAAATGGCAGTTTAACTTCTGAAGAGCTCGAAGGAGGCATCGCTTTTATCGGTACCTCTGCTGTTGGGTTGGCTGATTTACGTTCAACTTCTGTAGGTCTGCAATACCCAGGAGTTGAAGTTCACGCGAATATTTTGGAGGGGATTTTACAAACGGACCTATTTTCATACCGCCCAGATTGGTGGCAAGGTGCCTTGTTAATACAGATACTGTTGCTGGGCATTATCTTGTCCGTTGCTTTGCCATTATTGGGTCCTATGAATATGGCCATTCTTGGCGGGGTATCTTTTGCGTTTGTTGTTGGTTTTAACCTATTTATGTGGGACCAAAAAATCGCTCTGCCAGTTACTCAACCACTTGGCTTGGTGCTCGTTATAACATTTTATAATTTAGCCAGAGGCTTTTTTGCTGAAAACAGTAACAAACAAAAGATTAAATCTATGTTCGACCAATATGTCCCGCCTGCTCATATCGACAAAATGTTGAATGACCCAAGCGGTGTTTCGTTAGAGGGAGAACGTAAAGAAATGTCGGTGTTGTTTTCCGATATTCGTAGTTTCACTAGTATCTCTGAAAAGTTATCGGCGAATGATTTAAAAGACTTATTAAACGAGTATTTTTCACCAATCACAAAAAGCATTTTTGAACATCAAGGTACAATTGATAAGTACGTTGGTGACATGGTTATGGCATTTTGGGGCGCGCCGCTAAACGACCCTAACCATGCCGAAAATGCCGTTATTGGTGGTTTTGATATGTTAAAAATCACCGCTGAATTACGCCAACAATTTTTGGAGAAAGATTGGCCAGCAATCTATGTTGGTATAGGTATTAATACCGGTGACATGAACGTTGGTGATATGGGATCAGAGTACCGCCGAGCGTATACCGTGCTGGGCGATGCGGTAAATTTAGGCTCGCGATTGGAAAGTTTAACCAAGTTTTATGGTTTAGAGTTTCTAGTAAGTGAATTCACCAAAGCACAATGTCCTAACATTTTATTTAGGCCTGTGGATAAAGTAAAAGTAAAAGGGAAAGAAGAAGCGGTAGCTATTTTTGAACCTGTATGTGAAAGCAAAGATTTAACTGCAGAATTAGAACAAGAGTTAAAAGAATTGGATGTGGCTTACCATTTATATTTGGCGCAAAAGTGGGACCAAGCTAACTTGGCCTATAAAACTTTGTTAAGTCAGTATCCAAACAGAAAGATATATCAGATATATATAGAAAGAATTGAACAGCTTAAATACGTTGAATTAGAAGCGGATTGGGACGGTTCATTCACCCATACGTCCAAATAGAGACCTTGTTCGACGTTGAATAAGTTAGGGGCATTAAACTAGGTAATGTATGAAATTTAGAATAATAGGATTGGTTGTTGCACTATTATTAGTTTTATTAAGCGCGCATCCAGTAAAAGCGAAGGACGTTGTGATGTCAGGGGCAGAACGCTCAGACTATTTTACCCAAGCACTCTCCTTGGCTTTATCTTATGCACCCGAAAAACAATATCAAATTAAGTTTATCAATTTTGATGTACCTAAATTAAGGGCTTTAAAACTGATAGCCAATCATGAAGGGATAGATGTTATCCCCGCCGGTGCAACCGTAGAACGGCAAGAATTAGTAAACCCTATAAGATTGCCTTTATTAAAAGGTTTGTTTGGTTGGCGAGTGCCACTGATTTTAGAAAAAAATAAAGACATGTTTTTCCAAAAACAGACAGACGTTGAATTTAAGCAGCATATTGCAGGACAGTTATACACCTGGTCAGATACAAAAATTCTAGAAAGTAATGGTATTAAGGTCCTAAAAGGGAGCAAGTTTCTTGGCCTGTTTACCATGTTAGAAAAGGAAAGGTTTGATTACTTCCCTCGTTCCATGTTGGAAGTAGAAGGGGAGTATCACAGGTTTAAACACCATGGGATAATCATAGAGCCAAATATTATTCTACATTACCCTACAGCTTATTATTTTTATGTAAGTAAACAAAATGTGGAGTTGCATAATGATATTAGAAATGGACTCGAATTAGCCATTGACGATGGCCGTTTAAACACACTATTTAAACAACATTTTGGTGACATCATTACCAGGATAAATCTAAAAAACAGACGTTTAATAGAATTAAATAATCCATTTTTGCCGCCCGACGTTCCATTAAACCGCAAAGAATTATGGTTGGACGTAGAGCAATATATTGATAACAACGTTAATTGAAGTCGTTATCTATCTCACTTTTTAAGAGTAACCAAAAAATGAAATTTAGCTTTAACGTAGAAGACGCAAGTCAAGTATTTGTAGGTGCATTTGCTTTAGCTGTGCCGATTTCATTTTCTGAAGAAGCGTGGAAGTTAGGTGAGACTTTACCATTAATAAATTTGTTTATGTTGTTTGGTTTATCGGTTTTATTTCTTGGTTTGTTTACTTATCAAAGTGTGTTTCAAAAGAATATAACAACACGTAAAACTGCTTTTGTGTTTCGTATTGTGATTGCTTATATCATCACTGCGTTTGTGGTTGCATTAGTATTATTCTGCTTGGATAAATTGCCTTTATTTGAAGACCCCATGACCTCATTAAATCGCATAGTGGTGATTACAATGCCTGCGTCTATGGGCGCCATTGTGGTAGACAGTTTAGATAAAGAGTGAACACAGTTAATACTCAACATACAAAATAACACTAATAAAAACGTCACTTCTATTTAGGTGCGACAATTTGTCGCATTGAGTCCTAGTTAGATAAAAATCATAATACGATCATCAAGTTGGACTAATTGCCAAGTAACCAGATTACGAGTTGTTAGTCCGCATAAATGTTTATTTTATATTAAACAAATACCAGAGAATATTATGAAATTGAGTTCTAAAAGCAAAGTGAGTTTATTGTCATTAGCGACTGTTTTTATGTTAAACGCATGCAGTAGTGACATGGAAAATGAAACCTCGATGACGGAGTTTTCGTTAAATTTCACGGCCATGAGTGGGTCAGAAGAAGTAAGTTGTGACACTGTATTGTCTGGTTTTGGAACGGAAGGGCATTATTCTATTGGTGTGAGTGATTTACGTTTTTACGTTAGTAATCTAGCATTTTATGATCAATACGGCGCTGAAATTGAAATGGCGTTTAATGACAACGAGTTTCAGTTAAATCATGATAAAGGTTTTGTCGGTCTAATCGATTTAACCAGCAACAGCACGGGCAGTTGTGCCTCGGATGCTATCGCTAATGGTGAAGGTACCGCTAGAACGAATAAAATGATAACAGGCATGATGTTAGACATAGGTGTTAACAAAGTGACATTTGACTTAGGTGTCCCTCAAGCCGTTATGAAAGAGGTTATTACGACCCAAAGTGCTGAAGATGCGCCATCGCCATTAAATGAAATGTATTGGTCTTGGGCTTCAGGATATCGTCATTTTGTAATGAACTTTGCCATTGAGAGTATGATGGGCTCGAAAGGTGAAGGATATTTACATATTGGGAGCCGAGGTTGTGGTGATGATGGTGGTCTATTAGCGTTAGAAAACAAAGAACGTTGTGATTTTGTTAATACCGCCAAAGTCGAACTCAATAATTTTGATCCTAATATCAATCAAGTTGTCATCGATATTGACAACTTACTTGCTGACTTAGCGTTTTCAGCGTCCATGAGTGGGCATGGAAGTCACAGTGCGACGGCAGAAAATGACGATGAAATGACCATGGACGCACCATCTGTGACATGTCACTCAACAAGCCCGGATATGCAGGCAGACTGCGGTCCAATATTCAATAACCTCGGTTTAGCCACAGAAGATGGCAGCGCTACGGTCAGTGGTAACAAGGTTGTTACGCTTAAATAAGTCTTCCTATTGGGGCTCAGGCCCCTTTATTTTAATTAAAAAGAATCACTATCTTGAGAACTTTAAAAATCGGTTTGGTAATACGTATTGTGTCGTTGAGTGCCGCATTGTTTAGTGTAACTGGATGCGAACAAGATTCAAGTACCATCATTGAAACCAGTAGTGACAATCGGTCAGTCAGAGAGATATTAGATCTTCCTGATCATATGCCCACACCAGCGATTCCAGATTTTAACCCGTTAACTAATGCCAAAATCCAACTGGGACGTTTTTTATTTTACGACCCAAAGCTCTCTGCCAACCAAGTACAATCTTGTGCGTCATGTCATAACCAATCATTAGCGTTTGCCGACGGTATTGCACAACCGTTAGGTTCAACCGGTCATCAGTTGGTCAGAAACAGCCAAGGCTTAGCCAATGTTATTTATCACTCCACTTTAACCTGGAGTAATGATGGCTTTTTAGAACTTGAAGATCAGTTAAATGTACCAATTCGAGCTGATAACCCAATAGAGCTAGGGGTCACAGATGCAAAGCTCGATGAAGTTTTATTACGGTTTGAACAAGACCCTCAATATGTAGAAATGTTTGCTATTGCGTTTCCAGATAGTGATTCAAATATCACAATGAATAAGATCATATTTTCATTGGCGAGTTTTGTCAGAACGATGATCAGTGCATCTAGCCCATACGATCAATATTTAGCGGGTGATAAGTCAGCGTTAACTCAGCAACAGATCACGGGTTTTCAGTTATTTAATGGTGAAAAGTTTGAATGTTTCCATTGTCATTCAGGCATTAATTTTTCATCTTCTTACCGAGACGCCAATACCGCCAGTGATGCCATCCAGTTCCCATTTTTTAATAATGGTTTGTATAATGTAAGCGGAGATGGCAGTTACCCAAGTGATGATCAAGGTTTGTATGATTTATCACTTAATCCTGCAGATAAAGGCTTTTTAGGCCGCAAAGCTTACGGAATATCGAGTTAACCGCACCTTATATGCACGATGGCAGTATCGCAACGTTACGGGAAGTCATAGAGCATTATGCGAGAGGTGGTAGTTTAACTGAGTCCGGTATTAATGCGGGGGACGGACGTTTAAGTCCACTTAAGTCAGGTTTAATTCAGGGGTTCGACGCGACCGATGAAGAAATTGATGCGGTTATCGCATTTTTAGAGTCTCTTACCGATGAAGAGTTTATTACGTCACCCAAATTTTCCAACCCTTTTGAAGAATGATCCCATGCGAAAAATTACCCCCTATATAATATTAGCTACAAGTTTGCTGTCGGTTTCGACGGTTATGTCACATGAACCAAGCTTTATTGATATGCCATCACAATTATTGTTAAAAAGCGCAATGGGTGTGCAAAACACATCGATAGTGGCAAATGATCAAGCATGGTTAATTCCTGGCGTTATGTTAGGAGGTGAGTCCACCCCCCAACCTTCTGGGACTGCCATTAATGATTTACAATTATTTGGCCGCCTTAACCTAGAAGATGATTACTACTTAGGCAGCAAAATTGGATTTCATCAACATCAAGGAGAAGGTGAATTAGAGCTGGAAAACTATTGGTTTGGTAAATACTTTAAATTTGAAAACAGCATTTTAAAAATTGATGTGGGCAAGACGGCGACAGATATAACTCCCACCGCTAATTACCACTCCTCACAAGATGAATTTAATACTAAACCTCTATTAGCTGAAGTATTTTTTGGTGGTCATCATAAAGATACCGGCGTAAAAGCAAACTGGTATTGGCATGAACTTGAAGTGGGATTAGAAGCATGGAATGGCGATAGTTGGCCAACCAGCTCAAGCAAAGGCAACGTTGCAGGTTTTGTTCGTTATCATGGTTTTATTTACGGCGTTAAAACCGACGTGGCGAGTTGGTACTCTGCAGGCAAAGCTGCACAACGTATAGACAGTCGTTACGACAGCGGCCATAGTCATTCTGCGACTACAATCACGGCGCCTGATGTCCGTTTCACCGGTGATGTTGCCATGGCTGGTAGTTATGTATTGTTATCTCAGCAAGTAAATGACGACTTTTTATGGTTAGCTCAATGGGAATGGATGCACAGTGAGCAAGATGGAAAAATAGAAGACACAACACAAAGTGCAGGTATAGATCAAACTTTAGACGGCTATCGCTTCATGTTAGGGCTCAACTACCAAACCCATAAGTTTTTTGTCCAGCAAGAATATTTGGCTATCAACAATAAGTTTACTGATGCCAGTACCTCGTTAATCGAACAACAAGGTTTGTACAACCAAGGCTTTGAACCACAAAGGTTAATGTTTGGGTACCATTGGCAGTGGAATGCTAATTTCACTTTACGCATTGAATCGGTCAGCGACAAAACTCAGTCATACCAAGATGGATTAGACAAAACGCAACAATACTGGTCTTTAGGTTTGATTTGGCAACATAAACTGTTATAAATCCGCTAACTTAATACAAAAGCGCAGTGTCGATGCAGAGCAAAACCATAAAAAGCAGTCAGCAGATTAGGCCAATCGTAAAAGCGAGATTTTCTTTCATCGTTCTGCAGCTGATTGCTATTTTATTATCCCAATTTTGGATCCAATCTGAATTACCCTTTTTAACTTTATACGCCATAGTGGCATTAGAAACAGCATTAAATGTGATGTTTGTTTACCTGTACCGCACCAATCGAAATGTCAGTATTAATGCCTACTTTATTCAAGTTGTGATGGACATCTTGTTTTTAACGGCTTTGTTGTATTTTAGTGGAGGGGCATCTAATCCGTTTGTATCACTGCTGTTATTGCCCATAGCAATAGCTTCCGTCACGTTACCTAAACACCTGTTATTGGTGGTGACATTGTTGGCGATGAGCGCTTATTCAAGTTTATTGTTAACCTTAAGCCCTCATGACTTACACCACATGAATATGGAACAGCACTTATTTGGTATGTGGCTTAATTTTTTATTGTCTGCCTTTGTGGTGGTGTTAGTTGTAGCCTCATTGATCAAGGCCGTGAACAAACAAGAAAAATTGGTGAGTAAACAACGTGAAGATCAATTACGCCAAGAGCAGTTGTTATCTTTAGGCGCCGCCGCCGCACAATTTGCCCACCGATTAGCCACGCCTTTAGGTACCGTGCATTTAATTTCGGAAGAATTACAAGATATTCAAACCTATGATGAATCTTTGTTTAATCAGTTAGACCAAGAGCTAAGTGTATGTAGACGCCATTTAGATGACTTTAGAGCTATGGCAGAACAAGTAAAAAACAACTCAAAACAAAGCTTAGGCTCGCAAGCGTTTATTAACGACTTACGCCAAGAAGTGCAGTTGAGTTTTCCTAGCACTAAGGTCATTTGGCAGGTTGGCGAGCTAGCTAATTTGTCGTTAATGGTGGCTCCTATTTTAATGCCCGCTTTGTTAAACCTGATACAAAATGCGGTACTGGCCAGTAACACTGACAACCCGAATGACTTCCACATTGAGATAACCGTTGCTCCACACATAGCTAATAACACGATTGTGATCAGTATCCGTGATCACGGTGTTGGCTTTGCAAACGACACATTATTACAGTTGGGTAGTGAACTGGTGGACAGCAAACATGGTTTAGGTATGGGGGTATTTTTATCCCATGTGACACTTGATAAATTAGGTGGTCAGTTAAAACTATATAATCATCAACAAGGCGGGGCAGTTGCGGAAGTCATATTACCTCTATTAGCTGCACAACCGGAGTTGGATAATGTCTGATTTGATGGCGGAGCCTATTAATAAAAAATTGTTGATCATTGAAGATGATGAGAGCTTCGCGGCTGCACTAGCGCGCAGATTAGAAAGGCATGATTATCAAGTTGATATTACCCACACTACGCAGTCCGGTCTTGAGTTCGCTGAAAAAATAAGCCCTGAATATGTACTATTAGATATGAAAGTGGGTGATGACAATGGCATTCATATCTTGCCCCAATTAAGACAGTTATTACCCAATAGCCGCATTATCTTGTTAACCGGTTATGCCAGCATAGCGACGGCAGTAGAGTCGATAAAGTCAGGCGCGGATGACTATTTATCTAAACCAATTGATGGCGCAAGTTTACTGGCTACCTTACAAGGTGAGGTGAATAGCGACAATAAAAATACTAGTAAAGGCAAGCTCAATATCGAAACTAGTATGTCGCCTGCCCGTATGGAGTGGGAGCATATTCAACAAGTGTTAAAAGTGAACCAAGGCAATATATCTGAAACGGCCAGACAGCTTGGAATGCACCGCCGAACACTTCAACGTAAGTTAGCCAAAAAACCACAAGCCAATTAACTAACCCCTTTTCTGTTACTCGTTCTTATTTTCATTTTTTCGAAACTCGAAACTCGAAACGCTTCAGTTAAAAGCTCAGTATAATATTAAAAGAAGAACTAATTATTATTAGGGCATATGACAGGTGAACATTGATGATAAGTTGTAATGAATATGACTATGTTGAGATAGTTTGTATGTATCGATATCCGGTTAACATAACATTGAAGACGGGACTGATTATTGAGGGCATTGCCCTTGATACTCAATACAATGCTGATCGTCAAGAATGCATTAAAGTGGATATTGATGATATAGAAACATTAATAACTTTGGCTAGTATTGCCATATTAGAAGTTGGAATTGAGAATCCGCATTTTAAACAGATAACTTTTACTTAACGACTGGCTTTAATAGACTAGTATCAGTGGCTAGTGACATGAATTTAAATATGACTCAAAAGGATATTTTACTATGATGACAATGGCACAATTAACGGAGTTTTTAGGCTGGGCTTCTGTGATTAATATAGCCTATTTATCGATAGCCACATTGGCGTTGGTGTTTATGCGAGGTTATATTTTTTCCATTCACAGCAAGTTGTTCGGTTTAGATGAAACGGACTTAAGTACGAAGTATTTTAACTTCTTAAGTAACTATAAGATTGTGACTGTAGTGTTTATGGTCGCGCCGTATTT
This sequence comes from Psychrosphaera aquimarina, assembly GCF_032461525.1. NCBI lineage: Bacteria > Pseudomonadati > Pseudomonadota > Gammaproteobacteria > Alteromonadales > Pseudoalteromonadaceae > Psychrosphaera > Psychrosphaera aquimarina. The sequence goes on along the minus strand of NZ_JAWCUA010000003.1, from coordinate 27,471 downwards.
AGCATTAAAAGTAATGGGTAATTAATTGTTTGTAGACCTAAAACTATGATGAATAGTGTGCTTAATCAAGGGCCGGTTTATTTATAACCTGCCCAACGCCTATTAAAATTGCCAGTTAACCTTGTTTACTTTATTTCTGTGTTAAAGGACAATTTGTAGGATTTATAAGAACAATATTCTGTGATGTTACCCTCTACCTTTATGGCACCATAACCATTTACTGAATTTTCGGTTTTTGAAATTTCAATATTTATTAAATTGTTATCCCATTTATCATTTGCATTAACCCGTTTAGAGTTAGTTCTACAAAGTAATTCTGCGGTTGATTTATATCGACTTCTATCAAATATCTTATCAATGTTTTGAGCCGGAAGTTCGTTTTTAGCCGCAATGGATTTCCAATCAGCCAGTGTAATATCGAGTTGACTTCCATTGACCTCGACAGTGTCCCCATAACTTATGTAATGAGTAAATACAGAATTGGTTTGGTTATTCATTCCTGAGTTTTCAATGATAAATACACCTCCTTGACCAATGACGTTGAATGTTGCTTTTTGCTTATTTACATTAGTTACTACTAATGCAGTTGCTTCATCAACACCCAATCCGTATTTGGTGTTGGTATCAATTAATAATTGAGCTAAACGGCCTTGTCTTCCGCGTTCTGAAAAGTGAGTATCTAACACTCCCCAATGAAAAAGGCCTAGTCCTCCTTTTGCTCGGTAAGTTAAATCGTCTGGATGTACTCCTTTTTTGCAGGACGCTGACTTATGACATCCTGCAACAGGTAAAACATCTTTTTTGGCACCACGGACTAATGCTGTATTACTTTGTCCATTGGTGATCATAGGCACTTTCATTGTTTTATCATCGCCAGACATGACTGCTGTACCAGCGCTCGTCCCGCCAATAACAAAATGCTCAGTTTGTAATTTTTGTTTAATGATATGTAATATTTGACTGTCGCTACCATCAGCATTAATAAATGCCTGTAGAGTTAATGATTGATCGCCGCCATTGATAAACAGTCCATCAGCATCTTGAATCGTTGATATAATCGCGTCTGGATTTAAGCATGCTTGAAATTGTTTTTGCGCTAAATCTGGATAAACATACTCCCTGTTAAAGGACCCTTGAATGTCAGAACGAACTTGATTTATGTCCTTACAAATACTGTCTCGGTTACCTTTGGTCGACATCAATTTATTTAAGGTCGCATCTAATGGAAGCCATATAGCATTTGCACCAGCTTGCTCAAATGCGGATTGATAGAAATCAGCAGCTTCAAATGGATCTCTGGCTGAAGCGGTTAATACCACAATGTTTGGTTTGTTATGGCCAAGTTTAGCCTTAGCTTGAGCAACAAATTGTTGATAAATATTAGTTGAGAAATAGTTAGTGGAATCTAATAAGGCGACATACTCTTTCAGCCTTTCTCCGGTCTCTTCGTTTATCACAGGTTGTTCTAATAAATCCAAAAGAGCGTAATACTCAGGGTCGCTCATTTTATATATAAGATCATCATGATCATTGTTTTTAAGAATACGTTTTAACTCAGAAAGTGGAACTTTGTTGTTAATAAGTTCTGATGATTTCCGAAGCAATTTAATTAATGCATATTTATTTGAGGGACCAAATTGGTCAGTCCAAACGCGATCGATTTGTTGAATATTTAGATTATTAATCGCATAAAGGTTATTAAATTTAACACCTGCCAGTTTGGATATTTGTTCTTTTTTTGTACTGGTGCAGTTTTTCTTTGACATGGAACTACATGTTTTAAGCCCCCCGCCAACTAGATAAATAGCACTGTCGTTGTTGTTGTATTTGGCGTAAGAAGGTGCTGATATTAGAGCAAATATCAGCAGTATTGGTGCATATTGTTTCATTTTTATATATTCCCCAGAAGCTTGTTCGGCAAAAACAAACTTAAATTAAATTAAAAAATACGGTTGACAACTAATTAATACAGCGGTATTTCTAATAATGAATATTGACAAAAGTTTGCGGCAAACAAACTTTTTAATGAAACGCTAGACAACTAAAAAGACATTTATATATGTACAAGAAAGCATTCTCGCTTACAACATATACTTATTCAAACTTCTACCTTTCGGAGTGGTTTGACGAGTAAACACTAGAAAACAATTCGTTTGTTTTCTGGCGGTTAGGTCTCGTTTTTCTACCCACCAAAAACTTCAATATATTTTATATCTGGCATTGTGAATTCAGTTTCGCCTATGGCATCTGTTTCTTTGCTACTAATTTTTCTATAAAAATCAGTGAATTATACTATGAAAGTTTTTAATCAATCATATCTTGCTATAACAATTTGTACTGCACTTTCTATTAACAATGTAGCCTTAGCTGCAGATGAAACATCAACCGATAAACAAAAAATTGAAAAAATCACCGTCACCGGCAGCCAAATTAAAGGCGTTGATTTAGAAGGGATGCAACCTCTAATAATACTAGACGCTGAAGCGATTCGTAAATCTGGTGCATCGAGTGTCTCAGAGTTGATGAAACAACTTGGTCAGACCCGTGGCGGTGAAGGTTCGTTTTCCACCAGTGAAAGTGGTGCTACATCAACATCGACTCCCGCAGGTCAAGCTGCAGCTTCACTTAGGGGGTTAGGGCCATCGTCTACCCTAACGTTGATTAATGGCCGACGAATAGCAGCGAGTTCTTTTGCATCGGGGACACAAAACTTCGTTGATATAAATACGATTCCATTAGCCGCTATTGAAAAAATAGAAGTTTTAGCAACTGGAGCATCTGCCATATATGGTGCTGATGCGGTAGCAGGGGTTATTAATTATATTCTCAAGAAAGATTATAAGGGCGCAGAATTAAACACTTCTTATGGCAATAGTTTTAATGCTTCCGACAATGGAAAAGTGAACATTAACTTTGTGGTTGGAACTGAAATTGGAGGCGGTAATTTAACGGCGTTTGTTGATTATTTTGACCGAAGCGCATTTAGTGCACAGGATAGGGCGTTTACCAAGGATCCGTTACTGGAAAGCGCTTATTCATATTTGCCTAAAAACACCCCTAATATTTATTACTATTCTGCCCGTACTGGTAATGAAATTGGTAATCCTAATTGTAAAACAGACTTCGTAACTACAGAGTATGGCGAAGAAATTTGTGCATATTATCGAAATGAAGATGACATGTTAAACAGTGAATTAAGCTCTAGTTCTGCAGGCTTTGTTTTTACAAAAGATATCGGTGATATTACGTGGAATACTGATTTTTTCTATTCGCACTCTAACTCGGTAGCCATTTCTAGTCCTGCGCCTATTAATCAATTAGATGATAGTGATGGCCCTTGGGTAGATGAAACCGCACTGAATGCATTTAGTGATGAAGTTCGTGATGATTTACTGGATCAAATGTACATAGACCCTTTTGATACAATAGCTGGAAGGGAATTGTGGGGGTTTCAGTTTGACGCTCGTTTTGCTTCACCTCGTACTGTTGAAGTTACCACTGATGCAATTCGATTTGTATCTGAATTGTCTGGTTCTTTAGGTGAGTGGGATTGGGATAGTGCCGTTACATTGTCTAAATCAGAATCAGAACAACAGGCTATCGCTGGAATATATAATCGTTATAAATATCATGCCGCTTTAGCTGGTGAGCTTTGCTCATCTGGTGAGATAGCTAATTACGATGGAACAAGCGGCAACTTAGCTTGTAACTCGGGTGAACTACTGGCTATGTATAATCCTTTTTTAGAAGGTAATACAGCTAATAACGCTATCTTAGAACAAACTCAGGAAGTACCAACCCGAGATGGGGAAAGCACAGTATATGGCTGGGATGCACGTATATCAGGCGAGTTATTTGAACTTAATGATGAGTTTGTTAGTGCGGCGTTTGGCATGGATGTACGTAAAGAGAGCATTACTGATACACCTTCTTTAAATTCTCAAGCGCGTGCTGAAAATGGATACTTAGTTGACGTATTTGGATTTGGTTCCAGTTTATCAGAAGCTGAACGCCTACAATGGGGAGCTTTTTCTGAATTTTATGTACCGTTAAATGATCAGTTAGAGCTGCAATTAGCTGGTCGATACGATAATTACGATGATTTTGGTGATAGTTTTAATCCTAAAGTAGGCATTAGTTATCGCCCATTAGAAGAACTTATTTTAAGAGCTTCTTGGTCAACTTCCTTTAGAGCGCCTTCTTTAACTCAAGCAGGGGTTAAATTAAGAACAACCACTGCAACATATGATTGTGGTGCAAATCAATCTGTAGCTGATTTATATTGTGAAGGTTTTGGTGATCAACGTAGTCCAAATGTACTTGAATTAGGTAATGCTAATTTACAAGCTGAAGAGTCAGAAGCTCTTAGCCTAGGTTTTGCTTTCAGCCCAACTGTAGATACAACATTAACGGTAGATTATTGGTCATTTGAACATGAAAAGCTTGTCGATACTGATATGACAAGAGTATTGTCAGATGCCATTAGTGATGCGTCTTTGCGCCATTGTGGATTAGTACCTAATGGCCAGGTTGGTATTTCATATGAAGAAGACCTATGTTTGGTTACCGACTCTAGTGGTTTAACAATTGAAGATTCAGGGGCAAACCTTGGTGAAATATTAAATGAATGGGTTGCATTTGACTCACCACGTTATGCAGAATTACCTTTATACCGTGATCATATTATTCAATTAGAAAATACCGGTAAACAAACGGTTTCTGGCATTGACTTAGCTTTTGTTCATTATATTAGCCTTACTGACGGCGAAATTAGTTTAAATATCGATGCTACTCATTATATTGAGTTTGATCGAAATAAAGCTGGTTCTGAAGAAATTGAACAATTAATAGGTACTTGGCGTTATCCACAAGATATCGCTAGTGCAAAAGTAGCATGGTCGACAGGGGCGTTTTATTCGAGCGTAACGTTAAACTACACGAGCAGTTATAGTGACGATACTGATGGCTTAAATGGCCGCCAAATAGCGGAATTATCGGATTTAGGTTTAATTAATGAAGAAAACCAACGAGACGTTGAAGCGTGGACGACAGTACGTTTGAACTTGGGTTATGACTTTGAAAATATGAATGTTAATTTAACCATTAACAACATGTTTGATGAAAACCCACCAGTCGCTTATGGTTCCTCAAGAGGTTTTGACTCGATTAATCATGATGCCTTGGGAGCAAATTATCGCGCTTCTCTAACTTATTTCTTTTAGTTCCATCATGAATCAACCATGCAAAGCAACGCTTTGCATGGTTAATTATTTCCACTATTTTTTTATGTATAGAGTAAGTTGAATTACGATGAATATTGATAAATTAAAACAAGATGTCATCAAAGACAGTTCAACCAATATAGGTGAAAAATCTGCAGATATGTTGAATAAAAGATCAATGCCGGATGCGTTTGTTATTTTATTTTTTGTTGTGATGTTAGCTGCCATATCGACACATTTTATACCAGCAGGTTTTTATCAAGTAGCCGTAGACCCAACCACGAATCAATCGACATTAATTGCGGATAGTTTCCAATTTGCAGAACAGCAAAGTGGTGTTCCATTATTTGCTGAGGGAGGCAATATTGGATTTCTAAACTTTGCATTTGAAGGCATGGTTTCTGGTGATAAATGGGGCTCTGCTATTGGGGTGATGATGTTTATCATTCTCACAGGAGGGGCGTTTGGCATTATCATGAAAACGCACGCTGTAGACAATGGAATTTTGGCATTAATAGACAAAACTAAACGCTTTGAAATTGCTTTTATTCCAATTCTATTCGTTTTGTTCTCATTTGCGGGGGCTATTTTTGGTATGGGGGAAGAGGCAATAGCATTCTGCATTGTTTTACTGCCTCTGATGAAAGCGATAGGGTATGACGGAATTATTACTGTATTGGTGACTTACGTTGCGACTCAAATAGGCTTTGCTACTTCTTGGATGAACCCGTTTAGTGTTGCAATTGCACAAGGAATCGCAGGTTTACCACTGATGTCAGGTTTAGAATTTAGATTGGTAATGTGGTTAGTATTTACCACGGTAGGTCTTATTTTCACTATGCGTTATGCAAGTCGAATTAAGTCCCTTCCAGTGTCAAGTTCAGAAGTTGTAACTGAACAGGAACAAGGCGAAAAAAGCCGATTTACTTTTCTAGATAGTGTGCTTTTGAGTGTATTCTTAATTGGTATTATTTGGGTTATTTGGGGGGTAGTAGCAAGAGGTTATTATATTCCTGAATTAGCCAGTCAATTTTTCACTTTAGGTTGTGTTATTGGCGTAGTAGCTATTGTAGGTAAACGACTAAGTGTTAATGACGTCGCGGATGCATTTAAAAATGGGGCAAAAGATTTACTTCCCGCAGCTATGATTGTAGGCATGGCTAAAGGTATTGTGATTATTTTAGGTGGCGATCAAGCAAGTGAACCTTCGGTATTAAATACAGTTTTGCATTATACAGGTCTGTTTTTATCAAGTTTGCCAGAAACAGTTTCAGCCGTTTTGATGTTTGTATTCCAGTCCATATTTAACTTTTTTATTGCATCAGGCTCTGGTCAAGCAGCATTGACAATGCCGATTATGGCTCCACTAGCGGATATTCTAAATTTATCTAGGCAAATAGCGGTTATCGCATTTCAACTAGGTGATGGTTTAACCAATATTATTATACCTACATCTGCAGCGTTAATCGGTTGCCTTGGTGTGACCAATATTGATTGGTTAATTTGGGCAAAATTTATTTGGCGTTTCATGCTGGTGTTAGCTGTGACTGCAATGTTATTTATTGTTTTAGCTGTACAGCTAAATTTAACGTAGGGATTGTTATGAAGCTTATTAAAAGCGCAGACGTATATTCACCTGAATCATTAGGAAAAAAAGATGTACTGATCGCTGGTGGTAAAATTGTCGCTATTGCAGATGATTTATCACATTTTGAACATAAACTTGTTGAAGTTATTGATGCAACTGGACAAATATTAGCACCAGGGTTTGTTGATTCTCTGGTCCATATTACAGGTGGCGGTGGGGAAGGTGGATACGCAACAAGAACTCCGGAAATGGGTGCAGAAGATGCATTTTATGGTGGAATTACTACTGTTATTGGTGTGTTAGGTACAGATGCGGAATCTCGGAGTCTTGAAAATTTGCTGGCTAAAGCCTATGGCTTACAAGAACAAGGTTTAACCGTTTATTGTTATACGGGATCGTATCATTATCCAATGGTAAATTTAATGAGCTCGGTTAAACGCGACATTATGTTTATCGAAAAATTTATCGGTGTTGGAGAAGTTGCCATTGCCGATCATCGCAGCTCACAGTTAACGGTAGAAGAGTTGGCTAGAGTCGCTTCAGAATCTCGAGTCGCTGGAATGTTATCGGGTAAGAGCGGTATCGTAAGTATTCATGTAGGTGATGAGTCGGGCAAATTAAATTTACTATTAGATGTTGTTGAGCAGTCAGACATACCTATTAGCCAGTTTTATCCGACCCACATTAACCGAAGTGGCTCATTATTAAAATCGGGGATAGAATATGCCAAAAAAGGCGGTGTAATTGATTTTACCACAAGCACTACAGAACAAATTATTGAACAGGGTGAAGTTCCAGCCGCCGAAGCGTTAGCTTTAGCACTGCAAAGTGGTGTTGATATCAAACAACTGACTATGAGTAGTGACGGAAATGCCAGTTTACCTGCGTTTGATGAACAGGGTAATTTGACCAATTTACAAGTAGGTGAAGTCAAAAGTTTACATCAATCTATGGTGGATGCCGTTATAAAATACCAAGTACCATTTGATATTGCTTTACGCTCAATAACCAGCTCTCCCGCTGATATCCTTAAGCTAAATAAAGGTAAAATAACAATAGGTTCTGATGCCGACGTTGTTTTACTTAATAAAACAACCTTGACCATTGAAAGTGTTTTTGCACTTGGTGTGCAAGTGGTAAATGAAATAGCGTTGGAAATTGATCTACCCTTTGGTCGTAGTTAATTTAAACCAAATCTTAATACTGAAGTAGATAGTATGATTAAAAACCCACGTTAAAGTGGGTTTTTATGTTTAACGGTCCATAAATGCAATAACTCTACACTTATGGTTGCAGCTGCAAGTGAGGTTATTTCTGCGCTGTCGTATGCCGGCGCTACTTCAACCACATCCATTCCCACTAAGTTTATTCCAGCTAATGCTCGTAGTATCTTGAATACTTTATCGCTAGATAAACCACCACAAACTGGCGTGCCCGTACCCGGAGCAAAAGCCGGGTCCAAACAGTCAATATCGAAGGTTAGGTACACGGGTAAATTACCAATAGTATTTTTTATTTGATTGACTATGTCATCAACACTGTCGTCATTGGCTTGCATCGCATCAATCACTTTAAAGCCATGGTTTTGGCTTTTGTAATTGGTTCTTATACCGATTTGAATAGAGTGTTCTTTATCTATTAAACCTTCGTTTGGTGCATGAAAAAACATAGTGCCGTGATCATATCGACTGCCATTATTGTATGTGTCGGTGTGAGCGTCAAAATGAATTAATGCCATTTTGCCAAACTTTTTAGCGTATGAACGTAACAAAGGCAAAGTCACAAAGTGATCACCCCCTAATGCCAAAATTGTTTTATTGGCATTAAGGAGTTGGGTCGTGGCAACTTCTACTTTTTGGGTAAATTCGTCAGCATCACCGGTTGAGTAAACCAAATCCCCTGCATCAACCACATTCACTTTTTCAAATAGTGAAAACTGCCATGGATATTTTCTACCCTCCCATGCCAGATTGACCGATGCTTGTCGAATGGCCGTTGGGCCCATACGAGCACCAGAACGACCAGACGTGGCCATGTCAAAAGGCAAACCTAATACCACTATATCCGCATCCGTATTTAGCGGATCAAAACATAAAGGCTGACGCATAAATGTCATGGCATTTGAGTAGATAGAGTTATCTACCTGATTAAATAGGTTGTTTTGAACTGAGTTCATTATTAAAAATCTTCCAAATAAGTATAACCACGTAACCCTGCCACTAACTCTTCTAAAATTGGCTCACGTTGATCTTCTGGTAACTTAGTATTCACTAACTCTTCATAAGCGTCGGTAAATACATCAACGTCTAAGTGCACATAACTCAACATGTCAGCCACGCTGTCACCTTCGTTAATTTCTTTAATTTCAACTTCACCGTCGTCATCTAATAAAATGACGGCGCTGTGTGTATCACCAAATAAGTTATGCATATCCCCTAAAATCTCTTGGTATGCACCCACTAAGAAGAAACCTAATAAGTATTCTTCACCTTCTTTCCAAGCTGGAACGGGTAAGGTTGTTTCAATACCTTGCCCATCAACGTAACTGCCAATCGTGCCGTCAGAGTCACAAGTAATGTCTAACAATACTGCCCGTTTTTCATGAGAGCGTTCCAAGTTAGTCAGTGGTAAAACTGGGAATACTTGGTCAATGCCCCATGAGTCTGGCAAAGATTGAAATAATGAAAAGTTTACAAAAAACTTATCCGCTAATTTTTCAGTTAAACCATCAATAATTGGACGGTGAAAACGATTTTTAGTATCCATTAATTGATGTAATTCATAACAAACACGTAAGTTAACTTGTTCAGCCCAAGCTCGTTGAGTTAGGTTTAACAGACCCATACCAAACTGTGTGTGTACTTCAGCAATGTCACTTTGAGTATCGTGATAAATTTCGATTAATGCTCTGTCATCATTGCGTTGGCTTAACTGTAACCAAGAGTTCCACATGTTTTTTAACAACAAAGGTGCATCCGTTTCGGCTTCTGGTATCACTTCTGGCTGATATGACTCAGCACCAATTACGTTAGAAATTAATACCGCATGATGTGCGGTTAATGCACGGCCTGATTCTGAAATGATCATAGGCATAGGCTCGTCATACATTTTACAAGTATCGCCAATGGTATAGACGATGTTGTTTGCGTATTCCGCCAAGCTGTAGTTCATTGAGTTATGAGACTGGCTACGTGTGCCGTCATAATCAATAGCTAAACCACCACCTACGTCCATACAGATAATACCTGCACCTAACTTACGTAATTCACAATAAAAACGCGCAGCCTCACTAACACCTAACCTAACATCACGGATGTTGGCCATTTGTGATCCCAAATGGAAATGTACCAGTTTTAATGCATCCAACATGTTGGCATTGGTTAATACTTTGATCACTTGTAAAACTTGTGAGGCAGATAAACCAAATTTAGATTTTTCACCACCACTTGCTTGCCATTTACCTTTACCTTGAGATGCTAAACGCACACGTAAACCTAAACGCGGTTTAACCCCTAACTTTTTTGCTTCGGTTAAAATCATGTCTAATTCAGACATCTTTTCTAAAACGATATGCACTTGGTGGCCTAGTTTCTCGCCGATAAGAGCCAAACGTACGTATTCTTTGTCTTTATAACCATTACACACAATAACCGATGACGCTTTGTGCGCCATGGCTAATACCGCAAGCAATTCTGCTTTACTGCCCGCTTCTAAACCTAGTTGTTTAGTTTCTTGGTTATGTTGGCTAGCAAGAATCTCATCCACAACTTCACGTTGTTGATTTACTTTAATTGGATAAACCAATAAGTATTTTTCTTGATAGTTATATTCTTTAATCGCGTTATTAAACGCGTCGCATAAACTATGCACACGGTGATGAATGATCTGCGGAAAACGAACAAGCGCAGGCAAGGTTAAGCCTTTATCTTGGATCATTTTAGCTATCGTACTTAAGTCAACGGTATGTTCTTGGTTATCCACTTTAGGGGCTACATACACGTTACCAGAGTCGTTAATACCAAAGTATCCTTGGCTCCAGTGACGTACGTTATAACAAGCGCGTACATTCTCAAGTGTGTTTTTATTCAATGCTTTTCCTTGATAATTTAGATGTATCAATAGGTATTAAAAATAGGTCGCGATTAGAATGGACTGGGCATTTAAAGTACAACAAAAAAATAGGTTTATTGACTAAAATTTTTTATTGCCCTATTTGTTGTTGAACAAAAGATTATGATTTTTGAATTCAATCTGGAACGTATACAGTGAGACTGTAATATAATTTCGCGCTGGCTATATAGGTAATAAAACGACAATATAGTCGTGGTGAAATGTATAGATAAACTTCAAAGTCTGGAAAGTAAATATTATGAAATTGAAAATGTTGCTGTTAGTGATACTTGTGGTGTTATTGAGTATGTATGGCATCTATCAAACCCCCGATACGGTAACTGATGCTAAAGTGACACTAAAAGGGCAGTGGATCACAGAAACAAATGGTCAAGTGATGTTAGACCCACAAACATCAGGGCTGAAACATTGGCGCGGTAAGTTATTATCTATTTCAGATGGCAGCGCACATCAATCTCAAAGTAGTCAGTTGCATGTTATCGATCCTAAGTCCGCGGTTTTAGACGAACAAGACATGTCCATGACAATGTCTGAAAATGTGACTAGCAGCTGCTTTGCACCATACCTTGCATATAAACCAGACTTTGAGGCGTTAGCAGTTGATCCAAATGACGATAACGTTGTGATTATTGTTACCGAAGACGCTCGCAGTATTGAAGGTTTATCTGCTGAATGTGCCAAACGTTATCAAAACTCAGGCTCAACCGATTTCCCTAGTTTATTAGTACGCTTATATATTCATGATAATAAATCAGTGGAAATGACACATGTACGTCCTTTGCAATTTGCTGCTGAATTTGAAGTCGGTAACTTCCCAAACGACGGTATTGAAGGATTAGCATTTGGTCAAGACAATCAATTATATTTAGCCCTTGAAAAAGACATACATACCCAGCCTAGAATCTTCTCCGTTCAGATCACAAAAGACTTTTGGAATACCGATGAATTTGCCAAGGTGCTAGACCCAGAATTACGATTACCTCAATTTACTGCGGGTAACCATCCTCTTAATGGCATGGACTATTTGGCAATAGATGATCATCCAGGTTATTTAATTGCCGCGGCAAGAAATGATAATCAGTTGTGGTTTATTGACCTATCTAAACAAAATCCAACCAAGATCATCACGTTGGATTTTATGGCTGAAACCAATGACAACAGTTGTGAGCCATGGGAGTTAATGGATAATTCTTCTTTGGAAGGTCTTGGTGTTATTGGTAGTACGATTTGGGTGGTTAATGACCCTTGGAAACGTAATTATCTGAAAAATATAAATTGTCCATCTAACCAAGCTAACTATGAAAAAATGGCCCCTTTGTTATTTTCATTGCCTGTTGCAGAAGAATGGATAAACCATTAACAAATTGAGTAACTATCGATTAAGTATGAAACCCTAGGAATAAAAAAGGACGTTGATATTAGTATCAGCGTCCTTTTAGGTTTTGTCACTGCCAGTATTTAAAAGTTTATGTAACTGGGGTGAGCGATTTAACTTTGTGGTTATCGACCAAGTAAAGTGAATATGTTTTTGGCTATATCGGTATTATCAATGATGCCTTTGAACATGTCTGTATTTACACCCATTGCAAAAACCTGAACATCTACACCTGTGTGTCCACTCGTTGTCCAGCCAGTATTGGTACGTTTATCAATAATGGCTTTAACGGCGTTATAAACCGGTGGGTTATATTCAGATGTCGACGTTTGTTGTTCTATTTTAGCTTGTTGCAATCTGTTCACCTCTTCATCCGAAACGGGAAAGTGAAACAATTCTTCAACTAACGTTTTATCGATTGGTGAGGCTATTAATTTATTGGCAATAGACGTTGCTGACTCTGTCATGGTACGGATAAATTCTGGATTCCATTCATATTTACCATTTGCCGCAATCGTTAAGCCACCTGTGCTGTGATCTGCCGTTAATATCACTAAAGTATCAGGATGTAATTTAACGTATTCTTCTAAGTATTCCATTGTGATAGCAAGATCGTTTATTTCTGTCATCGCAGAGGCAATATCGTTACCGTGTCCAGCCCAGTCTACTTGGCTCGCTTCAATTAACATGAAGTAACCATTGTCATTTTCTAGTTGTTTAATGGCGGCTTTCGTCATTATAGATAAACGATTAGGGTGTTTATCATCTAAAGCCCAAGGTAATCCAACTTTATCAAATAAACCAAGCACTGGCGTATTAGCTTTAAGGCTGCCTAATTGGTCATAATTATCTACGTATTGGAATCCGGCAGTTTTAAACTCTTCTACAAGGTTACGGTCATCTCGGATAAAGTATTTCCAGCCGCCACCCAAATAGACATCTGCCTTTATACCATCATCGATATAGCTATTAGCAATCGCGTCATAGTTTTTACGACTTTCGTTATGGGCTAAATAAGACGCGGGTGTTGCGTGGTTAATTTGTGACGTCACCACGACCCCTGTTTTTTTACCCGTAAGTTTTGCGTATTCCAAAACGGTTTGAATTGGCTGTTTATTAACATCAACACCAATAGCGCCGTTATAACTTTTTATGCCAGTTGATAATGCTGTTGCCGCCGCTGCTGAATCGGTAACATAACCTGATACACGAGCAGGGTAAGTACTTGCCATGCCCACTAAATGACGGTCAAAAACAGTTTCTTCAATCGTTTCTGTGGTTGGATCGTCATTATAATAACGGTAAGCCGTGGTATAAGCTGGGCCGGTTCCGTCAGAGACAACCATAATAATGTTTTTAACCGGTTGAGTTTTATTGACTTGGCTTTCATTACCACAAGCTGCAAGCAATAACGTCATACATGTGATCAGGAGCGTTTTTTTCATCTTAGATTCCAATATTTATGCACTGAATAATTTATGGCTTATTTAGGTCTAGGTCTAACCAAACTAATCGATGATCTGACGATGCACTTCGATCTTTAATTAACCTAAATAAACTATCGTCTTTTGTTGGCCAAAATACACCACTGTCTTTTACGGAGATCCCCGCAGTTGAAGGCAGCACGTAATCTACTCTCATGCCCCAAAAAGCAGTGTGATATTTGGCAAATTCATTATTAGGTTTGTGTTTTAATGCGCCGTTACTTTGCGGCATTACATCTTGAATACGAGAGTGAGCCAATAAATCGGCAATGCCTTTTTTAATGGCATTACCTTCATGGATAGTTGCATTTTGGTCGCCCATTAATACAAATGACTTATTTACAGCAAGACCCCCTTTGTTACCTTGGTCATCATAGATGTAAGAGGCATTGTTTGGCGTTATATAATCTGTCCAAAAACGAATTTCGTCATGGTTGCGTTTGCCATTACGATCTTCTTTACCATCAAACACTGGAGGGGTGGGGTGACTGGCTAAAATATGCAGTTCTGAACCATTTACATTTACTGGGATATCCCAATGTGATTTTGATGATAAGCGGAAATTACTCCATGTTGCTTCGTTGTGCCAAGGTTGTTTGGTGTCTGGGTGAAAAGGACGAAGTGCCCCCGGCATGTCTTTCCATTTGAAATGCTGGAAGGTTCTAATTTTACTTTCATCAATTGGGTATTTGGATAATAACGCCATCGCAAAATGACCAGGGAAGTGTCCATATCCGTAACCATCAGCCGGTAATTGTCCAGCAATGCCATTGTTGTCTAGGTCATCACCAGAATTAACACCTGTATTGACGGGGCCTTGATAATAATATGGATAATCTACCGGCTCTTGACCATTTTGACTTTTGTTTAAATAGTTTTTAATAAAACTTAATAATACCGCGTGGTCATTTGTATTAGTGTTTACGCCATTATCAAACTCATTAAGTAAGATAATATCGGGATTAACTCTTTGTATAATCTCAGCAATGTTTTTAATTTGTTGGTGATCAGACGCAAGGGCATCGACAAGGGTTTGGCCTGAGACCTCTGGGGTTTTACCTTTTTGATATGGTACATAATTTAGTGCTTCCATACTGACATTAAAGGTAGCGACTCTTATTTGGTTTGTTGTTTTTGCATTAACATTAAACATAAATAATATTGCCAGTAAGGTTAAAATATAAGTTTTGTTCATGATTATTTTAATCCGCAGCCGCGTAAAATGAGATCGGTTAAAAAGTTAATGACGGTTTCCACATCATCTTCTTCATAATCGGCCCGATTCATAATGGTTAATATTTGAGTTTCAAAGTCGGCATAATGCTGAGTTGACGACCAAATAAGGAAAATTAAGTGAACAGGATCAACATTCGCCATTTCACCATTGTCAATCCATTGCTGGAATAACTTGGCTTTTTCTCTTACCCACTTTCGTTGATAGGTTCTGGCAAATTCTTTTAAATGTTGAGCGCCTTGAATGATCTCCATCGCGTAAATCTTTGACGCTTCTGGATAATTAAAGGACATGCGGACTTTGGCATCAATAAACTTTTCAATTGCGGCTTTAGGGCCCTCTGAAGGATCAATATCACCTATGCCTTCATCCCACATTTCCAATGTGTGCTCTAACACGGCTTGGTATATGTTTTCTTTATTTTTAAAATAATAAAGGATATTAGCCTTAGGTAATTCAGCTCTATCAGCAATAGATTGAACGGTAGCGCCTTTATATCCTTGTAAAACAAATTCGGTACTAGCAGCAATTAAAATTTTATGCTGACTTTGTGCGCGAATATTACCGGTTTTTTTAGTCTGTGCTAATGTTGTCATGTGATTACTCAAACGCTAAATACTTCTAATTCAATGATACATATACTGAAAATAGAAATTGAATTTATGTTTTATAAATGTTGACCAAATAGTAAGTTTTTAGCGTTAAGGGGATCCTCCACCTTGGAACGCGGTTAACTGACATTTGAAATTAGGCGGCTACTATAAATGTTAATAGTATTATTTTAAAGCAGGTGGGGTTAACAAAATCAGGTTTTTACTCATGTTAACCATATTTTCCTCCCAAAAGTTGCCAGTCTTTTTTATAACTTATTGTTTATATTGCTAAATATTTATTGTCCAAATGGTCAGAAGAATTGAAAACATTAATGAATACAAATATCTAAGTTAATTGACCTATAAATAATGTGCGATTGTGCTTTTAAGGAAAAAATAATTCACCTATAACCTTGATAAAGTGTAATTGTGTTAAGTTGTTGTATTTAAATAATAAATTCAAATTAATTTACAGTGTTAACTGGTCGTGCTTTATATTTAATTGAACTTTTCTAAAAAGAGTCGTTTTTTGTAATGAAACTTACATAAAAATCTGGTCTAATTTCGAACGAAATGAAAAACAGAGCAAGTGGTTAAGTTTTTTTAGCCGTTTGACTCGATAATAATAATCATTACCAAATTAATAACTTAAACCAAGGAAATCAGATGAAAACTCATCGTCTTTCACTCATAACTGGCGCGGTAGTCTTAGCTCTAGGACTATCTACCTCTGTAATGGCAAATACAACTACCTCTGCAATTAAAGGTGTTGTAAACGGCCCACAAGGTAACGCTGCGATTGGAACAAAAGTAACCATCACTCACGTACCTTCAGGTACGACTAAAAATGCAATCGTAAATGCTTCTGGTATTTTCACTGCAAAAGGCTTACGTGTTGGTGGTCCATATAAAGTGACCTTAGACTCTGATACATTTTTAGATAAAGAAATTTCAGACGTATTCTTAACGCTTGGCGAAACAATGCCATTATACGTTGATTTAGACGCTGCATCTGACTTGGAAACTATCGTAGTTACTGGCCGTCCGGTTAGTTCTTTTTCGAGTAACTCAAGCCCTTCTTCTCATTTTACATCTGACGATTTAGCATCAGCTCCAGCTATTAATCGTGATTTAAAAGACATCGTTCGTGTTGACCCACGTGTTTATGTTGATGATAGTCGTGACGGCGCTATTCAATGTGGCGGTGGTAGCCCAAGATTCAACAGCTTAACGCTAGATGGCGTAAGAATGAATGATGGTTTTGGTCTTAATGACAATGGTTACCCGACAACTCGTGTACCTTTCTCTTATGACTCAATTGACCAAGTATCAGTTGAACTTGCACCGTTTGACGTTACATACGGTAGCTTTACTGCTTGTAACATCAATGCAGTAACTAAGTCTGGTACTAACGAAATTCATGGTGGCGTATTCATGGATTACTCTAATGATTCACTTAAAGGTGATTCAATAGAGGGCGAAGACTTTATTCAAGGTGATTTCACTGAAAAACGTTATGGTTTCCATATTGGTCTTCCATTAATTAATGATGAATTATTCTTATTTACGTCTTATGAAAAATTAGACGGTAATGAAATCTTTGTTTATAACGGCGACGTATCTGATGCAGATATCGCACGTGTTCAAAAAGCAAGCCAAGACTTATACGGATATGATGCTGGTGGCATGCCGGCTAATATGCCTGTTGAAGATGAAAAGTTATTAGTTAAATTAGACTGGAATATCAGCGACGATCACCGTGCTAGTTTCATCTATAACTACAATGATGGTTTCAAATTAGATCAGTCTGACTCTTGGGGCAGAACGTTCGACAGCCACTTTTATGAAAAAGGTGCAGAATTAACCTCTATCGTTGCTTCACTTCACTCAGATTGGTCTGATGAATTAACAACTGAAGTACGCATTGGTTCAATGGAATTAGATAATCGTCAGAAGTCTTTAGACGCAGCAAGCGGCATGGGCGAAGTACAGATTTATCATGGTTCTACTACTATTTTCCTAGGTCCAGATGATTCTCGTCAATCAAATGAACTTTACTGGGATAACTTTACTGCTAAGTTCTTAGCTAACTACTACTTAGAATCTCACACTATTACTGCAGGTTATGAGTATGAGTCATTAACGGCTTATAACTTATTCATGCAACACACTCAAGGTGAGTTCCGTTTTTACAGTATTGAAGACTTTGAAGCAGGTTTAGCGGGTCGTATTTACTATAATAACTCTGCAGGTACCAGTAACCCTGAAGATGCGAGCCAAGAGTTCACATACAATGTACATACAATGTATTTACAAGATGAATATACATTTGATGACATCGATGCAACTGTGACATTCGGTTTCCGTCACGACTATTATACAAGTGATGACAAACCTCGTTACAACGCTGGTTTTGAAGCAGATTACGGTTTTGCTAATAACACGAACTTAGACGGTATTAGCTTATTCCAACCACGTATTGGCTTTAAATGGTCAGTGGACGATAACTTAGATGTTCGTGCTGGTATGGGTCTATATTCTGGTGGTAATCCAAACGTTTGGGTTTCAAACTCGTATTCAAACGATGGTCTAGTACAAGTAGCTGCTCGTGAATACAATGTAAACTTAAATAAGGTTGACGGTAAAGTTGATTTGTTTAACAACCCAATGGTTAATAACGGCAAACCTTTATTCGAAGTGCCACAAGCTATGTATGATTACATTGATGATTTACCTGTTGAAGGCGGTAGTGGTGCAGTTAATGCCATCGACCCTGATTTAGAACTACCTGCTGAGTGGAAATACTCGTTAGGTGCTACTTATATCACTGATGACAACTATATCTTCACTGCTGATTTATTAATTAACAAAAAAGTTAATTCTGCAATCATCACTGACGCTGGTATAGCTAAAACGACTGAAACTGCACCTGATGGTCGTCCAATGTATGAAGAAGTACTTGGTGGAAGCGGTACTTATGTATTGGCTAACAGTAATAAAGACGGTCAATCAACAGTATTGTCTTTAGGTATGCAAAAAGAGTTCGATTTCGGTCTTAAAGCAACATTTGGTTACTCTTACACAGATTCAGAAGATGCTAATCCTATGACTAGTTCAACTGCTGGTTCTAACTACGGTAACTTAGCAGTGTCTGATGCAACTGACCCACTAATGACGACGTCAAACTATGAGATTCCTAACCGTTTCACTATGTCTTTGTCGTATAAACTTGAAGAAACCGGTACGCGCTTCAGCCTATTCGGTTCAGCAAGTGAAGGTCAACCATACTCTTACACATACAGCAATTCTGATGACATGTATGGCGACGATAGCTGGAATGGTAGCCGTCAGCTAATTTATGTACCAGAAGTTGATGATTCAAAAGTTGTTTACACTTCAAACTTTGATAAAGCTGCATTTGATGCCTTTATTGCTGATAGAGGTTTAGAGCGCGGCGCAATCTCTGGTCGTAACTCTCAAAATGCTGAATGGCAATACAAGTTAGACTTGAAAATCAGCCAAAGCTTTAGCGGTTTCTCTGAAGGTCATACATTTGATGCTTTCGTAATTGTTAAAAACTTAGGTAACTTAATAAACGACGAATGGGGTATTACACGCCAAGGCGCGTTTGTTGGTAACCGTATGATCGAAGCTTCTATCAATGAAAGTGGTCAATATGTTTATGACAAATTCTATGAAGATAACGCTGAAGAAGACATCTATGTAGATGGTTCTTTATGGGAAGTTGTTATGGGTGTTAACTACAGATTCTAATATCGACTAGTTAATAACTCGATAAAAACCGCACTCTTTAGTGCGGTTTTTTTATGACCTAAAAATGTAACAAATATACAACAGTTATTACTTGACCATATGGTCAACAATGCTATTGTGTGGATGTAGAAATTAACCATTTAAGTATTATGACTGACTCAAAAATCACACTTTCCCAAGAGCTTGTTGATGCCGCTAAAGACGCATATAACAAGGCTTATGCGCCATATAGTCACTTTCATGTTGGCGCGGCAGCTCTGACTACAAAGGGAACGATTGTAAAAGGCTGTAATGTAGAGAATGCATCATATGGTCTAACCGTTTGTGCAGAAAGAAACTGCATTAGTAATGCGGTAATTAATGGTGAAACCCAATTTTCACTTATCGTTATTTATACCGAACAGGAGCAACTTACTCCACCTTGTGGTGCATGTAGACAAGTGATCTCGGAATTTTTTAAAGGTGACGCGCCTGTTGTTGCTTTGAATCATAAAAATCAACAAAAAGTATGGACGGTATCTGAGTTATTACCAGATGCGTTTACACCACAACAGCTATTGGATGCTTAAGGATTAAACATGTTATTACCTCAAGAAATTATAAGAATAAAACGTGATGGTGGTGTATTAAAACAGCAAGAAATACAGCGTTTTGTTGATGGCTTGGTTGATGGTTCATTCTCCGATGCTCAAGTTGGTGCCATGGCTATGGCTATTTTTCAGCAAGGATTAAATACTGAAGAAAAAGTAAGCTTAACCACTTCAATGATGCATTCAGGTGATGTACTCAGCTGGGAAGGGTTTGACCGCCCAATCGTAGACAAACATTCTACCGGTGGTGTGGGTGACAAAGTAAGCTTTATGCTTGCGGCTATTGTTGCAGCATGTGGCGGTTATGTTCCTATGATCTCGGGTCGCGGATTGGGTCATACCGGCGGTACTTCAGATAAATTAGAGAGTATTGCTGGATTTAATATACAACCGACAATACCTGAGTTTAAAAAAGTAGTGAAAGAGTTAGGGGTCGCTATTATCTCGCAAACCGATAACTTGGCTCCAGCGGATAAACGTTTATATTCAATCAGAGATGTAACAGCAACGGTGGAATCGATTCCATTAATCACGGCCTCTATCTTATCTAAAAAACTAGCAGCTGGCCTAGACACGTTAGTGATGGATGTGAAAGTAGGTAACGGTGCCATGATGACATCGTTAGCCGATGCACAAGCCTTAGCTGACAGCATTAGCAGTGTAGCTAATAATGCTGGGGTAAAACCCAAGCTATTATCACTGATATGAACCAAGTGTTAGGGGTGACTGCTGGTAATGCACTTGAGATGTATGAGACGGTTCAGTATTTAACTGGGGAATATTTAGATCCGCGTTTGCACGCTGTAGTGAAATCACTGGCAACAGCTATGTTAGTTAACTCTGGTTTAGCATTAGATACGGCGTCCGCTGAAAAACAAATAATTAGAGCTTTGGACTCTGGTAGCGCAGCAGAGATATTTGAAAAAATGGTTGCTGCACTTGGTGGGCCAACGGATTATTTAGCTAACCCTTGGTCATCGATGCAAAAGGCTAATGTGGTTGTTGATATTAAAGCGACTCAAGCGGGTTATTTATCACAAATGAACACACGTGATATTGGCATGTCGGTTGTTGGATTAGGCGGTGGGCGTACTGCGCCTGGACAATTGGTTGATCATACCGTTGGTTTTGATGCCATTTTACCTTTAGGTGTGCAGGTGTCGGTAGGTGATGTGATTGCACGTGTTCATGCTAAAGATGCTGATGCTGCAAAAGTCGCGGCTGAGCAATATAATAACGCCTTATCATTTTCTGATAAAAAACCTAATTTAAGCCCTGTAATTTATAGTTAAGTATTAGTTTCGAGTTACGAGAAACGAGTGACTAGAATCAACTCGCGACTCGAAACTCGCCACTCAAAACTTAGAACCTTACAGCCCTGAACTTTCAATCCTTCAAACCTTCAATCTTAAAGCGTACCAAAAATTTTATCACCAGCATCACCCAAGCCAGGCAATATATACCCATTTTCATTAAGTTGTTGATCAATAACCCCGACAAATAAATCTACATCAGGGTGGGACTTCTGTAAAACCTCAATACCTTCTGGTGCAGCTACTAAAAACAAAGCAATAATGTGTTTACAGCCTGATTGTTTAAGTAGGTCTATGGTTGCTACTGCTGTGCCGCCGGTAGCTAACATAGGATCAATAATGATGGCGGTTCTGTCCTCAATATCATTAATGATATTTTCATAATAAGTTTCTGGGTCTAATGTTTTTTCATCTCGTCGTAAGCCAACAACGCTAATTTTAGCGCAAGGCAATATGGTCAACGCGCCGTCTAACATTCCTAAACCGGCTCTTAGAATCGGTACCAAAGTAGGTTGTTGTTTTGACAACATAGGCGCTTGAATATCACCTGACCAACAAGTCATGTCAACATTGGCCACGTCAAATTGTTGTGTGGCTTCTACCGTCAGTAATACCGCCACTTCTTTGGTCAGTTCTCGAAATGATTTTACGGAAATATTAACATCTCTTAACAGGCTAACTTTATGTTTTACTAAGGGGTGTTTGCTTTCGAAAACGGCCATGGGGAGTCCTTTTTAAGATAAATTAAAGAGTAAAGTGTTGGTTTATTGATCACCAAACCAATTGTTTAAAGTGGGCTCTGCATAGTGGCTCATATCGTTCATTGCCACCTACTTCGACTTGTTCACCATCTTTGACTGCAACACCATTGGCATCTTGGCGAATAACAAAGTTTGCTTTACGGCCACAATGGCAAATGGTTTTTAGCTCAACTAATTTATCAGCCCAGGCCAGCAACGCAGCACTTCCAGAGAAGGTTTGCCCTAAAAAATCAGTACGTATACCGTAGGCTAAAACAGGAATATTTAATAGGTCGACCACGTCGGTTAATTGTTTAACCTGTTCTGTAGATAAAAACTGAGCTTCATCAATCAGGACACAATCTAGTTTTTGCTCTGTATGCATTTGTCCAATTTCAACAAACAAGTCTTTGCTGTCATCAAATAAGAAAGCATCGGCATCAATTCCTAATCTGGAAGCAACTTTACCTTTAGCAAAACGATCATCGATTTGAGCAGTATAAATTGCGGTACGTAATCCACGCTCATGATAATTGTACGATGATTGCAATAAATGGGTGGATTTACCGGCATTCATCGACGAATAGTAAAAGTATAGTTGTGCCATGATTAGTATCTTTTTTAGTTATTTTAAGCAGAAACATAAAGGTAGTATGAATACCTGAGCGCACAGCTTCACATCTTAATAAGATAGAGTGGACTGCGTTTCGTTAGTCACTTCACTTTTATGCCCTAAGGTTTCTAATAGACTGGTTAATAAACTACTTGCTCCAAATCTAAAATGTTCCGCTTGCGCCCACTCTTCACCAAGGATCTGATCAGCTAAAGTTAAATATACGTCTGCGTCTTGTGCATTTCTAACACCACCTGCTGGTTTGAAACCGACATCAATGTTTTTATTTTTAATCACTTCTAACATGATCTTTGCCGCTTCTGGAGTGGCATTTACAGCAACTTTACCCGTTGATGTTTTTATGAAGTCAGCGCCTGCGTTTATGGCTATTTCACTGGCCCTTTTTATCAATTCTGGTGTTTTTAGTTCACCCGTTTCGATAATGACCTTAAGTTTTGCCTGGTCAATACAAGCTTGTTTACATACTTTAACCATATCAAAACCAATGTTTTCATTGCCATTGATCAACGCTTTATATGGAAAGACTAAATCTACTTCGTCGGCACCGTAGGCAACCGCAGCGTTTGTTTCTGCTAATGCGATATCGATATCGTCATTACCATGTGGGAAATTGGTCACTGTCGCAATTTTCACATGGGGAGTTTGTTGTGCTTTTAATATTTTTTTAGCCAACGGGATAAACCTAGGGAAAATACAAATAGCGGCCGTTTCACCTGCCGGTGATTTAGCTTGCTGACATAATTTTATAATGTCAGCATCGGTCTCAACATTGGTTAAACTGGTTAAATCCATCAAAGATAATGCACGCTGTGCAACTGCTTTTAAATCAGACATTGTTATTTCCTACAGTGCGACAAAGAAGCCCGCAATTGCGGCGCTCATCAAGTTAGCTAATGTTGCGGCTAACATAGCACGCATACCTAATCTTGCGATGTCAGGACGACGGCTAGGAGCCATAGAACCAATACCACCAAGTAAAATGGCGATTGAAGACAAGTTTGCAAAACCACATAAAGCAAACGTGATGATCACTTGAGTAACAGGTGACAAGGCGTCTTTAACTTCTACAAAGTTTACATAAGCAAAAAACTCATTAACCACGACTTTTTGACCAATGAAGCTGCCGGCCTGTAACATTTCATCTAAAGGCACACCAACAATGAAAGCAAAAGGTGCGAACAAGTAACCTAGAATAAATTCAATGGTAATACCGTCATAACCAAACATGCCAGAAATGCCACCAACGATGCTGTTTAACAGTGCGATTAATGCAATAAAGGCCAGTAACATAGCACCAACGTTTACCGCTAACTTTAAACCAGATGCGGCACCAGATGCAGCAGCATCAATGACGTTGGCTGGTTTATTATCATCTTCATCAAACGCAATGGTGGTTTGAACTATTTTTTCAGGTTCTTTTTCAGGGCAAATGATTTTTGCCATTAATAAACCACCAGGCGCCGCCATAAAAGACGCCGCAATAAGGTATTTTAATTCAATGCCAAGGCCGGCATATCCAGCCATGATAGAACCAGCAACAGACGCTAAACCACCTACCATAACTGCAAATAATTCAGATTGAGTCATTTTGGCGATATAAGGGCGGACAACTAATGGTGCTTCTGTTTGTCCTACAAATATATTAGCAGTAGCAGAAAGGGATTCAGGTTTACTGGTCTTTAATAATTTTTGTAATGAACCGCCAATGATTTTTATTACCCACTGCATCACGCCTAGGTAATAAAGCACGGCTATTAAAGATGAGAAAAAGATAATGTTTGGTAAGACGCGAATTGCGAAGACAAAGCCAACACCGTTTGCAAACATGGCGTCGGTGCCTAATCCCCCAAATAAGAAGTCGATCCCTTCTTTGCCGCTGTCAATCACGCTTTGTACGCCAAAGGTCATAGACGATAAAACATCTTTACCAAAGGGTACATACAAGACAAACGCGCCTAGTAATATTTGAAGTGCAAAAGCGAGGCCTACGGTTCGGTAGTTGATTTGCTTTTTGCCGCTTGATAACGCATAGGCTATCGCTAATAACACGATTATGCCCAGTATTCCCCTAAGTGCTGCTAATTCCATGATTACCCTTTATTTTATTTTTGTGGTGGGAGTTGTGAAATTTGACGGATTTTGGCTTTTATAACTTCAATCGCCATTCTGTTTTTTCCGCCTCTTGTGACTACAATATCAGCCCAAGCTTTGGAAGGTTCTATGTATTGATAATACATAGGTCTTACGGTTTCTAAATATTGATTAGTGACCGATTCAACACTGCGTTGACGTTCAACTATGTCGCGTTTAATACGACGTATTAAACAGATATCTAAAGGTGTATCCATATACACTTTAATATCAAACTGTTCTCTTAACTTTTTATTAGAAAGTAACAAAATACCTTCTACTAGTATTATTTTTGTTGGTGCGAACGTTCTGGTGATATTTGTTCTTGTATGAGTTTTGTAACAATACTCAGGACTTTCAATGGGTTCGTTATTGGTTAATTTTTCTAAATGTTTAGTTAATAAATCATGTTCAAAGGCATCAGGATGATCGTAATTAGTTTGGATGCGCTCTTCCATTGTAAGGTGCGATTGGTCACGATAATAAGCATCTTCGTATATGATCGATATCCCACCTTCGCCTAACTCTTCAATTAACTCATCATGAATAGTTTGAGCAAACAGTGTTTTACCAGATGCAGATGGACCTGCAATTGTAATAATAGTTGGTTTCAATTTCTTGCCTGTTGGTTACGCAGGTTCATAAAAATTCGATATTTAGGTTAGCAAATTAACCCAAAAACCGAAAAGAAATAAGTGCAATTTAGGGAATGATTTATCACTTAACGACGATTGTTATTAGTGCAATGACAATATCGACGCTGAGCCTAATTCAAATGATGATAAATTAACACAAGTTGACCATGTGGTCATGTTTTTTATAGGTAAATTATTTCGATTTATACAAACAATTAATACTCGATATTGTCGTTAATTTTCAAGTTACATTTTTCTTACACATTGTTTGCACCTTATGTTTTTAGTGTTAAAGCAACTTCAATTAAATTGCAAAAATTTCCTATGACAAATAAACGTTTTGTATTTTACTCACTTACATTAATTACAAGTTTATTTTTGCTGTTTTTACCATGCTTCGCTACCGCACTGAGTCTATTTCAATTAAAGAAATGACCTATTTATTCCTTGTCACAGCCATTGCGTTGCTCACTTCGGTGGGGCAAATGAGCTTGGTTGATTTGGCTATTTTAAACGGCGTAATTTGTTTAATAGCTTTTATCATCGACTCCAGTCTATTTGTAAAACGTTATGAAATTCAAAGTGTTTGTTATGAACGTATTGAAAATATCACACCAGAAAATAAAGACACATAACCCAACTGGTGACGTTAATGCTTACAGAATCATTCAAACGCAACAAGCTGAGTCTAAACTTGAAACTAAAGGTCAAACTTTTTACATTCAAGACAGTGTAACGATTGATGACTTAACATTAAATGTTGGTTTACGTGCTGAGAGATGGGAACATTTGCATCAACAGGCGCAAGCATCTTCACATTTGATTGGGATATTGCTCACCGTTTAAGTGCGTATATGACATTAATGGTGACGGTGACTCTAAAGTTTGGGCATTCGTTGGTCGTTATTATGACCCAGTTCGTACAGACATGACGTCATTCGCTGGTAACTTAACGGGTTCTGTTCGTGAAGAACAAGTATTTGTTAACGGTGAATGGGCTACGCCGTACTGTGGTGGTGTTGCAAACAGGATGCATTCTTTGCTCCTACAACTAAAACACCATATACAGATGAGTTCTTAGTAGGTTATTCAACTAACTTAACTGAAGATACTAATATCTCTGTAACGTATACAAACCATGCGACTAGAGATATTCTAGAAGATTACGACTTAGGTGTTTACACTGAAGGCGGTCAATTATGGGGTTCTGATTTAGCGCTTCCATTATCTTACTTTGGTTACACTGAAAACCCTGGTTCTAACTACGTTCTTGCTACGTTAGAAGCGGTAAACGTGATTACCAAGGTATTGAAGTAACATTTAAGAAATTACGTACTGAGAAACTGGAGCATGCTTGCATCTTATACTTACAATGATGCAGAAGGTAACTTCTAACTCAGACGGTAATGCTGACATGCAAGGTGACTTCTACTACCTTAGACCCTCGTGCTCCTAACATGTACGACAAGCAGCCTCGGTAATCGTTGAACATCAGTTCAAGCTCTTAGGTACTTACTACTTCAAAACCGTTGTCGAAGTAGGTGGTATTTATAACTGGAACTCTGGTACTTCTTATAACCGCGCAACTAACGTATACGGTCGTTTATTACCATTACGTGAGACTGCGTCTTATGACTTCGGTGGTTATGACGGTACTTGGATTGCACCAGGTAACGTAGCAAGTGAAACTACTCCAGCTTACGGTACTTTAGATGTTCGTGTTAAATACACTCACATGTTTGGTGACTTTGAAACAGAATTCTTCTTAGACATCTTTAACATCTTAGATGACCAAGCGGTTGTTGAAGAAGAGCAGTTAGTTGCCGGTAGTGGTACATTCGCATTTGGCGAAGCAAAAGACTGGGTTGAACCTCGTCGTTTCTACTTAGGTGCTAAAGTATTATTCTAAATTTAATTTAGATATATATTAGTAACAATAAAAAACCAGTAGTGATTCACTACTGGTTTTTTTATTTTTAATTTATAAACACTTACACGAAGAATACGCGTTTAACTTATTTAGCTATT
>NZ_JAWCUA010000002.1:0-6910 GCF_032461525.1 Psychrosphaera aquimarina | reverse complement strand
ATTAATTAGTTACTTAAATGGCTTGAAGGCCTTTATTTATAAGGGTCATTGATAATGGGCTTGTTTTTGATGTGGCTGTTCTTATCGTGTATTTTGAATATAAAAAGAGAGTTTGTGCGGTAAATGTTTGCCGTTAAGTGGCCGTTAGTGCGGTGTGTTTTTGCCGTGTAATTTTTATGTTAATAGCATCTAATTTACCGTTATGTAGTTATATAACTAATATACAAAAAAAAGGTGTTATACACAGAAGTGGTTAACAGAGAAGGAATAAAAAGGAGGTGTTAATTAAACGCCTCCTTAATTTAATTAAATGGTTTTAAGTTTTAGCAAACGAGTAGCAACAACAGCAGTAATACAAGCTGTATAACAACTAAATATAAATACCATCCACTGTGGCATAGAATATCCAAACAATGACCAGTCGATATCGCCGCAAGTGCCTCTAGGTTCAAATAATGAAGGCATTAGAGTGTGCAATTGCAACCAATCTGGGAAGTTAGGGTAGACATCACAGCTAAGGGCTAATAAGAAGTTATCAGGATTTTGCATTGCCACGTGTTCCTGAGCAATTAACAGCCCCCAAATACAAGCCACCAATAATCCTGTAATACTGATCAATCGAGCGATATTACTTTGAGGAACTGATAACGCTGGTAGGCTGCTTAATAAGATGCCAAATACTGCGACACGTTGGTAAATGCACATAATACAAGGCTCTAACCCCATACCGTATTGAAAGTACAAAGCAACGGATTCTAATATAAGCGCACTGGTAGCTACGATAAACCAAGGCCAGCGTGTAGCTGGCCAAGTCGATATTGCAGTTAAATTAAACACTATGTTTAGTGACCAGTTATATTTGATTGGCCAATCGTAGTATGGTGTTCAATTAAGTTATGGTCATACATATATTGTGTTAAGTCAGCTAAACCATAATAAGTCGCTAACAAGCCAACAATAGAAAGAACAACAGTGTATGGCAATGCCATATAAACCATTTTTCCATATGACAATCTAATTAACGGTGCTAATGCAGATGTTAATAAGAATAAAAATGCAGCTTGACCATTTGGTGTCGCAACACTTGGTAAGTTAGTACCTGTGTTAATGGCTACCGCTAATAAGTCAAACTCATCACGAGTAATAATGCCACGTTGTAATGCAGCAGCAACTTCGTTGATGTACACAGTACCAACGAATACATTATCACTGACCATAGAGAGCAGGCCATTGGCGATAAAGAACATCACTAATTGCATCTTACCTTCAAAGGTTAATACCCATTGAATCACAGGAGCAAATAATCCTTGGTCAATTATTACAGCCACAACGGCAAAGAATACACAAAGTAATGCGGTAAATGGCAAGGCTTCTTCAAATGCTTTACCAATTGAATGTTCATCCGTAATACCGGCAACTGAGGTTGCTAAAATGATAACTGAAAGACCAATTAAACCTACAGCAGCTAAATGCAGAGCTAATCCAATGACTAACCAAACTGCGATTGCGCCTTGCGCCCATAATTTAACTTTATCGCGTTTTGTTAACCCTTTATCTTTTTCAATATCGTAATCAACTAATATCTTGCGAACTGACTCAGGCAATTGTGCCCCATAATCAAAGATCTTAAATTTCTCTAATAAAATCGTGGTTAATAAACCAAAAATTAATACCGGAATGGTAACTGGTGACATGCGTAGTGCGAACTCAATAAAACTCCAGCCCGCTCGTTCTGCTATTACTAAGTTTTGAGGCTCACCAACTAAAGTACAAACCCCACCTAATGCAGTACCCACACCAGCATGCATCATAATGTTACGCATGAAGGCTCTAAATTCTTCTAATTCTGAACGGGTAGGGACGTCTAAGTGATTGTCATCGGTATGGTCGTGGTCTGTTACATGATTTTGTTTACCGGATGCGACTTTATGATAAATCATATAAAAGCCGGTACTGACGGTAATAATTACGGCAACAACAGTTAAGGCGTCTAAAAACGCAGATAAAAATGCAGATGCTGCTGCAAATGAAACCGACAGGGCGACTTTAGATTTTACTTTTATAAGGAGTTTGGTGAAAGAATACATAAGTAAGTCTTTCATAAAATAGATACCGGCGACCATAAACACTAACAATAAAATGACGCTTAAGTTTTGCGAAATTTCATGTTCAACGTGTCCTGGGGTTGTCATTCCAATAATGATTGCTTCTAAAGCTAATAATCCACCAGGTTGTAATGGGTAACATTTTAACGCCATGGCAAGAGTAAATATAAACTCTAAAACCAATGCCCATCCTGCAATGTATGGATCTAAACTAAATAAGATTGGGTTGATAACCAAACACGCAATAATAGTGAGCTTGTACCATTCGGGAGATTTCCCCAAGAAATTTTGATAAAAAGCGCTCATAGAATTTTGCTGCATACGTTTAAAACCTTCCTTTAATTGTTTTGTAGGCGTTAGCCCGTTTGATGCTGAACTAATGTACTAAAGTTATTAGTTTAATCCTACATAAAATAGTAGTTTTCTTAGAGTTTTGAAATGATTGCGGAAAAAAAACCATTTGTTGTACTCGTGTCTTCTTCTGGTACAATCAGTCCAGATGAAATAAGGTAAACAGTATTAATGAAAATAATAAAGGCGCAAAGCCCAGCAGGATTTGCTGAAGAATATATTGTAGATTCTATTTGGAACAATCGTTTTCCTCCCGGTTCAATACTTCCAGCCGAACGAGAGTTATCAGAATTAATTGGTGTTACTCGTACTACTTTGAGAGAAGTATTACAAAGGTTAGCTCGTGACGGTTGGTTAACAATCCAACATGGTAAACCTACTAAAGTAAATAATTACTGGGATACATGTGGGTTAAATATTTTACCTACATTAGCCAAATTAGATGCTGAAGGCGTTGGTGAATTAATTGACCAACTATTATCAGCTCGCACAAACTTTAGTGCTATCTATGTTAGAGCCGCAATTAAAAACTCACCAGAGCAAGTGATAGCTTTAACACAGGAGGCGCTTGCGGTTTCAAATGATCCGCAAGAATTTGCTGATTTTGATTATCACTTAAATCATGAATTAGCTCACGCCGCAGGCAATATAGTATTTGTATTAGTACTAAACGGCTTTAAAGGTTTGTGGTCAAAGATTGCTAAGTATTATTTCTCACACGAAGAAGCACGCGCTTTGTCTAGGAAGTATTACGAAGAACTAGAAGTCTTTACTAAAGCGGGTAAACATGACGAATCAATTGCGTTAATTCGTAAATTTGGTTTAGAGTCAGCTAAAATCTGGCAAAAGGTAAAAGAAGATTTACCGTTAGATTTAGTAGAATAAAGTAAAACATACCTAACAGTAAAAACCTGCAATTTGCAGGTTTTTTTATATATACTATTAATTCGACTTTGATATCACTGAATCGCAACCTTTAAGGGACTAATTTAAACTTAAGTTATGCCACAATTAGAACTATTTCATATTCCAAGCCCATGTAAGGGCATTTGCTTAAACGGAACCAATGGCTTTTGCCAAGGGTGTTTTCGCAGTCGTGATGAAAGATTTCAGTGGATGCAGTTTAATGACGAAGAAAAACGTCATGTCATCAAACTATGTAAATCGAGAAAGCATAGGTGGATAAAAAAACAAATTGATATAAAAGTGTTACAAACGCCAAAAGAAGAAGACCCTACAAACGACTTATTTGGTGATCTATAACTGACCTAATCTTTGCGTAATAAAAATGAGCATTTAAGCTCATTTTTTTAATTATACTGCTTAATAAAATAAACTTAGTTCAGCTTAATATAAAAGAAAGAAAGAGCTTAACCTCAGTTTAGCAACTTTAGATCATACCTAAATAAACCTATTTCTTGTTTTTCAGAATTGCAATTACTTTTGTTGGTATTTATTTTTTGCTATATTTTTAATCAATATTTAAATTTCGGATTTTCAAAAGATGATTAAAAAGAATGGTAAGTCAAAATTCTGGACTCGTACTTTATGTCTATTGTCTGTACTTTTCTTAGTTTCTTGCGGCGGTAGCGAAAGTGACGATGTTAACGCAAACAACGACCCTCAAGATAATATCGATAACGTTGACAATGAAAATATTGAAATTTTGAATGATATAGAGGCAACATATTTAGAAGACTTGCAAGCCGGTCGTTGGACCGAAAACGGATGGAGTGGTGGTAACTTCCACGGTCTGGACGAAGCAATTGTAAAGGAAGTAATGAGTAGCTACGCTAACGTTCCGCCACCTCAAGTGGACTCATTTCCCGCGACTAATACTGAAACTTCGTGCCCTTATGTTAGTGAAGACGGTTCTCAAGATGCGATTTGTGATTATTATTGGGCTCATTGCCCAAACGAGCTTAATACAAGTTTCGATAACTTCGGCTTCGATGAAGTTTTGTGTAACGACGATAGTGGGCTTTTAGATGGATATCAAAGATATTATGCGTCTTCCAATACCTTATCATCAGTGGAGTTTATCGCATCAGGTGAAAGTGTTGGACCTGTAATTAGATTTGGGAATACAACCAATCGGGGCCCAAAAGACAGAGTGATTGCAAAATATTTCAATTACTTTGGTTTAGAACATGGACCTTACATCACCTTTTACGAAGATCATATCGATGACTTTAAATATAGAGTTAAACAATTAAGTTTTTTTGTATATGGAGAAGTTCAGGGAAATACAGTGAGTTTTTGGCCCAATGGGAATATTAAGAGTGTTGTGCCATACCTTAACGGAGAGTGTAACGGAAACGTAACCGAATTCTTTCCAAATGGAGAGTTAAGATTTAGTGCTCAATGCCAAGATGATAATGTTAGTGGCGATATCAGTCTATATAAAGCAATTGCTTGCAAACCAGGGCTTGGAGGGTTTGATTTTCCTGCTTTAGCAAATTTTATTGATCAGGACTTTATAGAACATTTTTTTCCGGTGTGCACATCGAAGATCCTGAATCGTATGATATATGCCCCGCAGTGGAGTTCTGGGATCAAAGTGATTATCTCTTTTACAGAACTCAAAAAATAGAAAGTTCAGTTAACACGCCTGTAACTTATATCCCTAGTTCACATGACTACTACGAGTACGACGGAGAGTTTCTTCGCTTTGAACTTGTTGATCCATTCTCGAATCAAATAAATAGTGAAGCTCAAGGAGAAGTGCTAATTGAAGAAGCTACGATATCAAAAAATCAATTTAATGGTTCATTTAGGAGATGGTTAAGGGAAGATGTGAGTCAAGTTGATAAATACTTATGGCGAGAAGGTATTTACTTAAACAATTCGATATTTAATGTTGTTGAGTATGATGCTAATGGTTTTAATGTTTACGAAGGGTTTTATTCAACGCGCCAAGAAGAGTCAGTAAGTGATCTCTCGGTTTCTATTCCCAGTATTTTAGATGTACTTAATTTTTTTCATGATGGCGATTACACTACAGAGGAAAGCGAATATCATCGTTTTGCGCATTTAAGTTCGATAGGATCTTCGTATTCGATATTAAATCGAGAATGGTATGTTTATGAAAATGATAAATCAGCTTTAACTATTAAATATGAAAAGTCGAATTACACTGCTGGCGAAGTGATAGAGATAGATGTATCTCAAGTAAATGACTTGCAAGCACTAAGTGCAACTTTTGAAAATGGGCTGTCTAATGATTTGATAGTGACAGACGGCGGTGCTGTATTCTTGTTTATACCATTTGATATAAATGATGGTGAGCAGTCGATTTTGCTAGATTTTCAGGAAGGTAGTAGGAAAGAACAGTTTGGTTTATCAATCAATATTGAATCTGCAGTCATCTCTGGAAGTGCGCGAGATTATTCGGTCAGTTTTATTGAATCACTTATCGAGCAGTTGATGGCAGTCGGCGAGTCGGGACAAACTATCGGAGGTGAAGAACCTTCTCTTCTTATAAGTAATTTACAAGATCAGTTAAATAAGGTTGAAGAGTTAACGGATGCAGAATTACAGCAACTAGCGAAGCTGCTAAGTGCCTTAAAAGCGGAAGATACTTCGAAAAACAGCCTAATTACCAAGACGAGAAGCACAATACTTTTAAATGATGATGATACATTTTCAATATTGGAGTGCGAGCCCGAAGCTATAAGGTTTACCAAAGCGATGGCGCGTAGTGTCATTGCAGCGGGATTGACAACTTTGTCAATTGAGGGCGCAATATCATCCGGCCCTTTAGGGCTACTATCAGGAGCTTTAGTCGTCGGGGGCGGTATCGCTGGAGCCGCGACTATCGTGTATGCACAAGACGCTTATAACTCAGTTTCTCTACTATATGGACACTGCACTAAATGGGCTGAGGCAGATCTTAGTAGCCAGGAAAGTGTATCGAGTAGTAAACAAGCACCACAGATGAAACAACTGGCATACAGGTCTGAATTGAACAACACGCAAGTTTTATCTTTTGTTAATCTTCAGACAACTCCTATGACACTTAATGTTAGTTATTCTTTAAGTAGTGAGCTAGAACAACAAGTTAATCGTATTCAAAATTTTATTGATGATTATTCTTCGTTGTTCCCAGATGCCCTTATCAATGAGTTCAGTACTATTAATCGCTCGCCTTCATTTGATGTGCCATACACAACTTATTCTATTTTGAATACCTCAAATCAAAACATTACAGGTGAGGTAACATCTAATGGCTTATTATTTCAGTGGTCAGAAAATGAAATACTCGATCAATCAACCATGTTTAGTTTTGATCTTGTATATACCGATGAATCGGGTGATCACCTCACAACATTTGAGGCATTAATCACTCCAAATGTTATTCCAGCTGGAGCACAGGGACGCTGGCAAGTAGAGCTAACTGTTACAGAAGATCAGCCTCCTTATAGTGGCTACAATGATTGCGAGGATTTCCTCGC
>NZ_JAWCUA010000001.1:0-648210 GCF_032461525.1 Psychrosphaera aquimarina | reverse complement strand
ATTCACATTACTGTATCCATTTTGGCAAAAAATCGCTCTAACCTCTTTGCCTTGAGTGTTTCCATGTTCAATCATAACCAAGCCTCCATCATGCAAATATTGTTTGGCTTGTGACAGTATAATTTTAATATCGGATAAACCACTATCCCCTGCTGTTAAAGCGGATAATGGTTCAAAGCGAACATCACCTTGTGATAAATGAGAGTCAGCCTCATCGATATATGGTGGATTGGAAACGATTAAATTAAATTTAGTATTTGGGATATTTTCAAACCAATCACTTTGGATAACTTTACAATTATTTATTTGGTTTAATTTTGCATTTTCTTGCGCCAAAGTAACAGCTTCTGGAACAAAATCCGCAGCTATCCATTCCCAGGTTTTAAGCTCAGATGCTAAAGACAATGCTATCGCTCCGGTGCCAGTACCTAAATCTAAACCTAAAAAAGGCTTATCTTTGTGCTCTTGCATTAACAACAGCGCTTGTTCAACCAGTGTTTCTGTATCTGGACGGGGGATTAACGTTGCAGGTGAAACCTTAAGATTTAATGACCAAAACTCGCGGTATCCAACAATATGCGCAATGGGATGGCCAAGCGCTCGTTTGGCACAAACTTGCTTAAATTCTGCTAATTGAGCTTCATCTAGGGTTTTATCAGGCCAAGTGAATAGATATGTGCGATTACAGTCTAAGACATGGCACATTAGTAACTCAGCATCTAACTTGGCTGTGTCGGATAGTTTATTAAAGGAGCAAGTGGCATCATGTAGCAGCCACTTAATTTGACTTGAGTTATCCATTTCTACCTAATCTATTGCGCCTGATCATTTTAACCGATAAATAGTTTCATCGTTGTTATCAAACTTGGCCTTAGTTAACGCATTGTCCTAATAACCAAGGTTAATATTAATCTTCTGACATTGAAGCTAATAAGTCAGCTTGATATTCCGTCATTAACGGGTGAAGAACACAGTCTAAATCACCTTCCATGATCTCATTCAACTTATACAAAGTTAAGTTGATCCTATGTTCTGACATTCTTCCTTGTGGGAAGTTATAAGTTCTCACTCGCTCTGAACGATCACCACTGGCCACTAAGTTACGACGCATACTGGTTTCTTCAGCATTACGTTTTTCATCTTCCGCGGCTTGCATACGAGCGCTTAACACGGACATAGCTTTCGCTTTATTCTTATGCTGTGAACGCTCATCCTGACATTCAACCACAATGCCCGTTGGTAAATGCGTAATACGTACTGCAGAATCCGTTTTATTTACGTGCTGACCACCCGCACCTGATGCACGATAGGTATCTATTTTTAAATCCGCTGGATTGATATCAATTGCTTCAGCTTCTGGAACTTCTGGCATAACAACCACAGTACAAGCCGATGTATGAACTCGGCCTTGAGACTCAGTGTCTGGTACACGTTGAACGCGGTGACCGCCTGACTCAAACTTCATTGTTCCATAAACATCATCACCGGTTATATGAGCAACCATTTCTTTAAAACCACCGTGATCACCTTCGTTACAGGTCATGACTTCAATTTTCCATTTCTTGGACTCTGCATATCGGCTGTACATGCGGAATAAGTCACCAGCAAATATGGCGGCTTCATCACCACCGGCACCTGCTCTTATTTCTAAGAAACAGTTGTTACCGTCGTTCGGATCTTTTGGCAACATTAATACTTGTAATTCTTGGTCTAAACGTGCGATAGCCGCTTTTGAAGTTTTATATTCTTCTTGGGCCATCTCACGCATTTCTGCGTCGTCTTCATCCATCATTAACTTGGCTTCTTCGAAGTCTTCTTCAGCGCCTTGGTATTGCTTAAACGTAACCGTGATGGCTTCTAAATCGGAGTACTCTTTAGATAATGCACGGAACTTATCTTGATCTGAAATAATTTGTGGTTCACTTAATAGCGCTTCAACTTCTTCACGGCGTTCAATAAGCGTTTCTAATTTGCTTCTAATTGAGTCTTTCATCGGATCCCTAATACGGCTTTTATTGCGGTTAATTCCTGCATATTTTGTTTTTCTGCTGCATCTTTTAAGGCAGAAGTTGGCGCATGAATTAATTTATTTGTTAATTTATTTGCTAGCTCTTTTAATATTTGTTCTACGTCGTTACCCGCTTGTAATTGATTTATCGCTCTATCTAGCAGTTCATCTTTTATCGCCAAACTTTGTTCACGATAATCACGGATCAAATCCACAGACTCCAAAGAGTTTAGCCAATCATCAAATATATTGGCTTTCTGTTGTATTATTTCTTCGGCATCAACGGCGGCTTCGGTTCTTGCTTGCATGTTCTTAGCGACAATTTCTTGTAAATCGTCAACGGTATATAAATAAGCATCGTCGAGCTCAGCAACTTGAGATTCAATGTCTCTTGGTACGGCCAAATCAACTAAAAACATAGGTCTGTGTTTTCGTCGTTTTAATACATTCTCAACCATACCTTTACCAATGATAGGCAAAGTACTGGCGGTTGAACTTATCACAACATCGGCTTCTAACATTTGAGCCGGAATTTGGCCTATGGTACAAGTTTTAGCGGAAAACTGTTCAGCCACTAATTTAGCATTGCTCAAGGTTCTATTTGCGACAACTATGTCTTTAGCGCCTTGCTCAAAAATGTGTTTCGCCACCAATTCGATGGTTTCGCCCGCACCAACCAGTAACACTTTTTTATTATCAAAACTGCCAAATACTTGTTTGGCTAAAGTCACCGCGGCAAATGCAACCGAAACGGCATTCACCGCAATGTCTGTTTCAGTTCTGACTTTTTTAGCGACTGAAAATACTTGTTGGAACATACGCTCAAAATAAGTCTTAACGGTACCCACTGATTTAGCTTGTTGATAGGCCTGTTTAACTTGACCTAATATTTGAGGCTCACCCAACACCATAGAGTCCAGTCCACTTGCCACACGCATTAAATGTGTTGTAGCTGAAACGTCCCTTTGAATGTATAAGTGTTGATCAAGCTCTTGTTCGGGTACTAAATGAAAGTCAGCTAACCAAGATGTTAAGATTTGAGAATTGGTTGCATCGCCAAAACAGTAGATTTCAGTACGGTTGCATGTTGATAAAATCACGGCCTCATCACATAAACCATCGGCGATAACCGACTGCAATGCTTCAGATAATCGTTCTGGTGTAAACGCTAGGCGCTCACGTAACTCTACTGACGCTGTTTTGTGATTTATACCTAATGCAAGAACCGTCATAAAATGGCTGAATTTAAACCCCTTTGGAGAAAGGCGGCAATTCTACGAAAAAGCAGAGGTTTTTAAAAGCCTTAACATGGTTTATCACAATAGAAATTATTAACTAAGAATTGATTTTCATTTTTTATCTGGGAAAATGGCCCCACTAAACTTGCAAGATTGGATTATATGAAACCTTTTCAAACCATTTTTTTACGCGTCTCAATCTTGTTGCTTGCCTTATTTCTAAGTGCATGTAGCACATTAAATCAGTTTCAAACCGCACCAAAAGAATTGCCGCTTGATATCAAAAAACTAGATTCTTGGACTGTCAGAGGTAAAGTCTTAATAAAAACCGAGACCGAAAACCTATCCGGATATTTTTATTGGCAAAAACAACAAGACTCAGTTCAATTTTCGTTAAACACTTTTATTGGCACTAATATTCTTACCTTAACCACAAAAAACAACCTATCAACCTTAGAAGTGGACGGTAAGGTTTATAAAGATAGAAGTGCAAGTCGTTTGATACGGCGCACCACGGGAATCCAATTACCGTTAGAAAAGTTAGAACTATGGATACGGGGTCAATTAGCAGGTAAAGAAAAAAGCATTATTAAAAATGGCAATCAAATAAAACAATTTGACTATACCGGCACAGAACAAAAGTGGCAGGTTAAGTATTCAAAATTCCAACAACAGAAAATATATACCTTGCCAATGTTAATAAATTTAACCACCAAAGGGACTAAATTAAAATTATCCGTTTCTAATTGGGAGTTTGATTAAGTGCCAATTAACACACTAAAACTTACTTCCCCTGCAAAACTTAACCTTTTTTTGCATATCAGTGGCCAGCTAGAAAACGGTTATCATGAATTACAGTCTTTATTTCATTTCCTAGACAAAGGCGATGAATTAACGTTTGAGCGCACCAACGACGGCATTGTCACTTTGGAATGTAATTTATCTGAGTTGGTGACTGAGCAGAACTTAATAATCAAAGCGGCAAATGCACTTAAGGCGAAAGTACCTCAAGCACAAGATGGCGTTAAAATTAATTTACAAAAAGTATTACCAATGGGCGGCGGTGTTGGTGGTGGGTCATCAAATGCGGCTACTACATTATTGGCATTAAACGAATTATGGTCGTTAAATTTAGCGCACTCTGAATTAGAAGTGATTGGAAAATCCCTTGGCGCTGATGTGCCTATTTTCGTACGAGGCCGATCATCAATTGCAGAAGGTATAGGGGAAAAATTAACCGACTACCCTATTGATGAAAAATGGTATTTAGTACTCACCCCACAGGTTCATGTAAATACAGCGCTTTTATTTAGCAGTACTGAATTACCAAGAAATACTAAAAAAATAGACTTATGTAACATTAATTACACAGGTTTAACGCCTGAACATAAAAATGACTTTGAAACTTTAGTCTATAAAAACCATCCAGACGTTGCCAAAGCGATAGACTGGTTGTTAGAATACGCGCCAGCCAGATTAACTGGAACTGGTGCTTGTGTATTTTCAGTTTTTGAAAGTAAACAAGAAGCTGAATCAATTTTTAATAGATTGCCTGCGGATCTGTCTGGTTTTATTGCACAAGGTTGTAATATTTCTGTCACACATCAACAACTACGTGAGCAATTAAGCTAGAAATAAAGCCATACTTATACTTTATTTCTTAAACACTTAACGAAGCTATAGGATAACTCTGTGCCTGATATAAAGCTCTTCGCTGGAAACGCTACCCCAGAACTTGCTGAAATCGTCTGCAATCGTCTTGATTTAAAACTTGGAAATGCAACTGTTGGCCGTTTTAGCGACGGTGAAATAAGTGTACAAGTTCATGACAATGTTCGTGGTTCTGACGTATTTATTATTCAATCTACTTGTGCTCCATGTAATGACAATCTAATGGAATTGATTGTTATGGTTGACGCATTACGTAGAGCATCCGCTGGTAGAATCACAGCGGTTATTCCATACTTTGGTTACGCTAGACAAGATCGTCGTGTACGTTCTGCTCGTGTTCCTATTACTGCAAAGGTTGTTGCAGACTTTTTATCAAGTGTTGGTGTTGACCGTGTGTTGACAGTTGATTTACATGCAGAGCAAATTCAAGGTTTCTTTGATGTTCCTGTTGATAATGTATTCGGCAGCCCAATTCTAGTTGAAGACATGAGAAGCCAAGGTTTTGATGTTGCAGATGATGTTGTTGTTGTTTCACCAGACATTGGTGGTGTAGTTAGAGCAAGAGCAATTGCAAAACTACTTGATGATAAAGACTTAGCTATTATCGACAAACGTCGCCCACAAGCTAACGTAGCGCAAGTTATGCACATCATTGGTGATATTGAAGGTCGTGATTGTATTATTGTTGACGATATGATCGATACTGGCGGTACTTTATGTAAAGCCGCTGAAGCACTTAAACAACATGGTGCTAAACGTGTATTTGCTTATGCAACACATCCAATATTCTCTGGTAATGCGGTTGAGAATCTTAAAAACTCAGTAATTGATGAAGTCATCGTTACCGACTCAATTCCATTAAAAGCAGAAATTGCAGCATTACCTAATGTGCGTCAATTAACTTTAGGCAACATGTTAGCTGAAGCAATTCGTCGTCTAAGTAACGAAGAGTCAATCTCAGCGATGTTTGATCACTAAACAAAGTAACCTTTGTCGCAGTGAAAAAATCCGTCTTATCATAGACGGATTTTTTTATACCTATTTTTTATGTTTCATGCTTCATAACAGGGCTTGGTTGTCGGCTCTGGGTTGAGTCATAAAAAAACCTCAGTATTTACTGAGGTTTAATGAATCTATTCATTTTACAATCAACCGGTTATTTAACGGGCAATTCAATTGATTCAAACATTCTGTCCACTTCTTCTTGATTGCGTAACAAACATGCACGTTCCACCACATCTCGAGTAAGGTGCGGAGCAAAACGTTCAATAAAGTCATACATATAAGTCCGTAAGAAGTTACCTTTTCTGAATCCAATTTTAGTCGTGGATTTTTGGAAAATATGGCTAGCATCAATCGCAACTAAATCAGAATCTAAGTCATCCATTGCCATGGTCGCAACCACGCCAACACCAACCCCCATTCTTACGTATGTTTTAATAACGTCTGCGTCCGTTGCCGTAAAGACTATTTTAGGTTCTAACCCTTTATCATTAAAGGCGCGGTCAAGTTCAGAACGGCCTGTAAATCCAAACACATAAGTGACTAAAGGAAACTGAGCTATATCTTCAATCGTTAATGCACCACTGCGTTTTGCTAGTGGATGATCTTTTTGACCACTACCGAACGATTCCAATGATAACAAGGCAACATCACTAATTCGTTGTATAAATGCAGCGCTTCAGTAGCAATGGCAAAATCAGCTTCACCACGGGCAGCCGCATCACTAATTTGTGATGGCGTACCTTGATGCATATGCAAAGACACTTTAGGAAAACGTTCCATAAATCCTTTGATCACGCCTGGTAATGCATATCTTGCTTGGGTATGGGTTGTGGCAACATTTAACTTACCTTGGTCAGGTAAGGTATGTTCCTTCGCAACAGATTTTATTCCATCAACCTTACTTAGGATATCGTGTGCAATGGCAATTATTTCTTTGCCAGCCGAAGTAACATGCGTTAAATGTTTTCCGCTACGACCAAAAATTTGAATGCCTAGTTCATCTTCTAACATTCTAACTTGTTTACTAATTCCAGGCTGTGACGTATATAAATTTTCGGCGGTCGCTGATACATTTAAATTGTTATTTTCCACCTCAACAATATAACGTAATTGTTGTAACTTCATTAATCTGTTCCGAGCAGTTTTTGTTATACTAAAAATATATACATTTCGGCACATTTATTCCATAAAATTTTTAAATAGTTTCATATTTATTCAAAAAATGCATAAATAGTGTTTAATAAAGCAGTTTTCTATAACATTACTACCTCTTTCTATATAAACGGAGACATAAAAATGGAACGTCCTGTTATTGATTTTTCTACTGTACTTGCTTCATCTGCTCACGATATGAAAAATGGGCTTTGTTTATTAATCCAATTAATAGAACAACTCAGTAGCAAAATGCGCTTAAACAACATGGATGAAGCGGAAGAATTAGCTCAAATTCATTATGAAGCTTCTCGGTTAAATACCAATTTATTGCAGATGTTAGCCATGTACCGTGCTGAGAAAAACGTATTGCCGTTAAATGTAGATGATTATTACTTAGACGAAACCCTTGATGATCTTGTCGCGAATAACAG
Organism: Psychrosphaera aquimarina; assembly: GCF_032461525.1. Classification (NCBI taxonomy): domain Bacteria; kingdom Pseudomonadati; phylum Pseudomonadota; class Gammaproteobacteria; order Alteromonadales; family Pseudoalteromonadaceae; genus Psychrosphaera; species Psychrosphaera aquimarina. Next base: position 640,702 of record NZ_JAWCUA010000001.1, on the reverse strand, counting down.
TCTTTATATAGAAAACAAAAAGTTATCTATTAATTTTGACGTAGAAGATGAATTATCTTGGTACTTTGACCAAGACTTAGTTTCTAACCTGTTAAACGATATCTTCGTTAATGCCATGCGTTATTGTAAATCGTCAATTTTAATTAGTGCAAAAACAGTCAATGACCAATTACATGTTTCCATCGCCGACGACGGTAACGGTTACCCAGAACATATGTTGCAATCGTCCATAACCACACCACAAGATATTGAATTAAATATTAGTCGAACGGGTTTAGGATTATATTTTGCACAGTTAATTGCCGCTACACACGAACAAGATGGCACTTGTGGTTTCATTAAGTTAGAAAATGGCGGTCCGCTAAATGGCAGTGTATTTACTTTAGTACTACCCTAATCCATTTATTTTGTTTACTATTATTAATAGTTACTGAATTTATTTGATTTATAGGTACCGTCTTTAATCAAATAGTTATTTGTATTTATTTGGAGTTATCAATGGCGATAATCATCGCATTAATCATCGGTCTTGTGATCATTGCCGTAATAGCAAACTTGTTACAGCAACATAAAGAAAAACAAGATGCCGATAGACGTCAAGAAATGACCAAATACAAAACCATTATTGAAGAAACTGAATTAATGATCGCCAATGATTCTAGTGTCCCAATCACCCGTAATGGTTTTATTATTTTATATCGTAGAGTTTTAAATTCATTGAAAAAAATGAATGAGTTAACCCCTGGCAATAAAGATATACATGCCCGCATAAAAGACTGTACTGGAAAAATCGAAGCCGGTGAATTTCACACTATTGAAGCCGAGTCGATGCACTTACCTGAAAATGAAAAAGCATTAATAGCGTTAATTCAGGGAATTAAAAAGTACCGTATCATTTTGCGTTCAGAACATAGTAAAGGGACATTATCTGCCGCAATCTTCTTAGAAGAAGATAAAAAGATTGAACATTTACAGTTAAGAATTAATGTTGAGTCACAAATGCGCAGAGGGAATACCGCAAGATCAAATGGTATGACAGGCTCAGCAAGACAGTATTATGAAAAAGCGTTAGCAACACTAGACGCGCAAACCTACACAAGTGAATATATTGTGGCCGCTAGAGAAAAAACCGCGCAAATCCTTACTGAGATTGCTTCTGAGCTAAGTGCATCGAAAGCTGAAAAAGCAACAAAAACAGAAAGTGAAGATAATTTAGATGCCCTTTTTGCGCCGAAGAAAAAATGGTAACGGTCAGTTAATAACATAAAGCAGGCAAGCCCTGCTTTTTTTATGCAAGTTAATAACGTAATTAAAGAGTTATGGCACAATTGCAAATTGATCAATGGCGACAACCGCAACAAAAGTTGATCAATCAGTTTTATAAATCACATCAACAAAATGTAAGCTGCCATCGGGCGGATGATATTTATTTTATGCGCGATACTGAGTCTGAAAACGACACTATTGTAGCCGTAACTTTTATAAGAAAATTAACCACGTCTTCTGAACACTTACATCTGTTACGCAGCCTTTTTGTTAGCCCAACATTCCGTAACAAAGGTCTCGCTAAACAACTGATACAATATATTTTACAAGACCAACACGTCCCTTTAACGGTTATCTGTGAGCCCAAATTAACCGCGCTATATCTAAGTGTTGGTTTTACCCTATGTGATGTGACCGATTGTTTAGATTCAGACTATCTCAGTAAATTTATAAAACAAAATTACCACATACTAAAATACAACCACAATTCAAATACATGAACTCACGCCGTTAAATCTAAAGGTTTATTCGATTTGTATGATGCATCAATTCTATCTGATGACAATAGGAGTGGGAGTGGCGAGTGAACTTGTTAAAAATAAACAACAATAGTGGTATATTTAACAAGGAAAATTAAAAAATAAAGCCGCGTTAACGGCCTTATTTATTCTTTATAAAATGCTTATTGAGTTTTAAAGAGTATGAAAACCTTTATTCGTCCACTCCATCATGCCTCCATTTACCGAAAACACGCTGTTAAATCCCATAGACTGTAACGACGCGGCAGCTAATGCTGAACGAGCACCAGAACGGCAAATTAAATAAATATCAAACTTATTCATTTCATCTAATGGTGACTCTGCATCTTTAAATTCTGGATGCATCTGTAATTTCATTTCTAACACGCCACGAGGAAAGTTTACCGCACCAGCGATATGGCTTTCTTTAAACTCTTCAGGCTCTCTCACATCGATTAATACGATGTCATTAGCTAAATGTGTGGCTAAATCATCAACGGTGACTTCTGTGATTTGGCTTTTCACGTTTTGCACTATTTCTGCGGCGGATTTAATCATTTGTACCTCTAAATTCAATATTTATTAGAAAACATACACGTTAATTTAAACGAGTATTATGTAAAAATCTTATCAATTAATATAAAACTGGCAATTAATATTAAAAAACAGCCAAACAATTTGGTTAATAATTTTTGATTAATAAATTGTTGTAACCAAAGGCCTATATACGAACCCACAATTACCAATCACTCCAATAACAATTAACATAGACCATTGTATTTGGCTAAAGAGTTCCATTGAATGTTCGTGATAAGAGATCAATCCCATAGTGGATTGTAAAAAGATGATAACAACGCTGGTTGAGACGGCTTTGTTGATCGATAGGTTAGACAATAAAACAAGCGCTGGAACAATAAGAAAGCCACCGCCCACGCCAATAAAACCAGTAACTAAGCCAACCAAAAGACCAATAACAATCAATATTAAATTATGAACCGGCACCCCTTGTTTATTAACATCCATCGTCAGCATTTTCACTGCAGCTACAAACATTAACGTAACAAATACAATAATTTGAATTTCAGGCTCAACACTCGCCCCCAAATAAGCACCAGCATAACTTCCAACTAGGCCGGGGAAAGCAAAATAGATTAAATGGCTCTTACTTACCCCACTTTTGAACCATTGTGGGATAGCAGTAAAAAAAGAAATGATAGCCACCACGAATAACGAACCAATGACGGCGGACTTCTCGTCATAACCGAGTAAGTAAATTAGTGTCGGTAAGGTTAAGATAGCACCACCAGAGCCAAAGACTCCTAAAGATAAGCCTATGACAATGGCGCTAATTACGGTCAGTTCAAACAAATTATTCTCAATAAGAGTTAACAAACTTGGTGCTTATTATATTAGCGTTTACTTATGTACTTGTCATCGCTTGTTTTGAAATAACTTGATAAAACTTTTTACTGCAGTAATTCATGCCCTTTTGGCAATTGCCTTGCTATCCAAAGTGCTAACTTGTGTTTCATATTGGGTTGATCTTCTTTATCCAAGGCAAGGGGTTGAATGAGCTTGTCATTCACTAATAAACGATAAAGACTTTCTATTTTCTGTTTAGCCGAATTGGTTGCTGCAAACCCTTTATAACCTCGGTTCATAGCATACTTTTCGCCGACAATAATGGCTTTCTTTAATAACGCCGCTTCGTTTTTTATTTTTTTCATCGTTTACCTAACTCTATGATCGTCCTTTATAATTTACCTATCATTACACAGTTAACGCGTTGAGTATTTACTTATATAGACATTATCAAAGGCAAGTCGTTAAATTATTTTTTTACTTTAGCCGATGAATTAGAAGATGCCCTTGAAACCACAGGTTGGAATGTCGTGTTAAATCGAACTTTTGAACGTATTGGTGTTAACGGCCACTCTCGCTTTTTGGCGGTAATAATACAAACACTGCCTACCTTGGGAAGGTATTTTCTAATCAGTTTTTGTAACCAATTTTCAGTGTCCTTTTTACTCAGAAAAGTAGAATAACAGCAATATTCTTGCTCTATGATTTCAAAACCTAATAACACCAGCCAATCTTTAATTCGCGGAATAGAAAACAATCTGGCATTCCACAACGGTGATTGTGTTTTAAAAGGCCATAACTTATTAACAATAAAGAGTGAAAAAGGATTAAATACCGACATGACCAAGTTGCCGTTTGGCATTAAAACTCTGTGTATTTCTCTTAATACTTGATGCGGATCACTGGCGAATTCAAGTTCATGATTCATCAGCACAACATCAACAGAATTGGAAAGAAAAGGTAATTGGTCAAACTCAGCAAATACCCCTAACAAATGAGGTTTAACGAATGATGGGGCAAGATTAATTTGATGTTTGATTAAGCACGACTTGGTATCTAAAGCATTGGTTAAATGACCAAGTTTTACTAAATGGTGTCCAAAACTTAATTTTAGTCTACGTCTTATTATGTCATTCTGAATATGCTTTAATTCTTTACCTGTGGGAATTTGCTCCCACTGAGATAGTGATTCAGTCCAAGTATAAGTTAACGCAGGTTTCATTAAACACTCTCACTATAAACAACTAAAAATTTACTAATCAAACACTAACACTAATTCACAATAGTATAGGCTTTTTATGTACCAAGTTATCGCCATTCCAGCATTTTCTGACAATTACCTTTGGGCGATTGTGAATAAAGAAGGATATTGTGCCATTGTTGATCCGGGCGATGCCAGCCCCGTTATTGATTTTTTACAAACACATAATTACACCTTAACTGATATCTTACTCACTCATCATCATCCCGATCATATAGGTGGCGTTGATACCTTATTAAACACCTATAACAATATTAACGTTTACGGGCCAAGCACAGAACGGTTCCCTATGGTCAATAAACCATGCAAAGATAATGACCAAATTACTCTACCCCAATTAAATATTGCCTTAACCGTCATGGAAGTGCCGGGTCATACCATCGATCACATTTGTTACTTTGATCAACTGAGTCTATTTGTTGGTGACACGCTTTTTTCGGCTGGTTGTGGCCGTTTATTCGAAGGTAGCCCTGAACAAATGCACCAATCATTAACCCGTATATCGGCTTTGGATAAACACACCATTGTGTATTGTGCACATGAATACACCCTAGCCAATCTAAAATTTGCCTTAACAGTTAATGCAGAAAACCAAGACTTGATTGCCTATAACAATAGCGCGACACAATTACGATCGGAAAATATCGCCACTATTCCAACGGTATTATCAACTCAATTAGACATAAATCCATTTTTAAGAAGCTTTGATCCTGCGATAAAACAAGCCGTTATCAAACACTTTAACCTAAAGGGCTCGATAACTGACGTTGAGTGTTTTACCTATTTAAGGAAGTGGAAAGACAAGTTTTAAAGTCAACTTCAATCGTAGCCATTGTTTAATTATTAAGTTACTATCTTCAGGTCTTTATGGCTCAAGGTTTTCACCTGTATATCAAAACCACATGAGTCACCTTTTTACTTAAAATAATCTGTGTATATATGATAAAACTAAAAACGCTGTCACTAAAAAAAACAATCATTCAAATTTCCTTTTTAACGATTTTATCAGGCTGTAGTGCTGTTCAGTCAGGCAAGTCAGAACAAACTGAAATTGTATCAACCCCAACTAATTTAGCCGTACCAGAAGATGTCGTAGATGCACTTACTTTATCCGCATTGATTGAAGGCAATGAACCTATGGACTTAGAGCCAGAGGTGATTGTATTTGAAGATGTTTGGAAGCGTATTGAAAGCCAATTAAGTATCGACATCCCGCAAAACCGCCAAGTGGTTACCGAACGAAATTGGTATGCCAAACACCCAAGTTACTTCAAACGTATTGCCGCACGTGCTGAACCTTTTTTGTTTTTCATTGTTGAAGAAATTGAAAAACGCCAAATGCCAATTGAACTGGCGTTATTACCTATCGTTGAAAGTGCTTTTGACCCATTTGCCTACTCTCATGGTCGTGCATCGGGTTTATGGCAGTTTGTGCCAGGCACAGGCAACCGTTTCAAATTAAAACAATCTTGGTGGTATGACGGACGTCGTGATGTTGTTGCGGCAACTAAAGCCGCACTGGATTACCTATCTTTCTTACATAAAACCTTAGATGGTGATTGGTTAAATGCTATCGCCGCTTATAATTCAGGTGAAGGTCGAGTTTTAAGAGCAATTAAACGTAATCGTAAAAAACATTTACCTACGGATTTTTGGTCATTAGATTTACCTAAAGAAACCACCAGTTATGTACCTAAATTATTAGCATTATCCGACTTATTAAAACGTCATCAACAATTTGAATATGCGGTTGATTTTTAATTGCGTCCAACTGATCTCAAATTCTTGATGACGTTTTGAATAAGTCGGATAATGCTAATAATTTAGGTACATAACTGGTGGTTTCTTTAGGTAAATCTAATGACCTGAAAATCCGTAGGTAAATGTTTTTTACGATTACGTTTAATTGCTCTTAAAACTCGACCTTCACCTGAATTATAAGCGGCGATAGCATTTAACCAATCACCATCTAAGGTTTATGTAAGAAAGATAGGTAATCCAGTGCGGCTTTAGTTGCCGCAACAACATCACGACGTCCGTCATACCACCAAGATTGTTTTAATTTGAAACGGTTGCCTGTGCCTGGCACAAACTGCCATAAACCCGATGCACGACCATGAGAGTAGGCAAATGGGTCAAAAGCACCTTCAACGATAGGTAATAACGCCAGTTCAATTGGCATTTGGCGTTTTTCAATTTCTTCAACAATGAAAAACAAAAAAGGTTCAGCACGTGCGGCAATACGTTTGAAGTAACTTGGGTGTTTGGCATACCAATTTCGTTCGGTAACCACTTGGCGGTTTTGCGGGATGTCGATACTTAATTGGCTTTCAATACGCTTCCAAACATCTTCAAATACAATCACCTCTGGCTCTAAGTCCATAGGTTCATTGCCTTCAATCAATGCGGATAGTAAGTGCATCTACGACATCTTCTGGTACGGCTAAATTAGTTGGGGTTGATACAATTTCAGTTTGTTCTGACTTGCCTGACTGAACAGCACTACAGCCTGATAAAATCGTTAAAAAGGAAATTTGGTACGATTGTTTTTTTTAGTGACAGCGTTTTTAGTTTTATCATATATACACAGATTATTTTAAGTAAAAAGGTGACTCATGTGGTTTTGGATATACAGGTGAAAACCTTTGAGCCATAAAGACCTGGAAGATAGTAACTTAATAATTAAACAATGGCATACGATTGAAGTTGACTTTAAAACTTGTCTTTCCACTTCCTTAAATAGGTAAAACGCTCAACGTCAGTTATCGAGCCCTTTTAGGTTAAAGTGTTTGATAACGGCTTGTTTTATCGCAGGATCAAAGCTCTCTTAAAAATGGATTTATGTCTAATTGAGTTGATAATACCGTTGGAATAGTGGCGATATTTTCCGATCGTAATTGTGTCGCGCTATTGTTATAGGCAATCAAGTCTTGGTTTTCTGCATTAACTGTTAAGGCAAATTTTAGATTGGCTAGGGTGTATTCATGTGCACAATACACAATGGTGTGTTTATCCAAAGCCGATATACGGGTTAATGATTGGTGCATTTGTTCAGGGCTACCTTCGAATAAACGGCCACAACCAGCCGAAAAAAGCGTGTCACCAACAAATAGACTCAGTTGATCAAAGTAACAAATGTGATCGATGGTATGACCCGGCACTTCCATGACGGTTAAGGCAATATTTAATTGGGGTAGAGTAATTTGGTCATTATCTTTGCATGGTTTATTGACCATAGGGAACCGTTCTGTGCTTGGCCCGTAAACGTTAATATTGTTATAGGTGTTTAATAAGGTATCAACGCCACCTATATGATCGGGATGATGATGAGTGAGTAAGATATCAGTTAAGGTGTAATTATGTGTTTGTAAAAAATCAATAACGGGGCTGGCATCGCCCGGATCAACAATGGCACAATATCCTTCTTTATTCACAATCGCCCAAAGGTAATTGTCAGAAAATGCTGGAATGGCGATAACTTGGTACATAAAAAGCCTATACTATTGTGAATTAGTGTTAGTGTTTGATTAGTAAATTTTTAGTTGTTTATAGTGAGAGTGTTTAATGAAACCTGCGTTAACTTATACTTGGACTGAATCACTATCTCAGTGGGAGCAAATTCCCACAGGTAAAGAATTAAAGCATATTCAGAATGACATAATAAGACGTAGACTAAAATTAGTTTTGACACCATTTAGTAAAACTTGGTCATTTAACCAATGCTTTAGATACTAAGTCGTGCTTAATCAAACATCAAATTAATCTTGCCCCATCATTCGTTAAACCTCATTTGTTAGGGTATTTGCTGAGTTTGACCAATTACCTTTTCTTTCCAATTCTGTTGATGTTGTGCTGATGAATCATGAACTTGAATTCGCCAGTGATCCGCATCAAGTATTAAGAGAAATACACAGAGTTTTAATGCCAAACGGCAACTTGGTCATGTCGGTATTTAATCCTTTTTCACTCTTTATTGTTAATAAGTTATGGCCTTTTAAAACACAATCACCGTTGTGGAATGCCAGATTGTTTTCTATTCCGCGAATTAAAGATTGGCTGGTGTTATTAGGTTTTGAAATCATAGAGCAAGAATATTGCTGTTATTCTACTTTTCTGAGTAAAAAGGACACTGAAAATTGGTTACAAAAACTGATTAGAAAATACCTTCCCAAGGTAGGCAGTGTTTGTATTATTACCGCCAAAAAGCGAGAGTGGCCGTTAACACCAATACGTTCAAAAGTTCGATTTAACACGACATTCCAACCTGTGGTTTCAAGGGCATCTTCTAATTCATCGGCTAAAGTAAAAAAATAATTTAACGACTTGCCTTTGATAATGTCTATATAAGTAAATACTCAACGCGTTAACTGTGTAATGATAGGTAAATTATAAAGGACGATCATAGAGTTAGGTAAACGATGAAAAAAATAAAAAACGAAGCGGCGTTATTAAAGAAAGCCATTATTGTCGGCGAAAAGTATGCTATGAACCGAGGTTATAAAGGGTTTGCAGCAACCAATTCGGCTAAACAGAAAATAGAAAGCCTTTATCGTTTATTAGTGAATGACAAGCTCATTCAACCCCTTGCCTTGGATAAAGAAGATCAACCCAATATGAAACACAAGTTAGCACTTTGGATAGCAAGGCAATTGCCAAAAGGGCATGAATTACTGCAGTAAAAAGTTTTATCAAGTTATTTCAAAACAAGCGATGACAAGTACATAAGTAAACGCTAATATAATAAGCACCAAGTTTGTTAACTCTTATTGAGAATAATTTGTTTGAACTGACCGTAATTAGCGCCATTGTCATAGGCTTATCTTTAGGAGTCTTTGGCTCTGGTGGTGCTATCTTAACCTTACCGACACTAATTTACTTACTCGGTTATGACGAGAAGTCCGCCGTCATTGGTTCGTTATTCGTGGTGGCTATCATTTCTTTTTTTACTGCTATCCCACAATGGTTCAAAAGTGGGGTAAGTAAGAGCCATTTAATCTATTTTGCTTTCCCCGGCCTAGTTGGAAGTTATGCTGGTGCTTATTTGGGGGCGAGTGTTGAGCCTGAAATTCAAATTATTGTATTTGTTACGTTAATGTTTGTAGCTGCAGTGAAAATGCTGACGATGGATGTTAATAAACAAGGGGTGCCGGTTCATAATTTAATATTGATTGTTATTGGTCTTTTGGTTGGCTTAGTTACTGGTTTTATTGGCGTGGGCGGTGGCTTTCTTATTGTTCCAGCGCTTGTTTTATTGTCTAACCTATCGATCAACAAAGCCGTCTCAACCAGCGTTGTTATCATCTTTTTACAATCCACTATGGGATTGATCTCTTATCACGAACATTCAATGGAACTCTTTAGCCAAATACAATGGTCTATGTTAATTGTTATTGGAGTGATTGGTATTGTGGGTTCGTATATAGGCCTTTGGTTACAACAATTTATTAATCAAAAATTATTAACCAAATTGTTTGGCTGTTTTTTAATATTAATTGCCAGTTTTATATTAATTGATAAGATTTTTACATAATACTCGTTTAAATTAACGTGTATGTTTTCTAATAAATATTGAATTTAGAGGTACAAATGATTAAATCCGCCGCAGAAATAGTGCAAAACGTGAAAAGCCAAATCACAGAAGTCACCGTTGATGATTTAGCCACACATTTAGCTAATGACATCGTATTAATCGATGTGAGAGAGCCTGAAGAGTTTAAAGAAAGCCATATCGCTGGTGCGGTAAACTTTCCTCGTGGCGTGTTAGAAATGAAATTACAGATGCATCCAGAATTTAAAGATGCAGAGTCACCATTAGATGAAATGAATAAGTTTGATATTTATTTAATTTGCCGTTCTGGTGCTCGTTCAGCATTAGCTGCCGCGTCGTTACAGTCTATGGGATTTAACAGCGTGTTTTCGGTAAATGGAGGCATGATGGAGTGGACGAATAAAGGTTTTCATACTCTTTAAAACTCAATAAGCATTTTATAAAGAATAAATAAGGCCGTTAACGCGGCTTTATTTTTTAATTTTCCTTGTTAAATATACCACTATTGTTGTTTATTTTTAACAAGTTCACTCGCCACTCCCACTCCTATTGTCATCAGATAGAATTGATGCATCATACAAATCGAATAAACCTTTAGATTTAACGGCGTGAGTTCATGTATTTGAATTGTGGTTGTATTTTAGTATGTGGTAATTTTGTTTTATAAATTTACTGAGATAGTCTGAATCTAAACAATCGGTCACATCACATAGGGTAAAACCAACACTTAGATATAGCGCGGTTAATTTGGGCTCACAGATAACCGTTAAAGGGACGTGTTGGTCTTGTAAAATATATTGTATCAGTTGTTTAGCGAGACCTTTGTTACGGAATGTTGGGCTAACAAAAAGGCTGCGTAACAGATGTAAGTGTTCAGAAGACGTGGTTAATTTTCTTATAAAAGTTACGGCTACAATAGTGTCGTTTTCAGACTCAGTATCGCGCATAAAATAAATATCATCCGCCCGATGGCAGCTTACATTTTGTTGATGTGATTTATAAAACTGATTGATCAACTTTTGTTGCGGTTGTCGCCATTGATCAATTTGCAATTGTGCCATAACTCTTTAATTACGTTATTAACTTGCATAAAAAAAGCAGGGCTTGCCTGCTTTATGTTATTAACTGACCGTTACCATTTTTTCTTCGGCGCAAAAAGGGCATCTAAATTATCTTCACTTTCTGTTTTTGTTGCTTTTTCAGCTTTCGATGCACTTAGCTCAGAAGCAATCTCAGTAAGGATTTGCGCGGTTTTTTCTCTAGCGGCCACAATATATTCACTTGTGTAGGTTTGCGCGTCTAGTGTTGCTAACGCTTTTTCATAATACTGTCTTGCTGAGCCTGTCATACCATTTGATCTTGCGGTATTCCCTCTGCGCATTTGTGACTCAACATTAATTCTTAACTGTAAATGTTCAATCTTTTTATCTTCTTCTAAGAAGATTGCGGCAGATAATGTCCCTTTACTATGTTCTGAACGCAAAATGATACGGTACTTTTTAATTCCCTGAATTAACGCTATTAATGCTTTTTCATTTTCAGGTAAGTGCATCGACTCGGCTTCAATAGTGTGAAATTCACCGGCTTCGATTTTTCCAGTACAGTCTTTTATGCGGGCATGTATATCTTTATTGCCAGGGGTTAACTCATTCATTTTTTCAATGAATTTAAAACTCTACGATATAAAATAATAAAACCATTACGGGTGATTGGGACACTAGAATCATTGGCGATCATTAATTCAGTTTCTTCAATAATGGTTTTGTATTTGGTCATTTCTTGACGTCTATCGGCATCTTGTTTTTCTTTATGTTGCTGTAACAAGTTTGCTATTACGGCAATGATCACAAGACCGATGATTAATGCGATGATTATCGCCATTGATAACTCCAAATAAATACAAATAACTATTTGATTAAAGACGGTACCTATAAATCAAATAAATTCAGTAACTATTAATAATAGTAAACAAAATAAATGGATTAGGGTAGTACTAAAGTAAATACACTGCCATTTAGCGGACCGCCATTTTCTAACTTAATGAAACCACAAGTGCCATCTTGTTCGTGTGTAGCGGCAATTAACTGTGCAAAATATAATCCTAAACCCGTTCGACTAATATTTAATTCAATATCTTGTGGTGTGGTTATGGACGATTGCAACATATGTTCTGGGTAACCGTTACCGTCGTCGGCGATGGAAACATGTAATTGGTCATTGACTGTTTTTGCACTAATTAAAATTGACGATTTACAATAACGCATGGCATTAACGAAGATATCGTTTAACAGGTTAGAAACTAAGTCTTGGTCAAAGTACCAAGATAATTCATCTTCTACGTCAAAATTAATAGATAACTTTTTGTTTTCTATATAAAGACTGTTATTCGCGACAAGATCATCAAGGGTTTCGTCTAAGTAATAATCATCTACATTTAACGGCAATACGTTTTTCTCAGCACGGTACATGGCTAACATCTGCAATAAATTGGTATTTAACCGAGAAGCTTCATAATGAATTTGAGCTAATTCTTCCGCTTCATCCATGTTGTTTAAGCGCATTTTGCTACTGAGTTGTTCTATTAATTGGATTAATAAACAAAGCCCATTTTTCATATCGTGAGCAGATGAAGCAAGTACAGTAGAAAAATCAATAACAGGACGTTCCATTTTTATGTCTCCGTTTATATAGAAAGAGGTAGTAATGTTATAGAAAACTGCTTTATTAAACACTATTTATGCATTTTTTGAATAAATATGAAACTATTTAAAAATTTTATGGAATAAATGTGCCGAAATGTATATATTTTTAGTATAACAAAAACTGCTCGGAACAGATTAATGAAGTTACAACAATTACGTTATATTGTTGAGGTGGAAAATAACAATTTAAATGTATCAGCGACCGCCGAAAATTTATATACGTCACAGCCTGGAATTAGTAAACAAGTTAGAATGTTAGAAGATGAACTAGGCATTCAAATTTTTGGTCGTAGCGGAAAACATTTAACGCATGTTACTTCGGCTGGCAAAGAAATAATTGCCATTGCACACGATATCCTAAGTAAGGTTGATGGAATAAAATCTGTTGCGAAGGAACATACCTTACCTGACCAAGGTAAGTTAAATGTTGCCACAACCCATACCCAAGCAAGATATGCATTACCAGGCGTGATCAAAGGATTTATGGAACGTTTTCCTAAAGTGTCTTTGCATATGCATCAAGGTACGCCATCACAAATTAGTGATGCGGCTGCCCGTGGTGAAGCTGATTTTGCCATTGCTACTGAAGCGCTGCATTTATACAACGAATTAGTGATGTTGCCTTGTTATCATTGGAATCGTTCGGTAGTGGTCAAAAAGATCATCCACTAGCAAAACGCAGTGGTGCATTAACGATTGAAGATATAGCTCAGTTTCCTTTAGTCACTTATGTGTTTGGATTTACAGGCCGTTCTGAACTTGACCGCGCCTTTAATGATAAAGGGTTAGAACCTAAAATAGTCTTTACGGCAACGGACGCAGACGTTATTAAAACATACGTAAGAATGGGGGTTGGTGTTGGCGTGGTTGCGACCATGGCAATGGATGACTTAGATTCTGATTTAGTTGCGATTGATGCTAGCCATATTTTCCAAAAATCCACGACTAAAATTGGATTCAGAAAAGGTAACTTCTTACGGACTTATATGTATGACTTTATTGAACGTTTTGCTCCGCACCTTACTCGAGATGTGGTGGAACGTGCATGTTTGTTACGCAATCAAGAAGAAGTGGACAGAATGTTTGAATCAATTGAATTGCCCGTTAAATAACCGGTTGATTGTAAAATGAATAGATTCATTAAACCTCAGTAAATACTGAGGTTTTTTTATGACTCAACCCAGAGCCGACAACCAAGCCCTGTTATGAAGCATGAAACATAAAAAATAGGTATAAAAAAATCCGTCTATGATAAGACGGATTTTTTTCACTGCGACAAAGGTTACTTTGTTTAGTGATCAAACATCGCTGAGATTGACTCTTCGTTACTTAGACGACGAATTGCTTCAGCTAACATGTTGCCTAAAGTTAATTGACGCACATTAGGTAATGCTGCAATTTCTGCTTTTAATGGAATTGAGTCGGTAACGATGACTTCATCAATTACTGAGTTTTTAAGATTCTCAACCGCATTACCAGAGAATATTGGATGTGTTGCATAAGCAAATACACGTTTAGCACCATGTTGTTTAAGTGCTTCAGCGGCTTTACATAAAGTACCGCCAGTATCGATCATATCGTCAACAATAATACAATCACGACCTTCAATATCACCAATGATGTGCATAACTTGCGCTACGTTAGCTTGTGGGCGACGTTTGTCGATAATAGCTAAGTCTTTATCATCAAGTAGTTTTGCAATTGCTCTTGCTCTAACTACACCACCAATGTCTGGTGAAACAACAACAACATCATCTGCAACATCAAAACCTTGGCTTCTCATGTCTTCAACTAGAATTGGGCTGCCGAATACATTATCAACAGGAACATCAAAGAAACCTTGAATTTGCTCTGCATGTAAATCAACTGTCAACACACGGTCAACACCAACACTTGATAAAAAGTCTGCAACAACCTTTGCAGTAATAGGAACACGAGCAGAACGTACACGACGATCTTGTCTAGCGTAACCAAAGTATGGAATAACCGCTGTGATTCTACCAGCGGATGCTCTACGTAATGCGTCAACCATAACAATCAATTCCATTAGATTGTCATTACATGGAGCACAAGTAGATTGAATAATAAATACGTCAGAACCACGAACATTGTCATGAACTTGTACACTTATTTCACCGTCGCTAAAACGGCCAACAGTTGCATTTCCAAGTTTTAAATCAAGACGATTGCAGACGATTTCAGCAAGTTCTGGGGTAGCGTTTCCAGCGAAGAGCTTTATATCAGGCACAGAGTTATCCTATAGCTTCGTTAAGTGTTTAAGAAATAAAGTATAAGTATGGCTTTATTTCTAGCTTAATTGCTCACGTAGTTGTTGATGTGTGACAGAAATATTACAACCTTGTGCAATAAAACCAGACAGATCCGCAGGCAATCTATTAAAAATTGATTCAGCTTCTTGTTTACTTTCAAAAACTGAAAATACACAAGCACCAGTTCCAGTTAATCTGGCTGGCGCGTATTCTAACAACCAGTCTATCGCTTTGGCAACGTCTGGATAGTTTTTATAGACTAAAGTTTCAAAGTCATTTTTATGTTCAGGCGTTAAACCTGTGTAATTAATGTTACATAAGTCTATTTTTTTAGTATTTCTTGGTAATTCAGTACTGCTAAATAAAAGCGCTGTATTTACATGAACCTGTGGGGTGAGTACTAAATACCATTTTTCATCAATAGGGTAGTCGGTTAATTTTTCCCCTATACCTTCTGCAATTGATGATCGGCCTCGTACGAAAATAGGCACATCAGCGCCAAGGGATTTTCCAATCACTTCTAATTCAGAGTGCGCTAAATTTAACGACCATAATTCGTTTAATGCCAATAATGTAGTAGCCGCATTTGATGACCCACCACCAACACCGCCGCCCATTGGTAATACTTTTTGTAAATTAATTTTAACGCCATCTTGTGCTTGAGGTACTTTCGCCTTAAGTGCATTTGCCGCTTTGATTATTAAGTTCTGCTCAGTCACCAACTCAGATAAATTACATTCCAAAGTGACAATGCCGTCGTTGGTGCGCTCAAACGTTAATTCATCGCCTTTGTCTAGGAAATGAAATAAAGACTGTAATTCATGATAACCGTTTTCTAGCTGGCCACTGATATGCAAAAAAGGTTAAGTTTTGCAGGGGAAGTAAGTTTTAGTGTGTTAATTGGCACTTAATCAAACTCCCAATTAGAAACGGATAATTTTAATTTAGTCCCTTTGGTGGTTAAATTTATTAACATTGGCAAGGTATATATTTTCTGTTGTTGGAATTTTGAATACTTAACCTGCCACTTTTGTTCTGTGCCGGTATAGTCAAATTGTTTTATTTGATTGCCATTTTTAATAATGCTTTTTTCTTTACCTGCTAATTGACCCCGTATCCATAGTTCTAACTTTTCTAACGGTAATTGGATTCCCGTGGTGCGCCGTATCAAACGACTTGCACTTCTATCTTTATAAACCTTACCGTCCACTTCTAAGGTTGATAGGTTGTTTTTTGTGGTTAAGGTAAGAATATTAGTGCCAATAAAAGTGTTTAACGAAAATTGAACTGAGTCTTGTTGTTTTTGCCAATAAAAATATCCGGATAGGTTTTCGGTCTCGGTTTTTATTAAGACTTTACCTCTGACAGTCCAAGAATCTAGTTTTTTGATATCAAGCGGCAATTCTTTTGGTGCGGTTTGAAACTGATTTAATGTGCTACATGCACTTAGAAATAAGGCAAGCAACAAGATTGAGACGCGTAAAAAAATGGTTTGAAAAGGTTTCATATAATCCAATCTTGCAAGTTTAGTGGGGCCATTTTCCCAGATAAAAAATGAAAATCAATTCTTAGTTAATAATTTCTATTGTGATAAACCATGTTAAGGCTTTTAAAAACCTCTGCTTTTTCGTAGAATTGCCGCCTTTCTCCAAAGGGGTTTAAATTCAGCCATTTTATGACGGTTCTTGCATTAGGTATAAATCACAAAACAGCGTCAGTAGAGTTACGTGAGCGCCTAGCGTTTACACCAGAACGATTATCTGAAGCATTGCAGTCGGTTATCGCCGATGGTTTATGTGATGAGGCCGTGATTTTATCAACATGCAACCGTACTGAAATCTACTGTTTTGGCGATGCAACCAATTCTCAAATCTTAACATCTTGGTTAGCTGACTTTCATTTAGTACCCGAACAAGAGCTTGATCAACACTTATACATTCAAAGGGACGTTTCAGCTACAACACATTTAATGCGTGTGGCAAGTGGACTGGACTCTATGGTGTTGGGTGAGCCTCAAATATTAGGTCAAGTTAAACAGGCCTATCAACAAGCTAAATCAGTGGGTACCGTTAAGACTTATTTTGAGCGTATGTTCCAACAAGTATTTTCAGTCGCTAAAAAAGTCAGAACTGAAACAGACATTGCGGTGAATGCCGTTTCGGTTGCATTTGCCGCGGTGACTTTAGCCAAACAAGTATTTGGCAGTTTTGATAATAAAAAAGTGTTACTGGTTGGTGCGGGCGAAACCATCGAATTGGTGGCGAAACACATTTTTGAGCAAGGCGCTAAAGACATAGTTGTCGCAAATAGAACCTTGAGCAATGCTAAATTAGTGGCTGAACAGTTTTCCGCTAAAACTTGTACCATAGGCCAAATTCCGGCTCAAATGTTAGAAGCCGATGTTGTGATAAGTTCAACCGCCAGTACTTTGCCTATCATTGGTAAAGGTATGGTTGAGAATGTATTAAAACGACGAAAACACAGACCTATGTTTTTAGTTGATTTGGCCGTACCAAGAGACATTGAATCTCAAGTTGCTGAGCTCGACGATGCTTATTTATATACCGTTGACGATTTACAAGAAATTGTCGCTAAGAACATGCAAGCAAGAACCGAAGCCGCCGTTGATGCCGAAGAAATAATACAACAGAAAGCCAATATATTTGATGATTGGCTAAACTCTTTGGAGTCTGTGGATTTGATCCGTGATTATCGTGAACAAAGTTTGGCGATAAAAGATGAACTGCTAGATAGAGCGATAAATCAATTACAAGCGGGTAACGACGTAGAACAAATATTAAAAGAGCTAGCAAATAAATTAACAAATAAATTAATTCATGCGCCAACTTCTGCCTTAAAAGATGCAGCAGAAAAACAAAATATGCAGGAATTAACCGCAATAAAAGCCGTATTAGGGATCCGATGAAAGACTCAATTAGAAGCAAATTAGAAACGCTTATTGAACGCCGTGAAGAAGTTGAAGCGCTATTAAGTGAACCACAAATTATTTCAGATCAAGATAAGTTCCGTGCATTATCTAAAGAGTACTCCGATTTAGAAGCCATCACGGTTACGTTTAAGCAATACCAAGGCGCTGAAGAAGACTTCGAAGAAGCCAAGTTAATGATGGATGAAGACGACGCAGAAATGCGTGAGATGGCCCAAGAAGAATATAAAACTTCAAAAGCGGCTATCGCACGTTTAGACCAAGAATTACAAGTATTAATGTTGCCAAAAGATCCGAACGACGGTAACAACTGTTTCTTAGAAATAAGAGCAGGTGCCGGTGGTGATGAAGCCGCCATATTTGCTGGTGACTTATTCCGCATGTACAGCCGATATGCAGAGTCCAAGAAATGGAAAATTGAAGTCATGACCTGTAACGAAGGTGATCACGGTGGTTTTAAAGAAATGGTTGCTCATATAACCGGTGATGATGTTTATGGAACAATGAAGTTTGAGTCAGGCGGTCACCGCGTTCAACGTGTACCAGACACTGAGTCTCAAGGCCGAGTTCATACATCGGCTTGTACTGTGGTTGTTATGCCAGAAGTTCCAGAAGCTGAAGCAATTGATATCAATCCAGCGGATTTAAAAATAGATACCTATCGTGCATCAGGTGCGGGTGGTCAGCACGTAAATAAAACGGATTCTGCAGTACGTATTACGCATTTACCAACGGGCATTGTGGTTGAATGTCAGGATGAGCGTTCACAGCATAAGAATAAAGCGAAAGCTATGTCCGTGTTAAGCGCTCGTATGCAAGCCGCGGAAGATGAAAAACGTAATGCTGAAGAAACCAGTATGCGTCGTAACTTAGTGGCCAGTGGTGATCGTTCAGAGCGAGTGAGAACTTATAACTTCCCACAAGGAAGAATGTCAGAACATAGGATCAACTTAACTTTGTATAAGTTGAATGAGATCATGGAAGGTGATTTAGACTGTGTTCTTCACCCGTTAATGACGGAATATCAAGCTGACTTATTAGCTTCAATGTCAGAAGATTAATATTAACCTTGGTTATTAGGACAATGCGTTAACTAAGGCCAAGTTTGATAACAACGATGAAACTATTTATCGGTTAAAATGATCAGGCGCAATAGATTAGGTAGAAATGGATAACTCAAGTCAAATTAAGTGGCTGCTACATGATGCCACTTGCTCCTTTAATAAACTATCCGACACAGCCAAGTTAGATGCTGAGTTACTAATGTGCCATGTCTTAGACTGTAATCGCACATATCTATTCACTTGGCCTGATAAAACCCTAGATGAAGCTCAATTAGCAGAATTTAAGCAAGTTTGTGCCAAACGAGCGCTTGGCCATCCCATTGCGCATATTGTTGGATACCGCGAGTTTTGGTCATTAAATCTTAAGGTTTCACCTGCAACGTTAATCCCCCGTCCAGATACAGAAACACTGGTTGAACAAGCGCTGTTGTTAATGCAAGAGCACAAAGATAAGCCTTTTTTAGGTTTAGATTTAGGTACTGGCACCGGAGCGATAGCATTGTCTTTAGCATCTGAGCTTAAAACCTGGGAATGGATAGCTGCGGATTTTGTTCCAGAAGCTGTTACTTTGGCGCAAGAAAATGCAAAATTAAACCAAATAAATAATTGTAAAGTTATCCAAAGTGATTGGTTTGAAAATATCCCAAATACTAAATTTAATTTAATCGTTTCCAATCCACCATATATCGATGAGGCTGACTCTCATTTATCACAAGGTGATGTTCGCTTTGAACCATTATCCGCTTTAACAGCAGGGGATAGTGGTTTATCCGATATTAAAATTATACTGTCACAAGCCAAACAATATTTGCATGATGGAGGCTTGGTTATGATTGAACATGGAAACACTCAAGGCAAAGAGGTTAGAGCGATTTTTTGCCAAAATGGATACAGTAATGTGAATACGTTTAAAGATTTATCAGCAAATGAGCGTATCACCGTTGGCTATTTTTAATTATTGGGGTAGTCTTGAACAAAAGGGAGCTTAATTGAGCGATAGACGCCGATGTAAGCAAATAGATTGAAAGGGTACACACGATAATGAATGATGATTTTTTGTTTGCAAATGATACTGGCGAAGAAGATGAAACTTTTTCGATAGGTAGTTGGAAAGTTATTATTGTAGATGACGAACCGGAAGTTCATGCGGTAACTAAATTAGCGCTAAGTGATTTTATTTTCCAAGATAGAAAATTGGAATTCATCAGTGCTTACTCAGGTGCTGAAGGTAAAAAAGTCATTACCGAAAATCCTGATGCAGCCATTATCTTACTCGATGTTGTCATGGAAACCGATGACGCAGGATTGCAAGTCGCTCAATTTATTCGTGAAGAAGCTAATAACCACAAAATCAGAATTATCTTAAGAACTGGGCAACCAGGTCAAGCGCCGGAAAGGCAAGTCATACTAAATTATGACATCAATGATTATAAATCTAAGACAGAGCTGACCGCTCAAAAGTTATTTACAGTCATCATGTCTAGTCTTAGAGCTTACCGAGACATAGTTGCCTTAGACAATAGCCGTAAAGGTTTAACAAAAATTATTGAAGCATCGGCGGATATTTTTTCTATACATTCAATGGATCAGTTTATTGATGGCGTTATGCAACAACTTACGTCTGTCATTGGTTGTGGTAACGAAAAAGCCATGTACATCACAGATACCTTAATGGTCAATTGTGAAAATTTAAGAAACAAAGATGGCTTAACCGTTATTGCCGCCCAAGGTGAATTTGAATCTAGTTTGGGTAAGAATGTTAAAGATGTTGTGAACGAAGAACTGCAAGCCGCATTTCAAGAAGCGATATCGACTAAGTCTATTGTTTATCGTGGTGACTATTTAGTTGCTTATTGTTACAGCCGTTTTTCTAATAACTCAATTCTTTATGTGTCTGGTTTGCCAAAAGAGGTGAGTCAAACAGAACGAACATTGATTGAATTATTTGCCCAAAATGTACAGATTGCTTATGAAAATGTGCAATTGCAATTAGAGCTAGAAGATACCCAACGTGAGTTAGTTTATCGTTTAAGCGAAGCATTAGAAAATCGTTCAAATGAAACGGGAAATCATGTTAGACGGGTTGCTTTGATCAGCGGCGTGTTAGCCCAAGCATATGGATTAAACCAAAAAGAAGTTGAATTAGTGAGTTGTGCTGCACCTTTACATGATGTGGGCAAAATCAGTATACCGGATAATATTTTACATAAACCAGGTCAGTTACTTGATGATGAATGGAGCATTATGCAAAGTCACGCTGAAACAGGGGCTAAAATATTGGAAGGATCTAACCGCAGTGTGATTCAAGCGGGATCGATTATCGCGCAAGATCATCACGAAAACTGGGATGGAACGGGTTACCCTAAAGGTAAATCTGGTGAAGATATCCATGTATATGGTCGGATAGTTGCTATGGCTGACGTCTATGATGCTTTACGTCATGATCGTTGTTATAAAAAAGCTTGGAATAAAGACGAAACTATTGAGTTTATTAAATCTGAAAGTGGTAAGAAATTTGACCCTAAGTTAGTTCAAGGTTTATTAAATTCGGTCGATAAAATTGAACAAATCATTGAGCAATTCCAAGAAGGTTAACCCCTTTTGTTGTCACTCATTTCACATTATTAAACAACACTAATTGTTATTAGTGTTGTCATCTTATATTAACCAAAGAAGAACCTTATTATGTATATGGCAGTAAAACATACCCACATTATGTTGGCGTTAATTAGTATAATTTTGTTTTATTATCGTTTTTATCAGCATCAATTAAAGGGACGCGAATTAAATAAAGCGCTTAAAATTATTCCTCATATTATTGATACCTTTTTATTAATATCTGCTGGCATATTATCCAGTTTAATTGCGCAATACCCATTAGTTGATCACTGGTTAACCGTTAAAGTGATTTTTGTGGTGGGTTATATTGTATTTGCTGTATTTGCGATGAAAGCTGAGCAGAAGTCGAAGGCAATACAGATGTTAAGTATTTCGTCTATTTGTCTTATATTTGCTGCATTTTATGCAGTAACAAAAGGTCAGTATTAACAAAACGGTTATTGAATTTTTAGAATTTGCCCCCACTTAAGTGCGCTTGGGGATAAACCTCACCGTTATTAATTTATATAAGAAGTTATTATGTCTGCAAATTGGCTGTACGAGTCTGATAAACCCGATGATTTGCTAAGAGAAGTCATTCAGTTAGAGCAAAACTGGCAAGATGAATTTGCTATTGATGATATTGATATACATTTAGCCGAATTGGTTGCACATTTGTCTGCGTCTGTAGACAAAAATCAACCTGTGCAAGAGCAACTGTATCAAGCAGTCGATTGTTTAATTGACGAATTAGCCGTTACCGGTCCAGGTTTACAAGAGTTACCTGAGTCGAGCTTAGCCAACCTTTCATTTTGCATCATGCACCGTACTGGTAACGAAATGACACTTGCTGTGTTATTTAGATACTTACTACGTGAATTAGGTTTCAATGCGCTTATTGCCGAATTAGAAGAAGGCATGGCGTTAGTTGTTAGACTTAGTAGTTCAGAACTTATTATTTTGGATGCCTTATCAGGTGCAACTGAGTATTTGATCTCAAATGACGATGTGAAAAGCAGTTTAGTCAGCGATATTGCCGCTTACGCAAAAGAGATCCCACACGAAGAGTTGGTTAAAACGTTAATTACCGATCAAAAATTAGCCTTGTTAGATGAAGGTATGTTTGAAGACGCGTTAACTTGTGTTGAAACACTCATGGATTTATTACCTGAAGACCCATACGAACGCAGAGATAGAGGTTTAGTATTAAACCAACTAGATTGCGGGAAGTGGGCAAAAGACGATTTTGATTATTTCATCAAAGCCTGCCCAAATGATCCAATGGCCATGTTCATAAGATTGCAGTTAGAAGAACAAAGTCATATAGTGGAAACAATTCATTAAGCGTTCGCTTATTCATAAACAATAATTATAAAAAAGAGGGATTTATGACGCCATTGATTTCAAATGACGCCACAGTTCTAGGCTTGCTTGCTGTTATATTAGGGTTTGTATTTTATACAAGTAATAGTGCTAATAGCGGTTGGCAAAAGTTCTATAAAATAGTACCAGCAGTATTAATGTGTTACTTCCTACCATCACTTCTTAATACCTTTAATGTTGTCGATAGCGATACGTCTCAAGTGTATTTTGTTGCATCTCGCTATTTATTACCCGCTTGTATAGTTTTGTTAACCATCAGTGTTGATTTACCCGCGATATTAAAGTTAGGGCCAAAGGCGTTAATTTTATTCTTTACCGGTACTTTAGGTATAATTATTGGTGGCCCATTAGCGTTATTGATTATGTCTAGTTTCTCACCAGAAATGCTTAATGGTGCAGGTCCTGAAGCCGTTTGGCGAGGTATGACAACCGTTGCTGGTAGTTGGATTGGTGGCAGTGCCAACCAAACTGCAATGAAAGAAATTTATGAAGTAGGTAATAACATATTTTCATCTATGATAACGGTGGACGTCATTGTCGCTAATATTTGGATGGCGGTATTACTGTTACTTGCAAGTAATGCAAAAAGAATTGATGCGCGTACGGGTGCTGATACCACAGCTTTAAATGAATTAAGAGCTAACGTTGAAGAGTTTGAAAGAAAACACGCCCGCATTCCAAAACTAGAAGATATTATATTTATTTGTGCTATTGGTTTTGGCGTCACTGGTTTTGCACATTTTTGCTCAGATCTGATCACACCTTATATGATTGAGAATCACCCAACTTTCGATAAATATAGTTTTCATAGTCAATTCTTTTGGATGATAGTGATTTCTAGCGCCATTGGTATTGCATTATCATTTACCAAGTTACGCAAGGTTGAGGCGGTTGGAGCCTCTAAATTTGGTAGTGCATTTTTATATATCTTAATTGCCACCGTAGGATTGCATATGGATGTAACTCAAATATTTGAGTCCCCTAAATTCTTTATATTAGGCACTATTTGGATGTTAGTTCATGCAATATTAATGTTAAGTGTGGCTAAATTAATTAAGGCTCCATTGTTCTATATGGCGGTTGGCAGTCAAGCTAACGTCGGTGGAGCCGCTTCTGCACCTGTGGTTGCGTCGGCATTCCATCCTGCATTAGCGCCTGTTGGCGTATTATTAGCAGTTATGGGATATGCAATTGGTACCTATGCAGCTTGGTTCTGCGGACAAGTGTTACAAGTAATTGGATCATAGCTGCCTAACTAAATACGTTAGGTGTTTAAACTATTGGAAATAAAATGACAAACAACAAACAAAACATTCAAATCGGCGCAAATATTGAGTTAGCAAATGATAAACCATTTGTATTATTTGGCGGTATGAATGTACTTGAGTCTCGTGATATGGCGATGAAAATCGCAGAACATTATAAAGAAGTCACAACTAAGTTAGGCATTCCTTATGTTTTTAAAGCATCGTTTGATAAAGCTAATCGTTCGTCGGTAACTTCTTATCGTGGTCCGGGCATGGAAGGGGGATTAAAAATCTTTGAAGAGATTAAATCTCAATTTGATTTGCCAATCATTACGGACGTGCATGAAGGTTTTCAAGCGGCGCCTGTCGCAGAGGTTGTTGATATTATTCAGTTACCTGCCTTTTTAGCACGCCAAACCGATTTAGTGGTGGCGATGGCAAAAACCAATGCAATCATAAACGTGAAAAAACCTCAGTTTTTAGCACCACATGAAATGCGTCATATTATTAATAAGTTCATGGAAGCCGGTAACGACCAAGTGATCTTATGTGAACGTGGTTCACAGTTTGGTTATAACAACTTAGTGGTTGATATGTTGGGTATGGATGACATGAAAAAAATGGCTCCAGTTATGTTTGACTCGACCCATGCGTTACAACGTCCAGGCGGTCGTACAGACTCTGCCGATGGTCGCCGAGCTCAAGTTGCTGAATTATCTAGAGCTGGCATGGCATTAGGTTTGGCTGGTCTATTTATTGAGGCTCATCCAAATCCAAATGAAGCTAAGTGTGATGGTCCTTGTGCATTACCGTTAGAAAAGCTAGAAGGGTTCTTAACTCAAATGAAACACATTGATGATTTAGTTAAGTCGTTTCCGCCATTAGATACATCAGCTAACTAAGCATGACTATCAAAAATTAACGTTGGAAATAACATGGAATCTACACCAAAAGTAATACTAGCCGATGATAAAAACATCATTACTGATATTGCCTTTGGTGTAGATGACGCCTTATTAGGTAAAGGTTTGGCCTCGCCATTACAGCGTGGCCTTGCAATGTCAATTGATGCCTTGGCAGTGCTTATGCTTACTCATGTTGGCGCTGTATTTTGGGGGCTAGTTGCCGGTTTATCTATCTTTAAATTTGGTAAAAAAAGTGAACAAAAGCGTTGGCGCTTTGCCCGTTATTTATTACGTTTAATTGGTGCGTTTGCTGTTTTTATTAGTGTTATCGCATTTATTAATCAAAGTTTTAATAACGATATTGTTATCCCCGAAAATGACCTAGAGATCACACAAGCCCCTTCTTTTGCTAATTCAATAAGGTTTGCTGCATTACTTTTTGAATTAACTACTAAATTAGAACAACCCGATTGTGATTTAGCTTGTTACCATCCGTTAATTGAAGACACTTTAGATGCTGTTGCAGAGCTTAATATGTCTAATGATGAAGTGTATGAATTCATCGAAGACAATTCAAAATCGTTACCCATAGAGACAGAACAAGCGCGTTTAGAATACGTTGATCAACTTTTTACTTATTATCAAGCGTCAGTACAAAAGTATGCGGCATTAAAAAATCCTACAAAACTAGATCAAACTGAACCGTCAGATCAAGCCACTTTGGAAAATGAGGTCGTTCAAGCACCTGTTGTAGTTGAAGAGAACAATGAACAGCAAAGCTCAGATGAACAAAGCTCAGATGAACAAATACAGCCAAAACAGGAAGCGCCTGTGTATAGTTTGGTTGAGTTTGGTAAAGGGATTATTTCTGATTTAGGCTTAGGTTTTGGTTGGGCGGCGTTATATTTTACGGCTTTTCCTGCTTGGTGGCGTGGACAAACTCCTGGTAAACGTTTGATGGGAATACGAGTGATACAACTTGATGGTACTTATATGTCAGCATGGGATTCATTTGGTCGTTATGGTGGTTATGGTGCTGGTTTTGCCACAGGTTTATTAGGATTTTTCCAAATTTATTGGGATTCAAACCGTCAGGCTATTCAAGATAAAATATCCGCAACCGTGGTAATTAAAGGTGATTTGTAACTAAGTTAATCCAATTAACCTAATTAGTATTATAAATGCACTAAATTGGTAGTTAAAACTTGCACTTTTTTGGCGCAATTGCATAATGTTAAGCTGTTTAATTTTTGGATTTCATCATGACTTCAGTTGTTATTTCCGGTTCAGGTTTATTTACCCCTCCTCATAAAGTCTCAAATAAAGAGCTTGTCGATGTATTAAATGCTTATGCAGAAAAATATAATAGCGAACACCAAGCTGAAATTGCCGCTGGCACATTAGCAGAAAAGAAAAGTTCAAGCGTAGAATTTATTGAAAAAGCGTCAGGTATAAAATCTCGTTATGTTATGCATAAAGAGGGCATAACTGACCTTAATGTCATGCACCCAAGCATGGTAAAAAATGATCCTGAACAGCCACCAGAAATGGTATTAATGGCCGTTGAAGCAGCCAAACAAGCTATCGCCAATTCAGGCAAACACGCCTCAGATATCGACATGATCATTCTTGGTAGCTCTAATATGCAGCGTTCTTATCCGTCTATGGCCGTAGAAGTACAACAAATATTAGGTGCGAGCGGTTTTGGTTTTGATATGAATGTAGCCTGTTCTACCGCTACTTTTGCCATCATCAATGCTTATAATGCAATTCAAACTGGCAATGCTAATACGGTATTAGTGGTTAATCCAGAGTTCACTACGCCTCAGTTAGATTACACTAACCGTGATAGTCATTTTATCTTTGGTGATGTAGCCACTGCGCTTATCATTGAAAAGCAAGAAACCGCAACTTCAGCAAATCAATTTAAAATTGTAAACACGAGTCAAATCACACAATTCTCAAATAATATTCGCTGTAATCACAGCTATGTCGATCACTGTTACGATGAACTTGCAGAAGATAATTCATTTTTCTTCCAAGAAGGGCGTAAAGTTTTTAAAGAATTGTTGCCATTAGCAACCAATACAATCTCAAGTCATATTGCTGACAACAATTGGCAGGTTACTGATGTTAAACGAATGTGGTTACATCAAGCCAATATTAATATGAATTTGTTTGCGGCAAAAAAATTATTAGGTCGTGAACCTGAGTTTCTCGATGCACCGCTAATATTTGATGAATACGCGAATACGGCATCAGCTGGTTCTGTTGTTGCATTCCACAAGTATCAAGATGACTTTAAATCTGGCGAAAAAGGTATTTTATGTAGCTTTGGTGCTGGATACTCAGTGGGTTGTATTAGTTTAGAAAAGCTTTAAATATAACAAGCGTAATAATTAAAGCCGAGTGTTGAAAAACAACTCGGCTTTTTTGATCTTAGGGTCAGTGTTTTTATACGTTTATTAGTCGCTAATGTTAAATGAATATTTTGATATCAGACTTGTTTCACCAGGCATTGTCGTTTTCCCAGCATAAATAAAACCAAGCTTTTCTAATAGTTTGATTGATGCAACATTGGTTGGATTAACGACTGCCACTACACAGGTTTTTCCTTGATTAATGACATGATCCAACAATAGTTTACTGGTCTCAAAGGCATAACCTTGACCAAAATGTTGTGGTAAAAACGCAAATCCTATGTCGTCGTGTGATAAGTGATCACGTTTTAAATAACTGACTGTACCTAATGGCTCATTGGTTTGATTATTAACGACGGTAAACAAACCATAAACCGGATATTCTAAGGTATAAACTTGGTGAATTTTATCTATGACTTGTTGTTTGGTTCTGATGTTTCTATCGCCAATATTATCGATAAAACCGGGGCTGTTAAGTAACGCCAGCATAAAGTCAGCGTCACTTTCTTGCATATCCCTAACGGTAATACGCTCACCGAGTAACAACATAAAATATCCTACTTTGGTTAAGAGCTAACAGTTAATTAGAAAGCAGAGCATTAGCCACTTTAGAGTTCGTTTTTTTACCCAACGCTTTGCAAATGGTTTCGCCTGCTTGTGCTAATGCTGTTAAATCAACGCCATGTTTAATGTTTAAACCATTTAACATATAAACTACATCTTCCGTCGCTACATTGCCAGATGCGCCTTTCGCGTAAGGGCAACCGCCTAATCCAGCAACCGCAGAATCAATTACACTCACGCCTAAGGCTAAACAAGCATATATGTTTGCTAAGGCTTGACCATAAGTATCGTGAAAGTGGACCGCTAAGTGCTCAATTGGAACTAACTTAGCTACTTCAGCCAACATTGCCTGTGCTTTAATTGGAGTGCCAACACCTATGGTGTCACCTAAAGAGATTTCATAACACCCCATGTCATACAATGTTTTAGCGACTTCTGCTACTTTAGCAACGTCTATGTCACCTTCGTACGGGCAACCTAAAACACATGACACATATCCTCGGACTTTTATACCATCTAACTTAGCTTGTTGCATAATAGGTTCAAAGCGTTGCAAGCTTTCAGCAATTGAGCAGTTAATATTTTTCTGACTAAAAGACTCGCTTGCCGCACCAAATATAGCCACTTCTTTAACGCCTGCTTGTTTGGCTAGTTCATAACCTTTTAAGTTTGGCGTCAGGGCAGGGTAATTAATGCCATCAACTTGATCGATTAAACCATATATTTCAGCAGAGCCCGCCATTTGTGGCACCCATTTAGGCGACACAAACGAGCCGGACTCGATCACGGTTAAGCCTGTTTTTGACAAACTATTGATCAAATTGACTTTATCTTCCAATGTGACAGGCACTTCGTTTTGTAATCCGTCTCTTGGGCCAACTTCAACTATCTTGACCTGCTTTGGCATGGCCATATTAGATAAATTGTTATCCATTATAATTGTCATATTAACTCTCTATAATATTGTCACGGTTAATTGTTACAGGATTCAAACGTCAGTAGCTTCAAAGCTCAGAAGTTCGGAACCACCATCAACCATGTCGCCAGCTTGATAAAACAAGGAGGTAACCATGCCGTCACTTGGCGCTTTAATGACATGTTCCATTTTCATGGCTTCCATGATCATCAGTGCTTGGTCTTTCTCGACATTATCTCCAGCACTCACTAATACACTTACCATAGTGCCGTTCATTGGCGCAGTTAAACCTCCTGCGCTGGTATCGTCACTTGCATCACCCATATCTGCTAATACTTGAGTAACCTTATATACGTCTTCTGCGGTATATAAACAGACATCAAGATCAGCAAAAACTACTGTTATGCTGCGACGAACGCCATCGATAAAACAATTAAGGCTATTGCCTGCTAATTCTCCTTCACATTGGTATACAAGGTTGTCCTTGTCCTGTGAACTAACCGTAATGGTATAACGGATGTTTCCGTTAACATTAGTTTCGCTAGGGTGTTGTTCAACATTTACGTTAAATTCCACTTCATTGTGAGACAAAGTTATAGGATGTAAATTAGCTTGGTTTAAGCGCCATGCATTATTGGTATGCCAAGGCGAATGAACGTCTGTGCTAGTTGTGGCATGGCTATTCGCTTTTTTAGATTGTTGTAAAACTAATGCCAGTGCCGCCATAGGTAATTGATGGGTTATGTTTTGGTTGTTGGCATTGTTTTCTGAAAAGATTTGATCATGATTTTTTTCAATAAACCCAGTGTCAATTTGTTCAGTCACAAAAGCGTCACAACTGGCCACGTTATGTAAAAAGTCGATGTTCGTTGTCACACCTTGTATACGATATTCTTTTAACGCTTTGGTTAAACGTTGTAACGCTTTTTCGCGGCTTTCATCCCATACAATTAGTTTGGCAATCATAGGATCGTAAAACACACTGACATCATCGCCTTGACGTACACCAGTATCGACACGAACGTGTTGGCTTTCAATAGGAGTTTGTAAAAACTGTAAATGGCCAGTCGCTGGTAAAAAGTCATTATCTGGATCTTCAGCGTATATACGTGCTTCAAATGCATGACCGTTAATTGTTAGCTCTTGTTGTGTTTTAGGTAAGGTCTCGTTAGCGGCAACACGTAATTGCCATTCAACTAAGTCTTGTCCTGTGATCATTTCAGTAACTGGGTGTTCTACTTGCAATCGAGTATTCATTTCCATGAAATAGAAAGAACCATCAATATCCAATAAAAACTCAACCGTGCCCGCACCTTGATAACCAATAGCTTGAGCAGACTTAATTGCAGACTCACCCATTTTTGCACGTAGTTCTGGAGACATGTTAAACGCTGGCGCTTCTTCAATTACTTTTTGATGTCTACGCTGAACTGAACAATCTCGTTCAAATAGATAAACCGCATTGCCATGATTATCACAAAACACTTGGATTTCTACGTGACGAGGTTGAGTTAAATACTTCTCAACCAACATACGATCATCACCAAATGATGATAATGCTTCACGTTTTACAGCTTCAAACTCAGACTTAAATTCTTTTTCACTCCAAACCTGACGCATGCCTTTACCACCGCCACCGGCAGTGGCTTTAAGTAATACTGGATAGCCCATATCGTCCGCAGCTTGTTTGATCACATCCATAGATTGATCGTCACCATGATAACCAGGTACTAACGGCACATTAGCTTTTTCCATAATACTTTTAGCGGCAGATTTAGATCCCATAGCTTCAATCGCACCAATTGGTGGACCAATAAAGACAATGTTATTTTGCTCACATAAACGACAGAAGTCAGAGTTTTCAGATAAAAATCCGTAACCCGGATGTATTGCTTGCGCACCGGTTAAAAGGGCTGCATCTATGACTTTTTGTGATAATAAGTAACTTTCGCGAGAAGGCGAACCACCTAAATAAACGGCTTCATCCGCCATTTGCACATGCATGGCATTTTTATCAGCGTCTGAATAAACCGCAACCGTTAATATCCCCATGGCACGAGCTGTCTTAATTACACGACAAGCAATTTCTCCACGGTTAGCAATGAGTATTTTAGTAAACATATTAGTTATCCTTCACGTCAGATGACTGCCAATTAGCAGGACGTTTTTCAAAAAATGAGGTTAAGCCTTCTTGGCCTTCATCAGATACGCGTATCGCAGCAATACGTTCAGAGGTATTGGCAATAAGTGTGTCTTCAATTGGCTGATGTGCAACATCGAGTGCAAGCTGTTTAGCGGCTTTAACTGCTAAAGGTCCATTGGCTAATAAAGTATTAACAAAGGTCTGTGTAGCATTTTCTAATTCAGTAACGGCAACGACTTCATCCACTAAACCGATGAGTTTGGCTTGGTCGGCAAAAAAACGTTCAGCCGTTAAAAAATAACGCCTTGCTGCTTTTAGACCAATAACATTGATCACATACGGGCTGATAGTTGCGGGGATTAAACCAAGCTTTACTTCACTTAAACAGAAACTCGCCTTGTCTGATGCAACGACTATGTCACAACAGCTAACTAGTCCCACGGCACCACCAAATGCAGCACCTTGAACCTGGGCTATCGTGGCTTGTGGCATAAAATTTAATACTTTAAATAACTGGGCGAGGGCATTTGAATCTGCAAGGTTTTCTTCATACGAATAATCGGCCATGCGTTTCATCCAGCCTAAGTCAGCCCCAGCACAAAAACTCTTTCCTGTAGAGTTTAATACCATCACTTTAATGTCAGGGTTACTGGCTATATTGGCAAACAATGTGGTCAATAAAGTAATCACTTCGTCATCAAACGCATTGTGTTTATCGGGGTTATTAAGAGTGACTGTTGCAACCCCTAATCCATCGACGGTACACAAGACTTTAGGCTGGCCTAAGGTTTGACCATTTTCTTGAATCTTTAATTCTTTAGTCATTGCCTTTCCCTACATTCTAAAGATACCAAACTTGGTATCCTCAATGGTTTTGTTTAATGATGCAGAAATGGCTAAACCAAGCACTTGTCTGGTATCTGCAGGGTCAATGATACCGTCGTCCCATAAGCGGGCAGAGGCATAATAGGGATGACCTTGGTGTTCGTACGTATCAATGATAGGTTGCTTAAACTCAGCTTCATCTTGTTCAGACCAAGACTCACCACGTTTTTCTTTTTGATCGCGAGTTACTTGCGCTAATACACCAGCGGCTTGTTCGCCTCCCATTACTGAGATACGGGCGTTTGGCCACATAAACAAAAATCTTGGATCAAAGGCACGGCCACACATGCCATAATTGCCCGCACCATAACTGCCACCCACTAAAATGGTGAACTTAGGCACTTTGGCACAAGCGACCGCGGTAACCATTTTTGCACCATGTTTGGCAATACCGCCAGCTTCATATTGTTTACCAACCATAAAGCCTGTGATGTTTTGCAAAAACACCAAAGGTATTTTACGTTGGGCACAAAGCTCTACAAAGTGCGCGCCTTTTTCAGCAGACTCACCAAATAAAATGCCGTTATTGGCAACAATACCAACTGGGTAACCATAGATATGAGCAAAACCACAGACTAACGTAGAACCGTATAAGGCTTTAAATTCATCAAACTCACTGCCGTCTACAATACGGGCAATGACTTCTTTAATATCAAAAGGTTTGCGAGGATCTTTTGGAATAACACCGTAAAGCTCTTCACCAGAATAATCAGGGGCGTTCACTTCTTTTATTTTTAGTTGAACGTCTTTAGTGCGGTTTAAGTTACCAACGGCACTTCTTGCAATTTTCGAGTGCATGGTTGTCGTTCTGAGCTAAATGATCAGATACCCCAGAAGTACGACAATGTACGTCGGCACCACCAAGTTCTTCCGCTGTGACCACTTCACCAGTCGCTGCTTTCACTAAAGGAGGACCCGCTAAGAAAATAGTGCCTTGTTCTTTAACAATAATAGATTCATCGGCCATGGCAGGAACATAAGCCCCACCTGCCGTACAAGAGCCCATAACTACCGCGATTTGCGGAATGTTTTGTGCTGACATAGTAGCTTGGTTAAAGAAGATACGACCAAAGTGTTCCTTGTCTGGAAATACATCATCTTGATTTGGCAAGTTTGCACCACCAGAGTCAACCAAGTAGATACATGGCAAGTTATTCTCAAGGGCAATGGTTTGTGCTCTTAAGTGTTTTTTAACCGTTAACGGATAATAAGTACCGCCTTTTACAGTGGCATCGTTAGCGACGATCACACACTCTTGGCCACCAACACGGCCAATACCTGTGATAATGCCGGCGGCAGGGACGTCGTCTTTATAAACTTCATAGGCGGCTAGTTGAGACAGCTCCAAAAACGGAGAGCCGTTATCTAGTAAATGATCAACACGATCTCTTGGTAATAATTTACCTCTAGATAAATGACGTTCACGGCTACGTTCACCGCCGCCAAGTTTAATTTTTTCTAACTTAGCTTTTAAGTCATCAACCTGTATTTGCATATGTTGTGCATTTTCAATGAAGTCAGCACTGCGTGGATTTAACTTACTTATTATCTTTGCCATGGTCTCTCTTCTTAACTCTTAATTTTGAAGCACTGGCTAAACAAGCTTGTGCTTCAAAGTAGTCATTAAAATAAACGTATATTGTTTTTATTTATTTTGATTCGTTAAATAATTCACGACCAATCAACATACGACGAATTTCAGAAGTACCTGCACCAATTTCATATAACTTAGCATCACGTAATAAACGACCTGCAGGGAACTCATTAATGTAACCATTGCCGCCTAATAACTGAATCGCATCTAGTGCCATTTTTGTGGCCAGTTCAGCAGAATATAAAATAACACCTGCAGCGTCTTTACGGGTGGTTTCGCCTCGGTCACAAGCTTGCGCAACCAAATAGACATAAGATTTAGCCGCATTCATTTGGGTATACATGTCGGCTACTTTGCCTTGAACTAATTGGAATTCACCAATAGATTGACCAAACTGTTTACGGTCGTGGATATAAGGAACCACTAAATCCATACAAGCATCCATGATCCCAAGTGGACCACCAGATAACACTAAACGTTCGTAATCAAGACCTGACATTAATACACGTACACCTTTGCCTTCTTCACCTAAAATGTTTTCAGCAGGGACTTCACAATCTTGGAATACTAATTCACATGTATTAGAACCGCGCATACCTAACTTATCTAGTTTTTGATGACGAGAAAAACCAGGGTAGTCACGTTCAACGATAAATGCCGTTATGCCTTTTGAACCGGCAGACGTATCTGTTTTTGCATAGATGATATATACGTTGGCATCTGGACCATTAGTGATCCACATTTTGTTGCCATTTAAGATGTATTTATCGCCTTTTTTCTCGGCTTTTAATTTCATGCTGACGACGTCAGAGCCGGCGTTTGGTTCAGACATTGCTAACGCACCAATGTGCTCACCAGTACAAAGTTTTGGTAAGTATTTAGCTTTTTGTTCGTGAGTACCGTTTTTGTTTAATTGATTTAAACAAAGATTAGACATGGCACCGTAGCTTAAACCAACCGATGCTGATGCGCGGCTGATCTCTTGCATAGTGACCACGTGTTCCAAATAACCTAAACCAGAACCGCCATATTGTTCATCAACCGTCATGCCTAATAAACCCATGTCGCCAAATTTACGCCATAAGTCCATTGGGAATTCGTTATCTATGTCTATTTGTGCCGCTCTTGGTGCGATTTCGTCGCGGGCAAAAGCATTTACTTGGTCGCGGATCATGTCTACGGTTTCGCCAAGATTAAAGTTGATTGTTGAGAATGAGCTGATCATAAGTAGGTCTCTTGTTTTTATTAATTAGTGTGTTCCAGTGGCATTCACCAGAATGAGTTCTTATTCGTTTATATAAATTAAGTGTTTAAAGCTGTTTTAGTGTTTCGTTACAGTTTTGTTCCAATTGTTCCAAATCGTCCATTACCGAGGTAATGTCGAGTAACTGTTGCGCCAATATTTCTTTCTTGGTGGCAATCAGTTGCAACATAGTTTCAAGTTGACGTTGTTCAGATTTTTCGGTGTCGTACAGGTCAAATATGGTTTTAGTTTCTGCTAACGAAAAGCCCAAACGTTTACCGCGCAATACAAGTTTTAGTCTGACTTTGTCTTTTTGCGAATATATTCGGGTCTGACCTTTACGCTGTGGTGCTAATAAGCCTTGGTCTTCATAAAACCGAATACTGCGGGTGGTAATGTCAAACTCTTTGGCGAGTTCACCAATACTAAATTGTATAGGTTGGTCGGTAGCCATTTGTTTCATTCCTAAATCTACTTTTATCTGTACCAACAACACGTCTGCTGTCATACAGGACATGAAATTTATAGTGATAGTCGTATACACAAATAGACGTACTATTGTGTTTACTATTGTTGGAATTATAATAGGGTAAGTTTACGTTAACGTAAACTTAGTATTTATCTTTATTTAGAGTTTGAACATTTTAAATAAGGCAAGATTGTAAAAAAAACAAGACACAAATCCATTTGCGCTTTGTCATTCAGTTGTGTGCAATAGTTTTATAAAGTTGCGAGGCAGGTCACAATGAACCACAAAAGCAGTTTTAAGCTTTAAGTGAAAAGCAAAAACAAAGCAGTTTCGAGTCGCGAGCTTTGAGTGAAAAGCTAAATGCTAGGCAGGCTACTTTGGTAGTATCGTGGAAATTTTTTATTTACAGTAAAATAAAGAATATGCTTTTTTACTTATTTCTTTTAGCTTACAGCTTACAGCTTATGACTTTTAACAAACAATAATAAACATTTACGTTATCAACAGAGGTTTTAAACATGTCCAATCAAGATCCTATAGTTATAGTATCGGCTCAACGTACCCCATTAGGTGGTTTTCAA
Source organism: Psychrosphaera aquimarina (assembly GCF_032461525.1). Lineage (NCBI taxonomy): Bacteria > Pseudomonadati > Pseudomonadota > Gammaproteobacteria > Alteromonadales > Pseudoalteromonadaceae > Psychrosphaera > Psychrosphaera aquimarina. Next base: position 604,816 of record NZ_JAWCUA010000001.1, on the reverse strand, counting down.
GGCAGTCTTTCATCGTTAGCGGCTCCGGAACTTGGTGCTACAGCAATTGCTGCAGCAATTGAAAAAGCAGGTATTACAGGCAACGATATCGACGAAGTTATTATGGGATGTGTATTACCTGCTGGTTTAGGGCAAGCGCCAGCTCGTCAAGCGGCAATTAAAGCTGGGGTGCGTTTAGCTGCAGGTGCAACGACCATAAATAAAGTATGTGGTTCAGGCATGAAAGCGGCCATGATGGCTGCGGATTCATTAAGCGCAGGTTCTATCAATGTGGCGGTTGTTGGTGGATTTGAAAGCATGTCAAACGCACCTTATATGTTACCAAATGCCCGTGGCGGAATGCGAATGGGTCATGGCAAAGCCATGGATCATATGTTTTTAGATGGTCTAGAAGATGCGTATCAAGGTAAGGCGATGGGCTGTTTTGCTCAAGATACGTCAGATGAATTTAAGTTCACACGTGAACAATTAGATAACTACGCAATCCGTTCGTTAACCCGTGCTCAAGAAGCCATTGCTAGCGGTCGTTTTGATAATGAAGTTTCACCGGTAACGGTATCATCACGTAAAGGTGATTATGTGGTATCGGTAGATGAACAACCGGGTAACGCTAAAATAGATAAGATCCCAAGTTTACGTCCAGCTTTTGCCAAAGACGGTACGATTACCGCAGCAAACTCTTCTTCAATCAGTGACGGAGCTGCGGCATTGGTATTAATGAAACTGTCAGAAGCGACTAAACGTGGTTTAACCCCAATGGCTAAAATTGTAAGTTACAGCACAAACTCAATTGAACCAGAAAAATTCACAGTAGCCCCAATTGGCGCGATGGAAACGGCGTTAGCCAAAGCGGGTTGGTCAGTAGAAGATGTAGACTTGTTTGAAATAAACGAAGCGTTCGCTATGGTGACCATGGCGGCAATGAAAGACATGAATTTACCTACTGATAAAGTAAACGTAAACGGTGGCGCATGTGCTTTGGGTCATCCTTTAGGTGCATCGGGGGCACGTATTATTGTTACTTTATTACATGCTCTTAAAAACCGTGGGTTAACTAAAGGGTTGGCGTCTTTGTGCATTGGTGGTGGAGAGGCGACGGCTATTGCTGTAGAACTAGTTTAGTTTTTACTTATAAACTGGCGTTTATGGATGCTTAAATTAGGTGTTTTATGAATAGAGAGGAGACCAACATTGTTGGTCTTTTTTTTGTGCTTTTTATAGGTTGCTTTTAGAGTTGACGTTTTTATATCTTACTTATTTGAACTTTAAGGTTTCGCCCCTCGGCAAGTTACCTTTTTGCAACAGCCCAAAAACGTAACCCAAAAAGGCCGCCCGTAAACAAACATCTATTTGTATTAAATATTAACTTTTATCTTCAAATACGGAAAAACATTCGTCCCTGAACATTTTCCTCAATCGGGCATCCATGCCCGCTCGATTAGAGAAAAGTTAATATTTAATACAGATGTTTTGAATCGGGAGTAAAAGCAAGATCAAGAGCAACAACAAAAGCAAAAGCAAAAGCAAAAGCAAAAGCAAAAGCAAAAGCAAAAGCAAAAGCAAAAGCAAAAGCAAAAGCAAAAGCATTACAGCTTTATATGCCACTTTCTCCTATAGTTAGTAAAACGCCCCAATTGTTCTTTTGTATCCAGTGAGTAATAAAGCGACATATGTAAATTAAATAACAAGGACAGACACTCAAATTTTTCAAGGAAACTTATTTCACTTCAGAAATATTTAGATGGAAAGATGGAGTTGCGCCAAAAATATGCAATTTTTGATACTTCAAGATAGTAAATTAAGTGGATGTTCAGATTTTAAATAACCGAGTAACGTTATTTACGCTACTCGGTGTTTATTGGGGGAGAGGGTTACTCTGTAACGGATAAATGATTGATTTTCTGCCAGTGTCCATTTTTGTATTTGATCTCATAAAATGGCCAATAATTATTATCAACTCTTAACGTGATGACACCTGAGGTATTTCTAAAGTCTAACGTTTTTATTAAAACAGACTCTTGATGCTTTTTGCCTTTAACGGCCTTTACAAAATCGTCTGTATTTTTAATTGCCTGTCCATCTATTTCGACAATTCGCTGCATTGCATAAAGTCCATAACGAGTGGCAGGAGAACCATACCGATAACTTGCTACATACACGCCATCTTCACCGACATTACCTTGCTGTTGAGCCGCTCTATGCGGGGTATGCAGATATAAACCAGACCAATAAAATACTTGTTCAATATCATTCCCTGTTAAACGTGCCGTTGTTAACGTATCGGAATAAACCTTGCCTTCGCTAAAGTAAGTCACTTTCAATTCAGGTGATTGAGATAATAATTCTACTTGTCTAAAAGAAGATACTGGGGTGTCATTTATCGACAATAAGATATCCCCACGCTTAAAGATTTCAGCACTTTTGGAGCTCTTAGCGACATTATATACAATAAGTAACTTACCAGTTGATGAATTTTGTTCTGTTGACTTTACTAACCATTCTTCAGGCAAGCCCATTTTTAATGCATTTACCGGTGCTATCGTTGTTAAATTTAAATCTATGGAATAAATTGGATTTTTACTTTCGTAAAATTCAATTAACTCTGCAATATAATCTACGGTAATACCAGCCATCAGAGTGTTAACACCGTCTCCATTTCGTTCATTAAAGATTGTCCAAAATGCGGTCATTTCATTTGCTTCATTAAGTAAAATACCATCTGCAGATAAATTAGGATTTATGAGGTTAACCACTTCTATATTTCGTTCAATAAACTGTGGTGCTTCGAATTGTTTTAACCAAAGCTCATCTATGGTGTCAACGTTCGTTTCACGATACTCAACGACACCGTCATAATTAAGTCCCATTTGCAGTATGCGATCTCCTTTTTTTATAGATGTTTTACTTAATGAGACTTGTGCTAGTGCTATTTTCGCAACACTCTCTGGCTTAAATGATACTAATGCCAAATTATGCAAAGGGTGAATATACTCAACCTTACCTTTCACTTCTAAACGGTTGTTAAATGTTAGGTCGACATCTCCAAGTGAACTAAGAACAACATTTCTTGCGACAACAACCAAACCTTTTTCTATATTAACGATTACCCCGGTTCCCGTTTTTATGCTGCTTCCACTGCGACCTTGTATGGAATAAGGACTAGAGAAACTAACTTCAACTAAGGCATCTTCTATATGATCACTAATTTTCATAGCGGGCTTATTAGTGGTATCAGTAACCACTAGGTCAGGCTCAGATAATTGCATCGATTGACTGCATGGCCAATGGCCTAAAGCCGCATCTTTTTTACAAAAACTAAATTCAAACCAAGTACTATTTACTTCAACAAGTGCATAATTGCTTGTATTAGGATTATTAAGATTGAAATAACGTAAATGTACCTTTGTTCCGTTTTTAATGAGTTTTAATTGGTTATTAAATTCTTCTACGGTATCAACGTGAACCCCATTAAATTCTGTAATCACACTATTATGCGGTAGTCCAGCATGTTTAAAACTACCAGCAGAATTAGCGACATATACCCCTTTGATAGGCTTATTATAATGCCTTGCCTGTTGGTAGGATAAGTTATGAAAAATGCCCCCATCAAATTTTAAGTATGAAGAAGGAGTAATAGTATCTAAATCATCAACATCAACTTGTAATGATAGTAGTTCACCGCGTCTTAGTACTGCTAATTTTATGCTCTGTCCCACATTATTATTTATGTTAGTTTCAAGAGTTGAAAACTCGGCAATCGATTGTCCATTTAGGTCTAATAAAATGTCACCAACTTCAAGTGATTTTGAGGCAGAACTTTCAGGAATTATTGAATTTACAACTAACAAACCTAATACATCAGGGAATTGTTCACGGTATTTTACTTCTAATGTGTTATTTAAACCTAACCTTTGTAACTCAGCATAAGGTTTAACTATAAAAGTAGTTTGGATTGTTCCACGATAAATTTGTTCGTTTGTTTGAAGTTTCTTAAGCGCAATATTAATTTTTTCTAAAGGCAAATAAAACGCATTAGCTGATTTACTTTGGCCGCCAGCATTAAGCGCAACGACTTCTCCTTGTATATTAATTACTGGTGATCCTGAAGAACCTCCACTGGAAGCGGTGGCTGCTTGAATATAGGAAATATTAAAATCATTATATCGACCACGGCCGTAGGCCGGAGCTTCACGATCAAGTCGTGCAATGGTTCCATCTAAAATAGAAATTTTTTGTCCTGCATCATTTCCTATGATGCGGATTTCTTGACCAACACTAGGTTTCTTTTTACTTAACTTAAATTGGTGAGGTTGCAAATATTTAATCTGGCTAGGATCGTAGCGATAAAACCCAAAATCATGCACTGGGTCTATATACAAAGGGGTTAAATCTATTTCTTCATTGTTTATTAATATTGCTTTAGCGGTTACTGGTCCAGGGGTCACAATATGTCTATTGGTTAATATTATCCCTCTTTTTGAATCAACTATAAAACCAGTGCCATAACCGCTGCTATTCCATTTACCATCAAAGCTTACTGGTACATCAGTTTGAATACTGACTACGCCACTAGATACTAACTCAACCGTGTTGTTCCAATTTTCTTTAATTGTTGTTGGAGCACAATTAGTTAAAAATATAAGTGAAAAACATAACACTAAAGATTGTGCCATATTTGTTTTATTTAATAACATCCTTATTAACCTTAATCGTTGATTTATATTTATTTAATTTTAATAATCGATGATATGACTTCGTAAAATATTAGTCAAAGTAATATAAAATCAAGACAGAGTATTTAAAAATAAAACACGTTAAATAATTAATGAAAAGAGGGAAGTGACATTATTAAACTCACTTTTACTTTCTATCAATCTTTATTTTGATGTGTCCGCATTGTCTTTTATAAAGGAAATCACTGGATTGTCGTGTTTTTGTCATGTTTTTGTCGTTTCTAACAAAGTAAGATTGGATTATATTTACCGCACAATGAAAGTAAGAGAGAGAAATGTTTATGTTTCTTAAATCCTTAAGGCAAAAACAGAATTGGTCTCAAGAGCAACTAGCTCAATTGAGCGGGTTAAATATTCGTACGATCCAACGTGCAGAGAAAGGTGAAAGTGTTGGTCTTGAAACGTTGAAGTCTTTAGCATCAGTTTTTGAAATTGATATAAACGAAATCAAAAATGGCATACGTAACCAAAGTGAAAAAACAAATATACAAGAATATTCAGAACCTGAATTTGACTTAGAAACTGTAAAAGCTGAAGTGAAAGCAAAAAAAGAATTCTACATGTTAACACTCTTTTTAATTGCCATTTTTGTTCTCTTTTTATTGCCTAATTATAACCAAGGTGACAATTTAGGTGCACTAGTTTCATGTGCAATATCTTTTGCTTTAATCATCGCCGTACATGGATATATAGTATTTCAACCCTTTGGAGATAAATGGGAAATGAAAAAAATTAAGCAGGCCATGGATAACTATAAAAAGGAAGGATAACAGGCTCTATCTTGGGTGATTTTATTAATACAAACTAAGGTAACTGCTTGTATTTTATTAACCTCTAAAAAAATAAAAGAGCCAACCATTCGTATTTTAGAGTGGGTGTCTACGTTAGAACTTGCGCTAAGCTAAATTTCATTGAATCATTTTTTGATGGATGGTAGCCTTAAAAAATGCAAATGAACAATACATACAACTTCATTACAGTTACATGGTGGCGCTCTATTTTATAGAGCGGCGCTGAATCACATTTATTCAAAGCCGTCGGAAGACTGCTTATGAATAACCTTATTTATGTCTCCGATGGTACAATTAGGAGTCATATTATGCACAATCCAAGAACAATCTTAAAAAAAGAAAAAATATTAACTGGAGATCGAGCAACTGGTCAGCTTCACCTGGGGCATTTTGTTGGCTCGCTTCAGCAGAGAGTGAAACTACAACACGACCATGAACAAACCATTTTAGTTGCAGATTTACAGGGCTTAACTGATAACGGTTATAATCCACACAAAGTATCGTCCAATATTTTGAATGTTGTCGCTGATTATTTGGCTGTCGGTATTGATCCTAAAAAAACAACTATTTGTTTGCAGTCAGCTATTCCCGCGTTATCTGAACTGACAATGTACTATTCGAACTTAGTCTCTGTTGCAAGATTACAGAGAAATCCAACTGTGAAAAGTGAAATTTCAGCTAAATCATTCGGTAGGTCAATTCCAACAGGTTTTTTAACATACCCGATTAGTCAAGCCGCAGATATTACCGCATTTAGAGCTACTTTAGTTCCTGTTGGTGAAGACCAATTGCCAATGATTGAGCAAACGAATGAGATAGTGAGGAAATTAAACCATATCGCACAAGATGACATTCTAGTGGAGTGTCGGCCATTATTAAGTAAAGTGCCACGCTTACCAAGTTCGGATGGTAAAAATAAAATGTCAAAATCTATGGGCAACTGTATTCTTTTGAACTCCAGTGAAAAAGACATATCGAAAGCAGTAAAGTCGATGTACACCGATCCTAATCATTTAAATGTTGAAGACCCAGGACAAATTAACGGTAATGTTGTTTTCACATATTTAGATGCATTCCACCCTGACTCAGCTTATATTAATGATCTGAAGGATAGATACCAAAATGGTGGTTTAGGTGACGGAACCACTAAAAAAATTCTAGAAGAGTGCTTACAAGAGATCTTAAAGCCAATTAGAGAACGTAGGGAAATATTTATGTCAGATAAATCTCAATTAATAGACATTCTTAGAGTTGGTAGCCAAAAGTCTCAAGAAGAATCAAATCAAGTGTTACATAACGTTAAGCGTGCATTTGGTCTTAACTTATTTAAAACACCAAATGATGTCTATACTCAATTAGGTGATGCACTTCCAATTAGCAAATAAAAGGGGCACCCACTCGTATTTTAACAGCTTTGTTAGATACAAAGATCTGAGTTCATGCATTGGAGGAAATAATGGATATTTATAATCCCAATAAACAAGTAGATGCTGAAAATTGGTTAGCATTAGATGAAGGGATACGAATTGAATTGGTTCATGATTTCCATTCAAACTTAGATCTTGAATTAACCGAAGATGCCATACGGTTACATTCATCAATTCATGTGATAGTTGAGAATCAATTAGCAATGGGAGTTGATTTAATACCTGAAACGTTTGCAAAACTTACAAGGCAAGGCTTGAGTCGGCACGAAACAATTCATGCCATTGGTGCAATAATATCAGAAGATATTTTTGAAGTTATGAAAGGGAATACTAAAGAATTTTCGCCCAAGAAATACAGAAGGAAGCTTGAAAAACTAACAGCAAAAAGGTGGCTAAAAGGGCAATATTAGAATTTGCACTTAATAAATTCAAAGGCCACCCACTCGAAACTCAAACTTTTTATATATAATTCAATAAATAAATTGAAATGATAACTATAAAAATAACCAGAACACCCACTTTAATTTCAAAATCGGGGTTAAACCTTATTTAGTGTTAATTAGCTTATGCTCTGGTGCATTCCACAATCCCCCTTAAACCTAGAGCGATTAAAACATTAACCCATAATCTACCATTAACTAATTTATCAAATTGATTGGTTAAATTTTTTAACGGGTTAAAAACAATTGTGTCTTTGCCATGTATTAATTCATTTATTATTTGGGGAGGTATGTCGCAGTATCAATTGTTTTCTTGTGACTTCAATTGAGCTCGTAAGCCAATACTATGGAAGGTTTATTGTGCGCTGCTAAGGTAACAAATATATATAACTAAAGCATGATTTAGGTCATACGTCTTTCTGTTATCACTGAGATTAAGCAAAATATCTCAAACTTGATCGTCTGATAAAAATAACATCAGAAAATACATAAAGGTTCAAATAGCCTTATTTACTAAATTTTCGGAGTAAAACTGAATTCATACGAAAACAAAAAATGTTGCTTTAGTTTCTATTAAAGTTAAATTATGAACATTGTTATAATCTAGCTTATGGTTTATCTAGAAAAGGAATACAAGATGAAATTATTACTCATAATTATATGTTTAGGTTTCTTAAGTGGTTGTAATGCTGTTATCGGAATACCCACAGATTTGGATACTCAACCTTGGCGTACTCTATATTTAATTTCATTTTTTAGTCTTTTATTCTTACCTGTATTATCAATAGCTACTCTTGTATTCAGTATTTGGCAATCGCCAGAATTTAAACTGAAATTAGAAAAGTACTTATATAAATCACTCTTGGTATTTGGCGGTTTATGGTTATTGACTGAACTATCATTGCCATCAAACACCAACATCCGAGTTGATTTATTTTTTATAATCCCTGCGCTTTTAATTCAATTGGTGGCCGTTTTTATAGCCATCTTAATGGCAAATAAAATCGGCAACGACAATAAGCCTATATCAAATTGAATAGGTAAAGTTGAGCTGAATACGTTAAACCCAATTTACCCCCAGAAATTATGAGTAAAATAAGTAATGAGTGAAAATATTTATACCGATGAATCCGAACATAAATTAGCACTACGTCATTTAGTTAAAGAAGATTACGCCGACTTAAAAGTGATGATGGATGAGGTATATCCAAACTTAGGCGGCGCTTGGCCGGAAAAACAATTTAAAGCTCAATTAGCTGTTTTCCCAGAAGGGCAAATTTGCATTGAAGATCACGGTAAAATTGTCGCCGCTGCATTTTCATTGATAGTGGATTATGACAAGTTTGGCGACCATCACACCTATGATCAAATTACCGGTGATGCATACCTGACAACGCATGATCCGCTTGGTGATGTGCTCTACGGAATTGAGGTTTGTGTTTCGCTTGATTATCGCAGTATGCGTCTTGGCAGACGTTTATATGAAGCTCGTAAAGAGTTATGCCAAAGCTTAAACCTTAAGTCTATTATTGCTGGTGGACGAATTCCTAATTATAAAAATTATGCGCATGAACTCTCACCACAAAAATACATAGAACAAGTAAAAAAACGTGAGATATATGATCCAATTTTAACTTTTCAGCTATCCAATGATTTTGAGGTAAAACGGGTATTAACCGCCTATTTACCAGAAGATAAAGAATCAAAAGGGTATGCCACCTTACTTGAATGGACCAATCTTTATTATGACGACCAAAAAACCCCATTGATCGGCGCGACCAAAACTTCGGCGCGAATTGGTTGTGTGCAATGGCAAATGCGTTCTTTAAACTCAGTTGAAGAGTTAATCCAGCAAGTAGAGTTTTTTGTTGACGCGTTATCAGACTATCAATGTGATCTTGCTTTGTTGCCAGAGTTTTTTAATGCGCCATTAATGGGTATTGATGAACATGATAACTCATTTGATTCGATTAAGGCTCTGGCTGAATATTCAGGCGAAATTTTAGATGCGATTTCCAAATTGGCAGTCAGTTACAATATAAATATTATTGCGGGTTCTATGCCTGTGATGGAAGACGGTGATTTATATAATGTAGCTTACTTGTGTCGCCGTGACGGAACGTTAGAGTCGCAATATAAATTACACCCAACCCCTTATGAGAAAAGGGCGTGGATCATGAAAGGCGGTAATGGACTTAATGTGTTTGATACTGACTTTGGCCGAATAGGTATTCTTATTTGTTATGACGTTGAGTTCCCAGAACTCGCCAGATTACAGTCTGAGAAAGGCATGCAAATGTTATTTGTGCCATTTTGGACGGACACAAAAAATGCTTACTTAAGAGTACGTCACTGTGCTCACGCTAGAGCGATTGAAAATGAATGTTATGTGATCACGGCAGGCAGTGTGGGCAACTTACCAAAAGTCGATGGGGCCGATATACAATATGCACAATCCGTTGTTTTTTCACCGTCAGACTTCTCATTTCCGCATGATGCGATTATGGCGGAAACCACACCAAATACAGAAATGACCTTGATTGTCGATCTTGATTTAACCAAGTTGGATCAATTAAAAAATGAAGGCTCGGTTAAAAACTACTTAGACAGACGTCGTGATTTATACAAAATAACGTGGATTGGAGATTAACGTAATTAAATGTATAAATAATGTTTATGATTACTTCTTACCTTACTTAAACAATTAATGGTTCATATTAGGAGAGAAAACTCCAAATATGCTCACCTTGACTGATAATTGGACGAATATTTAATGAGAATAAATACAATGAAATTTACCTTCTTCACTGCTTTAATATTGTTGTTTGCGCCTTTAACGTCTTACTCTTTATCCCAAATTTCAAATCCTAATTATGATCCTGAGTTAGCAGAAAAGTTAGGCGCAGATGATTATGGAATGAAAAGTTATATCTTGGTTATATTGAAAACTGGTGAGAATACATCAATCAATAAAGAGATGAGAAGCAATGCGTTTGTTGGTCACATGAAGAATATAAATAAACTCGTAGACCAAAAGAAGCTGATAGTTGCCGGGCCCTTTGGTAAAAATAATAATGATTTTAGAGGTATATTTATTTTAGATGTTAGCTCAATTGATGAGGCTAATTTATTACTAGAAACCGATCCCGCCATCAAAGAGAAATATCTTAAAGCCGAACTTTACCCATGGTATGGCTCTGCGGCTTTATCAGAGTATCTAGAGTCTTCAGATAAAATTTGGAAAGTAAATCCTTAAACGAGGTTTGAATAGTTTTATTGAAATATAAGCGGTAATAAATCTAACCGCTAAACTTCTTTACCACCATATTGTTCCGCTAAATTATCAAGTTCTGATAAGGTATTATCAAATCCACGTTGATCATATTCATAAGACACATTGACGCTATCATCTCCTTTGAACAAACGAGTAGATACTTGCGCAACATGCCAATTTTTTAATTCATGTAAAAAACGATTCGCAACTTGGGCTGAAGAGAAACGGTAACTCACTTCTGTTTTCATAACACTCTTTTTATAACGTTTAGGCTGATTTGAACCCGTGCAGTTTGGATAAATTTTCTCGTTAGTCAAGTCAATCTTAATAGATTCTTCATATTATCAATTGATCAGTTATTAGTTGTATTGTTGACTATTTATTTCACCATCTGTTTTTCAGTTCAAGTATACTGTCGGCCTTTTAAATGTGAGTGATATCCGATGTCTAAGATATTTATAATTGGCTTACCTAGGACAGGCACCACCAGCATCAGTGTTGCATTATTAGAGATGGGGTTGTCGGTGGCGCATACCGCATTTACCAAAAAGGCGTTTGAAATGGCGGACGCTATTTCGGATGCACCCTGTTTTAGTGACTACAAACATTTAGATCAATTATTTCCCAATTCCAAGTTTATTTATTTAACCAGAGAGTTAGATAAATGGCTGCCTTCCATTACTATGTTACTGGGTAAAATGGCTCCCCGTTTAGATCCCAAAACGGGAGTGTTCCATCCTATTTTAAAGCGCAGTTTTCATCATACCTTTTCGGTGGATTTACCCTTGAGTCAAGCTCAATTAACGGATTGTTATAAGCGTCATGAAAAGGAAGTACTTTCATATTTTAAAAAACGTGATGATTTTTTAACTGTTGATGTAAGTGAGCAAGATAGCTTATTAAAAATCAGTCAGTTTTTGGGGTTAACGCCAAAAGATGGCGCTGAATTTCCAAAATTAAATGTAGGCCGTAATGTCGCGAGTTGGCGTGAATACAAACACCCAAACAAAATAAATTCCAATTTAGCTGGGGTAGAACACAGGAAATACTTTGATTACGTTTTGCAATAAACATATTAAAATTACCGACATCGGCTTTGCGCGCTTTAGGTTACTTTTTTTGATTATATTGATGTACGTCAATAGAATTTGCAGCAACGGAAGTTACAAATTGAAAGCGATTGTTAATGGCCTACACCAGTGGTAGTTTATACTTATAAAATACGTTACACATACTAATAAATCTAAGGAATCCCTATGTATAAAACCATTCTTTGTGCAATAGAAGACAGTGAAGAGGGCGCAAGTGTACTTGCCAAAGCGAAGGAATTTGCACAAGTTTGTAACGCTAAGTTGCTCGTTACTCACATCATTTCATACTCTTTGCTTCCAAAAGATTACCAAAAAGAATTAAAAGAAAACGCATTACCTTCAATCGAATCAAAAGCGGCAGCGTTGGATATTCCATTGAAGAATGTCTCGGTGAAATTTGGTAAAGCTTATGAACAAATTTGTTTGTTGGCTGAAAAGAAAAATGCGGATTTAATTATCCTTGGCACGCACTCTAAAAAAGGGATTCAAGCCCTTATTGGCTCTACGGCCAATGGTGTGGCTAACTATGCTAAATGCGATGTTACGTTAATTAAAGTGTAGTCTTGTCACTAGCTAGACCATTAAAAAAGCGAAACTGTTAAATAGTTTCGCTTTTTTTGCTGAACCGTCCTAAATATCGTCGACACTTTTCAATCGCTATATCGGTGAGAGCTATAAATTAAATAACAAATGGGACACAAAAAAGTTATACCGTCGTTTTTAAATTTTCAGTTGTCTAGGAAGCAGAAAAAGGTGAGATGACATATAAAATGGCACAAGACTCATATGGTATTTAAGGCTGCTCAACAGTAATAGTTGGCTTCGTAAGCATGGTCGTCTGAATTGCTACAAAGGTACACGCCAATTCTTTCGAGTTAATGTGAAGCAGTGAGCGCTTAATTAATGACCTAAACTTACGGTTTACGGTGTTTGTTAAAATGGCGGTTAATGAATTGCGCAATTACAGAGAAAATACCGTATTCTAAAGCTTGAATAGTATCGTTATCTTAAGGGAGCTTACCTGTGGCTAAACCAAATTATGCTTTTGAAAAGCGCCAGAAAGAATTAGCAAAAAAGAAAAAGAAAGAAGAAAAACGGTTACAAAAATTAAAAAGTCCAGAATCAACAGATGCATCTGAAGCCAATGCATCTGAAACTGATGGTGATACAACCGATTAATAAATCAATATACTGCGATGAAAACTAGGGGGCATATTGAATTTATGAAAATATCGATTTACCTAATTTCACTCACAATTTTGCCTTTTTCAATATCCGCAGATACGTTAAAACCATTTACCAGTGATGGATGTAGTGCATTTTCAGACGGGACATTTAAATAGATAAATTTGTGGCTTTCTTGCTGCCAAAAACATGATTTTGATTATTGGAAAGGCGGCACGTACCAAGCGCGTTTAGACTCAGATAATGCACCAAAAACATGTGTCTCTAATGTTGGTGAGCCTGAAATAGCGGCATTAATGCTGGCTGGGGTTAGAGTGGGAGGAACACCGTATTTACCCACGAAATTTAGATGGGGTTATGGTTGGCCTTACCCGAGGCTTTATGGCGTTTTGACTGCGTCAGAGTTACATCAAGTAAATCAATTATCCATTGGCTTAAGCTGGAATAAAAACTAGATGCCAGTTCATTATTTATATCTTGAAGGACAGCAATTTGAAATTCACTTTGGTTTTATTAGCTTGATTAACGTTGACCCTACAAGGGTGCAGTACCATATATACAGTGTCATCTGACTGGTCTGCGCCAGAAGAGCTAAAACAAGACGTTTGTCGTAATGAGTGTTCTATCCCAAGAGTATACTCTGGCGTGGCATTGGACTTGTGTATGATCTTGAAAGGGAATGGAGGTCAAGGAAGTGCCATCATGTTCTGGGATATATTTTTCAGCCTACCGGCAGATACGCTAATTTTACCTTATACCGCTTACTTGCAAATAACGAAAGGCAGTATATCGAGCGATACAATTTGTCAAAGCTCAAACGTTACTAATCATTAAAAATCCACTTTGTCGGTGAACAGGCAATAATGGATCATTACATGTTAAGCAAGATCTCCAACCCAATTTTTAAATGCGAAGAGAACCGAAGTGTATTTTTCTTGTTTATATTCATTGTATGAATGCCAATATATTATCGCCAATGGTCAAAGTTTAGAGCTAACAGTAAACGAACAAAAACGAGATAAGCTAATTGATGATTTAACCTGCCTGTGTGACAAATGGGCTGCGACAATAAACATTTTAGCGTGACGTTCGTTAAATATTTACTTTTTAAGCACAGCTTTAGTTGATTTAAAATCGTAATAAGTTAACTTATATAATAAGTTACGGTCATTTAATGGCAATTTTTATGATAGAACATGGTTCGTTTCAAATGGAAGTTATTGATCAAACATTGGTGGTTAAGTGTTTTGATGCTTGGAATACGGAAACCGTGGTACGTATGTGTAAAGAATATAAAGAACTGGTTAAAACGATAAAAGATAAACCCTGGGCTTGCCTTGTCGACCTATCTCAATGGGAATTATCCACACCTGATATGTGGGAAAAAATAGATGAGTTAAATGAATGGGCGAACCAGAATAACCAAAAATATGAAGCTGTAATTTGTAGCTTATCAATTCAAAGAATGTTTTTAGAAGCAAGTCATGAGGTATTAACGAATGTAGAAAGCCGCTTTTGTGATGACTTGCAAGAAGCATTTAATTGGCTACAAAGTGTGGGTGTTTATAATTCACCTAGTTGATATGGGTTTTTACAAAATTAACGGCTTCATCATTAAGGTGAGAAAAACTTAAATAGTATCGTCCTTTATCGTAATGAAAAATACAGCCTTTTTCCGTCAAGGTTATTTGATGAATTATAGACCAAGTTAATGTTAATTGATGGTAAGGGGTGTTCGTTTTAATCCCTTCATCATCTATAGTTAAACTTACTTCTGAGTTTGACTCTTTTGCGATCAGTTGACGCCATACCCACCAAGTTTGTTGCCAATACACACTCATGGCTTCAACAATCGAGAGAACAATAATAAACATAGAAAGGTGACCTAACTGGCCGATAGCGGAAGTGGCAAACCCTAAGATCAACAATACTAAGGCTTTACTATAGGCTTTTAAGCCGGTTGTTTTATTTGCAGATTGTTCAAAACATTCGTGATAAAAAGCTTTATTTAGTTGGAAGGTCGTTTCAAAAGAAAAACTCAAGTTCGTTCCTATTTATTGGTTTGCTGTATTGTACCTGTAAGCATTATTAAAACATAGTTTAAGCCTTAGCATTGCAAGATTTTTCCTTTTTTAAATCCATTGTTTCTTATTGTAACAACTGATAACTTGTTGTTCCTCCTATAAAATATTTAATATTAATTTTACCTGCACTAAAACACGGTCGTAGATTGTTGAAAACAGATGTTAGACAAAAATGATTAATATTAGGTATTTGCACATCAATAATTTTGAGATAACTATGTTAAAACGTTTACTTTTTCTGTTGATCACAAGTTGTACATTGGTGGTTAAAGCGCAAACAGTCGTGTCAGATACATTTATAACTATGTTCAACACCGGCAATCGCGTTGCTGTGATTGATTACCTTGAAAACAATATGTCTGAAGAAAGGGTCGAACGTTATGGAATAGATGCGCATGTGGGCGTGTTTTTAAATAGTCAAAGTACCTATGGGAAACTTACATTAATTGAACGTTTGCCTAACAACGAAAATAATCAACAAACCGTAGTGGTGTCCGAAAATAATCGGCAAACTTATCTGTTAACCATAAATCTAACTGAAACATTGCCCCAAAAAATCAACTATTTTAGCTTACAAGACCCTGATAATAATGAAAATTCATCACCAAAAATTACACTTTCTGAGCTAAAACAACAGTTATTTAAATTTATTAAAAAGCTAAATGACAAAGATGCTTTTTCTGGTTCCATATTAGTCGCTAAGGGGAAAGATGTTTTACTTAAAACTTCCGTTGGCTTTGCTAATAGAGAGTGGAAACAAAAAAATCAAGTTGATACTCGTTTCTCAATAGGTTCGATGAATAAAATGTTCACAGCGATATCGGCACTGCAGCTGATAGAAAAAGGTGAACTTAACTTTGACGATAAACTTGTTCAATTTGTAGATAAAAGTTGGTTACCCGAAGGTGAGGTGGAATTGATCACGGTCAGACAACTATTAACCCATACATCTGGCCTAGGTAACTTTTTTAATAGTGATTTTAACGCCAGCAATAAAGAGGTTTATCGTGATTTAGATGCCTACAAACCTTTGGTGTCCGGTACACCATTATTATTTACGCCGGGAACTCGAAATCGATATAGTAATTCTGGCATGTTGATGTTGGGCTTAATCGTCGAAAAGGTAAGTGGTCTGCCATATTACGATTACATTCAACAGAATATTTATGATCAAGCTGGCATGTCAAAATCAGGCAGTTTTGAACTAGATAGCGTAACGCCTAATTTAGCGATTGGCTATTTAAAACGGTCGCACAGTGAGGGGTGGGTTAATAGTACCTATACCAGAGCGGTGAAAGGTAGTCCTGCTGGAGGCGGTTTTTCTACAGTTAGTGATCTACATAAATTTGCTCTTGCACTAACAAATTACCAATTGTTAGGGAAAACGTTGACCGAACAAGCTTATAGTGCAAAGACACAGTATAATTCTGCTTTTTGGTATGGGTATGGTTTTTCTGTTAGCGGTACGTTAGATGATAGAGTTGTTGGTCATGGCGGTGCGTATTTAGGCGTTGATGCAAGATTAGATATCCATTTAGACTCAGGTTTGATTGTCGTTATTTTGGCGAATCAGTCAGATGTGGTTGCTCCAGTTCGAAGAGAGATCAATCAACTTTTAACTAAAATGAAGACAAAAAATATCAGTAAAGACTAGATTGATCCCCAGTATTTAAATGAAACAATAAATAAGGTTTTCATAGATGAAGAGCAGGAAGTTACACAGAATTATAGGGTTAATCCTAGTATTGCCTATGCTTGGTTGGATATTCACCGGTGTCGTATTTTTTATAAAGCCTGGTTATCAAGGTGCTTACGAACAACTTTCATTAAAAACATATCCACTTGCCCAAAACGTAACCATCACCCTAAGTGAAAATTGGCAAGAAGCTAAGTTGGTTAGAACTATATTGGGTCACCATTTATTGGTCAAGGTTGATGGGGAAACTCAACATTTAGATCCAATTACCATGACTGAGAAAACACCGCCAACATCAGAACAATTTAAGTTACTGTTAGAAGATGCTATCGCCAGCAATGTAGAAAGATACGGTGGCCTTGTTGATATCAATCAAGCGCATGCTACAACAAGCACTGGGGTTGAGATCCGATTAAATTGGCAATACCTGAGATTAAGTCAAACCGGAAAAGACACTAAGTTAATTAATTTGTTATACCAAATCCACTATCTACAGTGGTCACCGTTTAAAGGCTTTAATCAAGTGATGGGAATTGTTGGTCTCTTATTGTTGATGATGATCACCTTGTTAGGGGTAAGGACTTTTCTGGCTAATAGAAAATGATCTATTGAATTTGACGGCAAACATAATGTTTATAAAAGCAGTTTATTACCGCTTTTTTTGACCCAATTTTTAGTTATTTATCGTTTAGCCAACGCATTTGTATAATTAACATTCTTATCCTCGGTCATCAGTATTTGTAACATACAGTTTACGTTTGTTAATTAAACAATGTTCAGTGTGTTGTATTATTTTCAACCAGTCGTGGTAGGGTAATTGCATCAGTTTGGTGCGTGGTAGCACGATTGAGATTAATAAAAATGATATAAAAGGTGACCGTTATGAATAAACCAAGTAATTCTTCATATAAAAATTCAAGCAATAACTCACATCAATCTTATCCAGGTGATGGCTTCAAGTCGAATCGAAACACCAGTCAAACCTTAGATACTGAACAAAATAAGTTATATGAAAAAGTAGACACAGATGGTGCTCATTCAGGTTATGTTCTAGGCTACAACTGAAGAAACAATCTTATTGGGTTAAGTCTTCTGAGTCAGAAATGCGCTTGGAATCTAAATAAGGTCAATCCATGACTCACCGTTTCTAATGTTAATGTAAAATACACATTTGGCGAACGTGGTTTGGGTTAAATAATTTCAAGCAACCATTCATTTCATTAAATATATTTCGTATAACTAATGCGATTTACTTTCCTTGTTGTCCCTTGAGTTCACTGCAATCATCCTCATCAATAGAGAAACACAAAAACAGTTATTTAGGATCCAAAGTATGTCAGATAAAACCTATACACCAGCAAAAGTATGGCAGTGGAACAGTGAAAGTGGCGGTAAATTTGCCAATATAAATCGACCTATATCCGGCGCAACGCACGTTAAAGCATTAAGTAAGGGTAAACATCCATTTCAATTGTATTCACTTGCTACGCCAAATGGTGTGAAAGTAACGGTAATGTTAGAGGAATTACTGGCATTAGGGATAAAAGAAGCTGAGTACGACGCTTATTTGATCAATATAATGGAAGGGGATCAATTTGGCTCTGATTTTGTTGCCATCAATCCCAATTCAAAAATACCTGCATTAGTGGATAACAGTACCGATGATAATACGCCAATATTCGAGTCTGGTGCCATTTTGCTTCACTTAGCGGAAAAATTTGATGTATTTTTACCAAAAGAGCCGGCAGCAAAAGCGCAATGTTTGTCTTGGTTATTTTGGCAGGTTGGCAGTGGACCATTTTTAGGTGGTGGTTTTGGCCATTTTTACGCTTATGCCCCCGAAAAGTTTGAATACCCAATTGAAAGATTCACCATGGAAGTAAAGCGACAGCTTGATGTGTTAGATAAACATTTAGCGGACAATCAGTTTATGTGCGGTGACGATTATACTATTGCAGATATGGCTATTTGGCCTTGGTACGGCGTATTGGTGCAGGGCGGACTTTATGAAGCGGCTGAATTTTTAGATGTTAAGTCTTATACAAACTTAGTGCGTTGGGCCGATCAAATCAGTCAAAGAGAAGCGGTTAAACGTGGAATCAAAGTCAATCGTAGTTGGGGAGAATTAGACCAGCAATTACATGAACGTCATGATGCGTCTGATTTTGATCTTAAAACACAAGATAAAATAGAACAAAACTAACCGCTACACTTTACAAAAGTTAGCGGCAGTGAACAACAGGGGATACTTAGGTATTCCCTGTTTTTGTTGGTTTTTCTGTTAAATAAAAAACAATAACGATGTATCGATTACATTGCAGATAAATAAGCTATTGTTTATCAATATAACGGGCGCGATTTAATGACATTTTAAATTAATACAAACGTGATAAAATTTGTTTTTCATGATCAAATTATCGAACCTAAATGCCTGTCTCTGCTGCCTTTCTTCTTGTTGTCATTATCTGGTCCACTACGCCACTTGGTATAGTTTGGAGTAGTGAATCTATTAGCCCAACTTTTTCATTATTAATGCGTATGACCGTTGCAATTTGTGTTGGCTCAGTGTTGATGGTGGCATTAAAAGTTAAGTTACAGTGGACCCTAAAAGCCGTTCGTATTTATTTGTATTCCAGTTTATCCGTCGCTATTGGCATGTTGTTTTGTTATTTAGCGGCACGGCATATATCTTCAGGCTTGATGTCGTTGACCTTTGGTATTGCACCTATTTTGTCCGGTTTATTGGCGCAAAAAATACTATTTGAACAAAAATTCTCTTTACTGAAAAAAGTGGCCTTATTAATTAGTCTATCCGGCTTAGCTATTGTTTGTAGTGAAAATGTAACTTTTGGCGCAACCAGTTTACTTGGTCTTGGTTATGTCTTTATTGCGGTATTGTTATTTAGTTTAAGTAGTGTTTTGGTTAAAAGTGTGGACATTGAAATTCATCCGTTATCAACAACCATGGGTTCGTTAATTGTGAGTTTACCGTTTTTTCTCGTATTTTGGTTGGTTGCAGACGGGCAAGTAAATTACCAAGATTGGCAACCAAGAGCGATAGCTGCGGTTCTGTATTTAGGGGTTTTTGCTTCCTTAATTGGATTTTTAGCCTATTTTTTTATTCTGCAAAAATTGCCAGCCAGTACAGTGGCATTAGTGGTCATGATCACCCCAGTTATTTCAACAGGACTTGGCATCTTATTAAATGACGAACATTTGTCTTGGCTATTGATAGTCGGTGGAGGATTTGTGGTATTGGGATTAGGTTTGTTCCAATTTGGCCATAAAGTGAAATGGTTCAGGGCTAAAGCGTAAGTACAATATTGGGTATGTTGATAAGGAAACTAGGTGGAAAATAAATACGTTTTAAAAACGGGTAGTGAAAATATGGATATAAAATTAATCCATTCTTTTATTAGCCAGTCTTATTGGGCCGAGAATATCCCATTTGATACTTTAAAATTAGCGATTGAGCATTCACTTTGTTTTGGCATATTTATGACCGATACCAAAGATGGAGATCATCAACACCAGGTTGCATTTGCTCGAGTTATTACAGATAAAGCTACCTTTGCCTATTTAGCCGATGTGTTTGTTTTAGCAGAACACAGAGGGAAAGGATTAAGTAAACGTATGATGGAAGCTGTTATGCAACATCCGGAGTTACAAGGGTTAAGACGTTTTATGTTGGCGACAAAAGATGCACATCAACTATATCAACAATTCGGTTTTACAAAATCCGCTAACCCGTCAAGTTTAATGGAAAAGTGGAACCCCAACATTTATAAACTAAATTAATTTATCGATTCATAATAGTTTACAGTTGAAACCCCTTTAAATGTCAGCTTTCTCAATATTAGTGTTACTTTTTACTTATTAACCTCTATAATTCGCAGGTTAATTTAGTTGGGAATATATTATGTTATCTGTTGTTGATTATACTGCTGAAAACGCAGCTCAAGAGTTTGTTACGTCATTACATAACACTGGGTTTGGCGTATTAAAAAATCATCCTATTCAAAAAGAATTACTTGAATCTATTTATGAAAATTGGGCTGGTTTCTTTGCCTCTGACGAAAAATTTGATTATAAATTTAATGTAGAAACCCAAGATGGTTTTTTTCCAACTACTGTTTCTGAAACGGCAAAAGGCAATAATTTAAAAGACATTAAAGAATACTTTCATTATTACCCTTGGGGTCAAGTTCCTGCAGAATTAAAGCAACAATTATCTGATTATTACGAACAAGCAAATTCACTGGCTGCCACCTTATTAGATTGGGTAGAAAAACACTCGCCAGCAGATGTATCAGAAAAATTCTCCATAGCGTTATCTGAGATGATTGCACAAAGCCAACGTACGTTATTACGTATTTTACATTACCCACCAATTACGGGTGATGAAGAACCTGGCGCGATAAGAGCAGCAGCACATGGTGATATTAACTTATTAACTATTTTACCTGCAGCCAATGCAAGTGGCTTACAAGTGCAGTTAAAAGATGGGACTTGGTATGATGTACCGGGTGACTTTGGATGTTTAATTGTGAATATTGGTGACATGTTGCAAGAAGCATCTGGTGGTTATTATCCTTCTACTATCCATAGAGTGATCAATCCAGAAGGCCAAGATAAAACTAAGTCTCGTATTTCATTACCATTATTTTTGCACCCAAAAGCCGAGGTGGTATTATCGGAACGTTATACCGCAGACAGTTATTTGCAAGAACGTTTACGCGAGTTAGGTGTTAAATAACAACATAAAAAAACGGTATTTAGCCTTTTTGTCGTATTTGAGGTCATACCAATCTTTTATCAAGATTAGTATTAGTTAAGGTATGGAAAGTCATGCCTTTTACAATTAATTCGCGTATCATGCACGCCAATTAGTCAGTTATTATTCTGACCGTTAGCTTTTTAGGAATATCATGAGAAAAACATTTGAAATTACACACGAAAAAATTAAACCAGCACGTATGGTTGACTCAGTTAAACATGATGTTAAAAAATATCTAAGAAGAGAGCGCAACAAACAGATTCCTAAAGGTGCAGATTTTTGGGATTTTGATGTTAAATTTGGTTTAACTCAAGATACGGCTGAAGTCATTAAATTAAGTGAGATCAATAAATCAATTGATACTGCCGTTGAAGGTGGTGCCACCGCTTTTTATATTGAGATCTTAGCTAAGCCGGGTATTCGCGTAATACAAGAAAGTGAATTTGATGAAGATGACTTTGAACCTGAGTTCATCGAAGAATAGTCTTTCAGAAAAATTTGATAAAACGTTAAAAAAAAACAGGTTAAATGCCTGTTTTTTTATGTCTTAAATTTATATAAACAATATTAGAATAAAACAAGGACGGATGATGAAAACGACTAAGATGCCAGTGGCGATGAAGCAAAAAATTATAGATGTATGTGATAAAAAAATAGCAGCTAAAGGCACCAATGTTGGTTTGTCATTTTATGCATTTTTTGCCAATAAAAACGACGATCCAGAATTACTAATGGAGGTGGCGACTTGGTGGATAATGACTCACAAATTAGACCATTTTGAAAAAGCCGTGAAAATTAAACAAATGATCCAACAAGATCTGTAATTAAACGCTTTAACAAACATAAAAAAATCCCGTAGCACAGTGCTTATAAACAAGTGTGCTACGGGATCTTTAAAACGAGTAATTACATCACTCGTTTAATCAAACAAATTTAAAGTGCTAATGCTTCAGCAGCATCCATGTATTCTAAGTTTAATTTATCGCCTAATGCATCAACAACCGCTTTATAGGTTACTTTACCTTTATGAACGTTAAGGCCATTTAACAAATGTTTGTCTTCTAACATTGCACGTTTAGGGCCTTTATTAGCAAGGGCTAAACCAAATGGTAAAGTTGCATTGTTTAATGCCATCGTTGAAGTACGAGCAACACCACCTGGCATGTTAGCCACACAGTAATGCACAACGTCATCAACTACATAAGTAGGATCTTGATGCGTCGTTGCTTTAGCTGTTTCAAAACAACCACCTTGGTCAATTGCAACGTCAACAACTACAGAACCCGGCTTCATAGAAGCGATGTGGGTTTTGTTAATTAATTTAGGCGCAGCAGCACCAGGAATTAATACCGCACCAATCACAAGATCAGCTTTTGCTGTGTAATATTCAATCGCGTCAACCGTTGAGAATACTGTTTTAACGGTACCGTTGAAGATATCATCTAATTGACGAAGACGAGGCAATGAACGATCTAAAATCGTAACATCTGCACCCATGCCTAATGCCATTTTTGCTGCGTTGGTTCCAACAACACCACCACCTAAAACAAGAACTTTAGCCGGTGCTACACCAGGTACACCACCTAATAATGTTCCGCTACCGCCTTGTGCTTTTTCTAAATGATGCGCACCAGCTTGAATAGACATACGTCCAGCAACTTCACTCATTGGGGCAAGTAAAGGTAATCCACCAGTGTGGTCCGTTACCGTTTCATAAGCGATACATGTCGCGCCAGAAGCAACTAATAATTCAGTTTGTGTCGCATCAGGGGCTAAATGAAGGTAAGTGTATAGTGTTTGACCTTCGCGTAACATTTTACATTCATTAGGCTGTGGCTCTTTTACTTTCACTATCATGTCAGCAGTAGCAAATATTTCAGCAGGGGTTGCAATAATACTTGCTCCTGCTTCTACATATTGCTCGTCAGTAAAGCCAATAGCAGTACCTGCATTGGTTTCAACAATAACTTGATGGCCATGAGCAACAAATTCTTTTGCTGCCGCAGGAGTAAGACCTACACGATATTCATGGTTTTTAATTTCTTTAGGTACACCAACGATCATTTTAAACCTACCTTCTTTGTATTATTTGCGAGTGACAAACATTATGTAATGTGTATTTTATTTTCGGCGAGTATAGTAGTAAGTAATCAATATTAAATACTGTATTTTCGTTATATACAGGATATTATTCTGTTATATATAAAAAATTGAGTCTATATATGAATAAAACTCTAGATCGAATTGATAAAAACATTTTAGTCGAGTTACAAAAAAATGGCCGAATTTCTAATGTCGAATTATCCAAGTTAGTTGGTTTAAGCCCAACCCCTTGCTTAGAAAGGGTAAAACGTCTTGAAAATCAAGGTGTTATTGAGGGCTATAAAGCAATTGTTAATGCCGAACAAGTGGGGGCGTCGTTATTAGTCTTTGTAGAAATTACGCTAGAAAAAACCGCACAAGATGTGTTCTCAGAGTTTTCTAAATCCGTGAGTTCGTTTAGTGAAATATTAGAATGCCATTTAGTTTCTGGTAGTTTTGATTATTTATTAAAAACCCGAGTTAAAAACATGGCGTCCTATCGAAAATTACTCGGGGATACCTTATTAAGATTACCTTCAGTTAGTGCAAGTAGAACCTATGTTGTGATGGAAGAGGTCAAGTCTAATACGGCAATACCGATTAATATTTAAACGTTGAACAAATTCAATTAGATAATAACCAATTAATTAAGCAAAAGAGCATAAACGCAATGATTCTTGTTATTAAATTTGGTAAAGTTTTGCAGCCTCAAAATGAATATTTCATATAAAAACAAAAATTGAGTGCGGAGTATATTTTGACAGACAGCCAACCGAATATGTTAAATGGATTTCAGCGATTGTTAGAAGCAGGCTTATTTATAGCTGGGCTTATCGCGATATATATTTTAATTACTTTATTTACCTTTGATCCCGCTGATCCTAGCTGGAGTAAAACCGGCAATTACGAATTGATAAAAAATGGCGGAGGTGCATTTGGTGCCTGGTTGTCAGATATATTATTGTTTACCTTTGGCTGGTTAGCCTTTTTTGTTCCTGTGGCCGTGTCCTTAGTAGGATGGTTATTATTTCGCAAGTTCCATAATTTGATAGAGATAGACTATTTAGCTTTAGGGTTAAGGTTAATTGGTATCTTTTTATTCATTATTGGTAGCTCCGCACTAAGTAGTATTAACTTCGACGATATTTATTATTTTTCCTCTGGTGGCATCATTGGTGATGTTATCGCGTATTTATTATTACCTGTAATTGGCTTTTCTGGTTCGACCTTAGTGTTATTAGTTTTTGTTCTTATCGGGATCACATTAATGACTGGAGTCTCTTGGATCCGTGTCGTCGATGGATTAGGTAAATATACAATAGCTATGTGCAGTCTTATCTATGCAAAATTACGGAATGCCATTCAAAATGCGAAAGACAATAAGCAGAAGGGCATTGATGTGGCTGCTAATAAGGTGGCTGAAAGTGAAGTTGCTCTTGAATTAAATACTGCTGCAGTTGAACCTGCAGACGAGATGCCCGCGATATCAATACCAGATAAATTAGAAGGCAATAACTCACAATCTTTATTAAACCAGTTTTTTGGTGCGGCGGAAATCAAAGAACAAAGCAGTAACATAGGATCAACAGCGCCTGAGTTAATCGATGATAGTAAAATTGACTTAGTCGATTCTCAAGCGGCCGGAATGGTTGACGCGCAAATTGAACCTGTGACTAAAGGCTCAAATATAGTAAAAGCAGCAAATCAAATCTCCCTTGATGATGATATGCCGATTTCATTTGATGAATACGATCAACAGCCTACTTATTCAGGGGTGGATGATGAGTTACACGATGATGACATCAAAGGCGCGTTAGATGGAATGCAAGCTGCACATCAACGTGCACCTCAGCGTGATACCAATGTGGTAGAAAACTTACCCCCATTAGTTAAAGAAGTGAAACCAATTACATTACCTTCTCTAGATCTTTTAGATAGACCGGATAAAGTTGAAAATCCAGTTTCGCAAGAAGAATTGGACGCTGTATCTCGTTTGGTTGAGGCGAAACTATTAGACTTTAATATTCAAGCTAAAGTGGTAGGTGTATTCCCAGGTCCAGTTATTACCCGCTTTGAATTAGATTTAGCCCCTGGTATTAAAGTAAGTAAAATCACTACATTATCGAAAGATTTAGCCCGTTCGTTGTCTGCACTTAGTGTGCGAGTGGTAGAAGTTATTCCGGGTAAATCATTCATAGGTTTAGAACTGCCAAATAAACATCGCCAAATTGTTCGTCTATCAGAAGTAATGAACAGTGCCGGTTTCCAAAACTCTGCATCACCGTTAACTATGGTCTTAGGTAAAGATATAGCGGGTAAAGCAGTTACTGTTGATTTAGCTAAGATGCCACATTTGTTAGTGGCAGGCACAACAGGCTCAGGTAAGTCAGTTGGTGTAAATACCATGATTTTGAGTTTGTTATATAAATCAACACCAGAAGATGTTCGTTTAATCATGATAGATCCAAAGATGTTGGAATTATCAGTATATGAAGGTATCCCGCACTTATTATCTGAAGTGGTAACGGATATGAAAGAAGCCGCTAACGCATTACGTTGGTGTGTGGGTGAGATGGAACGTCGTTATAAATTAATGTCATCATTAGGTGTGCGAAACTTAAAAGGTTATAACGCGAAAGTGGCACAAGCCATTGCGGATGGAACTCCGATCCTTGATCCGCTTTGGGTTAAATCAGAGCAAATGTCTGACCGTCAACCTGCACTTGAAAAGCTACCTGCTATTGTCGTGGTTATTGACGAATTTGCTGACATGATGATGATCGTAGGCAAAAAAGTGGAAGAGTTGATTGCACGTATCGCGCAAAAAGCGCGTGCGGCAGGTATCCATTTAGTTTTAGCAACACAGCGCCCATCTGTTGATGTTATCACTGGTCTTATCAAAGCAAACATTCCAACTAGAATGGCATTCCAAGTGTCCTCAAAAATTGACTCAAGAACTATCTTAGATCAACAAGGTGCAGAGAACTTATTGGGCATGGGGGATATGTTGTATTTACCACCAGGCTCTGGTGTACCAACTCGTGTTCATGGCGCGTTTGTAGATGATCATGAAGTTCATGCCGTGGTAAAAGATTGGAAATCTAAAGCGAAACCTAATTATGTACCAGAGATTCTTCAGGGCGAAATGACAGATGAAAATATGTTACCCGGTGAAGCTGCAGAAATGGCAGATGGTGAAGAAATAGACCCTGTATTTGACGAAGCGGTTGCTTTTGTTACGGAAACTCGCAAGGTATCAATATCAAGTATTCAACGTAAACTCCGCATTGGTTATAACCGTTCAGCACGTATTGTTGAGCAAATGGAAACTATGGGGATTGTAAGTCGAGCTGCAAATAATGGGGGGCGTGAGGTATTAGCGCCGCCACCAGTTAAAAACATTGAAGAAGAATTTTAATAAATGAATATATCTAAGTTAGTGACAATATTTGCATTGATCAGCAGTTTCTCACTTTTCGCCGAGCCGGTAGAAACTGAGCTTAGAAAGTTACTCGTTGATTACGACGGTTTTACCGCGGAATTTAAACAACAAGTTAAAGATACAGATAATAACGTATTGCACAGTGCATCTGGCCAATTAGTGTTTAAACAACCAGGTCAATTTATTTGGGAAATTGTCGCACCTGAACAAGAGTTGTTGATGTCTAATGGTGACACCTTGTGGTGGTTTAATCCTTTTTTAGAACAAGTGTCTATATTTGATGCAAAAGATGCAGTGGCCACTACGCCTTTTGCATTGCTAGTTTCGCAACAAGATGAAGTGTGGAATAAATTTACTATTACTAAATTGGAGTCAGGTTTTTTAGTTAAACCTAAAAATGAAAATAATTCACAAGTTAGCCAATTGGCGATTTATTTTGATGACTTCTTATTAAAGGAAATAGTTATTACCGACCGAACCCAACAGACCAGTTCATATGAGTTAAAGAAACAAGCGTTTAAAAAGAAATTAAATGTTAATTTTAACTTTGATATACCTGCTGATATCGAAATCGATGATCAACGTCCAGTAAAGACTAAGCCGGGTAAATAGGACTCATTTTGTCTCACCATACTAATATAGGTTTTGATTTTTCACCGGCTGATACTAAACCGTTAGCCGCTCGAATGCGCCCGTTGACCTTAGACCAATATGTTGGACAAAAACATTTGGTTGGCGAAGGTAAAGCCATCCGTAAAATGATTGAAGGCAAACGCTGTCATTCAATGATCTTATGGGGACCTCCTGGTACTGGAAAAACAACATTGGCTGAGCTTATTGCACAATATTGCGATGCAGAAGTAGAAAAACTTTCTGCTATCAGCGCCGGTGTCAAAGAAATTAGAGCAACCGTTGAACGAGCCAAAGAACGTCTACAACAAACCGGTAAAAAAACCGTATTATTTGTCGATGAAGTACATCGTTTTAATAAAGGTCAACAAGATGCTTTTTTGCCGTTTATCGAAGACGGTACGGTTAGTTTCATTGGTGCGACAACTGAAAATCCTTCATTTGAATTAAATAACGCTATATTGTCACGTGCTCGAGTTTATATATTAAAAGCCATAGATGAAGATGATCTGATCGCATTAGTTCAAAGAGCCTTATCCGATACTGAGTTAGGTCTTGGAAGTTTAAAGCTTAAATTATCGGATAAAAATCGGAGCTTACTTATCGGTTTAGCCGGTGGTGATGGACGTAAATTATTAAATTATTTAGAGCTGTGTGGTGATTTAGTCGCAGAAGATAATGTAATTACCAATGATATCATTGAACAAGCCACAGGCAATCAGATGGCGACCTTTGATAAAGGTGGCGATCATTTTTATGATCTTATTTCTGCTTTTCATAAGTCTGTTCGAGGTTCCGCACCCGACGCCGCTTTATATTGGTATTGTCGTATTTTAGCAGGCGGAGGCGACCCTTTATATGTTGCTCGTCGTTTATTAGCCATAGCAACAGAGGACATCGGCAATGCCGATCCAAGAGCGATGGAAGTTGCATTAAATGCATGGGATATATTTCATCGAGTTGGCCCATCAGAAGGCGAGCGGGCAATAGCGCAAGCAACTCTGTATTTAGCGGCTGCGCCTAAGAGTAATGCCGTCTATATGGCATTCAACCAAGCAAAGCGTGATGCAGCTAGTTTACCGAGTTATGATGTGCCTATGCATTTAACCAATGCGCCAACTGAATTAATGAAATCAATGGGGCGAGGTGCTGAATACCGTTATGCCCACAATGAACCTAATGGCTATGCTGCTGGCGAAAATTACTTGCCAGAAGAAATGGCAGGTACTGAGTACTATCAACCTGTGGATAGAGGCTTAGAGAAAAAAATCGCAGAAAAATTACGTTATTTAAAAGACTTGGATGCCAATGCTTAAATTATTCAAAGTATTGGATACAAAACATGATTAATCTCCTATTTGTTGCTTTGGGCGGGGCGTTAGGCGCAAGTATGCGTTATGGCGTTACTTTGTTAATGATCAGTCTGTTAGGCAAAGGTTTCCCCTATGCAACTTTACTGGTTAACGTAATAGGTTCATTTTTCATGGGGATCTTATTTAGCGTAATTGAACATGGTATGATGTCCGACTTGCCTTGGCGCTCACTATTTGGAATTGGTTTGTTAGGTGCGTTTACCACCTTTTCTACGTTTTCTTTAGACACTTTGTTGTTATTGCAACATGGTGAATGGTTTAAGGCCGTATTGAATATATTTTTGAATGTAGTGGTTTGTATTTTTGCCGCCTGGTTGGGAATGCAACTGTATATGTTAAAACACAGTTAATCTGAACTTGAGTTTGTCGAGTTTATTATAAAAATTTAGTTAAAGGGTTATTAAAAATGTTAGATCCAAAGTTCTTTCGTAACGACATAAATGAAGCTGCAAGTCGTTTGGCTACCCGAGGCTTTGAATTGGATGTTGCAAAACTTAACGAGTTAGAGACTCGCCGTAAAGACTTACAAAGTGCAACACAAGAATTACAAAACGAACGTAATACAAAATCAAAATCTATTGGTCAAGCCAAAGCCAAAGGTGAAGATATTCAACCTTTATTAGCCAGTGTTGCTGATTTGGGTGACAAATTAGATGCCGCTAAAGCAGAGTTATCTGAGCTTTTATCTGAAATTGATACCATCATTTTACAAGTGCCTAATTTACCTCAAGCTGAAGTGCCAGTAGGGAAAAATGAAGATGATAATGTTGAAGTTTTAAAGTGGGGCACACCTAAACAATTTAGCTTTGCTGTTAAAGATCATGTTGAATTAGGTGAAGCACTGAGCAAAGGTTTAGATTTTGAAATGGGGGCTAAATTAAGTGGCGCTCGTTTTGTTGTTATGCGTGGTCAAATGGCGAGATTAAACCGTGCATTGTCACAATTTATGCTTGATTTACACACAGAGCAACACGGATATACAGAAACCTACGTGCCATATTTAGTGAATCCAGAAAGCTTACAAGGTACGGGGCAATTACCTAAGTTTGAAGAAGACTTATTTCACACTAAACCTATCTCTGGTCAAACGGATAAAGAAGGTGAACAAGACAGCCGTAAGTTGTCGTTGATACCAACAGCAGAAGTACCATTAACCAACTTTGCTCGTGATGTCATTTATGATGAAGCTGAGTTACCCGTTAAATTAACTGCACATACACCATGTTTCCGTTCAGAAGCGGGATCTTATGGTCGTGATACCAAAGGGTTAATTCGTCAGCATCAGTTTGATAAAGTTGAATTAGTGCAAATGGTTAAACCTGAAGATTCAAATGAAGCGTTGGAACAGTTAACAAATCACGCGGAAACAATCTTACAAAAACTCGACCTGCCATATAGAAAAGTAATCTTATGTACGGGTGATATGGGCTTTTCAGCAACCAAAACGTACGATCTTGAAGTATGGTTACCAGCACAAAATACCTATCGTGAAATATCTTCATGTAGCAACATGGGGGATTTCCAAGCTCGCCGTATGCAAGGCCGTTTTAGAGCTAAGGGCGCTAAAAAGCCAGAGTTATTACATACATTAAATGGCTCTGGTTTAGCAGTAGGCAGAACATTGGTTGCTATTTTAGAGAATTACCAAAATGAAGATGGCACTATTACGGTACCTGATGCTTTAGTTCCT
This sequence comes from Psychrosphaera aquimarina, assembly GCF_032461525.1. Taxonomy (NCBI): domain Bacteria; kingdom Pseudomonadati; phylum Pseudomonadota; class Gammaproteobacteria; order Alteromonadales; family Pseudoalteromonadaceae; genus Psychrosphaera; species Psychrosphaera aquimarina. Next base: position 574,101 of record NZ_JAWCUA010000001.1, on the reverse strand, counting down.
TATATGAATGGAATAACTCAGATAGGTTAATTGGAGCGATAACGTGGTTACAAAAGCGATTGCTGATGGACAGGCAAAGACGAAAAAGGTTAAACCTAGGATAAGGTTGTTAAAATACCTTTATGCTTTTTCTATCGCGTCGTGTTTCTTGGTTGTCATTTGGCTAGGTTATCAGGCTTTTCTGAGACTTAGCCAAGGTTATGATGCAAATACGTTAGATAAAGTTACTAGCTATCAGCAGGTAATATCTCCGAGTCATCAACATGACAATAATGATAAAGAAGTAGAACTGATCCATGTTTGATTTAACCACCGTATGGCTGATGATGTTTTTTATAGGCATTATTGTTATGTTTTTGCAGTTTAGAAAATTAGCTGAAATTGCAGAGTCATCAGCAAAAAATTACTGCGAACGTTATCACCTGCAATTGTTATCGGTACCAATGCAAAGCTGGAAATTAGGATACGAAAAAAAGCTAATTTTAAAAGTTAGTTTTATTTTAAATTACAGTGCGGATGGTATTAGTGCTAAAAAGGGCGAAATTATACTGCATAATGGCAAAGTTGAGCATATACACCATTGGAGTTAACTTATTTAGTATAATTTCATTTTTTAACTATCATATTTCAATTAAAGGTGAACTTTTTTTATACAGTGCCGATATATAAAGAAAGAAATTTGATAGGTATTTAAAATGAAGTTGCAGCAGAAAGTGTATTTAAGTTTAGTGACTGCGATATTGTTACCACTAATCATTTCAACATATTTATTCTCAACCTCAATTACATCATTTTTAACCTCAAAATTAGAAAACTCGGAATTACCCACCGCATTATCTGAAGTCAGAAATGCAATTGAGTTAGAACTCTCTAGCCCTATTGAAGCCGCTAAAGCAATTGCAACCAATTCGATGGTGATTAATTGGATAGCCGCTGGTGAACCTGAAAGTAAACTTCAAGAATTTACCCAATACCTTTTAAATAATAAATCGAATAATGAAGCTATCACTGCCTTTATCGTGTCGAGTGAATCTTCTAATTACTACACCAATGAGGGGATTGTTCGAAAAGTTAGCCGCAGCGAAGATCCTTGGTTCTATGATTTTTTAAACTCAAATAAGCAGTTCGATTTAAGTGTAGATATAGATAAAAACTTAGGTAGAGCGGCTGTATTTATCAATTATGCTATCTCGGTGAATAACCGTGTTGTCGCCATTGGTGGAGTAGGTCGTTCGCTTGATGCTATGACCCAATTAATCAAAAGTTATCGTATAGCCAAAACAGGTATTGTTTATTTAGTTGATGAGCAAGGCACGATCGTTTTGCATCCAGATCAAACCTTAATCGGCAATAAAATTGATTTAGCAGCAACAAAATCGAAAGTGCTTAATACGGTAGAGATTGAGAATGAAAACTATATCCGATCTAGCATTAAATTAAATTCACTCGATTGGAATTTAGTGGCTGAAATACCAAAACAAGAATTATTTGGAGCGATTGAATCTGCTATTTTCCAAAATATTATCTTTGGAGTGATCATAGCTGGCATCGGTTTTGTGCTGGTAAACTTATTAGCAAAACAAATATTTAGACCAATCCGTTCTATACACAGTTCAGTTGTCAATTTAACTGAAAAAGACGGTGATCTTACTGCCAGAATACAAGTGACAGATCAAAATGAAGTTGGTGAACTCGCGGCTCAAATTAATATTTTCTTAGACCAGTTACACAGTATGTTCAAACGTGTCTCTTCAGCGAGTGAGCAAGTAAAGTTAATAGCAGATAATGTTGCTCATAAGGTCAGTGATTCAAGGCAATTAGCCGATGACCAATCTCATAGTACACAAACGGTTGCCGCAGCGGTTAATGAAATGGAATCTACCGTCAGACAAATATCTGAAAATGCAGAGTTGGCGTCTGGCGTTGCCCATGAAACAGAAGAAAAAACTAACTCGGGTAGTGAGTTTGTGCAATTAACCATTGAACAAATGAATAAATTAGAAATATCCATGAACCATTCGGTTGACTCAGTGAATGAGTTATCAGATGAAATACAATCAATTACTCATGTGTTAGATGTTATTAAAGGCATATCGGAGCAAACCAACTTATTAGCACTGAATGCAGCTATCGAAGCGGCAAGAGCCGGAGAGCAAGGGCGAGGCTTTGCTGTAGTGGCAGATGAAGTAAGAACGCTAGCGAAACGCACAGCGGAGTCAACGGAAGAAATTAATACCATGATAGCTAAATTGCAAAATAAAGCGTCTGATGCGGTTGCTGCAATTAAAATTGGCAGTGAAGGAACCCAAAATGCGGCAGTTAGGTTAGTCACTACAGGTGAAACATTTAGATTGGTTGCTGAAGAGATTGTGCAGTTAACAGAAATGAATAATCAAGTCGCCTCATCAACAAAAGAGCAAACCTTAGCAACCGGTGAGATTAATGAAAATGTGGTGCTTATTTCAGACACGGCCAGTGAAAATAAACAAAATATGGAAGAAGCCGCTGAACTGTGTTTGGAATTAGAAGCAAACTCAAAAGAACTAGAACAATTAGTGTCTAAGTTTATTCTTTAAGTAATCGGTTTCTACAGGTTCATCGTGGTGTAAATAAACTGATTAATTACGATTAATACTAAAATGAAGTCGTTATCAAAATATTGAATTTAGATGTGTATAAATAACACTTAGGCGAGCTTAAAAATAAATAGTAATATGGTGGAACCCAAGGTGCCGATGAAAACCTAACCCATGAACAACCGACGTGTTCAGGGCGGAAAATATATTTTTGCCGTAGGCTTCTCGATTGCCCACCGAAGTGAGTCGAGCTTGCGCAATAGCAAATAAAATACTTTCCTGTAAAAGTATTATCGGCTCAGGGATACAATTTTCTGTCAAACACCCCAGGTAACCATATTAAAAAGTAGTCCAACAAAATGTAATACACTAATAATATTAATGCACACATAATCGTTATTCTATTTCGTCGCGGAATATAACAGGATTAGAATTTAGCTCAAGTGCAAAAGTAAACTTTTTGGATGAATGAATAAATATTTATCAAACTGCTTAGTTATCAATCAGAGTTACGTTAACTCTATGGTTAATCCATTGGTAACACTACCCACAGCGCTTAAAACAGTGATAAGCTAACAGCATATCGTTATATTAATTTTGTCTATTTCTTACTGGATTTATGGTTTGTTAAGAAATAAGTATTTTTGAAAGGTTTCCAAATGAATCATGACCAGTTAGTTTCTGTTTTAAATGAACATGACTTTACCGCTACAGCCAGTGAACTTCACGGTTTATTAACCGGATTAATTGCTGGCGGCATGTTTAGAGAATCCACCGATTATCTAGATCATATGTCTGAGTTATTTAACAATGGATTAACCGTAAAAGGTTCATTAAAAAAAGCGGCTGAAACGATTGTAGAACAAGTATTTAGTCAACTTGAATCTGAAGATATGTCATTTGAATTATACCTTCCAGATGATGATGAGTCGTTATCAGATCAAGCCGAAGAGTTGTTAAATTGGGTGCAATACTTTTTAGTTGGTTTTGGCTTTAATAAACGAGATCTAACCATGTCTTCAAATGAAGCACGTGAAATCATTGAGGACTTTACCAATATTACTCGCATGGATACTCAATTAGACGAAGACAATGAAAGCCAAGCTGACTTTTATGAAGTCATCGAATTTGTGCGTATTTCTACCGTATTATGCCATCAGGAATTTGGTAAAGCGGTTAATCAGGCCAAACCTGTTACAAATACACTTCATTAATCAATAAGTTGTAAAATATGCCTTCAATTCCTATTAATGAATTTAAGTTAAGACGAGAGCAATTGTTAGCAAAATTAGCAGACAATAGCTTAGTTGTAATGAGTGCTGCTAAAGAAGTGACTCGAAGTAGAGATACTGATTATGCATTTCGTCAAAATAGCGACTTTCATTATTTAACTGGTTTTCCTGAACCTGATGCTTGGTTAATTTTAGAAAAAGTAGGGGGCGTTACAAAAACGAGTTTAATTTGTCGGGTCAAAGATAAAACCGCAGAAATATGGCAAGGAAGGCGGATTGGCAAAGATCAAGCAAAACAACAATATCAATTTGATTACACGGCATCATTAGATGAATTAGAAAGTGTATTAAAAACCAGCTTAAACAATAAAGACGTTTTATATTGGTCACAAGGCGATGACGAATCAACGGATAAACAAGTATTTAGTTTGTTAGCGCAATTAAGATCATCAGCTCGAATGGGGTTAACGGCACCAAATAAACAAATTGATGTTCGTCCTCTTATTCACGAAATGCGTTTATATAAATCGGCTAATGAAATAAACGTTATGAAATCTGCGGGTGAAATTTCAGCCGCAGCTCATTGCCGTGCAATGCGTTTTTCTGCTACACAAGTTAAATTAAACAAACCTGTTTTTGAATATCAATTAGAAGCTGAAATACATCATCATTTTGCGATGAATAATGCTCGTTTTCCCGCTTACGGCACTATAGTTGGCGGTGGTGATAATGCGTGTATATTACATTACACGGAAAACCAAGATCAGATTAAGCCTACAGATATGGTTTTGATTGATGCCGGTTGTGAGCTTGAAGGTTATGCTGCTGACATCACAAGAACGTTTCCTGTGAACGGTAAGTTTAGTCCAGAACAAAAAGTCATTTATCAATTAGTATTAAATGCTCAGCAAGCCGTGTTTAGTGCAATTAAGCCAGGTGTTACTTTAAGCGAGTTAACATCGATATCGGTAAAGGTCATTACAAGTGGCTTACTAGAACTCGGTATTTTAACCGGAGATATTAATACAGTTTTAACCCAAAATGCGCATAGAGCTTATTATATGCATGGATTAAGTCATTGGTTGGGTTTAGATGTACACGATGTGGGCAACTACAATATTGAGGGTGATGCAAGACCACTTGAAGCTGGAATGGTATTTACCGTCGAGCCAGGGATTTATATCGACGCGGACTCAAATTGCGATTCTAAATGGCATGGCATTGGTGTTAGGATAGAAGATAATATCGTTATTACCGAAGATGGTTTTATAAACTTAACGGATTCCGTTCCTAAAACGGTAGAAGAAATAGAGTCCTTAATGGCGTGAATTAATACACATTGAGTATTTTTAATAAAATGCGTTGTGATTCAGAGTTCATCAAGCATAAAAAAAGGAGTAGGTATTAACCTGCTCCTTTCTTTTATTTTAGTAAATATTTATAGGTGTAAAGAAATACCTAAGAATATACCAGACATATCGATATCTGCAGTTAAGTCATCACTGTCGCCACCGAAATCAGTAGGGTCAATGTTTAGTTGGAAAGCACGGTAACCTGCTTCAACATTAATATCTAAAACTGGGATCATAGGGATTGTGTAACGTGCAACTACTTGGTAATCCATGTGGTTAGTTTCACCGTAACCAATATAGTTTGCTTCTGCCATCACAGATAAACCTGTAAATGGAAGATAACCACCAACACGAGCAAAAGCCATTGGAATAGGCGCGTCTAATTTTGCTATACCAGTGTTAATTGCTAGTTCACCGTCAAATTGGCGAATGTTTAAACCAAAATCTACAGTAATAACTGGTAATGGTAGTCCCCAATAAAGCGTTAAATCAGTGTGATTTAAATTAACATTAGAATCTAATGTTACGTTGCCACTGTATGTTTCTCCACCAAATTCAAAGGACTTATCAATAGAACCCATACCTGTGGTTTCTAATGTAGTTTGTCTAATTTGGATATTTGGCACAACTGGAATTGGATGCTCGAATGCAGCCCAAATAACATTATTATCAGAATCTTCTAATTGTAATGTGTTCTCCAAAGATAGGTCGAATGGTTCACCCGATGCAGTTGCAGAGATATCTCCTTTATAAGCAGTATTCCAAGAATAACCGCCAGCCCAAAAATCAACCAAAGGCAGCGCTGCTACATTAGTTGATGCTAATACGAGTGCAATTGCAGTAGCCGTTTTTTTCATTTTTATAATTCCCTTGATAACTATTAAAGTTGTTATTTCTAATTTCAATCTTAAATCACTGTAATGTCAAACATTTTAACAGTTTTTTAGCTTTTTTATGTTATAAATGTCAGAAAATTTTTAATTTATTTTTTACTAAATATAGCAATGATATTGAAAATTTGTATATTACTTGTTAAGTATTCTTATTGAACTGAAAGTGATAAATTCAATTACATGGAGTTAGGGAATTAAATTGAAAAATATTCGCGTGTTATTAGTAGATGATGAAATTTTTAATTTTGAAATGTTAGACATAGCTTTAGGGAGTAAATACAACTTAAGTTATGCATCTTCAGGTCAGCAGGGATTATCTTTGTCAATTGAACAATCCCCACAAGTTATACTACTGGATATTTGTATGCCAGGATTAGACGGCTATGATACGTGTAGGTTATTAAAGAATACGCCTGAAACAAAAGAGATCCCGATAATTTTGTTAACAGGTTTGGATAACGAAGAAGAAGTAAATGAAGGGTTCATGGCTGGTTGTGATGCATATATAACTAAGCCTTTTGAAATGACTGAATTAATGACAAAAATAGAACATTTATCAGAATTATAATTAAAAAGGCGACGGTATGATTAAGTACAGTGACAACCGCAATTTTTTCAGGATGATGGTTAATACAAATATTGAAATTGATATTTCAGATGCCGATGCCGGACGAAAATTAGACGCAGTTTGTAGAGACTTAAGTGCAACAGGCATGGCGGTAGAGTCCGACGAACCTATTGAAGTTGGGACAAATGTTATTTGCCGATTAGAAGGTGCAAGTCCTGAACTGCCAGCATTAAAAGCAAATGCAACAGTGGTTAGGTGTTCACAAGAAGAAGAGGGTGGCTCTTACTTATTAGGCATAGAAATAATAGAGCATCTGTAACATTATACAGGCATAAAAAAGCACCCAATGTACGAGGGTGCTGTTTGTTCAAAATATGTTTACTTTTCGCCAAGTTTTATATTTATAGCATGTAAGCCTTTTGGCCCTTCAGTAAGGTCAAATTCTACGTCTTGCCCAGCTTTTAGAGTTTTGTAACCATCCATAGTGATAGTTGAGAAATGAGCGAAAATATCTTCTTCTTTACCTTCTTCTTTAATAAAACCAAAACCTTTAGCGTTATTAAACCACTTAACTTTTCCGAGAGCCATACTTCTACTTCCTTTGTTAAATTTTGAACGATTGTTGTTGTAAGTTTTTGTATAAATTTAAAGCGATCAATAAAATACTGTAGATAATTTAAGCAAATAGTCAAGTTTTAACAACTATGTTTTGTGAATTGACTAATATATTTATATAAAGGAAGTAACTTATTAACATTAATGCAGAAATATTTGTGAATATATGCCAAAAATAACAGATAGTGAACACGGTACAGGCTTATTAAAAGAAGCTGCGAAAAGTAAGTTGAAAAAGCCGCCAATGTATAAAGTTATCTTGAATAATGATGACTACACCCCCATGGACTTTGTAGTAACGGTGTTAGTTAAGTTTTTTTCTAAAACGTTGGAAAGTGCAAATCATATAATGTTTAAAGTACACAAAGATGGAAAAGCCGTAGTCGGCACATATACTGCAGAGATTGCAGAGACAAAAGTAGCACAAGTAAATCAATTTTCTCGCGCCAATCAACATCCATTGTTATGCACAATGGAACAAGAATAACTAAATTTATATTTAGTATTCGTTTGACCATATAAGAGGGTGTCTATGTTAAACAAAGAATTAGAAGTTACTTTGAATGAAGCATTTCGTTATGCAAAGTTACACCGTCACGAGTTCATGACTCTTGAACATTTATTAATGGCTCTATTAGACAATTCCGACGCTAAAGATGCATTGTTAGCATGCTCAGCTAATTTAGATAAAATTAGGGCTGAACTAGCTGAATTTATAGCTCAAACCACACCTTATTTGCCAGAAGACCCTGAAGAAGAAAAAGACACTCAGCCAACACTTGGGTTTCAACGTGTATTACAACGCGCTGTATTTCATGTTCAATCTTCAGGTAAACAAGAAGTAACTGGAGCGAATGTATTAGTTGCAATTTATTCAGAACAAGAGTCACACGCAGTTTATGTATTAAAAAGTTTCGATATTACACGTTTAGATTTAGTTAATTATATTTCGCATGGTGTTGATCAAAACGAAAATGGTAATGATGGCGAAAATGTTGAATCTGAAGATGGTTCAGCAGACGCGGAGAACACGCTAGATAGCTTGTGTATCAATTTAAACGAATTGGCTACACAAGGAGGCATTGATCCTATTATCGGACGAGAGCATGAGATAGAGCGTTGTATTCAAGTACTTTGCCGTCGTAAAAAGAATAACCCTTTATTAATTGGCGAAGCTGGGGTAGGTAAAACAGCAATTGCTGAAGGTTTAGCGTTTAAAATCGTTAATAAAACCGTTCCGGAAGTCATAGAAAATGCTACTGTTTATTCTTTAGATATGGGTAGCTTATTAGCCGGTACTAAATATCGTGGTGATTTTGAAAAGCGGTTAAAAGCCTTGTTAAAACAATTACAAGCACAAGAACACGCGATTTTATTTATTGATGAAATTCACACAATTATAGGTGCTGGAGCTGCTTCTGGAGGCGTAATGGATGCTTCTAATTTACTTAAACCTTTATTAGCAACGGGCAAATTACGTTGCATGGGATCAACTACATACGGTGAGTTCAGGAATATCTTCGAAAAAGACAAAGCGTTAGTTAGACGTTTTCAGAAGATTGATGTTGAAGAACCAAGTGTGGAAGATACCACTAAGATATTAATTGGGTTAAAGGAACGTTACGAGCAACATCATGGTGTTAAATATACCAACTCGGCGTTAAGAGCGGCAGCTGAATTATCTGACCGTTATATTAATGAACGTCATTTACCTGATAAGGCGATTGATATCATTGATGAAGCCGGTGCGCATCAAAAAGTGTTACCGAAATCCAAACGTAAAAAACAAATTAACGTGAGCATTATCGAGCAGATAGTCGCTAAAATTGCTCGTATACCTGAAACATCAATATCGCAATCAGACAAAGATGTGTTACGAAATGTTGATCGTAACCTGAAATTAGCCGTATTTGGTCAAGAAGAAGCTATTGATGCCTTAACGGCAGCCATTCGTTTATCACGTTCAGGCCTTGGTAGTGAAGATAAACCTATTGGTAGTTTCTTGTTTGCCGGTCCTACTGGTGTTGGTAAAACGGAAGTAACAAAACAGTTGTCGAAAGTCTTAGGTATTGAATTATTAAGATTTGATATGTCGGAGTATATGGAACGTCATGCCGTAAGTCGTTTAATTGGTTCACCTCCAGGTTATGTTGGCTTTGAACAGGGTGGTCAATTAACAGATGCGGTAATGAAACATCCACATAGTGTGGTGTTGTTAGATGAAATTGAAAAAGCGCATCCAGATGTGTTTAATATTTTATTGCAAGTGATGGATCATGGGACATTAACGGATAACAATGGCCGTAAAGCTGATTTTAGAAATGTTATTTTTGTTATGACAACCAATGCTGGTGTGATGGAAGTGTCGAAAAAATCAATCGGCTTTTCCCATCAAGATCACAGTTCTGATGCTATGGAAGAAATCAAACGTACCTTTAGTCCAGAGTTTAGAAACCGTTTAGATAATATCGTATGGTTTAACCACTTAAATGAAGAAACTATTTTACAAGTAGTCGATAAGTTTATCGTTGAGTTACAAGCACAGCTTGATAAAAAACAAGTTGAATTGGAAATTTCAGAACCAGCAATGAAATGGTTAGGTGAGAAGGGATACGATAAAACGATGGGAGCGAGACCGATGGCTCGATTAATCCAAGATAAATTACGTAAACCTTTAGCTAATGAAGTTCTATTTGGGAAATTAGTTTCTGGTGGTTTAGTGAAAGTCGGTGTTAAAAAAGACGAACTGAGTTTTACTTACGAAACTAAAGTAGCCGAAACAGCGTAATTATTAGATAAAAAATAATACGTTAAATTAATCGAGATGGAGCTCGCTTAATTTAACCATTAAAATGTAGATATAAAAAAACCGAGAATTATCTCGGTTTTTTTTATACTTATTTACGAATCGAACTATCTAGCACGGAACGTAATGCGACCTTTCGAAAGATCGTAAGGAGTCATTTCCACTGTTACTTTGTCACCAGTTAAAATACGGATGTAATGTTTACGCATTTTACCGGAGATATGAGCAGTCACAACGTGACCATTTTCTAATTCAACACGGAACATAGTATTTGGCAAAGTGTCTAAAATTGTACCTTGCATTTCAATAACGTCTTCTTTCGCCATTAAGCGTATAACCTCTGGGACTGTTTTGTAAGCGTAAAAAAATAAGCGCAGATTTTGCCCAAATTTGCTCTAAAAGTAAAGGCAATACTGGAAATAAATAGTATTTAACTTGGTAAGTTGAAAGATCAGGGAGTTATAAAGGAATAAAAACTTATATTTTTTTGCGTTAAAACGTGCTCGATGTACATAAACCTAGTGTTATTCGATAAATTCGAACCAACCATCTTGGGTGCGTATTTGATAAGGCGTAAATCGAGTTTTATAATTCATTTTTTCACACTCTTTAATGTAATAACCTAAATATAACCAATTTTTATCTAATTGCTTGGTGATATTAATTTGCTGCAAGATCATTAAAGTCCCTAAAGAGTATTTTAGATATTCAGGGTCATAAAACGTGTAAACGGCAGATAAACTATCTGGTGTCACATCACAAATCGCGACAGCAATGAGGAGCTCGTTATCATATAGCTCAATATATACCTTATCCATCCATTCACATTTGGTAAAACTTTCTAATTGGGTTTCATTAGCCGGGTACATGACCCCATCTACGTGTTTAGTATTAATGTATTTTTCGAATAATGGGTAATATTGCTCCGATACTTTATTGGCTAAATTTACTTTGAATTTATCGGCTTTCTTGAGTATGCGCTTTTGACTGTTTTTAAGGTTGAATGTATACACGGGCAAACGAATAGATTGGCAGGCATTACAATTAGAACAATGAGGTTTATATACATGATCTTCTGAACGTCTAAATCCCTGATTTTGTAGGGCTGAATATATAATAGGCGTCAAAGGTTGTTCATCAATATAAACGAGTAGTTGCTCTTTTTGATCTGGTAAGTAACCGCAATCAAACGTTGTCGATAATCCAAATTTAACGGTAGTCATATAAACTAATAAATGTTTGCCATTGTATAAACTTAGAAGAAAAAACAGATATTGGTAACCTTTGTTTTCGACTATCCGTCAATCGTTCTAAATAGAGGTCTCTTGATATTAGACTCGCGCCCATGCTCATAAGATAAGGGTTAGGTAATTGGCAATCGATAAATGCACCTTCAAAATCTTTTAATAAATTAGCTAAACATATTAATGCTAATTTTGATGCGTTTGGTTTTAATGAAAACATCGACTCGCCACAAAAACAATTACCAACTAAAACACCGTAAAGTCCACCAACAAGCTTTTTGCCATTATTGTCTATTTCCCATACTTCAATGGAATGAGCATGGCCTGATTTATGTAATTGTTGGTAACACCTCTTCATTTCTGAAATGATCCACGTACCTTCAGAGTTTGGTCTGGGTTTAGCGCAATGTGATATTACTTGATCAAACTGTGTGTTTATACTGACGCTATAATTACACTTGTTTAAAAATTTCCTCAGAGATTTGTTTACTCTAATATCAGAAATATTTATTACAGCTCTCGGATCTGGACTCCACCACATAATAGGCTCATCCGAAGAGTACCAAGGAAATATTCCTTGCTGATAACCATTAAAAACACGTTGTGGATTTAAATCGCCACCTATAGCTAATAAACCGGCTGGTTCATCTAGAGCATGAGACGGTGAAGGAAACCAATTAAGGTCGTCTGATAAATAATGAAGAGTGTTATTCAATTTAATTAAAGATTAATAGAGGAGGGAAAACCCTCCTCAATTAACACTTATAGAGCGTCTAAGTAACGTTCAGCGTCTAACGCTGCCATGCAGCCAGTACCTGCAGACGTAATAGCTTGACGGTAAATATGGTCACAAACGTCACCCGCCGCAAAAATACCTTCTACATTCGTCGCTGTCGCATTGCCATCAAGGCCGCTATGAATTTTTATATAACCATTGTTCATGTCTAATTGACCATCGAACATTGCGGTATTAGGTTTATGTCCAATAGCGATAAACAATCCCATAACATCAAACTCTTCCTGAACGTCAGATTGTGTGTCGTTAAGGCGTACGCCTGTTACACCCATATCATCACCTAGGACTTCATCTAAGGTTTTGTTTAAATGTAAAACAATGTTGCCTTTAGCCACTTTATCCATAAGACGCTTAATTAAGATTTTTTCAGCTTTAAATGTGTCACGTCTATGCACAAGATGAACTTCAGAAGCGATGTTGGATAAATAAAGTGCTTCTTCAACTGCAGTATTACCACCGCCTACTACGGCTACCTTTTGATTACGATAGAAGAAACCGTCACAAGTAGCACAAGCTGATACGCCTTTACCCATGAACGCTTGTTCAGACTCTAGACCAAGATATTGTGCTGAAGCACCAGTACAAATAATTAATGCATCACAAGTGTAACTTACAGAGTCACCTTTTAATGAGTATGGCTTTTTGCTGAAATCAACAGAATTGATGTGATCAAAGATAATTTGAGTTTCAAATTTTTCTGCATGTTCTTTCATGCGCTCCATCAATATAGGACCGGTTAGATCGTTTGCATCACCTGGCCAGTTTTCAACTTCAGTTGTCGTAGTTAATTGACCACCTTGCTGCATACCTGTAATCAAAACAGGATTTAAATTTGCTCGTGCTGCATAAACCGCAGCAGTATAACCTGCAGGACCTGAACCTAAAATAATCAAACTATGATGCTGAACTTCACTCATTAACGACTCCAATACGCCTTTAAAACAATTACTGTTATTTATTGGGGGGATCATAACGAGTTGCAAGTTCCAAACAAGTTAAATTTTAAAAAAAGTAGTATAAATACGAAATAGGATATAATTTAAGATATTACTCAATATGCGTAACATCTAATTCTAACTTTAAAGAAGTAGGTAAATGGCGAAAGTGACCAGATTGCTTTGTTTATTTTTGTTAATTATTAACGGCCATGCCATTAGTAAAGAATTTGTTATTGGGGTTGAAGACATCCCTTATTACCCTCTGTTTGATTTCAACCAAACAACTCCAACCTACACAACAGAATTATTTAATGAATTCGGGAAACAATATGGGCATACATTTAGATATGTACCATTACCCATCAAACGTTTCGAAAAATGGCTTGAAGAAAATGAAATCGATTTTAAATATCCGGATAACCCACGTTGGTTCGCTGATAAAAATGCACACAAGAATTTAATATTTAGTGATTCAACACTTGAATTAGTTGCTGGGACGTTAACTAAGTCTGATTCCGACTTGACTGAAGATAACTTTAAAGTCTTAGGGACTATTTTGGGGTTTTATCCATCAATTTGGATTGAGAAGATCATAGATAAACAAATTAACTTATTTGAACATCCATCCACCATGGTATTAGTCAGACAAGTATTAGAAGGGCAACTCGATGGTATCGATTTAGAAATGAGCGTGGTTAATCATTATTTAGCGAAATTAGGTCGGGAAGGCGAATTGATTATCAACAAAGACTTTAAGTATGAAGTGTATGATTACCACCTATCTACTATTAAACATAAAGATGTAATTTTACAGTTCAATGAGTTTATAGCGAAGAACAAAACGTATATTTTACAACTAAAAACTAAATTCAACATTATTGATCATAAGCCTTATTTGGGTTGAAATTCACTATTAAAGTCCAGTATTTATATATTCAGGTGAGGTACAATCTGCCTTAAGCTCTATATTTGATATTATATGTTTTTATCTTATCTTTTATAAATAAATTACATATATCTGGTCGTATGAGTTAATATTAACAAAGTTAAATGACCAATTAATTTAACAATCAAAACCAAGCAACAAAACAAAGTTACAACACCAATTAAAGACAACAATTTACCACTGGAAAATACATGAAAACCACGAAAACCATGAAAAAAGCGGCAATTGCTCTTAGTATTCAAGCAGCTCTATTAACTTCAATGTCCTCATTTGCTGCCGAACAAGCAGACAAAAAAGATGATTCTAAATTAGAGAAGATCACAGTAACTGCATTAAAACGTTCACAATCTATTCAAGATGTACCTGTTTCCATTGCCACATTATCCGGTGAAAAATTTGAAAACATGTTTTCATCTGGTGATGACATTTTATCTTTAGCTACACGAGTACCAGGTCTTTATGCAGAATCGTCGAATGGACGTGTTGCCCCTCGATTTTATATGCGTGGTTTAGGTAATTCAGACTTCGATTTAGCAGCCTCGCAACCGGTTTCTATTATTATGGATGACGTAGTAATGGAAAATGTTGTGTTAAAAAGTTTCCCACTTTTTGACGTTGATCAAGTTGAAGTGATCCGTGGCCCGCAAGGTACCTTGTTTGGGCGTAATACAACTGCAGGCATCGTTAAATTTACGAGCCGTAAACCAACAGATGATTTTGAAGCCTATGTTAAAGGTGGAGTTGGAACCTATGGGTTAACTAACTTTGTTGGTGCTGTTGGTGGTGGTTTAACGGATACATTGTCTGCAAGAATTTCAGTGTTAGAGCAATCAAAAGATGATTGGATTGATAACGCTCATACAAATGAAGAGAATGCGTTTGGTGGTCATAAAGACTCAGCTTACCGTATACAATTAGCTTATAACCCAACTGAGCAATTAGATGTTTTATTTAACTTCCACTCTCGCTCTCTAGATGGGACTTCATCGGTTTTCCGCGCCAATGTTTTAACGACCGGCAGTAACAAACTCAATGAAAATTATGACCGTGATTCTGTTAAGTATGATGACGGTGATAATAATCCACAAGTTTATGATGCAGATGGTTGGAGCGTAAATGTAAATTATGACCTAGGTAACATAACTGTTACTTCTATTACCGCGATGGAAACTGCGGAAGGACGTGGTAAAGGCGATATAGATGGTGGTGTGAATAACGCAGATGGTTCATCGGAACCTGGTTTTATACCATTCTCAGCCGTGACAGAAGATCAATTAAATGATTTAGAACAATTTACCCAAGAAGTTCGCTTCTCAAGTAATGGCAATAGCCAATTAAGCTGGCAAGCCGGTGGTTTTTATTATGACTCTTCATTTAGTGTTGTCAGTATCGATGGATTTTTTGGTGCGACTGAAGTATTCCATGAAAACACAACTTGGGCTTTATTTGGCCAAACAACATACCAAGTTAATGATCAATTATCCGTTATTGGTGGTTTACGTTACACAGATGATGACAAATCATTGTCAGTGGGTGATCAAAACAAAGATGGCTTTGCGTTAGTTATTGGTGCGGCAACAATTCAAGAGTATGCCCCTGTAAACGTTGGTGAAGCTAAAGTTAGTTGGGAAGCAATGGCCAACTACAAAATTGATAATGATATGAGTGTATATACTCGTATTTCTAATGGTTTTAGAGCGCAATCAATTCAAGGACGTGATATTGCTTTTGAAGGAATGCCTTCTGTTGCAGAAGCCGAAACAATAATGTCTTACGAAGCTGGTTTTAAATCTGACTTATTTAACAATACAATTCGTTTAAACGGGGCAGTATTCCATTATACAGTTGACGATATTCAATTAACTGCTGTAGGTGGTAATGGTAATAGCATAGGTTTAACTAATGCAGGTAAAGGTGTTGGAACCGGTTTTGAGCTAGATTCTGAATTCCGAGTAAATGAAAACTTACTAATTACGGCAGGTTTTTCATATAACAAAACAGAATTACAAGACGAAAGTTTATTAATTGGTGTTTGCGGTTCAGGTCAGTGTACTCCAACAGATCCATTAAGTTCTGATGGCAGTGCAGCTTACGTAGACGGAAATCCATTCCCAAATGCACCTGAAACGATTCTAACCTTAACAGGTCGCTACGCTTTCCCTATGGGAGATAGCGGTGAAGTCTTTATTTATTCTGATTATGCTTACCAAGGTGAAACAAGTTTATACATATATCAAACAGAAGAGTATGTTACAGACGGACAGTTTGAACTTGGCTTAAGAGTAGGTTACTTTAATTATGATCTTGACTTAGAAGTGGCGTTATTCGGACGTAATATTACCGATGAAGACAATTTAAAAGCAGGTATAGATTTTAACAATAATACCGGCGTGGTTAATGAACCAGCTGTCTGGGGTATTGAATTTAAAAAGTCATTTTTTTAGATACGAATATTAAGCAAAAAACCCGTTAAATATAACGGGTTTTTTTTGTCTTGATTTTATTAACAACACTTATTTACATTTATATAAAATTAACATGCTTGAATTTTAAGCAAAAAAAAGCCCAGAACAATTTAGCCTGGGCCAGAGAATGGCTCGTTTCATGAGCCGTGCGCTAACTGTGCTAGTGATGAAATGATATTTCTCACTAGGGCAACATCTACTTACTTAATGTTGACGATGGAATTAGTTTAGAACAAAAAAGATAAAAAAAAGTACTTTAATTGAATATTAATCTCTTTTAAATCAAAGGTTTATGTAATTATACATTTTAACCCACAGAGCGATGCACACCATTAACAGGGTTATTCACAGGTTATAAACAGAAGGCCGATTTACGCTTCAAAATACCTATTATAGGTATATTTTGCAAATGTGTCGACAAAGTTGGCTGGATTACTTGACGAAATAGTTATTTAAGACTAGATTGTCGACAACTTGGTAAAAAGTAGCTAATAATAACGTTTATGTTTAACTCTCAACTAGAACAAGCAATTACATCGTCAGATAAAACCTTCATTAAGTTAAGGTATGCAATTGTTGAAGGTGAAATAGCCGCTGGTAGTAAACTTAGTGAAGCTGAATTGTCGACAAAGTATACCGTAAGCCGTGCGGTGATCAGAGAAGCCATCAATCGATTAGAGTCTTGTCATTTAGTTGAACGTAAAGCCAATGTTGGGGCAAGAGTTGTCTCTTTGTCTCCAAATGGTTTAGTAGAACTTTATCAAATTCGTGAATCATTAGAAGGCATGGCTGCAAGATTAGCGGCCAAGAACATGACATCTAACGAGATTGAAGAATTAAATCAACTGTTAGAAAGTCATGCCAACAAAGTTGAGCAAGAAGGTTCTTATTACCAAGAGGCCGGTGACGTAGATTTTCATTATCGAATCATTCTCGGTTGTAAAAACAAACAACTTATCTCCTTATTAGTTGATGGTATTTATCATTTAGTTCGGATGTATCGAGTTCAATTAGGTATGTCAGGTCCGAGGATCACAACCGCATTTGATGAACACAAACATATCGTCAGTGCCATTCAAAATAGAGACGAGGAGTTAGCTGAGATGTTAATGCGTCGTCATATCATGTATTCAAAAAACAATATTGCAAATAAATTGGTGTAAACCCCAGTTACTATTTAAGAGAGTGAAATTATGAGCGCAGGAAAAAAATTCCGTCAAGCATTAGCTGACAATCATCCACTTCAAATCGTTGGAACTATTAACGCTTACTCAGCAATGATGGCAAAACAAATTGGTCACCAAGCAATTTATTTATCTGGAGGGGGTTGCCAATGCATCCTACGGTTTACCCGATTTAGGCATGACATCATTAAATGACGTTATTGTTGACGTTCAGCGCATTACGTCAGCTTGTGATTTACCCTTACTGGTAGACATAGACACTGGTTGGGGCGGTGCATTCAATATCGCTAAAACGATAAGAGATATGGAAAAAGCCGGTGCCGCGGCGGTTCACATGGAAGATCAGGTTGCACAAAAACGTTGTGGACATCGTCCAAATAAAGAAATTGTATCAGTAGAAGAGATGGTCGACCGCATTAAAGCAGCAGTAGATGCGCGAACAGACCCAGACTTTTTTATTATGGCGCGCACCGATTCGTTTGCTCAAGAAGGATTAGAAGCCGCTATTGAAAGATCAAAAGCCTATATCGCTGCTGGTGCTGACGGTATTTTTGCTGAAGCAGTGCAAACTGAAGAGCATTATCGTGCATTTTCAGAAGTATTAGACGTACCTATCCTTGCCAATATTACAGAGTTTGGGCAAACCGAATTATGGAATAAAAAACAATTGGGTGAATGGGGTGCTGCGATGGTCTTGTATCCATTAAGTGCCTTTAGAGCAATGAATAAAGCGGCAGAGATGGTATATACGTCTATCTTAGAAAAAGGCGACCAAAAAGAGGTAGTGGATACAATGCAAACGCGTATGGATTTGTATGATTACCTTGGTTACCACGACTATGAACAAAAATTAGATAGTTTATTTGCTCAAGGCAAAAACAAATAAATTATCCACCAAATCAAAAATATGACGAAAGAAAAATAAATATAAAATAAAAGGTGTTCTTAACTAAAGGTTATGGTTAATGAACATCAAATCAAACGTATTGAGGGGATGACAATGGCTGAGAAAAAATTAACAGGTGCAGGTTTACGCGGTCAAAGTGCAGGCGAAACTAAATTGTGTACAGTAGGAAAGTCGGGTTCAGGTTTAACTTATTGTGGATATGATGTATCAGATCTAGCAGACAACGCGACTTTTGAAGAGGTGGCTTATCTATTATTTAACGGTGAGTTGCCAAATCAAGCACAACTGAGTGCGTATAAAACAGAGCTTAACGGCATGCGTGATTTACCTGAGGCACTTAAAAGTGTGCTAAAACTGATTCCAGCCTCGGCTCATCCTATGGATGTGATGCGTACAGGTTGTTCTTTTTTAGGTAATTTAGAACCTGAAACTAGTTTTGAACAACAAAATAAAGCAGCAAACCGACTTCTTGCCGCTTTTCCTGCAATCATGTGTTACTGGTACAGATACAGCCATGATGGTGTTGAAATTGACTGCACCACTGACGAAGATTTATTAGCGGGTCATTTCCTCAAATTATTAAATGGCACAACACCGTCAGATCAACATCGCAAGGTTATGGATGTTTCACTTATTTTATATGCAGAACATGAGTTTAATGCATCGACATTTACAGCACGAGTGTGTGCATCAACACTATCTGATATGTATTCTTGTGTAACTGGAGCTATTGGATCTTTACGTGGTCCACTTCATGGTGGAGCTAACGAAGCTGCAATGGATATGATACTTAAGTTCAAATCACCAGCAGATGCTAAAGTACAAATGGCTGGTATGTTAGAACGTAAAGAAAAAATCATGGGATTTGGTCACGCTATTTATAGTGAATCTGATCCACGTAATGTGATCATTAAAAAGTGGTCAGAAAAGTTAGCATATGAAAATGGTGACACTTCACTTTATGATATATCAGTGGCTTGTGAAGAGTTTATGTGGGATACCAAAAAGCTATTTTGTAATGCCGATTTCTTCCATGCATCTACTTATAACTACATGGGAATTCCAACAAAACTATTTACACCGATATTTGTTTGCTCACGACTCACCGGTTGGGCAGCACACATAATGGAACAACGTGCAAATAATAGAATTATTCGCCCAAGTGCAGATTATATAGGGTCTGAGCCAAGAAAAGTAACGCCAATCTCTCAACGCTAAAGGTTAATTGTAGTATATGACCTGCAGTCAAAAGTAAACTTGACTGTAGGTCACTATTTAACTGTTTATATTCTCGCCAAAAAATACAAGTGGATTACGTTATGAATTATCAATACCGAAAACCTTTACCTGGTTATAAAATAGGTAACTCAACGATAGATTTTTTTGATACTAAAGAAGCCGTTGAAGATATTACTCCTGGGGCTTATGCAAAATTACCTTATACCTCACGCGTTTTAGCTGAACAATTAGTCCGTCGTTGTAATCCAAATGATTTAACGGATGCGCTAAGACAGTTAATCGACCGCAAACAAGATTTAGATTTTCCTTGGTATCCAGCTCGTGTGGTTTGTCACGATATTTTAGGCCAGACAGCATTAGTGGATTTAGCGGGATTGCGTGACGCGATTGCAGAGCAAGGTGGAGATCCTGCTAAAGTGAATCCGGTTGTACCCACTCAATTAATTGTTGATCATTCCTTGGCTGTAGAACATGGCGGTTCTGATTCTAATGCGTTTGATAAAAATAGAGCAATTGAAGATAGACGTAATGAAGACAGATTTCATTTTATTGAATGGACAAAAACCGCGTTTAAAAATGTAGACGTTATCCCTGCAGGTAACGGCATCATGCATCAAATAAATTTAGAAAAAATGTCTCCGGTTATACAAGCACGTGATGGTGTTGCTTATCCTGATACCTGTGTAGGCACCGACAGTCATACTCCACATGTTGATGCATTAGGTGTTATTGCCATTGGAGTAGGTGGTTTAGAAGCTGAAACTGTAATGTTAGGTCGACCATCTATGATGCGCTTGCCGGATATCATTGGGGTAAAACTAACCGGCAAACGTCAACCTGGTATTACCGCCACTGATATTGTATTAGCGATAACAGAATTTTTGAGAAACGCAAAAGTCGTTTCCAGTTATCTAGAGTTTTTTGGTGAAGGCACAAAAGAATTAACCATAGGCGATCGTGCAACTATCTCAAATATGACACCGGAATACGGTGCTTCAGCAGGTATGTTTTATATTGATCAACAAACCATTGATTATCTTAAGCTCACAGGTCGTGAACCAGAACAAGTCGAATTAGTAGAAACCTATGCCAAACACACAGGTTTGTGGGCAGATGACTTAGTTGATGTTGAATATGAAAGAGTACTTGAGTTTGATTTGTCTTCCGTATGCAGAAATATGGCGGGACCTTCGAATCCACATCGTAGATTAGCGACTTCAACTCTCACAACATCAGGCATTGCTAAAGAGTTAGGCAACTGCCAACAACAAGAAAAAGACGGTGTGATGCCAGATGGCGCAGTGATTATTGCGGCAATCACCAGTTGTACTAATACGTCTAACCCTCGTAATGTTGTCGCGGCAGGTTTAATTGCAAAACGAGCTAACGAGCTAGGTTTGTTACGTAAACCATGGGTTAAATCATCGTTTGCTCCTGGCTCCAAAGTGGCCAAATTATACTTGGAAGAATCTGGACTATTGCCTGAAATGGAAAAGTTAGGTTTTGGTATTGTTGGTTATGCCTGTACAACATGCAATGGCATGAGCGGTGCGTTAGATCCAAAAATTCAACAAGAGATCACAGAACGTGATTTATATACAACTGCGGTTTTATCCGGTAACCGTAACTTTGATGGTCGTATTCACCCTCATGCAAAACAAGCCTTTTTAGCGTCACCTCCTCTAGTTGTTGCATATGCAATTGCAGGGACTATCCGTTTTGATATTGAACAAGATGTTTTAGGTCAAGATCAACAAGGTAATGACATACGTTTAAAAGACATTTGGCCAAGTGATGAAGAAATTGATCGTATTGTAAATTCGTGTGTTAAACCGGAACAATTTAAACAAATTTACACTCCAATGTTTGACTTAGGGGCATTTGAGCCTGCGGAAAGTCCTTTGTATGACTGGCGTCCACAAAGTACCTATATTCGTCGTCCTCCTTATTGGGAAGGAGCGTTAGCGGGTGAACGCACAATGAAAGGTATGGTGCCACTTGCGGTATTAGGGGACAACATCACAACAGATCATTTGTCTCCATCTAATGCCATTCAGTTAAACAGCGCCGCCGGTGCTTATTTAGATAAAATGGGCTTACCGGAAGAAGACTTTAACTCTTATGCCACTCACCGAGGTGATCATTTAACTGCACAGCGAGCTACGTTTGCCAATCCTAAACTATTTAATGAAATGGTATTAGATCAACAAGGTGAAGTTAAACAAGGTTCGTTGGCACGTATTGAGCCTGAAGGTAAAGAAAGTCGTATGTGGGAAGCCATAGAGACTTACATGCAGCGTAAACAGCCATTAATCATCGTTGCTGGCGCTGATTATGGGCAAGGTTCTTCACGAGATTGGGCGGCAAAAGGTGTTCGTTTAGCCGGCGTTGAAGTCATTGTTGCTGAAGGTTTTGAACGTATCCACCGTACTAACTTAGTTGGAATGGGCGTTTTACCGCTCGAATTTATAAATGGCGAAACGCGTAAAACCTACAACATTGACGGGACGGAAACTTACGATGTTGAAGGTGAAATCGATTCAGGCGCTATCATGTCTGTTGTTATGACACGCCGCTCTGGTGAGATAGTCACAATTCCGGTTAAGTGTCGTTTAGATACTGCTGAGGAAGTATCGGTTTACAATGCTGGCGGTGTATTACAAAAATTTGCACAAGATTTTTTACAATCTAACAGTCATTAAAAGTGCAGTGAAGGCAGCTATAAATACATAGCTGTTAACAGCAGCAAGTTAAATGTTAACTTGCTGCTTTTCGTATTTAACTATTAGTCAAAGTAGAGCTTAATTATGAGTCAGTTACCTCAAATAAAAATCCCTGCCACTTATATGCGTGGCGGCACCAGTAAAGGGGTGTTTTTTAGTTTAACCGACTTACCAGAAAGGTGTCAGGTTGCAGGTGAAGCTAGAGATAACATGTTACTTCGTGTAATTGGCAGTCCAGATCCATATGGTAAACAAACCGATGGAATGGGAGGCGCAACGTCGAGTACCAGCAAAACCGTCATTTTATCTAAAAGTAGCCAAGCTGATCACGATGTTGACTATTTATTTGGACAAGTCGCCATTGATAAAGCGTTTGTCGATTGGAGCGGTAATTGTGGAAATTTAACGGCGGCCGTTGGATCGTTTGCGATATCAAACGGTTTAGTTGCTGCCGACAGAATTCCCCATAACGGTCATGCCGTAGTAAGAATTTGGCAACAAAATATAAAAAAAACCATTATTGCACATGTTCCAATTACTAACGGTGAAGTACAAGAAACCGGTGAATTTGAATTAGATGGTGTGACTTTTCCTGCTGCTGAAGTGCAAGTTGATTTTGTCTCGCCTGTTGATGCATCAGAAGCAATGTTTCCGACAGGGAATATCACTGATGTTTTGAACGTACCTGCTGTTGGTGAGTTTGCTGCAGCAAGTTTTTCAGTGACAATGATTAATGCAGGCATACCAACGATATTTTTAAATGCTCAAGATTTAGGTTATACCGGCACTGAATTACAAGATGCGATTAATAGCGATGAAAAAGCATTAGAACGTTTTGAAGCCATACGAGCTTATGGTGCAATAAAAATGGGCTTAATCGACAATGCTGAACAAGCGGTTGCAAGACAGCACACGCCAAAAGTGGCTTTTGTTACTGGCAACAAAGCTTATGTTTCTTCAAGCGGCAAAAGTATAGAAAGTATAGATATTGAGTTAAATGTAAGAGCCTTATCTATGGGGAAATTACATCACGCCATGATGGGGACTGCAGCCGTAGCAATAGGTACTGCTGCCGCTATCCCTGGTACTTTGGTATCTCAAGTTATCGCCTCAGGGGCAAATAGCTCAGTTACTTTTGGACACCCGTCAGGCACATTAAAGGTTGGTGCTCAGACAGAACAAGTTAATGGGGAATGGACTGTAAATAAAGTATCAATGAGCCGCAGTGCTCGAGTATTGATGGAAGGTTGGGTAAGGATCCCAAGCGACTCTTTTTAATCATTAACCCAAATATCAACAAAGAGTGATAAAAATGTTTTCACTCTTTGTTTAAATACCCAAGTTATAAATTACATTACATCCCAAATTGCTTGGGCTGTAGGTCCTAAGATTTTAGTTCTATTTTTAACAATTCGTATTTCAGCATTAATTTCTGAGTTCATTTCAGGTAATTTAAAACGTATTAAATTTTCTTCCATTTCACTTGTCCACGAAAAATCCGTAATTGGTCCCCAGCCTAGTTGTCCATTTAACGAGGCAATGAAACATGACACATCGTCAATTTTCACAATGCTATTGCTTAATTGTTTAGCTAGGCTAGTTTTATCCATATCAAAAGCTAGTTTGATAGGGGTTAGTTGCGGTATTTGTCTTAAAATTTTTGCTGTGATCTGTTCTGGTTTTGAAATATTAAAAGGCTTTAATAAATTTTTATGAATACATAATTGAAAATTTAATGGGCCTAAGCTTTTAGATTCAAAATCACCAGCACTCTCAAAAGTGATATTCCAAGGCGTGATGGCTAATTCAACTTGTTGTTCGGCAAGTAATTTTAAAGCATTTAACATCTGTGCACCTTGTAGATGCAATTCGGTGTTTGGAAACTTGCGTTGAATAGGAACTATTTTTTTTATAATTTCATTTATATTAGCGGTACTTTCAAACGCTATTTTTACTTCGTGTTCTTCACCGCGAGTATAGCTTTCACTTAAACTGTTAAGTTGGCTGACTTGAGCTAATATCTGTTTACTCTTTTGATAATAAATTTTGCCTTTTGCTGTTAATTCGAGTCGATAACCGCTGCGGTCAAAAATATTAAAACCCACATCAGATTCCAATCTTTTTATGGCCATGCTTACCGCAGGTTGGGTTTTATATAATAAGGTTGCTGCTTCATTGATCGATCCTGAGGTAACAACAGCTTGTAGGGTTCTAAGTTGTTCAAAATTCATGTTTAATCTTAATTAGTGAATATAATCTATATAAGTTAATTTTATGTAGATGTTAATTTAATATAAGTATTAATTAAAGCATAACTTAACTAGTATGTGCACACTAAATTGCGATGGAAAAATATTATGTCTGTATTTAAAAATATTATTGTTAACACCTTAACACTGGCAAGTGTGAGTTTGTTGTTTGCCTGTTCTGAGTCATCAACAAACCTAGAACCCGTTAAAGAGTTGATCCGTCCCGTTAAAGTTGCGGAAGTGGTATCAACAAATGGCAATAATATAAAAACCTTTCCGGCAACCGTTGAGCCAACGCAAATTGCGCATCTTACTTTTAGAGTAAATGGCGAAATTGAGAAATTATTAGTCGTTGCTGGCGAGCACGTTATAAAAGGGCAGTTGCTTGCAACGCTCGATGATAGAGATTTTTCGTTACAACTAAAACAAGCGCAAGCTAAATATGAATTATCTAAGAGCCAATTCTCTCGCTCTAAAAAACTATTTAAAGAGCAGTTGATATCAAGTTCTGCCTTTGATGAAGCCAAAGCCCAACTCGATATTGCAGAAGCCCAACTAAATGTTGCTCAAACCAACCTTAAATATACATCTGTGGTTGCACCATTTGACGGTATTGTCGCTCAATTAAACATAGAGCAATATGAATTTGTACAAGCAAAACAGCCAATTATGGAACTTCAAGGCCGTAAACAAGTAGACATTGCAATTCAAGTGTCTGAAAACGTAATGGCTAAATTACCAAAAAGTGCTGAAAGCAATGAATACCAACCCACTTTCATTTTAGATGTGAACCCGGATCGTAAATTTAAAGTGAAATTAAAAGAACATGACATCACACCAAACCCTGCAACAAAGTCATATAAAGTTGTATTTGCTATGGACAGCCCAGAAGACATTAATGTTTTAGCTGGAATGACGGGTGATCTTATAGTTGAAATGGATCAAGTATTAGAAGTTAAAAATGCGTACTTTTCAGTACCAGTGGAGTCGATTTTTTTACCAAACGAATTTGCAGGCCAAAACAAAACGTTTATTTATAAGTTAAATGCAGCTAACAAAACCGTATTAACCGAAGTAGAAGTAATAAAAATTAACAACGATAGCGCGACGATTAAACCTACCGTTGTGGATGAGTTAAATATTGGTGATTTAGTCGTTGCCACAGGCAGTCACTTAATCTCAAATGGCCAACAAGTGAAACCGTGGTCAAGAGAGAGAGGGCTGTAATATGGCTAAAGGTATGGACATCGCAAAATACTTTATTCGCCAGAAAACCACATCTTGGTTGTTATCCGTTTTACTTTTAGTTGGTGGGGCAATTTCATATACCAATTTAGGTCAGTTAGAAGACCCAGAGTTTGTGTTAAAACAAGCCATAATTATTACCCAATACCCTGGCGCATCACCAGAACAAGTAGAAGAAGAAGTTACTTATCCATTAGAAAATGAAATCCAAAAGTTGGCTTACGTCGACAATATTAAGTCCATCACGTCCAACGGTATCTCCCAGATCATTGTTGAAATGAAATCGACCTATCGTAAACAAGAGTTACGCCAAATTTGGGATGAACTTAGACGTAAAGTTAATGACTTTAGCCCTAATTTACCTGCAGGTACTTCTACCCCTATCATCAAAGATGACTTTGGGGATGTGTTTGGTGTGTTGTTTGCTGTTACAGGTAAAGGTTTTGCCTATGATGAGATCAACGATTATGTTGATTTTATTCGCCGTGAGTTAGTGCTGTTAGATGGCATTGGTAAAGTAACGGTTGAAGGGAAACAACAAGAGCAAGTCATTATTGAGATCTCAAATAACAAAATGATCTCGTTAGGGTTATCTACTGATTATCTTTATCAAGTTTTAGCCCAACAAAATGTAGTGTCTAACGCTGGTTCTGTCAGAGTTGGTAACGAAAATATACGTTTCCACCCAACCGGTGAATTCACCTCGGTGCAAGAGTTAGGTGACTTAATTGTCAGTCCATCAGGTCAAAACAAACGCATTAAGTTATCTGATATAGCCAAAGTCTACCGGGACTTTGTTGAGGTACCATCACATATTGTTAGGCATAACGGTCAACAAGCTATATATGTTGGTTTATCATTCGCCTCAGGTGCCAACGTTGTCGACGTAGGAAAAACCATAGAAACAAAACTTGCCGAATTAGAACAATACCGTCCATATGGTATGGAGTTAAGTACGGTTTATAACCAACCACAAGAAGTTGCCGTTTCGGTTAAAGGCTTTATCGACAGTTTAGTGTTGGCAGTGGTCATCGTTATCATCATTTTATTATTGTTTATGGGCTTTAAAACCGGTTTATTAATCGGTGGTATCTTATTAATTACGGTTATGGGTACCTTCATCTTTATGAATATGTATGGTTGGCAGTTACATCGTGTTTCTCTAGGCGCTTTGATAATTGCACTGGGGATGCTGGTTGATAATGCCATCGTGGTGGTTGAAGGTATTTTAATCGGCATGCAAAAACGTTTATCAAAAGTTGAAGCGGCCTCGTTAATTGTAAAACAAACTAAGTGGCCACTTTTAGCGGCTACGTTTATCGCCATTATCGCATTTGCACCGATTGGGTTATCACCAGATGCAACGGGTGAATTTGCATCATCTTTATTTTATGTCTTATTAATATCTTTGTTATTAAGCTGGGTAACGGCAATTACCATTACGCCATTTTTTGCAAACTTATTGTTTGTAGATACGAAAGGCAATTTATTGGCTAAAGCACAAGCTAAAGATGAACAGGAACAAAGTAACGAAGATCCATATAAAGCAGGGATCTACCTAGCGTATAAACGAATATTGGAGTTCACCTTAAAAATTCCAAAAACGACTATGTTACTTATGTTTGTGTTATTCATCAGTGCGGGTTATGGGTTTAAGTTTGTAAAACAAGCCTTTTTCCCATCATCAAATTTACCTATGTTTTATTTGGAATATAGATTGCCGTCAGGCTCTGATATACGAGCAACGTCAGAAACGGGGGCTGAGTTAGAGCGATACGCAAGCCAACTAAATAAAGTGCAATTTGTCTCGTCGACGATTGGCCGTGGTGCAACTCGTTTTATGCTGACCTATAAAATGGAAATGAATTACAGTAATTACGGACAACTGATCATTCGAGTTGAAGATAAAGAAAACATAACCCCTGTTATTGCCGACTTAAGGGAACATCTAAAAAATAATTATCCTAGTGTTGAAAGTAAAATTACCCGAGTCAATATTGGACCTGCATCTGGTGCCAAAATAGAAGCCAGAATCTCAGGTTCTGATCCTGTGGTATTAAGACAATTGTCGGATAAAACCAAACGTATTATAAGTGCAGACAAAGGCGCGATGAATATCACCGATGATTGGAAAAATATGACAAAAGTTATTCGTCCTATATTTAATGCTAAAGTAGGGCGAGAAGTGGGTATATCTAAGTCAGATGTGGATAATCTTCTATTAACCAATTACCGAGGTAAAGCGGTAGGCGTATATCGCGATGGTACAGAACGTTTGCCTATCTTAATTCGATTGCCAGACAACGAAAGACAAACCATTAATACTTTAGAAGACATGCAAATTTACAGTCCGGTGTTAAAACAATATATCCCGATCACTCAAGTTGTCACTGAGTTTAAACTGGAATTTGAAAACCCTGTGATCATGCGTCGTGACAGAAAACGCACCATCACAGTAATGGCAGATCATGATATTTTGTCAAACGAAACCGCAGCGCAATTATTCGCTCGTGTTAAACCTCAAATTGAAAAAATTGAACTACCCGCTGGATACAATATCAGTTGGGGCGGCGAGTTTGAGGCAAGTGCAAAAGCACAAAAACCTATCTTTGGCTCGTTACCTTTAGGTTATGGCATGATGTTTATTATTACTATTTTATTATTTAATTCCTTTAAAATTGCAACTGTAATATGGACCACCGTACCGTTGGCCATCATTGGTGTAACAATTGGTTTTTTAACAACCGGAATTCCATTTGGTTTTATGAGTTTGTTAGGGTTATTGAGTTTGTCAGGTATGTTAATAAAAAATGGTATCGTTTTGGTTGAACAGATCACCCTTGAAAAAGAAGAGGGCAGAGAACTGTATGATGCCATCGTTCATGCTTCTGTGAGTCGTGTAAGGCCTGTGTCTATGGCAGCAATAACCACAGTGCTTGGTATGTTACCTTTATTAACCGATGACTTTTTTAAGAGTATGGCTGTGGTCATTATGTTTGGATTAAGTTTTGCCACTGTATTAACGTTAATTGTCGTTCCGGTTATGTATTCTTTGTTAATCAAAGATAAAAGTAAGTCTTAGGGGTTTAGTAAAAATAAAAAAGCCAATTAATATTTTTCGTATTCAATAATTTGGCTTTTTACTTACTTTCATCCAATTCTATTTCAAGGTTTCATTAAATAACGACTAACTGAAAAATTAGGACGCCTTTTACTTTAATGTTATGTCTATTTTAATTACGTTTTCACCTTGATAAACTCCTTCAGTTTTTACTACTTTTCCATCGGTATTAAAATGCGCTAAACAGCCGATTACTAATCCAACTGCTAAATCTTCAAAGTGGCGTGAAGATAAGTAATACATTGTTAATTGATTTGTTGATTTTTGTTCGTGGTGAAAACGAGGTAATTCTGCATCGGGATAAAGCTTTTTAACTTCAACATGAATATAATTATCAATGTTTTTCAAAAATTCAAATGGGTCCGTAATACCTTCGAAAAAGGTAGGGTAGCGTTGTGAAAATCGGCCAAATAAATGTTTTCCAAAAACCTCCAATATAGTAGGAACGGGAATTCCTACCGCTTGGCTTAGATTATCGGTCATTCGCACTATCTCTTGATGATCATAGGTGCCTACTGCAGTATAAGCTCCACTATTTGGAAGTTCACTTTTTTCAATAATATCTTCTAGAATATCAACTGAGAATACATCTTCCACCATTTCCATAAACTCGGTGAATACCATTCCTTTCATATCTTATATACCTTTTTAATATAATTTTTTAATGAGTCGATCACGCGATCAGAATTAAATGGTTTAACAATAAAGCCATTAGCGCCCATCTTTATTGAGTTAGTGACATTTTCTGTAGAGCTTTCACCTGAAACCATTACCACCATTAAGTCGGGGTGGGATTGACGAACATCTTTTAATATAGTTAAGCCCGTAGTAGTGGGTAATTCGATATCCAAATAAACTAGATTGATTTTATCATCGGTTATTCGTTGAGGGATATTTAAACCGGTTTTTGAGTGAAAAAAGTTGGCATTGATATTAATTTTTTGGTCGTTTATACAGGACAATAAAATACTACGTAGTAGCTCTCTAGTGTGTTCAACATCATCCACTAATAAAATATTAATTTCTATATTCATTCAATACATCCAAAACTTTATGGTTAAGCTTGATACAAGATTTAATTGCGGTCTCATCCTGCTGGTTTCTTAATAACAACAAAGATTCTTCAGCTAATAGAGTTAATTCATCATACCCAAAAGTTCTTGCTGATCCTTTTATTATATGGGTTGACATGATTAAATTAGTATAGTTCAAACTATTGATACTTTTGCCTATTTCTAAATGTTGCTTATTTAATTCTTTATAAAACAATTGTCTAATTTTGGCATCCTGAACCTTATTTTCAGAACATACATTAGGGAGTATTTCTTTGTTAACACTTTTGTTCTTTGTTAAGTGTTTTCTTAGTACGTGATATAAGTTCGTTAACTCTAGCGGTTTACCTAACGTACCTGTAAAGCCAATTTCAGCATACTCATGAATGTCAGATGGCATAATATTAGCTGTAAGCGCATAGGTTGGGATACTAATACCTAGTTGTTTAAGTGCCTTTAACGCTTCTTTCCCATCCATAACAGACATTTGAATATCCATTAGAATTAAGTCGTAAGAATTGATTATTGCTTTTTCTAATCCTTCTTGACCATTAGTCGCTAAATCTACATTAGCCCCAGTTTTTTTTAAGTGAAAAGAGATCAGTTGTTGATTCAATTCAGTGTCTTCAACCAATAATATATTGCCAGTTAACGTAGGAATGTCTTCAAGTTTAACTTCAACATTGGTTATTTGATTGCCTGCGTTATATTTACCCTCATGAGATTGGCAGGGAATAGTTACGCTAAATTTTGAGCCTTGACCTAGGGTTGAATTTACACTGATGCTGCCATTCATAAGTTCTACTAAACTTTTAGTAATAAATAAACCTAATCCTGTTCCACCAAAGTTACGAGTGATACTAGTATCAGCTTGGCGGAAAGATTCGAATATTAAGGTTTGTTTTTCATTTGCGATCCCTACTCCAGTATCGATTACATCTATTTGTAATGCATTAATTTTGGCTATAAAACTTACTTTGATTTGCACTTTGCCTGTTATAGTAAACTTGATCGCATTATTGACTAGATTATGAAAAATTTGTTTTATTCTAGTAGGATCTGTAACTATCCATTCTGGTATAACCGTCTCCAATGTTAATGAAAACCCCAAATCTTTCTGTTGACAATTGAGTTGGTAAATTTGTTCTATATCAAGCAATAAATGAGGGAGGTTGAAACGTACTAGCTCTAACTCTAACTTTTGATTTTCTATTTTGCTGAGATCAAGAATTTCACCCAGTAAAGCAGTTAAGTGACGACCACTTCTAATAATCGTTGTTAAATGTTTATCACTCTCTATTTGCGAAGGTTTATGTTGTTGCAATACTTCGGCAAAACCGATGATAGCCGTTAATGGTGTTCTTATTTCATGGCTCATATTTGCTAAAAACTGAGATTTAGCTTGATTGGCGGCATAAGCTTCATGTTTGGCTTTTTCAGCTTCTTTAGTCCTTTCTAATACCTTTTGTTCCAAGTTTTCTTTAAAACGTTCTAACTCTTGATTACGCTCAAAAAGTTCAATAGATTTTTGTTCTAGAATACTTTCTGCGGCTTTTCTTGCTTCGCGTTCTCTTTGATACCGTTTATTAAGTCTATCTTCATTCATTTAAATATATTTCTCTTGATATACAGCTTCACTATAGACAACATTTTTATGTTTGATAACTTAATTAAAAAAACAAATGCTGATATTTCGATATAAACTATGGATTCCGAATGATAGGGCTATTAAAAGTAGGTAACCGAAATCGAATTGTTATCCCAATGAAAAGTATCGGTTAAGTTACCGTAAAATATTTAGTAAAACTTTATTTAATTTACTCACAGTGGTTTAATATTAGCACCGACTAATATATTGTGTTTGAAATGAGTTATTTAAAACCCAAACATAGGTGGAAATATGATCTTTAGACAGTTATTTGATGCCAAATCTTCAACATTCACATACATTTTGGCCGATGAAAAAAGTAAAGTTTCAGTGATCATCGATCCTGTATTTGAGCAAGTTAATAGAGATCTTGCCTTAATTAACGAACTTGGTCTTAAATTAGCTTATGTTTTTGATACACACTGTCATGCCGATCATGTAACGGGAAGTTGGTTATTAAAACATAAAACCAATAGCTTGATTGCCAGTGCAAAAGCGATTGGCGCAGAAAATGTAGACGTTCAACTTAAAGACAACGATAAAATATCTTTTGGTCAATATGAGATTGAAGTGAGAGCTACACCAGGACACACTGATGGCTGCTTAACTTATGTTCTCCATTCTCAAAAAATGGCTTTTACTGGAGATGCTTTACTTATTCGTGGGTGTGGTCGTTGTGATTTTCAACAAGGTAGTGCCAGCCAGTTGTTTGATTCAATTCTTCAACAGATATTTTCTTTACCGGACGATTTCTCTTTATATCCCGGCCATGACTACTCAGGCCGTTGTTCAACCTCAGTTGCAGAAGAAAAGCAATTTAATGCTAGGTTAGGCGGAAATGCCAGTAAACAAGATTTTATTGGTTATATGGATAACATGAAGTTACCACACCCTAAATATATTGATATTGCTTTACCGGGCAACCTCGTGAGTGGCAAGCCAGAAGAAATTCCACAGGAACCTACTTGGGCACCTGTTGAATTAAGTTATGGTGGTATATATCAAGTGTCACCATATTGGGTGGCCACTCATTTAGATAAAGTTACCATACTTGATGTTCGTGAAAATGAAGAAGTTCAACAAAGTAAAATTAAAGGTGCGGTTACTATACCTTTAGG
Organism: Psychrosphaera aquimarina; assembly: GCF_032461525.1. NCBI lineage: Bacteria > Pseudomonadati > Pseudomonadota > Gammaproteobacteria > Alteromonadales > Pseudoalteromonadaceae > Psychrosphaera > Psychrosphaera aquimarina. Next base: position 541,184 of record NZ_JAWCUA010000001.1, on the reverse strand, counting down.
TGAGGTGAGCGCAAAGTTATCTACCATTCCCACTGATAAACCAATAGTGACCTTCTGTCGCTCTGGTAGACGTTCAGCGCTAGCGGTTGATATATTAAAGAAATCAGGGCTTACAGATGTCGCCAATATTAAAGGTGGTATGTTGGCGTGGCAGGATCAAAGTTTACCTTATAGTTTTTAGCTCTCGTATTTACCTTAACAAGCTAGCCGTTGTCGATTAATAGCGTCATACATGTCAGCGGCTTTTTTGATCACTCTTATTTCACGGAAAAACGGCTCAGCTTCAGGGTATTGTTGTTTTATATAGACAAACCACTGTTTAACTCGGTTTGAATAATACAAACCTTTGTCACCCTCAATTTCATATTTTGAGTATTGCAATATTAACGTAAGTAACTCTTGCCACGTGAGTTTGCTAGACAAACCTTTGATCCATGCCGCTAAGTTTGGAACCGCCAAAGCCCCACGACCTAACATAATATTTTCACATTGAGATTGAGCTTGGCAATTGGCCGCATCATCTGGATTCCAAATTTCACCATTGGCAATAAGCGGGGTATCAACGTGCTGCTTAATTTGTTTGATCCAATCCCAATAAGCAGGTGGTTTGTAACCGTCTGACTTAGTACGAGCATGAATAGCAATTTCACTGGCACCGCCTTCAGATAATGCTTGTGCATTTTCAATAGCTAGAGATTTATCCTCATAACCCAAACGCATTTTTGCCGTAACAGGGAGGTGACTAGGTACTGCAGCTCGTACTGCTTTAAGTATTTTAAATAAAGTCTCTGGCTCTTTTAATAAAATAGCGCCGCCTTTGTTTTTATTAACCAGCTTTGCTGGGCAACCAAAGTTTAAATCTATCCCAGGACTACCAAGTGATGTAGCTACCACGGCATTTTCTGCCAGCCAGTTTGGATCTTGGCCAAGTAATTGGATACGTACAGGCACACCAGAAGGGGTTTTACAGCCATCTGAGTTTAATAGTTCTGGGCAGAGGCGATAATAAACACGGTCAGGCAACTTTTGATCAACAATTCGTACAAACTCTGTCATGCATAAATCGATGCCACCCATAGTGGTCAGCATATGTCGCATTAAATGATCGATAACTCCTTCCATTGGCGCAAGGACAATTTTCATGTAAACGTACTCATTCGTTTTTGCCTCGTGCCATGATGCTAGAGGAGCTTTAAAATTAGGCGCGGATTATACAGGTTTAACATTCTATTCATAATTTAAAATCAAGGTTAATTCAGATCCGGATCAACCTATTTTTAAGGGTTATACTTTCACCTGTTGCTTAGCAAAATAGTCTTTTAAAAAGTCTAATAATAAGCGTACTTTTTTGGTATTGGCTGCACCTGGTAAAAACACACCAAAGATATTGATATCACTGAGTTCGTAATCACTCATCACTTGTTCTAACGTACCGGCTTTAATTTTTGGCCATGCATCGTAAATTGGCACTCTCCCTATACCATGCCCGCCTTCAATAAATGCGGTTCTGGCTGCGGCATTATTGGTACTTATACTGCCTTTTGTTGCCACACTGTAAGAACGAGCACCTTTTTTTAATTCAATATTACCTGAGGTGAGTTTGTAAATGATCCAGTCATGTTGGGTTAAATCAGATGGTTTTTTTGGCCGCCCTCGCTGGTTAAAATATTCCGGCGAACCACATAAACACATAGGTAACACCGACAATTTAACCGCTTGTAACCCACTGTCGGCTAGAGGTGCGCCACGGATAGCAATATCAATCCCTTGCTGCATAATGTTTATAACTTCGTCGGTTAACATTACGTCTAAATCTATCTTGGGGTATAAACCTCTAAATTGATTTAACGCGGGTATAATCGTTTGTAAACCCACATTAACTGGGCAGGTTATTTTAATTAACCCCTCAGGTTCATTTTTGATGTTTTCTATTTGTTGATTAGCAGCAAACGCTTGTTCCGCAATAATGCGACATCGTTCATAATATTCACTACCCGCCTCGGTTAACCCAATGGTGCGCGTAGAGCGGTTTAACAAAGTCACACCAAGCTGTGTTTCTAATTTTTTAATATGATAACTGACGACGGCACGACTTAAGTTTATGTGTTTTGCTGCACCAGACAAGCTGCCTTGCTCAACCACTTGAGCAAATACCACCATACTTTTTAACTGTTCAAAAGAGACATCCATAATTGATCACTCCGTTAGTTTTATTAAAACAATTATCTGCTATTTTATTGTATCAAAAATTTTGACAATGATATCAAATTACTGTGCATTGTTGGTTTTTGTTTGGTCTATATACTTATCTCATCAAATTAAGATTAATAACATTTATTAATTAAGTTAAAAGAGAGAAAATGATGACGTTTAAAATATTAATGGTTCTTACATCACATGCAGATTTAGGCGATACAGGCGAAAAGACTGGCTTTTGGGTAGAAGAGTTTGCTGCCCCATATTATATCTTTAAGGATGCTGGCGCTCAAATTACATTAGCTTCTCCTTTAGGTGGACAGCCTCCAGTTGATCCTAAAAGTGAATTAGAAGATTTTCAGACGGCAGCAACAAAACGTTTTGATGCTGACCATGAAGTGCAGCAGTTAATTGCTAATACAGAAACTTTATCGGCAGTAAACGCAGACGATTTTGATGCTGTATTTTACCCAGGTGGTCACGGCCCTTTATGGGACTTAACCGACAATGCAGATTCAATTAACTTATTGCAAAACTTTATCGCGCAACTTAAACCCGTTTCGGCGGTGTGTCATGCAACGGCTGCATTACTAAATGTAAAAGATACTAACGGCGAATTGTTCATTAAAAACAAAGAGATTACCGGTTTCAGTAATAGTGAAGAAGACGCAGTGCAATTACGTGAAGTTGTACCATTTATGTTAGAAGATGAAATTGTCAAACGTAACGCTCTATACCAAAGCGGAGCAGACTGGCACCCATTTGTTATCCAAGATGGGTTAGCAATTACGGGTCAAAACCCTGCCAGCTCTGAACTTGTAGCGCAAAAGCTACTTGCATTGTTAGCAGAATAAGTAAGTTATAAAGCTCCAACGTTTTAAATAATCAAGTTTAATAAAACTAAGGTGTGTATTCACACCTTAATGGAAGGAAAGACATGTTTAATTTTAGTTTTGAAAATACAACCAAGATTCATTTTGGCGAAGACAAAATTGCAGCCATCAGTAAAGAAATACCAGCGAACGCTAAAGTCTTATTAGTTTATGGTGGTGGTTCAATTAAAAGTAATGGTGTTTATGATCAAGTGGTTGAAGCGTTAAAAGATCATACCTTTGTTGAATTTTCAGGCATAGAACCTAACCCCAATTACAATACGTTAATAAAAGCATTACCTGTCATTAAAGGAAATGACATTGATTACATTTTAGCGGTAGGTGGTGGTTCTGTCGTAGACGGTGTGAAGTTTATCGCCGCAGCAGCGTTCTTTGAAGGTGATGAACCTTGGGACATACTGTCGAAACAAGCACCAATTAACAAAGCGCTACCAATCGGTGTTGTTCTAACATTACCAGCAACGGGGTCGGAATCTAATATTGGTTCGGTTGTGACTAAAGACGGAAATAAACTAGCGTTTATGCACCCATTTGTTCGACCTAAGTTTGCGGTACTTGACCCTAAAGTGACTTTATCCTTATCTGAACGCCAAGTAAGTAACGGTGTGGTAGATGCGTTTGTACATACGATTGAACAATACTTAACGTATCCAGTAAATGGCAAAGTACAAGACCGTTTTGCAGAAGGTTTATTACTTACTTTGATTGAAGAAGGTGAGAAAGTATTACAACCTGAGTTCAATAAAGATTTGGAAGTTCGAGCTAACATAATGTGGGCCGCAACTATGGCGTTAAATGGTCTTATTGGCACGGGTGTACCACAAGATTGGACGACACATATGTTAGGTCATGAATTGACAGCAGAGTTTAATATCGATCACGCTCGTACCTTATCTATCGTACTACCAGCTGTGATGAAAGTATGTAAAGCTGACAAACACGCTAAGTTAGTTCAATACGCTGAACGTGTATGGAATATTACGACAGGATCAGACGAACAAAAAATTGAACAAGCGATTGCTAAAACAGAAGCATTTTTTGTTGCGATGAAAGTGCCAACTCGTTTATCTGACGTTGATGTAGATGCTTCAAAAGTTGATACTTTAGTTAATCGTTTAGAAGCACATGGAATGACACAGCTTGGTGAACACCAAAAAGTGACATTAGATGTTAGCCGTGAAATTTATCACCTAGCGTTGTAGGACTTGATAGTTTATGAGTACTTTAGTTATGAATAAATCAGAAACAAACACACAAAGCCGTTTAATCAATAGACAGATCACTTTGGCAGCACGTCCTAATGGTGAGCCAAAACCATCTGATTTTAAATTAGTAGAAAGTGTTATTCCTACTATTAGTGAAGGACAAGTTTTATTAAGAACCGTTTATTTGTCATTAGACCCATATATGCGTGGTCGTATGAGCGATGCTGAGTCTTATGCAGACCCAGTAGCAATTAATGGAGTAATGGTGGGTGGATCGGTTTGTCGAGTAGAGCAAACTTTAAACGATAACTTCAAACAAGGTGATTGGGTTGTCGCATTTGGCGGTTGGCAAGATTATTGTGTGTCTGACGGAGTTGATTTATTAAAACTTCCGGCGCAGCTCGCACAAAAATCTTACGCGTTAGGCATTTTAGGTATGCCAGGTTTAACGGCTTACATGGGTCTAATGGACATTGGCCAGCCCCAAAAAGGCGAAACGGTGGTCGTTGCGGCTGCAACTGGTGCGGTGGGAAGTTTAGTTGGGCAGATTGCTAAATTAAACGGTTGTCATGTCGTTGGCATTGCTGGTGGTGCTGAGAAATGTGATTACGCTGTTAAAGAGCTGGGGTTTGATTCATGTATTGACCATAAATCAGCCGACTTAAACGAAGCATTAAAACAAGCTTGCCCAAATGGCATTGACGTGTACTTCGAAAACGTTGGTGGTGCGGTATTTGATGCGGTTTTACCACTATTAAACACTAAAGCAAGAGTGCCATTGTGTGGGTTGATCTCACAATATAATGCAACATCATTGCCTGATGGTCCAGATAGAATGGGCGCGTTAATGGGACGTTTGTTAGTAAAACGAATTAAAATGCAGGGCTTTATTGTTTTTGATGATTATGGCCATCGTTACAGTGAATTCAGTGACGCGATGTCAAACTGGTTACAAACAGGTCAAATTAAATACAAAGAACATTTAGTTCAAGGACTTGGTAATTCACCTGAAGCTTTCATTGGTTTATTAAAAGGTGAAAACTTTGGTAAATTAGTGGTTCAGGTTGGTGAAGCCAATTTAGCTGACTAGGTTAATATATATATAAGTTTCAACTAGATGATAAATCATCACAAAAGGCACCTTGAGTGCCTTTTTTATTAAAAAAGAAGGTTGACTGTCGGCAATTATTGTCGGTTTTTATAAAGCCCAATTTATTCTTTCTAAATCACACTTTTAACATCGGTTGCCCACTTTGTAATACCACAACCGGCTTATTGGTATTAAATTTCATCTTCATTGAAAATATTGGTAATAACAAGTAGATTACCAATTGCGTAGTTTTGTATATAAGTTATGCAGGTAACTTGAGTGCCTGAAACCCTATTCTGTAAATAATAAATATAACGCTCAGAGACTTAGGTGGTACTTAAAGTAAAACTCAATTCGACAGGACACAGCAGAATGAACAAAAATTTAATGACACTAGCCTTAACTCTGGCAATTAGTGCTTGCAGTAGTGACGATATAAAAACAGCAAAGGAAAATTCACCTGCCGTTTTTTCAGGAGTGAATACCGCTGTAAACAATCTTGAAACGGTGACCAACAATCACCATTTAGTGGTTAGTGATGCCGATGAAGGAGAAAATGGAATTGTCAGTCAAACAAATACAATCACGACTTATGGTACATTCTCAATCACGGAAGATGGTGCATGGACCTATGAATTAGATGCATCTAATAGTGCCGTAGTTGCTTTAAATTCAGGGGAACAATTAACCGACACAATAACGATAACCTCAATCGATGGCACTCAAAGTAACATTGTCATTACTATCACAGGTTCTGATCCCCAAGTTAATCAACCCGCAACATTCTCTGGCGACCTCAAAGCCAATGTATACAACGACTCAACAAATAAATTAATGGGCAAGATTACGGTTACGGATCTTGACGAAGGTGAAAGCACAATTCAGTCACAAGAAAATGTGTCAACGAGCTACGGTAAGTTCGATATCACCAATCGCGGAGAGTGGACATACACAGTAGACAGTAGTAATGACGCTGTCTTGAGTTTAGACATAGGTTCTAATTTAACAGATACCATCACAATCATTTCACAAGATGGAACAACTACAGAGTTGGTGATCATCATTACCGGTACAACAACCAGTAGCTCAAATGGCTTTAGTGCAGTAGAAGGTGGGAATCATATAGATGGTTATACCAATGCGGTACCAGTCATTAATTGCACTAGCACAGTAAGTTCTATTTCAAGCTTGGAAGATGCCGCTGAAGAATTAGTCGCAGGGGATACTTTATGTTTGTCAGATGGGACTTACACCGGTGATTTAGAGTTACGTATAGAAGCTATAGGCACGGCGGATAAACCCGTTACAGTTGCTGCAGCTCATTCAGGTGAAGCGATTATTAAAGGTGGTGAAATATCCGTTCGTATGGGCGGAGAACACATTGTCTTGCAAGGTTTTGTATTTAGAGACGGTGAATCGGGTAGTTCTATTATCAAGTTGGAAAAAGAAACTGAGTGTCGTTATTGTCGCGTAACGGAAGTATCAATTATTGATATGGACGGCGGAGAATATGACAGTTCAAAATGGATTGAATATTATGGTCAATACAACCGTATTGATCATAATTGGTTCTCAGGAAAAGAATCATCCGGGGCACTGTTGGTATTACCGCGTTGGATAGATGAAGATACATTCAAATCTTCAGGTTTTGCCGAAGATAGGGCACAAATAGATCATAATTATTTTGGGAATCGCCCACCGGCTTTTGGTCGTGCTTACGCAGGGAGTAGTGATAATGAATATGAAGGGGTTCGTTTGGGATTAAGTACAACTCATTCCGCGCCATCCTATTCTACCTTGGAAAATAACTACTTTGAGCGTATCCAAGGTGAGGCAGAAGTAATTTCTAATAAGTCGGCTAATAATATTATTCGTCATAACACAGTACGTAATAGTAATGGTTCGATAGTTACACGTCATGGTGCTAACGCTATCATCAGCAATAACTTTGTTTTTGGCGACGATAATCCTTTTTCTGGTGGTATTCGTCTAGTTGATGATGGACACATAGTGACAAACAATTATGTTCAAGGGGCACGTTATTCAAGCTCTAATTGGAACGGAGGAATCGTTTTAACTTCAGGTAATAATGCAGGCGATACTGAAAATGGTTATCAAAATGTAAGTAATGTATTTGTCGCTAATAACACCATAGTCGACAGTGTAAATAGTTTAAATGTATATGGCGGTAAAAATGATGAAGCGCCAAAGAATATTTACTTTTTAAATAACATTATTGCAGATGCCATTGGCCCCGTTATCCGCACTAATGGTGAAGATATGCCCTCCAACTCCACCTTTGCTGGTAATTACATATTTGGTCAGGCGTTTTCAGACAACGATGATGTAACGGAAGGAAACACAACTGGATTCACATTTGTTGATGTAATGTTAGGGATAGGCACGGATGGTTTAAATCGTCCTAGTACCAACAGCCCAGACTTAACGGCAAACTCGACAACCGATGTAGGCGCTTTTACTTTGCCAACCATAGATATGGATGGACAAATACGTTCAGCAGCAACCACCTCTGGTGCAGATGAAGTCTCAAGTGATACTGTAACGCTTGCTCCACTAACATCTGATGATGTAGGTCCCATAAACTATCGTCCAACACCTGGCAAGATTTATGTTGAAAAAGTATCTATCGCTAATCATGACTTTGATAGTGGTGATTTAGCCGAATGGACTAATGAAGGGAGCACCGGAGCGAGCATCATAACTGGTGATGATGTATTTTCACGGGGGCATAGTTTAATGTTAGATAGTAACGAGGCTATGGTAACGCAAGTGATCACGCTCAATGCACACACCAACTATACCTTATCCGCATTTATGAAAGGCGCCGCTAAACTGACCATTACGGTTAATGGTGAACATTATGCAGCAGAAAGAACGTCCAATAATTATGGCTTAAGCACGGTTAGTTTTAATTCAGGAGAGGGCACATCGGCTGTGCTCCGTGCAACGGTCGATGATTTAGTGACGAATAACGCAACTATCTTAAACCCAGACTTTGATGATGGGCAAGAAAACTGGATAGTGGTTGAAGGCACTGGTATCGGACAAGTTCAAGATTCAAGTAATTCCTCAGGCGGAAATGATGGCTCTATTAAGTTTAAATATAATAGTGACGACTCTGGAACACCTCATAACCCTTATATCGCACAGACGGTTTCCGTACAGCCTAATTCGGAATACAAGTTATCAATATATAATTTATACAAGAGTGATGGTAATGCTTCCTCAGTTCTATTCGGAGTTGCAACCGATACCGATGTAACCGTGGAAACAAACGTACTTGCTAGTAAAAATTCAGTTTATTCAACGCTTAAATCAACAGGAAACACTAAAGGAGACGATAGTTTCTATCAAGATACGTTAACCTTTAATTCTGGTGCAAATACAAGTTTGACGGTATTTGCTCAATTTAAATCAACGGATGGTTCAGAAATTCGAGTTGATGAATTTGATTTGAGTCATGAAAGTGCACCTAACGAAGGAACTAAAGCTTTCTTTGACAGCATACGATTAGTTTCTCACCCATTATCTGAGGTCGAGTCTTTAGCTGCAGAAGATGATTAAAGGTTAATAACCCATAATAAAATATAAATACCGCCAAGGATTGAGCGGTATTCTTTGTTAATTCGGAACTAAATTTCGTTAAGTGAGAAGTTTGAAGATGATTTTGTAAAATTGACAATTCGATAAGATTAGATAGTTATTAGACAAAAAAAGGCCAAACATAAGTTTGGCCTTTGTTGTTAATAACATATAACTATTATTTAACTTTAGACTGTCTACGTCGAATAACAAATGGAACTAATAATAAAGTTAACCAAGCCATAGAACCACCAGAAGATTTATCTTCTTCCGCTTCTGGGAATTTACAACTTCCATCATTAGATGTTGCATTTGCGTTGTAATTAGTTGCACTAGAATCAGTACAACCACTAATGACTGGCTCTTCACCATCAGATAACACAGTTAGCATGAACGTTTTACTCGCTGAATCAGTGGCAACTTGGCTGTCAGTAACGGTAACCGTTACTTCAGTTTCACCATACCAGTTGGCAACTGGAGAAATAGTTACTATTGAACCAAGAGTATGACCTTTAACATCAGCGGTAATGTTGTCACCGGTAACGGAAATGATATTGCCATTAACATTTTTATCATTATAGATAACGCTAATATCAAATGATTCATTCTCGTCAATAGTTTGGTCTTTAAAGTCACCTAAGTTGATGTTACCAGCTATCTCTACAGATTTAGTAATATGAGTTTGAGATAATCCCGAGCTATCATGTGTAAATTCAACATCCAACGTTTGACCAGCTGCAGTTTCAGCTACTTTAACTTGGAAGGTTACGTCGAATTGTGAAGATTCAGGACCAACATAGTCATAACACACTACCATGTTATCTTTAACTTTTTCATCAAGCTCATTAAGCGCGAATTGTAAGCCAATTTCATCGCCATATGGGTAACCATAGATATCAAGTGGGCCTGTATTACCATGAATACCGATTGAACCATTGGTATTTTGATCGGCAAAGTCAATATCATCATACGCCATTATGATTTCAAACTGTCCAGGCGCATAACGATAACCTTGACTCAAAATTAGTTCGAACGAGTAACGATCATCAAACTCTATTCCATTAGCGAATCCATCACCAAAATAACTAATTTCAACTTGTTGTGTACGGCTGTTAATCCATTCGATAATAATATCATTAGTATCAGTGGCCGGGTCATTAGCGTAACCAATTGACATGCCAGATGTATTATCAATATTTCCATAATCTATATTTAATGGTGTACCTAGCGCATTAACTACGGTATTCCAACCAAGTTGTTCAGGTGCAATTTCACCTTTCCAAAATACCCCTAAAAATGGTGCAAATGGTGACATTATATATGGGAATTTTTGATGCGTTATGTGCTGACCGGCATACCATGCAAAGTCAAAGCTAACAAAACCTTGAGGGGATAAATAAAGACTAGGGTATTTCATATAAGATTCATTGTGGAATAAATTGATATGAGCGTCTTCACCCCAATACGTGCTTAAATCAAGCTCAAAAGGATTAGTAAACTCAGTCCAATCACTATTCCAAGAGCCTACCCAATCAACCGCACTGCCACCGATTTCTGGTGCAAAACCATAGTTTTTATATAAACCAACAAAACCTTCTGAATTGCTACCATAATTAGGTACTTTACAAAGAAGATCGTCTAGGTTGGTAGTAATATTATAACTAGGTTTTAGTTTTCCAGTATTAAGTTGAGTGCCAACGATAGAAATAACATTGCCTTCAACCGTTAAGCCAGATTGTAAAACAGGATCGGATATTTTTACTGAATCTTCAACTAGTGATAACCCTTCAGGTAACATAGCTTGAAGGTTTATTTCACGATCAACACCTGAGTTATTTTGTACTAAATGCAGGTTAACATCTAAGATATCGCCACCTTTAGCACGTTCATTGATGTTGGTTGATAACTCGTCAACGTTTCGTATGATTTTAACCGGGATCATACCTAATGCATCTGGTGCAATAGAAGTACCTAGTGTAAATCCTGTATAAACAATATCACCTTCTACAAGTTCGCCTATGTTCCAATCTAACGAAATGGAAGTAAGACCACCATCGTGAGTTTGTGGCCCAGTGACTTCTAAGGTGTTGCCAGATTTAGGAACAACTGCCGTAGCTACATCATAGGTATCTACTAATCCTTCTACAGGAGCACCATCATTTTCAAGGCTAGGATCGTACATCCAATCGTACATATTTAAGCTTGTATTTGATAATACGACCCAGTACTTGCCTGGTTCAGGATTAGTTAAACTACAGTAATTCATTTCTAATTGAGTCGTTGATGAACACACCCATTCTTTATCAAAATCGGGTTCACCATTATCATCATAGTCACGTCCTATATGAACGGCTAAAGTGCCATCCAATGAACCATAATTCTCAAGAAAGCCAGGGCCATCAGTATGCGCTAACACTTCAACGACAAAACGGGCTGTATCTTGTGGTATGTCTACCAGAGTAACTTTGTTATGCTCAGTAGCAGGTCCTTGATCCGGCGTGTAAACTGGCTGATGGTTATTATCTTGAGGCAAAGTAACACTTTCGATTTGAGCTTTGGTTAACGCTAAACCTTGATAAGCAAGATCGCTGTTAGCCGATAAAGGAATATCGTTTAATTGATAATTTCCATCATTACGGTGTGCGTTAATGGCAACTAAGTCAGGTAAACCTTTACGGTCAAAGTTGACTGAAATTGGCCAATGTAGTGCAGGAACATCTTGTTCTTGAGGTACTAATTTTACATTGCTCCATAATTCCATACTTTGGATATCAACCGAGCCTCCAAGACGAGAGTTGTATTGATATTGAACATCTTGCACATTCGCTTTAATGACAATACTTTGGCTTTCACCAGCAGTTAAAGCGAAACTCGCTGGGAAAAACTCTAATGATGCAGTATGAACATCAATTTCACCATCAATGGTACTAATCCAGCGATCGTAAGCCCAGTCATCGCTTTCAAGTTTCCAACTACCATCTTTGGTTGCTGTCACGGTACGTAACCAAGTACAAACACCGGCACGACAGTTACTATCAACTAATTGAGGAACGTTTAATTGACGTACATCACCACCAAGCTCTGGGTTTGCAAGCGTGAAATTTTCAACCGTTTCATTCATTACTAAACCAGTATTCACCGCTTTAGCGACATCAATGCGTCCAGCACCAGCCCTATGTTGAGTCGCTGGGTGCCCATCTGGTTGATAATTTTCATCAACATCACGTTTTACTGTTTGGGATGCTGTCATTTCTAAGGCCGATTGAACCTCAGTTGCAGTCCAATCTGGATGAGCTTGGCGTACTAATGCCATTGCACCTGCTACATGAGGACTCGCCATTGATGTACCGCTGATCATGCTCCAATCCTGAGATAACGCAGCTTCAGGAGTTAATGGGTGTTGATCTGCATAAGGTGCAAGAATATTAACACCTGGAGCCGATACATGAGGGGCTAAGTGGTGACTATAAGTACTTGAAGGACCTAATGATGAGAAGTCGGCAAGAATATCGCCTTTATCTGCATCAATTTCATAGGCTATTGAGCCACCAGTAATGGTAATTTTATGATCGCTATTACCGTCATTTAACCAATTTATAATATTATTACCTGCATTGTTTGATACGTGTAATCCAGGTAAAGGGTAGGCATCATCAAAAACCATTGACTCAGCTTCGGTTTGTTCGGATGACCAAGGCTCATTATATAAAATGAATCCACCAGCCCCACCATTTTTAACATTGTGAGCTTTAGCAACTCGTGCATTTTCACCTCGTTTACAAATAACGATTTGATCAGAGGTAAAGGTATCAGCAGCAAACTCATTGGCACAAAGTTCATCACCATAATTAACAGCTAATACCGGTTTTCCATCTACGATACTTTGTTGTGAATATCCAGCTATATCGTCAGGCCAGCTTTGGCCTGGATCAATATATAAATATGGTTGTGAAACACCACCAGATAAGGTAAGCATATTATTGGTAATATCAACTACACGGTCAGTGGTTGAGGCTGCTACAACCATAGACCAAGGTGCACTGTGGCTTAAACTAGAAAAATACGTATTATTTTCATCGCCACCGGCATTACCTGCAGATACTGCAACTGAAATTCCAGCTTCACGGGCTGATAAAATGGCTAATTCAGTAGCATCTTCCCACGGGAACTGCTCCCAACCACCAATTGAAAAGTTGATTACATCAACATTATCAACAACCGCTTGTTCATAAGCTTTAAGTACAGCTTCTGTAGGACAACCTGCATCAGGAATACAAACTTGATAGGAAATAATATTAGCGTGTGGGGCGACACCTGAAGTAGAGGCAAAATTAAACCCTAACTCCACACCGTCACCATCTCCGATTGAAGGTGCTAACAAAGGTACGTTTTCAACATAGTTACCAGCGGCTGTACCGGCTGTGTGACTCCCATGTCCTTGAATATCCTCACCAGTAGCAGGTGCATTACCTTCATAAGTGTCGGTAATGACAGGCCAACTATAAACACCAATTAATTTGGCATTACACGTAACCGTCCCATCGGCACAATCACCTAGAAAAACACCGTCGCCGTTAGGGTTAATATGTTGATATCCATCAACGCCTTTTTCTGCGAAAGCAATATGGTCAGAATTGATACCTGTATCGATAATACCTACTATTTGACCTTCACCTTTGTAAGGTACATTAGCTTGTTCGCCTGTGATAGCCGTACCTTGCCAAATTTTGTCTGCACCAATAAAAGTAGGGCCTCTATCAGTGTGTAATTGCAACATAGTAGATGCTTCAACAAAAGCGACCCCTGGTAATGTTGACATTTTTTCAGCTTCAGCTTTTGACATTGTGATACTAAAACCATTAATGACGTTAGTATAATTGGTTCTAGTTTTTGTATTAATGCCGTATTTTTGAGCTTGGCTTAATACTTTGTTTTGTTCTGCAATCAGTAACTGTTTATAACTACTTGCCCTTTGTTTTTGTGTGTCATTTACTTTTTGTGAAAGGGTAGATGATTTACTTAATGGGTTACGCTTATTAAACTCAGCACTAATTTTGCTTTTTGACGTCGCTGGATACCCTGAAATAGAGCCATCATAAGTAGCGATTGGTTTTTGGTTTAATCTAACGATGTAAACTTGCTCTTTGTTTACGTCGTTACCTCTAAACTTAGCTCCTTCGGTGACAGGTTGGATCATTTGGTTTAATCCACCCGGACCTGCTCGCATTACTTTTGAAGCTGCATTTTTCTTGGTTTGGTTTGTTTTAACTGTATTGGTCGGGCTTATTTGCTTTAGCCCAGACTTGACAATTGACGAATGGCTTGCGGCCTCTACAGATGCGGTCATGCCGATACTATATATAGCTGCAAATGTCGCTATTGATATTGGTTTGAAATTCACTTTGTTCCTCCGGTAGTGACGCATTTTTGATTTTTGTAGCGTCTAGCGGATTTATAACCATATTCAATTTAAAAAGAGTACAAAAATGTACAAAAATGGTGTTTTTTAAGTGTGGCGGAATGACAAACCGTCAGTATTTACAGTAGACTCAGTGGCATAAGATACACATAGTGAGTAGTGAATGTTTTTTGTACGAGTAATAAATAAGTTTGGGTTGCCACTTACAATATGCATGTTCATGTTTTTGAACACTATGGACTTATCGGCGGGTGAGGCTAAATATAGCCTTGCCTTAGGTAAAGGCAGCTACAGTTCAATTTTAAGACAAAATGACGAAACAAATTTCTATTTATTGCCTAGATGGTCTTATTACAACAAACAGTTTTACATTGAAAATCTAGATTTAGGCTTTAATTTGGTGGAATATGAGGCTGTTTCTATAGATTTAAGCACAAAACAAAGTTTTGATGCCTTGTTATTTAAACAACATTCACTAAATGATTCATTTATGTTGGGGCTCTCAGCCGGTTTACCTGTCAATATCCCATGGGGAGCTGAAATAAATGATTACTTTAAACCAAAAGAAAGACGGTTGAGTTATTTAGCTGGGTTCAGCGTCTTTGTAAGACTTGGTAATTGGCAGTTAGTACAGGAAATTCATCAAGATGTCACCAATGTGCATGATGGTTTTCAAATTACAAATCAAGTTAGGTATGCCTCACAATTACAAGACTTTAGCTACTCAATAAACGGCAGTACACGTTGGTTAAGTGAGTCCTACGCAAATTATTATTACGGTGTTAATAATCTAGAAACATCGAATACGTATGAATATTTGCCCGGACAAAGTTTATTAACAAGTTTAAAAATTGAGTTGAGTTATAGGATAAACGAATCATTGCGCTTAGTGAGTTCATTCAAAAGAGAATGGTTTCCAAGTGATTTTATTCAGTCGTTGCAAATTGGCCAAACACAGCAGGATATAACGTTTACAGGAATTTTATATTCATGGTAAAGATCTGGCCGTTAACTTTTATGTGCCTTCTATCAGCACCTGTAGAGGCTACAACAGATATAAGTAAATTTGATTTGTCGCCACGGATTTGTTTGGTTGAACAAAACAAATCTTGCGAAACAAAGGTTTCAGTAAACTGGGTTTCAAATAAAGTTTTGTGTTTAATCCGTAAAGCAGAAACTGAACAGCCGATAATTTGCCAACAAGATGTCATTAATTATCAATTTCCACTCCATTTCTCACACGCAGTTACATTCCAACTTATCGACCAAAGTAGCAAACAAGTATTAGCTGAGCAGACTATTAATATATTATTTAACGCCAACGAAGAATTAAGTCGTCGTCGGTTAAGTTGGAGTTTGTTTTAATGAATATTAAGCATGTTCTGTTAGTGGAAGATGATGTTGAATTAGCCCGTCTTATCAAATCGTATTTAGCTCAACATGAAATAACAGTGACTGTATGTAATCACGTTCAAAGAGCGAATCAAACCTTATTACAACAAAGTGTTGACTTGTTGTTATGCGATATTAATTTACCAGGGAAAAGTGGGTTTGATTTAGTTGCTGAAATACGTAACAAATTTGTAGGCCCCATTTTATTTTTAACCGCTAAAACAGAAATGAAATATCAATTACACGGATTTGAATTAGGTGCGCAAGACTATTTGTTAAAACCGATTGATCCCAGTTTATTGTTAGCAAAAATAAAAGTTTTTGATGGTTATGTTAGTCAAGCTTCAAAAACATCGTCAATCATTTCGGAACATAATTTATCAATAGAAGTTAAATCTAAAGTAGTCACTTTAGCTTCTACTGTCGTCAATTTAACAAAAGCGGAATATTTATTATTAGTTGCGTTGTTGCAACAATTTGGTCAAGTTGTGAGTCGTGAGTGGTTATTTCAGCAACATTTAGGCCGTGAATACGATGGTATTGATAGAACTATGGATGGCAGAGCATCTCGATTAAGAAAAAAGTTACAAGCCGTTGATCCTCGTTGGAATGTCGTAACATCATGGGGGGAGGGGTATTTCCTATCTTTTGAAGAGGATAGTTGTCCTTGATCTCTCCTCTTATACGGTTCTACTTCATTGTTGTACTAACTATATTTGTTCTTATGTTTTCTGTGAGTCGTTTACCCCAATTATTAAATGAACGACATAACCCTGAAATAGATGCGTTATCTTTAATTAATTCATTGCAGTCCTTGAGTGAGACACAATCGGTAATTTGCCAAATAGCGATGGGTGAAAATTGTGAAAATGCTGTATTTATTAAATATCCAGATCATTATTGGTCCGGCTTTTTAAACAATCAGACCTCAGAGTTATTCAGTTTTACAAATGAATCAGGTAAGGTCTTAATTTGTAAACTTAATGTTGACCACGAACTACTTTGTATAAATCAACAAAAAACGAATAAGTCTGAATTATCATTAAACTTAGTTTACATATTTTATAGTTTAGTATTTTTATCTCTATTTTTCTTAACGAAACGTCTATTTAATGATGTTGAGGTATTACGCAATACCGCACTGGCGGATATTAAATTTGACCACTTTCCTGAATTTACATTAAGTAAACGTTCATATTTACAACCTTTAGCATCAAGTTTGGAAAAACTCACTACTAAAATAAAACAATTAAATCACTTTCAAGCTGAAATGGCAGAAACAGTTTGTCACGATATAAAAACGCCACTCTCAAGATTAAAATTTATAAGTCAATTACTAGACCAACAAAGTACGACTGAAACACAACAGCAAATGGAAACGAATATTGCTGAAATTGAAGAAAACGTATATGACTATTTGAGATTAGCTCAAAATGATTATGCGATAGAGCAACCAAGGGTGACGTCTAATAATTTAGATGAGTTAATAAGGTGTATTTTAATCCCTTATCTAATAGACACCAATATTAGAGTCAAAATCCTAAATTTAAGCGGTGTCATATTTAATGGTGACAAGAGTTTATTAGCCAAAGCGATAAACAATTTAATCGCCAATGCATATCGCTTTGCGAAATCGACAATATTAATTAGTGTAACCGTCAATAAAGACGCAGGTTATTTATGCATTGAAGATGATGGTGCAGGCTGGATAGAAAGTGAAAATCTCAATGCTCAAATTGAAAATACAATACAGAAGAATATAGTACATCACAGTATAGGCTTAACAATTGTTCAGCGAGTTGTAGATCAACACCAAGGACAAGTTATATTATTACCATCTGAACTTGGTGGCGCGTTAATTAAACTTAAATTCCCCTTAACCGTGCTTAACTGTGTCAAAAACCTTCAATAATATAAACAAAAATTAATTATCACAGGCATAAAAAAAGCCAAAACCCTTAATTTATCTACTCATAGATAAGGGTGCTGACTTGTTTTATCTAGCAATAAAAGCCTAATGTGGTGGAGCTGGGGGAGTCGAACCCCCGTCCAGAAAAGCTTATCCTTTGGCGCTACACGTTTAGTCAGTTTTTACATTCACCAATAAGCTGCGAACAGACACGCCACTTATCGACTATCCTGAATTAAATTTCGTGGGTTGCCTCTCAGGCGGGAGCCGCGCCACTAGTTCGTTTGGGTTTTGATCTCTTGTTGTTCCCCGTCTTACGAGCAGAAGCTAGGGCAAGAGAGCTCTTGGCAGGGTATTAAGCTGCTAGTGCGTAGTTTTCGTCGTTTGCGACTATTTTTTTACGGCTTTTTACGAGGCAAACCGTCCCTCGACGTGCTCCATCCGGTATCATCAATCCTGTCGAATCCTAGATCAGCCCCAGAAAATATTTTCTAGCAGAATCCTTTATTCAACGGAACATTGTCCGTAGATGTAACAGTTAGATAATAAACTCATTTAACGCTGATGGGAAGTATATAGCGGGCTGACTGCTGAAAAAACATGCGTATAATAAAATTTAAGTTTAGATTGTTGTCAAAATATGTTTAGAATCTGTTTGGTTGTTTGAGATTAAGGTTTTGTTTGGATATCTTAATTTCAGGTGAATTTTACCCAAATTCAATAAATTCGGCTAAAAATCGATAATAGTTAGGATATATGGGCGTTTGGGTATTGCTTATTGTTTGGTAAGCGTTTACATTTCGTTTTCCAAATTCAAATAAATGGAATAATAAAAATGAATAAAAGTGAATTAATTGCAGCTATCTCGTTAGGTGCCGACATTTCAAAAGCTGATGCTGAAAAAGCGTTAAACGCAACAACAGCAGCAATCACAGCTGAATTAGCTGACGGTAGTGACGTTTCTTTAGTAGGTTTTGGTACATTCAAAGTGAATGACCGAGCTGCTCGTACTGGTCGTAACCCTCAGACTGGTGCTGCAATTCAAATCGCCGCGGCAAAAGTTCCTGCATTTAAAGCAGGCAAAGGATTAAAAGAAGCTTGTAACTAAGCCGATTATCTTTAAGAATTATAAACGCACCTTTTTAGGTGCGTTTTTTATTTGGGCTTAATAATTACTTCTTAACTTTCTTCAACTAAGCTTAAATATACCCCTCATCAACATTTCAGCATTGTTTAAACTATTTTAAAATAAATGTGATCTTATTTTTTTCATTAACGTATGTATTTGTATGTGTTAAAGAATGGACAGGTCATATGCAAGTTGTACAATCAAATGTAACCAATAAATTTACAGGTAGTGTTATAAATTCTATGGCTAGTGATACTCAGCATACGGACATTTGCTTGTGGTTAGACGCAGTAGCAACCTCTCGGGATAAAGCAGCATTTACCCAGTTATTTCACTTCTTTGCGCCTAAAATATTGCATATCTCTCAGTCGAAGCTTTTTGACAAGTCTTTGGCAAATGAAGTTGTGCAAGAAACCATGACCAATGTGTGGAAAAAAGCACATTTATTTAATTCAACAAAAGGTGCACCTACTACTTGGGTGTTTACCATTATGCGTAATGTCACCTTTGATATTCTGCGTAAGTTGCAATCCAATAAAGAAGATAATTTGAGTGAAGACATATGGCCTATGATAGAAGATCAAGCCATAGAAGACGAACCTTTCTCAGACCATATAGAACAGAAAAATATTCTAGCGGTAATTGATAAATTACCTAAAAACCAGCAAGAAGTAATTCAAGCTTATTATTTTATGGAAATGTCTCAAGAGCAGTTGGCACAACACCTTGATTTACCTCTAGGAACGGTAAAGTCCAGGTTGAGGTTGGCGTTAAGTAAGCTGAAAGAACATTTGGGAGAAAAAGAATGATTAACCACCACCCTAAACTAAATTTATTAATACAACACGTAAATGGTGAGTTACCGGCTTCTATTTCTGCAGGTATAAAAATACATTCTGATATGTGCAAACAATGCAGTGAACAAATAGCTGAATTAACCAAACATGAAGCTAAGTTAAGTTTTTCTCAAACCAACGTTGATGATGCGGAGTTTGGTTTTGATGTTGACGTTTTGATTAATGATATTACTCAAACACAACCTGAGCCTGAGGTGATCCCAGATAATAAACCAGTAGCGGTTACGTTCAGGGGCGTTACCTATACATTACCCAATGTGATGAAACACATGGAGCTTGGTAAACCTGCACAAATAGGTAAGTTGAGTCGCTCTCGGATTTTACTTGATGAAGGTCATATACATTCAAGCTTATTACGTATTGAAGCGGGCGGTGGTATTCCTGAACACACCCACAACGGATATGAAATTACCTTATTATTAGAAGGTAACTTTAAAGATGATATGGGCGAATATGTTCCTGGTGACTTTATCGTTTTAGATGGCAATCATCAACATCAACCTCTGTCTGAACTAGGCTGTTTATGTTACACCGTGGTGAGTGACTCGTTACATTTCACTCAAGGCATTAATAAATTATTAAACCCAATTGGCTCATTCATTTATTAGGAGTTGGTATGAATAAATCAGTATTTAGTAAAGATGAGTTAAATGTAGGCATCAGTGCATGTTTAACCGGTGAGAAAGTGAGATATGACGCCAGCAATAAACCATCTAACTTTTGTAATCACGAACTTGGCAAGTACGTTACATATAAGATGTTTTGTCCTGAAGTAGCGATTGGTATGCCAATCCCACGTCCAACTATTAGGCAAATTAAACAAGATGATATGATCATCGTTTCCCGTCCTGATGGCACTGGTGATGTGACTGAACCACTTAAAGAGTACGGTAAAAAAGTAGCTAAATTAACCGACGACATGGTGGGATATGTATTTTGTGCAAACAGCCCAACCTGTGGCATGGAAAGAGTAAAAATATACTCACCAGAAGGTAATTCGTTAAAATCGGATGGAATAGGCATCTTCTCTAACGAGATAATGAAAGCCAATCCATTATTACCTTGTGAAGAAAATGGTCGATTAAACGATCCAATTATTCGTGAAAACTTTGTGGCGCGTATTTATACCTACAAACGCTGGCAAAACTTAGTAGCCAGTGGTGTAACCAAACACAAATTAATGACATTTCATAGCCAACACAAATACGCTTTGATGAGTCATAACATAGTGGAATATAAAAAATTAGGGCGCTTGTTGGCTGAGTCTGAGCTAGATGTTGAAGTCATCGCAGCTGAATATATTAGTGGTTTAATGGACGCGTTAAAAATTAAAGCCACTCGTAAGTCTCACACAAATACCCTGCAACACATACAAGGGTATTTTTCTAAACATATAAATGACGATCAACGTAAAGAACTTACTAATGTGATTGACGAATATCGTCAAGGAGTGATGCCATTAATGGTTCCATTGGCGTTAATCAAACATTACTTATTAGAACATCCTAATGAGTACCTCGCTGAACAAACCTATTTAGACCCTTATCCTGCTGATTTAAAGCTGAGATACGGCTATTAGTTTTATCGACTACCTGTCTGATATTTTATATTTAACCTTCTAATATTTAACTAAGCAGCTATTAATCTAGCTGCAAGAGGTGTTTTTGTGATTTTGTGGTTTAGAAATGATTTAAGAACGCATGACAATCCAGCGTTACAGTATTTTATTAATAGTCCAGCTAATCAAGCGACTCCAGCGCCAATAGTGCCGAATTACGCAAAAGTCGATGGCGAAATGGCAAAAGCTATTTTTTTATCTCCGAGAAACAATGGCAAAAACATGATTGGTCCGCCATAAAAATAGATTTAATAAAACGACATGTTAATTTGTTGTCTCACCAACTTAGACAGCTCAATATCGATTTACAGGTGGTTGAAGTTGATGATTTTGAGCAGCAAATAGCTTATTTAACTAATTTAGTCACAGAAAATGGTATTAATGAAGTTGTTGCTAACCAAGAGCTAGAGGTTAATGAGCAGGCTAGAGATCAACAATGTGTTGAGTTGGGGATCAATTTAACCTTGTTCGAGTCTGACGTTATAGTTCCTAAAGGTAAAATTTTTACTCAAAATGGAGAGATGTTTAAGGTATTCACGCCTTTTAAACGGGCTTGGCTAAAATATATCCGAGATTATGGTTTTGATTATTTTCATAAATTAATCACCTCAGATGTGGAAAAACAATCCCCCGCTATAGAAGCTAACTTAGAGTCTAATATTAAGTCCGAATCAGCGGCTTGGCCCTTGGTAAATATAGTGGAACAGCAAGTTGTGCCTGATTTTATTCATGACAAATTATCTTGTTATGGCGAAGAACGTGATTTTCCTGCTATCAAAGCAACATCCGGTTTATCTCCATATTTAGCGATTGGTGCTATCAGCCCAAGGTATTTATTACGATTAATATTAAACAAACATCCAGATATTTTAATGTCTCCAGACTTGCCATTGTTTACTTGGGTCAACGAGCTTATTTGGCGTGATTTCTATCGGCATTTGATTTTTCATAATCCAAGGTTATGCAAACATCAATGTTTTAGTGAGAAGTATCAAACCACAAAATGGCCATTTAAACAGACGTTATTTATTGCATGGTGCGAAGGTAAAACGGGCTATCCTCTTGTCGATGCGGCAATGAGACAATTAAATCAAACAGGCTGGATGCATAACCGTTTACGTATGGTAGTAGCGAGCTTTTTAACCAAACATTTATTAATTGATTGGCGTGAAGGCGAAAAATACTTTATGCAACACTTAATAGATGGGGATTTAGCTGCCAACAATGGTGGTTGGCAGTGGGCTGCCAGCACAGGCTGCGATGCTCAACCTTATTTCAGGATATTTAATCCAATATTACAAAGTAAAAGATTTGATCCCAATGGCGAGTTCATACGTAAATATATACCAGAGTTAAGCGAAGTCCCTGTGAAAGAACTTCACTTTCCGCATAACTATATTAACAAACATAATTTAGATGTGTATTGGCCAGCAATCGTTGATCATAAAGAGGCTAGGGAAGCAGCATTAACTTTTTATAAATAATTAATGTTGCTGACTAAATTGGAAAAGAGGTGGTTAAAGTATGACTAACGATATTAAAACAGGTTTTGACAGTGAACCGTCTCTAAATATACATTCTGAGTGGTTGGCTAACTTTGTTGATGTTTACCAACAGTTGTCCACTAATAACCTGCATTTACTTAGAACTATTTATCACAATAACATTAACTTTAAAGATCCTATGCATGAATTACATGGATTTTCAGAATTAAGTAAATATTTTGGCGGTTTATATCAAAATGTTAGCTCGTGTCAGTTTCGTATTAATCATGTCATTGAAAAACAGACCGAAGCTGCAATTTACTGGCAAATGGTTTACCAACACAAACACTTAAATAGTGGTAAAAAAATTACGGTGTCGGGTAGCTCACAATTAAAGTCATTTGATAACAAGGTTATTTATCACAGAGATTATATAGACCTTGGTGAGATGTTATACCAAAGGCTGCCGGTCATTGGACGTCTAATCACATGGATAAAAAATCGAGCGGCTAATGCATAATTCTCTTAATGTATTAATCACGGGGGCGACCTCAGGAATTGGTGAAGCTTTAGTTAATCATTACGCAAATGAGAACTACCGTGTTACCGCATGCGGGCGAAATCAAGAAAAGTTATCCCAGTTACAAAATATTACTCAATTAGGGTTAGCGTTTGATGTTAACAATGAAAAAGATATCGGATTGGCAGCCGCGCAGGTCGACTATATAGATATACTAATCTTAAACGCGGGGGATTGTCGTTACATCACCAATCCAATGGCGTTTGATTCAAATCTTTTTGAAGACATTATCAATACCAACTTAGTCTCCTTAGGGAAGTTAATTAAGCACTTTTTACCTAAAGTTAAAAAGGGCGGGCAAGTCGTATTTATAAGCTCAAGTGCCACCATAGTACCATTTCCACAAGCGGAGGCTTATGGTGCCTCTAAAGCAGGGATGGATTATTTAGCCAATAGTCTTAGATTGGATCTAGTTGATCATCAAATAGACGTGACTTTAGTGCATCCAGGTTTCGTCCGTACTCCATTAACGGCGGTTAACCATTTCAATATGCCATTTATCATTGATGCGGACGATGCGGCTGCCAGAATATTTAATGGCATTAAAGCTCGCAAGGCTTATCTGCATTTTCCAAAACGCTTAACTTTGACATTAAAATTCATGTCGCTTTTACCTAGAAAAGTTTGGCAACACATTATTTTGAAAGACACTAATTCGAGAGAAACAATAAAATGAAGAATATTGCCATTATAGGTTCTGGGGTATCCGGTTTAACTGCTGCGTATTTGTTATCAAAAAAACATAAAGTCACCGTATTTGAAAAAGCACCGCAAATTGGTGGGCATACTGCAACCGTAGATGTTGAAGTCGCAGGTGAACCGTTTGCTATTGATACTGGATTTATCGTTTTTAATGACAGAACGTATCCTAACTTTTTGGCTTTATTGGATGAGATAGGCATCAAAAAGCAAGAAACTGAAATGAGTTTTTCAGTCCATAATTGTCAAACCAAACTTGAATATAATGGTCATAATCTAAACACCTTGTTTGCACAACGTCGAAATATATTTAACCCTAGATTTTGGTTATTAATTAAAGAAATATTACGTTTTAACAAGTTATGTAAATCAATATATAAACACCAAAGTTTTGTTGAGGAATACACTCTAGGTGAGTTTTTACAAGACAATAATTTTAGTGGTTACTTTTCAGAACATTATATTTTACCTATGGGCGCAGCAATTTGGTCAAGTTCATTGGAACAAATGTCACGTTTTCAATTTAGGTTTTTTGTTCAGTTTTTTAATAATCATGGCTTATTAAATATTGCTGACCGACCTCAGTGGTTTGTTATACCTAATGGATCTCGAAGCTATTTAGCGCCATTGTGCGAACCTTTTAAAGACAACATAGTGGTCAACGCTGAGATTGAATCCATCACACGTGACAGCGGTGTTGTGCAACTTCATTTCTTGGATAATACCATTCAGACGTTTGATGACGTTGTTATTGCCTGTCATTCTGATCATGCGTTGAATTTATTAGGCGATGCAAGCAAAGACGAAAAGGAAATTTTATCAGCTATGACTTATAGCGATAATTCCGTCATATTACATACCGACATTAATCTATTACCAAAACGTAAAAAGGCATGGGCGAGTTGGAATTACCAGCTCACAAATAACAGGTCAAAACCGGCAAGTGTGACTTACAATATGAACATTTTACAAGGGCTAGATACCGAACATACTTTTTGCGTCACGCTTAATCAAAAATATGAGATTGATCCTACCAAAGTATTAAGAGAGTTTACTTACCAACATCCTGTATTCACCATTGCTTCAATAAAGGCCCAGCAACAAAGAAATAAGATTTGTGGCCAGCAACATACCCATTTTGCTGGAGCTTATTGGTATAACGGTTTCCACGAAGATGGCGTTCGCAGTGCCGTTGAAGTTGCGGCTCGGTTTGATTGTTATTTAAATGAAAAATAGCCATTAAATTATGCAAAGTTGTATTTATGTAGGTCAAATTAGACATCAACGTTACCAACCATCGATAAATCGGTTTGGTTATTCATTGTATATGATGGCGTTAGATGTAGATGAAGTGTCTAAACCTGACTTTAAAACCGGTGTTTTGGGTACACGTTGGTATTACCCATTAAGGTTTAATCAAAAAGATTACTTAAAAAATACAAATAAAACTGATCTTATTCCATTAAAACAACGTATTACTGATAAAGTTAAATTACTTAATGGCCATGAGCCATTTGAAAAGGTAGTGATGTTAACGCAGGTACGTTGTTTAGGATTGTATTTTAGTCCGGCCAATTTTTACTTTTGTTATCACACTAATGGCGACATTAAATATATGTTAGCTGAGGTAAGTAACACACCTTGGAATCAACGCCATTACTACCTGGTAAACTTAGATAGCGGGTTAAATAAAAAGCAGATAACAGAAAAAGTGTTTCATGTATCGCCATTTATGGATCTTGATATGAATTATATTTGGAAAGTGAAAGCGCCAAATTCAAACAGTGATGGTTTGCTGGTTCATATAGAAAACCATAAAACGAATGATGATAAAAAAGACGATACGAGCAGCAAAATTTTTGATGCAACCTTGTCATTGAAAAAGAAGAAAATGACGAAAACTGAGTTAGTAAAGGTATTTTTAGCTTTTCCAGTAATGACGTTAAAAATTGTTGTTTTAATCTATTGGCAAGCATTAAAACTGTTTGTAAAACGAGTCCCTTTTGTCAGTTATCAGAATAATAAAAATTAGTTGGAAGTAAGGAATATCCTATGGAACAAGTTGTAACGGTTAAGAATAAAAAACTAATGACTTGGTTTGACCAAAAATGTCGAAAAATGGTTTTATCTGTTTTTGACAAAATAGACTACGGGCAAATTGAAGTAATTGAGTCAGGCCAGCATAGCTTCTTCCCTCAAAATCATGAAGGTACAGGCCCCAAAGCTAAAATGTATGTTCATGATATAAGTGTGTTCCGAGATTTCATTAAAGGTGGCAGTATTGGTGCTGCAGAGGCATTTATTGAAGGTAAATGGAGTATACCTGACCTTACCAACCTGATACGAATTTTTGCCAAAGCACAAGAACAGACCGATGAAATTGAAAGCAAAAAGTCTTGGTTGTCTAAAATTAAAAACTCAATCATCCATAAGTTAAACCGCAATAACCAGTCAGGATCCAAGAAAAATATTTTGGCACATTATGATTTAGGTAATGAGTTATACACCCGTTTTTTAGATCCTGAAATGATGTATTCATCAGCTATTTACCCAGATCAAGGAGCAAGTTTGTCTGATGCTCAAATCCATAAACTACACACTATATGTCAACGTTTAGATTTGAATGAATCAGATACTTTATTAGAAATTGGTTCAGGGTGGGGGGATTGGCTATATTTGCGGCCCAGAATTATGGTTGTCATGTAACCACCACCACCATATCAGAAGAGCAACACAAATATGCTAAAGCACGTATTGAGTCTTTAGGCTTAACAGAACAAATAACGTTACTGAAAAAAGACTATCGTGAACTGGAAGGTGAATATGACAAGGTTGTTTCTGTTGAAATGATTGAAGCGGTTGGTTATGAGTATCTGCCTAGCTTCTTCCAGATATGCAATGACAGATTAAAAAAGGGTGGCAAGTTATTGATCCAATCCATTACCATTTCAGATCAACGTTTTGATTATTACAAAAATAATGTGGATTTTATCCAGCGCTATATATTTCCTGGCGGTTTTTTACCTTCAATTAATACTTTAAGTGGACATATGACTAAGCATAGCAATATGGTGATTGAGTCTATTGATGATATTGGTCTTGATTACGCGAAGACATTAGCGCATTGGCGAGATAGTTTTTTAAGTTCGTGGAATGAATTACAAACCTTAGGGTATGACGAAAAGTTTAAACGTTTATGGTTATATTATTTAGGTTATTGTGAAGGGGCGTTTTTAGAGCGTTCCACTAGCGCGGTTCATTTAGTTGCTAGAAAATAGTTAACACTTTATAACAAAATATACACCCTAAGGTATCCGAAGATATCTTAGGGACATGTCTAAATATTCACGTCGATATTCATTATATCATCGGTGTGAAAGTAGGTGTTTCTACCACTATCTTTCGCTTTATATAAGGCTTCATCTGCTCTGTTGAGTATCTTATAGACAGTAGAAATATTTTTATTTGAGAAAGTGGCTATGCCCAAGCTAACCGTAACATGATCGGCAACCAGACTTTTTTGATGAGGAATGTTCAAAATATCCAATAACTCTTTGACTCTTTTGGCTACTTTAATCGCACCATCTTTATCGGTTTGAGGTAGCAACATTACAAATTCTTCACCCCCATACCTAGCAATAAAATCACTATCACGCTGTTGGATGTTTTTAAGTGCGTCAGCTACATTTTGTAAACATTCATCGCCCGCTATATGGCCATAAAAATCGTTATAAAGTTTAAAATAGTCAATATCTAATATGATGACAGAAAGTGACGTTTGGCTTCTTTTGGCGGTATGCACATCGTGTTCTAACCGTTCGTCTAAGGCTCTTCTGTTCGGTAAGTTGGTTAATACATCGGTTAAGGATAAGGTTTGTAATTGCTGCTTTTGTTCTTCAACTTTTTCAGAAAAATAAACAAACGACTGTGCTAAATGGCTTATTTCGTCTTTCCCAGAAGTATTGATGGGCGCTTCTTGCGATTTAATGCGTTTTATTACACTGTTATTCAAGTTTAATATCCGAGCAACAATTTTAACTTTAATAAGATAGATAGTTGCGGACATTAAAATTAACAAGGTAATACTTAACCCGATAACCCAAATCACTTGTTGAGATATTTGGTTGGCTGCATGTTGGGCATTATGAATAATTTTTTTATTAATATTGTCAAATTTAGCTTCTGATAGCGTGTTGGTATCTACTATTAAGTTATGTAAAAAATTACCTCTTCCTCTGACTCGACCCGCGATTTGAAGTTGTTCAATCTTCAAACTAAACCAACCAGGTTTATCAAGTAATATGCTTTTTAGCTGGCTTATTTGTTCTAAGGCGGCTTTACCTATTTTAGGTTCCAATATTCTTGAATTAGCTAAAATATTGTGCAGATTATTCCCCAATTCCTTTTCAATTTGCCTTACAGTTTGCAATCTATCGCTACTTTCAGCCTTGTGCTTTAATGAAGACGCTTTAAACAGTAGCATTAAACTTTGTTCAATTATTTTTGATGTTCTTTGTTGATTTAAGTGCGTAACAATCTTGTCATTAAGGTTATAGACTTCTTCATTTAAATCTTGGATTCTTTGTTGATTTTGAAGCCTTTGGGAAACTAACTTGTCTAAATCTGCCAATTCTTTTTTGACTGTTTTTAGTTGATTGTTTAAGTGGGTAGTGCCTACAAAGTTATCCATTAAATTTAAAAGCTTCTCTTCCTGATTTTGTAATTTTTCTACTGTAATCCTTCTTGAAGCTAAGTTTGTCGTGATAGTTAATCTCTCAGCTAGATATAATATCTCTTTAAGCGCGCTATTTAACTCACCTACTTTAGCCGCTTGAGGTAGCGAGTTTCCTGTGATTTCTTTTAAAATATTATTAAAATTATTTAATCGTTCATAACCTAAGATAGAGCTAAAAGCCGTAATAATGATTATTATGATAAAACCAGTCGATATTAAAAAAGAAAGTGAGTTTCTTCTACGGATAATATTCATAATAATTAATTGCTTTCAGAATTTAAGTTGATGATACGTTTTTCAATTTTGGGGAATATATCGCCTTTATTTCTAATAAAATTGATAACAATTTCAGATATCAATAATCCTTGTTGTTTTTTAACATTCACATTGGTAGTACTTTTTAACATTGTAAAGTCATCACCGCCGCTTGCTAGATAGTTTGACATGGCAACTTTGTAAATCTGAGTTTTCACAATTTCTTTACCGTTATTTTTTATTGAAATGAGTCTCTCATTTATAGGTAATTTACTGTTGTAAGTAATAGTTAGGCCAGACATTTGTAAAAACCGACCTAAAGACGCATCAATACCAGTTAAGCCATGCTCAATGGCTTGTATTATTTTTTGACCAGTTAATTCTAAAACGAGAATATGACTACGAAAAGGCAATTCTGAAATAATATCTCGTCTACTAATATTCTGATTTTTAGTATAAATTTGTTCCCCTCTAATCGAGCCGCCATTAATAATTGCGATATCAGCATCTGTGTAACTTTTTAAAGCATCGGTGACAATATTGCCAAACTCACTTTCTTCTGTACGGACAATGCTCCTTTTTGTGTTGAACGGTGTTTTTGTGGTGCCAATCACCTCATCCAATAAGTTAGATAATCGACTTTGGTATTGTTGAATAAGTCGTTGAGTGTTGGCTTCTTTATCCACTTGACTGTATTTATAAAACTCAGAATTTACTTTTAGTTTGTTTTTTACACCTTCGATATGAACTAAGGCAAACTCATCTATTTCTTTAACAAAAATGTAACGAGGATGTTCAGGAATAATACGGTTGTTAATAACAGTGGCGTGGCTGTCTTTTTGCAAAATAAGATCTACAGTGTTATCAACTAATAAAGGCAACACGTCATTTTCACGACTTGAATTAATTAATATAACTAAATCAACATTTTGCTCTCTTAATATTTTAGCTTCGTTGCTAACGGCTTTAAATTTGTCAATTACTGAAATTCGTCTTAAATTATATTCTTCAATAATATTTACTGATAGTGTGCTTAATACCCCAATCTTATAATCACCTTGTTGTGTAATTACAGATTTATACAGACCGTCTAGTGGCTGTTTTGTTTCGGTTTCTATAATGTTTGACGCTATCAATGGAAACGCAGCTTCATAGGACCTGAGTGATAACTCATCTTCAAAAAAACTAAAGTCTCTTTTTGAAATAGACATTACGTCAGGTTCAATCGCATTTAGTATATCGATGATGTGTGAACCTCTATCAAATGATGACAATAAACTGGGGCCAATACTCCCACCACCAAAAAAGAAAAATACGGGCGTGTTTTTCTCTCGTTGTTGTTTAAGCATATACGCGATAGAGGCAAATCCGCCTTTTGTTTCTGAACTTATTTCATTCATATCGCTGGCAAATAAAATAGTGATTTTATCTTGTTTTTGATCAAGGGGGCGTGTGCTTGCATTCAAGTTGAAGAAGCTGAAAGTCAAGAATAAACATAGTAATAAGTTTCTTTGTATATACAACATCAAGAAATATCCACTTAAAGGGTAACAGTTATGCTGACATCAGTTGCATTATATTAGCCTAAGTTTGATGACAAACTTAAGTAAGCAGAATTACTAATAAATACAGAGTTAACAATTGTTTTAATAATAGGCATCCACGTATTATTTGCAAGTGTTTAAAGAGACCGATATTGTTTGTAAATATTGTAAAAACACACCTTTTTAATCACATTAATTAGTAATCTATGGCCAAACCAAGAAAAAAAGCACCGAGTCAATCGGTATCTGTTTATTGTAATAGATGCCGCTATAAATTATTACAGTATAAAAAGGGGGGACGGGCGCGTTAGTGAAATGTTTTATTGAACGCATAACCAAAAACTTTACTGAACAATTAGGAATATGTCCTAGTTGTGAAAGTCAGTTTGGCCGAGAAACTATGATCCGTGGTGTACCGGCCATTAAAATTATAGGCGGAAAGGTACTGGTTAAGTAATGATTAGCTCAAATACCTATAATCATTTACCAATATATCTATCGGTTTTATAACATAAAAATACGATAAGTTAATTTTTTTACTCTGTATGAAATGATTTATTGACTTTTTACTCTAATTTCTTGTTTAATAGCGCCCGTAGCAATTTTGTTAAGTTGTTACCTAGTTATATTGTTTTATATACAAAACGTATAACCACAGGCCTTAATTGGTCTGTACCGGAAGAGGAGCGTTAGTCAGGTAGTTAATCCGAGAAACTCAAATTTCAATGACGATTAATGATGGGAACTAACGCCGAGGAATTTCTAATTTTGAGTATTAGACGTTCCGGCTGCTTGGGCTGAATCCCTGCAGTTGTCACCTAAGATTTAATAGCCCGCACCATATTAGGTGCATGTTATTAAGGTGGAGAGCTTCTGGCATGTAAAAGTTTTCTTTTAATTTATCTCCATAGATAGAGTAATAAGTCAGTCCTATGTATGCCGCGTTCCCCTTAATAGTTACTAAAAATATATTAAGGAAAGACTTAAATGTCTCAAACAAATAATTCTACCATCGTTGCCAAATTTGGCGGTACTAGCGTTGCTAACTTCGCAGCAATGAGCCGATGCGCAAAAATCATCATTAATAATCCCGATATTCGTTTAGTTGTTGTCTCAGCCTCAGCAGGTGTCACTAATTTATTAGTTAAACTTGGTAATGAAGTATTAAGCAGTAATGAAAAAGAAAGTGTTTTACAACAAATACGGAATATTGAAAATGCCATTTTAAATGATTTAGGCCGTCCTATTAAAGTGGAAGCTGTGATCAGTCAACTACTTGAGCAATTAGCTGAAATTGCATTACATCCATTATTAGTTACCTCAACCAAACTTAAAGATGAGTTATTGTCTTTTGGTGAGCGTATGTCTAGCGTACTGTTTGCAGAAGTAATTAACCAAGTCTCTGGTGAATCACTTGCGACGGCATTTGATGGACGTCAGGTATTAAAAACAGACTCGTCATTTGCTAAAGCTGAGCCGCAATTAGAGGCAACAAAAAAACAAGCCGAACAAATATTGAAACCTTTATTAGATACTAAAGTTGTTATAACTCAAGGCTTTATTGGTCAAGATAACTTTGGAAATACCACAACTTTAGGTCGTGGTGGCTCAGACTACAGTGCCGCATTATTTGCTGAAGCAGTTGATGCGTTTGCATTGCAAATTTGGACAGATGTTACCGGCATTTATACAACGGATCCTAGGATCACAGATAAGGCACGTCCAATCAGTGAAATTAGTTTTGATGAAGCTGCCGAAATGGCAACCTTTGGCGCTAAAATTTTGCACCCAGCAACGCTTATTCCAGCGATTAGAAGTGGTGTAAAAGTATTTGTTGGTTCAAGTTTAGAACCGGATGCGGGCGGCACTTGGATTTCCAAAGATGTTGATTATCGTCCAGCATATAGAGCGGTAGCTCTTAGAAACGAACAAACCTTATTAACTGTAAAAAGCCCTGAAATGTTACACGCTACGGGTTTCTTAGCGCGGGTATTTGCTATTTTAGCAAAACATAAATTGTCGGTTGATTTGATCACTACCTCAGAAATATCAGTAGCGTTAACAATTGATAACCCACCCAATACACCTGTTGCCGCATTATTGGACGCTTGTGTAAACGATTTACGTTCATTTTGTGATGTAAACGTTGAGTCTGATCTGGCGTTAGTCGCCGTGATTGGTAATCACGTTGAACATGATGATAACAAAGGGGGCGCAGGTCGAATTTTCTCATCCATTGGGGAAGATAAACTACGTCTTATTTGTCATGGTGCTAGTGAACACAATGTTTGTTTCTTGGTTAAACAAGAAAATGCCAAGGATATTGTTCGTCAGATACACGACTATTTATTTCCAGCTTAATTTAAATAAGTAAGGACTTAATATGGTTGTCGTAGAAAAAGACTTAGTCACGTTAAATCAAGATATTGCAGGACAAGAAATAGGCATACCAGTTTACCGCATTTTTGATAAAAGCATTGTTAACAAAACCAAGGCGGCGGGATCTGGTAACAAGCCTGTGCCTAAAGTCTATATACAGAGCGCCGTACACGCTGCAGAAATGCAGGGTAGTGCGGTGATCTTTCGTTTAATAGAACAACTTAAAAAACTAACCTTATTTGCCGAATTCACACTTGTACCAAATTGTAATCCATTTGGCCGAACGCAGCGTGCGGGTGAATATCTACAAGGTAGATATGACGCGACAACAGGCAATAACTGGAATCGTTTTTATCATTACGATGAAACAGACGTTGTTAGTTTTGTGGAATCCCTAGAGCAAGCGGAAATTGATTTAATCAAAAGTGGTTCAGAAACAAAATTAGTTCGTTCGTTTAAGTCATTTTTAAAACATAAACTAGGTTCAAAATTAGATAAAGACTGGGGGGTTAATACAGCTCAGTTTTTAAATACAACATTACAAGAAATTGCAGTGGATGCGGATATTGTTTTGGACTTACATACAGGTCCATCATCAACAAGGCATATCTACAGTCCAGAGTTTTTGGCAGGACAAGCCACTGCGTTTAACATTGAAAACATAATATCTATCCCACCTAAATTTGCAGGCGCATTAGACGAAGCGAGTTTTACCCCTTGGGTACATTTAACTGAGTTATTTGCGGACAGAGGTATTGAGCTTAAATACAAAGTCAGTGCTTTTACCATTGAACTAGGATCGCAGGAAAATATCTGTTTAACCCAAGCGTTAAGTGACAGCGCAGGCATATTAAATTATTTACAACAACATCATTTAGTTGAAGGTTTTGTTGGTGTTGAACCTGTAGATATCACAACAACCTTGTTAAAGAACTATAAAACTTTGTTTTCCAAACATGCCGGTATGGTGGAATATTTAGTAAAAGCGGGTGACAAAGTAGCCAAAGGCCAAGTGATAGCAAGAGTATTAAACTCGTTAGAATTTGATACTAAGCACGCTATTGTGGACGTAAAAGCGCCAGATACGGGAACGGTTATATTGCATTATCCCTCCGCTGCTGTGCAGGTAGGCACTCAGTTATTTAAAATAGCAGTGCATGGATAGCGGTTAATTGGTTATTTGGTTAATAGAAACGTAAAAACGAGAAACGTGTTTCGAGTAGATAGTCTTTAACTGTAAAATAAAAAAGGTCATTAACTTTTAGTTAATGACCTTTTTGTTTTATGAATTTTAGCTTAAAACAAAGTGGATAAGCTAACGATTAAAACTGATCTTCGTTGATTCTCATTAACGAGGCGGGACTAGTCATCATTAATTTACTGTGAGTGTCGATTCTTGGCAGGATTCGTTCGTAATAAAAACGAGCGGTTTTAATTTTAGAACGATAAAACTCTAAGTCACCTTCACCTTGTTCAATTTTCTCATAGGCGGTCTGTGCCATTTTTGCCCACATATAAGCCATAGTGATGTAACCAGAATACATTAAGAAATCAACAGAAGCAGCGCCAACCATATCCCGGTCTTTACGCACTTTTAACATGATCCTATAAATATATAACTGCCACTTTGCGGCTTCTTTGGCTAACGGAACAATAAATTTGTTCATTTGTTTTTTATGCGGATTGTTTGAAACAACACTTTTATCTTTGCAATAAGATAAGATCTCTTTTATAAACAAGGAAAGCTGCTTCCCACGGTCTAACATCACTTTACGGCCTAATAAGTCCAGAGCTTGAATACCGGTAGTACCTTCATACAAGCTGGATATACGAACATCACGTAAATTTTGCTCCATGCCCCATTCTTTAATATAACCGTGACCGCCAAATATTTGCATACCAAGATTAGAAGACTCAAAACCAAGCTCAGTTAAAAAGGCTTTGGCAATAGGGGTTAATAAACCAAGTTTATCATCTCCTTTTTGTCTAACTTCTTCTGTTGCGCCATTGATAAATTGGTCGGCAAATAATCCAGTGTAATAGATCATTGCTCTACCACCTTCAACAATGGCTTTTTGTGTTAACAACATACGTCTAACATCTGGGTGTACTATGATTGGATCTGCGACTTTTTCTGGGTATTTTTTACCAGACAATGAACGCATAGATAATCTGTCTTTGGCATAAGCCAAACTTGATTGATAAGCGTTTTCAGCGGCACATACGCCTTGTAATGCAGTACCCAATCTTGCTGTATTCATAAAGGTGAACATGCATTCAAGGCCTTTATTTTCAGGCCCAATCAAAAAGCCTTTAGCGCCATCAAAGTTTAGTACGGCAGTGGCGGAAGCTTTGATGCCCATTTTGTCTTCAATCGAACCACATAAAACTGGGTTACGTTCTAATAGTTCGTTGTTTTCGCCAACATTAAATTTAGGAACGATAAACAATGAAATACCGCGCGTACCACTTGGTGCGTTGGGTAAACGTGCTAATACGATATGAATGATGTTTTCTGTTAAGTCATGTTCACCGGCAGAGATGAATATTTTACTGCCAGTAATGGCAAAACTACCGTCATCATTAGGGACAGCTTTAGTTCTTACTTGACCTAAATCAGTGCCACATTGAGCCTCGGTTAAACACATAGTGCCTGACCAAGTGCCTTCGGTTAATTTAGGTAAATAAGTTTGTTTTTGTTGTTCAGTACCATGAGTAATGATGGTATTCATTGCCCCTAAACTTAAGCCTGGGTACATGCCAAACGACCAGTTAGCTGAGCCCATCATTTCAGACTTGATAAGCCCTAATGATTGAGGGAGACCTTGACCACCGTATTCGGTATCAAAAGAAAGACCTTGCCAACCACCTTCCACATACATGTTGTAGGCTTCTTTAAATCCACTTGGTGTGGTGACATCACCATCTTTAAATTTACAACCTTCTTTATCACCTGACTGGTTGATAGGAGATAGCTCGTTTTCACAATACTTAGCACACTCCTGTAATATGGCGTCGACCATATCTGGAGAAGCATCTTCGTAAGAAGGGAATGAGGCATAATGTTTTTCAAATTTGAATACGTCGTCGATCAAGAATTTAATGTTATCGATAGGGGCTTTATATTGATGCATGATTTGAATTTACTCATTTAGTGAATCAAGTGGTCGGATTAGTCTATAGTGCAACTTTTTTTAGTTTAGGATAGTTTTAATCTTAATGCGTTAATGTTCACCAATAACGCGAGAATAATTTTATATCTTCAACATGTTATTAAGTTATTTCATTGTGATTTATCTTCGATTCAGCAAACAAGGTCAGGTTAGTAATGGTCGTTTTAGCGATTTGTGTTAATGCTTCACCAGTGAAGAATCCTTGATGACCAGTAATGATCACATTAGGGAAAGTAAGCAAACGTTGAAAAATGTCATCTTGAATAATGGACTCGGAATGATCTTCAAAAAATAACTCACTTTCCTGTTCGTACACATCTAAAGCCAAATGGCCGATTTTGCCAGATTTCAAATGTTTTATTAAACTCGCTGTATCTACCAGTCCACCGCGACTTGTATTGATGATCATCACTCCATCTTTCATTGAACTAATACTTTTATCATTAAGCAAATGATGAGTTGATTGATTTAAAGGACAGTGTAATGAAACGATATCTGCTGTTGTCAGTAAGGTATCTAAATCGGTATAAGTAAAGTCAATGTCTTGCTGTTTTGACGTATTTTGAACAGGATCAAAAGCAATGACGTTAGCGCCAAAGCCTTTCATTATCTTGGTTGTGGCCAAACCAATATTACCTGTTCCAATAATACCTATGGTTTTTCCATGAATATTAAAACCCAATAAGCCAGCTAAACTAAAATTGCCTTCTTTGGTTCTGTTAAACGCTTTATGTATGTGCCTATTCAGAGTCATCATAAGCGCAACTGTATGTTCTGCAACGGCTTCTGGACTATAAGCTGGAACACGGGCACATTGAATGCCAAGTGCTTTGCATGCCTCCAAGTCTAAGTTATTAAAACCTGCGCATCGTAAAACAATAAATTTCACGCCATTTGCTTTTAACTCAGATAATACATCTTGGTTAAGTTCGTCATTTACAAATACACAAACAGCATCAAATCCAGCGGCTAGTTTTGCGGTGAGAGACGTTAACCTGTTTTCAAAAAAAGTAATGGATATGTTGTTAGTGGCAGAAGCCATCAAACTGCTTTTGTCGTAACTCTTAGTACTAAATACCGCTAATTTAATTGGTTTCATTCACATCAATCCTTGTTTTAACTTATAGCATTATCATTAGTGTATTTGAATTTAGCAGAAGCCATTAGATTTAAATCAATGTCAGTGTAATAATCGCGTTAATTGTTTGATTATTTAGGAAAGTAAAATGAAAGTGAGTTTTATTGGTTTAGGCGTTATGGGTTATCCGATGGCTGGCCATTTAGTTAAGGCTGGTCATCAAGTTACCGTTTATAACCGTACTTTAGCTAAAGCTGAAAAGTGGCGAACAGAATTTAATGGCAATTTTGCGAACACCCCTAAAGAAGCAGTACAAGATAGCGAAATTGTTTTTGTTTGTGTTGGTAACGACGATGATTTACGCCAAGTTATGTATGGTGAAACTGGTATTTTGGCAGGTGTTAAATCGAATACGTTAATTGTAGATCACACAACAACCTCCGCCGATGTGGCCCGTGAAATATACGCAAAAGCCAAACAACAAAACGTGAGTTTTATTGATGCACCGGTTTCAGGTGGTCAAGCGGGGGCTGAGAATGGCGTTTTAACCGTAATGGTTGGCGGTGATCTTGCTGACTATGAAAAAGCAGAGCCTATAATGTCGGCCTTTGCTAAATTCTCAAAACGTTTAGGTGAGGTAGGTGCAGGGCAATTAACCAAAATGGTTAATCAAATATGCATAGCAGGCGTGGTGCAAGGTTTAGCAGAAGGTTTACACTTTGCTCGTTCAGCAGGATTAGACGGTCCAGAAGTGATTGAAACTATTTCTAAAGGCGCAGCAGGTAGCTGGCAAATGGAAAACCGTAACCAAACTATGTGGCAAGGTGAATACGAGCACGGTTTTGCTATAGATTGGATGCGTAAAGACTTAGGTATCGCTTTAGATGAAGCCAGAAGAAACGGCTCACATTTATCACTTACGGCTTTGGTTGATCAGTTTTACTCAGAAGTACAAGCTCTTGGTGGTAATCGTTGGGATACATCTGGGTTGTTGGCGAGATTAGAGAAGAATAGAAAGTAGTGAGGGGAGTTTGATGGTGTAGATTGTCAGTTTCCGACACAACTTAAATATCTAAATTAAAAGGGCTGAAGCCTTTAAAAGCTAATAAGTTTTATACACCTATTGCTAAGTTGTGGTTTTTTATGATGTTTGATCTGTGCTTTAAGGTTTCGCCCCTCGGCGAGTTACCTTTTTGCAACAGCCCAAAAAAGCAGGGGCTTTGTTTTATATTTTAAAAAAATAAAAGACTGTTTCACCTGCGGCGACCATACCTTTTTCAACAGCCAAAAAGGTAGGCCAAAAGGCCGCCCGTAACCAAATATCAATTTGTATTAAATACTAACTTTTATCATCAAATACGGAAAAATATTCATCCCTGAACATTTTCCTCAATCGGGCATCCATGCCCGACCGATTTGGAAAAGTTATATTTAACACAGATATTTAAATCGGGAGGAAAAAGCAAAAGCAAAAGCAGTTCCACGCTTTAGATAAATTCTAAGTAAATTGTTAAAAATCTAAATGTTTGCAAAACAGTTAAACATAGGTTTAAGTAAAAACGTCTGAATCAGTCGGAGTTTGGCTCGTTTTGCAATATGTAAATATGGCTCGAATAAGTAGCGGCTTTTAATAGAGTTTTGATTTATAAACTAAATAAAACAGAATACTGTTTACATATCGAGCAACGAACGGCACGTTATGTAAATGGCTAGTTTTATACCAGCTAAAAATAGATTGTTTATGGTTAAATCAATTGCTAAGTTATTACTGTTCTTATAAATAATAGAAATAAAAATGTTTATTAGCGTAATCACACCGTCTGTGGATAATTTCCTTAAACAGGAATTCGCGTTAATACGCTGTTAGAGTAATGCATCGCAATGAATAAGATACTGTATAAAAACAAAGCATCACTCAAGAAAAAACTTGGTGTCAGTAAAAATCCAAGGCTTCTCATACATGCGATAAATGACTTCGAAAAAAATACTGATCTTTTAGTCAGCGATAGAACCTCAAGTAAAGAGGTGTCGTTTGATTGCAAAAAAGGCTGCAATATTTGCTGCAATCTCAGAGTAGAGGTCTTACCCCCTGAAGCCTTTAATATCGCCACGCATATAAGGTCTTTGCCTGAGAATGTTCAAAAAGATTACCTAATAAAGCTTAAAGATCATAGTGAGTATGCCGTAGGGAAAAAGTTCGTTGAGTATAATAAACCATGCCCATTCCTTACTAGTGAGGGATCGTGTGGGATTTATAGTGTTCGCCCTCATAAGTGTAGGGCATACCTATCTAAAAGTGTTTCTGCTTGTAATTCAGACCGAGACGCAGACGAAGATCAAAAACTTAGAATGGCAACAAGTCAATTAGCGAATGATAGCGTACAAATTTACAAGTCAAAAAAACTAATTATGCACCCTATAGAGCTTGGGCAAGGAGTACTCACCACCTTAGAAAATAAAGAAATAGAGACTAAATGGGCAAAAGGAGAGCAGGTTTTTGAATTATTACCAGAGAAAATCCTACTCTAACAAGCATGTCAACCGGACAGATTTTTGCTACGCTCTTTTGCACATTTCGCTTCGCTACATTTTTGCACAAAAGTGCTTCACAAAAAACTGCCGGTTACATGGGCGTTAAATGCCCAGCAACAATGGAGTAAATTCAAATATGGAAAAAGAATATATTGCGGCCGCAGCAACAATAATTGCTGCTCTTGTAACCCTATTTGGGGCAATTTATGTCCACCGAAAAACAGCAGAGAATGCTAAAGCATCAGAGCATGCAAACAAAGAGATATCCCGTATAGCCAGAGAATCATCAGAACAGCATGAGAGAAGCCTATCAATGCTTAATTCAAGGCTTGAACAAGCTGTGCACAAAGCAAACAGTACATATTCTAAGAAGCTTGAAGTTCTAAGTTCGGCGTACAACCTTTTAGGGTCAATTAAATTCTTAGTGGAAAGTTATTTGACGCCATATACCGAGCATTCTAAATCTGGTGACCCTGAAAAAATGAAGGATGCATGCCTTCAGTTTGAAGAGCTTCGGAAATATCATATGTCCAATGCAATATTCTTCGATAGTGATGATCAGCTTGGTAGCTCGATGGGAGAGATCATGGGAGAGTTAAATCGAATTAACAATCTAGATAAATCTTCTGAAGGTGCTGATGATTTTTGGCGTCAGCAAGTCAAAGCATTTCAAACAGTAATTGAGCCATCTATTTCTTCAGTTAAATCTCAGTTTAGAAAGTCATTACAGCTTGGAGAATAAGCTTTTAACAAGAGACTATGGCATCAATAGTTAATTTTTAATGACTGGCGCCTCCCATAAAACACCATCCCTTAACATCGAATTTAAGATCACAATCATCTTTCTAATACAGGCAATAATTGCTACTTTTTTGGGTTTTCCAGCCGCGACTAACCGTTGATAAGTTTCTTTAAATACAGGGTTACTTTGTATCGCTGACATCATTGCCATGTATAAAACCGTTCTCACTTGATGACTCCCACCTTGTATTTTTCTGTGTCCTTTGTACCTTACACTTTCTCGGTTCATTGCTGCAACTCCGACTAAAGGGAAATAAAAGGGCCACCCACCTTAATTTGACAGATGTTTAAACTCATGTGATTGTATTTAAAGTGGGTGGCTCTGTTATTCTTGCCCTAAAGCCCTAAAGCCCTAAAGCCCTAAAGCCCTAAAGCCCTAAAGCTGCTTTTAATCTATCTTTAAAATAGACTTAGCCACAGCCTCTGCCACTTTAATACCATCGATACCGGCAGACAATATTCCACCTGCATACCCAGCGCCTTCGCCTGCTGGGAACAATCCTTTAGTGTTCATGCTTTGGAATTCTTTATTACGTTTTATGCTGATTGGTGATGACGTTCTGGTTTCTACACCGGTTAATAAACCATCTTCAGAGGCAAAACCTTGAATTTTTTTATTAAACGCTGGGATTGCTTCACGAATTGCGTCTACGGCAAAGTCAGGTAATGCTTTGCTTAAGTCGGTTAAGGTAATGCCCGGTGTGAATGATGGTTTAACATCACCTAATTCTGAATCTGGTTTACCTTTTAAGAAATCACCAATAGTCTGTGCTGGAGCGTTGTAATCTCTGCCACCAAGTTCAAATGCTAAGCTCTCTAATTCTCTTTGCAAGTCTATGCCGGCAAGAGGGTGGTTTGGGTAATCTCGCTCTGGGTCAATACCTACGACAATAGCGCTGTTGGCGTTACGTTCGTTTCTTGAGTATTGACTCATACCATTGGTTACAACACGATTTTCTTCTGAACTTGCGGCTACTACGGTGCCGCCGGGACACATACAAAAGCTATAAACTGAACGGCCATTGTTACAATGATGAACGAGTTTATAATCTGCAGCGCCTAATATTTCGTTACCTGCGTTATCACCAAATCGGGCTTGGTCAATTGTGGATTGTTTATGTTCAATTCTAAAACCAATAGAGAAGGGCTTGGCTTCAACATATATGCCTTTATCAAATATCATTTGAAAAGTATCACGAGCGCTGTGGCCAACAGCTAACACAACATGGTTACTATTAAGGGTTTCACCGGTATTTAAAGTAACGCCGGTGATCTGTTCGTTAGTAATATGTATGTCGTCTACACGAGTACCAAAACGAATCTCACCACCAAGTTCGATGATCTCAGCACGCATTTTTTCAACCATACTTACTAATTTATAAGTACCAATGTGCGGTTTACTGACAAATAATATCTCATCTGGCGCGCCAGCTTTAACAAATTCAGTCATGACTTTACGGCCATAATGATTAGGATCTTTTACTTGGCTGTATAACTTTCCATCTGAAAATGTGCCTGCACCACCTTCACCAAATTGCACGTTAGATTCTGTGTTAAGTTTACGTTGACGCCAAAAACCAAAAGTATCTTTGGTTCTTTGTCTTACTTCGTTGCCACGTTCAATGATAATCGGTTTAAAACCCATTTGCGCTAAAGTAAGACCCGCCATGAGTCCACAAGGACCAAAACCTATAACAATAGGGCGCTCAGTTAAGTCTTTTGGTGCATTGCCAACATATTTGTAACTGGTATCTGGCGTGGCCTTAACGTGTTGATCGGTTTCAAACTGAATGAGTAACTGCTTGGTTAATTCAGCGTCATTTAGTGTCACGTCTAAGGTATAAATTAATTGGATATTTCTTTTATTACGAGCATCGTAACCACGTTTAAACACAACAAATGATGCCATTTGCTCAGGAGAAATTTTTAGTTTTGTCGTTATTGCAGTACTTAGTGCTTCTGCTTCATGATTTAACGGCAATTTAATTTCAGTTAAACGTATCATTGGTTACCCATATAACTAGTGTAGAAAATAGTCGCGCATTTTACTGGTACTGGTAAAAATAAGCGAATAATTATTTATCCTATTGATAACAACTTTTATAGATCGCAATTTTATCAGGTTATGGTCTTGTTCATGTTAGTCGTGATTTTCTATTGTAGTTTGAAAACGATTCAGTATGATCCGCAATCTTGAGAATTAAAGGCTCATTGGTTTTGTGACATTAGGGGAGTTTTATGGCATTTATCGTTGGTGATAATTGTATTAAATGTAAATACACAGACTGTGTTGCGGTTTGTCCTGTAGACGCATTTTTTGAAGGTCCAAATTTTTTAGCTATTGATCCTGTGATTTGTATCGATTGCAGTTTATGTGAGCCTGAATGTCCTGCCAATGCTATCTTTCAAGAAGACGCTGTACCTGAAGATCAAATTGAGTTTATAGAATTAAACGCAGAACTCGCACATAACTGGCCTGTGATCACGGAAGTAAAGCCGGCGCCCGCCGATGCAGATAAATGGAATGGAGTGCCTAATAAACTGGCATTGTTACAACGTTAATAATTTATTTACCAAGCCATAAACCAGACTATTAAATAATTATTGAGCCCTAAACATATTATCTAAGATAATGCCCGTTGCCATTGCCACATTTAACGACTCAGCTTGACCAAAATTAGGAATGGTAATTGGTGCGTTTACGTATTGTCCTGCAGTTTCGCGTATACCATGAGATTCGCTACCC
Source organism: Psychrosphaera aquimarina (assembly GCF_032461525.1). Taxonomy (NCBI): domain Bacteria; kingdom Pseudomonadati; phylum Pseudomonadota; class Gammaproteobacteria; order Alteromonadales; family Pseudoalteromonadaceae; genus Psychrosphaera; species Psychrosphaera aquimarina. Next base: position 497,867 of record NZ_JAWCUA010000001.1, on the reverse strand, counting down.
ATCATTAAAATAGCATCGTGTTTAAAACTCACCTTATGTACGTTTTCACCCCCTAAATAGGCACCATAAATCACACGACTGTCGTTATTTAAATATTCAGGTAAATCGGTTAAGTACACATTCACGCGGGCAAAAGAACCCATAGTGGAACTGATGGTCTTAGGATTAAAAGGGTCAGCACAATCGTTACTGCAAACAATATGTTTAATGCCGTACCAATCAGCTACTCGAATAATAGTGCCCAAGTTACCGGGGTCTGACACGCCATCTAATGCGAGAGTCAGGCCTGAACTTGGTGGCACGGCCATTTGTGGAATACTAACAACGGCAATAACACTATTGTTAGACACTAAAGTGCTGACTTTAGTTAACGACTCTATATCAGACTCAATAACGTCTACTTTATTCAGCATGGCTGAGTTGGTTTGAATAAACTCAGCGGTGGCAAAGATTTGTTTTATAGTTAAATCAGACTTTAATAGCTCAATTACATTTTTTTCACCTTGCACTAAAAACTCACCCAGCGCTTTACGCTGCTTTTTTTGGCCTAACGCCCTGATGTGCTTGAGTTGGTTTTTAGAGATCATGAAAGCCTAATAAATATTGTGAGATGAAAAGTAATAAAACAGGAAACATTCTAACATCAAGTAAGTGGAATTATTAATTGATAAATCACTTTAGACTGTAAAATTAAGTAATAAAAAAGCCGCTTAGTAGCGGCTTATAAACAATTTATTTACGGCTTATTATCTTAACCAAGCATAACTCATTTTTAAAAATACACTTCTGCTGTCTTTGGTAATGTCTTCAAGGGCATCGTCTTGATAACCGCCGTCTGAGTAACCAACAAAAAATAACGTTTGTGGATTTACCTTATAAGAATATAACAACTGAGTAGATAAGCTTTTATAGGTGGCGTTGTAGTCATCAGGGTTATTATATAAATCTAAATTTCGACTGATGTCCGCATACACAATTGATAAACGTAAGAAACTACGAATAGAAAACTGATAACTAAGACGATAATCAGTTAATTTTGCGACTAACAAATTAGAACCACCCTTTGAAAGGGTACGGTAGTTAAAGGTTAAGTTAGATTGGGTTCTAGTATTAATATTCCAATTAAAACCCGGTTCCATAGAGAATGAATCAACAAGTTGATTGTTGGCGTAATCTATTCTTTTACCTGTTTCAAAATAATTACCAAACCAAATATCAGCTGTCGCTTGAAACTCACCCCAGAAGGTGAACATTTTTTCATCAAAAACATACGTGTTATCTTTTAGTGATAAAACAGACGTATCTATTCTACTTGACGTATTTTCTCGTATTACTATGCCAGGACGGACATAAGATTGTTTCGGGCCGTTGACACTGAAATAAATTTCAAACTCTTCTTCAATTTTATCGCCATCTTGGTTAGTACTTATATCCCAATCACCATTAACTTGAATTCGGCTCCACCAATCGTCTGTATTGCCATGCCAATTATATCCACCGCCAACAATGTTTTTGATGTAATCGGTATTATTAAAAAACGCTAAGTCGGCTCTAAAATCTTTGCCTATATCTTGACGAGTAAGTCGAACAAACCAATCTTTGTTTTCGTGTCGGTAATCGATTTCATATGACGTATCACTGTTATTTAAGGTTTCAGCTCTTAGGGCTTGTTCGTCACCGTAATCACCAGTCTTCATATCATCAATGATATAGCTGTCTATGTCAGTCGTAGAATTCATTATTTGAACATTGAAGGTGTCGCTGTCTGTTAATTTATATTTACCATCAATACTGGTGATAATGTTGCTGTAACTGTCTGAATTACGTAACGTGGATGTCGCTCCTATTAAGGTTTCTTTGTCGACGGCATAACGATACCTGAACGCACCATTTGTACTTTCTTCATCCAACTCATACAAACTAGAACCTAAGTTACCCGGCAAGATAAAAGTGGTGGATTTATCATTAGCAATAAAACCCGCAAAAGAGTGTTGGTCTACTTTGCCTGCTAACTTCGCACCAAAATCAGGGTTGTTGATATTTCTGGTGTAGATAAGATCAACAGGAGTAGAGAAAGCGTCTTCGTTAGCCAAAAAGAATGAGCGTTTTTCTGGTGTAAATAGAGCGAAGGTATTATTGACATTTAATTGGCCTGAATCGGCTTCAACTTGGGAGAAATCTGGATTAAACGTCGCATTTAATGTGGTATCTGGTGTTATTCCCCACTTTATGTCTAAACCTACATCTGTATTTGTTTCAGTATCCCAATCATTGGTTTCAGATAAGTCACGATACTCAGAACTACCGCTGACAAAGGTGGGCACGAATGATAAGTTCTTACCTTGTTTGGCACCTTTAAAACCCTGAAGAGTCGGCATTTGGCAAATAAAACATGAGTTATCATGATCTATTTCCATATGGGAAATCCTCAGTTGAGTATCTCTAGGGTAGAACCGAACAAATTCCATCCCCCATTGTTGAATATCTAATTGATCATTAAAGTTTAACGTTCTTAATGGAATGGCCACTTCAACAATATAACCAAATTTAGTGATCCGTCCGGCAGAGTCCCAAATAACATCCCAAGAAGAAGATTCGCTTTTGGTGAGTTCGTTCTCTAAAACGTCTGATTGTGTTCCAAGAGGGTTAATAAAAAACTGGTAGGCTAGGGCATGATCGTTATAGGTATCTATCTTTATTGCAACTCGGTCGTCCCCCCAGTTTTTGTCTCGGTCAGTTAAACGAGCTCTAATTTCGTGTGGTTTAGGATCAAATGCTTTAAAAGCAACATAAAGGGTATCGCCATTTTCGATAACATAGGCTTCTGTTTTTACCGGAGCCCGAGTATTTTCGTATGGCCAAGTTACATTATTCAACTCAATTTTTAATGCTTTTTGCCAAATGGCTTCATCGATATGCGCATCAACCTTAATTTTTTTATCGGTTTTGGGCACTTGCAAATTGGAAAGGTGGGTGGTGTTTGTCGTGATAATTTCGGAAGAAATAGCCATAAAAGGCAAGGTTAAAAGCGAAAACAAAATAGATTTAATACGAATTTTCATAATTATCTTAAATAGTTAATTCTAATAGGAAAAATTAGGTCAAGCTAATACCCAAAAAGTTGTTCGCATTATAATTAGTCAAATAAATTTTATTGGGAAAATAAGATAGATTGCTTTGATAAAGAGATAAGTGAATTTATTTAATGCTTAAATTTACCTGCCAAATTTGCACCGCAGTTTACTCCGCTCATGATTTTATTTATATCGTTGTTTTTACTGAAGTTTTTAGAAAAAGATAAATAAGACGGAATTTTTTCATCAGAAAAAGAAACAAATGTAAATTGATCGGCTAATTGTGACTGTTGAGCCGTGTATTTAATAATGTGGTAATCGCCAACCAGATAGTCAATTCGGCCTTGTTCTAACATAGCTAAACCGCTGGCAATATCTTTGACTAAAAATAGATCTACATTTCCAAGGTTTACTTCATATTTTAAATTTTCAGTTAATGTCGTGGAGCGAACTTTCGCGATAATTTTTTTATTCGCCACAGCCTGTTTGAAACTAACAAAAGAGGACGTTTTTCTCTGCACTAATACATCATCTAGAAAATAAACCAATGGTTCGGTTGGGTATGAAAGGTATTCAGCTCGTTGTTCTGTATACATGGTTGGCATTAATGCATTGATGCGATTGTTTTTAACTTCTTCTAGGGCCCTTGCCCAAGGTAAGACTAAAACTTTGTATGAGTAATCTGTATTTACATTACTTTTAAGACAATCAACAAATAGACCCGTAGGTTTGTGTTCGTTGTCTAGGTAAACAAAAGGGAATATTTCAGGTGCCGCAACAGTGATTTCTGTAGATTGTGTTTGACTAGAAAATGGAATGAAAACAAAAAGTAATAAATATCTAAGCACTAAGTAAACTCTGAATTGAAATGGGACAAAAGTTATATAACGGAAAGGTAACTTTTTAACAGCCAGATAACAACTTTTAACTGAAGTTTAATTAAGCTAAATGGGGGAGATTGTAAACTTCATTGAGGTTTAATAAGGGCTTAGGCATCATTTAAGATGCCAGTGCCCTAATAGTTTACTTAAACATTGAATTAACTTATTGAAATTAATATAAATGCTAAAACTGCACCGGCTAAACTGTATTTAACACCTGTTTTAAATGTTTTACTTTTTGGAATGAACATCCAAAAAGAAGATATGGCAAAAAATAGTAACGCGCTGCCAAAAAATATATTCAACCAATATGCTGGAGAGTCAGTGGTCGCCTTATGTAAATGTGTCATTTTATCTAGAACCACAGGCAATTCATATCGAGTGTAAGAAACAAAACCAGACTCTTTATTGTATGAACCATTTTTGAAATTGATTGACTGTTTATCTTCAGACTCAGCGTTAAAACGTCTAAACTTTAACGCCTTACCTAATTCGGTTTGACTCAGACCTGGCGATAATTGAGATTCAATTGTTTGAGCAAGTTTAAAGGTATTTGTATCCCGATAAATTAGTACAATTCCACTTAGCGCATACACGGTCATTATACCCGCTAAAAAAAGCCCAAATAACGGTGTAAAATACGCATGGTAATTGGTTTCATTAATATCGTTTCCTATAAAGGTTATTGAGTGTTGTATGTGATATGACTGATTAATATAAGTATTGTTGGGCACAGTAATAAATATTGATTTGATATTCAACAAACTTGTTTTTCCTATTACAAAAGCAATTTCATTTGTGTACGTTATTTAAACCTATTAGAACAATATAAAACGGCATTAATGGAAATAGGTGTGCTTACTTCTGCTGTGTCACCCGACTCAAAACAACAACTTGAAGCGACATTGGAAAAGCTAACAATCACCTATCCAATTGCTTATGGTTTAACTGAACAACAAATGAAGCAATTAGGTTTATATATTTAAGCGCAACGCCCAGAACAAGAAAACGATCATAACTTTGCAGAACCTGGGTTGTTTGTTATTAACGAAGTAGGGGAGTTACAAGCTGTGAATATTTCTTATACACCATTTTTACGACCTGAACTTGACGTTGTTGTAAGAGGGATCACTTTTGTTCGAAGTCAAAGTGATTATCTAATCTGAGGCACAGTCGCGTATTAATTTTTTTAAGTTTTACTAAGACCTAACCTGCAATTTAGGTTAGGTTTTGTAGATGTTGTTGGCTAAAGCACTGAATATCAGTATGCATATATAGTTTGATTATTTAAATGAGTGAGAAATGGTAAGAAATAGATCTCTTAATAAGTGAGAGACTATTACAAAAACAAAAGTACGACAGAATTTTTAAATAGTTTGGAATTGGTTGTGCGATTAGAATCTTTTTATAAGAACGAAATTACTACTTAAAGACTGAAATATAAAATTGGTTGCAGGAGCAGCATCTTTTGTAAAGAGTGAACCTACGACTTTCGGATTATGGGTTCGTATGAATATTGTATGAAGTTTTAATAGTATTAAATTGGTTACGGGAGCAGCATCTCTTGTGAATAGCGAACCTACGGCATAATGAAATAAGAAATAAGAAATAAGAAATAAGAATTGGTTGCGGGAGCAGGATTTGAACCTACGACCTTCGGGTTATGAGCCCGACGAGCTACCAGACTGCTCCATCCCGCGTCCGAATGGTTTAACTGAACAGTTAAACAAGCCACAATAGTTTTAATTCATATTGTAAGAATTGGTTGTGGGAGCAGCATCTTTTGTGAAGAGCGAACCTACGACCTTAGTTGTTTTAATTCTAACTAAAGAATTGGTTGCGGGAGCAGCGTCTTTTGTAAGAAGCGAACCTACGACCTTTAGTATTTAATTCTAACTAAAGAATTGATTGCGGGAGCAGCATCTTTTGTGAAGAGTGAACCTACGACCTTAGTTGTTTGAATTCTAATATAAAGAATTGGTTGCGGGAGCAGCATCTTTTGTGAAGAGCGAACCTACGACCTTAGTTGTTTTAATTCTAACTAAAGAATTGGTTGCGGGAGCAGGATTTGAACCTACGACCTTCGGGTTATGAGCCCGACGAGCTACCAGACTGCTCCATCCCGCGTCCGAATGGTTTAACTAATAAAAGTTAAACAAGCCACAATAGTTTTAATTCATATTGTAAGAATTGGTTGCGGGAGCAGGATTTGAACCTACGACCTTCGGGTTATGAGCCCGACGAGCTACCAGACTGCTCCATCCCGCGACACTATTTTTGCTATTTTATGGTCTTTGCAATTTGACCTTTTTTTTCGTTTAAGACTCTCTGCCTCAACGAGGTGCGTATAATAATGTTTAAAAATATTTATGCAAGAGATAAATTAAAAAACTGTAATAAATAGGTCTTTTACGTAAATTTGCTATAATGATGCCAAATTTACTAACTTTTGATCTTATGCCTAATTTTATAGCTCTTACATCCGCCGGAATTGAACCTCTTTTAGCCACCGAACTTACTGAGTTGGGGGCAACTGACGTAAACCATAAAATGCAGTCTGTGTATTTTACTGCCACTTTCGAGGTCGCACAAAAAATATGTTTGTGGTCTCGATTAGCAACTCGCGTGTTAAGACACGTTACAGAAGTACGCGGAAGTGAGAAAGATGACATCTATAATGGCGTCTTAGGCTTTGATTGGCACCCATACTTTACAAAATGTCGTTCTTTTTCGGTTGAGTTTGTAGGGACTGACAAAAGTATAAGAAATACACAGTTTGGTGCATTAATCGTCAAAGACGCTATCGTAGACAATTTAAGAGAAGAGTCAGGTCGTCGTCCAGATATAGATAAAGAAAACCCAGACATTAGAATTCAAGCCCGTTTGTTCAAAGGTAAATGTAAGATTTATGTAGACTTTTCTGGTCCATCTTTACATCAGCGCGGCTTTAGAACTGAACAAGGTGCTGCACCGTTAAAAGAACATTTGGCCGCAGCCATTATAAAACGAAGTGGTTGGGATGAAAAAAGTCCATTTGTTGATATGTTTGCAGGTTCAGGCACTATTTTAATTGAAGCCGCTAATATACACATGAAGCGCGCACCGGGTTTAAATAAACGCAGTTTCCCATTTGTTAAACATCCTGAATTTAGTGTGTTTAAGTATGAAGCGTTGAGAGATGAAACTATTGCACAAGAAGTTTCAGCATCAACCACATTCATTGGTTTTGAGATTTCAAAATACGTCGTCGATAAAGCAATGCTTAATGTAGAAAACGCGGGTTTAGAAGATGTGATCACTATTGCTCAACAAGACGCTTCCAAAGCAACCGTGTCTAAATCATTAGAACCAGGTTGGATTGTTTCTAATCCACCATATGGTGAACGACTTGGTGAGTCCATCGTATTGTTGTCATTATTCAAACGTTTGGGACTTAACTTTAAACAGAATTATGAAAATTGGCATGTGTCCTTATTATCTAGCCAACCTATGTTAATAAAACTATTACGCTTACAAAAAAGTAAAGAGTTTAAGTTAAAAAATGGCCAGATTGAGACGATTTTAACTAACTATCATTTAACGCCGCAGCAATGTGAATTATCTGAAAGTGCTAAAAACGGCAAATACTATTTAAGTAAAGACGGTCAAGCATTTGAAGGGCGTTTAGAAAAGAACTTAAAACGCTTAACTAAATGGGCTAAAAAAGAAAATATTGAATGTTACCGAATATACGACGCAGACATTCCTGAATACAATGTAGCGGTAGATTATTACGCGGGTAAAATTGTGGTATACGAATACCAAGCACCTAAAACAGTAAACGCTAATTTGGCCGAGCAACGTTTATTAGATGTATTAAGTATTTTGCAACAAAAATTTGATTTGGATGAAAGTACGTTTGCTTTAAAAGTACGTAAATCGCAAAAGGGCAAAGATCAATATCAAAAAGAAGACAGTAAGTTTCATCGATTTACAGTGAACGAGTTTAATGCTCAATTTTACGTTAATATCCATGACTACTTAGACACGGGTTTATTCTTAGATCACCGTTCAACTCGTAAAGAGTTTGCGTCTTGGTGTAATGGTAAAAGCGTACTTAATCTATTTTCTTATACTGGTAGTGTGTCAGTTCATGCTGCGTTGGGTGGTGCAAGTCGCGTGACTAGCGTGGATATGTCGAACACTTATATTGATTGGTGTGAAGATAACTTCAGATTAAATAAAATTGATACCAAGAATCATTTTTTCCAACGTGCTGATTGTTTAGATTGGTTGTCTAAGTCTCAAGATAAATTTGATTTAGTGTTTTTAGATCCACCTAGTTTTTCTAATTCAAAGAAAATGGATAGAACTTGGGATGTACAACGTGACCATGTTGAAATTATTGAACTAGTAAAACATCGTTTACAACAAGGTGGTGAAATTTTATTTTCAAACAACTTACGTAACTTTAAATTGGACTCAAGTGCCATTGAAGCGCTAGGTTTTGTGATAAAAGATATGACCAAACAAACGTTACCAGAAGATTTTCAACGTAATAGTAAAATCCATCATTGTTGGAAGTTGTCATTAAACTAGAGTTTTGTGATGCCTAAACAAGTTTTTTTATATTCAACCGATGGGTGTCATTTATGTAATGACGCCCTTACTTTATGCCAATCCGTGGGGTTGTCTCCAACTATCGTAGATATTGTTGAAGATGATAATTTAGTACATTTATATGGTACATATATCCCAGTGTTATTGGTGGAACGCGAAGAACAAGGCCTGTTTTGGCCATTTGACGCAGAACAAATTAAGCAGTATTTGAAATTTTATGGAATTAGTTAGACTTTCAAAGGCACAACTTGCCTTTGGTACCAACCCAATATTAGATAAAGCCGACTTTCAATTAAATACAGGTGAGCGTGTATGTATTGTTGGACGTAATGGCGCAGGCAAATCTTCTTTATTGAAGATCATTAACAAAGACTTATCGTTAGATGATGGCAAAGTACAAATTGTTAGTGACGTTATTGTTGCCAGATTAGAACAAGATCCACCACGTGGGCAGCATGGTACTGTGTTTGAATTTGTTTCAGAAGGACTGCAAGAAGTTAAGCAGTTAATGGATGAATACAATGAATTAGCAATGAAAGTTGCTGATGAACCAAACCTTATGGATAAATTAGAGCAAGTTCAAAACAAAATTGAACAAGCCCATGGTTGGACATTAGAAACAACGATAAGCCAAACATTGACAAAATTAGGTTTAGAGCCTGAACAAGACATTAATAAATTGTCAGGGGGCTGGTTAAGGAAATTAGCGCTAGCAAGAGCTTTGGTTAAACAACCCGATGTATTGTTATTAGATGAACCTACCAATCATTTAGATATAGACGCTATTCAATGGTTAGAAACGTTCTTAAAAGAATTCACTGGCGCGATTGTATTTATTTCGCATGACAGGGCGTTTATAAGAAGTTTAGCAACACGTATTATCGATTTAGACCGTGGTAATTTAGTGTCGTTTGAAGGTACTTATGAATATTACCTTGAAGAAAAGCAACGCTTGTTAGAAGTTGAAGAGCAGCAGAATGCACTGTTTGATAAAAAACTTGCCCAAGAAGAAGTATGGATAAGACAAGGTATAAAAGCTAGACGTACTCGTAATGAAGGCCGTGTGAGAGCGTTAAAAGCATTACGTAATGAACGTGGTGCCAGAATTGATGCTCCTAAAAATGCGAAAATGTCTATACAAGCGGGTGATAAGTCTGCCAAGAAAGTCTTTGAAACAATCAATATCTCATTTTCTATTAAATCTAGAACGCTTATTAGTGATTTTGATGCATTAGTCGCACGTGGCGATAGAATAGCCTTGGTTGGACCAAACGGGATTGGTAAATCTACCTTAATAAAACTGATGATGGGGCAAATTGAACCAGATGAAGGCATAGTTAAAATAGGTGAAAACTTAAAAGTTGCGTATTTTGATCAACACCGATTAGCACTTAATGAAGAGCAAAGTGTTCAAGATAATGTTGCAGAAGGTAAACAAGAAGTCGAATTTAATGGCGGAACTCGTCATGTATTAAGTTATCTTCAAGACTTTTTATTTCCACCTGAGCGTTCAAGAACCCCAGTAAAGGCTCTGTCTGGCGGTGAGAAAAACCGTTTGTTACTTGCTAAGCTATTCGTAAAACCATCAAATCTGTTGATTCTAGACGAACCGACTAATGATTTAGATGTGGAAACATTAGAATTATTAGAAGAGTTAGTTGCTAACTATGAAGGTACGGTTTTACTTGTAAGCCATGACCGTGAATTTATTGATAATACCGCCACTTCAATTTGGGCTTTTGAAGGTAATGCCGTCATTAATAAAGTCGTGGGTGGTTATCAGGACTACGAAGATTATTTAAAGCGTATAGCTCCGAAACAATCCAAGTCTGTTGAAAAAACATCAGTTGCTGATAAATCAAAAAACAAAAGTGACGTTACTCCTAACAAAACAAAGAAAAAGCTTTCATACAAGGAGTCGACAGAGTTAGAATCACTGCCAAAATTGTTAGAAGACTTAGAGTCCACACTTTCTGAAATCCAGGAAATCGTTAATTCCTCAGACTTTTTCAAACAAGATAGCGATTTTACTTCAGCCAAATTGAACCAATTAGCTGAAACTGAGTCGAAGCTCGAAGTTGCTTATTCTCGCTGGGAAGAGCTAGAACAAAAACAACAAAATTGAATTAGGTAGTATTATTTTGAAATCAAAATTGTTTAAAACATCTTTGCTGGCAACAGCAATCATTGCTCATTCAGGTCAAACCTTTGCAGCACAATATGAAGTAAAAGAAATTGCACCTTTAGAAAAATATAGACAACATTTTTCAATGGGATTAAATGACTCGGGTACCGTGGTTGGAGTCGTAAGAGATAGTTTCAAATTCCCTTTTTATTTAGAATCCTATTTAGAAGACAGTTACAAAACTGCTTGTGATTTATCGGATGCAGAATTGTCATCTGGTGATTTTGATGCGACTTCTACGTATTGCCTTAAATCTACATTAGCATCTTTATCAAGCCCTCTATTTCAAAGAATAGGTGACTCTAAATCTTTCATTAACTCAGGGAATGAAACTAATTTGGTTGCATTAACTGATTATGTTGATAATGAGTTAGGTGAATATACTGGTAGTAATGTTGAACAATTAAACGCAATAAATTCAAGTGAAATCGCGGTTGGTACCGCGTCAGGTTCATTTAAGCCAGTCGATTTTGTTATAACCAGTGATGAAGGTGTAGAAACAGAATATAAATATTGGCAACGTGATTACAAAACCCGTGCGGCAATTTATTTAAATGGTGTAACCAAACTGATTGAGCCTGTATTTAGTGAGTACGGTGGCGTTACATCAGCAGTCGACATTAGTAATACTGGTTATATTGCTGGTTTTTCATCGACTGAATTGATTGAGTCTGCACAAACTTCAATCGAAACGGATTGTGACGGCGAAAGCGCACCTTTATTAGTGTGTGTTTGGTCAAAACAAATATCTGGCGATATTTATAAAACGAAACCATATATTTGGCAAATTGATGATTCAGGTGAAGTATTAAGTAGCTCTGAATTTGATTTGGCATTCACGCCAACAGAAACACAGACGGCAAATTACAGTGCTACCATCGCTGCAGTTAATGAGTTTGGTGTAGGGGTTGGGTATGGACATGTTCATAATGAAGATCAAGTTGTTCAATATTATCAACAACCACTTTTATTCGGAAGCGAAGGGACTAAACCTTTAATCGGTGTGGATTTATATGATGCCGGTTATGCAACGGACATTAACAGTTCTAATATTGTCATCGGTAAAGTTCAAACCGTTTATAACAATGAACTGAATGATGAGTTTTTTATCTATGACATAAATAACGATACGTTTGAGACACCAACCACGTTTTATCCAACGGCAGAAAGTACTGCTAATTCTATTAATGATTTAGGTATTGTGGTTGGTGAAGCTGAATACGAGATCACAACTGAATCGGTTCGTAGAAAACACGGTTTTATTTATAACATCAATACTAAATCATTTTTTGATATTAATGATTTAACCGAATGTAATTCTGAATTTGAAATTGTTGAAATGAAAAGCATTAATAACAATAATCAAATTGCAGCTACTGCTTTAAAACGTGTTGAGTTGAGAGATTCTAATGGTGACGTTTATTATGATTCAGCTGGCGCAACTTACACTGAGCAAGTTGCCGTATCTGTTTTGTTATCACCAATTGATTCAGGTGAGATAGAAGATTGTAGTGATATTGAGAATCCAAAATACGAAAGAAAGGGGTTATCTACCGCGCCTGCCTTTATTTTATTCCTCAGTTCACTTTTGTATATTAGACGCCGTTCTATATAACTAAGCATTCTATATGAAAAAGCCCATGTCATTCATGGGCTTACTTTTATCTGTCATAAAATTGTAAAAAAAGTCATTGATCAAACTTTAAAATTTGTCTATTCATATACAAGTGTTTTAAGCACATCTTGAAAATTCCAAAAATAAATATATTAAGGAACTGCCAATGAAAAGACAGAAACGTGATCGGTTAGACAGAGCTCATTCACAAGGATATAAAGCTGGCATTACAGGACGCTCCCGCGAGGCATGCCCATATCAGCAGATGGAAAGTAAATCGCAGTGGTTAGGAGGATGGCGCGAAGCCATAGGCGATAAAAACGATGGGTTATTTAAATAACCTCAATTAATTATTAACAAAAAAGCCCGTATTAAACGGGCTTTTTTGTATCTTAAACAAACAAGATGTTAGAACGATGATGTATCCGTGAACAAACCAACTTTTAAATCGTTAGCTTCGTAGATTTTTTTACCATCTACTTCTACAACACCATCACCCAAACCCATAAATAATTTACGTTTAATTACACGTTTTAAATCTATACGGTAAGTAACTTTTTTTGCAGTAGGTAAAACCTGACCCGTAAATTTAACTTCACCAACACCCAAAGCTCGGCCTCTACCAGGTCCACCAGACCAACCTAAGAAAAACCCAATAAGTTGCCACATAGCATCTAGTCCAAGGCAACCAGGCATTACTGGGTCACCTTTAAAATGACAATCAAAGAACCATAGATCAGATGTGATATCTAATTCGGCAATGATTTCACCTTTTCCGTATTTACCACCTTCGTCTGTGATCTTAACAATGCGGTCCATCATTAACATATTATCTGATGGTAAACGTGCATTACCTTCACCAAATAACTCGCCGTTTCCACATGCGATTAAATCGTTTTTATCAAAGCTGTTTTTTTGTGACATAAATAAACTTATACTAGTTACAAGAAGTAGGGCGCAAATCTTAGCGAACACTTGTACGCTAAACAACTCTGAACAGTGATATATTTGATATTATGGCTAAAAAAGCACCATTAACTAACGCTGAGAAGCAAAAACGTTACCGAGAAAAGAAAGAATCTCTTGGAAAAAAAGAAGTTCGCGGATATTTAACTGAACAAGCACAAGATTGTTTAGCAGAAATTCGTAACATTACTGATTGGGATGACAGTACTATATTAAGTAATGCCATCCGATTAACTTATGCTGCTCAGCAATGTGGGCAAGTAAAATTATTGAATGGGTGGTTAGTCAAAAATAAAAAGTAAAATCATAAAGTAATCTTATCAACAGCCAGATTAATCTATGGTCATCTCACCTTTTAGATTTTGGCTAAACAACTGCCTAACTTGCTCAAAACTAAGGTCTTGGCTTAGTAAGTGATGTATTTTAGTTAAGCAGGCTTCTAATGTCATATCGTGTGCAGACAATACGCCAGCACTTTGTAGGGCTTTCCCTGTTGCGTAACCTTCCATATCAACACTACCTCGATGGCATTGAGTTCTGTTGACCACTAATATACCTCTGTCGTTAGCACTTTCTATTTCGGTTAATAACGATTTATTTTCTGGTGCGTTACCTACGCCATAACTCTGTATTATTAATGCGTTAACGGGTTGTGCCAAAATGTTTTTGATCACTAAGTGTGAGATGCCAGGGTATAAACTGACCACTCCAATAGGTTGGTCCGTAATGTTAATGATATTAAAGCTTGTATTAATGTTTGTGAAAGATTGGTGAGCATTAATTGCTTCGGCATTTACTTCTATTTGAATACCAGCATCAATGAGTGGGGGGAAATTTGGACTGTCAAACGCATTAAAGCCATCAGCATCCGCTTTGGTCGCTCGGTTCCCACGGTATAAGCGGTTATTAAAGAATAAAGTGACTTCGTTAATCGGGTAGTTAGCCGCGATATACAAGGCATTTAATAAATTATGTAAGCCATCTGAGCGGATCTGAGATAAGGGAATTTGACTTCCGGTGACAATCACTGGCTTATCTAAGTTATCTAACATAAAAGATAAAGCAGAGGCTGTGTAAGCCATAGTATCAGTGCCGTGTAACACGACAAAGCCATCATAGTCTTGATAGTTTTGTTTTATATCATTAGCAATATTCTGCCAATCATTAGGTGACATGTTGCTCGAATCTAATACTGGGCAAAATTCTGAGATTGTAAACTCTGGCATTTCAGGACGATTTAGTTCCGTCATCGAATTTAAAACATCAGTGACATAACCCTCAACTGGTATATAACCGTTAGGTGACTTTTTCATCCCAATTGTGCCGCCAGTATAGGCGATATATATTCGTTTTTTAGCAGATGTCATTAATTGTCTCAATATAGCGTTATGGGCAAAAAAATAAGCCCACTAAATTAGTGGGCTTATTCTAAATATAAACGTTAAGGAAACCAACAGCCTTGACGTTTAATTGATGTCACATTCGTAACAATAAAGATACATACCAACTGGGTCATTTAATTGAGCCCATGTTTTGGTTTCTTTCATGATTGAGTTGAATACATCCATCATTGGTGAGTTATTTTTATTCACCGTTATCTGTGGTGCATAGGTTGCGAATAAATCATTAATAAACACTTGATAAGGCGTAAGTTGTTTTTTAACGACAGTAACTTGGTAGTCACTTAGACCGGCATGGTCAGCAGCTGACTCAATAGCATCTTGGTAGAAGCCTAATTTATCAACTAATCCTAACTCAAAAGCTTTTTTACCTGACCAGACACGGCCTTGTGCAATATTATCAACCTCAGATTTTGACATATTTCTTTCTTGTGCAACTAAACCAATGAATTGATCATATCCATGTTCGATAGCTGTTTGAATAACCTGTCCCATTGCTGGGTTAAGTGCACGAGTCGGGGAGAATCCAGCCATTTCAGTTGTGCCCACACCGTCTGTTGTTACACCTAATGTAGTTAACGTGTCTTCAAATGTAGTTAACATTCCGAATATGCCTATAGAACCCGTGATTGTGGTTGTGGATGCCCAAATTTCGTCAGTGGATGCAGAAATCCAATAGCCACCAGATGCAGCCATTGAACTCATGGAAACAATGATAGGTTTACCAGCCTGTTTGATAGCTTCTATTTCGTTACGGATCACTTCAGATGCAAATGCACTGCCGCCCGGACTATCCACTCGTAGAACAATGGCTTTAATTTGATCATCTTCACGTGCTTGTTTTAATAATTTAGCGGTTGAGTCCCCACCAATATCGCCAGGGGTACGAGTTCCGTTATAAATCGTACCTTTAGCCACTACAATACCAATTTTGTCTAATTCAATCGGATTAAATTGTTGAGAGGTTACAGATAAATAGTCGTTAAAATTAATCGTTTTATTTTTTTGATTTAACCACTGATTATCAACATATTGCTCAAACTCTTGATGTGTCATAAGTTTATCTACCCAAGAGTTAGCAAGTGCAAATTGAGCTAAATCACCGTTAACATTCTTTAATTTAGCTAAAAGACCTGTTAATTGTTCATCAAAGTTACTCTGTTCAAACTGTCTTGCTGTACTCACATCTGACTTATACTCTGACCATAAGTCACCTAACCATTGTTGATTTGCCGTCTTTGCAGCTTCTGACATATCATCTCGTAAAAATGGTTCAACAGCGGATTTATAGGTACCAACTCTGAATATATGAGTATTAACTTTTAATTTCTCTAACGCTGATTTTAAGTACATACGGTAACGGCCAAAACCGTCGATAGCGACTGCGCCCATAGGATGAAGAATGATCTCATCTGCATGTGCGGCTAAGTAATATTGAGTTTGTGAATAATAATCACCATAAACTAATATAGGCTTATCAGATATTTGCTTAAATTGTTTTAACGCGTGTCCAATTTCTTGTAATTTGCTTAAGCCTGTTCCTCTTAATCTGCTTACATCCAAAAGCAGTGCATTAATTCGATTATCATTAGCTGCTGATTTAATGCTAGCTAAAATATCAGTTAGCAAAACCTCAGGACTGTCATTATTGTTGCCCATCGCATCTGCCATGAACTCACTATAAGGGTCTATGTAGGTTTTCTCTTCAACCACTTCACCGACTAAATTCAGTTTTAAAACAGAATTTGCTTCTACGATAATTGGTTGTTCACCACTTGCAGCAATGGCACCAATAACTAAAACGACGACAATTAAAAATAAAATATTTAAAATAGCGCTTCGAGTAAAATTAAGTACTCCCCAACACGCTTTAAACAAATCCTTTATCCAGTTTTTATTTTTCTTTAACTGATGTTCCATTTTTCTCTCTAAATTTATTAAATGACTTAAACTTATTGTTCAATAATTTAGAATACATTGCCAGAATCCTTTGTAACTAATTTATTTAATTGAAGTCCGACCAGTAGTTGGTTAGAGTATCCCTATAAGAAATAATAATAATTAGAAGAGTTGAATATGTCTTATCCGCATTTATTAAAACCATTAGATCTTGGATTCACTCAATTATCAAACCGTGTACTAATGGGGTCAATGCACACAGGTTTGGAAGAAGAGAAAAAAGGGTTTGAAAAACTGGCTGCTTTTTATGAAGAGAGAGCAAAAGGTGGGGTTGGTCTTATTGTCACTGGCGGCATTGCGCCGAATTTTGCCGGCAGAGTTGAACCATTAGGTTCAGAATTAAGTCGTTTTTGGCATGTTAATAAACACAAAACGATCACTAATGCAGTCCATAAGTATGACACTAAGATTTGTTTACAGATTCTACATACAGGCCGTTACGCTTATCATCCATTTAATGTCAGTAGTTCTGCTATTAAAGCACCAATCAATCCATTTAAACCAAAAGCGCTGTCTGAACGCGGCATAAATAAAACCATTCGTGATTTTGCTAAATGTGCTGGTCTAGCTCAAAAAGCGGGATACGACGGTGTTGAAATTATGGGCTCTGAAGGGTATTTAATTAATCAATTCATAGCGCCAAAAACCAATAAACGTACTGATAAGTGGGGCGGTAGTTTTGAAAATAGAATCCGTCTAGCATTAGAAATTGTTAAACAAACGAGAGAAAAAGTAGGCAATGATTTTATCATCATCTTTAGACTCTCTATGTTAGATCTTGTTGATGATGGTTCTACGTTTGAAGAAGTAGTACAACTGGCTAAATTATTAGAGCAGGCGGGTGTGACTATCTTGAATACTGGCATTGGCTGGCATGAAGCAAGAATACCAACCATAGTGACTTCGGTGCCTAGAAAAGCATTTACTTGGATTTCAGAACGTCTTAAAAAAGAAGTTTCTATCCCTGTTGTGACAACTAACCGAATTAATACACCTGAAATAGCCGAAGAGATATTAGCTGAAGGTCAAGCCGACATGGTCTCCATGGCCCGTCCTTTATTAGCTGATGCTGAATTTGTAGCAAAAGCTGCAGCCAACCAAAGTGATAAAATCAATACTTGTATTGCATGTAATCAGGGGTGTTTGGACCATGTGTTTGCCAGAAAACGTGCAACTTGTTTAGTTAACCCAGTGGCCTGTTATGAAACTGAATTAGTATTTAAAACGGCAACTAATTCAAAGAAATTAGCGGTAATAGGTGCAGGTCCTGCAGGCATGGCATTCTCTAGTTATGCTGCTGAAAAAGGCCATGAAGTTCATTTATTTGATGCGGCAGATGAGATCGGTGGTCAGTTTAATATAGCCAAAACTATTCCAGGCAAAGAAGAGTTTTACGAAACTATCCGCTTTTTTGAACATAAGTTAAAAGATCAAAACGTTTCCTTACATTTGGGCCAACATCAGTCTGTCGAAAGCTTAAAGGCAATGGATTTTGATGAAATCATAGTTGCTACAGGTATTACTCCAAGAACATTAGATCTACCGGGATTTGATTCAGATAAAGTGCTGGGGTATTTAGATGTGTTAAAGCATAAAAAACCAGTAGGTGACAAAGTTGCCATTATTGGAGCCGGAGGTATTGGTTTTGATGTTGCATGCAGTTTAATTCAACCTAAATCTCATACACTCGATCTTGATCATTGGTTAAATTACTGGGGTGTTGATAAAAGCTATCAAAACCGTGGCGCGGTTAAACCAATTACAGAAGACAAAGTGGATAAAACTATTTACCTAATGCAACGAAAAGACACTAAAGTAGGGGCGGGACTTGGTAAAACATCAGGTTGGGTTCACAGAGCCGAACTTAACCGTGCTGGTGTTAAAATGATGAATAAGGTTGAATACAAAAGCTTCTCAGATCAAGGACTTGAAGTGTTAGTTGATGGCGTACAGCAGTTTTTAGATGTTGATAATGTCATTGTTTGTGCAGGACAAACATCAAACAACACATTATATGAAGAATTAAAACAAAGTGGTGCAACCGTTCACTTGATTGGTGGTGCCAGCATAGCTGCAGAGTTAGACGCTAAACGTGCAATTCGTCAAGGTGCTGATTTAGCCGCTATTATCTAAATAAACGTATTTATTGTTAGGTAATAAGCTAAAAATTAAATACAATTTAAAGCCAAGCAATCGCTTGGCTTTTTCTTGCAATAAAATAATGAAAGCTATCTATGACCGTGTCTAATTCTGCAAAAGTAACAATTTGTTTAACAAACCCTAAAAGCCCAACCAATGTTGGTGGTGTATTAAGAGCATCAGGTTGCTTTGGCGCCCACGAAATTTTATATACAGGTAACCGCTATAACAAAGCTAAAAAGTTCTCGACTGACACCCAGAATATCAATGATGAGATAGGTATTGTGCACGTGGAGGATTTTCTGGCTGAGAAACCGGACGATGTACCATTAATATGTGTTGATTTAGTCGAAGGGGCAACACCGTTACCGGAGTTTGAACATCCTGAAAGTGCTTTTTATGTCTTTGGCCCTGAAGATGGATCAATTAAACAAGAGGTAATAAACAAAGCTGATCATGTTGTGTTTATGCCAACCAAAGGCAGTTTAAATTTAGCCGCATCAGTCAATGTCGTGTTATATGACCGAGTTGCCAAAGCGGATCATACTATTGAGAATGATGAGTTAATTAAGACGAGTAGGGATGTTAATAATCGACTAACAGTGAATAAACGGTTTAAAAAAAGATAGATGTTTTGTCATTTTAGTTAAACAGTTAATTTAGGGTTATAAAAATAATTTTATTCATACATATTTTCAGGTTATAAATTCAGAATTTGAATCTAAAATTATTTATTTTTTAATGCGTTAGTGGCTATTATTAGAAATACTTGCTTTATTTAAGGCTTGTGTGAATATTACAATCGGGATTTAGATAATTAAGGTTATGGATAGATGCGTTTATTGATAATATCAATTCTTTGCGTTTTATTAACAACGCCTCTCTTTGCTACTCAAATTATGCCTCTAAATTGGGGTTACATTAATTTTAACCCTTATCATTTCAATGATAACGATAAAGTTGAGGGCGAAATAGCAGATGTAGTTGAGCAAATATTCAAAAAAGCACAATTAAGATATACCCCTATACAACTCCCAAATAAAAGAGCCAAATTATATTTGGAGCAAGGACGAGTTGATTTCACAATTGTTATAGAGAGTTATGTAAACCAACCAAATAACTATTTAAAGAGCAAACTTCCCTTTTACTTAATCAAACTTGGAGCTGTTTGTCGTAATAAAAACTATAACATACAAAGTGTTGACGATTTAAAAGGTATCAGACTGATATTGTTAACTGGTTATTCATATGGTCTTGACTTTGAACTTAATGAACAGAATGGTTTTAATGTTGTACTAAAAGCCGAAAACCACTTTCAAGCACTCAGAGCGCTAGAGTATGATCGAGGAGATTGTGCATTAGGCTACAAAGGGCCTTTTCAAGCTGAAGAGTATGACCAAAGTAAGCTTAATTTACATTTTTTCCCAATGGATGAGTTTCCGGTTTATTTGTACCTTAATAAAAAAGCTGCAAATGCAGATGATGTGATGAAACGTATAAATAATGCGATGCAATGATGTTATTGTTTCTTTTTATTTAAGTTTGCAGAAAATAAAAAACCACTAGATAAAGTGGTTTTTTATTATGTAAACAAGCTATTTAGATTTAAAGACTTCTTAATGCAAACGTATATGCAGTGTAAAATGCATCTTCTTGGAATTTACGTAATTCTAAATCTTTCATGTTGTAATCTAAAGGGTATTTTTTTAATGTTTCTTTGATTTCAGTTGGGTTGATCATTTCTACAGATACCGAATCAATAAGTTGCAGAGCCGCTTCCATTTTGAAACTATTACTACTACCAGCAAATTTACCTTTTGAATGACGTTGTTTGATCACTACTTTGTCAATTGAGTAATCATCTATCAACTTAATCATTTGAAATTGAAAACCGCGGATGCCTTCAGCTGTATCAGCATCACGTAATTCAATGCCTCTAGTACGACATTCCATTACATTAAATAAACCTGCTTCTGACGCCATTAAACACACAACGGCTTCTTTAGCGTTTAATTCGATACCTAATATCTTCATGATGACCTCATGTTATCTTTCACTAAAAAAGGGCTGGAATTAGCCCTTTAATATTAATGTTATAACAGCTAACTTTAGTAGTTAGCTGTGCCTGGTGCACGTGGGAATGCGATAACATCACGTACGTTTTGCATACCTGTAACATAAGCAACTAAGCGTTCAAAACCTAAACCAAATCCAGCGTGTGGTACAGAACCATATCGACGTAAGTCACGATACCAGCTGTAATCTTCTTTGCTCAGACCCATTTCTTCAAGTCGTGCATCAAAAACGTCTAGTCTTTCTTCACGTTGAGAACCACCAATGATTTCGCCAATACCTGGTGCTAATACATCCATCGCCGCAACGGTTTTACCATCGTCATTTTGACGCATGTAGAATGCTTTAATATCGCGAGGATAGTTTTGCATAATAATTGGTGCGCCAACATGTTCTTCAGCAAGGTAACGTTCATGTTCAGATGATAAATCGATTCCCCATGAAACCGGAAATTCAAACTCTTTATCGCACTTCAACAATATGTCGATAGCGTCAGTGTAGTCCATACGAACAAACGGAGAGTTAATTACTTGCTCTAAACGAGAAATAGCCGTTTTTTCAACACGTTGTGCGAAAAAGGCCATGTCATCTGGTAATTCAGTTAATACGGCTTTAAATACGTACTTTAATAAATCTTCAGATAATTGAGCAATATCCGCTAAGTCAGCAAAAGCAACTTCTGGTTCAATCATCCAAAATTCAGCTAAATGACGGCTAGTATTTGAATTCTCAGCACGGAAAGTAGGGCCGAACGTATATATTTTGCTTAACGCACAAGCATAGGTTTCACCATTTAATTGACCAGAAACTGTTAAATACGCTTCTTTACCAAAAAAGTCTTGGCTGTAATCAACTTCGCCTTTGTCATTCATTGGAGTATTAACCATATCTAAAGTTGATACTCTGAACATTTCACCGGCACCTTCACAGTCAGATGCTGTGATGATTGGCGTACTGATCCAGTAATAACCTTGCTCGTGGAAAAAACGATGAATTGCTTGAGATAAACAGTTACGTACACGTGCAACCGCACCAATAATATTGGTACGAGGGCGCAAATGTGCATGTTCTCTTAAATATTCAATTGAATGGCGTTTTGCAGACATTGGATATGTGTCTGGATTTTCTACCCAACCAACGATCTTAACGTCTTGAGCTTGAATTTCTAACGCTTGGCCTTGACCTTCAGATTGAACAAGTTCACCCGTTACTTCAACTGAACAACTTGTTGTTAATTTGGTAATGTCTTCGTAATTACTTAATGAATTAGGTGCAACGGCTTGAATAGGATCAAAACATGAACCGTCGTGAACGGCCAAAAATGATATGCCTGCTTTTGAATCACGTTTAGTACGGATCCAACCTTTAACTGTTACTGTGTCGCCGGCGGCAAATTCGCCCGCTAATAATGATTTTACTGATTGATGAGCCATGATAGTTTCGGTCTAAATATTGTATTAAAAATTTTAAATATATAAAGTGCAATATTACTGGCTTGCGCCCTATATACAAGTACTAAAACAGCGTAAGCATAAGTAATTAAACATTTTTCAATTGGTTGAACAATTAATGCTCAATTTGACGGTTGATTCGTTAAACTTATAAGGTTAAAAAAATGAAACGAGTGGTAGAAAGGCGAAAAAGTTCGGATCTGATCCATATAACCGTTAATTTCTTAAATATATTTTCCTGGGTTGTTTTTTTGGTTGCCTTAATTATTTTTCATTACGCTCGACCCGAAGTGGAGTATTTTGTCTATCAGTTGGTCGATGAACCCGTCGATGTAAGAACCGGTTGGTTATTAGAATTAAAAAATGGTTACAGATCACCTTATATTTTTGTTTATCATTATCGATATTAACCTTGGTGTTAAATCAATTTAGATCAAGACGTCATAGTGATGGTCAACGATACAGTATGTATATGTTAGTCGTGATAAGTGTGGTGTTCATCACCTTGGTAAGCCTGTCATAATTTAATAGGTTCAAGACTACTTTGATTACATGAACTTATACAATTTGGCGTTACATGGCTGATAATGTTTTGACGATACCACTGGTTAACAAGGCTAAATCTTGAGTGGATATAATGTATTGCGGCATTACGTAAACCAATTTACCAAAAGGTCGGATCCATAAATCATGTTGTATAAACTGTTTTTGAATCTCAGCAACGTTAACAACTTGTTTCATCTCAATGACACCAATTGCGCCAAATACACGAACTTCTGTCACACAGTCTAATTCTTCACAAGGCTGCAAACCTTGTTTTAGTCCAGCTTCAATATGCTTAACTTGTTCAAACCAATCACCCGTCCTTAACAAATCTAAACTGGCATTGGCTGCTGCACAGGCTAATGGATTCGCCATAAACGTAGGACCATGCATTAATACTCCAGCGTCACATTGGCTAATATCTAATGCCACCTGTTCAGTACACAATGTAGCGGCTAACGTCATGTAACCACCAGTAATAGCCTTACCTAAACACATGATATCTGGTGTAATTTGAGCATGTTCACACGCAAACATTTTGCCGGTACGGCCGAATCCAGTGGCAATTTCGTCAGCAATTAACAAGATTTTATATTGTTCACATATGGACTTAGCCGCACTGATAAATTCAGGGTGATAAAAGCGCATACCGCCAGCACCTTGTACTACCGGCTCTAAAATCAATGCAGCTATATTGTCTGAATCTTGTTGTAACAACATCTTTAATTCATCTAGTTCTTTATGGTCAAAGTCCTGATCTGGTTTGCTTTTAGGTGCTTCAATAAAGTAATTTTTAGGTAAAATATCTGAATATAATGAATGCATGGAGTTTACTGGATCGCACACGGCCATCGCACCAAAGGTATCGCCATGATAGCCATGTTTAATAGTGACAAACTTGTTTCTACTGGTATATCCACGTCCCAATTGACACTGAATCGCCATTTTAAGTGCCACTTCAACACTGACAGAACCACTATCTGCTAAAAAGACCTTTTCTAATCCTACAGGTGTAATTTCTACTAATTTTTTACATAACTCAATTGCTGGATTATGCGTTAAGCCGCCAAACATAACGTGACTCATTTTAGATAATTGATCGGTAATTGCTTGGTTGATCACAGGATGATTATATCCGTGAATAACAGACCACCAAGAAGACATGCCATCTATTAATTCTTGACCACTCTCTAATTTAATCCGAACACCATCAGCACTTTGAACTGGATAAGAGGGCAATGGTGTTTTCATCGACGTATACGGGTGCCAAATATGTTGTTCATCAAATTTAACGTCAATAAGTTTGTTCATAAATTAGCCTGATGTAAAGTTTGTTGTGATTTGTAAATTGACAATCGCCGTTGGGTCGCTAGACTAGCCAAAAAATGTCACGGGCTCAATCATAGTTTGTAAATAATTGGCCAGGTGACACATTAATTATAAGAATATGGCTGGAAACATGACTGCTGAAATCAGAAATAACTGGACGTTAGACCAAGTTAACGAATTATTTAACATGCCTTTTAATGACTTGATGTTTAAAGCTCAAGTCACTCACCGAGAGCATTTTGATCCAAACCAAGTTCAAGTCAGTACTTTGTTATCTATCAAAACTGGCGCATGTCCAGAAGATTGTAAATATTGTCCACAAAGCGCACGTTACTCAACAGGTCTTGAAAAAGAACGTTTAATGGAAGTAGAAAAAGTACTTACCAGAGCAAAAGAAGCCAAAGAAATAGGTTCTACCCGATTTTGTATGGGCGCAGCTTGGCGTAATCCTAAAGACCGTGACATGCCGTATGTAATTGAAATGATCAAAGGGGTTAAAGAGTTAGGTTTAGAAACCTGTATGACGCTTGGCATGTTAACTAAAGAGCAAGCATTAGCGCTTAACGAAGCTGGTTTAGATTATTACAATCACAACTTAGATACATCTCCTGAATACTACGGTGACATTATTACAACCCGTACTTATGAAGACCGTTTAAATACCCTGCAAAACGTGCGTGATGCAGGTATGAACGTATGCTCTGGCGGTATCGTTGGTTTAGGTGAGAGCGCTAAAGACCGCTCTGGTTTATTGATTGCGCTAGCAAATTTACCGCGCCACCCTGAAAGTGTGCCTATTAACATGTTAGTTAAAGTGGAGGGGACACCGCTGGATAACGTTGAAGATTTAGAGTCTTTTGATTTTATCCGTACTATTGCCATTGCTCGTATTATGATGCCTAAATCACATGTACGTTTATCGGCAGGGCGTGAAGGTATGAATGAACAAATGCAAGCTATGTGTTTCTTAGCAGGCGCGAATTCAATCTTTTATGGATGTAAGTTATTAACCACAGGGAACCCGGACGAACACTTTGACCAAAAGCTATTTAAAAAATTAGGGATTAACGCTGAGAAAGGTCGTGATTACTCAGACGAAACCAAAGAAGCCGCATTGTTTGAACAGATAAATGAACAAACAAAGCCGAAAGAAAAAGAAATGTTTTACCCAGCATAATTAAGTATTCAGTTAATTATGTTTGAATCAAGATTAGCGAGCAGATTAAAACAACAAACTGATTTAGGTTTGTTGCGTAGTCGGATGGTAGTAGATGATATTTCTACTACAAATTTGACGGTTGAGGGTCACTCATATCTTAACTTTTCAAGTAACGATTACCTTGGTATCGCATCCGACCATACATCTGCAAAATTACTTTCCATTGATAAATATACACACTTATCTGCAGGTGCAATGGCCAGTCCATTAGTCGTTGGTCGACACAAAATACACTTAGAATTAGAACAATTATTATTAGATTGGGTCGGTGCTCCTCAAAACTTTAACTGTCTGCTGTTTGGTTCTGGTTATAGTGCTAATACAGGCGTCATAAGTGCTTTGTTTAACATCAAGGGTGATAACGCGTTACTTGTGCAGGATAAGCTTAATCACGCGTCGTTAATGGATGTTGGTCGAAATAGCCAAGCGTTAGGTCATTGTAAACAAGTACGGTATCTGCATAACGACTTATCTAGTTTACAGACCGTTTTGGCTAAATCTAACAATAAAAACTCCGATGAAATTACTAATAAATTAGTGGTGACAGAAGGGGTGTTTAGCATGGATGGTGATCAACCAGACTTGCAAAGATTAATGAAAATTACTAAAGCTAATAATGCATGGTTTATGTTAGATGATGCACACGGAATTGGCATACATGGCAAAAACGGTGCAGGAAGTTTATCTGCTCAACAACTGACCTTAGATAATTGTGATGTATTAGTTGTTACCTTTGGTAAAGCAATTGGCGCACAAGGTGCGGCTGTTATTGCCAGTAAACAAACCATAGAGTATTTAACTAACTTCAGTCGTGATTATATATATTCTACCCACCTATCACCTCTACAAACTGCTGCGGCCATCGTCAATATTAAAGCCATTCAAAAGGATGGATGGCGTCGGGAAAAGCTGGCTGAAAACATAGAGTATTTTAAATCCAATTTGCGAGGTTCTAAATATCAGACACTTGATAGCTTGTCTCCTATTCAACCTATTGTTATCGGTGATGAGTCTGAAGCTATCGGGCTTTCACAGCAATTAAAAGCAAATGGAATTTGGGCATCAGCGATGCGTTATCCAACAGTGGCAAAACAACAAGCTAGATTAAGGGTAACAATTACCGCGTCTCACACTAAACAGCAATTGGATCAATTGATAAAGCAGGTAACGCAATGAGCGCATTGTTAGATTTACAGCCTGTGAATAGTATTAACGCAGACTCTATGCAAATACCTGATAAACAAGTGTCACTCGACATTCCATTTTCACAAATTCAAAAACATTTTTCAGACTCTGCTCAAACCTACGTTAAAAGGGCACAGTTACAGCACAGAGTTGGGCAAACACTATTTAATAAATTGAAGCAGGGGAAAGCAGCAACCACGTTAATAAACCGTGACAACAAAGGTAATATTTGTGTCGACTTAGGTTGTGGACCTGGTTTATTTAGCGCTTTGTTAAATCAAGAATTTGAAACCGTAATCGCCTTGGATCTAGCCAATGACATGTTAAAAGTTAATGACGTCGCTAAAGCTAAAGTTCAAGCAAACTCCCATGCCTTACCGTTTTTACCACAAAGTATCGATGTATTTTATTCCAGTTTGATGGTGCAGTGGTGCGACCTACATCAAGTACTAGATCAAGTTTATAATGCGTTAAAACCGAACGGAAAAGCCGTTATTGCCACTTTGCTTGATGGCACCTTGTTTGAATTAGAACAAGCGTGGTCAAAGGTAGACAGTGATAAACACATACATGAGTACCTAAGCGTTGAACAATTAACATCCACTGTACAAAACAGACCTTGGCGCCAAATACAATTAACTCAGCAGGCTGAAGTATTTTGGTTTAGTAATGCCAGAATGTTAGCCAAAGAATTAAAAAGTTTAGGGGCTAATTTTGTACAAAATCGTCAGAACAAAGGATTAGTCACTAAAAATACATGGCAACAAATGGAAAGTGCTTATAAAGATGCATTTTATAATCCCCAGCAACAAGGCATACCGGCAACCTATCAAGTTATGTATTTAGAGCTCACCAAATAATGAATATTTCTACTCTGTTTAATCAACATAAAACCATCTTTATCACAGGTACAGATACCGAAGTTGGCAAAACCTTTTGTGCCAGCTTAATGGTTAAGGCGCTGTTAAAAGATAACCTTGATATTTTTCCATTTAAACCAATATCAGCCGGTACACAATATTATCCAGAGTTAGAAGCTAGTAATAACACTATGGCAAACGAAGATGCCGTTTGTTTATATAACGCAGTGCAAAGACGTTACAGCTTAGATCAGATAAACCCAATCGTATTTGACCAACCGATAGCGCCTCATATCGCAGCGAAAATGGCACAGCAAGCTCTAGACTTTAACCGTTTGGATATAGCTTATAAAGGCATTAAAGATTTAGGTGAGGTACAGCTTATTGAAGGTGCTGGCGGTTGGCATTTACCGCTTAATGATTCTGAGTTATTAAGTGAGTGGGTAGCACAGCATCAACTCCCTGTGATCATGGTAGTTGGCGTAAAGTTAGGCTGTTTAAACCATGCGTTATTAACGGCGCAAGCTATTGAGCAAAGTGGTTGTAACTTGATAGGTTGGATAGCGAATTACATTGAGGGCGATTCCGATATTGCCAAACAAAATGTGGCTTTTATAAAACAAAAGCTCAATGCTCCTTTGATCCATTCGGTACAACAAGGCCAAACAGAACTTGTCTAACAAATGATTGACTGCTGTATTTAGCCAGTTAACCAATCATCTAATGAATTAATTAATCATATTGTCATTATATTGTTCGCCATCTGGGTGTTATCATTGGTTTATATGACGTTGTAACAATAATTTATCAAAAGAAGAAACCTAATGGCGCAAAAAGCTACCATTTTCAAAGCTGAAATATCTATTTCAGATATGGACAGAAACTATTATCAAGATCATAACTTAACCTTAGCCAGACATCCGTCAGAAACAGACGAAAGAATGATGTTGCGTTTAATTGCCTTTATCCATAATGCTCACGAGTTTTTAAGTTTTAGTAAAGGCATTAGTGATGATGAAGAGCCAGACTTATGGCAAAAAAATTATACTGACGAGATTGAGTTATGGATTGAACTAGGACAACCGTCTGAACAACGTATAAAAAAGGGCTGTAACCAATCTAAAAAAATGATGATTTATTCCTATGCCGACAATAGCTTTAATGTTTGGTGGAAAAAGGAGCAGAATAAACTATCCCAACGTAATAACTTATCCGTTGTGACATTACCTCCTGAGTTAGCGAGTGAATTATCTGGTTTAACTGAACGTAATATGCAGATTCAAGTGACTATCCAAGACGGTCAAATGTGGTTAAATATCAATAATCAAAACATTGAAGTGAGTTCAGAAGCGCTTTTATGAGCCAGTACACGCTAAATCAATTGGGGTGGCAGGGGACGTTCCAACAACAGATCAGTCTTGAAGAACTTGAGACTTGTCTGTTTGCCCGTGTATTTGAACATCATAGAACACACTACCTTATTCAAACTGAAAGTCTGGATATGCCTTTAGAAATAAGGCCTAATATGCCAACCATGACCGTTGGTGATTGGTTAGTAATGTCAGAACATCACGAATTTGTCAGACTGTTAGAACGAAGTACTGTGCTTTCTCGTAAGGCTGCAGGTTCTAAAGTTGAAGAACAACTGATAGCTGCCAATGTGGATACGTTATTCATCGTAAATTCATTAAATGACGACTTTAATTTAAATCGAATTGAACGATATTTAGCCATAGCCCACGAAAGTGGCTGTGAACCTGTGATTGTTCTAACCAAAGCCGATCAATGTAAGGATTTGGATGAATACAGATCACAAGTAAATAGTATCGACCCATTTTTAATGGTTGAAACAGTTAATGCGTTAGATACTGATAGTGTTGTCTCCTTAAGTCCTTGGTTAACGTTAGGTAAAACTGTTGCTTTTGTGGGGAGTTCTGGCGTAGGTAAATCCACTTTGGTGAACACCTTGATGCAACAGCAAACACAAGACACAGCTGGTATTCGTGAAGATGACAGTAAAGGGCGTCACACCACGACAGCTCGTTCGTTACACATTATGCCAACGGGTGCCTTATTACTTGATACACCAGGGGTGAGAGAGTTACAAATTGCAGATTGTGAAGCCGGGGTAGAAGAGACCTTCTCAGATATCGTAGCCTTAACCAAACAATGTCGCTTTTCTGACTGCAAACATATAACTGAGCCACACTGTGCGGTTATTAACGCTTTAGAAAATGAAAGTTTAGATCAACGACGATTAGATAACTATTATAAGTTATTAAAAGAACAAGAACGTAATGGCGCTTCTATCGCTGAGACTAGACTCAAAGATAAGTCTTTTGGCAAATTAATTAAATCGGTGCAAAACGCCAGTAGGTCGTTTAAAGGAAAATAAGTTGATATCTGAATAAAAAACAAAACTGATATGTAATTTTACATCTAAATATCTGAATTTAAGATGGAAATTATATTCTTATTCATCATACTTAGTAATAATCTCTAATAGATAAAGTTAAAGGTATATATTTATGCGTTGGTTGTTAATTTTATTATTATTTACTGTAAGTACTTCTGCTTTAACACAAAAAAACTTAGTCTTTGCTTCTATAAACCATCCAACCGTTATTGATTATTACGAACCGTTATTACGTAGTATTTATGCAGAACTAGGCATAAATTTAGATTTTGTATACATTTCTGGAGAACGTTCAGAAGTATCATTACAGAGCGGTTTAATTGATGGGGCATTAGCATATTCAGAGGCTAATTTAGCCAGTGTTGAAAACATGATTGTCGTAGAGCCTCCACTTATTACCGTTAAACAATATCTGTTGTGCCAACAAGGGCTTGATTGTACACCTAGTGTTTTAGAAGATCCTGAGAACACTATATTTATGGCTTCAGTAGTGAAGAAGTCACAAAATTTAGAAATTAAAGCCAGTATAGAAACAATGACCTCTATTACGGTTTTGGAAAAGCTATTTACTCATAACCGTATTAAATACATGATCTATCCATTTTCTAGTGAAAGGAATGATGTAAATCTTGTATTTGCTAAAGCAGAGCGTTTCTTTTTATATGAAGAGAAAGGCTTTCATGTATTAAATATCAAACATAAAGAGCTTGAAGAGAAAGTGCAAAAACAGTTAATTAAAAAGTTAAAGGACTAACTTAATAATAAAATGTGGATATCGTAATTAATATCCACTTGAACAAGGTGACTGAATTAATCGTGCAATTTAAAAGTCGATACTTGTCGATTTATATTCTTAGAAACTTCAGTTAATTTCATGGAGGCTTGTTCGTTTTCAACTGATTTTTGTGCAACTTCTTTAGATTGAGTATCAATCAAACTCATATTTCGATTAATCTCGCCGATGGTTTGAGTTTGTTCATCGGTTGCAGTCGCAACGGAAGCTATCAGTTGCTCCATTTGATGAATTCTGTCAGTAAGTCCATCAATAGTATCCTTCAGGTCTAATACACGTTTAACGCCTTTATCTGCAATATTGGTTGCATTATCCATACTTGATACCACGCCACTTGTAGTGTTGTCCAACACCTCTAATTTTTTCTGGATCTCAACGGTCGACTCTTGCGTTCGTTTCGCTAAGCTTCTTACTTCATCAGCCACAACACTAAATCCACGGCCATGTTCGCCAGCGCGCGCGGCTTCAATAGCGGCGTTTAACGCAAGTAAATTGGTTTGATCCGCAATAGAGGTAATTACATCAAGCACTGAAGTAATATCTTGCACTTCAATATTTAATTCATTTACGACTTGTGAAGCCTCTTGCAGAGTGGTCATTAATAACCGGATATCATCAGTAGCGAGTGCAGCATTTTCACTGCTACTTTCACATTCTTTAACTACTTCAATACTGATAGATTGACTTTCGTCACTGATTTGAGAAACCGTTGCAATAGATGCTTCAAATTGTTCTAAAGCCGTGACGGTATTTCGGGTTGCATCGCTTTGCGACAAAATAATATCTTGGCTTTCTTTTGCGCCACCTAAAACGACGTCAGACTCAACCAAGATCTGTTTTGACGTGTTTCTAATGTCATAAATGATGGAATGGAACTTACTGATTATCTCGTTAAATGCCCGTGATATATCACCAAATTCATTGATGCCGTTATAATCTATTTTTGCTGTTAAATCGCCATTTCCTTTAGCAATGTCGTTCATGATGGCGGATAAATTATTTAAGTGTTTGCTAATTTGTTTTGCCACTAAATAACCCAGAACACTGCCAACAATTAAAAATATGATCACGGTAATAACCGACATATAAGACAATTCGGCTTTTAAATTATTAAAGGTAGAAAAGGCTTCTTTATTTTCAATCTCAGCAATTAAAGCCCAAGTTTCACCACCAGAGTTAATATATGTGTAAGCCGAAAGGACTGGGGTGTTTTTATAACCTGTATATTGGGTGAAACCAGATTGTTTATCTAATGCTAACTCCACACCTTCAGTATCTATTGTGTGTATACCAACGGCACTGCCTAGTTTCTTAATTAAGTCGGCTTGGGCGCTTTGGTTAGTATGTTTTAATACGTCAAAATAATGGGATGGCTGTTCTAATAATAACCGACTTTCACTACGAAGCGTTTTGTCAGCACCAACTAAATAAGTCTCACCTGTAGCACCAAGTCCTACGGTTTCCCATTGTTTGTCGTTGGTCATGATATTGGAAATACGATCAACCGGAAGTTGAAATATTAATACGCCTAAACTTTGGCCCTGATCATAGATAGGGCTAGCCATAAATGCAGCTTGGGCATTATATGACGGCTGGTAGGCTTCAAATCGGGTGGTATATATTTCACCTTCTGCTAAATCTTTTGCTCCATGAAACGCTTTACCTAACCCACTTTGTGCAAATGCACCATCATTTAAGTTAGTGGCAAAATCTATTTCTTTGGCCACGGAGTACAACACATCACCTGTATCGATACTTACAATAAAAATATCGTAAAATCCAAACTCCTCTAAGTATTTACGAATACTAGGATGGTAAGTCTGATGGACTTTACTGTAGGTGCTGCTGTCTTTGGCAAGTTCCAGTTGATCTTTACTGCCAATAGGGTTGTCATTGTGCGCTAAGTAAGAGGTTTGAATACTGTAAGCTGTGCTGTCTGGATCCGGTATGATAGATGAAACATTAATGTCGGTTTTATTAATACTAGTGTATTTGTTTTTAAACTCAGTGTTATAAAACTGAGTTAAATCATCGTTGGGCGCTTTATATTCACTGACATAATCTTCAAACGAAAATGCAAATTCATCTAACGCTGCTACCACCATCTCATTACTGGCGTAAGTTGAGATCTGGCCTTTTATATTTTCTAAATAATTACTTATTTGTTGTTTTTTATTTTCCCGGATAGAGACAAGCAAGTTTTGGTTAGATGTATTGAGTGACTGTTGAATTAAGTCGAGAGAAATTTGCCCAGTGAACCAAACACCTAATGACAATGGAATAAGTGATAAGCCAATGGATAATGCTAATAACCTTTGTTTTACTGTAAAATGAAGCGCCACAAAACAACCCCTGTGATTGTAAAAGTCTTTAATTGCATGTAATTGTTTAAAACAATACAAGTTTAGGCTGTTATTGTTATTTATGCCTAAAACAATCGTTTTATTTGCAATATATACTTAGTTAACGGCGATAACCATAGTAACTTGAATATTTTACTTTATGGGCGGAATTATTTGTCTTGATCTTGTTTACGTTGGGCTAATGTTTCTTTTGCTTTTTCGATAGGATCTTGGTTTAAACGTTTCATTGAAAACTTAGCGGTATGCTTGAGCAGCATGATATTACCAACCACCATTCCAAGAACTAATACGATAATAATTATTGCGAGTATATTCATAAAGTTATCCCATTAGGTGAACTTATATTAAAGACATAATGCGTTAATATATATTCTAGGTTTTCAAGAATAGATTGTTTACCTGCAATATTACTCTGACTTAAACAGTCGATAAGGCATTGAGGATCTTGTTTTAACCTATCTTGATACATTGATGATAGTGGCTGGTAAGATATATGCCAAGGTTCTGGGGCAACCCCAGCGTTATTACTCTGATATGGCAAATAAAACCCGAATTTATGGCTGTTTTTTATTA
The DNA here is from genome assembly GCF_032461525.1 of Psychrosphaera aquimarina. NCBI lineage: Bacteria > Pseudomonadati > Pseudomonadota > Gammaproteobacteria > Alteromonadales > Pseudoalteromonadaceae > Psychrosphaera > Psychrosphaera aquimarina. Next base: position 464,244 of record NZ_JAWCUA010000001.1, on the reverse strand, counting down.
TCCAATTTGAAAGGGCATTAAATGGTCCCTGGTGATACTCACTGGGTACCAGTTGTAATTGATAATCACTAGGAACTGCATTCTTATCATAAATATCTATATCAGTACCCCAATGATGTCGACTGGTTCCCGGAAGTGCAGAGTAAGTTAAAATCGCCTGAACAATTTCCCATTCAGATAATGACGAGGTGTCTATCGACCGTTGATGTCTATCTAAAATGGGTCTGAGACCATTAAATTTGGCATTCCAAATGTGTAATTGTCGTTCAAAGTTTCTGAAACCAGATGCGATACAAATATCAAAACCAGCAACATCAGCTTCATGTTTTAATTGTTGAAAACTATCAACCATTTGTGTATTGATAAAAATACCATGACCAATATCAACAACATGATCTGAACTTGTACCTAGTATCTCTGCAGTATTTAGCTTAAATGACATTTATATTCCAAAGACGTGCAACCGTGATCTTACTTAAAAGGTTGTTATAAAATAGGGATCAACAACAGGCTATTATAATAACGTGCGTTCTAATATCTTTTCATACATTAATGTTAGTTGGTCAAGTTCATCAACTCCTACACATTCATTTAACTTATGAATAGTTGCGTTACATGGTCCCAATTCTATTACTTGTGCTCCCGTTGGTGCGATAAAGCGACCATCCGATGTGCCTCCAGAAGTGGATAGAATAGGATCTTTCCCAGTAACGTCTTTAATTGCACCACTGACCGCATCAATAAATGTACCTGTATCGGTTAAAAATGGCAGTCCATTAAAGGTCCAATCTAACTTATAGTTGAGTTCATGTTTATCAAACAAATTTTCAACAGTTTCTACTAGTTGTTCTGCTGTAACCTCAGTGGAATAACGGAAATTAAACATTATGTCTAATTCCCCAGGGATAACATTACCAGCACCAGTGCCACCATTTATATTTGAGATCTGAAAACTGGTTGGTGGGAAATAATCATTACCTTCATCCCACTTTATTTCGGTTAATTCAAACAATGCATGAGCAACATTGTGAACTGGATTATCCGCTAAATGAGGGTAGGCCACATGACCTTGCACACCATTGATGGTTAAGTCACCGGTTAATGAACCACGACGTCCATTTTTAACGATATCACCACAATAATTAGTACTGGATGGTTCACCCACTAAACACCATGTTATTTTTTCATTTCGTTTTTCTAAAGTGTCTATCACTTTCATGGTGCCATTAATGAATGGACCTTCTTCATCACTGGTAATTAAATATGCAATAGAGCCTTTGTGATCTGGGTGTTTTTTTACAAAATTTTCAGTGGCCACTACCATAGCCGCTAAACTGCCTTTCATATCCGCAGCACCACGACCATATAGCATACCGTCTTTAATAGTGGGTTCAAACGGAGGCGTTGTCCATTTAGCCACATCACCTGTTGGTACTACATCTGTATGACCTGCAAAACAAAATACTGGGTCTTGTGTACCTTTGCGTGCCCACATGTTTAATGTATCGACATAAAATAGCGATTCAATATTAAACCCAAGTTTTTCAAGACGTGAAGCCATTAATTGTTGGCATCCGGCGTCTTCTGGGGTCACAGATTCTTTACTAATTAGGGCTTTAGCTAATTCTACGGTTTCTGATAATGGTTGCATCTTAATCGATCCTATCGGTTAAATATTTCTGCGTATTGAGTGTCTTTAAAGCCAATGTGTAATTGGTTGTCAACGATTAAAATAGGGCGTTTGATCATAGCTGGAGCCAATAGCATTTGTTCTATGGCGCTGGACTCAGTTAAGTTCTCTTTGATTTCACTGTCTAATTGACGAAACGTGGTTCCACGTTTGTTCAATACTAGTTCCCATCCCAATGTTTGACAGGCACTCTGCAACCACTGTTCATCAAGACCATCCACACGATAATCATGAAATGTGTATTCAATTTGCTGATTATCTAACCATTTTTTTGCTTTTTTAATGGTGTCGCAGTTTTTAATGCCATACATAGTGATCATAATAATTACGTCTTCTTAATAGTTTTAGGTGTTACAGGTTTTGGTACTAAGGAAAAAATAGGATCCGCACCTATTTGCACATGTTTATGAAAAACTTCAATCGACTTAAATGCTGTTACATCGAGTAAAATAAAATATAAATAAACAGGTTTGATATATTGATTCATTCGAAATAAATCAAGGTGTAAAAGAGGTTGATTAATCCCAACCGTTTGACCGATTGAAGTCAGGTTTTGGATGCCGATGCCATGAAATTTCGTGTATTCAAACGGAAACTGTAATAAGAAGCGTAACTTGTTTTTCGCTTGAATGATGATTTTACCGTGACTAGGTACGATATCTATTACTGTACCGCTAATGGGCGAATTTACCTGATGCCCCTCCATTTTTATTACTATACCTTCTCCACATCTTAAATAAGCAGACTGCTCACCATCCAACTCCGCAATATTTAATACTTTACCCGTAGCTGGGGCGGTAATTTTGATGCCCTTAGCCAAGTCAGGAGTGGTAAAGTTAACTATAGAGTGTAATAACATATTGGTGAGGTTAAGCCGCGTCAGTTAACACTTTATAACCGTCTTTTCTTAATACTTTGATAGCGGTGGCTACTGAGTCTTTTTTTACTAATATATAGTCGGTATCAAAAGTAGAAATAGCAAAAATACTGACATTAGCAGCGGCTAACACGCCTGAAATATTTGATAATATTCCGGTTAAAGAAAAACCTAACGGGCCCAATACCTCTAAAGCTATCCAATTATCTTCATGTTCAATGCTGTCTAATTTTAACGATTTAGGGCACACTATTGATAATTCATCGTAGGTCTTACTAATAAAATAGATGGGACAAGCAAATACTTCAGGTGGGACGGTCTGTTCATGATCAAAACTATGTACGGAAAACGTTTCTGTTAATACTTGTAGAGTTTGTTTTGGCATAAATGAACAATCCTTTTGAAAAGTCTAAAAACGTTATCTGTTGAATATACTATGTTTAGTCAAAAATAACAGTGATCAATTGGCTAAATTAATAAGAGTAAAACTATAAGTTATGTCTACTTAATGATGCTTTTAAAATTAACTCCAATGTTTTCCACAATATCTGTGGATAACTTTGTTAAGTACCAATTTGTAAGTCTGTATCCTATTGTTTTTAAACGGATAAAATAAAGGGTTAAAAAGTGTTACATTTTGAACAGTCGTACAATTAACTCCCACTTATTAACCAAATATATTAAGGTTAATAAACAAAAAGAGACGTTAAGGTCTCTTTTTATCATGTTTTACTCATTAAATTTAAAGTTTACTCACCGGCTTGAATTGCAGTTAATGCAATTGTGTAAACGATATCGTCAACCAATGCACCACGAGATAAGTCATTTACGGGTTTTCTCATACCTTGCAACATAGGGCCAATACTTATTACATCGGCACTTCGTTGTACGGCTTTATAGGTTGTATTTCCGGTATTTAAATCTGGGAAAATAAACACGGTTGCTTGTCCTGCTACAGGACTATTTGGTGCTTTTTTCTTAGCAACATTTTCCATTACAGCCGCATCATATTGAAGTGGGCCATCGATAAGTAGATCTGGACGTAAGTTCTTAGCTATCTCAGTGGCTTTTCTAACTTTATCTACGTCAGCACCAACACCTGAAGTTCCCGTTGAGTAACTGATCATGGCAACTTTTGGCTCTATACCAAATGCTTTAGCAGAATCGGCTGACTGAATAGCGATATCGGCTAATTGTTCGGCGTCTGGGTCTGGATTAATGGCACAGTCGCCATAAACTAATACTTGATCAGGCAGCAGCATAAAGAATATTGACGAGACTAAATTTGAATTAGGTGCCGTTTTAACTAACTGCAACGGTGGACGAATTGTATTAGCGGTCGTACTTACCGCGCCGGACACTAGTCCATCTACTTCATCCAGTGCTAACATCATAGAGGCCAAAACAACATTGTCTTGCAGTTGTTCTTCAGCAACCACTTCGGTTAAGCCTTTATGTTTTCGCAGCTCCACCATAGGGTCAATGTAACGATTACGGATCTTTGCTGGATTTTCAATGATCACATTTTCGTTAAGTTCAACACCTTGTTGAGAGGCCACTAATTTGATCTCTTCTGCGTCACCTAACAACACACACTTAGCAATGCCACGTTCACCACATATTGCAGCAGCTTTTATGGTTCTAGGTTCATTCCCCTCAGGTAAGACTATGGTGCGTTGGATTTTTTTAGCTTTATCAACTAATAAATACCTAAATGCAGCAGGGGATAACTTGCGTGATTTCGCCACGTTTTGGATCATATCGGTGATCCAGTCTTTAGAGATATGATTAGCGGTATGTTCTTTTACACGTTCAATTCGTTGTTCGTCATCGGTAGGGACTTCCATATTAAAGCGTTGCAATAATAATGACGTTTCCCATGTATCTGACTCGGTAGATAGAACAGGAACACCGGTTTCAAAAGCTTGTTTACATAATTTTAATATTGTTGGTTCTGGCATAAAGCCACCGGTTAACAAAATTGCGCCTAGTTTAGTTCCATTCATTGCCGCTAGGGCTGCTGCCACTAATACGTCAGAACGATCACCTGGGGTTACTAACAATACACCGGGTCTTACGCGGCCTAAAATATTGCCAACGGTTCGAGCACAAAAGGTAATGCTACGTAAGCGTCTAAACTCCATATCACCTTTGTTTAATATTTTGGCGTTAAGGTAATGTTGTAAGTCTTTAACTCTTGGAGCAATAAGTTCAGGGTTCCATGGCACACAACCTAACATTTTAAACTTGTGTCTAAAGATAGACATTTGCTGGTATTTATTAGCGACATTTTCTAACTCTGGCTCAGCTAGTTGCTCAGTAAAGTCGTTGGCTAAATTACCCTGAACATCACGAGGCGCGTTTACTTTATTAAAGATACAACCAATAACTTGGTCTTTATTAAAGCCGCCATAGTTATTTGCTGCAATTTCAAGTTGGTCTTCTAACGAGTCAATAGGCTCGCTACCTGGGGCGATAACAAACACGACATCGGCACCAAGGGCAGACGCAATTTGACGGTTAATCTTATTGGCATAAGCTTGATGTTTGGTTGGCACTAAACCTTCAATTACTACAGCTTCATTAGGGTCTATTTTTGACTCAAAACGACCTACGATCTCTTCTAGTAAGACATCAACATTACCATCACCAATTAAGGTTTCAGCGTAAGTTAAATCAAATGGTTCTGGTGGATTAAGGTGCGATAAGTTTCTGAATATTTCAGTACTTCTCTCTGGGCCAACATCACCATGCATAGGTTGGGAAATTGGTTTGAAGAAATTAACATTCACCGCTTGGCGTTCCATTGAACGTACTAAACCCATAGTAATAGACGTTAAACCAACGCCAGATCCAACTGGCACTAACATAATTCTATGTGACATATTATTTACTCTCAGATAGTTGTGCAGCGTCTCTGGCAATAACCCACTCTTCATTGGTTGGGATCACTAACACTCTAAATTGTGAATCAGTCGCTTGAATTTCACCGGCATTACCAAAACGAGCTAATTCGTTTTGTTGCTCATCAAGTGATATTTTTAATATCGACAATTGGCTAATAACTTGTGAGCGTATATAGTTTGAGTTCTCACCTATACCACCAGTAAAGACAATAGCATCTAAGTGTGAAAGGGCAACGGTATAAGACGCGATGTATTTAGCGACACGATAACAAAATACATCCAGTGCTAATTTGGCTTGTTGTTGTTGTGCTTCATCATTACCAAAAACGGCATCTTCTAAAGTACGGCAATCATTGCTTAATTTTGATAAACCTAACAAACCACTTTGTTTATTTAACAAGTTATCAATTTGTTGTGCACTGTAATTATGTTGATTCATTAAGTAAATAATAAGACCAGGGTCTACATCACCACTTCGAGTACCCATCACTAACCCCTCAGCAGGGGTCAATCCCATTGACGTATCAACACTATTCCCATTTTCAATGGCACAAATAGAACAGCCATTGCCTAAATGCACAGTGATCACGGAAGTTTGATCGTCTTGTTGTTGTAAATGTTTAGCAGCTTCGCGGCTAACAAAATAGTGACTAGTACCATGGAATCCATATCGACGAATGCCTTTTTCATTATAAAGATCGTTATCTACCGCATACATAAATGCTTTTTGTGGCATGGTCTGATGAAAGGCGGTATCAAAAACTGCAACTTGTGGTAAAGACGGAAAGGTTGCCTGTGCCGCTTTTATACCGACTAAATTAGCTGGGTTATGCAGAGGCGCAAGGCCACTGGTTTCTTCAATCGCTGCTATGACATCATCTGTAATAACGGCTGAAGAAGTAAAGACTTCACCGCCGTGGACCACACGATGACCAACTGCTGTTAATGAGTCGCTTAAATCATTAGCATGTAACTCACTGACTAAATATTCTATGGCACCTAAGTGCTGATTGTTTTTGGTTAATTCAGTAACCTGTTTATTGCCCTTGTATTTGACAGTAATGGTGGCTTCTTTAGAACCTAAACGTTCGGCCAAACCGGTGATTTTTGTGTCACCCGTTGTGCTATTAATGACGGCAAACTTCAATGAAGAGCTACCACAGTTTAAAACCAGAATATTTTTTTCAGTGCTCATAGTTACCTTAAGTTTTTGAACTTAATAATTAAAGTTGTATTCTAGTACATATACTCTAATTAAGAAATTGTTATAGTACTGCAAAATTGAATGTTATTAGGTTATTGTTAACATCTGTTCGATGGAAATACAATTGTATAAAAGGTGAAAATCATTTTAGTTGCCACATTAAATTCAGGTTATAAATTCAGCCAAACATGGCCAAAAAAAGAACCTTATTTATTATCATTTCCACAAACTGGCTATGTAAAGTTAGCTGATTTGGCAATGACTGTTGCGCCTATTATTGCGTTTATAACTGCATATTTACAGTTGTCCTATAATGGTATGGATAATATAAATACCACCATCGCGATGTCATTATTGATCTTGTCGTTACCGATACATGGTTACTTTTTATTGGGTAAACAAGCAGAAGCTGATTTACCGATTGGCTTAAAAAGTTGGTATCGTGAAATTGAACAGCAACTACAAAACAGTGACGTTGAAATGAAGCAGGGCGTTAACCTTAATAAATCTAAAGCACATAAGCTGACGTATATGGATTTGGCTAAGTTGTTGAAAGTGAGGTTTGAGAGGAAATAGGGTAAAGGCTAGTAAGGTATAAGCTATAAGTGTAGGCTAAAAATATTCATATGAACTTTAAGGTTTCGCCTTTCGGCAGTTATCAAATAAACACCCCGGTATTGATGACATCCCATCATCCATGATGTGAACAAACAGTCCTTTCTCAGCATCCATGCTTCGAATTTTATACTAAATAATATTTAACCACGTGATTTTGTAATGGAGACTAAAAGCAAAAGCGCGAACCTACGGTTCTCTGCTACCCATTAACTTACATGTTTGAGCAAATTAGAGTGGTTGTCCACGTTATAAAATGCTGTTTAAAAATGGTGGTCTTGTTTTCATTTACACCTTTAAACTGTTCTTATACACAGTATTGGTGAGTTTCCTACCAAGTCAAGAAAACAGGAACAATGCCCATCCTTGGGGGATCACAAAAAACCGAGTTGTTACGTAACAAAGGTGTGGTAAATGCTGTAGAGGTTTGATATTAATAGTGAAAATAAATAAGAGGAACCGCGTTGTCAGAAACTTAGGCAATCGTCCTCTGATTAAGTTGTTAGCTTTTTTACACTATCAACAATATTCTAAATAAGACTTAAAGTTTTATTCAAAATGGATTTTAAATTTAGGGAAATATCGTGGTAAAAACTAAGGCTCTTGACCAATTTTTCAAGAGGATGAATAATCAATCGAAAAGAAAAAGTGGCTCTGTAGATTTGGGAGGTGATTTAAAGAAAATTGTCCATGAAAACTATCTCGCATTAGCTACTGAAACTTCCAGCTTTGAACCTCTTGCTGATAATAAAGGAGTATGCTCAGCTTTCGATGTAAATAAACGAGTAATTGAATTAATTCCAATAATTGAGAATAAAATAAAAGATATCGTTAATCTTTATCCTGTCTACTATTGGAAATACTTTACGGCGCGCTTCCCAAGAGAATTTTTTGAGGGTGATTTAGCATCTACATATATTTTTTCTTTATCAATGTTTAAATCTTGCATTTCTTTTAGTGATAAAAAAATTATTGATAAAGAATTGTATCTCAATGGTCATCAAGTTTTGATTCCCATCACAGAAGAAGTGAAAGCTAATTATTTTAAATTGGCTGGTTATTCAACATTTTTAAAAGATTTATATGTTTTATTAAGAACTTCTTCAAAGGGTGTAAACTATCGAATTTCACCAAATAGCCCTGTACTAGATCGTATTGATGACCCGGATACAATTAAAGCTATAAACTTGTATGATTCTCGATTTATAAATTCATCAAAGCTCTCTAGTTCAGATTACATTCCTTCCCGCAGTGGCTTTTCATTAGAGCAGTATAAATCTGCTAAGGGTAATGTAATATTAGTCGCTAGTGAATCTATGGAAGAAAAATGGGATTATATTCCCAAATCTTTCAAAAAAACAAAAAATAAAAAACGTACTTTAATCAAATATGATTTAATTCCTTATGATCTAAGTACTATTTATGAAAACTTTAATAAAAGTTCTGTTGAATTCCCATGGAATGAAGAATTACTTGAAATTATTATGATTTTAAACTTTTCATCATACTGTATTAAGAAGGGTTGGGTATACGGACCTGATATATACGCTTTAGGATACTTCCTTTTAGATAGAACTTTTGTTGAGGGGGCATTATCTTCTGCAATAGATCAACTCAATAGTGAATTTAAAGAAAAGTTTAACAAGTATATTACGCTTAACAGTATCCAAATTATAAATAAGTTTTCTAAAGCATTATCCAGTGATATTTATCCTGGTAATGCAGCGATTTTTTTGAAGCGGGAACCATGATAGGTATTGATATGGCTTCAGCACATCGTGTCCTTGATAAAAGTTTGGAGTATACAAAAAAGCAAGGAAAGATAGCTAACACTAGAGGGTTTTTCTTTGAAAAGCAGATTCAAGACGTTATTGATAAAACAAAATATAAACCATCAAAGCTAGCATATAAGTATATTTCAAAAACTTTAAAATTAAATAATAAAGCGATTACGGATTTTGATGCAATTCTTCAGGTTGGTACAACTTTAGTTGCTATCTCTTGTAAAAGTATTCTGCAAACTGATATTTATGATAAAGGAGACTTTAAGTCAATTCGAAATGTCACCTCATCTATAGAAGGCTATATGGATGATTGGAAAACCAAAATAAAATTAGTTAATGAAAATAAAAAAGGTGATAACTATGACTTCAGCTCCTTTGACGATATTTTAGGGATAGTACTCACACCCACTATTTTTTATATAGGGACTAGTTTTTATGCTGAACTAGATATAAAAGGTTTATATACCCATATGTCTCAAGCTGAGCTTATTAAATGGCTTGAAGAGTCAAGTAATGAAATCATTGAAAAGTAATGCTCTGCACTTATTCCACATCAAAAGCTAACAAGTTGCTTAAACGGAAAATTAATAGTTGGCCATCGCTTCGCGATTATAGCCAAGCATTAATTTCCGCTTAGCAAGGCGTTAGCTATCCAAAGGAGTATTGATGCTAGATTATATTATTGAGAACAAAGAATGGTTATTTTCTGGAGTAGGTGTGGTTATAGTCACATTTATATTATCCACTTTATTTAGAAGTAAGAGCCAAGATAAAAAGACTGACTCTATTGATGTTTCAGCTATTCCACCTCAAAGCACTCCCCATGTTAAAGAAATAAAAGAAGATACCGAAGTTGAAAAAGTAGCCAAGAGATTTAAAAAAACGTTAGAACTCATGAACGAAGGCAGAGATTATTCTAAGTTTACTATTCCTCAATTAGCTCAGATTATGAAGCTTCACAAAATTAGTGAACTTGAAAATGTATTTACTGGTCAAGAAGAGCCTACGTTTGATTTTATAGAGCACTATTCAAATACTTTTGGTGTAAACAAGAAGTGGTTAACTGAAGGGAAGAGTTCTCCTTATTCTAACGACTTTCGTATACACAGCGATCCGATTGGTTACCTATCAGAAATAACTGAATTGAACCCCGAAGGAATATATTTTATTCGGGAAAATACAGATACATCAGCAGCATTCATTTTATTAAAATTAACTAAATGGAAGTACGTTATTTTCGATAGAACGTGGCATATAAGTGACGAAGTTGGAGCAGGTGGCCAACGTCAACTTTATAGTTTCTATAAGCTAGTTAAAGAGCTGAGAGATAAGCTGCGCCTACATACTAAATGTTGGGGATTAACATTGGACAAAAAAGAGTTCTCAGCCCTCTTAAATGGTAATGTTTTCCCTGGCTCGCATTTAGATAATGGCTTTTCGGAAGATCCTTGGTGGGATGATTTAACAGATATAAATCATGGTTACCCAATAGCAGAAAACTATGAAAAGTGGCATGGCAAGAGCTTTATAAAAGCTCAAGAAATAATAAAGTGGCAACTAGCAGAGAGAAAGGCTAGCTAACAAGGGCATCAAGAACGGACGAAAAACACTTAGCTGCGCTCGTTCCTCGCAATTTTAGCCAAGTATTTATGCGCCGCGTATGCGAGCGTTATATTTCAAAGGAGTTTGTATATGTTGAGGATTATTTTATTTGCTCTTATGCTTTCTCCGCTGACGGTATTCGGATGTTCTTGTTTCAGCGAAGCAAAAAGCTTTAAAGACGAAACGAACGAATATGACGCAATTTTCACTGGTGTAGCACTTAAAACAGTTAAAATATCAGGAGATTGGGACACTTCGTTTTACAAGACAGAATTGAAAGTCCAGCAAGTATGGAAAAATAAGGCTGTACTTAACTCTGTTTTTATTAAAACAAATATTGAAAACAATTCTTGTGGTGGTCCCGCTCCAACAATTGGAAATACATTTCTTGTGTTCGCACACGTAACTAAAGATGGTCTTTACGCGACTGGTGGTTGTTCAACATTTATGGATCTAGAGCAAGTAGAACAAAATTTAAGCACTTCAAACTTTAAAGAAAAGGAAGAGTGGCAAACTGTAATCAAAGGTATGTGGTCTGATTTAGGGAGACCGCTTGTCGTTTATAGCAAATGAAATATAACAAGTTGCTTAAACGGACAAAAAACAGTTGGCTTTTGCTCGTGCCTCGCTTATTTTAGCCAACAATTTTTTGCGCGCTTAGCAAGGCGTTAGTGCCGAAGTGATATCGCAGTTGTGCAATTAAAATAGAGTCATCTTTTAGTTTATTCACTATTAACGAAGCGTTCTATTTATCGAGGTAGTTGTTATGATTTCTTGGCCATGCATGTTGAAACTCGATGGTGATGATGAGCTTATTTACTTAGATTCCCTACCAGACTTCAATTCACAATGTAATGACTTTATTTTTAGTGATGATGATTATGTTGTTGACTCGTTAGGTTATTGTTACCTAATAGAGCTTATTTCAGGGAAACTTGGATTAACTAAAGTAGACAAGACGTTGTCAACGGATGAAGTCATTCAATTGATACGAGCCCATGAATTTAATAAAGCTTCAGTTTGTCTTACTAAAATTCATTTCTTTACAGTGTCTGAAGCTATCAGTTCATTAACTAATTAAAAACCAAAGTGACTCACCATAATTAATTATTGGTACATATAATTTATGAATAAAAAAAGGCTGTGTTTGGATTTAACCACAGCCTTTTTATTTGCTAAAGAAAGTAAACTCTAACTCTAAACCTTACACTTTGGTGCAAGTGGTTTTACTATTTAATTAGCGTCAAATACCAAGTTAAAGGTTACTGGTACTTCAGTTGTAATGGACGGTAGGCTGGCTATGTCTCTTAAGTCATTTATGCCTTGCACTAATTTAAAGTCACTTGCTTTTAGCACAACTGGTTTTAATGAGCTTACGTTGATTTTATTACCAACTAACTTAGTCACTAAAATATCCGCAGTCATTTCATTTTTCACACCATGTAAATCTAATACTAAAGTTTGTTTAGTTTTGAACGACTCACCAGCTTTTAATTGCTTAAATTCTGCAACATTAATGTCAGCGCTAATGTTTGCTTTAGGGTACATATTGGTTTGGAATAATAACGATTGAATACGTTCGTTACGGATAGGGATCATGGTATCAACACTGGTTAAGTTGATCTCTATGTTGGCTTTGCCAGCTGTTTCAGCTACCGAGCCAGAAAGCTGTGTAAAGTGGTGTACTTCAACAATGCTCGATTTTTTCACCGAGATGAAGTTTAAGTTAGACTTGTCGTTGTTTAACGTCCAATCTGCAAAACTTGGAGCTGACACTAAAGTTAATAACGGCAGAAACAGTAAGGGTAATCTCTTTGTAAAGTTCATGTAAATTCCTTGTTTTATTAAATATCAAATACTGACCAAATTGGCGCATGATCAGACGGTTTTTCAATGCCACGTAATTCGTAATCTATTCCCGTTTCAGTACATTTATCGTTTAAACCGTTCGTGGCTAATACAACATCTATTCGTAATCCACGGTTATCGTCGAAACCTTTAGAGCGATAATCAAACCATGAATATCTATCATCCGTAGTAGGGTGTTGTTCTCTGAAGGTATCTTTAAATCCCCAGTCCATTAATGTTTTCAACCATTCGCGTTCTTCTGGTTGGAAAGAACATTTTCCGGTTTTTAACCAACGTTTACGGTTAGGCTCACCAATACCAATGTCTAAGTCAGTTGGAGATATATTTATATCACCCATGACTACGACATTCTCACTGGCATCTTCGTGGCTATTTAAGTAATTCATTAAATCTGAGTAAAACTGTCTTTTGTATGGAAACTTTACCGGGTGATCAATGGCTTCTCCTTGCGGGAAATAGCCGTTAAGTACGGTGATTTTATTACCTGATTCAGTTGTTACTGTGACCATGACCATACGTTTTTGATGTTCGTCGTTATCGGTAGGGAAACCTTTTTGAGTATGACTCATACGAGCGGCAACGTCATTACGAACCAACATAGCGACCCCATAATGGGCTTTTTGTCCGTGAATGATAGGGGTGTAACCTAATGCTTCAATATCAGCAAATGGGAATACGTCATCGTGTGCTTTGGTCTCTTGTAAGCCAATAATGTCTGGATTGTGCTTTTCTATTAAAGCAGCTAGTTGATGGATACGGGCGCGAATGCCATTGATATTAAAAGAGATGATTTTCATAATAATTCTTATTAGATGTTAAATACTTATATGGTGTGATCATGCCTTTATCTAAATTTGATAGCAAAGGAAAACAACGAGAAATTTAAAATTAACTATTTATACAATATCAATTTTAAACATCAACAAGTAACATGGTTAAGGTTAACAATGGGAAATATACGACAATGAGGGTTAATTCAAAAATACGGCGTATTTTGAATTAAGCTAAATGAAGTTGCAGGAAATACAATTAATGACACAACAATCCCCTATAGGGATCTTTGATTCGGGAGTGGGTGGCTTGTCCATCGCAAAAACGATTCAAAATATAATGCCGGGCGAACAGCTCATTTACATAGCCGATCATCAATTTAGCCCTTATGGCAATAAAGCCACAGACATTCTTAAGCAACGAACTAGTTTAATTGTGGAATATTTTATTAAACGTGGCTGTAAAGCTATCGTTGTCGCTTGTAATACGGCTACGGTGCATACCATCTCTTATCTACGCACATTAACCGACATACCAATTATTGGAGTAGAGCCTGCGTTAAAACCGGCATCTCAAATGAGTAACACAGGCTTAGTTGGATTGTTAGCAACGCAGCAGACGATTAACAGTGATTCATTATTACGATTAAAGGCTCGGTTTGAAGATAAAGTTCAGGTGGAGCTTGTCCCTTGTCCTTTGTTTGTGGACTTGGTGGAACAAGGTCAACTTAACACAGAATACACTCGACAAGCGGTAAAGTCTTATATCAAACCTTTAATTGAAAAGGGGATAGATCATTTGGTATTAGGTTGTACCCATTATGCATTTTTAATTCCCAGTATTAGCCAATGCATAAACGAGTTAACGTCTAAGCCTGTGACTATTATAGAGCCGTCTATGCCTGTTTGTTTAGAATTAAAACGTCAGTTGGAAACAAGAGGGATATTAAATAAAGGTATTTATGTTAGTTCATGTGAAGACGTAAATGATCAAAGTAAATTAGAGTTTTTTAGTACTAAAGTAGAAAGCGCGGACTTACCTGCCGGCATCAAGTTTAATGGTCTATTTAGTTTGTTATGGGGAACACCCATAGACGTCAACACTATTGAGTTAGCTCACTAATGCACTAGTTAATATTACTATTTAATGTCACGTATAAAAAAAGCCATCGTACGATGGCTTATTTATGGTTAATTCGTATAAAACTAAGCAGCTTTATTTTTTAGCTTTTGACTTGCGCGGTATTCACGATATGAACCGTGGAATATGTCCATGCTGCTGTCTTTGATCTCAATAACATGCGTGGCCAAAGAGGATACAAATTGAGTGTCATGGCTGACAAATATAAGCGTACCGTCAAACTCTTTTAATGCATGGTTAAGTGCTTCAATAGATTCCATATCTAAGTGATTGGTAGGTTCATCCATGACTAACACGTTTAAGTCCATCATCATTAATTTACCAAATAAGAGTCTGTTTTTCTCACCACCAGAACAGACTTTCACTTTCTTTTCAAAGTCATCGGCAGTAAATAACAAACGACCTAACATGGCACGTACTTGAAGATCGTCATGTTTTTTGGTGCGCCATTGGCTTAACCAATCAAACAAGCTCAAATCACAATCAAAATCTGTTGTGCTATCTTGCGGGCAGTAACCAATCGTGGCATTTTCAGACCATTTAACCACACCGTTATTAGCTTTGATCTCGTCAATCAAACAACGTAAGAACGTCGTTTTACCAGCGCCATTTTCACCAATAACCGCTAACTTTGCACCAGCTTCAAGAATTAAGTTACCGTTTTTAAATAATGGACCTTCATCATAACCATGTCCTAACTCTTCTAAAATAAGCACTTGGCGGTGTAACTTACGATCTTGTTTAATCGCGATTGAAGGGGTACGACGACTAGAAGACTTAACTTCTGATAATTCAATTTTATCTAGCTTTTTAGCACGAGAACTGGCTTGTTTTGCTTTTGACGCATTAGCACCAAAACGGGCAACAAAGGCCGTTAACTCAGCAATTTCAGCACTTTTTTTGTCGTTTTCTGTTAACAGCTGTTCACGAATTAACGATGACGCTTCAACAAAGTATTCGTAATTACCTGGATATATACGTAATTCACCATAATCAATGTCAGCCATATGTGTACATACAGAATTAAGAAAGTGACGGTCATGGGAAATGATGATCATAGTGCATTTACGTTGGTTTAACACGTCTGCTAACCAATTGATTGAATGTATATCCAAGTTATTAGTCGGTTCGTCTAATAATAAGATATCGGGATTTGAGAATAGGGCTTGAGCTAATAACACACGGACTTTATAACCCGGTGCCACTTGGCTCATTAAGCCAAAATGAAATTCTTCATCTATACCAGCTTCTAATAGGATATCACCGGCACGAGACTCTGCCGTGTAACCGTCCATTTCAGCAAATTCAGTTTCAAGGTTGGCGACTTTCATGCCATCTTCTTCAGACATTTCTGGTAAAGAATAGATACGGTCACGTTCTTGTTTGATTTCCCATAATTTAGTGTCACCCATAATAACGGCATCAACCACTGAATATTGTTCAAACGCGAACTGATCCTGACTTAATACCCCTAATTTATTACCTGGTGTAATGGAAACATTGCCTGAAGATGGCGATAGCGCACCACTTAAGATCTTCATAAAGGTTGATTTGCCACAACCATTGGCACCTATTAAACCGTAACGGTTGCCATGGCCAAACTGAGCCGAGATGTTTTCAAATAATGGCACAGCGCCAAATTGCATGGTGATATTTGCGGTAGTGATCAAAGGGTATTTCCTGATATGTGGGGCTTGCAGAACCATAACTGATCTGAATGCCAGTTATTGCCAACTAGAGCGCGCGCATTATACAGAGCATTAACTCTAAAGTCGACCTTCACTGTCGATTAATTAAACAAATTAGTCTCTCAATGAATTTATTAATGAGTTATAAGTGCATTAACTTTTCTGGAATATTTATACGGGGTAAATGATTAGTTGTAGTTATGAGGTGATTTAAGTATTGTTAAGTTATTCAATGAATTATCAAGTTTTTATGATTATCAAGATTAAAAACGCTTTATAACCGACACGAGAGAATTTCTACAAAATGCAATATTTCATCATCGTCATTTCTTTATTATCAACATTCACTCATGCTTCTGAAGCTGCGAATACTTGTTCTACTAAACTCGATGCTTTCATAGGTAAATATGAGATTTATAGAGAATATAGTGTCAATAATCATTTTTCAAAATGCTTGGCGACTGACAAGTCAAAAATACAATTTAAAGGTAATCCCGACTCTCGTGTATTGTTAAATGGCTTTGTAGTTGGTATCGAAAGTTTCTGGCATCAAGACTTAAATGAAATTGTCAAAATAACCACTAAAGCTGGGGGGCATACAACAATTGTCAGACTACTAGCAAATCAATATGGGCAGAGCCAATTCACACCTGATTTCGATGTAACCTTTAGTTCTTCAATGGCCTATATTGTTGTATCAAAAACGCCTAGTGGGAATTTAATAGTGACAACAAGAGATAGTCATTTAGAAGAAAATTGCCAGCGGGTTACAGAAGATATTTTTGAAATGGAAGGTAATGACTTCACTAAAGTATCAACTACAGAAGTATATAGAGAGTGCCGTTGATATTCAGGCACTTCTATATAGTGGGGTAGATATATATCCTAGTCTTAACGAATCCGCCAAGCTCTGAAACTACGGCCTTTTAATTTACCTTTCTCTAACTTGTGTAGGGCGTCTTTAGCTACCGACTTATGCACGGCAACATAGGCGCAAAAATCCAAAACGTTGATTTTACCAACGTCTTTACCCGCAATACCGTCTTTACCTGTAAGTGCACCAAGAATATCGCCTGGACGTACTTTATGCTTTTTACCGCCATCAATGCGAAGGGTCGCCATTTGCGGTTCAAAGATTTCTTTTTCTAAAACAGACGCATCAGGTAATTCAGACTCTTTTATACGGATATCCATATAGTCCTCGATTTCGACTACCTTGTATGAATCTTTATTAGTAAACAAACTACAAGCAACCCCTTTACTACCAGCACGACCCGTTCTACCAATACGGTGGACATGGGTATCAGCGTCATGGGCTAATTGATAGTTGATAACGGCATCTAAGTTGTCTATGTCCAATCCACGTGATGCAACATCAGTTGCCACCAAGATTGAAATACTCTTATTAGCAAAACGCACTAAGGTTTGATCTCTGTCTCTTTGTTCTAAATCACCGTTAAGCTCAATTGCACTAAAACCTGAATCTAACAAAAAGTCTGTTACTTCAACGGTTTCTATTTTGGTATTACAGAAGATCACACATGACTCAGGCTGGTATTGCATTAACAAAAGCTGAATTGCTTGTTTACGTGCGTCATTGTTATCAACATTAAAGAATTGTTGATCTATGCTAGTACCAGAGTGAGTAGATTCTACTTTAACCATTATTGGGTCTTTAAGTAACTTACCTGCAATGCCTTTAATTTGATCTGGGAAGGTGGCACTAAATAACAGAGACTGTCTGTTTTTAGGCGCTAAGTCGATAATGGCATCAACGGCATCTTGAAAACCCATTTCCAACATTTTGTCGGCTTCGTCTAACACTAATGTATTTAAGTTATCTAGGTTTAAACGACCACGATCTAAATGGTCAAGTATGCGTCCTGGTGTACCAACTATGATATGTGCACCGTGCTCTAATGATCCAATTTGAGGTCCCATAGGTACGCCACCACAAAGGGTTAATACTTTAATGTTGTGGATACCACGGGCTAACTTTCTAATTTCTTTTGCTACTTGGTCAGCAAGTTCACGGGTAGGGCATAATACCAATGACTGAATACGAAAACGTTTTACATCTAAGTTTTGTAACAGACCCAAACCAAAGGCAGCCGTTTTACCAGAACCGGTTTTGCCTTGGGCAATAACGTCTTTACCGTCAATGATCAAAGGTAAACTTTGCGCTTGAATTGGAGTCATTTCGTTATAATCAAGAGTGGCTAAATTACTTACCAAGTCTGGTTTAAGTGCCAATGATGAAAATGATGTTTGTGTCAAAGTAGTACCCTAGATGTATGCGAACAATAAAATTGGCGCGATTATAACAGCTTAATGGTTAACTAAATATGAGAGATAACCTTAATTGTTATTTCTTTTGTTTACATTTCAAAATGACAAATTAATCTAGCAGCCTATGTATGTGTATCATCACTATTAACTCAGACGACAAATTATTAATGGAAGAGCCTCTTTTATGTTCCACCTTTTTTTACACTTTTTAGTTCCATTGGTTATTGCTTGGGTATTTTTCAGAGATGATTGGCAAAAAGCATTGTTAATAATGATGTTAACTATGCTGGTGGATGTTGACCATTTATTAGCAACGCCAATATATGACCCACTACGCTGCAGTATTGGATTTCATCCCTTACACCAATTGCCTTTAGTATTTGCGTACATTGCAATGTGTTTTGTTAAGCCGATGCGTTTAATCGGTATCGGCTTGGTCATTCATATGGCATTGGACAGCATAGATTGTAAGGTAAACCTTGGTGTTTGGTTTATGTAAATTGGTCAATGAAAATACTAAACTTGTATCTCACCTTGCATATACAACACAGCTTGACCAGATATGATCACAACATCTTTGCCGTTTGAATTATCAATTTCACAATGTAAAACACCTTGGCGTTTTGAGGCTTGTAGAGCGACCAGTTTGCTTTTACCCAATTCCGCAGCCCAATAAGGCGCTAGTCCAGCGTGAATAGAACCGGTTACGGGATCTTCATCACCGCCATTGGCTGGCCAAAAGTAGCGAGAAACAAAATCATAGTCAGCAAAATTATTGGACTTAGCTTGTGCTGTGACAACTAAATCATAAGGGGCTAATGTCTTTAATAAGTCGTTATTGCGTGTAATATTGAGTACTTCGTGTTCTGTTTCACATATTACAAAATAAGCTTGTTGGTTTTTTAAAACTTGTTTGGGTGCAATAGAAATAGCATCTAGCAAAGCTTGAGGAATATGCTCTGCAATCGTTGGTTTTAAATTAGGAAATTGCATTACGATAATGCCATTTTCACCTTTATTGACTTCTAATATGCCCACTTTGTCAGTATGAAATACTATTGTGTTTAGATGTGGATTTTCAGTAAATAATACAAACGCTGACGCTAAGGTAGCATGACCACAAAAATCAATTTCAGTTATCGGTGAAAACCAACGAATCGCGAATTGATTGTCGTTAATTGGTTTTATATAGGCAGTTTCAGACAGGTTATTTTCAGCTGCTATATTTGCCATCGTTACTACTGGTAGCCAATCGTTATGTATTATGACTGCTGCAGAATTACCTTTGAACAAAGTGTCAGTAAATGCATCAACCACTCTCATTGTTAATTTCATAAATGGATAACTTATTATTTGGATATTATTGTCGATATATAAATTAACGCGGTGCATTACTTTTGTCACCAACATATAACCAGTTAATAAATATCAATTAAGTTAGCCGTAATGTGATTACTGTGCTTAGATAGTTAAATAAACATTCAGTAGGTTTACCCTCGGTATGAGTCAAGAGTTAGATTTAAAGTTAGTGGTAAGAGTTGAACCCGGTTCTTTAGGCCCAGATGGACTTGACCACGTAGAGTCATTTTGTATGGTCGCTGAAAAGGTATTTTCCAAAGTCGAATTTGCTAATTTAACATTTAAGATAGTACCGCGTTACGATAAAAAACTACCAGAGTTAGAGTTACTCATGAATCGAGCACCACTACCACAGCAAAGGGCTGTACTGGTTTTGGATAAACTAAATTTAACGTTTGAACTGATAGAAGAAGAAGTTATGGAGCGGATTTCAAAATTAATAGACCGATTTTTAGGTCATAAATATTAATAGTAAAATTTATTATCTTTAGGATATGTTTCAGTCGTTTTTGTGCATAACTAAATCATTAATATTCGCTATGATATTAGTCATAATGATCATCAAATTCACTTTTAGCTCCCGCTTATGAGTTTTCCATTTTGGTACAAATTAATGACGCGATAATGCGATGTATCAAGCTAAAAAGGCCGGTAAAGATAGGTATATGGTTTTCTAAACGATAGCCGTTTTTTATGTTGTTAACGTATATAAAAAAGCGTGTCCTTTCCAATTTTTTAAGTATGATGCGCATCACTTAAATTAAGATAACAATTGTCTACTTTATATAAAGAGAAAATAACTTGGTCGCGATAAAAAAGATCTCATCTTTTGATGGTAACAGTACGAGTGATGACGGTTTATTTAACTTAATAGCACAAGATATTGAGCAACAAGGTTACAGTATTCGTCCTGGCGCCTTACCGGTAGAATTAACAAATGCTTTGTATATCCACCAGCAAACCATGGAAACTGAAAAATTCAAAGATGCAGGTATTGGCCGAGGTGGCGAATATTTAAAAAATGAGTTTGTTCGTACCGATGAAATTTGTTGGATAACAGGTGAAAGTAATGCGGGAAAACAATGGTTAGATTGGAATGCGCAATTACAAAGTTATCTAAATCGACGTTTATTTTTAGGCTTATTTTCATTTGAAAGCCATTTTGCTCATTATGGTCCAGGTAACTATTATAAACGCCATTATGATGCATTTAGAGGTGAGGCAAACCGAGTATTATCCATTGTTGCTTATTTCAATTCTGGTTGGGTAAGTACAGATGGTGGTGAGTTAGTCATATACAAGGATGATAAAGACAAAGAGGGCACTAAAGTGATCCCTTTGATGGGAACCATCGTCGCTTTTTTAAGTGAAGAATTCCCTCATGAAGTATTAAAAGCGAACCGTGATCGTTATTCTATTGCTGGTTGGTTTCGAGTTAATACCTCTATAGCGGATAAGATTGATCCTCCGTTATAACTCATAATATAACTAGGTCAATAACCAAAATAAATTAAGGTTAAACATTGTTTAAGTCTATTCATCATGCCGCGATAATATGTTCTGATTACCCAGTTTCAAAACATTTTTATACTGAAGTGTTACAACTTGAAATAATCGCTGAAAACTATAGAGCGGATAGAGATTCATTTAAACTTGACTTAAAATTGCCCAAAGGTGGTCAAATTGAATTGTTCTCTTTTACCAATTCACCTCCCAGACCCAGTTATCCAGAAGCGCTAGGTTTGAGACACCTAGCATTTTGTGTTGATTCAGTGGAAAAGGTTCGACAATACCTGTTAGATAATGGGATTGAGGTCGAGCCGGTTAGAGTAGATGAATTTACCGATAAAAAGTTCACCTTTTTTAACGATCCAGATGGCTTGCCGTTAGAGCTATATCAGTGCAGTTAAACAGAGCTTGGTCATTTCTTATATTTAGTGAATATGTTATTTAATGAGGTACAGTTGATTAATGTCACCTTAGTTCATAAAAGCGCATACTTATAAACGTGTTCCTATGATAAAATCCTACTAAGTTATATTCCCAGTTTGTCCCACATTCAACCAACGTGAATAAAACCAATTAACCCCGTTTATTTATTAACATTAAGAATAAAAATGAAATCTCAAGCTAAAGCTATTAGCAATTTTGAATTTATCTGTTTAATGGCCTTATTAATGTCTTTAGTGGCGTTAACCATTGATGCGGTTTTACCCGCGCTATCTCAACTAGGTACTGACCTGAAAGTCGCCAATGAAAATGACACTCAATTAGTGTTATCTTCGGTATTTTTTGGCATGGCATTTGGGCTGATGATATACGGGCCTATATCTGATTCTTTTGGTAGGAAAAATTCAATCTATCTAGGTGTCAGTATTTTTATTATTGGCGATCTTATTTCTTTGTTTGCCGTTGATTTTAATATGATGATCATTGGTCGTGTAATACAAGGCTTTGGCGCGGCCGCTTGCAGAGTTGTGAGTTTAGCAATGATCAGGGATAAATTTGAAGGTCCAGAAATGGGTCGAGTTATGTCGTTAATTGTTATGTCTTTCATAATTGTACCGGCGTTGGCTCCTTCGGTCGGTCAAGGCATATTATGGATTGGAGATTGGCGTGCAATTTTTGGATTTGTATTGTTGTTTAGTATGTCATCTTTATTGTGGTTTCACTTCAGGCAAGAAGAAACATTAGACCTTGATAAACGTTTACCTTTTACGTTAACCGCGATTTTTAACGGTA
Source organism: Psychrosphaera aquimarina (assembly GCF_032461525.1). NCBI lineage: Bacteria > Pseudomonadati > Pseudomonadota > Gammaproteobacteria > Alteromonadales > Pseudoalteromonadaceae > Psychrosphaera > Psychrosphaera aquimarina. Next base: position 441,708 of record NZ_JAWCUA010000001.1, on the reverse strand, counting down.
TAAAGGAAACATTAACCAATAAAGTTAGCCGCAATTACATGTTAGCCAGTGGCGTAATATTTGGATCTTTTATTGGGTACTTAAGTACGTCACAGCAATTATTACAAATCCATTATAAATTAGGGGAGCAGTTTGCTCTGTATTTTGGTGTATTAGCCCTAGCGCTTGGATTGTCGTCATTTAGTAATTCTAAATTAGTAATGCGTTATAAAATGGTTAACTTATGTTTAACAGCGTTACTAGGTTTGTTAATAAGCAGTAGTTTATTTCTAATATATTGTTTTGTTTTACAAAATGAACCAACAATATTCATGTTGATGATGTATTTATCCATTAGCTTTTTCTTTTTTGGCCTTTTATTTGGCAACTTAAACTCATTAGCTGTTCAACCTTTAGGTCATATTGCTGGCGTAGCTAATTCGGTGATCAGTTCCATACAAACGTTAATCTCCGTATTTATCGGTGGTGTAATCGGATATTTATATAATGAATCTGCTATACCGCTGACTGTTGGCTTTTTTGTTTGTGCTTTGCTCTCCATTGTTTTGATATTAAGAGCAAAGAAAAAAAGCAAATTAGTAACTGCAATATAGGCTCTTAAATAAGAGACACAGACAAGGGGGATAATCTTAAATAAAAGTTAAAAACTAATTATTCAATTTTCAGTTACAAACAATAACAAATTGTTACTTATTAATTTTATTAGATAATTTGCTATTTTATTAAATCATGGCTATCGTAAATTTGGTCTAATAAAGGAATATATTGTATGAAAATAGTTAAATTAGTTACTGTCGTTGCGTTAAGTTCTTTGGTTTTCGGTTGTGGTGTTTTTCCTTTTGAAAAAAAGTTAAAGATAACCACTTTGTAATTGAGAACTACCGACAAGATATATCTACACCAAAAGAATACGTTTATTTAGCGTGTTACCGAAACAGACAGTCAGATTATTCTGAATCAAGAGAATTGATGGCGGGTCGTCATAATCTTTGGGTTAAAGCTCAATTTGATATCGGTGGTGAAGGTTATGTTAATTTTGATGTAACGTTAGATGCAGGTCAACGTTACGCATTAAAAAGACAAGTGACTGATAACAAAGCTGCTATTTGGATAGAAGAAACAGATACTGCTAAAGTGGTTTCAGAAGTTGTAACAACAGAACTGAAAATACCGAAAGTAGTCGATAATAAAATACGCATAGAGCAGTGTAAGTCGGGTACTGTTTAATATCACAGCAGTCATAAATCATTTTAAAAAAGGACAATTGCACAACAATTGTCCTTTTTTATTGCCAATGTATAGGTACATTCCCTTTATAATTAGCAAGAATGAGTTAAACAATTTATATGTCGTTGACTAATTAATTCCTTTAAATACTCCCTTATAGATTAAAGATCCCTTACTATAGAAAACAGCACTAACAAATGGAATTTTTAGCATCCAATGTTAAACCTATATCAATCTAATAGACTCGAAGCTTTAGTTACGCTTTTGTCGACTCAAATTAAATTCCCAATCAGTGATAATGCACTAACTCCAGAAACTATCTTGGTGCACAGTCCTGGTATGTCTCAATGGTTAAAACTGCAAATAGCTGAGGCCAATGGCATAGCGGCTAACATAGACTTTCCGTTACCAAGTAGTTTTATTTGGCGTCTATATCAAAACTTATTGCCTGATGTTCCTGCACAAAGTCCATTTAATAAAGACCGAATGACGTGGAAGTTATATCAATTATTACCAGAGCATTTAAACAAACCTGAATTTAAGTCCATAGCCGATTATCTAAACAGTGACAAACCCATTGCTGTTGAATGTATAGATCACCATTCCAACGAAAATCATTTTGCAAACCAAAATGGAAAATCATCGTCAGAACAGATCGGTAGTTATGAACAACTCAGGTTATTCCAATTAGCTGAAAAAATAGCAGACGTATTTGATAACTATTTAATGTACAGACCCGAGTGGTTAGAACACTGGCAACAAGGCCATTTAGATTTGCCTAAAGAAGATATTGTCAAAGGTGATGATATTAAAGGGCAACAATGGCAGTGCATTTTATGGCAAGCATTAGTGACTTTCACGGATCAACAAAACCAAAGCCCATTGCACCGTGCCAGTATGCATAAGTTATTGTTAGATAAATTATCTACTATCAGTACTGAAGAATTAAAAGTCGCATTGCCAACGTCTCTTGACCGTTTATTTATATTTGGTATTTCTACTTTACCTACTCATCAGTTAGAAGTATTGGAAGCGTTATCTCAACATATCGACGTACAGATTTTATGGTTAAATCCGTGTAGCCAATATTGGGGCGATATATTAAGTGATAAAACCATTGCGCGATTAGACAGTAAACAAAAACAAATTGCTGAGCTTAATGTTAATCATAAAGAGGATTACTTTGTGACGGGTAATCCGTTATTGGCAAGTTGGGGCAAAGTAGGGCGTGATTATCTGGACGTATTAACAAACGCCAATATTAATATCACCGATGTCTTTATTGAACCTATCGCAGAGTTAGATTCATTTTCAAGTTTAGAAAAAATTCAAAACGACATACTAAATTTACAATATCGGGGTGAACAAACTCCATTGACGCCTAAACAAATTAACTCTGATCACGGTAAAGTCTTATTAACCAATGACGATGACTCTATATTAGTGCATAACTGCCACAGTCGAATTCGTGAACTTGAGGTACTAAAAGACCAGTTATTAGGTTGGTTTGAACAAGATCCCACTTTATTACCTAAAGATATTTTGGTTATGGTGCCGGACGTGAATCAATATGCACCTTTTATTGAATCTATCTTTAAATCTGAGTCTAGTGCCATAACTAGTGGAAACAACTCAAGCCATAATCAAACTATCCCATTCACGATTTCTGACCGAGGCGGTTTGGAAGAAAATCCATTATTAAACACATTTATCGACTTATTACTGCTGCCATCTTCTCGTTTTACAGTATCAGAGTTATTAGATCATTTAGAAGTGCCTGCGGTAATGTCCACGTTTAATTTAAGTTTGTCCGACATTAATTTATTAAAACAATGGATTGAACAGAGTCAAATTAAATGGGCAATTGACGCTAAACATAAAGCCAAGTGGCAATTACCAGAAATCGACCTTAATACCTGGGTATATGGATTAAAACGTATGGTGTTGGGGGTGTCGTTAGGTGAAGAAGGTTTATGGAACAACATTTTAGCCTATGAAAAAATTGAAGGGCTTAACCAAGCCATATTAGGTAAATTATTAAACTACTTTAGCTTCTTAGCGGAATTAGAGCAGATCTTAAATGGTGATAAAACAATTGAGCAGTGGTGTGAGTTATTAGAACAGTTTGTTACGCACTTATTTACTTTAGGTGAAAATGAACAACAAACGGAATATCAAAACAAAATTGATGTGATCACCATTCAAAAGATACGAAATTCAATCGCGCAGTTACACGTTTATTTGGATGAGCGTGATTATACTGGTGATATTAATTACCATTTAATTCATCACTTTTTTGCACAGCATTTAAGTGAGAGTGGGGTAGCTCAAAGATTTTTGGCAGGACGTATGAATTTTTGTACTTTAATGCCAATGCGTTCAGTGCCATTTAAAGTTATCTGTATTTTAGGGTTAAATGATGGTGATTACCCTCGTCATGTTGACCCAATTAGTTTTGATCTGGTGGGATTAAATTCTACTAGAAAAGGGGACCGCTCTCGCAAATTAGACGAACGTTATTTATTTTTAGAAGCCATCAGCTCTGCTAGAGAAAAGTTGCATTTAAGTTTTATTGGCCAATCAGCTAAAAATAATAAAGAGTTAATGCCTTCGGTTATTTTGTCGGAATTGATCGATTATATGCAACAGTCTTTTATTGTCGACAATCCTAATGAGAAAGAATCAATTTATGATCGCGTCGTGATCAAACATAAACTGCAACCATTTAATTCGGGCTATTTTTTAAATGAAGGCGGCTTAAGCCTATATAAATCATACTCTGAGCGTTGGTATCAAGTTTGTAAGACACAAAATTCTGTACAAAGTAATAGTGCAGTAAGTGACCACTTTGTCCATAGGTCAAGTGAACACGATCATTCCAATAACCATCAGGATCCTAATTTGGATCGGGGGGATCAAAATATTGAGCAGTTTGATCCTATCAAATTACAAAAGGATCAAATTGATCTTAGCGAATTGATTGAGTTTTGGACGCATCCAATTAAGTATTTTTATCGTCGAGTATTAGATATCAAACTGGATCTAAACAAGGATGTTTTATCAGATCATGAAGTATTCCAGCATGACGGATTACAGAAATATAAAAATCAATCGGCGTTATTAGACTTATTTTTATTTAACAATCCATTAGCCGACGATCAAAACGTCACAACACAGAAAACCAATAAACAGTTAAACCAAAAGTATTTACGATCTGGAAATTACCCTGCAAAAAAATGGGGTGAAAAAGTGTTGGATTCATACCAAAAACAAAGTCTTAATATGGTCAACCTGATAAAAGAGATACTCAGTATCGATCACATGGAACAACTGCAATTAACTAAACACCAACATTTAGTCAGTTTAGATCTACCAAGCAGCTTGACTTCGAAATTGGGCTTGGAACAAATATCAGTGCAATCAACTGTAGAAACGTTTATTACTCATAACCAACAGGTGAGCTTATTTGTCCGTAGCGGTAAAATTAGAAAATCTGATACTTTATCTGCTTGGTTAATACATTTAAGTAAATGTGCAGCATTTAACGCATCTATGACAATATTAATTGGTAATGATGACACTATAGGCTGGTTTGAACCGTTACAGCCTGAACATGCTAATGAACAATTGTCATTATGGGCTACAGAGTTTGTTCGTTATAAAAATCAAAACCAAATGTTAACTTGGCATATAGACCCCGCGGTAGATTGGTTAGCAGAAAAACAAAAGGGCGCTTCTAAGTTGGGATTAAATGCGGTTTTAACAAAACATATAACCCCTAATACGTTTAATCTAAGTGCAAGAAATTTAGCCAGTGACGATTACGCTTCTAAACATTTGTTTAAATTGGAGCAGTTTGACGATGAGTTTGAACGTATTACGGTAAATCAATTATCAGACATGGCAGAACAATACCAAAGTGGAAAGACGAAAAAAGTCATTAAGCAGATCAAGGAGTTGGTGAATCTAAAATGAATAAATTAAATCCACTTACATTACCACTTGATCAGAATGCGCTTATTGAAGCCAGTGCCGGTACTGGTAAAACATACACGATTACCACGTTATATTTACGCGCATTATTGGGACTTGTAGATACAAAAACGACATTAACCCCTAAATCTATTGAGCAGATCTTAGTGGTTACTTTTACAGAAGCCGCAACGCAAGAGATCAGAGACAGAGTAAGAAAAAAACTACTTGAAGCTCAACAAGTTTTATTAACGGATGAATTAACAGGTGACCCTAACCAAAGTGTCTTGCAACAAACGACAAATACTGGTGATAGTTTTGATTCAAATCTAGTTCAACTTCTCAATACGTATATTCACCGTTTGTTAACTTCATCAGCTGAAATACAAAAGGGCAATGAACCTGCGTCTAAAGTCCACAATGAACAAGATATCAAAAAAGCAGTTTTGCAGGGGTATCACAGGTTACAAAATGCCATAACCTTAATAGATGAAGCTTCAATCTTTACAATTCATGGCTTTTGCCATCGTTGCATTAAGCAATTTGCATTTGAAACTAACTCAAGTTTTGAACAAACATTTGAAATGGATAATAAACCTATTTTACAAGGTGCGTTATATGATTTTTGGCGTAAACATGTTGTTCCATTAGATGGTGTTGAGTTTGGTTGGTTTGAACAAAACTGGCGCAACCCTGAAGGATTATACAAAGCGATTGCATCGGTATTAGGTAAAAACATAGATATTACGCCAGCGCTTGATACAAGCCGTTATAATGAGTTGATCAACGATTATCAATCATTGATTATCAACTTAAAACAAGAATGGAAAAAATCGGACTTTTCCAAGTTATTGGCTGAATCAGATCTTAAAAAAACTGGCAAGATATACAAACGTATTGGTGTGTTGACGGAGTTTGTTCAATCAGATAATTGGTTTCCAGAATTTGAGAAGGGCGAAGAGTGGGGATTATGGGGCTCAGATTCATTAAACAATGCCAGTAATTACAAAGCTAAATCAGAACCTCTTAACCACCCAATTAGCCAAACCATTGATAAATTGGCTGAGGTAGTACACCAACTTAAAAATGGAGGTTTTCAAAGTCATTGGTTAAGACTGGCGAAAGATTATATAGAAAACCGCGCACAACAAATTAAAAACGAACAACAGATCATTAACCCTGATGATTTGTTAACTCAGTTACTTAACGCTATAAATGCAACGTCTACAGTGGAAAATTGGGATGTGGTTGAGGACAATAATTTGTTATTGCACGCCATTAGAACTAAATATCCTTTGGCCTTTATTGACGAGTTCCAAGATACCGATCCTGTTCAGTACGGTATATTTAATGCCATATATAACAGGTCGCAAGATAGTGAAACAACCACTGCTAATATGATTTTAATTGGTGATCCTAAACAGGCCATTTACAAGTTCCGTGGTGCCGATATATTTACTTATATCAAAGCAAAACAAGATTTAGCCGACTCACAACATTATACCTTAGACACCAATTGGCGTTCTCACCCCAAGCTAGTGAATGCCGTTAACCAAGTATTCAAACAAAGTGTTGAAGGATTTAAACAAAAAGAGATTCCCTTTGAATCCGTGTTAGCGGGCAAATCAGATACATTTAAACTGATAGATAATGGCAAAGATGCAAATCAATTAACATTTTGCCATTTATTACCAGATACCCAAGCCCCTGATAAAGTTGGATTTAAACAATCAGATGCTGAAGGTATATTAGCTAAATGGTGTGCCAGTCAAATACAGCAAACCTTGTTATCAGCCACCAGTGACGATCCCAGTACGTATATCGATAAACAGGGTAAAGTATTACCGGTATAAGCAAACGATATTTGTATTTTAGTAAGAAACCGTAATCAAGCCAGCGTAATTAAAAAGACCCTAGCTCAGTTGAATATACGCTCGGTATTTATCAGTCGTGACAATATATTTAATACCGCAGTCGCCAAAGATTTACTGCGGTTATTGATGGCAATTAATTCACCGTTTAATGAGCAAAAAGTGAGGGCCGCCTGCGCCACTTGTTTTTTTGCTTATGACATCGACACATTATTTAAGCTGCAACATGATCCTGTATTATGGCAGCAGCATTTAGATTGGTTTTATAACGCTAATCAACGTTGGGTTTATGGTCAAATCTCAAGTGCCATTGACACTATTTTGCTACAAGCAGATACTTTGAATAAATGGCAATTGTTAGAGCCAACTGAATATGAACGATTGATCACAGACCAACGCCATTTGTCTGAACTTATCCAACAACAATCGGTTAAACATGCAGGTGTTGAAAAACTGCTACATTGGTTTGAGCAGCAAGTGATTGCCGATGATAACTGGAGTGACGCAACGGACGACCAACAATTACGTTTAGAATCCGACAGTAACTTAGTGCAAATCGCCACTTTACATGCTTCAAAAGGGTTAGAATATCCAATTGTATATTTACCTTTTGTTTGTGATTTTAAAGCGGCTAAAACCGCTATTTATACCTCAAATCAAGAATCTAAAGGGTTAACTTACCGTGTTGATAATCGCACTCAAGAGTTACAACAAGCTGAAGCTGAACGTTTAGCGGAAGATTTACGTTTATTATATGTTGCGATGACCCGTCCAATATTCAATTTAGTGATCGGTGTATATAATTTATTAGATGCATATAAACGACCTGTATTAGATAATTCAGGTTTAGGGCAAGTGTTGTTAGGTGAGTTAGCCACCAATCAAAAACCAAATAATGAATTAATAGAACAAGCCTGTAACCGTTTGTTACAGCTAGACTGCAATAATGACATTGAATTTAAGGACTGTTTCCAATATCAAAGCCAAGCTGAAGATTTGGTGGTCGATGAGTTTAATCAACGTAAATCTGCAGGGCTAAGCTTACACAGTAATAAAACGCCGGTACTTAGATTTTCTCAATTTAGTGGTAACGTAAACGATAATTGGAAAATGATAAGTTATTCATCATTAGTGGCCGGCGCGCATCACAGCGAAAATAAATTCGTGGAGTCCCCAGGGCATAAAACTACGGATAGTTTTGCCCAAGAACAATTAAATGATATTTGGGTGTCTGGTTTATCGGATGAACAAAACAATATTGAGCCAGACCAATCAAATGTTCAGATAACATCTGAGCCAATAATGGTAAAAGATAGATTTTCATTTCCCAAAGGTGCGAATGCAGGAACATGTTTACATTGGATTATGGAGAACTTAGATTTTCAACAGCCAGTGGTTGAACAGGTTGATGTTATTGAATCTGGATTAACGCGATATGGGATAGAACTGTCATGGGTCTCAGTAACGATAGACTGGATGAAAGACATTATTAATTGTAATTTATTGGCGGGTTCTGATACCAAATCTATAGATGAAAACGTAAATACCCCAGATCAAACACCGAGTTACTCCCTTGCTGACATAGAAAACAAAGATAGATTGGTTGAAATGGAATTCTACTTTAATTTCAACAGCTTGAACCAATCAATTTTAAGTAACGCGTTACAAATGATGGGTTTAAAACCGGTGCATTTTGATAATTTTTTATCTGCAAGTGCCAATCAAGATGGCCTGTCAGGAATTGTAAAAGGTTTTATTGATTTAACGATACATCATAAAGGTAAGTATTACGTATTAGACTATAAATCCAATTATTTAGGCGATGATTTATTGTTTTATAATCATGCTAATTTAGAGGTTTCCATGTCCGATCACCATTATCAAATACAAGCACTGATTTACACTTTGGCACTTCATCGCTGGCTAAAGTCGCGTTTACCTCATTACGATTACAACGTACATGTTGGAGGTGCTCTTTATTTATTTTTGCGCGGCATGCAAACAATGAACAATATTTCAACATCTGGTGTTTATGTTATGAATATAAAACAAGATGTTATTGAGTACTTAGACGCGGCATTAGAAGGTAAGTTTGAGCAATCACAGTCCACTTATGCTGAAAATAGTGAACCTGTTTTATCACAACAAAGCCAAACTGACTCAGACTCAGCAACGGATGATTTTAGTCATCAAGACGTAACAAGCACAGTTTCACAGATGGGGTTTGACTTTGACTGATACAAATAAAACCAATTCTAGCAATACTAATTCTACGAACACGGATTTAGACAACGCTATGGTAGAAAAGCCAATAAAACAGTGGTTTAAAAACACGTCAGTTTTTGTACAAGGCATTGAGAATGAACACACTATAGAGCTCTCGGATGACATAAACTGCAAATTGGATAAAGCAAATGACAGCACTAATCTAGCGAATAGAGAGTTACCCGAAACGTTACAATGGCTGTTGTTACTAAAACAGCACAAGATCATTCAATCAATGGATTACCACTTTGCTTGTTTTATCTACGGTGAAATGATCGTAAACAATGAGTTGGGTAACACGATTAAGTTAACCCGATCAGAAATTAACTTTGTGCTGTTACTGACTGCGAAACTTAGCTATGACATGAGTTTACAAGATGCGTGTTTACATTTAGATCAAGTCAACTTGAGCCAACCATTTACTTGGTTACCACCAGAATTACAGCAGCATAATTTAACCAAACAAGTACTAGAGCAGCTGCCAATACAGTCACAGTGGCAAGATATTCTACTTAACAGTGGCTTGACTAGCCAATTTACCTTGGATGAAGATGAGTACTCGATAGAAACGGATGGAATGCCATTAGTTCTGTTTCACAACTGCTTATATATGCGTCGGTATTTCAATTATGAAAAAGCAGTAGTGAGCTTTATTAAAGGAGAGGCCAATGATAAAGCGTATTGGTTTAACACCCTTGATAAACAACAGATAGAGAATGTAGTTAATACCTTATTTGAACCTAGCCAAGAGATTGACTGGCAAAAACAAGCCGTGATTAACTCCATTACTAAACCATTTTCAGTGATATCTGGTGGACCAGGTACTGGTAAAACAACAACTGTAGTAAAACTATTAGCGACATTATTACAGTTACATGATCAATATGAACAAACTCAACAATACACGTCACCAAATACAACTCAAGTATTAGGGTTAAACATACAACTTGCGGCTCCAACAGGTAAAGCGGCTCAACGATTAGCTGAATCAATAACGCATTCATTAGGGAGTTTGCAATTAAACTCAACTATTAAAGATAGGCTTCCTAATACTGCGGTTACTATTCATAGATTATTAAAACCACAAGGGTTAAACGAGTTTACGTATAACGAAAACAATAAATTATTTGTTGATGTATTGATCGTCGACGAAGCCTCAATGGTGGACTTAAGTTTGATGAGCAAATTGTTAGCCGCAGTCCCTAAACATGCTCAAGTTATATTGTTAGGGGACAGGCAGCAATTATCGTCGGTGGAAACTGGCAACGTATTAGCAGAAATATGCCGTGTTGAAACACAATCACTGAATTTGGTGGTTGAATTACAAAAAAGTTATCGTTTTAGTGCTGCCGGTTTAATTGGCCGATTAGCTAGGTTTATTAATCAAGGGAACAGCGCCAAAGTAATCTCTTTATTATCAGATCAAGCAAACCAGGATGCGCATAATATACTTGATGCTGAACTCAATTGGATAAAACCAGACCTAGATAGTTATCACTCGTTGATAGAATTCAGTTTTAAACACCAACTATTGTTAATCCAACAGGCAAAAGAGTTTATCCATCAACCTACAGAGCTAAGTTATGCTTTTTTAACAAGGTTATTCGACCACTTATTGCAGTTCCAAATCCTGACATGCGTAAAAGAAGGAGAATTTGGTGTTGAAGGGATCAATAGGCATATCAAACAGAGGTTAATTTCTCGTAAGTTGGTTAATCACCATGAGCAACATTATCATTGTCGCCCAGTTATGATCTCAGAAAACGCGTATCATTTGGGTTTATACAATGGGGATATTGGCTTACAGCTTATTGGTAGTGATAAACAATTAATGACTTATTTTTTGCAGCCTGATGGCCAAGTGATGAAGGTGTCTTGCCAACGCTTACCTAAACACGAAACCGTTTACGCTATGACAGTGCATAAAAGCCAAGGATCAGAGTTTAAGCATGTGGCATTAGTTTTACCCGATGCCAACCTTAACAATAAGATTTTATCCAGAGAGATCCTGTACACAGGATTAACTCGCGCTAAAAAACAGTTCACTATCTTTGGCCAAGCTCAAGAAATTCAACAAGCTATTAACAAAGCAACGGTTAGGCAGTCAGGTTTGAGTTTGTTATTAAGACATAATATGTCATCAACATAAGATGTCTTAATATCGTCAATATGGGGAAGGGGTTTTATCTTGTGGTTTTTTGCACAAAAACTACAACAAATAAGGCCAATGCAAAGCTGCCAATAAAGGCCTCTATAGTGGCGACCAATCTGGAATATCCAACAGGGTTAATATCGCCATAACCTAAGGTAGTAAAAGTTACCACACTAAAATAAATGCTAGAGAAAAAGTTATATAAATTCTCAACAAATGAGTTGTTGAAAGATAATTGAATGATTCCGGTATCACTTTTGATGCCAAGAATAAAATACAAAACGGCGCAAAATAAAATCAATATTAATGAGAATAAGATCACATTTATAGGTTTTTCACCGTAACCACAAAATAAATCGACGGCTTTAGAAACAACTCTTTTTTGAGAATATTGTGGGTGTTGTTTGCGGCGCATAATCAATTCTTTATGGGCAAAATGACCAGCTAAAACATGTATTCCGTCACTTTCAGCGGTTTTTCTTAAATTTCGATATATTTCTTCTGACTGTTCATAATAATCAATCGCTTTGCTTCTATCTTTATCTTTATCAGCTTGTATCGCGATAGCTTCTTGCTGAACATATTCGCCCACTTTGATATTATCGATACGTGCATTCTGCAGTTTGACGCCTAATAGATTAGTATTATGTAAATTTGCACAATTTAATTTGGAATCATTAAGACGGGTCTTCATTAAAGAAGAACCTTCTAGGTTTATGTTAAACAGATGAGCATTTTCCATGTCAGCACGATAGAGATCACAATTACGCATATCGTAACCACTAGAGCAACCTCGACGAACAAGACGGATGTCTTTAAGGTTAGCTTGTTTAAGTTGGAGCCCTTGTAACATACCGCCACTTTTTGCGTAGTTTTCTAATCGTTCACTTAAGTCCATACCCGTTTTATCAATGGTTTTATCATGCCAGAAACAATGACCTGCACCCATATCTTTTTCTTCACAGCGCTTGCCTTCAAGGTTATGGTATTTACAAGTTTTTTGGTCTGACATTTATCACCTTGATAATGAGTTAACAATATGTTCTTCCTAATAAAAATAATAGAATAATGGGTATTTGACTATAAATATTTTGGTTTTTTATGTTATTTAACTTTTATCGCTTTATGATTAACCAATTCGAACATATAACATTTCTTTAAACTTAGATGGGGCAACATGAGTATGAATAAGCAAATAATCCATATTTTAAAAGGAATGCCAGCGACAGATGGTGCTGGTGTAAAGCTGACAAGAGCGATTGGTCAGCCTAAATTGCCTAACTTAGACCCATTTTTAATGATTGATGAAATTCGTTCAGATGATCCAAATGACTATATTGCTGGATTTCCTCCACACCCACATCGAGGGTTTGAAACCTTAACTTATCTTATGCATGGCAGTATGGAGCATAATGACTCTACCGGAGGACACGGCTTAATTAATTCCGGCGGGGTACAATATATGACTGCTGGCAAAGGTATCATTCATTCGGAAACGCCTAAACAGGATCAAGGTTTATTATGGGGATTTCAATTATGGATAAATCTTCCAGCTAAACATAAGATGGTTGACGCTTCCTATGTTGATATTGCAAAAGAACAAATTCCGGTTTTACCTCTTAAGCAAGATAAAACACGACTAAAGTTGATTGCTGGTCAAGTATCAAACTTTGATAAAACAGGCCCTGTAGTTAGGGATGATATCCAGCTACAAATTTACGATATAAGTTCAGAAATCGAACATCAACAGTCACTCATATTTAATCATAATGCCAGAGGTTACATTTATGTTTATAAAGGGGAAATCCAAGTAAATCAAAAGCAGATAACATCGTCTCACGTTGTCACATTTGGTGAAGGCTGCACCGTAGATTTGACCTTGTTTCCTGATTCTGGTGCATTAGTCGTAATGGGGGATCCAATCGGAGAGCCAATTGTGCAATATGGTCCTTTTGTTATGAATACTAATGAAGAAATTCAGCAAGCATTTGTTGATTTGGATGCGGGCCGATTAGGGTAATCCCTTGAGCAGAGAGGATTAAAAAGTTAGTAACCAAGGTGAAGGAGAACGTATTGTTAATATTAGTCACTGATATTTTTGGTGAAACGTCTTGGTGCCAATCTTTAATACAAGCTTGGAACTCACAAGGGCATGATGCTTTATGTATTAGCCCTTATGAGTCATTAACTAATACAAATACGTTCAACAATGAGCAACAAGCTTACCAAGCGTTTCAAGATGCAGGTGATTTGCAAGCTTATGTGAACAAATTAAAGTTATGTTTGGCTCAACTTAACATTTCTAATGAACAAGCTATCAATTGTATTGGTTTTAGTGCAGGTGCTGCGGCATTGTGGCAGGTGGTATCTACTAAATTGAACACCAACAGTCACTTATGTATAAATCATTGTATTGGCTTTTATCCGGGACAAATTAGGCATTCATTAGATTTAACCCCAAGTTGTCCGTTTACGATTGTGTTTCCAAAAGAAGAGGATCACTTTGATTTGCCAAAGGTTATTCAACATCTTGTTACAAAACAGAATCTTAGAATTGTTCAAGTTCCGTTAAAACATGGGTATGTTAATCCACAATCGGTTAACTACGATATGACGGCAAGCGATCAGGTAACGGATATGTTAGTTAACGTTGAATGTATCAATCAGCCGTCCGTTTTCATACCAAGCTTGATACAGCAAAATAAAATGCATGAGGAACGAACATGTTCATTACCATCATAATTAGTATTATTTGCGGCATAATTTGTTTGAATATGGCGTCCAACAGAAATAAAGTAACGTCAACGTGGTTTATCTTAGGTTTACTTTTTGGGCCATTGGCAATTATACCAATTCTAATAAGTATTCAATCACTCAGCGTCATATCAGGGCTTTTAGTTCGAGGCGCTCGAATACAGTAATACTGGACGTCTTTCAAATTCGAGCAACAAAGAAATAGAAGCTCTGAATTACGTCTTCGATGGGTCTAAAAGGTATTAATACGGCTTCACAAGATTTTGACGTACGACACCATGGATGAGAAAGGTAGGGCGACTCAGGAGACAAAGCCGAGAATAACTATGCCTACTATCTTGTTCCTTGTCTTAATACCTTTTAGTTCCCACTGAGAGACTGAATATTTATTAGAATTGGTATAATATTTCTTTTACTTTCACCAAAGGATAACCCTTAAGTTATGGCTGACACCAACTTAACATCGGCAGATTCATTAGAAAAAAAACACAAGACAAAAACGATACCCGAGTTATTATGTGGACCTTTTTTAAGAAAAGTCGATAAAACTCAAGCGATTATCTGGTTTGTTACCAGTGCCGAACATAAGTACAGTGTTCAACTTAAACAACAGTCGCATAAACTTAGTTTTCAACAAACCTTACAAAACATTCAGATTGGCTCTCAATGTTTTATCAATCAGATTCATTGTAAAGTAGAAGATAGTTGGCCATTAAATCAAAACATTGGTTATCAGATTGAGAAAGTAGTTAATGGTAAAAAACATAAGTTAGATTTAACTTCAGCAACCTTAAATGGTGAGAGCAGCCCAGCATTTATTGTTAAAGACAAGTTATCCTCGGTTATCCAAGGCTCTTGTAGAAAACCAGATCATCCAGCTCCTGATGCATTTTCCACTATCGGTAAACAACTAAATGATGGTTCTTTAACTAGGCCTGATTATTTGATCATGGCAGGGGATCAAATATACGCAGATGACGTTGCGGCACCAATGCTGGTGGCTTGTCAGTATTTGAGCAAAAAATTAGGTCTGTATTCAGCAACCCATGAATTGGGTGCGGTTTCCAAACAACAATTAGACTGGCGTTATTCATTATTTAATCGCAGTACCTTATTTCCTAAAAAACAAGACCAGTCGTGGTTTGCCAAATTTTGGCATGGCGATAACATAGTTTCAGCTCGCCATCACGAAAACCATTTAATTGGATTAGATGAGTTTTTTGCTTGTTATTTATTAACCTGGTCAAGTCAGTGTTGGTCGTTAGTTTATGAACAAACCCTAGAAGCAAAAGTACAATTAAAGGCAAATCAACAAACTATCTATCAAAATGAACTGGATCACTTAACAGGGTTTATTGAAAGTTTGCCATTGTTTGCCCAAGTTGTCGCAAACATACCTACAGTAATGATATTTGATGATCACGATATAACCGATGACTGGAATTTAACGGCGGATTGGGAAGAGCATATATACGGTAATACCATTACTAATAATATGATCCGCGACGGTTTATTGTCTTACACTTTATTTCAGGGGTGGGGCAATTGTCCCGAAAAGGTAGAAGATCTTATTGAGCAGATCTGTGAGTTATCAAAATCAAAAGACTTCGCCAGTGAAGAGTTCACTGAAGTAATTCATTTACATAATCAGTGGCATTATTCGATAAAAACAGAACCAGCAATCGTGGTCTTAGATACTCGCACGCACAGATGGCGTAGCGAGACCTCTACTAAAAACCCAAGTGGATTGATGGATTGGGAACGTTTAGAGCAGTTTGAAAAACATTTATTTAAACCTCAAAATTCAGTATTAGTCGTGTCTGCTGCACCGGTTTTTGGTGTTAAATCTATTGAAGTAATACAAAAGGCGTGTGAACTTTTAGGCAAAGAACTGTTAGTTGATGTAGAAAACTGGATGGCACATCAAGGGTCAGCAAAAAAACTAATGGAAATGTTACGTCACGACTCAGCACCTGATGAAGTCATTATATTATCTGGTGATGTGCATTACTCATTTTGCTTTTCTGCCATGCGTCGCTTTAGTTCTGATACCGACAAAATATGGCAGTTAACCTGTAGTGGGTTTAAAAATGAATTCCCTCAAGGTTTGTTAAAATTCTTTGATTTTATAGATCGTTTTTTATACTCAGAACACAGTATTTTGAACTTGTTTACTAAACGAAGAAAAATGGAAATTGAACACCACCCATTATTATCCAGAAAAGGCAAACATGAACGGCATTTACACAGCCAATCCGCAGCAGGTTTAGTGACATTAAATGAAAAAGGTTTGTTGGCAGAATATAGATTGATCAGTGGTCAAGGTGAAACACATTTGTTTGATTTAAATGAACAGTAAGGTTATAAGCAATTTTGTGATTCATGTTTAAAATTCAAATAAATGCGTGAGACAATAGTGATTAATCTCACGCATGATACTTTTGTGATATTTACCTGCAAATTAAAACACTTGGCAAACAAAGCCTTTTAAGTAAAAACCTTCCGGATAAGCACTGCCGACAACATGATCTTGTGCTTGGCTTAAACGTTCAACAAATACCATGTCTCTGCCTGCATCAAGTGCTGCGTCTGCAATGATCTTTTGGAATAAAGGGGTTTCCATTAGACCAGAACATGAGAATGTTAATAAATAACCACCAGGATTTAGTAACTTCATGGCCAACATATTAATGTCTTTGTAGCCACGACAAGCGTCTTTTAGTTTCGCTTTTGACTCTGCAAATTTAGGCGGATCCATAACAATAACGTCAAACTTAGTGCCGTTATCGCGGTATTCTCTTAATAATTTAAAGACGTCTTTTTTGAGTAACGACATCTTGTTCATATCAAGCTTATTAAGCTCTACGTTTTTAGCAGCTATATTTAATGCATCTTCAGAGGCATCGACTTGCACCACTTTTTTAGCGCCACCACGTAACGCATATAAACCAAATGTGCCTGTATAACAAAAACAGTTTAATACGGATTTCCCTTTCACATATTTTTCTAAAGCGGCTCGGCTGTCACGTTGGTCTACGTAATATCCTGTTTTGTGACCTTGTGCTATATCTACAATAGCTTTGATGCCATTTTCTTCAATGATCACTTGTTTTGGCATTTTGCCATGCACTAAGCCCGCTGATTTTTTTAACCCTTCTTTACTACGTACGTCAGCATCAGAACGTTCGAATATATTAAAGTCGGGAAAACATTGTTTTAATGCTTCAAAGATATTGTCACGCTGATACTCTGCGCCACAACTTAATAACTGAATAACTATCGTGTCGTTATATACATCAGCTGTTACACCTGGAAGACCATCAGATTCTGCACATAACAAACGGTAGCCGGTTAAGCCACCGCGCTGAATAATAGGTTTACGTATTAATTTTGCACGATTAATTTTTTCGATGAAAAACTGTTTATTAATAGGGCGCTTTTCAAAACTCCATATACGAACTCTTATTTGAGAATGAGGGGAGTAGGCACCTTTGGCTAACCAAGTGCCATTTTCAGATAATACATCAACCGTTTCGCCATCACTTGGTTCACCTTCAACTTTGCTAACCCCTTTGGAGAAGATCCATGGGTGTTTACGTTTAAGGTTTTTTTCACGATCTGGAAGAATAGATATAGATGGCATGTTATTAACTTTTAAATAGGAGCAAGACCGCAATTTTAATCTAGCTAACAAGGTAATACCAATATTATTACACTTAATCCGGCTATCTTCTGGATTTAAAAGTATAAGCGTTAATATAGATTGAACTGGATAATTAGGCTTATATTAAGTTATGTTGGTCAATAAATAGACTTTCATTAAAACTCATTAAGTAAAGAATCGATATGAAAACATACAAATATATAGTGACAGGAAAAGTACAAGGTGTTTGGTTTAGGAAAAACACTAAGCAGATTGCTACACAATTAGGCATGACAGGTTATGCCAATAACTTAGTTACAGGGCAAGTTAAAGTGATGGCAACTGGAACCGATGAACAACATAAAGAGCTTAAGGCATTTTTACATGTTGGTTCTGAAAACGCCGAAGTGCAGACGGTTGACACTGAAGAGATGCCACAAACTAGTTTTGAAGATTTCACGACAGGTTAAGTTAATCGCCGTCATTTAACAGTAATAAATAATACATATATCAGTCATAACTCCTTGTTAATTTACACGCAAATTAACTAAGGGATATTAAGTTATGTTGAATAAAATGATTCAAAGTAATAGCAGTAAGAAGTTTAATAATAAGGTTTATGTGCCAGCCACAAACCGTGAAAATCATTATCTAATCGTTGAACTGCCAATTACGACTGAATTGTTACAGTTAGTTTCTGGTGAAGCTCAGATAAATGAATTTTTGCTGTCAGATTTCTATATGCAGGTTAAACAAGCCTTTATTTCAATCAGTAAACGAAATGGCATCAGCAGTGGGTTGTTTGTCGCTAATGATAAATTAGTTCGCCTTCGTTATGGTGAAGAGTCTCAAGTTATAGAAACCTTAGAACAGCTAATTGTATTTTATGATCCAACTAGCCATAAGGGTTTTCAAAGTTATTACGATAGAACCATTAAAGCAAAAAATCAGCTTAGTTGTATTAACCAACAACGAAGAAATACGTCATTCTGCGTTTGAATTACATCAAAACACGGTTGAAATGGCGTCAGAACTTGCTGATACATTAGGTTTTTCTCCTAGCTTGTTTAAAATTAAAGATCATCAGCATGTAACCTATGATTTATTTAGTCCTGAAAAAGGCGATAAAAAAACGTCAACTCATGAATTTCGTCAAGTAAAACATAGGTATCAACAACAGTCGGTATTAATACCTCAGTTAAATAACCAAATGGGTTATGTCGTTGCTGAGTTACCTATTGCTGAAACTTTGATAGAAACGATGGATCAAAAAGCCACTCATACCGCACCTTACAATGAGTTATATACAAGCATCTCTAAGGTCGTAGCAGAAGTTACCTCTGAAATGGAATTAAAAAATGCCGTTATGATTGCTAATGGACGTCATCCAATTGTGACATCAAGTAAACAAGGTTTTGTATATAACGAAGGGGAGTTAATATATTTAGGATTTAATGGTGTAGAAGATCAAAATTGTATAGCTAAGTGGAATAGCACCATACTAACCAATAAGTTCACGTTAGTGTTTGTTGCTAATGACGCTGATATCAACAACAAAGGTTATGGCCGCTTTGTAAATCAAATACATATTGCTTTAAAACAGATTGCGGCAAGATTGAACATAGCTCCAGAGATGAATCAATTAGTCGTGCGCTTTCATCAAAACATAGCCTACAAGTTACCTCACCTAGATTAACGTTTTGTGTCTATCCACTTAGCTAAGATTTGAACCGTTACTTCAGGTCTTTGAGCTACAAGCTCCTGCACTAAGGCCAATAGTTTATGCTTATTGGCCTGTTTATTATTTAGTTGACGCCTGATCAGTTGGAATTTATTCTTAGCTCGTTGGATACGCTCTTGTTTTTCTAATTCATTAATGGAAGATTTCATACTTTTCTGTCTATAGTTGAAATAAGAAACGATTAACTCTGTTCTAATAAGAATACGTTCGTTTTTAGGAAACTTCTATGATTATTGATGCCATAACAAGTCGTTATGAAAAAAGTCTACAAATGTTGTCAAATTTAGATGGCATTGCCCCTCTGTTATTACGTTTATATTTAGCCCCTATATTCATTCAAGCGGGGTGGAACAAATTAGCAAATTTTGATTCTACCGTTCAGTGGTTTGGCAATGCTCAGTGGGGATTAGGATTACCTTTTCCTGACTTATTGGCCGCATTAGCTGCCGGTTCTGAATTTATTGGTGGCTGGTTATTGTTACTCGGTTTATTTACTCGTTTAACTGCGATTCCTTTGATGATCACTATGTTAGTCGCCGCATTTGGTGTACATGGAAAGAATGGTTGGCTTGCGTTAGCAGACTCAAGCAGTTGGTTAGCTGATGGCACCATATTCTTTAATGAATCTATTATGGCGGCAGCTGAGAAAAAAGAAGCGGCTGTCGCGATTTTACAACAACACGGTAACTACGATTGGTTATCTAGCAGTGGCAGTTTTACCATACTAAATAATGGAATGGAGTTTTCCATTACGTACTTTATTATGTTGTTGGTGTTATTTTTCTACGGTGCAGGACACTTTACTAGTGTTGATCATTACCTAGCTAAACGGTTTTATACTAATGAAAAGATCACAAATAAAAGCTGAAGGTCATTGTGCTTTTAAGATAGTATTGCATTCATAATATATTATTAAAATAGATTGTAAGTTTTGTTATGAATGCATTAGATATCTTGTTAACACGTTCTTCAGATAATAAATTAACGACACCAGCCCCGAGTGGAGTCGCGCTTGACAATATTCTTGCGGCAGCGCATCGGGCACCGGACCATGCTCATTTAACCCCGTATCAATTTATTGTTTGCCAAGGTGATGGACTTGCTAAATTAGCTGACATTTACCATCAAGCAGCAATACATTCCGATTTTGAACCTGCAGCAATTGAAAAGGCAAAAACATTACCTTTTCGTGCACCTATGGTGATCATAGGTATTTGTAAATACAAACCTCACGATAAAGTGCCAAGAGTAGAGCAGATAGCAACAACCGCTTGCGCATTACAAAATATGCAAATGGCTGCTCAAGCTCAAGGTTATAACGGAATATGGCGTACTGGCAGTTATTCACAAAATCAATTTGTGAATACAGCTTTAGGCTTGAACAAATCAGATGAAGTTATTGGTTTTATGTATTTAGGAACCCCTATGGATAAAACCATTATTAAAAAAGCCAAAAAGCAAACAGATACCGTCTTATTTTGGAACTAATAAATTTTCAGTTTTTCAAAAAAATTTAATAGTTTTAAGATTAGTTTGCCTTATGCGAGCCAATATATTCTCCTATATTGGCTGATTCACTTAGAATACTAAACATCTAATATATACCTTCATAAACCCACCTATCTTTCTGAAATTCAATAATATTAATAGTTAAATCTTTAATTTCCCCGTCATTATTATCAATAAAATCAACAAAATTGTAATCGAGAAAATTAGGGTTAAGCATTAGTTTTGTTTATGCATCTGTTTCAAAATAATTGATTAGCACAAAACTGAGTCTGTGAACTAAAATGCCGCCATGTTATACATACCCACACACCACTAATTATAAAGGTTTACGCTTATGTTGTTTAATGGCAGCTTGATGACAGATTGTCCAATTCGTCAGAAAATCCGTAATTATTATCGTATCGATGAAAAGATTGCGATAAAACATTTATTGCCAGAAGCTGAAATAAGTATGGCCGCACGAAGTCGTGCTTGGGAACGTGCTCGTAAAATGGTGTTGCAAATTCGTTCTGAAGCAGAGGGGGAAGGTGGTATAGACGCACTGTTAAGTGAATATTCTTTATCTTCAGAAGAAGGCATTGTGCTTATGTGTCTTGCTGAAGCGCTATTACGTGTACCAGATAAAAAAACGCAAGATGCATTAATACGCGATAAGTTAGCACAAGGAAAATGGAGTTCACACTTAGGGTCTAGCGACTCTATGTTTGTAAACGCATCTTCTTGGGGGCTGTTATTAACCGGTAGTATGGTTAAGTATTCTGATAAAACACTTAAACATGGTGTGGTAAAACGTACATTAGGTAAAGTTTCAGAGCCTGTTATTCGTAAAGCAATGAACGTTGCCATGAAAATTATGGGCAAGCAGTTTGTTATGGGTGAAACTATTGAAGCTGCAACCGAACGTGCCATTGAGAAAGAACGTAATGGTTACGTATATTCTTATGACATGTTAGGGGAAGGTGCTCGTAACATGGACGATGCTGACCGTTATTACGATGCATATGTAAAAGCTATCCATGTAATTGGTAAAGCAGCACAAGGTCGTGGGCCTCGTACTAGCCCAGGGATCTCAATTAAATTATCCGCAATTCATTCTCGATATGAATTTAGCCACCGTGACCGTGTAATCAATGAATTAGTGCCTAGGTTAAAAGCACTGTGTCTTTTAGCTAAAGAATACAATATCAGTTTAACTGTTGATGCTGAAGAATCAGAGCGTTTAGATATCTCTTTAGACATTATTGAAATCGTTTTTTCTGATCCAGATTTAGGTGAATGGAATGGATTTGGCCTTGCGGTTCAGGCGTACCAAAAACGTTCATTTTTTGTTATTGAATGGTTACGTCAACTTACTTTAAAAGTTGGTCGTAAGATTATGGTACGTTTAGTTAAAGGTGCTTATTGGGATACAGAAATTAAAAACGCTCAAAAAGATGGTTTAGAGCATTTCCCTGTATTTACTCGCAAAGCCTCTACTGACGTGTCTTACCATGCATGTGCAAATAAGTTATTAGAGTATCGCGATACTATTTACCCACAGTTTGCTACTCATAATGGCTATACCGCATCGGTGATTCTAGAGTTAGCTGGTGATGATAAAGATGGATTTGAGTTCCAATGCCTACATGGCATGGGTGACACCTTATACGATCAAATTGTGAGCAAAGAAAAAATTCAATGTCGAGTTTATGCACCTGTTGGGGTTCATGAAGATCTATTGGCTTATTTAGTTAGGCGTTTATTAGAAAATGGCGCTAACTCGTCGTTTGTTAATGCCATTGTTGATGTTGATCGACCGGTTGAATCTTTATTAGAAGATCCAGTTGAGCGTACTCATAGAGTTGAGCAGATATACAACGAACAAATAAAAATGCCAATTCAAATGTTTGGTGAAGAAAGAGCTAACTCAAAAGGGTTAGATTTAACGGATATCACTAAAATCACACCATTGAGGGACAACCTTGATAAGTGGTTTGCTAATAACAAAATTGACATCTCAACTATAGCCAGTAACGAATTGCCTGTGGTGAATCCAGCTAATTTAGACGAAGTTATTGGACGTTTACCTGTTGCAACAGAAGCTGATATGTTGACGATGTTAGAGCAAGGTGAAGCTGCATTTCAATCTTGGTCTACTACTCCAGTAAACGTTCGAGCTGACATATTAAGAAAAACCGCCGATGCCTTAGAGCACAATATGGATGAGCTGATTGCGCTTTGTATTAAAGAGGCGGGTAAGATAGCTCAAGATGGCATTGACGAAGTTAGAGAAGCTGTTGATTTCTGTCGTTATTATGCAAATGAAGCTGAAAAGATAGCAAAAGACCCTCGATTAGAACCGCGTGGCGTGATCTTATGTATTAGTCCTTGGAATTTCCCACTGGCTATCTTCTTAGGCCAAGTTGCGGCTGCAATTGTAACCGGTAATGCGGTTATCGCTAAACCTGCAGAGCAAACCAGCTTAATAGCCTTAAGAGCAATAGAAATTTTACATGAGTGTGGTTTACCGCAACATGTAGTACAAGCGGTTATCGCACAAGGTTCTGAAGTAGGTAAAGTCTTGTTACCGGATGCAAGAATTTCTGCGGTTATGTTTACCGGATCAACACAAACCGGCACATTAATATCACAAATATTAGCTCAACGTGGTGGTGAGCAAGTCCCGTTGATTGCTGAAACTGGTGGCCAGAACTGCATGATCGTAGACTCGACAGCATTACCGGAACAAGTTATTGATGATGTCATTGCATCTGGTTTCCAAAGTGCAGGGCAGCGCTGTTCAGCATTACGTGTGTTGTTTGTCCAAGATGACATAGCTGATAATGTAATTCGTATGATTAAGGGGGCAATGAAAGAATTACACGTTGGTGACCCCGCCATGTTATCCACTGACGTTGGTCCTGTAATAGACACTAAAGCTTTATCTGCATTAAATGAACATGCCGAATATATGCAAAGTCACGGCAAGTTGTTATACCAATGTGAAATGAGTGATGAGACAAATAATGGTTACTTCTTTGCACCACGTTTATACGAAATCGAACATATAAACCAATTACAAAAAGAAGTATTTGGCCCTTGTGTTCATATCATTCGTTTTAAAGGCAATGACGTAGATAACGTTATTGAGCAAATTAACTCTACAGGCTTTGGGTTAACCATGGGTATTCATTCGCGTATTGAAACCCGTGCTATAGAGTTAGCTAAAAAATCAAGAGCCGGTAACGTATATATTAATCGTAATATGATTGGTGCAGTTGTTGGTGTTCAGCCATTTGGTGGCCGTGGTCTTTCTGGTACTGGACCTAAAGCCGGTGGACCAAATTATTTGCCTCGTTTATTGCAAGAGAAATCAACGCCAAGTGAAGATGAATTAGTACTTGATGATGACGCATTAGAGCCAACGGATTCCTCTATTAAAGAAGCCAACAAATTAATGGAACGAGCATTGGTTGGTGAAAATTATTGGCGTTTGGCTGATTTAAATACACGTACTTCACATGTTCGTCAGTTGTTAGCTGACATTGCAACCGTAGAACACACCAATGAGTTTGCAGACGATTTAGATAAAACATTAGCAACAGCTCGTTCACAGTTAATTGATGTAGAACGTAAACTTAAAAAACCAACGGTATTGCCAGGTCCAACTGGTGAGTCAAATATTTTATATTTGGAGCCAAGAGGCACGTTAGTTTGTTTTGCCGATAAAGACGCAACGTTCCATTATTGGGTTATGTCTATTGTTACAGCACTGTCTACTGGTAATACTGTTATTGCTGTTGTTTCCGATGTGTTCTATGAAGAAGCGATTGAATTTATGAATAAATTCAATAAAACCGGTGCAGATAAAGGTGTTTTACAAGTAGCAAGACTAAAACACTTACAACCTTTGTTAGAACATGAAACATTGGCAGGTGTTGTTATTGACTCGGAATGTCGACGTAGTGCTTATGTTGCACATAAATTAGCTCAACGTGTTGGCGCTATTTTGCCAACAATAACTGCCGAATATAACGATAACTTAATCCAGCGTTTAGTGACTGAGAAAACGGTAAGTATTGATACAACAGCGTCAGGTGGTAATACATCGTTAATGACTTTAACGGATGATGATTAATCATTTAGTTGTGTAAGTTAGAAAAAAGGTGAACTTAGGTTCACCTTTTTTGATCGTGAATTATTAAAATCAGCTAATTTATAAAAAGAGAAGTTAGTAAATTTGCTTTTTGTTTTAAATGGACTTAAATAAAAAAGTAATTAAAATGTAACTTATTGAAGTGCATAAATATATTTTAATGCTAAACTCAATTTGTTAGAACGTATGGCAACAATTGACCCACATCTAAATGGGCAATGATTAAGTTACTTAGGTGAAAAAATGACAAAGTCTGAATTAATAGAAGCGTTGGCAGAAAAACATCCTCATTTACCCATTAAAGAAGTGGAAGCGGGCGTTAAAACCATCATTGATAATATGGCCGAAACGTTAGCCTCTGGTGAGCGTATTGAAATACGTGGCTTTGGTAGCTTTTCATTACATTACCGAGCACCTCGAGTAGGGCGTAATCCTAAGACAGGCGAATCGGTAAATTTAGACGCTAAATACGTTCCTCATTTTAAACCTGGTAAAGAATTAAGAGAAAGAGTGGATTTTTCTCAATCCTAGATTGACTCTACTTGTTAGTTACAATAGCCTTATACCCTTGAGTAACTGGGGTATTTGCTATTGAAAATCTTGTCTTACATCTTTTTTATTTTTCTTGTTATCTTAGCGTTGGCGCTAGGTAGTGAGAATAGCCAACTTGTGTCTGTTAATTTGCTGTTCGTAAAATTAGAAATGAGTTTAGCCACTGTTATTTACAGTGCATTTTTGTTTGGCTTAGTTTCCTCTTTTATCATGCTCCTATTAAAGAAAATAAAACCTAATGCTTGAGCTGTTATTTTTATTATTACCTGTATCCGTAGCTTATGGTTGGGTAATGGGCAAACACAGTGCCAAAAAGGAATTAAAGCAGCAACAGGCTACAATGAACAGCGCACTTACTTCTAGTGTAAGTTTGTTATTAAACAATAAAGAAGAACAAGCTTTTGATCAGTTAATTAAATACCTAGATGGTACACCTTCAAGTATTGATAACTATCTTACAATGGCACAACTATTTCGTAAAAAAGGCGAAATTGATAAAGCCATTTCAATCCACGAAGGTTTATTAAAAACCGAACATCTAGATATCCCCAAACCAAAACAAGAAACCATTCAATTAGAATTAGCCCAAGATTTCTTGTCTGCAGGAATGTTAGAAAGAGCACTGTTTAATCTAGAACCATTATTTAAAAATGATAGAGCAAATGATGCGCTCACACTGGCATTGCATATTTACGAACAAACACGTGAATGGGATGAAGGTGTTGAATTATTTACCACCATTCCTAATGGCAAGATCAGCGCAGATAATCGTCAGCTTGTTAGTCACTTTTATTGTGAAATTGCAGATAAGAGTGAAAGTTTAAAAACCAAAAAACAATTATACAAAAAAGCCCTTAAAGTAAATTCTGGCTGTACTCGCAGTTTAGTGTCGTTAGCTAAATTATATATGTCGAGTAATCATAAACATAAGTCACGTGAATACATTATTAGCATTTTGGATAATGAACCTAGCTTCGCCCCTGCATTGTTTAACATAGCGCCAGAATGTTTTGTTGATGAATTTGAGCAAACAGCATGGTTATATTGGTTAATTAAAGATAAAAACATCACCAGTGTTACCGCGCACAATCAGATGGCGGAATACATAGTAAAAGAAAAGGGCCTAGAGTCTGGCCGTAAATATATTATCGAACATTTACAACATGTGCCGAGTGTACGAGGCTTTGCTAAGTTAATTGAGCTGGAGCGAGAGTTTATGTCTAATTCTCACTTTGACCAATTACTGAGCTTGATAAACCGATATATAGAATTAAAACCAAATTACGAATGTAAAAGTTGTGGATTTTCATCCAATCATTTTACTTGGCGTTGCTCAGCATGTAATAGCTGGCAAACAATGAAACCGTTAACCGGATTAGATGGTATTTAACAAATAGTTAGTGAGAGTTAAAAAGTGGATAATAAAAATATTGTTGTAGCATTAGACTTTGAACGTAAATCGGATGCTTTGGAGTTAATTGACCGATTAGATCCAAATCTTTGTCGATTAAAAATTGGCAAAGAAATGTTTACTCACTTTGGTCCTGATTTTGTTACCCAAGTACAAAA
Source organism: Psychrosphaera aquimarina (assembly GCF_032461525.1). Lineage (NCBI taxonomy): Bacteria > Pseudomonadati > Pseudomonadota > Gammaproteobacteria > Alteromonadales > Pseudoalteromonadaceae > Psychrosphaera > Psychrosphaera aquimarina. The sequence continues at coordinate 414,318 of NZ_JAWCUA010000001.1, read as the reverse complement.
CAAAGGCTTTGACGTATTTTTAGATTTAAAATTCCATGATATTCCAAACACAGTAGCCAAAGCAGTAAAAGCGGCCGCTGATCTTGGCGTTTGGATGGTAAATGTTCATGCATCCGGTGGCAGTAAAATGATGCAAGCAGCCAGAGATATATTAAAACCCTATGGTGATAAAGCACCAATATTAATAGCGGTAACCGTGTTAACCTCAATGTCAGAAGAAGATCTGTTGGACTTAGGTATTACTCAATCACCTGAACAACAAGTCAATTTCTTAGCTGGTTTAGCACATAAAGCGGGTATGGATGGTGTTGTCTGTTCTGCGCAAGAAGCGGTTATGTTAAAGCAAAACTATGGTACTGACTTTAAACTAATTACCCCTGGAATAAGAACAGCCGATGCATCTGTAGATGATCAAAAACGAATAATGACACCACAAAGAGCGGTTGAAGCCGGTTCAGATTACCTTGTAATAGGCCGAGCAATCACGAAATCTGAAAACCCAATTCAGACGATGAAAGATATTTATTCGTCATTAAATGACTGATCAGCTACATCAGCAAAAACCGTTATCAGATAAAAATAATCGATAACGGTTAGCCGATGTTTTAGCTATTTCCATCATTGGCATATGACCAACGTCAGGCCATACGGTTAATTCAGAGTCTTTAATATTTTCATGCCACAACTTAGCATTATCAACATGTAACAATTCATCGCTTGCTCCCCACAAAATTAATGTAGGACAATTCACTTTAGTTAACTCTTTATCTAACAAACCATCTTCACTTAAAAATTCAGAAAATATGCTTTCTAACCGGTCATATTTACTTTGATATTCAAGCGCAAAACAATCCAGTATAAATTTAGGTATATAAGGCGGTTTGGCCATTGTCATGGCATAAAAGTCATAGAAGTTTTGTTTCGTTTTTATTAAAAATGGATTTTGACCCGCTATAACGAGTCTGTCCATTTTACTTAATGACACAGGAATTATACCGGCGGGATCAACTAAACAGCTACTTAGGATATGTTCAGCAAAATAGATACTTGAATGTGCGGTGATAAATCCACCCATAGAGTTGCCAAGCAGATGAAACTGGTTAATACCATAAACGGCAAGTAATTCGATAACTCTAATTGCTTGGGCACTGATTGAATGTGAATTATTAACAGAATAGGGGGTTTTACCGTGCCCCGCTAAGTCAGGAATAATGACATTAAAATCATTTACAAAGTGTTTAGCAAATCGGATCCATACTTTTTTATCAGCACTAAAGCCATGCAGCATAACAATAGTGGGTTTGTTAGGGTCAATCCTTTTACTTTGATACACCGCAATTTCTAAACCCTTCACATTAACTGTGACGTCTTTAAGACCGTATATTGATGCTTCTATACTTTCAACTAAGTGCGCAATTTTATAACCTAACGTATTTCGATAATCTGTCATATTTAACTTCTTTAATTAATGGAAACGACTGAGGATTAATAAAATAAATGGTCATTTATTTTTAATTTTTTAGCCCAACGTTTATAGGTAAAACTAAAACCAGGAAACATAGCGATGACATGACCACTTTTACTCTGATACCAGCTACTACATCCTCCTGTTTTCCATACTGTTTTTTCCATTTCTTGATGAATTAAATCAGTATAATTTTGTTCTGCAATTTCAGTTACTTCAACCACTTGTTTATCCAATTCATTCACTTGTTGTATCGCATTAATGATGTAATTTATCTGTGACTCAATAATGAAAATAGCTGAAGTATGACCAATACCGGTATTGGGACCAGTTACGATAAACAAATTGGGGAAGTTTGGAATACTTGTACCTAAATATGCGCGTGGAAAGGGGTGCCAATATTCTTGTAACACTTTGTTGTTTTTACCAATCACTGGATATGAAATCACCCCATCTGTAGCATCATAACCTGTAGCATAAACAATTAAATCTAAATCGATTTGTTCACCTTTTGTGGTATGGATCCCAGTTTGATTAAGCTGTGTAATGCCATCCGATTTGTCGTGCAGAAATACATTCTCTCTACACAACGCTGGATAATAAGTGTTGGATAAGATGACTCTTTTACAACCGATGGTAAAATCCGGCGTTAATTTCTGTTGCAATGATTTATCTTTAACTTGTTGTTTGATATATCGTTTAGCCTCACTTCCAGCGATTAAATCAAGCAATGTTTTGGAGTATTTAAACCCTAATACTCTATATTCTAATGCCCAATAGATAAGGGTTCTGAGTGTTTTTTGAATAAAAGGGTATTTGAGTAACTTTCTTTGCCAAGGTGTAAACTTCCTGTCTGGTCGATGGATAACCCAATGTGGTGTGCGTTGAAATACATGTATCTGCTTCACCTTATCTGCTATGGCCGGTATCACCTGAGCTGCGCTGGCACCACTACCAATAATAGCTACGTTTTTATCAGTGTAATCAAAGTCATGCTGCCAATCGTTGGTATGAAAACTAGCACCTGAAAATTTGTCTTGTCCTTTAAAATTCGGAATTGTAGGTGTACTTAATGGCCCAGAAGCATTAATCACAAATTGACTACGTAAAACCGTTCCATCTGTTAATGTTACCAGCCAATTAGCGCTGTCTGCACTCCATTTTATTTGATTTACATTGGAGTTAACCATGCATTTTTCACGGAGTTTGTTTTTATCGATGACATAATTTGTGTACGTTTTTAATTCTTCTTGCGTAGCAAACATCTGCGACCAATCATAAGGCTCAGAAGAAATGGAATATAATGGCGATTGAACATCAACAGCGGCACCTGGGTAAGTGTTTTGAGACCAAGTCCCCCCCATAAATGATCGTCGTTCTAGAATTAAGAAATCGTTGATATTGGCTTTGATTAACCGAATTGCGGAACATAATCCACCAAATCCACTGCCAATAATTAATACTTTGTATTGATTCATATTTATGATTTTTATTATGTATGACCATGACTAACATACATTAATTTAAACATTGTACCAATGTGAATAACCTAAACAGTTGTTAAGACAAATTAATAAAATCGACTAAACTCGTTTTTAATGTCAAAAAAAGTTAGGCTAAAATCCTCGGGTTTCACCAACATTATTGTCTATAAAATAGTCACACAACAGGCGCTAGGTTATTGTAAAACAAATGAAATATATTAATGCAAGAAACCTTATTCTGGCCGATACAGTTATAACTCTATATAAAGACGTTTAATATATTAATTAAATGAGGTAATTATGCTCCGTTCATTGAAGTTCACGACAAAAGTTACGTTTGCAGCATCTTTAGTATTGGTATTTGTTTTAGGTTTATTTACCGTTAATAACTTTGTCGTCATGCAAAATCAAACTCAAGAGCAGTTATCATCAGTTTTACACGAAATCTCAGAGTCCGTATCTCAAAACATTTCAAACTGGTTAAACGGTAAATTAGCCATCATTTCAGGTGTTGCTAATGTATTTACCAGTGACTTGACCAAATCTGAAGTGTTGGAGCGATTACATTTAGCCGATGAAGCCGGCACGTTTAAAAATGTCTATATAGGCCGAGTAGATGGCACCTTTATATTAGATGATCAGAATATCCAATTACCGGCAGATTATGATGCAAGGCAAAGACCTTGGTATAAATTAGCCAAATCACGAAAAACCACAGCATTTACAGCGCCTTATGTAGATGTAACTACAGATGAATTAACCATTTCAGCTGTTGTGCCTATGTTTGAAAATGGCAAGTTTTCGGGTGTGGCCGGTGGAGACATAGATATGGCAAAAATATCTGATATTGTTGGTAGTATCGATTTCTTAGGTTTTGGCTATGCGTTTTTAGTCGATGGTAATAGTCATATTTTAAGTCATCCAGATGCAAAATTTAATGACGTACCTATGTCTAAATTGTTTAATGAATCTTTGCCGTTAAAAACTGAATTTGCATCAGTAATATTAAACGACACAGAACATTTGGTTTCGTTTATTAAAATTAAAGGAATAAAAAATGTTGATTGGTATTTAGGTGTCGTTATCGACCAAAGTATTGCGTATTCCTCTGTTTCTAGTTTTCGTAATATGGCTGCGCTTTATTTAATTTTAGGTGTGGTTGTTATCATTATTCTATTACAAACCTTGCTCAAGTATTTAATGAGACCAATGCAACGTTTAAGTGATGCCATTAAAGATATAGCGCAAGGAGAAGGGGACTTAACTAAACGTTTAGTGATTGAAAGTAATGATGAATTTGGTGAGCTTTGTCAGCATTTTAATGTCTTCATAGAAAAAATCCATGGATCAATTGAACAAGTACGCAGCAGTACCATTGAATTGGAACGCAGTGTTGAAAATCTAGTTGAATCTACCCAAGCAACCCAAAAAATGTACACAGATCAAACCAAACTCACCGATGGATTAACGTTTGCCATAGAAAGTCTTTCATCTAGCGCCTTAGATATATCCTCTAATGCAACAGAAGCTTCACAATTGGCAACATCTGCCAGCACAGAAACAAATTTAAGTCATGAAACATTAGATAAAAATATAAGTTCTATTAAAAATCTAGCTATTAAAATGGAACAAGCTGAACAAGAAATTGAAAACTTAGAACAACATACGGCAAGCATTGGCCAGGTATTAGAAGTTATCAAAAGTGTCAGTGAACAAACCAATTTACTGGCTTTGAATGCCGCCATTGAAGCTGCTCGAGCTGGTGATGCTGGACGTGGATTTGCGGTGGTCGCCGATGAAGTAAGACAGCTTGCGTTTAGAACACAAGAGTCGACCAGAGAAATAGAAAATACCATTGCACAGTTACAACAAGGTTCTTCATCTGTAGTTATAGCGATGAAATCAAGTTTAGAAGATACCAAGGTGTCAGTTGAACAAGCCACACACGCTGGTGAACAGATGGAAAATGTAAGTAAAGTAATCCGACAAATTGATAAAGTTAATCATACGGTTGCATCAGCGACTACAGAACAAAATGAAGTAACTCAAACAATCGATTCAGACGTTCATCATATTAGAGATATAGCTAACCAAGGCCAGGTGAATTTGGCCGAAGCGTTAAATGAATGTACGAATTTAAGAGCCCAGTTCTATGAACTTGAAAAGCTAGTGCTGACGTTTAAAGTTTAAAAACGATATAGGGGTTATACTATAAAATAATTAGAGCCAAGCATACATCAACCCAAATACAACGCTGGATGTTTTGGCTTAGTATCAAAAAGCTAAACGATAATTTTAACGTGTATAGTATTGCTAAATCAATTTTTGAGTACTTATGTGATGCATTTAATAGATATACTGTTTATGGAACTAAATTCGTGAATGTCGTCGTTAAGTTTTTGATATCATTAGCTTTGTTATCACCATTGAATTGTCATTCAAAAGATAAATTTAATATGGATAGATATTGGGTTCAAAGTGGATTTTTATTAGGTTCTCCATTTTTTGGTCAAACTTTAGATATTAAAATTCAAGATGCGAATATCGTATATGGCTTAGGTGTCAAAACTCAGGATACAAGTGCACCTTGTCTATTTAATTGTGAAATCAAGAGAAATAATGACATTACCGCAATCAGTTCACTACATGTGCTAACTGGTTATGCAATCAATGATGTTTGGTTATTCGAAACCGGTTTAGCATTAGTAGAAACCAAAATTGACTACCACTACATTTATGAAGAATCCGAGTTAGGGTTACCAATTAGGCTGAATAAATTGAACACATATAAATATGGCGGCTTTAACGTTTCATTAGAGTTTTTGATTTTAGAAAACAAAGTTGTTTATTCAGCAAACATTGCATTAGCGTTTGGTCATTTTTAGTTAGATATTAACGGGAAGCAAGGCTCGCCAAATCGTAATCAGTGCCGTAGCGCTTGTAAAACTCAGCTCTAAAGTTAAACATGAGACACGCTAAAATGAAAATGACAGATTGACATAGGTGTAGGTACGTGACAATCCAATTTTATGGCTGGAACTGTTGGTTATATAAATCAAAGGTTTAGAGGAAAGTCACAAAGACTGTTTTTAATATTTTGCAAGCTTACTACTGGACTAAGTAATAGCTTGCAGGAAATAGACTGGATCCACACCAAATAATGTTGCTATTTTGTACAATAGAACAGTTTTTAGTTCAAACGTTATCGAATTTGATCCAGAAATAAACCTGTATAATTAAAAGCTTAGCTCTCATTTAACAATATACTTAAAACCTAATATATCAAGCCCTTTTATTATTCGCTAATAAAACCAAAAGCCCAATAAATTTAGTTGGTTAGTAAAAATCACAGATTACCTAAATGAATTTGAAATATTTAGATGAACTCTGCCAAGCATAGGCAGACATCAACAGTCTATTACTTTGGAATTTCATTAATTAGGTGTAGCTCACCAGACATACACAAAATACTGCTTAAAGCCTAGGTCAAAAAGGATCTAAGGAATGACTTAACAAGGTATTATCAAGAGCTGGCTAATATTTATGAAAATAAAGACTCTATATAGGGTGTCTATATGACTAAGTTATTGGATATTTTTCGATCGGTTCACTGGATGATTACAGGTGAAGGCATACCTGATGACCAAGATTGTGATTTTTTACAAGAAGAGGAAGATTGAGTAATAGAGTTAAAAATTTACTACATCATGCCGCCCATCCATAGCTTATCTGATTGTTTTTATTGAATTAGTTGCATAGGAATATAAGTGACACCCCACTTTACACCCCACCAACTCACTACTAAATTTAACCATTTGAATTATATCAAATTTATTAGCTAATATATTATTAATAACGTTTTATCAGTTTTAAAGCAGTTCAAGTTCAGAAGTATATTTTTCAAATAAATAGTCAAATTTAGCACCATAGAAGTCATTCGCTTGAAATACTTTTGAGCGCAGATTAAAACGAACATATTTAATTTCTTTCTATTAGCTACTTAAAGTAACTGACGTCATGTTTTGTCGCTTAAAGGTGATTAACTACTTTCATTTATTGGAGGTAGTAATGAAACCTTTTGTGTATGGACAAACATTCAAAAACAACAAGTACTATGTGTTTGATAAACAGGGCGTAACTGTTATGAAGTCTTGGCCTGAAATGCTTGCATATAGAAAAACAGCGAAAAGAAGTTGGAAAGCTATTAGGCCTAAATTTCAGTTTAATGAATATAGTATTCCAAATGATATTAATAGAGACAGATGCTTCAGGTGTTATGAAAACGAACTATTCGGAGAAAATTTTAAACATGAATGTCGACCTGATCCGTTAGTAAGCTTTTTAGATAAAGTGCCAATAGAGTTATTAAATTTAATAAAAACCATCAATAGCAGGCAATGGCACTTATTAGCATTGTTTGCTCGGTGCGGTAAACCTGCAATTGAGCTATTTCAATCTACTCCTGCTTTAGCTTGGATGTTGGCTTCGTCATGGGCGTTTAAACAAAAACCAGTAAAGAATCACTTTCGTTCTATTCGAAATTTACTCGAGTCGGGTAAATCCCAAATTGAAATGCTTGAATGGCTAGATTACCCATCAACTAAAAGCGTCATTAAATTGTTGAGAAAGGTCGATATGAAAGATATAGATGTAAGTTTCTTTTTGAATTTTAAACAAGTAATTAGTGACTCTCAAAAAGTGATTTTGATAAGACATTTACCAGTGATTGAGCCTTCTTTGATAAGGTTGTTATGGAAGTTTAAGATGAACTTTACTTTTCATTTTTTGATTGATTATCAAAACAAGACGAGAATTCAACAGCACAGAGTTAAATTACTACTGTCTGACTTTTTTCCTGAAAAGGTTGTTAAATGGAATCATAAATTCACTAATAAAGACTTAGATTTGTTTATTAACCATTGTGAAGATTTTGACGCTGACGAATCAAACCATCCAAGTGCTAGTCAAAATAGAGTGTTCCCTTGGCCGCCATTTAACCTCCCAGATGGTTTTCCAGAAATTGAATATGTTGATACAGAAGACGAGCTGTTTATAGAAAGTGAAGAAATGCACAACTGCCTTCATAGTTTTGCAGAGCGATGTTTCAACGGAGAAACTCAAATTTTTAGAATGTTTTATCCTGAACGCTCTGTTTTTTCTATTAGGGAAACCGCTGCGAGGGGGTATTGGGAGCTTTCAGAAATTAAAGCTGTTTGTAACGAAAGTGTTGCGAAACAAACAATATGCTACTTAGAAACTTGGCTGAATAAAGTAAATGCTTGTAATGATGAAATAAAAATTGGATTATTTATTAATAGTTAGGAGAAAATATGTACGTATTAGGACTGGATTTAGAGACTACAGGATTGTCGTTTGAACAAGATGAAATAATTGAAATTGGCGCTGTCGTATGGGATACGCATTCTAATAAACCGGTTGCGATGTTAAATCACTTAGTTCAGCAACCGACTAAATTACCACTTGCGGATATAATTGTTCAGATTACTGGAATAACTGACAAAGATTTAACCGAGTTTGGCATTCAAGAGAAACAAGCCATTTCAGAATTTGCGGCACTTGCAAATAAATGTGAGTTTATTGTGGCTCATAACGGAAACCAGTTCGATAAGAAGTTTATTTGTAAGGCGTTAAATAAATATTCATTTCAATTAAATATCCCATGGATTGATAGCATGGTGGATGTACCATTTAATTCATCTACAAAACAACTTGTTCATTTAGCCGCAGAGCATAAATTTTTAAACCCATTTTCTCACCGCGCCTTATTCGATGTGTTAACTATGCTTAAAGTTTGCAGTGAATACGACTGGAATGAAGTCGCTAAGAGATCTCAATCCCCTGAGGTGACGGTCATTGCCAAAGTATCAAAAGATGATCGCCAATTAGCGAAAGATAAAGGCTTTCGTTGGGATCCTAATAGCTACAAATGGTTCAAAACATACAAAGAGTGTGATTTGAAAGGTCAAACATTTGATTTTGAGATTGAAGTTGTTGATTTATAAAGTAAGGAGACAGGATGTTAAGTAAATCTCAAATCATGCGTGGCCTACAATGTAAAAAGTCATTGTGGCTTAGAACGCATAAACCTGAAGAACGTCAGCTTCCAGAAAAAGTCGAAGGTCGATTTGAGCAGGGCACTTCAATTGGGGAACTGTCTCAAAAATTGTTTCCTAATGGCGCTCTGGTTGAATTTCAAAAAAATAATTTAGAGTTGATGTGTGACCAAACCCAAGCTCTCATTGAGCAGGGATGCGGTACTATCTATGAAGCAACATTTAAAGGCAATGGTGTCTTCGCAAGTATTGATATTTTGCATAAAGACACACGAGGTTGGCATATATACGAAGTGAAAGGTTCAACCCAAGTAAAAGGAATTTATATACAAGATTCGGCTTGCCAGTACTTAGCGGTAAAAGATCGACTAGACATAGCCAGTATCAATATTATTTACGTTAATAATAACTACACTCGGTTTGGCGATTTAGATATTGAGCAATTATTTTGCGTTGAAGACATTACTGAGTCTGCTCGTGAGGCTGAATTAAATTTAATTCCTGTAGTGACTGAATTACATGATATAAAAAAACATACGGAAGAGCCTCGTATCGATATTGGTTTGCATTGTAGTAATCCATACCCATGTGATTACAGCAAGTATTGTCGCCGCCATTTAACTGAGCCGAATATTTTTAACCTTTATCGCCTTAAAAAAGAAAAAAGTACCAGCATTACCGAAATGGAGTGGTGACCTATCAGCAGGCCAAAGAGAGTTTGAGGCTAAATAAAACGCAAAAGTTACAGGTTAATAGTTACCTTGATAACAAAACTCATATTGACCTGAAAAAGATTCAATCTTTTATCAACAAGGTCGAGTTCCCTATCAGTTATTTTGATTTTGAAACCTTTAATGAAGCTATCCCGAGGTTTGATGGTCAGCGACCGTATCAACAAATGCCATTTCAATATTCACTGCATATTGAAGAACAAAACGGTGATATAAGCCATAAAGAATTCCTGGCAGATGAAAACACTGAACCAAGGAAGGCCCTAGTTGAAGCAATGTTGGCTGTTATTCCACAAACGGGTTCCATTATGGCATTTAATCAGTCATTTGAAATTAGTCGTATCAAAGAGTTAGCAGAGTTTTTACCCGAATATAGAGATGCTCTTTCAGCGTTAGTTCCGCGTTTTGTTGACTTAATAGAACCGTTTAGAAAGCTTGGTTTTTACCATCCAGATTTTCACGGTTCATTTTCGATTAAATCCATTTTACCAGCCATGTTCCCCAATGATCCTGATTTAGACTACAAACAACTCGAAATTCAAAACGGAGGAATGGCAATGGATACCTTTGCTTCATTACCAAGATTAAAAGATAAAAAAGAAAGAGCACAAATAAGGCGGTCATTACTTGAGTATTGCAAGCTAGATACTTGGGCCATGGTTAAGATTTACCATAGATTGGCGGGAATATTAAATGTTAAATAATGATGAATTAAATTGGTCATCATTAGTTGATGCTTTTTCACAGTTTCAAGATATAAAAAATGAACAAATAGAAGGTGGCTTAAGTAATTACTGTTTACTCAATACTGTACTAAGAAAGAACGACGAGGTAAGGCTTCATGGACGGTTCATCGCGTCTCTTATAAACCCAAATAATCCGCACTTAAAGAAGGACTACTTTTTACAGAGATTACAAACGTTAATACCAAAAGAAAATCATTTTAAGTACCCAGAAAACGTTGTAGTTGAAGTAGAACATTTTACGGGAAGCGTACTAGGATATCCAAATCATAAAAAAGGGTTTATTGATATATATATAACCGACGGTGTTAAACATTGGATAATAGAAAATAAGCTAGATGCATCAGACCAAAACCTACAAATGGCTAGGTATATAGATTGGTTTTTATATAATTCTGAAAATGAAGTTACATGGGAAGATATTACATTTATATATTTAACGAAAGATAGAAAAGAGCCTAGCTTGGCCAGTAAAGATAGGTTCATTGTTGACTTAAACAAAGGAATTGTAACTGCTGATGATGATATTAAGTGCCGTTACCTAAACCTTCATTACAACACTGATATCTTGAATTGGCTAAATTTATGTATACAGGGATTAAAGACAAATGATTCCATGATATATCCATTAGAAGATTATCAGATGGTACTGAATAAATATTTAAATAAGGACACTAATAAAGTGGTTACATTGGCTAAGCACCTACAAAGAGAATTAAAGATGATCCCAATGTTAAGGCACATTGAGAAAGAGTTACCAGCTATAAAAGCGAATTGGTTATTGAATTTATTCAACAAATTCGAGAGCTTACTAGAGGAGAATGGGGTAACTGAAGAGGTTGAATTTGAAAACTATTCCGATAAAAAAATATACCTAACATTTACTGAAAGTTACGCCAAAGAATGGTTTACAAATGAAATAAAGAAAAACAAAAATAAAGATAAAGGGCGATTCTTTAAATTAACAGAATTTCAAACATCAAGGCTTGGGATAGGTAGCGAGTCTTATATATTTTTAGGTTATGGTAAAAAGTTAATTCATGTAGGGCTTGCCTTGCAGGATGGTTGCTTACAAAACGACGAATTAAAATCGAAAGGTTTTCTATACAAAAAAGGATGGAAACGTATAACCGGACTAGAATGCTTAACCAGTAGCTTTGTCTTAGAAGAAGAAATTTGGACGTTAGGCGAGAACCATGAAAATTCTGACATCTGGTTATCCCTGAAAGCTCTTTTGTCATTTTTTCAAGAGTCATAAAGAAAACTTATCGTCAATATATTCAGAATTAAGGCCGAGAGAAGTGGCACGGTATATCACCGAGAAAAGTGAATTAACTCCAAGGGTATTAGAGGGAAAGCTGAACCAGTTTATGAATAACATTTCTCAATAGCGCTAATAATTATTGATTTCCGCGGCTGCTTTAGCTTTATTGAACACTCTTTTTTTAAAGGTTCAGGGCCGAGCAGTCTAATTTCATGCAACTGACTTAAGAGCCAATTTTCTAATTCAACAGTGTGGGGAACGGATACTTTTATTGAAACCCAATCTTTAGATAGTGGTGTTACTACCTGAGTTTCATTTATTTCACTTTCGTTTAATAAATGCTTAACGTAGCCTTTAGCTTCAAATGTTAATTCGATGTTTTCTTGATTCAGTAAAACAGCTGCCGCTTGTTTGGTAATATATTCCTTTAGTGAAAAGTCAGACTGAAACGTTTGGTTTAATATTTCAGCCGACTTTATTCGATGAACTAAAAGATTTCTTACATCATCAAAACCTTGGTATTGGCAGACTAAAACCAACTTTGCGTCTCTTATAATGACACCTAAGGGTTTAACTTTATAAACCTTGTCTTTGTTTGCATACTTTAGTGTTACCCATTGTTTATTAATCAACGCATTATAAATAGTATCGATATACTTTTGGTTTATATCTACTGGCTTAAATTGTAATGCTTGAGGCATAGGACGTACCAAATTACTCCAGTCTTTTGAGTTAGAGGATTTGGATAAAATATCATCTGATTTTTTAAATAACGCAGTTAACCTTTCATAAACATGGCTTGGCAAAAATAGTTTTAGGTGTTCTTGTACAAGTTTTAAAGAAAGGGCTTCTTCTCTTGAAATAGCCGGTATGAACTGGTTAGGTGAATCAAATGCAAAAGACCATTTATAACCTTCAGGTGATTCGCCAAAAGTTAAACCCATAATGGCGGATAACTCCATTAAATCACGTTGGACGGTTCTTAAACTGACATCAGGGTCGACGGTTAATAAGTGCTCATGAATTTGAAAAGTGGTTAAGAATTTAGGGGCAATAGGAATACATTTAAGCATGCCTAAGGTTCTTGTTAACGATTTTACTTTTCTTGCTGGCATAGCTAATTCCCAAATTATGTTTTGCTAACTTTAAATGTATATTGCGTCAAAATAAGTCGTATACCAACTTTAATTGACGTCGTATTTTGTCGCAATGGAATGGTTTTATAAATTTACTTTAAAAAAGGAGAGTAAGTTTATGAAAAAAATTATTTTATCAATCGCATTAGCTTCGTGTCTTCAAGCCTGTTCTAACGAATCCAAAAAATTAGTTGAGACTCCAGCTATAACAGTGAGTGCTGGAGGTAAAGTTATAGATGGTTATGTATCAGGAGCAACCGTTTTCTTAGATCTGAATTTTGATGGTTTATTAACGGAAGGAGAGCCATCAACAATATCTACCGATAGAGGTGATTATTCTCTTGAATTGAGTCAAGAGCATGCTTCTTGTATTGGTTATGTCCCAATTGTGGTAGATATTCCTGTTGGTGCTGTAGACGAAACTGAAGGTGAAGTGACAGAAGCTTATAACATGGTGCTACCACCTAGCTTTACTGCTTTAACTTATGATGATTTACTCAATATATCGCCTCTAACTTCTGTGATATGGGAAAGCGTAGAGCATGAATTAAATAAAGTGTCAGAATCGCTTTCATGTGAAAGCATTCACCAAAATATTGAGTTAAGAGAAAATATACAACGTTTAATTGAGTCTTCAGTAGACGATGTCGTATTACATTATAATCTGTCTGAAGAAAGGATCTTTACTGATTTTGTCGCCAATGATGATGATGAAGCTTATGAAATAGCACAGGAGATAGTGAAAGGACTGAAATTAAGTTTTACAGAAACCGCTAAATTAAAGGAATTATATCCAAACGCCCAATTTGTGAAAGTCAGATACTTTAAGTTTAGCAGTCGTGATGCTGGAGATGATTATCCAAATGCTTGGTATCGAGAAGAGTCAGTCTTTGCAAATGATTTTTGGAAAACCCACTTACAAAAATTGAACGAAGACCTGAGTGAAGCTGTTAGGACTATTATTTATGGTGAGAGAGCAACATTTAACAATAAAGAACAAACATTAGATTTTAGTGAAAGTTTTGAATTTGAGTCGAGAAGCGGCGATGAATCACCATATACCTGCGACATAAAAGAAAGCGCTCAATATACGGATATAGAAGGTGTTGAATATGGTTTAACCAATCTAGCAAATGGAGACGCTAACGTATTTGAAGATTGTGTGGTAACTGACTTTTCAGATGTTATTACTTCAAGGTATTTATTCTTTAGTTATTCAGAAAATGATATTGAATTTAGTACTCAAGTTGCAATCGAAAAACCAGAACTGGGGTTTAGCACTTTATCCAACTGGCTAAATTTAAAAGCACAAAAAGATGACTTATCAGTTGACGAATTGACTGCTCAGTTAAGTATACTGCCATATCGATATGAAGACGAAAGAAGCTTTAATCTTGAATTTTTACTCTTTGCTGTGAAATCTAAACGTTACGATGAAGGGAGTGACAATATTTGGATTCAGAAATTTAATGATGGTTCGTACACAAAACAGGTTACTTTTGAAGATGGCACAAGTACTCGATATTGTTCGTTAGATGGAGATACGTGGGAAAGTTGTTCTGAGTAACGATTTGATTACTTTATTGATGTGCATGAATCGATAGTAGAGTCTGCACATAGTTTCACTTTAATTAGGATCAATATGAAACACTCAAAAGTTGGTATATTTTGGTTTTACAACAATGAAATAATTGCCAAAAGTGAACCAGTTAAAAATGTCAAAGCTGATTCAATAGGTTTGATAGATTCATCTTTTCTTCATGTAGAGGAATGGGAAAATAATCAAACATACTTACCAAAGTTTCCTGAATTAATAAATACTGAATATCAAGAGTTTCCTCGTGGCAGGGTGCTCTATGATTCAGGGAGAGGTGTGTTTAAAATTATTTTAGACAAAAGTTTGTTTAGGAAAAAAATATTGCTGAAATTAAAAATCGTTTTGAAATTAATGATTGTCAAGTTGAGTATTTCTCAGACCCGCATTATAAAACATTTCATGGTACTTAAGGCGATAGAAACTAAAGCCCTTGAAATACATTATATCTCTCGAAAATATTCACATTGGACTTCCCAGACTGTCCAAGATTTTTACAATAAAAGTGAGCTTGGTTCCCGAATAGTAGATAAAGAAAACAATGAATGTATTGCCCCAAATTAATTGCAAATTTTGATGAGCTATCTGGTGGTGAATTAAGGTTATTGAATGACGCAAGAACTACCGATATTGTAAGAGCAGCACGTAAGAAATATGTCGAGCTTGGGGAAATAGAAGAACCAATTAAGTCACAAAAATGATGGTCTAAGGGCTTTTTCTGGCTGAGACGGTAATTCTATCCGAACTTCGTCTAAGAAGTGATTATGTTAAATCACTTTTCTTACAGATCTTAGCCTGTAATATCACCGTTAACTTATATTCGATTTATATATATTCGATCCAGCCTTAAATTTGTAACTTGGGTTTTAAGAATTATTGCAATAACTCTGTAGACCAATTAAATACTGGCTTTGTTCATTACAAGCCAAAACTGGATCGATCCAGAATCTAACTTGGATTATCATACGAATATCTTACTTATCAAATAGATAGGTATAGTGATATGCGTATAATGTATATTATGTTAAATAGAGTGTTAGATAGAATATAACATTCATATACAGAATTATAGCTTTATATACATTTAACCCTTCTGTTTGGCCTTATCTATGTATTTAGCTATCTAATGACAAGATGCCCTGAAACCATATTTTGACGAGCGTTATAATAGATATGCACCATTTGATCTAAAGTTACTGATTAAGTTAAGGTTTAGTTTACTTATAAACTGTTCTCAAGTTTCATTCTATACTTTGTATTTTGAAACAGTTTTCATAATTAAAACCATCCCTTACCGTTAATTGCTCGTTATGGGGGCGTTTTCTCATTCAAAATTGGCACACGCTTTTTTAGGCAGTAACACGCTAAAAATGATTGAAAATACCAACTTACCTTTGATCATTTTACGTTAGAAATATCGATTAGATTAATTGAAAAATAAGCAGCTAGTGTGAATTACATTGGCTGCTTTTTTTAGTATTTATTCAGGTTGTTTCCAATACGAGGTAAATTCAAATTGATTTGTTGAATGTTCTGTATTTATGGTTAATTGCCATAACATTTGCGGATCAGAACATAAACCTAACAAAAAAGAGGCCTGGTAATAATATTGTCCGTTCTCTTGTTTAATCTGTTGCGCGATTAATGGTAATTTACCCATGTTCATGTTGATACCAGTTATGAAGATTGATGATATTTTTTGATCTGAGGTAATGGATAATTGATAGGACTGTTCTACCAAAATATATTGGGTGTTAACGGTCACCTTTAGGTTTTGGTTTTCCATGGTTAAACACTGGTTTTCACAGGTGTTTAATCTCGAAATTTCTTCACTATGACATCCCAATAATAAAGTAATAAATAACAAGCTGGTTACTAATTGAATTAACTTTGTACATATTTTGTTCATGCGATGTTTCAGTCTCTTGATCTATGACAATATTTTGTGAATAGCCGCTGTTATTTTATCCCTAAAGTCTTTATTATGCATCTGCCCATAAGCTTATCTGTTTGATTTTGGTTATTTTTCACAAAATAATCTTAAAGAGTCTAAACTTTTAAACTTGTATACCAATAATTTTCACATGTAAGTGGAATCATAAATATGACAACAACTACGATCGCTCATCCAGAGTACAACTACAAAGTTGTAAAGCAATTTGCTTTAACAACTGTTTTCTGGGGTCTTATAGGCATGACTGTTGGTGTATTAATTGCTGCGCAATTAATATGGCCTGCGTTAAACTTTGAAACTCCATGGCTAACATTTTCGCGTTTACGCCCACTACATACCAACGCTGTAATTTTTGCATTTGGTACTAGTGCGTTATTCGCTACCTCTTATTACGTTGTACAACGTACATGTAAAGTAAAACTAATAAGCGATAAAGTGGCCGCTTTCACCTTTTGGGGTTGGCAAGCCGTTATAGTATCGGCGGTAATTACTTTACCAATGGGCTTAACTACTTCAAAAGAATATGCTGAATTAGAATGGCCAATTGATATTTTAATCACGATTGTTTGGTTAGCTTATGCATATGTCTTTATTGGTACCGTTGCCATTAGAAAGACAAGTCATATATATGTTGCAAACTGGTTCTATGCCGGTTTTATTATTACGGTTGCTGTATTGCACTTAGTAAATAGTGCAGCTATACCGGTTACTTTGTTTAAATCCTACTCTATATACTCTGGTGCGGTTGATGCCATGGTTCAGTGGTGGTACGGACATAACGCGGTAGGCTTCTTGTTAACAGCTGGTTTCTTAGGAATGATGTATTATTTCGTGCCTAAACAAGCAGAACGTCCGGTATATTCATACCGTTTATCTGTTGTTCACTTTTGGGCATTAATTTCTTTATACATTTGGGCTGGTCCTCACCACCTTCATTACACAGCTTTACCTGATTGGACTCAATCACTAGGTATGGTTATGTCAGTTATCTTATTCATCCCTTCTTGGGGCGGAATGATAAACGGTATTATGACGTTATCAGGTGCTTGGCATAAACTAAGAACTGACCCTATTTTACGTTTCTTAATCGTTTCTTTATCTTTTTATGGTATGTCTACGTTTGAAGGCCCGATGATGGCTATCAAATCAGTAAACGCATTATCACATTATACAGACTGGACAATCGGCCACGTTCACTCAGGTGCTTTAGGTTGGGTTGCCATGGTTTCTATTGGTGCTTTATATCATGTTATCCCTCGCCTATATGGCAAAACTGAAATGGCAGACATTAAGCTAATTAATACGCATTTCTGGTTACACACAGTTGGTGTTGTTCTTTACATTGTTGCTATGTGGATCTCAGGTGTTATGCAAGGTCTAATGTGGCGTGCGGTTAACTCTGACGGAACATTAACTTATAGCTTTGTTCAAAGTTTAGAAGCCTCTTACCCGTTCTACTTTGTACGTTTCTTAGGTGGTGTGTTTGTTGTTGCTGGCATGTTAGTGATGGTATACAACGTAGTTAAAACCGTTCGCGAAAGCAAACAAGTTAGTGCAGCGTAAGGAGAGTTATAGATATGGCAAATCATCATGAGAAGATTGAAAAAAATATCACGTTAATGGCTATCCTAACGGTTGTAGCAATTAGCTTTGGTGCCCTAGTAGAAATCACGCCTTTGATGTTTCAAAAAGATACAACAGAACCGGTTAAAGGCATGCGTGCATTAACAGCGTTAGAAATGGAAGGCCGTGACATCTATATTCGTGAAGGTTGTAATAACTGTCACAGCCAGATGATCCGTCCATTCCGTGCTGAAGTTGAACGTTATGGTCATTACTCAGTTGCCGGTGAATCTGTATGGGACCACCCTTTCCTTTGGGGATCTAAACGTACAGGTCCTGATTTGGCTCGCGTAGGTCAACGTTATAGTGACGATTGGCATTATGCTCATTTAATGGATCCACGTTCGGTTGTACCACAATCCAACATGCCTTCATTTAAATGGTTAGACGAAGCTGTGTTAGATGGCGAAATCATTGGCAAAAAGTTTGAAGTATTTAATACTTTAACAAAAGGCAAAACCCATAAAGACGACGCTGGAAACTACATACCATTGTATTCAGCTGAAGATATAGCAGGCGCAAAAGCAGCCGTTGAAGGTAAAACTGAAATGCAGGCTTTAATCGCTTATTTACAACAACTTGGCACGCATCTTAAGTAATGAATATGGATTACGGAACGTATCGAGGCGTTTATACGCTTATTTTAATGGTTTTGTTTTTGGTAATTGTTTACTGGGCTTACAACAAAAAAAGTAAGAGTAAATTTGACGATATAGCTCAATCTATTTTCGAAGAAGATGAAGTAAACAAAGATCCTAATTTAAAGGAGCAAAAAAATGGTAATGACTGAATTTTGGCATTGGTGGGTAATAATACTAACGAGTATTTCTATCATCGGTTGTTTCTGGATTATCACAATTAATCTTACTAACTATACCCACGTCGGCGAAGGCGAGTCTATGGGCCATGAGTTTGATGGTATAGAAGAGCTAAATAACCCTTTACCTAAGTGGTGGACATATATGTTCTACTTCATCTTATTATGGTCGATTGGTTATTTAATCATTATGCCTGGTATGGGGAATTGGGAAGGTTTATCTGGTTGGAAAAGTTCACACCAAGGTATTGTTTCTCTAGAAGAGTCTCGTACTTTATCAGCCAAATCTATTGCTGAAGGTGAATTTGTTCAGTTAGATCAAGAGATCAAACGTGCAGATGAAATCTATGGACCACTGTTCAAATCTATGGCTGACAAACCTATTTTAGATTTAGCTTACTCTGATGGTTTATGTTTTGAAAAAAACGGCGAAGTTTATGCTGAGACGGCATGTGTTGAAGATGCTGATGGCAAAAGACCTCAAGGTATGCTTGAAATAGAACCATTTAAAGTTGGTCAACGTTTATACCTTCAAAACTGTGCTTTATGTCATGGTTCAGATGCACGTGGTTCTACTGGCTTCCCTAACCTAACTGATAGTGATTGGTTATATGGTGGTACGCCAGAAAAAATTAAAGAAACACTTATGCATGGTCGTGTAGCAACAGGAATGGCCGCTTGGGGACCTGCTTTAGGCGGTGAACAAGGTGTTAAAGAAGTTGCACAGTACGTACTTAAATTAGCCGGTCGTAAAGTTAACGACAAAATGGCTGAAGCTGGTAAAGCTAAATTTGCTCTTTGTGCTGCGTGTCACGGTGCAGATGGTAAAGGTGGTATAGCTAATGGTTTAGCGACAGGTGCGCCTAATTTAACGGATAATATTTGGTTATATGGTGGCTCTAAACGTGCGGTTGAAGAATCAATCCGTAACGGTCGTGCCGGTGTCATGCCTGCTTGGAAAGATGTTTTAGGCGAAGATAAAGTACACGTTATATCAAGTTACGTTTATCGGATATCACATCCTAACAAATAGATACTTCATATTGTAAGAAGCCTCTACGGAGGCTTTTTTTATGTTCCCATTAGTTTGTTAAACATACGAAACCATATTGGTTTATAAAAAAAGGCATTGCTTCAGTTTCTTTCTTTATAAGTCGGTAATACCATTAAACGTGATGGTATTGGATAATTATTAGTAGGTGAAATATATGAAATCGGATATTTGGTATCGTAATCCTTGGGTTTGGTTAATCATAACCTTCCCAATGCTCGCAGTAATTGGTGGTATCGCCACTATTATTATTACTAATCAAAACCAGCCAGATATGGTGATTGATGATTACTATAAAAAAGGCAAAGCAATCAACCAAGAACTTACATTATACAATAACGCTAAAGAGCTAGGTATAAGCTTAAGCTTAAAGATTGATGAACAACGAATTGAGTTAAAATCTCCACAAACGTACACTGCGTTAAAAGTTAATGTTGTTCACTCTACCTTGGCAGATCAAGATTTTAGTTTAGTCCTAACACCAAATGGCAAAGGCACGCTTTCATCTTCCGTTGATTCAATTATGGCTGGCAAATGGCAAATAATCATTGCTCCTATGGATAACGCTTGGAAGATCCGTAAAGATATCGCATTACCAAATTCAACTTGGATAGCTTTATAAAATAAATGGCGGAAACTACATCTTGTTACCATTGTGGTAACGATTTACCTAAAAATCAAAGTCCGATTGCTGCGGATATTAATGGACAAACTTTTCAAGTTTGTTGTTTGGGATGCAAATCGGTTACAGAGCATATTTATAACAATGGTTTAGGCACGTATTATCAGTTCCGTTCTGATATGGCCTCTAAACCAGAGGAAAATGTAACCGATGAACGCTTCTTGGTTTATGACGATATTGGATTTTTAGAACAGATATCTAGTGTTACTGAAGATCCAAATGTAAGAAAAGTAATCCTTTCTGTTGATAATATCCACTGTGCAGCTTGTGCATGGTTAATTGAACAATCCCTCACTACGTTAAATGGCATTATCAAAGTTAACGTGAATACGATTAACCAAAGGGCTGAGATTATTTGGCAACACCCTACTTTGCCTTTGTCTTCTATATTATCTAAATTAACTGCAGTGGGTTATCCATCCTCCCCGTTTAATGTGTCAGACACTGAACACAAACTTAAATTTCAAGAAAAACAATATATCAAACGCCTAGGTGTGGCTGGCCTATTTACTATGCAAGTGATGATGATCGCTTTTGCTATGTACTTTGGTGCGTTTAATAATATGGAGTCACACCAAGTAGGCTATTTTAAATGGCTTAGTTTGATTTTATCTGTACCTGTGGTTTTTTATTCTGCTTTACCTTTTTTGTTTGGTTCTTATTACTCTATCAAAGCTAAAAAGTTAAATATGGATGTCCCCGTCGCATTTGCAATTTACGGTGCTTTTTTTGCCAGCTTTTATCAATTATTAGTTAATGGACTAAATGGTGATCAAGGAGAAGTATTTTTTGAAAGTATTTCCATGTTCACCTTTTTGTTATTGATTGGTAAATACTTAGAGTTCAGGGCTAAAAGTAAAGCCATTTTATCTAACGCCAATTTAAATAAAAATTTACCTGTCACTGTCAATAAGATAGTTAATGGTGAACCTATGGTTGAATTGGTAAAAAATATAAAACTAGGTGATCTTGTACTTATCAAGCCTGGACAAAATATTGCGATTGACGGTGTTATACAAGATGGGGTTACCAGCGTTAACGAATCGGTATTAAATGGTGAGTTTGAACCTATAGCAAAATTAACTGGCGATACTGTTTTGGCTGGCAGTATTAATAATGATGGTGTTATAACTGTCGAAGTGACGGCTATGGGGGATAAAACGACCCTATCTAAAATTGGTGACTTACAAGAAGAGTTTGCTAGGCATAAACCCGTTTATACCCAGTTTGCTGATAAGATTGCCCATTGGTTTGTCTTCAGCCAGCTAATTCTGGCTTTGATCACTTATGTTATTTGGTACTTTGTAGAGCCTGTTGATGCCCTTTGGGTAAGTTTGTCTGTTTTAGTTGCCACTTGTCCGTGTGCGTTAAGTTTAGCGACCCCAACCGCGTATACTTGTGTTATTTCAGCTCTGAATAAACAAGGTATTTTAATTAAAGATCCATTAGCCTTTGATAAATTAAGTCATTTGACTCATGTGTGTTTTGATAAAACGGGCACTTTGACTAAAGGACGGTTTGAGATACAACAAGCTTATTATCATCAAACAAATTTATTATCACTGGGTTTGCCTGTAGTTTTGTTGAAAGCTATCATCATTCGTCTACAAAAACACTCTGAACACCCTATTTCTAATGCATTTGATCAAACTTTATTCGAACAAGCTCCCGTAGAGCTAGAGCATGGAACACAACCTGAAACTCAATTGCAGATAGACAGCTTAACTAACATTTCTGCTGTTGTTGGTTCCGGTATTAAAGGTGAATATTTAGGTCAAACCGTAAAGGTTGGTAGCGCGCAATTTTGTGGTGTTGGTTCTAGTTTGCACCTATCAAATGCTAATGTATTTGTTTGTTATCAAGGTCAAATTCTTGCTGAGTTTTACGTATCTGACCAATTAAAATCAGAATCTATCGAAGTATTAACTCAACTTAATAACGCGGGTTATCAGCTTACTATGTTAACAGGTGACTCGTCTGAGCAAGCTAAATTACTTGGTAAGCAATTAAAATTAGATAGAGTCGAAACGGGATGTTTACCGGATCAAAAAGCACAATACGTTTCTGATATTCAACAAGTTGACCCCACTAATTTAGTCCTTATGGTTGGAGATGGTATAAATGACTCCCCTGTATTTGCAGCTTCAGATGTCAGTGTCGCTATGGGGGATGGTGCGGATGTAACCAAATATGCCGCCGATATCATTATTTTAAAAGGCAACTTGAACTCAATAATCTCGTTAATTAACGCGGCCAAACAAACAAGAACCACGATTAAGTCAAATTTATATTGGTCCTTAATTTATAATCTCGTTATATTACCTGTTGCTATGCTTGGTTACGTTGCACCATATATTGCAGTAATTGGCATGTCAGCGAGCTCCATTTTAGTAGTGACGAACTCATTACGCTTATTAAAGGTCAAGTAAACATCCAATGAATGTTATTTATTACCTAATACCAGTGGCAATTATCTTTGTGATAGTTGGTGTCATCGCTTTTTTTGGGCAACAAAATCAGAACAGTTTGAAGATTTAGAGAAACAAGGTTTGTCTATTTTAATGGACGACGATGAATTGCAATCTAATGACCAAAATAAAACAACGTCAAATTCCGATCAACACAATAACAAACTATAATGTCGTTCCCTTTTGAATATCTAATTCCTGCGTTTCTAATGGGCTTTTTGGGAAGTGGTCATTGTGTTGCTATGTGTGGGTCATTGTCCATGGCATTGGGTTTTTCAGTCCCTAAAGAAAAATCATTTTTCCTCTACTCGATTTTAATCAGTATTGGTCGTATTTTTGGTTACGGCTTTATTGGTTTAATAGTTAACTTTTTTGCCCAATCGGTTGTCAGTATTACTCAAGGTGGCGTGTTATACCTGACCCTTTTATCGTCAATTTTAATGTTTGGAATAGGACTGCATATTGCTAACATTAACAGTTTTGTTTTGAAAACAGAGTTTATTGGTAAGTGGTTTCAACCTTTTATTGATCCGATTAAATCTAAAATATTACCAATAAATACACCACTTAAATGTTTGTTGTATGGTTTGTTTTGGGGATTTTTACCATGTGGACTCGTTTATACTGCATTAAGTTTAGCAATAACATCACCTTCACCATTAACTGGATTCTCAGTCATGTTTATATTCGGTATTGGAACCTTACCTACTTTAGTCGGATTAACGTTAATAAATGCTAAATTAAATAGTATTTTTAACCATAGCTATGTTAGGTTTATACTAGGATTTAGCGTGATTATAATGGCTTTATGGCAGTTTTATTTTGCGTTCAATCGGATAATGTTTCTCTAAGTATTGTAGGTCTTTAATGTTGAATAATAACTCTTCTAGTAACTTTTCACTGAACTGTGCAAATTGCAGTTTAAATCAATTATGTATCCCTTTTTCATTAGACGAAAATGAATTACGTAAACTAGATGATGTGATTGAGCGTAAAAAACCATTTCATAAAAATGATTGTATTGTTGAAGCGGGACAAACATTTAAATCACTTTACGCAATTCGTTCTGGTAGTTTCAAATCTTACCTAGTGGATGATCAAGGTGTCGAGCAAATTACCGGTTTCCATTTACCTGGCGATGTCATTGGGTTTGATGCATTAGCAACACAAAAACATCAAACTTATTGTCAATCCCTAGAAACGTCCATGGTATGTGAAATTCCCTATACCACAATGGATGAACTCACTGTCAAAATGCCTAAATTACGTAATCAATTTACCCGTTTAATGAGCAACGAAATTTCAGCTGACCAAAATATGTTTATGATGTTGAATAAAAAATCTGCTGAGGAACGGATAGCCATATTTCTTACTTCTTTGTCAGATCGTTTCTCTCAACGAGGATTATCAAAACACTCTTTCAGATTAACCATGACTCGTGGTGAAATTGGTAATTATTTGGGATTAACGGTAGAAACAGTTAGTCGTATCTTTAGTAAATTTCAAAAAGCGGGTTTCATTCAAGTTAATGGTAAATTAATTGAAATTGACAATGTCGAGAAATTTAGAAGGCTAGAAAGTAATTAATAAAAAACGAATAAAATCATTCAATTAACCGCTTCAAAATCCAAATAATTTACTACACTTAGCAAGTGCCCATAAAAATGGAAGGTGAATAATATGAGTCACTTTAATAAAATATTAGTAGTAATTGACCCCACAGAAGATAACCACAAAGCACTGTCGCGTGCTTTAGAAATGTCAGAAAAACATCCTTGTGACATTACAGTGTTTTTAACTATTTATGATTTTTCTTATGAAATGACCACTATGTTATCCAGCGATGAACGTACAGTGATGCAAAATGCTGTGTTAGAAGATAAGAAAGAATGGTTAATTGAATTAATAAAACAAACTAAACAAAATAATACTAATATCTCAACGGAAGTCGTTTGGCATAATCGACCATATGAAAGCATTACCCGTGCAGCGATTGAAGGCCAGTTTGATTTAGTTATTAAAAGCACGCACAAACATGATTCGTTAAAATCAGTTATTTTTACCCCAACGGATTGGCACTTATTAAGAAAGTGCCCTTGCCCAGTATTATTAGTTAAAGATCATGCATGGCCTAAAAACAGTAAAGTACTCGCCGCGGTGAGTGCTGGAACGGACGATGCTAGTCATGCGTTGTTAAATTATGAGATCATTAATCATGCATGTTTTATGGCCGGTTTATTACAATCAGACACGCATCTGATTAATGCTTATCCACCTACGCCAATGAATATAGCGGTTGAAATTCCAGAGTTTGATACTGTTAAGTACAATGAAAACATGAAAAATCATCATCAAACATCTTTATCAAAATTGGCTTTAGACTTTAACATCGACGACAATAAGACTCACATAGTTGAAGGATTACCAGAAGACGTTATTCCAGAAATTGCACGTACTTTGGACGCTGAATTAGTAGTGATAGGCACAGTGGGACGAACCGGCATCAGTGCAGCTTTAATAGGTAATACGGCAGAACACGTTATCGATAATTTAAACTGTGATTTATTAGCATTAAAGCCACCTGACTTTATTAGTCCAATTAAAGTGTAGTCAAATCTAGGACCATTATTGTTACTTACGAAACCGCTAACTTAAATTAGCGGTTTCTTTGTTTATGTAAGGACATTATAATGCGCGACTTATATCAATTCGATAACTCTTATTGATGTTTAATTTGAGAGGCAGTATGGCAACATCATTAGAAGCAAAACAAAAATATAACTTTAATAAACTACAAAAACGAATCCGTCGTCAAGTGGGTCAGGCTATTAATGACTTTAACATGATTGAAGACGGTGACCGTGTCATGGTTTGTTTATCTGGTGGTAAATTATATTAAATAAATAATTATGTAAGCTATCATAATTCTACCTCAACTACTTTCATAAAGACTTTTAGATTAGTTTGACGAGATAAATTAAATTTTTTGTAATTCACCGTTTATTTTCTATACTACTTATATGTTAAATATAGAATGTAACCTATGAGAGTTAGCAAATACAAAGATAAACACAGGAGATTTATAGCGTTTGTGGGTGATAACGAAATACCTGTAAATCCTTTAGCAAACTCATTTATCTATCAGACTCATCTGAATTCAAGCTTTTCCACCAAAACAAGAGTCGCTTATGAGTTGAATCTGACCCTTGAATATTTTGAATCCATAAAGATCGATATAAACGCTAGGGTTGCCAATGGTTTATATTTAACAAACCAAGAAATATCTAACTTCTACGACATTATGAGACTTAGGAAAGAGTTTTTTGATTATAAAGAGAAGATATCTGTCATACCCTCCATTGAAAGCAAGTCTATGCGGAATACCATTGCTACAAACCTTTATAGAAAGAATAAAGTTGCAAAAGAAACTGCAACCGGAAGAGTTCGGACTTTAAGGGAGTACATTGAATATCTTCATGAACATTATCATGGTGACAGGATACAACCAAAGGATTTAGAGGTAGTTTACAAAAAAAACTGTTCAAAATTGAAGAGTTACGAAGGCTATGGGGCTACTCCAAATTCAGTGGTTAATTCTGGCCTAGAAGACTCTGTTATCCCCAAAGAAAAGTATAATAAGCTATTAGAGATCATAAAGCCTTGTAGCCCTCATAACCCATTCACCAGCGCAAAACTTAGAAATTACCTGATTTGTAAAATTCTTATTGATACAGGTATTAGAAGGAGTGAAGTCTGCAAAATGAAGATATCTGACTGCTTATTTCATGGTGATGCAAACAAAATATGGATTTATTCTAACCCTGACGACCCTTATGACCCTCGATTAAACAAGCCAAACAAAAAGGCTGGTCAAAACCATCTATCAGGTCTGAGACCGACTTTAATGAGTGATCTTTATTTCTATATCAAACATGTTAGAAATAACTTTCCACATGCGCATACGCACGATTTTGTCTTTGTCGCAGAGAAAAACTCAAGAGGAACAGCTGGCTCACCTTTAGTGAGGGAGATGGTTAATTACATCATTTCTAAAGTATCTAATGCTATTGATTATAATTTTCATCCTCATTTATTACGACATAAGTGGAATGAAAATTTGACTGATAGTGGTATTGAAAAAGGTATAGATCATGGTTACCTAGAGGATATGCGAAGGAGTTCAATGGGATGGGGTGCTGAATCTCGAATGGGCGATATTTATAACGATAAGAAGTTGCAGGCTGAAACTATAAAAATTATGAATGAACATCAGGAACGAGTTGATGGCAAGAAAGTTTAAAAATATATTTGTTTTTGGCTTTGCCCCTACAGATTTTGACTTGCCAGAAACCTTTACTGCTCGGTCCGGTGATGAGATTGAGGTATTCAATGATTACTGGGAGCTATCTGGTAAGGGTTCAAAGTACCAAGGACAATGTTATAAAAATGTTTCTTGGATAGGAAGCTTACAACTAGACAATGATTTCAAATACGCGATCATAGATACCCTGATTTATTACGCACAGAAAAAATCAGCAGCAACATTTTGCACAATCAACCTAGCAGTTAGAAAATCTTTTGAAAATGTAAATTCATTTGAAAGGTTTAAGGAGATTTGGCCGGAACTAGTAGACTCAAGAAAGAAAACTACAAAGAGCTTTTTCTCAGTAGCTTATAAACATCACGAAGAATTGATGGAAAAATGGTATAAATTTACCCAAAAATTCATATATAAAGCCACCCCTTCTGTGTTGCACCCCACAAAAGGCAGGCTAACAGACTTCGAATACGATTCTTACCTAAGTACTCTTAGGAATCTTTGCAACTACTTTAAAACTTTAAATATATATCAGATTAAAGAATGCTTCTTCACCAAGCAAGCCAATAGTGAACATTACAATCCTGACAATGAAAATATCTCGTTTGATTCATTTCGTAATTTAGTTAGCACCAGAGTCTTAACGCAGCTGGTTAGAAGGCCTAGTCAGATATGTATGATTAAGTGGAACGATATCTTGCCTATTGGCGTAAGTTTCAATGATGAAGAAGTAAATATGGAGCCAATGCCTATTGGAGCTGTTTCTCTACATATAAGGATACATAAAGTCAAGCAGAATGATAGTGACAATGAGTTTAGGGCTACAGTAGAAAAGAACTCTATTCATATATCGGAGGACATTTCAGAGTTCTTGCTAAAATACAAAGTAATATATATGCATGGATTTAGGCAGTGTTTGATTAATTCAAAAGTAGTTCTGTCAGATTTAGAACTTCATAAAGTTTTTTCATATCTACCCCTAATACCTGATTTGTCGTTATTTTCCTTTAAATTTACAAATAAGAATCTAAAAGAAATTCTAGATAAAACGAGCGAAATATTTCATGTTGACGGAGGAAGTATAGGAAGACGTATAGCATCAATGATCGATTCACCATCCGATAGAACCGCCTCTTTAAGCGTAAGTAATAACAGACTTAGGCATACAGTAGCATCCAATGCCGCTTTTTCAGGACATTCGATTGAAAAAATAGCTCGGATCACAGATGTTACTATTCCTGCGGCAAGGATATATATTGATTTGGGCACTAAAGAACGAGAGCTTATTGATGAGAAATACAAAGGGAATGATTTTTTAAAAAGGCTATTTAATCCAGTTTCGAAAACGTCAATAGATGATGAGATAATAGGCTCTATTGATTCTGGGTCGCTTGGTATCGGAAAAGAAAAATCTGCTTGTAATGCATGCGAAAACAAAATGCGCTTTCATCGTCCAATTCCATGTTATGGTTGTTCGAATTTCGTCCCCATTAAAGAAGCTAATCATAGGAATATACTTGAAAAAGTAGACCAAAAATTAAAATTTCTTGAGGAAAATGCTCTTACCAATTTGCAATCTGGATCTACCAAAAGATTACTAAAAGCGAAAAAGTACATTGAAGTTACCATTACGATATGCGATGAATTGATAAAGCAGGAAAGAGCTGTTGAAACAAACGGTAATAAAGGTTAATTGTGCATGGATAAGATTTCTATATATACTCAATCCCTTCAAAAACTGGTTGATAATAATACAGTCATAATTCCTGAAAATGTCTATTCAGATGATAAAACAACCTTAGCTGGTTGGGGAGAGCCTATTTGGCTTGAGTTTAATCCTCAGAAAAAATGCTATGAAAGGTTTATGTTTTGTCGGTCCGATCCTGATACAAATGATAAAAGTCCTCTAAAGGCACCCCTCAGTAGAGATTACACCGTTTTATTACAGGTTTACTTTATAGAGCAAATAATCAACAAAAATGTAAGTACGGGCCAGAAGCAAGCTTTAATAAGAACAGCAAGGCAAATGTTAACTATTGCAGAGTCATATGAGGAGTTGAACTGTCTTTCGAAAAATGATTATGAAAAACTGGCTAAAAAACAAGGGTTAATATTTTTTTGGCAATTTTGTAAAGATAATAAATTTTTATCTGGAGTAAAGCCAAAAACCATTGACAACCGTGATAGGTATGCGTCAACACGAATTCATGAAAAACAAGAGAAGTTTAAGAAAACCCCTTTATCGATAATAACAGCAATAGCTGAAATTTATCATGAAGTCTTTAGATATGTTAATGAAGACGGAACAATAATTGATGGGAAGGAAGTGAGACTTAAAGATGCGTTACCCATAACCTTTGCTATTTTCGGTTTGGCCACACCTTCTAGACTCTCTGTTGAAATACCTTATCTTTTAAATCAAAAACTCAAGTCTTCAAAAACAAAAAATGGTAAAAAAATATATTATTTGGATTGGCCTGGCAGCAAAAAGTACCAAGATAATAGCAGCCATATTCTTGCAGTTATGGCACCAATTATTAATAAAATATTAAATTTCTATTCAGTTCAATTTAAGCCAAATCGTTACTTTATCCGATTTCTTAAAAATCCATTAGGTACTTGGAAATATTTATTAAAAGGCTTTGATGTCGACCCTGAACGTCAGGCGAATATCGACTTTAAAATGAAGCCCAATATTTTCACATTTTCATATGCAATAGGTTACTACCCTGTAGATCATGAAATTATGATTCTTAACGATTCAGAACTAATCATTGAGGACTCTACGGTGCGAGGTGGTTTTAGATTCTATAAGAAATTACTAAGAGCAAGAATGCCCAAAAGCAAGCGAGTAAGAGGTTTAGTTATTAAGCATAGTGACTTTTACACTCGTAAATCTATTGGTTTACTAGATAGTAACGATCTTATAGCCTTGGATGGATTTCAAAATCAAAGTAGTGCATTGCTAACACCAGGGAGACACCTTACACATACATTAGATAAAATTATTAATTTGAATGATCTTAATTACATTAAACGCCATACAACCATCGACTCTTTATCTAAAGTTATAATAGATAGCTCTAAGGGGGACTTTTCTAATTTCCCTTACTCCTCAATCTATCAGAGTACAAGAATGATTGATTTAGAGGATGCGCTTTTCTGTATAAATCCTAAATATAAAGCTAATTTTACGACAACTGGAATGGGCGGAACAATATTTAAGCTCCTATCAGTGGCTAATATAAAAGTGTTATTCAATAATCCTTTTAAAGACCTAACATTCAAATCTTATGGAAAAAAAGAAATAAATACAATATTTTCGAAGCTTACGGTTACGGCAGGTTAACTCTTCAACCTCACTCATTACGACATTTCTCGAACACTTTACTTGAGCAAAGTGAAATTCCTTTAGAGGTTATCGCAGCTTTTTCTGGTCGTAAAAGAATTAGTCAAACTTTAGAGTATGTACATACCCCAGAAGATGAAAAGGCAGAACGACTTATTGCAACTCAGGAGTTGCACGATGATGAGAAAGATATTCGTGTCTTTTCTCAAGAGGTATTAGAAACTGTTGGAGGTTATCCTGCATCCCTTACAGATACTGGAATTTGCATTCAAGAGTTATCAGTATATCCTTGCGAATATCTTAACGAATTCATGAACGGATGTTTCGGGTGCCAAAACTCCTGTTATATTTGCCAAGATGCTGATGCTATAAAACTACTCGAGAAAGACCTAAAGTTACAGCAAGAGCGCATAGAAATCATTAAAACCGAAAAGAAATACACATTCTCCGATGCTTCAAAAAAATGGTTTGTTATTCATACGCAAGCTGTATATGCACTTGAAAAGCTGATACATATTCTAAAAACATATAGCATCGGACTGTTAGTTCGATTCTCGCAAGATAACGAAATTATCTATATTACTAACACTGAAACAGGCGTGATCGAAGAGTTTAAAATACAGCTACCCCTGGAGAGTGAAATTCTGAAAGTATCTGATATCAATCAGGAAAACCTTTCATCTATTCCTCAAGGAATGTTGGAAGTCATTAATTCAGCTAAGATTCATTAATATTCCAAAGTTAAATGAAAGAAGAAATATAAATAAATCCTTAAGCCTGTTGATGTCATCAGAGATCAAGTTCTCAGTAGTCAAAGCATGTAAGACAACTGGTGTTATTGAGGTTACTTATTATAGAGGCAATTCCAATTGTTCCATCTTGGTATATTATTGTACTCGCTATCAATGAATAGGATTATATCCAATGCCTGCAAAGCAGAAAGTTACCGTAGAAACTCAATTTTCAATTGAGAGGATAATCAGGTTATGGGAAGGTAAGTTTACCTGGGCGGCACTTATAAAAGCGGTTGAGATTGAACTTGGGTTAAAGGTTACAAGACAAACACTGGAGGACTACAAGGGTATCTATACAGCTTATAAGCAAAAGAAAGAAATGCTCCGAGGCGTAGACCCAAAGTTTGATCGATCTATTGTTAGTAGTGACGTTAAGTTAAAAAATAGGCTTGATAAGCTCCTAGCCGAAATTGAGCTCAAAGACCAAATAATCAACGAACAAAAGAGATTTTTACAGCGCTTAATGCAGAACGCTGCAGAGATACCCGCTTTAAAGGGGAATATAGATGCATTATTTAGACAGCGATCGGAAGATAAGGATTAATGAACGTTAAAACGTATAAGTATGATGCCCGTAACTTTTTCTCGATTTTAGAAATAAAATGACTGCCTTATTAATCCCTTTGTTTTTCCTTATATTAACATTTCTATAATTTCATTTGCTCCTAATAATGTGAATTAGGTAATATCTTAATTGTTTAAGTGTGAAAATCAGCCCAAATTAAATATAAAGGTTTAAATGCTTGAAAATTTCTGTGATAAAATCAACTTAGATATCCTCAACCTCATATAGTACATATGCAAGATAAAAGTAAATACGATATAAACAAGCTAGAAAAAAGAATTAGACGCCTTGTTGGTAAGGCAGTTTTTGATTACTCCATGATTGAAGAAGGAGATAAAGTTTTAGCGGCAATTAGTGGAGGAAAAGATTCATTTCTAATGTTAGATACTCTACTTTATCTACAAAAAGTTGCTCCTATAAACTTTGAAGTAGTTGCTGTAAACCTAGATCAAAAACAACCTGGATTTCCAGAGGATGTTCTTCCTAATTATTTAGAAAAGCACAATATAGATTATTATATTATCGACAAAGATACTTATTCTGTAGTTAAACAGAAAGTGCCTGAAGGTAAAACAACTTGTTCCTTGTGTTCAAGGTTACGTAGAGGTTCTCTGTACGGATTTGCTGAGAAAATCGGCGCTAGTAAAATTGCATTAGGTCATCATATGGATGATATTGTAGAAACTTTACTCATGAATATGTTTAATAATGGAAAACTAAAAGCTATGCCACCGAAGTTATTAAGTGATGACAAACGTAATATAGTGATAAGGCCTTTAGCTTATTGTAGAGAAAAAGATATTGAGGTATTAGCAAATATAAATAACTACCCTATCATCCCTTGTAATCTTTGTGGCACTCAAGAAAATTTACAAAGAAAAAAATAAAACAAATGTTATCTGATTGGGACTTCGTAACACCAGGCAGAGTCGAAAGTATTTTTAAAAGTACACAAAACATAAGTCTTTCTCAACTTTCTGATATTAATTCATTTGATTTTTCTAGTCTTAATATCGATAGATCAGCAGAGCGTAAAGATTACGAATTTGCTGGTGCTGATATATCTTCATCTAACCTAATAAATGTAAATAATATTAAGATAACTGAAATTATTTAGCGTATTTGTTAACTTGTGTGAATAAGATAAAAGTGTACATTTAGCACATTTTTTTGAAAATGTGGGAACCTTGCTTGAAAGTCCGTTATTGAAACGAATTGGAAATGATTGAAGCCAGTTAAATACCCGAAACCCCTCATATGAAGCCAATAGAGTATTTACATTAAACCTTTCTAGGGCAAAGCCTTGTTAGAATAAATGACAAACTACAACAAAAAACATCGAAAACTTTGATATTTAATTTCGTAGTTCTACTCATTATTGTTGAGTTTCAAGCTTTAATGTTCAACGACAAGTGACAATTAATATAACCGTATTTTAAACAAAATGTCATTTGCTGGTAATAAGTGACAAATAACATAACAAGTTGTTATATAAGTTGTCATTTGCTGGTAATAAGTGACAAATAACATAACAAGTTGTCATATAAGTTGTCATTTTCTGGTAATAAGTGACAAATAACATAACAAGTTGTTATATAAGTTGTCATTTGCTGGTAATAAGTGACAAATAACATAACAAGTTGTTATATAAGTTGTCATTTTCTGGTAATAAGTGACAAATAACATAACAAGTTGTTATATAAATTGTCATTTTCTGGTGATAAGTGACAAATAACGTAACCAGTTGTTATATAAAGTGTCATTTTCTGGTGTAAGTGATGTCGGTGGACATTAAAGTTCAAAACTTATCTCTAACACAGTACTGATTACTAAGTGAGGCAATAGACAATAAGTAGCAATTAAGATTGATGCTTAGACTCAATCAACGTGCCTACCTAACGAAATCTTGGCAACAAAGTTCAAACTCACTTTTGAACATTAACAAATTTACAAGTACTCAAAGTTAATCCACTTAATTTAAATAACTTCGTTAATCGCTCTAGCGACGAACTTTCGTATTTTTAAGCGATATCTTCCCTCAGCAGGTATCCTGTAATGGAATACTGTTCTACTAAAAAGTCCAAAACTATCATTGACTGTGCCCGTAAGTTTGGTGATTGTCTCACTTTGTCATGGTTTTTAAATAGATACCTGCTCATATATTTTTCCAAACAAAATAATGTATTACCTGATTTATCTTGTGATAAGTCGATATCAAAGGTCTTTATTGCATTACTGAACCAGTAAATTCCGTCATCTAAAAATTCACTTCCTATACCACAAAGTAGTTTGCTAAGACTATAAATAAAAGATGATTCTCCTCCAATCTTACCGCTTAAATCACTAAAAAAAACTTTATTCTCCGGTGAAAGTGTATGCCATGCCATTGCGTCATCTTTCCAAGAGGTACCTGCAAATAAAAAAGACTTGATTATAAGCTCTTTATCATGTCGCCAACCTTTACTATTTATTGACTCCACAATGTGATCTTTAAATCGATTCCATACATACCAAAATGATTCAGGCATATTGAGTGAATCTTCAGCGCTAACAAATTCATTTAGTAAATTAGCCATGCCTTCATTCAATATGAAATCATCTGTAAAATATTTCAGGAATATGTCTTTCTTGTCATTTTCTAGGTGAAGGATAAAATGAGCATAATGCTTAGAAAACTCACGTTTGTCAGTATAATCAAGACGTTCTTCTCTATCACGCGAAAGCAATTGTTGTGAAATTACCCTGATAATTTCCTCGATAAATGGCACCGATTCCATACAATTGTTATCTAATGGTATTAGTTGAAATGCAGTTATCAATACGTTTCTATCAATACGTTCAATACTATCAACCGCTGATTCCGAGATGGTTTCGTCTTCTAAGCTTTTTACTATTTCTTCTAATCCTTTAAACAACTCTTGTTCTAAATCATTTTGGTCAATCTCATGTTTGTGTTGTTTATAAGCCTCTTCTCTTAATCGCCCCTGTACATCTATATACTTTTGAGCTATCGCCAAATACCCAATATACAAAGATTTCATGAACTCAGGCTCGTCTTTCCATAGATGCTGAACAGCTTGGATAACTACAGAATTTATCCTATCTATTCCCATCATCGTTATTGAGTCATGTCTCATTAAGGCTCTAATTAAGGTAATCTTGATGTTAAGCCTTTCATCTGGAAAATGTTCTATCAGTTTTGGAAGTACAAATAGCGCAGGAACTAGTCCGTCTCCAATCTGGTGCGTGTAGTCATCATTATCTACAATACTTGCATACTCAAATATAACTTCTCTACAAAACTCTAGTTCGTTATTTCCTAATTTTTCTTTAAAGTCCCGCAATAGCACGGCGCATACATACGATGGTAAAGCTCTAACAAACTGTAGTTCTTCAGTCATGTTTTTATTATGAAGTTGTTTCCATATTTCCTTAGCCTCGTTTAATGCAACCAATGGATCATTTTCATAAGAATCGTACTTTTTGTAGTTGCTTCTATCGTAGAGTCTGCTATCAGCCCAAATATTTAAACTGGAATGTTTAAATGGCTTAGTTGCTTCTTCCTGTTCAGCTTCACTATATTTTCTAAGTTCTGGGTCAATTTCCGGATTGAATTCTATTGCTATACCATTTTCTACTTGTTTCGCTTCAGGTGACATTTTCCTTTTATCTATACGGGCTAAATATAGACGCCATGTTTTGTCTCGATGATTTTCTTGTTCTTTGTCTGGTAATTCTTTGTAGTGAATATCCAAAATATCCCAGACGTCCTGCACCCTTTTCTCAGACTCTTCTTCTGATGTATCTTCGGTTCTAAAGAACTGATATTGAAGTGCAATATCTTCTAATGTCAATTTTCGATGTTTTTCGTCGCAGGCCTTTATCCTCTCATTCTCATGAAGCTCTTTCATTTGGTTAAAACCAAAGCCATTGATCGAAGTAAGTTGACTTTTATGCGTCTGATCTAGACTCACTCGAACAGTGTCATAGAAGAAGAATTCTTTAGTTCTAAATAAAATTTTAGCTACATTAAATGTTTTCTCATGAAACGCACATACTATGCTTGCAACAACAGCTACGAGCGCAGAGGATTCAGCCCGTGCTAGGATATAATTTAAATAATACTCAAGTGTTTCAGATTTAGTCCTTTTTCCTCTTTCAAGAATGAAACGTTCTAGAGACATTAATATTGACTCAAGGAGATCTGGATTTACCTGTGTTCCTCTGTACATGCACCAAAGACGATTTGAAATAGGTACGCTAATTTTTTTACCATCATCTAGAATCAATGTTGCAGTTTCAACCTGGCTTTTATCGAGACTAGATTCAGCATATATTTTTGATGAATAATTTATTAGGTCGGCAATAAAATTTAGTGCTAATTTTAAGTCTGTTTTCAGCAAGGCGTATATAGGAGTCTGATAAGCACTTGCTGGATAATAATCTTGATGCCTTTTCTCAACACCAAACGCATGGTCGACTTCTAGTCTTAAATTATAATAATCGTCGTTTTTTGGTGGTTCATACACCCAAAAACACTTAGCTAGAGCAATTACTTTTTCTGGAATCTCCATAGCTACATTAAAGCATTCCATTTTAGTTAAAATAAATTCACTCAGAAGGTGGTATGGATCGTTATGTCGCTTCCAATTGTTTAGAGTTACTTCATCAATAATAGCTTCTAACTCGCTTTTGATTTCACTTACTCCATACAAAATAGTTAGGATCAAGTTTTTAGAAAATCCATCATCTCTAATATAGATATCTTTTTCAATTACATGCCTGTAAAACGATAAAGCAATTAGGCTAGCATATTTATTAGTATCGCCAGACTTATTGTTACTGTTCCAGTCATAAAGGACCGGTAATGCAAAATTTAGATTATCTACACCGATATTTTCGATATTATTAAAAATGAACTTAATTAGTGAGTTCCACCCGGTTCCTTTTGGCCTAGTTACCACATAATCCATTGATAATATATCTGGACTTCGCACTCCAAGCCCATCAAAAAGACTATTATCTATCTCCTTGCAACCTACCCTGATTAATAAGCATATTCGCTTTAGAAGACTGAGGTCGTTTTCTAATAGTAACTTTTTATTAATGTTAAAAAAATAATCAGAGTAGTCAGATAGAAGCATAGAAACTAACGCTTCATCTTTCCACAACTTGTCTATATCACGAGATGATAAGGATTCTACGATGAGGTGACTAACTTCTTCATTTGCAGAGCTAAGCTTTTCTGATAGCCACCGCCTGAATACTCTTCTGATGGGCAAAGACTGCTGTATTTTATCGAAAAATACTTCTGCATTTTCAGACGATAAGAAGCTACCTTCTACGAACTTTTCCAGTGCCCACTCTTCATAAATATCATGAGTGATAAAATACCCTCTATTGGGCTCATAACTAATAATCCCTTCAGTAACTAAAGCTTCTTCTACTCTTTCATTGGCGTAGCTAGGATCAGGAATGACGAAAAACTTTCCTGTATTGGCCCTTTCTTTAGCAAGACTAATAAAAAATTGCTCTCTTTTAGGAGATCTTTTTGTAATGACTCTGGGCCATAGTGATTCTTTAAACTCAAAGTAACTCGCACCTTTGTTTTCCTGATAATGCTTCAAATATTCTCTGAGATAAAATGGTGTTAATATAAATGCTTTAAACTTCTTATCATCAGGAATAATAAAGTCATGTTTTTTAGCAACCTCGAATAATATATCTTCGTTCAATTTTTCTATGTGTATCGATTTAAAGCTAATTTTATACACTTCAAATAGCTGAAAAATCAAATCATCTAAGTAGGTATTTCTAGTTGTGAACCACACCTTCCATCCAGTTTTGATTAAATTGGATAGATATTCTTTAAAGGGATCAGTATTTTCTAGAGCAAGTAAATGTTCCGCAGAATCAATAACAACTATTTTGTTATCTGCTCCTTCATGAGCCTCAATAAAATCCTTTAAAAAAACACCGGATAAAAATTCATTCAAGCTACTAACAGAAAATTCTGTTGCTTTATGGACATAAAAGGCATCATTATTCCCTTTGCATTCATACAGATCTTTTATCAAGGCTGTTTTTCCTGTGCCGCCTTCGCCACTTATAATTAACGCGCTAGCATCTGACTTTTCAATTTCAGATTTTGGATGAGAGCGATTGATTGAAACATCTTCATTGCCAAAGGGTATAACAGTTTCAATATCGTCTAAAATTGCATTTGTATGAGACTCCAACGAGTCCAAAAGCCCGAATAAATTATAAGATTGAGTGAAGAAATAAGAAGTTATTCGGCTACAGTCATCCACAACAAACGGCGATTCGAAAAAGCTACAGCATCTCCATTCAATTTCTAAATTGTTGTCTTTTGCCTTTTTTTCTACGTCTATTTTTCCTTGTGGTTCCTTTCCTTTGTTTTGACCCCACTCTGAATTGGTATAAAAAATTATTTTATTTAAATCAGGATAATCACGTTTCGCTTTTGTGACTGTTTCTAATATGTCAATTTTGTGGCTAGATAATGCGGTTTCATAAAATTTAGCCTGCCAGCCAACATTAACTCCATTTGTAGAAATTGGGTTGGTCTCTATTGCTGATTGGTTTTTATAGCGAAAAATTCCAGTTTTAGCTTTAAATTCATTACAGAAAAGGAGATAGCACATCCACTCAAAAGCATCTTGAGGGTTTGCTGAAAACTTTGCTTTAAATATTCCCCAATCAATTCTAATCAACTCAAATTTCCTTATAAAATTACAATGCTACATGGTGAGAATATATTTAACGACACTACTAAATTATTTTCTACTGCCTCGCTCAAGTTTTCTCTTTTCTGAATTGGCTATAATTGTGAGCGCAGCGAACTAAGCCAAGCGTTTTTAATCCGATTGATTTTCTTGTTAGCCTCTTCCGTAAACTGATTGTTTAAGTTGCGTCGATAATTCATCTGAAATAGCCTTGTTTTTAGACCCTGGCTCAGAAAACGATACAAATGAAAACCTGTTAATAAATGCAGGAAAACCATTTGAACGCCTATAAAAAGGCATTTTATAGTGAAAAACTAAGCCAAGAACTTTATCTGATTTTGTAGTGTACCTTGCGCTTATTTCTCTTGTGATTTGTTCTGACACAGGATGCAGTAATGACTGTAATTCATTCTCATCAGCGACATTGCCTTGGTTTAATCCCATTTGGATCTTCCAGAACAATTTACTCAATGATAAAACTATTAACCCACGGTCGTTATAGTTTCGTTCACAAGACCTGTCAATTTGCTCTATTGCTTTTTCAATAAGAGCTTCTAAGTTATTTTCAGTTACAGCTCTTTTGCACTCAACATGAAGAAGAGTATTAGCTATAAAGATATTCAGGTCAGCATCAGATTGATAGCTTACGTCTAATCCTGCTCTTAAAAATCTTGAAGATGCATAAAGTTCAAATGCAAAATTCCTTCCATGAATTCCTCCACCATCTTTAGGCTCTGCTGACAATAAAGGAGCTCCTTTTTTCAGCCAGTTTAATGTGCCTTTAATATCCTCTGGTTCGATATCTCGAAGGAAATTAGATATTTCAAGCAGATCATTAAGTTCAGCAATTGCCCAAAGGGCGTCAGTATCGTGTACATCTGGGGAATTGAACTTTCCCTTTTATAAACTTTGTGCAATTAGTTTTTTATAGGACTGAAACCTGCCTAACTCTATTATGATTCCTATATTCTCCAGCCATTGCTTCGCGTCATCATAATCATGAAGCATGTCTTCAAATATTTGCTCTTTTACTCCAAAAGCATCAACAGTTCTCATCATTATCCTCAAACTCAGCAATCGGCTAACGCTTGCCGTAAACGACACAAATAGTTGGCTATAATTTGCGATGTAAGATCATCAAAATACGGTTGTTAATAATTTACACATAGCCAAAAGGAATTACAATTGTTTAGGCTACCCTGTAGCCGAGAATTTACTTATTCGAGAGTGGATAAAATTAATTACGAGAACACGCATAAAAAATTGCATGTAAATCTGTCATTTGTTTAAAAACTAGTTATTTCGGCTTCTCAGTAAAACTAAGATCTCTCTAGTGTGGTCTGCATTGTCAACGGTTGCTTTGGTAACTTGAGCTGCCGCCACTAAAAACAATCCGCAAATGGTTAACCCTATACTTGGAAACAAAGTTACTAATAGAGCTTCACTGCCGTACTGTGAAGATTTGCCTACTCCAATAAGTAGAACAATTATACCGAGTGCAAAGACCACCCAACCTAAAAATGATATGAATCTCGAAACGCCTATTGCAGTAGCGTAGTTTGAAGAATGATTTACTTGAGGTTCTGAATTTGTGGGATTCCAATTAACATGCGGGCTTGACTCTAATATTTCACTTACTTTAAAGTCTAATTCGTTAAGTGGATTTATCTTAATGCTGTATTTTTTTCGATCTTTTTTTTGTATTACAAGCTTCACTTCCTCTTTTTCTAAACCCTTGGCAAGCGAAAGCGTATTTTCAAACTGTTGAATTGATGTGATTTTCACATAATCTAATTCAACAATAATGTCATTAACTTCAACCCCTTTTTTTTGTATCTCACTATCAGTATTAAAGTCAGTTATTACTATTCCTTTCATTTTATTTGGTTTCCTTTTATAAATTTAGTTAAATATTACTAATATACAAGTCAACATACTATGAGTCACATTATGTTTAAAAGTGACTAAGTTATCTTCATCAACTACCTTAGAATGGTTTTTTTTGATATATATCCACCTGTTATTATGAGTTGAAACTAGTATTACAAATTCTAATAGTGGATATTTAAGTTATTTCGTCAGTTCGCTAAATTCATACTGTCCGTCGTACGTGTTAAAACGTTCTAAAACTCTTTCAGCATCAACATAGAAGAACTCTTTACGCCCGTTTACTAAGTTCACTCGTTGCTCAGCAAACTCATTATGTAAATGTTTTTCTAAGTTTGGAGCATCTTCTGTGAACGCAAAGGCATGAACTTTAAATAATTCGGGTACAGATGCATCTCCAAGCTCTTTTACCCTTTCATTTGGATCTGCACGGCGAGTCATACCAATTTTAACAACTCCCTCACCAAATGATTTTGTATTGGATATCACATAAACGTAACCAGCACGAGTCAATTGCGCGAGTGACACGGCACGTCGCTCTTTCTCTTTTAACCGCTCTAATTGTTGCTTATGCAATTCATAGAGCTCCTTTTGTTCTTGAGTAAAGGATTTCAACTTAATTAACTCTTTAGCCACTAGTTCTTCCATTAAAATACGCTCTTTTTCAGCTTTTTCAGCTGCAGCTTTAATTCGTTTTTCCTCACGTTCTGCTTCTCGAATATGTCTAGCCTCCTCTCGAACTGCCTCTTCGGCGGCCTGCTTGGCCAACTTAAGCTCATATCCTAGCTTTAACTCTTCAATTTTCAGGTTTAAATATGCGCTCTGAAGGCTTATTTGAACGATATCACCACGCTCATTGATATCACTAAATGCTGTTTTAGTACGGGCTATTAATCTGTTAATGTTATTCCAATCGGCTAGGGCCTTTGCAGCTTTAAATTCATTATCTAAGCACCTAATGCGTAGCTTAATTTCTCGATTAAAAAACTTGTTGGCTTCAGACTTTTTACCATTAATTTCCATTTGCCCATATAGCTTACAGATACAAGCATCTTTCATTCTGACGGTCTCTTTGATGCAATTCTTAACGTCATCAATCTTATCCTGAATCTCATTAAGTGATTTATCAGCAGTTAGTTTCTCATAAACCACTGCATCTGAGGTGCCCACTCCAATATTGAACTGTGACAAACGTTCTTCATTTTTCTTAAGTATGGCTAGACTTTTCTTATAACTAGATTGAAGTGTACTGTATTGTTCTTTGAGAGATTGCAACTTATCTTCTTCTTTATTGACTGGTGAAAATAAACTATCCACCACTTTAAGCTCACCAATGACGGCGTTAAGTAGCTTTTTCTTCCTACCGTTAATAGACAAAACCCAAACAAAGGCAGATAATAGTGCAACTGAAACAACAATCATATTTAACATGTTGCCTCCTTAAATTGAATCTGGTAGTTGAGTGGATGTTTTTGGAGCTTTAGTCACCTGTTTGTTTCTCGCTTCTCGAATTAACAAACTTTCCCTATACTCCTTAGCTTCTATATCAAAGTACCAATCAGCTTCAATACCTAACTCGACCATTGCCTCAGCAACTTCTTGTGGATTGACATTAAAGAATTCTTTTCTAAAGTTTTCTTGATTCACACGATATTTATCAAATTTTCTATGAAGTGTTTTTTCGATACTAGGTGCATTGTCAACGAAGGTGAGCGTATGCACATCAAACATAAATGGTACACTGGCATCCCCTAACTCTTTCACCCTATCCATTGGTTCAAGTCTTCGCGTCATACCAATCTTAACAACCCCATTGCCAAAGCTACCTATGTTTGAAATAACGTAGATATAGCCCATCTTCGTTAACTGGGCTTGTGATGTCGCACGCTCGAATTTACTTTCAAGTACATCAATTTCCTTTTGCATCTTAGCTATCTTATCTTCCATATCTAATGCACTAGCACCGTGCAACTCTCTAGCAAGTTTTTGTACTTTATTTAGGTCAGATTTGCGATAATAAATATCATCCTCGAGCTCTTCTGTATCATCGCCCCCTTTTTTAACTTGTGCCCTCAATAATGCTTGTTGTTTTTTACGTTCCGCTTTTAGCTCCTCTTTACGAACTAATTCACTATGCCATATCGTCAGCTCTTCAATTTTCATATCTAGATATTCATCAGTAATTTCGACTTTAGCGGCTTCACCTAACTTACTTAGTTGCTCGGCTAACTTTTGGAGTTTATTCACTGCTGTGGTGTAACTTGAGTGGCGCATTTGCTTTCTAATGAAATCATACTCGGCGTTAAAAGCTCTTAACAAGAGCTCGCGATACTGTCTTACCATACGATGACCTATGCTCTTATCTCCCATCCAAGTCCAATCAGAGTAACCTACCGTCGCATTATTTTGTTTGATAACGTCATATTGTGCAACATGGCACTCCGAGATAGCTTCTTTCAGCATTTCACAATCATCAAAATTAAAGACTGGAGGTAATAGGCCAACATTAATCATCTTCAAATCATCTTCAGTTACTTTTATCGCGTCTTTAAGTTTGGTTTCAGTGGGTTTACCGATGTTTATTTTATGTCGTACATCTGACTGCTCATTAATAAGTCGCTCAAGCCTTGCTTCAATTGATTCGCTATTAATGGATGCTTTCTTATCAGCAATCTGTTTTTCCAACTTCGCAGTTTGGGATGTTTTGGATTTAATTCTAATCAAAAGAAGTAATGTAAGGCAGAATAGCGCTGTCCAAATTGTTTGGATAATTTCAATGTCCATTTGAAGTACCTAATTGTATTTTTTATATTTATATCATAGGTCTTTAAATGGATGAAGCATGAAAAATATTCTTATCTTGTTTAGTTAACATGAGGCCATTAGAGTATTTACGTTGACTCACCTAAAGACTTAGAGTTAACGTATTATTTGCAAAAGGTTATATACAAAAAGATCAATCCTTATAATCAATTTGACTTACAGAAACTAGTAATTAAATATAAATTTTATTTCAAGTGGTTTAGATTTAATTGAACTGTCAGTTATATACATAAAAAACAACAACTTTAAGAATCATTCGTATCATCTTAATATGTGTTAATCACAATAAACTTGAATATATAAATTACCTATATTGGAAATTTTTAATTTAGCTACTATTCTGTTAATTCATTAAATAAAAGGAGTTAATTATGAATTTCCAACAG
Organism: Psychrosphaera aquimarina; assembly: GCF_032461525.1. Classification (NCBI taxonomy): domain Bacteria; kingdom Pseudomonadati; phylum Pseudomonadota; class Gammaproteobacteria; order Alteromonadales; family Pseudoalteromonadaceae; genus Psychrosphaera; species Psychrosphaera aquimarina. The sequence goes on along the minus strand of NZ_JAWCUA010000001.1, from coordinate 370,364 downwards.
TCACAACAATTAGATACCGCCATTGGTCAAACATTAAGAGATAGAAGACGAGAGCTCGGATTGCCTATACTTCATGTATCAAAGTTGTTAGGCATCCCCCACTCATTTGTCAATAAAGTTGAAACTGGAAATAGAAAACTGAGTGCTGGAGAATTTGACAGTTATTGTTTAGCATTAGACATCTCTCGCGAGCTAGTCATTGCTAATTCAAAAAAAACAATCCAATCCGTTACATAGGTTACCAATGCTCAAATCTAGTATTTTAATATTTGTTTTACTCTTTTCATCATCCACGTTTGCAACTCAACAATATGGTAATGCAGTCGTTAGCGAAGTTATCTCTATTTATGATGGAGATACGTTTAGAGTCAATCTAAGCAACTTTCCAAACTTAATTGGTAAAAACATACCTATCAGAATTAATGGTGTAGATACGCCCGAAATGCGTGGTAAATGCGAAAAAGAAAAAGAACTTGCTAGAGCTGCAAAGCAATTTACGGTTGCTAAATTACGAGCCGCTAAAGTAATAGAATTAAAGGATATGGTTCGCGGTAAGTATTTTCGTATTGTGGCTGATGTATATCTAGATGGAATGTCATTGAGCCAATTGCTTTTGGAGAAAGGTCATGCCATAAGATACGATGGAGGTAAGAAAAACATAAGTTGGTGTGATTAATCTAACAAACTAGCAACCTTAAATTGTATTAGCTCATATCTGACTTACAGTTTAGATCATAGCTTTAGACTTCATCTGATTGATATATACGGGTCAAAAGCTAACAGTCACTTTAACTTATCTTTGGGCAAAGGCGAGTTACAGCTTAACTCGCCAATGGACAAAATCAAGTTGTTCGACAAACTGAAAACTTCAGTCAGCCGAAGAGAGCATACACAAATTACAGCCACTCTGAAAAACCGCTACGAACAAGTAACCACACTAGTAACAAGTCGCATTCTGATTTTTTCACATTCGCAGCCCCAAACTTTAGCGAGAAGTGAAAAGAAAATAGGTATTAGTATAAGGTTTCGCGAAATGCTTAAAGTAAGGAACAACCTACTAAAACTAAGAAGTATCGGTATTTTCTATTCAAATCTACAGTAACGAATATTAGCTTGACAAAGGTCTAATTGTTATAAATAATCAACCTTAACGCACCTTAGTAAGTTGCGTAGGCCACGGAGCCTGAGCCCAACTCTATTCGTATACATACTCCAAACATCTAAATTTTTTTGATTAAGCTGCTGTTGGTAATTGGGACAAAATGCAGAAAAGGATTAATCATGAAAATTGTTTCTACACAAGATTTAAACACCGTCACACATCACCTTAAAGTTATTTTAAAAGATCTAAAAGTTGATATTAAAACAACACGACTTAAAGAATTATTAGCTCATTCGCAACAGTACAAAACCGCTAATGGATTAATCAATGCATTACCTCTAACTTATAAAGTTAATCAAACTTGTTTGAATGTATTAAACACCGAGTTCAATAGTAAATTTCAGTGTGGTCATATAAACCCCCAATTGGTATTAGAACGTCTTGAGGGTGAGTTAAGGACCCACACCTATACCCATAAAAATATTGCTAATTCAAATTATCGTATTTTTTACGATGGTTTAGATTATGATGACAAGCCTTTAATGGGGCGTGGTACAGGTTATCTCAAAGAAGATATTCCAGTATTGTGCTTAGCTAAAGCGTCTGAAACAATAATTCCTAAAATAATAAAAGATATTACTGAACTTGAACAATCACACGCCGAAAATTTACTTGGTCTAAAGTTTCTTATTCCTGCTTCAATATCATTTCTTGAACTCAAAACATTTTTGAACAGTGAGCGATTCGTCAGCTTATTAAATGCTTTAGATGAAAACTTTATGATTACAAAGCCCGGAGAGCCGATTAAAAAGCCAGTGTTAACAAAGAAAGGATATGAGATAAAAAAAGAAATCGATGAATTAATAGTTTTGCAATTTGGCAAAAGCGACAGTCCATTATTTGAAAAATATTACACACCAGTTTTTAAAAGCTTTTTAGATTCATAGATGTAATATTTGAGGTTTTCTTAAAACATATTCCCTCGAATTTAGTCAGCTTTAAGTGAATGAAATACTCTGGTGCCACCATAGGTTGGGTGATGCGCTTACTCGCTCAAAGCTGACATATAGAATAATTAACCTAACTCATTTTGGGGCAGAAATGAGTTACTACTGTTCGATTTGTTGACCCTAACCCTGTCTAAAATCAAATACATTAGTCATCAAATCTAATGATCACTTTGATACGAAAGCAGACGTTATCCTAAACTTATTTAGCGACAGGTGATCTGACGAATTGGTGGTTAATTGAAACTCGTTTTTGGACAAAAGTGAGTTTGAAATTCAGCCTCGTTAAGGGGCAATAAATTGTCGGCTAAAATATTGAACGGAGTGAAAACAGCCAACTGTAAATTTTCCCTCTTGAACGGCTTGTTATGTGCCAACGTACTCGCCAACTGTACAATTTGTAGGGCGAGTATCATTCCATGATTTAATTAAAAGTTCTTTTGCTTCTGAATGCCAAAACTTAATCACTTTATAATCTTTTCCACTAATTTCACCCTCTAATTTTTCACAGTTTTCAATGTCAAAGCTAGCGTTAATATTAGGCGACTTAATATGAAAGTGAGGTGGTGGGTGCTCATTAGAATAAACTTCTATTTTTAACGACTTGACCTTTGCGATAAGCTGTTTTATTTCTATTAAACAAAGTTCGCCATTGTATTCTTTAACATAACATGGCCCATGTAAAAGAGCATCAAGCCACTCTGCAAATTCATTGATATCGTCAAGTTCATCAGGAGAAACTTTGTGGAAACGATCGTATTGCCTAGCAATATCCTTTGGAATACTCACTGAACCTCCTTGGCACATAGACATAATGACTCCCCACGAAAGTGCTGATCTCCAATTAATCGTGGGTTAGCTGAAAGCCAGAGCCATAATAGTTAATGATTAATAAACTAAATCGGAGATCAGCATGAATAAACATAACATACTTTTTATTGGTTTGGATACGCACAAAGAGTTCGTTGAAGTCGCTTATATTGAAGACCAACGAGGTGCTAAGCCTGTTCACTTTGGTCGCATATCATCAGCTAAAGTGGCTATCAAAAAGCTCGCTCGCCAGTTTGAATCTAAATACCCGAGTGCGACGTTGCACTTTGTCTATGAAGCGGGTCCTTGTGGCTATTGGATTTACCGTTTGTTAACGAGTCTTGGTCATTGTTGTTATGTTGTTGCCCCTTCACTTATTCCCAAAAAGCCTGGGGACAAAGTTAAAACCGATAAACGTGATGCACTGAACTTAGCGAAGTTACTTAAATCCGAAGACTTAACCGCCATCTATGTACCTGAGTCTGAAGATGAAGCCGTTCGTGATTTATCACGGGCTCGTGAAACGGCAATGAAAGACTTAAAAGACGCTAAGTACCAACTCAAAGCTTTATTACTTAGAAACAACATTAACTACTCAGGCACTGCCAATTGGTCATTAAAACACTTACGTTGGTTGACCGAATTAATATTGCCTCATCCAGCTCAGCATATTGTCCTTCAAGAATACTTACAAACTATTAATGAGCGTATTGCTCGATTAAAACGACTTGATAATGAGTTAGAGCACCATGTCAGAAATTGGCGGTATTACCCTGTCGTAAAGGCCATTCAAGCGATGCGTGGTGTTCGGTTATTGGTTGCCACTGGTGTTATTGCTGAGTTAGGTGACTTGACCCGTTTTGACCACCCTAGAAAGCTCATGAGTTATTTAGGGTTAGTATCAAGCGAACACTCAAGTGGCGGAAAACAACGACAAGGCTCAATCACTAAATGCGGCAATGGCCGAGCAAGGCGACTGCTAGTTGAAGGCGCACATTCTTATCGTTACCAGGCCAATATATCAACCGACCTACAAAAACGACAAGAAGGATTACCCAAAGAGATTATTGATATCGCATGGCAAGCACAATTAAGACTGTGCCGTCGATACCAACGACTGATCTTTAAAGGAAAACATTACAATGTCGCCGTGACGGCGATTGCTCGGGAAATGATCGCCTATATATGGGCAATATCAAGAGAAGTAGTACTAACCCCTGTTAATCCGAAACTACGTATTGCAAGGGTTCCAGCATAAAATGAAAACAGTTTTTGAGTTAGCGTATTTAGATCAAGCATCGGATGTGGCACAACCACCGAGGGCGTTAGGATGGCAATGAATAGAAATATTGATTGAACCACGAACATAGACTGAAGATAGGTGTCACGACGGAATAAGTAAGGTAGGCGCTGTTAACTGCAAGGTTAATAATCCACGAATACCAGCATGAAAACCGACGAAATTACTTGCTTCATCTAATACGTTAACTCAACTTTAATTGAGAAAAAAACAGACTAATTAGGCTTAAAAAGATTAAGAGGGATCAGTGTTTTTAACTTGACGTGGGGAGTCATACCAACGCCTCACTAAGAGGCAAATAATAGTTGGTTAAAATAAGCGACGAAGGAGCAAAAACCAACTGTTATTTGTCCTTTTAAGTGACTTGTTAGCATTACGGCCACCGCTTCTTAAAGTTGTTTTCATGTGCCCACTGACTAAACTCACCTATTAGCATAGAAAAACCAGATTCTTCTATTTCTTGGAAAGATTCTGATGTTTCTCTAGTTATTCCATACTCCATAGCACGGCGATATATTTTACGAATTTTAACTAATAATGTCTTTAATTCTTCAAAGTCACTTAGAGTAATATTTTCTGCATTAATGCCTATTGATTTAGCAAATCTGGGGAAATAAATATTAACCTCTTGATTAGTGAAATTTGGCGCTGAAAATTTCATTTTTGACCAAAACTCTGTTTCTAATTTTTCGGAAAAGAAGTCAAATATTCCATCTGACAATTTTACGTTTGCATTATATGGTGTAGAGGAACTAAAAATAATGCCGTATATCTTAAAGGGATCTACTTCTACATCAAAATTTGTAGCTATTGGGGTTAGGTATTTTTGAAAATGATCTCGGTGGTTTAAGTAATTAGCAAAGTTATTTTGATTTATACTTTGTTTAATTGTCATAGCTCGCTGCTCTGAGCTATGGAACCGACTAACTGTTACTCCGAGTATCAAGCTTCCAGACGCAATCCATAAAGGTAATTTAAATATTGAAATAAAATTAGAATATGCTTCAACAGTTCCTGACAATTTAAGTCCATGTGATAAAGGATATGCAAAACAAAAAGCTAAAATCAATGGGAATAAAGTCGCAAACCAAAACAAAAAGTTTTTATGTAAAGCCGTTTCACCATTAATATAAAAGTAACTACTCAGTTTAATAATTGCACCAATCTCCATTTAGTAATGCTAACGCCCGCTTAAGCAGAAAAATATAGCTGGCTAAAATGTTGAACGGAGTGAAAACAGCCAGCTGTATTTTTTCCGTTTGAAGTTCTTGTTAGGCAAATCCCATCAAATTGGTTTGCCGGGCCCGCTACTACCAGGAAATTGAAAACCCATTTGAGTAACTGTATTTATAACTGTGCATATTAGATCACTCACATGCTTTTGAACTTGCAAAAGAAAATCTTTATCAATTGGTGTATCAAAGATCATTTTTTCAAAGTTAACAAAATGTGGGATTGATGCTCCAGAATCGTCAGGTGTACGCCAAGAACCATGACAAATTACGTTTCTAATTTTTGCAGCTTCTTTTAATTGTTCAATCAACTCATCGATATTCGTAATTGTTGATTGTGGATGCTCACGTAGAGATTTATCATATGATTTTGTTAAGTAAGAAAGTTGATCTGTCAGTGCTTTTTCCAACTTCTTATACCATGCTTCATAAGCTGCTTGAATATCCTCTTCACTGTAAGGTTTTGTTGCAGTCAAAGCAAAGATAGCCTTACCAAGTATTTCTTCCAGAAATCCAAATGTAGCTACAGTTCGGCCTAAAACCTCCCAAAAGGCAGGTTCATGTTTATGTGTCGGAAATAATTCAGGTAAAGACTCAGGTTCAATATAGTGTTTTTTTATATCCGTCATCTAAAAATCCAATTTGTTTGCCTAACGCCCGCATAACGGGCTAATAAAGCTTGGCTATAATTGGTGAGGCATGAACCAAGCCAAGCTTTATTAGTCCATACGTTGATGCGTTTGTTATATGCTAATCACTCTGTTTTTTAGCATTTTCTTGCTTCATTTTTTCCATAGTATTGGTGCGCAACATATCTCTAAAAGCCTCATCCCTCTCCACTGGTTCAGGGATATAAGCCTCTTCGCCAAATAACTGCTTTATTGGAACTGGTCGTAATACAGATTGCTTATCTTTGTTTTCAACTATTTGCCACATACGACCTGTGTGAGTATCTAATAAGTATTGATCAGATCTGAAACTACTAACCTGACCAAAAACAAACCTACCATTTTCGGAACCTAATACTTTGTGTTGAGGCGGAATAACCTCTACAGGCTGATTTGCGTGCGCAAGGTAAGAAATAAAGGATAATGAGAATATTACAAGATTTTTCAATGCTATCTCCTTAGCATATAACGCCCATATTAACAGGCAAAAAATTGTTGGCTAAAATTAGCGACGAAGGAGCAAAAAGCCAACTGTTTTTTGTCCTTTTGAATGACTTGTTAGTTTTCAGGTACATGAACACCCAATGCATTTGACAGCCCAACTAGAATACTCCTAGAAGCTGTCACCATTTTTAAGCTTACGATAGGTTCTTCACCATGCACAATAGAATTCCTTAAAGTAATAAGACGCTTTATTTCATCAAAAAGTCCATTATCTATTCTTTCCGCTTGTAGAATGATTTGCGCAAGTTTTACATTTGATATTCTTCGTCTCGATTTCGGCTGAAAGCCACTCATTTCAGACTGAAAAGCTTGGCCATATTTCTGTAAAATATATTCAATTTGATTGAAGTTCGTCAAGAACTCTTCCAGACTTCCTTTTTCCTCTGTAGAGCTGACAGGGTCGAATGTTTCTTGAAGGTTTTTACTTGCTCTTTCGATTCTTTTAGGTGCAATCACATCAAAAATAAAGTACGTGATAACAAGTAAATTAATTACGAAAGATGCTTGGCCTACATTAATAAAAAATGTCCCCATATTCGAATTTTTACTACTTTCTATCGATATAACAAAGTTAGATATTAATAAAGTAAAAACAGAAAATAATGTTATGAATACAAGAAGTTTGAAGTAGCGCTCTTTTAGTGCCTCAACAGCATCAGTCAATGAGTCATCATCAAACTCTTCTCTGCTCAGTTCATTTCTGAAAAAAATGAACCCTGTTAGGGTTAAACCATAAACCCCAGCTAGCACCTGAGCAGAAGTAGAAAAAAGGTATAAAATTTGATTTTCGTTGAGGATCCATATCGGGTTTATATAGCCTATATATCCAGATATGGCAGAGCATAAAATGAATAAGAGAATAGAAATTGTTATTACTTTACTGGGAGACAAACTCAGACCTTCCTTGATTGAAAACTAACGCCCGCCTAACACGCAATGTGTTGGCGTGGCTTTTTGCGTTGTTTGCCAAAACCATGACAACTTTACATTGTCGGAGTTTAGGCGCTTGTTATACAACTTTTTCTGGACTCTGATCTACTTCAACAAATGTAATTTTAATTGGCCGAAAAAGAGAGTACACCCATAAACCAAATGCCGAGTAAACCCACATCACACAAGCAAAGAAAAAACCAAAGATTGGACCCATCAATATACTGTAAAATAAACCATCAAGACCAGTCTTGTATTCATCATTCCATTGAACAGTTTCTGCACCAAAAAAAGCCGCAACACCAAATAAAATACATAGGACAAATAAGCCTAAACAATTTCCTAGCACCAATATCTTGAAAAGGGATGATTTTGATATTTTTTTAGCTGTAACTTCCATTTCACTCAATTTCTCTAGTTGTATAACGCTTCAATAATATGTGCAGCTAGTTTGGCAGTTTTGTTGCGGTGTTTGCAACTAAAAATGACACACTAGCGGAGTCGTATTTATTGACTTGTTCTGTGGCAACCAGACCTTAGTCGTTTTGGCTGCGTAGATTGGAAAATTCAAAAAAAGTGGCACTTGGGCGGGAGTTCAGATCCTAAAGCTTAGCTCTGAGGTCTTATTGTAAATCCAGCTGGTTTCAAACGCCTCTGAGCTAAGCTTTAGAGGATGAATACAGTATAGTACCGTCAAGTTTCTTTGTTAGATTTTATAGTCATAACCTTTAAACCAATTATACTGTTTTAATATACAGCAAAAGTTCCTGTATGCACTATACTATCTAAGTTACTTCCTTTCCAATTCCATCAGAACGCCCTACTAAGCGGCTAAAAATAGTTGGCTATAATTTGCGAGGTACGAGCACAGCCAACTGTTTGTGTCCGTCTTGAGTTGCTTGTTATGTGCTAGAACTGTCAACAACCTTATAGCCATTAGCTTCATGCTCGTTGACACATGCTTGAAATTTATTCTCTAATTTAATTTCATCAAACCAGCCAAGTGCATATGAATGACATTTAACTTTCATTTTTTCAGAATTAATTAATACAGCTTCTTTTTTTAACTCAGCAAAGCCTAATGAATATGCTACCTCTACAAACTTTAAATTTACAAAGTATCCAACGATAACTACAGTTAAAACTAATATTACTTTCTTCAAGACAACTCCAAAACTTGATTATATAAATTGGCACATAACAACTTAATATCGACCCAATGGGTCGTTTTTCTACCGCACATCGCGGTCGTTTTAATCCTACCTATACTCATAAAAAATATCTATTTTTTTCTACATCATGTACTTACAAAATTTAAGCTTAACCATACATCCGACATAAACGACCCATTGGGTCGATTTCTTGACTATAGGAGAATTTGAATCAATACTGTACATATAAACAGTGTTAGTTGAGTTTACTTATGAGATTTCGATCGCCTTTTTTAAATAGTATTGCTGACTATATGTTGGTTAGACAATACTCTCTAAGAACCATTGATACCTATTTAAAGTGGATTGCTTCGTATATCCATTTTCATCAGAAGAGGCACCCTGCATCAATGGGTAATAATGAAGTGGTCAGCTACTTAGATTTTCTTGTATTACAAAAGAACGTTTCGCCTAAAACCCAAGCTACCGCACTTAATGCATTAGTCTTTTTATATAAACATATTATTAAGGATGAGCTGTCTTTAGATTTAACGTTCATAAGAAGTAAACGCCAATCGAAATTACCTATTGTGATGACGACTGAAGAAGTTAAAGCATTACTATCGCATTTAAGTAAGCGTTATTATGTTATAGCTGGGTTAATGTATGGAAGTGGTTTGCGGGTTATGGAGGCAGTACAGCTAAGAGTTCAAGACATCGACTTTGACTACAAATGCATTCGAATTTGGAATGGCAAAGGAAATAAACACAGGATTGTTACTCTAGCTACTGAGCTAATACCCTTGCTTAGAAATCAGATTATGCAGGTTGATGAATATTTGCAGCTAGATTTACAAAATGGACAATATGCAGGAGTTTGGATGCCTAATGCGCTTTCTCGAAAATACCCATCAGTGAATAAATCTCTAGGCTGGCAATATTTATTTCCTTCCTATCAATTAAGTGCAGATCCTGAAACGGGTGAAATACGGCGGCATCACTTCCACCAAACGGGCGTTCGTAAAGCGATAAAAAAGGCTGTGCAAGCCGCAAAATTAACTAAGCCAATAACACCTCATACTCTACGTCATTCATTTGCCACGCACTTGTTACAAAGTGGCGCTGATATAAGAACTGTGCAATCTCAACTAGGACACTCTGATGTGAAAACTACTCAAATTTATACGCATGTTTTACAGCAAGGTGCTAATGGCGTTGTCAGTCCGTTCAGTAAGTTACTTTAGATTCGAAAGTAATTACACTAACTTACTTTGGGGCAATAACGTTTTAGCCGAACCAATCTTTTGCCTTCTTGCCACTACTGTATTTAATAGCATGACCGTGATCAATTAACATCAGTCCAAGCGACTTTCAATCAACGTATAAATCAGCGGCAATTCGGAAGTATTTACCACGCATCATATTACGAAACTCAATCTTTTTGGCTGCACGTAATTTAGCAACCTTGAATTGCTTAGTAGCCCTTGCCTGTTCTTTTTCATGTTGGCGCTTACCACGATTTCTGGAGTATCAACTCCATTGAGTCGAATAGGAATGTTTTTTCCAATGATTTCGTTGTAACCACCAATGTTTACACGAAACGTGTCACCCCCATAAATGGATACTATTTCACTTACAACGGCATTACCGTAAGAAGCTTTAAGCACTATGAATTGATGTTTTGAACACTATGAATTGATGTTTATTGGCTGTAGGCTTATCTATACTCAATCGTAAAATAAACTCTCAGTTAAAAAAAGTAAGCTCTTATTTTGATGGTATTTTGTAAACCATCGTGAATGATTATTACCTTAAAAAATATAAATAAGCATTATAATTAACAAAATCTCTTTATTTTGTTAATTATAATGCTTCTAACTAGTTGTAAATTAGACTATTAATCTATTGTCGTTTTTCTTATATTTGATATAAGGCAAAGATAGTTACACCATGTTAGAAATTTTAATGAGTTTGCAAAAGGCTGCCCCTATTAATTTTGAATTAGTAGCGGTTAATTTAGATCAAAAACAGCCCGGTTTTCCTGATCATGTACTGCCACAATATCTAGAACAGTTAGGTGTTGAATATAAGATAGTAACGGAAGATACCTACTCTATCGTGATGGATAAGATACCTGAAGGCAAAACAACTTGTTCATTATGTTCAAGATTGCGTAGAGGTATTTTGTACCGTACAGCAAAAGAACTAGGCGCGACAAAAATTGCTTTGGGTCATCATAGGGATGACATACTAGAAACTATGTTTTTAAATATGTTCCATGGTGGAAAGTTAAAATCGATGCCGCCAAAATTAAAAAGTGATAATAACGAACACGTGGTTATTCGCCCTCTTGCCTATGCTAAAGAAAAAGACATTGAATTGTTTTCACAAATAAAAGGTTACCCGATTATTCCTTGTAATCTATGTGGTTCACAAGAGAATTTACAGCGTAAACAAATTAAACAAATGTTAAACGATTGGGACAAGCAGTTCCCTGGACGCATTGAAAGTATGTTCAGCGCGTTACAAAATGTGGTTCCAAGTCATCTTGCTGACACAGAGTTATTTGACTTTAAAACTTTGACTCAAGACGTTGAAGAAGGTGATGTGGCTTTTGATGCGCCAGAGATACCGACATATATAGACCCAGAATCTGATGTTACAGAGATAGACACAACGAGCGTTAAAGTAATAGAACTGGTTTAAATTTAACTCTCAGTAATTTGCTAACTAGATATAAAAAAACCTAAACAATTGTTTAGGTTTTTTTGTTTGTAACGACACAAAAAATTATTTATTTTCGTTATTAGTCCATGTATCTCTTAGACCAACCGTTTTATTAAAGATCATTTTACCATCTGAGTTTTTATTGCCATCAAAACAGAAATAGCCTAAACGTTCAAATTGGAAACCTTGTTGAGCTTTTGCTTCTACTAAACTTGGCTCAATATAGCCTTGTCTAATAACTAAAGAGTCAGGGTTTAATACTGTGGTAAAGTCTTCAACTGCAGCAGGATTAGCAACGGTAAACATTCGATCATAATCTCTGATCTCAGCTTCAACACCATGAGAGGCTGATACCCAATGGATTACCCCTTTCGCTTTACGACCGTCAGCCGGTAACTTACCTAATGTTGATTCATCGTAGGTGCAATAAACAGTGTTGATATTCCCTTGTTCATCTTTGTCACAACGCTCAGCTTTCACAAAGTATGCATTACGTAAACGGACTTCTTTACCAATCACTAGACGTTTGTATTTTTTATTGGCTTCTTCACGGAAGTCTTCACGCTCAATATAAACCACTTTACTAAATGGTAGCTTGCGCGTGCCCATGCTTTCATCACTTGGATGATTTGGTGCGTCTATCCATTCAATATGGTCATCGGGTAGGTTTTCAATAACCAATTTGATTGGATCAACAACGGCCATAGCACGTGGTGCATTTTCATTTAAATCTTCACGGATACAGGCTTCTAGAACGCCCATTTCAATGGTGTTTTCCATTTTGGTCACACCAATACGTTTACAAAACTCTTGTATTGCGCCTGGCGTGTAACCACGGCGTCTTAAACCAGCTATGGTTGGCATTCTAGGATCATCCCAACCCTGTACATGATTTTCTGTAACTAGCGCATTTAATTTGCGTTTACTCATCATAGTGTATTCAAGGTTTAATCTTGAAAACTCGTATTGATGTGGGCGCGTTTCAATGGAGATATTATCTAACACCCAATCATATAAACGACGGTTATCTTGGAACTCTAACGTACATAAAGAATGTGTGATCCCTTCTATTGCATCAGATATACAATGAGTGAAATCATACATAGGGTAAATACACCATTTGTCACCGGTTTGGTGATGATGGGCAAAACGAACACGATAAATAACAGGATCACGCATACACATGAAGCTAGATGACATATCGATTTTAGCTCTTAAACAACACTCACCATCTTTGTACTTGCCATCACGCATGTCATGGAATAACTGTAAGTTTTCAGCAGGACTGGTGTCTCTATATGGGCTGTTAGTACCTGGAGATGTTAACGTACCTCGCATTTCACGCATGGTTTCTTGGTTAGAGAATTCAACGTACGCTAAGCCTTTATTGATCAGTTCTTCTGCATAACTAAACAACTGGTCAAAATAGTTTGATGAATAACAAATTTCACCACTCCAATTGAAACCTAACCAGCTAACGTCATTTTTTATAGCGTTAACATAGTCAATGTCTTCTTTTTCTGGATTGGTATCATCAAAACGTAGGTTACATAATCCATCATAATCTTGAGCGATGCCAAAATTTAACACGATAGATTTTGCATGCCCAATATGAAGGTAACCATTTGGTTCTGGAGGAAAACGTGTATGGGTTGTAGGGTATTTTCCTGCCGCTAAATCTGCGTCGATGATATTTCTAATAAAATTAGATGGACGATTCTCTACATCCGCCATTTATATAACCTTTTCTAACAATTTAATTGGCGCGAGTATATCATTGCCACTCAGTGTTTTTCCAAGTTTAAATATAGAAATTAATGATTTAATTTATTCAACGGGTTATAAATTAAACTTAAACACTAATTATTGGTTAAATTTACGAAAATAACGCGTATTATAATAACTCAACTATTCGCATTGAGGCTAAGTCATTGTATTTAAAGTAAAATATAACTGGCACTGTATTTGTTATAACAAACACAATAAAGTTAGATTTATCACTTTTTAGATTTAAAAAATTACCTTTCTGTTGGAGAATGTTTAATGAATACATTAAAAAATAAATTAGCCTTACCTGTCATTGCTTCTACCCTATTACTATTTAATTCAGTTTCTGCAAACGCTCACAACAACGAATGCCATTTGTCGTTAAAGAATGATTTATCGGTCACTCCTGATCATATTCGTATCATTGAAGATGATGAAACTATGGTCGATATATACAAAGACCGTATTTTGTTTATAAAAGGTGAACAAATACAGTTAACGGATAAACAGCAATCGATGATTAATGAGTATTCAACTTCCATACGCAAAGCAATACCAGAAGTTACTGAAATAGCAATTGAGGCGGTTGGATTGGCCTTTGAAGGTTTAAATGCTGGTCTTGGTAAATTTGTCGATATGGAAGTTCATGAAGATAAGTTTAAGATAATACAAGAAAAAATAAGAGAAAAATACAATAGTAATGAAGGTCGATATTCAATTACTGAAGGTGAGTTTAATATGGATATTGACGACGGTGAAGTTGACGAGTTAGTTAATGAAATTGTCGATGATATGGTACCCACTATTATTGGTGGTTTAATATCTAATATGGGACAAGCCATCGCCTCAGGTGATGATATAGATTTTGATAATTTTGGCGAGAATATTGAACGAGAGATTGAAGCTAAAGCTGATCTCATCGAAGTTAAAGCGGATGCATTTTGCAATAGTATGAAACGAGTAGACAAATTAGAACAGGCATTGGTAGCCACTAATCCCAAGTTTGTTTATTTAGACTTGTTGGAAATAGAGCACTAATACAAAATCAATAACATTAAGGGGACGTTTTCGTCCCCTTTTTCGTTTAGGTAAATCAATTACAATTAGACCTAATATTACCCTGTTAAATCAAAGTGGTACTGATTGCTGTTTAACTTTTTAAACTTTGGTCCAGCAATGAAGTTGCCTGATAAATAATGTTCAGAGTCCGTAATAGCAATTGACTCTTCGTCTATTAGAATATTCCAGTTTAGTTTTTTTTGTATGTTGCTGGATAATTGTTCTATTAAGGCGGTATTAAATTGAAGGTCATGGTTATTGATCAGTTCAGAAGTCTCTGAACTTCCAATGCAAAGGAGCTTTTGGCATTTGTGTTGTGCTTTTTTCAATTCAGATGCTGACAATGATCGAGTGTAAATCCACAGTCTATCAATACCAAGGTGAACGTCATCTTGTATATAAATATCTGGGTTTATATGCTGAATATTGGGGTTAACCTTAGGTTTAGAATTAAACTTAAATTGTGGTAATAAACAAAGTGTTAATAAGGTCAACACGTTTTTTTTACTATATGTTGGGGTTGCTATAGGAACAGTGATATGTCTTTTTTCACTTGTACCATTATTTAAATTGGTTGTTTCAACCCACAGATTAATTAATTGAGTTTGAGAAGCCATTGTGGCCTCCTGACATCACTGCCTAAGTTAAATGTGGTTAAAATGTATACATAAATTAGACCACATCGCACTATGGGTTAAGTATAGCTATGATTTGTTATGTTTATTTATAATAAGAATTCATTAACTAGGATATTTAAAGCAAGACCGATCATGACCACTCCCATTACCCTATCGAATATATAAGCGTTAGCTTGGAAAAAGTGTTGAACTCTTTTATGGGTTAAAATTAAAGACAAAAAACAAAACCAAATAGCCGTTGCTATAGCCATATATAGGCCATACAACCCCTTAATTACCAGAGGTGTATTTATATCTACAACAACAGTAAACAATGCCAAAAAGAATAAGGTTGCTTTAGGATTAATTCCGTTGGTTAAAAACCCCATTAGGAATGCTTTTTTAGATGAAATAGATCTGACTGGCGAACTATCTTTTATCTTCTGCTCAGATACAGGTTGTGATCGTATCGCTCCAAAGCCAAGATATAACAAGAAACTGGATGCCACTATAATCAACAAATTATAAAGCCAAGGGGTCGTACTTATCACTAATCCGATACCGGCCAACGCATAAGTCACATGTAAAAATATTGCTGAACCAACACCCAAACTAGTGAGTAATGCGATCCTTTTACCGTAATTAATCGAATATTTCATCACAATTGCAAAATCAGGCCCTGGGCTTGTGACAGCAATTAAATGAGCGAACGCTATGGTTAAAAACTCAACACCATATTGACTGTAATCCAACATTATCTCCAATTAATAACAATAAGATGGCAAGTGACTATCACAAACATGTGATGTTTATCTAAATAAGTCAGCCACAATTTGTATAGGATGTTTTAGTAACTTGTTTTCATAACGTTTCACCTGACTACGACAAGAAAAACCGGTTACTAAAACTGGACGATGATTGACCTGCTCAAGTGCAGGTTTCCAACTCAATTGATAGATATCGCTTGAAGCTTGTTGGTTTTTGGCTTCGTGACCAAAGGTCCCTGCCATCCCACAACACCCTGTATTAATAGGGTTAATTGTCATATTTAATTTAGTGAAAATAGTTTGCCACTGAGTGTTTATGTTTGGCAATACTGACTTTTCAGTACAATGTGTCATTAAATTAAACTGTGGCGTTTCATTATTGCTATTCTGCGATAAAGTTTCAGATGACAGATCAAAATCTTGTTGCCATAACCACTCACTTAATAAACTCACCTTATAGTTTACTTTGTCAGCGCCTAGAGACTCAACATACTCATCCCTATATGCAAATACCAAAGAGGCATCCATACCTACCATTGGGATATCGTATGTAGCAATTTGGTTGTAGAAGTTATTAGCCTTAGACGCGATTTTATTAAACTTAGTTAAAAAGCCTTTAACATGTGCCGGTTTACCATTTTCTTTAAAAGGTAAAACAAATGGCTTAAAGCCTAATCCTTTTAATGCAATGACGGTATCAAGCAATAATTGTGACTCGTAAAAGCTAGTAAATGGGTCTTGTACTATCAATACGGCCTTTGACTTATCCGCTGCAGATAATGCTGTTATCTTGTTTTTACTAAACTTAAATTCATCGTCTAAGTGAGTATTCAAATAATCACTAAATTTAGGTGCGTCTAGATAACCGACAATGTTTCTTGTCACCCAAGTGGATAACGGATTATGCATAAACAAATTGCTCAGTTTTGGAGTTTTGGCCAAAGTGGGCAATAAATGTTCTATATTCGCCACTAAATAATCACTTAACGGTCTGAAGTAACGTTGGTGGTACATAGACAAAAATTTAGCTCTAAAGCTAGGAACATCAACTTTTATAGGACATGCCGTGCTACACGCTTTACATGCTAAACAGTTATCCATTGAGTGTTTCACTTCATGGCTGTAATCGTACATCCCCATCTTGGCACCTAAACTTCTAAATGCTTTGTATGGCAAGGTCATTAGTTGAAAAATAGTATCGCGTGACCGATTAAGTTGTTCATCACTGATGTTATTACCTTGTAACCTGATCCACTCACGCATCAGATTGGCTCTACCTTTTGGCGAAAATGAACGGTCTTTTGAATGTTTATAAGATGGACACATTGGGCTGTTAACATCATAATTAAAACACAGTCCATTACCATTGCAATTCACGGTGGTTTCAAAGTTTTCAATAACGGATAATGGAATTTGTTTATCAAAATGAGCACGTTTAATCCCGTCAACAGAGACTAAGTTTTCAGTTGAATCAATTGGCGTACAAATTTTGCCTGGGTTTAGTCGATTGTTAGGGTCAAAGCTTGTTTTTACTTTTCTCAGCTCATTGAATAATGCATCCCCAAAAAACTCTGGTCCATATTCACTTCTGTAACCTCGCCCGTGTTCGCCCCACATCAAACCATTATATTTTGCTGTTAGCTTTACTACTTCGTCAGAGACAACTCTTAACAATTGTTCTTGCGCCGGATCAGTTAAATCTAAAGCAGGTCTAACATGAAGAACGCCAGCATCAACATGTCCAAACATACCGTAATCAAGTTGATGACTGTCTAACAAACGTCTAAAGTCAGCGATAAAGTCGGCTAGGTGTTCAGGCGGAACGGCCGTATCTTCAACAAAGGCAATAGGTTTTTTACTAGACTTAGCATTACCTAATAACCCAACTGCTTTTTTACGCATGGCGTAAATTTTATTAATGGCAGCCAAGTCTTCAATTATTTGATACCCGATCACCCCATTTTCATTATTGTTGGCAATTAACGCATCCAAACGAGCACAAAGGTGTTCTATTTTTTGTTTTTGATTGTCTGGATCCTCATCGTTGTATTCAACAATGTTAAGGCCATTCATGGTTTGATTAGGTACATCTGTGATCAAATCGGAAACAGAATCCCAAATCACATCTTGTTTGGCTAAGTTTAAAACTTTGGAATCAACAGTCTCAACCGAGGTTGCATTGGCTTCAACTAAAAACGGCGAGTTCCTAAGAGCAGAATCAAAGTTGTCATACTTTACATTCACCATCGTTTTGTATTTAGCGATTGGCGTAATGTTTAACTTTGTTTCTGTAATGAAAGCTAATGTGCCCTCAGAACCCGTTAATATACGGGATAAGTTGAAACGACTCATATCCTCATTAAAAACGTGCTCTAAGTCATAACCGGTTAAAAAGCGGTTGAGTCTTGGGAAAGTAGCAAGAATGTTATCGCGATGAGTGGTACATGTATCAAGTACTTGTTTATAAATACTGCTTAATGGACTGTCACTGTTCGCTAATGCTTGAGCTTCGGAGATGGCAATGTCAGACGTTTCTAATCGCTCTCCAGCTATTGTAACGGCTTCTAATGCAATAACATGGTCACTTGTTTTACCGTAAACCAAAGAACCTTGGCCAGATGCATCTGTGTTAACCATACCGCCAATAGTGGCACGATTAGACGTGGATAAATCAGGGGCAAAGAAAAAACCGTGAGGTCTTAAGAAGTCGTTTAACTGATCTTTAATAACACCGGTTTGTACTCTTACCCAACGCTCTTTAACATTAATTTCAATTATCTCACGCATGTGGCGTGACATATCTACTATTAAATGATCTGTTAAGGACTGGCCATTTGTCCCAGTTCCACCGCCTTTTGGTGAAAAACGAAGAGATAAGTATTTATCTTGGTTGGCTAACTCAGTTAAAACTAGGATGTCGTCGGTATTGCGTGGGAACAAAATCCCTTGTGGCAATGCCTGATAGATACTGTTATCTGTTGCCTGTGAGATACGTGCTGAATATGAAGTATCCACATCACCATTAAACTTTAACCCGTTACTTGCAGTAAAGGTTTTGAGCTCGTCACAAAAATTAGATACGGTAACGGATAAGATTTCTTGTTTGGTAATACGACGGATCATAGATAAACGGCTAAAGAATGAGTTATTTAGGCGGTTGATTATAACGAGAAATTTAATAAATGAAATTGTTCAAATCACTTTGTTATAACATTTCATTATTTAACGTATTGATAAGTGGCTTAACTACGCCACTTTACTTAAGGTTCTTGCTTGTTCTAGTACACTAAACCAAGTACCTACATCCATTTCGATGTTCTCGTCATCAGTGTTTTTATCTGTTGTCATCACAGGCGCTTCTGTTACCACATTTGATGTTTTAGATTGGATCTCTTGGTATAACTTAGCTTGTTGGTTTATATCCAAGCTGTTAAATAACTTAGCTGGAATATTGATAGGGTTATTTATTTCACTATTTGTCGAAATAAGTGGTTGAGGGTGTAAATTCAACATGAGACTCACACTTTCTCTATATCCTGAATTAATTAACTGATTGAACATTAAATCTTGTTCATTATTTACTTTATCGATTAATTTTTTAGGTACAACGTGAAATGTTTTTTCTAAATCAGAAGTTGTTTTAGGTTTTTTATTTTTTGGTAAATGGAATTCATCTAACTCCATTCTGTCTTGTGTGACCATAGCTAAAAGTAAGCTAAAGGCAGAGCTGTCGTTGCTGTGAACCGATTTTTGAATATCAGAAAATACGGAAGATTCCCGTATAACTTGGATGTTTTTAGCGATTGGTTCTTTGGTTTGGGTTTGCATCAATACTTCTTTTCTTTGTGCATCTGGGTATTTAAACGGCAGTTAAACAAAAAACTTTAATTTTATGTTTACAGACAAAACAATTTTGGTATTATGCGCATCCTGTTGGAGGGGTTCCCGAGTGGCCAAAGGGATCAGACTGTAAATCTGCTGGCTCTGCCTTCGGTGGTTCGAATCCACCTCCCTCCACCATCTATTCAATAGACCGATGTTAAGAAATTAACATCGGTTTTTTTGATCTTGCGCTTTGTTAACTTCATATAATTATCTTCAAGCCTTTCAAATTAACCTTGTCCATCAATTTAAATTACATTTAGGTTTAGTGTTCGAACCCAGATCGATAATTAAATGAAAATAACACTTGTATTTATGTGTATTTTTACAAGAATGGGCATAGTTAAATTAAATAAGTAGTAAAGATTTGCGTTCAAATATTATATTTAGTGGTAAGAAAATACTGATAGTTGATGATCAAAAACCATTTCAAGTGATGATACGAGGAATGTTAAAAGATCTCGATGTGAGTAAAATTTCGGTCGCCCAATCAGGCGAAGCCGCTATTGTTAAGTGTGGGCAAAATCAATACGATATTTTACTGATAGATTATAACTTAGGTGCTGGTCGTAATGGTCGACAGTTATTTGAAGAGATCAAGGAACGTAAGTTAATTCCAGACTCCAGTATTTGCATCATAGTAACGGGTGAAAGTCAGGCTACAGCTGTCGTGGGGGCACTAGAAGTGTTGCCCGACGATTACATCGTCAAGCCATTCTCTCAAAATTTATTACTGCAACGCGTTACCAAATCATGGCTAAAAAAACAGGTATTTGTGCCCTTTTACCACAGTATGAATGCCAACGATTATGAAACATCGTTAGAACTAATCAATAAGATAATTGCCAAGTATCCACGTTATAAAGCGTCCTGTAACAAATACAAAGCACAAGTATTATTCTATTTAGGTCGATACCAAGAGTTGAATGATTACATCGATAGCTTTTTAGAAAAAAAGCGTTTGAATTGGGCATTAATTTACAAATCAAAAATTTTGAAACACGAAAAAAAGTATCTAGCATCCATTAAGTTTGCCAAAGAAGCGGTGTTACAAAGTAAAATGAATGTTGAAGCGTATGACGTGATCACCGACTGTTACTTAGCAAAAGGCGAAATAGAACAAGCATATAATTGGGTACGTTCTGGTATTGAACGCTCTCCTTTCTCAGTACCACGTCAATATAAGTTAAGTGCTGTAGCTAAATTAAATAAAGACTTTGAATCGTCAATTAAAGCTTGCAGCCAAGTGGTTGATTTAACGTCTAATTCATTTAAAAAAGATTATCGTCATTTGTTAAACCACATAAGAAACATTATTGATATTGTTGACCTTGAAGAAGATGAAAAGAAAAAACGCAAATATAACCAAGACGCGTTATATGCATTACAACAATCCAAACGCGATAGCTCATCCTTTACCGATATAGATCAAGAAGACTTTGAACAATTATGTTTAGCGCGGTTAGATTCTGTAAATGGACTTAACTTAAAAGCTAAAAAGTCATTTTCTGAATTAACGCAAAAATTTAACGACCCAGATTTTAAAATTCCATCCGGTCTACTGGCCGACAGTATTTCATTAATGTTAAAGATTGGTGAATTTGAAACGGCGTTAGATTATGTAAAACAAATAAAACAATCAAAAATAGAATTAGATGACTTTACGCGTTCTATGATCATGGATGCGCAATATATGGCGAAAGACCATATGACCAGTATGCGATTGTTAAATAAAACAGGTATTGAAGCATTTTCACGTGGTGACTTAAAAGAAGCCAATGACTTATTTGAGAAGTCATTGGTGATTGCCCCAATGAATACAGGCAGTGCATTAAACTTAGTGCAAGTTCTGATTGCGCTAATGAAGCAAAATCCAAAACAAAAATGGACGTACATTGAACGCTGTAAAAATGTATTTCGAATTATTGATGGTATGCCAATTGGTGAAGGTCATAAAAAACGAGCTACCGATTTAAAAGAACAATTTGAGCAATTTTTAGCGAAGAAATAACTAGCTATTTTTCGGGATAAACGACTTAGGGTCTTGCGGATAATATAAATCTGAGCGACACGTTTGATAACAAAACAATTTTGCGTCTTTATATGGTAATTTCATGAAGCCAGATACGCCAACATCATCAATATACTTTATATTTTGTAAAATCCCATTTAAATGAAAGGTAAACTCCCCAACCTTAGTTTTGTCTAACAAATTGTAATAATTATGTATTTTTAAATGCTTAGGTAAAACTTCAAAGATAATACAGCCTGTATGTCTGATCTCATTGAGTGCAACGATATGTGCCATGATCTGCTCAGGTAAACGTAAACGTTCGTCTGGATCATCACCATCTTCAAAGTACGAGTGTTGTTTCCCTTGTTCAACTTCCGGTGTGTGAGTTATTTCAAAAGGTATATTTGGAATGTGCGTTAATTCAAATTGTTGGTTTTCATTTTCACGCTCAACGTGAATCGTGTTTTTAGCATCAAATAAACAACTTTTAAAAATGCCGTCTCTAAGATCTAATGAACGGGCAATATCAATAATATTATTCACCGTTTCAGTGACACTTTTTCGATACACATCGTCAAACAAATTTAAGTTTGAATCAACATACACTCCATCTTCTAACCAATGTATTGCAAAACCACCTACAATTGGAAATTCACTCAACCGACTTACTGTTGCGACAAACGCTTTCTCGTTGTCTCCCATGCCTTGTAGATAGTTTTTATAGTACTTATCTAGCTGAGCATCTTTAACACCATAAAGCGCACTATGGATGCCCTGTTGGCGAAGAAATGACTTACGAGATGAATAGACCACTGTATCTAACTTAGTATTAGACCGTTTATTCCAAATTGGGATGTAGGCGCTCTCGGGTTCAAGTTCCAGATCAGGTAAATACCAATTTTCCATTTGTTGAACATGATTAATAAATTGATCGCCGGCATGGCATTTTAATTCTTCGTCGTGACTTAATAAATGATTAAGGGTTTGAGCAAAAGCCTTAGGTAAACCTAATGACGATGGAGGAATGGCATTATAACCGTATCGGCAGTTTTGATTTGATGCGATTGCGTAAAGTGTTGCTGCAGCGCCTTGTTCATCAAAACGGGTATTAGATAACGCTCCATTTAATTGCTCATCACCAATAAAGTAGACATCACCCAAACGTGCATTGGTATTTTGCATATCTGCAGACATTAACTCCATTACATTATTGACTACAGGTTGTGCGTTTTCATCTAATTGAGCAAACACACAGGAGCCCCAATCAATTAACGATAACGTTTCGGTTGCCTCATCCCACATCAAATTAGACGGTTTAATATCGCCATGCACAATAGGTTTGTTTTCAAATTGACCACTTGCACTTAACATAGTGAAACTACGTAAGTACTTGATTATATTCGCCAGTTGAATCGCAATTTTAATCACAGTACTTACAGGCAAGCGCCCACGTAGTTTGGATAGTTCGTGTAAATCAATGCCTTTACCCCGGTGCATTACTAAAATGCCCTGTTTCTTTATACTTTGAAAGTCGATAAAAGCGGGAATGTTGGGGTGATTTAGAAGATTTAACATGTACCCTTCTTCTTCTAAACGTTCTCTTATGTTTTGCGCTAGCGTGATCCGTGAAAATTTAAATACACGTTCGGTTTGGTTTTTGTCGGTACCTACAAATACAAAACCAAACGCGCCTTTACCAATCATTTCAACATTGGAATAGCCCATTTTTCGTAGCTGGGTTTTACATAGCTCTACCCAGTCTCTTAATTTTTTGGCGTCATTAGC
Organism: Psychrosphaera aquimarina; assembly: GCF_032461525.1. Classification (NCBI taxonomy): domain Bacteria; kingdom Pseudomonadati; phylum Pseudomonadota; class Gammaproteobacteria; order Alteromonadales; family Pseudoalteromonadaceae; genus Psychrosphaera; species Psychrosphaera aquimarina. Next base: position 347,042 of record NZ_JAWCUA010000001.1, on the reverse strand, counting down.
TGATAATAAGTAAATTGACTGTTCATCAGCAATGTAAAAATTCTTTAGATTTGATTCCAACTTTTAAGAACACCTTAATATTAATTACTAACAGTATTGCACTTAATGGTTAATGAATTCAATTGAGAGAAACTGACTTTGATAACAAAGATAAAAAAACGCCCAGAATGTTAATCACAATATGCAATTAACACCACTGAGCGTTTCAACATCAACTCGGTTTTACTCTTTTTTAAATCATATCCATGATCATAGAGCTTGGGTTTTGTAAATATTGAGTCCAAAGGTTATTAAATCGAGCAATTGTACCGCCATCAATCACTCGATGATCACCAGACCAACTTACGTTCATTAGTTGGCGTGCTTCTACTTCACCTTTATCATTAAACCTAGGTAATGTTTGCATTTTACCTAAGGCAACAATAGCCACTTCTGGTTTATTAATAATAGGTGTTGCTGTTGTACCGCCTAACGCACCAATATTAGAAATTGAAATAGTGCCACCTTTTAATTTATCAGGAGACAAACGGCCTTCTCTAGCTAATTCCGTCATTTCCATTACCGCAATCGCAATTTCTTTAATGCTCTTGTTTTGACAAGATTTAATATTCGGTACCAATAAACCAACTTTAGAGTCTACGGCCATACCAATATTATGATCGTTAAAATAAGTTAACTCAGTGCAGTCGTCATTTGGTTGCGAGTTCATTACTGGGAATTGCTTAATTGCTAATGACATAGCTTTCATGAAAAAAGGCATCATCGTTAATTTAATGCCTTGTTTTTCATATTCAGGTTTTAACTGTTTACGTAATTTAACGATTTCAGTTAAATCAATTTCATCTGAAAATGTAAAATGCGGAATAGTTGAAACAGACGTTTGCATGGCTTTAGCCATAACTGCTTTAATGCCTTTGATAGGTTCAACATAACTCGAATCACTAGTATTTTGTGTTAGCTCAGCTTGAGGTTGCTGTTGAATAACTGAGGCTGCTACGTATGGTGTTTGCGCTTGTTGAGTATGCGCTACTAGATCTTCTTTATATACACGGCCTTTAGCACCTGAGCCATTTACAGTTCTGATATCAAGATTCATTTCACGTGCTAAGCGTCTCACCGCTGGAGATGCAACGGCTTTTTGAGTAACTAACTGACCTGAGTTGTTTACTTTTGCAGAGGACGCAGTTGTCGATATGGCAACTACATTACTACTCTCTTTATCTAACACTGCCGTCGTTGCTTTGGATTGAGAAACATTAGCAACCACATTAGGTTCAGCAACAGCCGTTGAACCTTTAATGGCTATAGCAAATAAAGGTTGATGTACTTTCGCAATTTCACCTTTTTCGTAATACAGTTTTTCTATTATGCCATCTGACTTTGCAGGAATTTGCACTAACGCTTTATCAGTCATGACATCACAAATAGCTTGATCTTCTTTAACTTCATCACCTTCGGCAACTAACCAATCTACGACTTCACACTCAACAATACCTTCGCCTATATCCGGTAATAAAAAGTCTTCTACTACTTCATTAACGGTTAAATTAGTTGGTTTTACTGGTGCGTGGTCCATGATTTGTTCTACCACACCTTGGGCTGGACTAACTTCTTGGGCAGACTCTTGTGCAGAAGACACTGCAAACAAAGGTTGATGTACTTGGGCTATCTCGCCTTTTTGATAATACAGTTTCGTAACAACACCATCACTCATGGCTGGAATTTGCACTAACGCTTTATCAGTCATGACATCACAAACAGGCTGATCTTCAACTATGGTGTCACCTTCAGCAACCAACCATTCAACCACTTCACATTCAACAATACCTTCACCAATGTCGGGTAATATAAAATCTTTACTCATTATCTTCTCCTACACTGACTTAATAATTAACAGAACGTTTAATGGCTTCATAAACTTTTAGATGATCGGCCATATATTCTTTTTCGTGAGCTAATGGATACGGAGTATCCAGACCACACACTCTGTCTATTGGAGATTCAAGGTGTAAAAAACACTCTTGTTGGATAGTTGCACTAATTTCTGATGCAAAACCCGATGTGATAGGTGCTTCTTGAGAGACAATTAAACGTCCTGTTTTAATTACTGAGTTAACGACCGTCTCTTTGTCCCAAGGTAATACTGTGCGTAAGTCAATGATCTCACAAGAGATGCCATCTTCTTCCGCCATCGCTGCCGCTTTTTCAATGATTTCAACTTGAGCGCCCCAAGCTAACAAAGATATATCCGTACCTTGTTTTACCACTTCTGCTTTACCTAGCGGTATTGAATACTTTTCTTCTGGAACTTCGCCGACCGATGCACGATAAAGGCGTTTAGGTTCAAAAAAGATCACAGGATCATTAGATTCAATACACGAAGTTAACAAACCTTTAGCTTGATAAGCATTACGAGGGAATACCAACTGTAAACCTGGAGTGTGTGCAAAGTAAGCTTCCGGTGATTGTGAGTGATATAAACCACCGGCAATACCACCACCGTAAGGTGTACGGATGACTAAGTTGCCAACATTAAACTCATTTCCTGAGCGGTAACGGAACTTGGCTGTTTCATTCACTATTTGGTCAAACGCTGGGAAAATATAATCAGCAAACTGAATTTCAGCGATGGTGGTATAACCCAAAGCCGCTAACCCATTAGCAAATCCCATAATCCCTTGTTCTACAAGTGGCGTATTAAATACACGGTCTTTACCAAATTTTTCTTGTAAACCACTTGTTGCTCTAAATACTCCACCAAAGTGGCCAACATCTTCACCAAATACACAAGAACGTTGGTTCTCTTCCATCGCCAGCATAATTGCAGAGTTGATTGCTTGTAACATATTCATTTTAGACATTATTTAACCTCCGCAGGTGTAGTTTTAATTCTTGCGGCCGTGGCTGGATAAGCATCTGGATACTTAAGAATATGTTGTTTAAGTTGTTCGTATTGCTCTTGTAAATGTAATGGTACTTGCTCATAAACATCGGTAACAATTTCTTCTAACGCTGGCATATCGACTTTTTCAGATACTTTTAAAGCCTCTAACACTTGTTGACGAATTGCTTCTTTAGCTTTTTCGTCTTCAGCTTCGTCTAACCAACCTTGTTTTAATAGATACGATTTAAAACGCGCAATTGGGCAATTTTGACGGAAATTTTCTTCTTCGTCTTTTGAACGATAACCTGATGGATCATCAGAACTAGAATGCGCTGCTAATCGGTAAGCAATAGATTCAATTAATACTGGTTCGTTATGAGTGACAGCATATTCACGTGCCATCTTAACCGCTTCATAAACGGCTAACGTATCCACACCATCTACTCTTATGGCTTTCATCCCGTAACCCACACCACGACAAGCAATGCCGTCTCCTTTAAATTGCTCACTGGCCGGTGTTGAAATGGCATAACCATTATTTCGTGCAAAGAACAATACAGGTGCTTTATGCACTGCGGCCATATTCAGGCCTGCATGGAAATCACCTTCTGAAGCTGCACCTTCACCAAAGTAACAAATTGAACAAGCCCCGTTGCCATCTAATTTTTGGCCATAAGCATAACCTGTTGCTTGTGGTATTTGTGTACCTAAAGGTGAAGATATAGTCATATAGTTCAATTCTTTAGAACCATAATGGATAGGCATTTGACGGCCTTTTCCTAAATCTTTTGAGTTTGAGAAATTTTGATTCATGAAGTTTTCAAGAGAAAAACCACGGTAAGCTAAAGCTGCTTGTTCACGGTATTGCGCAAAGATCATGTCTTTGTCTTCTAAAGCGGCAGCACTTGCAGTAACGGCAGCTTCTTCACCTAAACATTGCATGTAAAAACTAATACGTCCCTGACGTTGTGCCGCTAACATACGTTCGTCTAACACACGCACAAAGCGCATAGTTTCATATATTCGTAATGCTGTGGCTTTATCTAATGTGGATTTGGCTGCACCTTCATACAAGTCACCGTTGGCATCCATCATTTTAAATGCAGGTATAGATAAAGCGTTCTCAGACACAAACTCAAGCGATAAAGTATCGCTGCGGTTTATATTATTAGGATTTTCGACATTATTAAGCTTACCCATAAGGGAAGTACTCCTGTATCAGCGACGATGCCTTAATTCTAGTCTAACTAGGCAATTGTTGATGTGCTGAATTATTGTTATTAACCGAATTTGGCGCGACTTTACCTTTACGTAACAGGCAATTCAATTTAGTAGGAATTTAGAGTAAATAGTTTAGAAATCAAAACTGTTAAGAAAAATTGCCACTTTGGCCGTGAAAGCATAATTATGCAGGTTTATTTGATGATTATTTAAACAGAAAGTTGATGTTTAATTTAAATATTGATTAGTTAGGTATACGCATTGTTTCTATTGAATGCACCTGTTAAATTCTTATTAATATTACAAATTTGATGTAATTAGTTAATGTAAACCACTGAGTGACACAATTTTACTTGTCAGTTCAAGTAATACGTGGTTATCAATCCTTAGAGACGTTGTATGACAATAGAACATGGTAAAACGCTAATAACAGTTATAGGCGACATAATCACAATTAAAGCAATTGGGGCTTTTAACAAAGAAGGTATTGTAAAAACGATTGCACAATTAAAGTCTGAAATTGAAAATTTTGACGGAAATGAGTTTAAGTTGCTTTTTAATTATTTAGAAACTGAAGGGGGAACCCCTGATGTGTTTGAAAAGATCAACGAGTGTAATGTTTGGCTAAATACTCAAAAAATGGTGGCAAAAGCCTTAGTGATCCAATCTTCTGCACATTTAGCTATTTTGGAGAGCCGAACCCCGGCTAGACGTTCTCAAAATGCACAAAACTTCGATAATATTGAAGCGGCTATGAACTGGCTTAAAAGACAGTAAAACTATAAGGCTAAGCGAATTTATTTACTCGTTAGCCTTTCCACATATAAACTTAAACTAAGTTGTTATCAATATTCACTGGGATCACAGTTAACATCGCACGTTGTCCGTTTGCTACATTAGCATTAGGAAACACAATCGCTTCTCCATTGGTATCCGCTTTGATCTCTACATCATCTTCAATAGCAAATACATCCCCTTGATTAAACGCGGTGAAGTTAGCAACATCATCGGAGAATGTTAATTTAAACGAATCGTTATGTTTAACTACTTCTTTATGAACAGACATAAATTGATAATTGCTAGCATCAAATTGATGAATATCCACTTCTTGTCCAGAGATAAGGTTTATGATGGTTTGTTTTGAAGCTGCAAATTTAGTTTGATCATTTTCACCAAACGGTCTTACTTTGCCTAATTCGATAGTAAAAGAATGGGCGCCGTGGATATTTGAAGAATAGTAGCTGAAAGTTGTAGCGGGTTTTTGCATTAATAAAAATGTGGTAACGCCCATACTTCTTACAATTTCAAATTGTTCTTTATGCCAAGGTTTGCCGTGTATAAATGGATAAACAGCAAACTTCTCATGTGCCGAGTCACGAATTGCAGTGTGCAAGTCATAATGGGTACGTTCTGCATCTGGGTGTTTTTGATAAAACTCAGTAACAAGTTTTTCTAATTCAGCTGCTCTGACCCTTTCTTTATTCAGTGTTGGGTCATAATCATTGTTATCTGATGAACGCATTCCACTAAATAAACGATTTAAATTTTCTTCAACAAACCGTTCACCAATATTAATAGCTGGGGGATTACCAAATATAAAAAGTGTTGGGTGCTGTAAGTTAATGTTATTACTTAATAAATCACTAATAATGTCATTACATATTTCAATTGGAGCCGTTTCATTGCCGTGGATCGCACACGATATAACAATGGCTTTTTTTCGTTGATTATCGATTATGTTTTTTGGACAAAAATAGATAACACCGGTGGCTAATATATCGATATCACACTGGGGATGGTCAATACTAAATGGTGTTAAAAAATATTCATTTGCTCGAGTTAACGCTAAAAAGTCATTGTTGGATATTTTATTCATAAATACTGTGATGCTTGTTTCGATTTATCAAAAGTCCCCTATTTTGCCATATTTATGTTTTAAGTACGTTACAAATCCATAATAAAAAAAGCCATCATGGAGCTGATGGCTTATTTAATTTACAGTTTGTGTTTACAAAACCGTTAGAGTTACTTAACCGTGCACGATTTTAACTTCCATATACGGTCAACATAGTCTTGAATTGAGCGGTCTGAGTTAAATTTACCCATATAAGCGGTATTTAAAATTGCACTACGCGCCCACCCTTTTTTGTCTTTATATTTAGCTTCGATTTCTTTTTGACCTTCTGAATAAGATTCAAAGTCAGCTAAACATAAATAGGGATCACCACCATCTAAAAAGCTGTTTTTAATTGACGATAACTCACCAGGTTTACCCGGTGTGAAATAATCAGTATCAAACCAATCCAATACCGCTTTAATTTCTTCGTTACCGTAATAGTAATCCCAAGGGTTATAACCTTGTTTCTTAAGCGCTTTAACTTCATCAACGGTTAATCCAAAGATCACAACGTTTTCTTCGCCCACTTCTTCAGCAATTTCGATGTTAGCGCCGTCCAGTGTTCCGATTGTAATTGCACCGTTTAACGCCAACTTCATATTACCAGTACCTGATGCTTCTTTACCTGCCGTAGATATTTGCTCTGATACGTCGGCAGCTGGGATCATTTTCTCAGCTAACGACACGCGGTAGTTAGGTAAAAATACAACTTTTAATTTACCACCAATGCGCTCGTCATTATTAACCTTATCCGCTACTTTATTGATTGCGTAGATGATGTCTTTTGCAAGTTTATAACCCGGCGCTGCTTTTGCACCAAAGATAAAGACTCGAGGTACCATATCCATTGTTGGGTTTTGCAATAAACGACGGTACAAGGCCATTATATGTAACAAGTTTAAATGTTGGCGTTTGTATTCGTGTAAACGTTTGATTTGAATATCAAAAATAGCACTTGGATCTACATCAACGTCGGTTAACTCTTTAATGACTTTAGTTAATGCCACTTTATTTTCGTGTTTAATGTCCATGTATGCTTTTTGAAATTTAGCATCATCGGCTTTTTTGTCTAAATCTCTTAGAATTTCTTGGTTAGTTGGCCACTGATCGCCAACCGTTTTATCAATTAATTTAGATAATGCTGGATTACAGGCTTTTAACCATCTTCGTGGAGTAACACCATTTGTCACGTTAGTGAACTTATCTGTCCACAAGGCGTTAAATTCAGGGAAAAGGTCAGATTTAACTAAAGCTGAATGTACTTCAGCCACACCGTTAACTTTATTTGAGCCAATTACTGATAAGTTACCCATACGAACCATACGTTCGTGACCTTCTTCTATTATGGATAATTTAGATTTAATGGCGTTGTCACCTGGCCACTTAGCATCGACTTCGCTTTCTAAGAAACGACGGTTTATCTCATAAATAATCTCAAGATGACGAGGTAAAACTTTTTCAAATAAACGCACTGACCATTTTTCTAACGCTTCTGGTAATAACGTGTGGTTAGTATATGAGAAGGTTTCACGACAAATTTTCCATGCTTGATCCCAATCCATATCTGCGCGGTCAACTAAAATACGCATTAATTCTGGAATGGCTATAGCCGGATGTGTGTCATTTAACTGCACCGCTACCTGAGCACTGAAATTGCTCCAATCATCAGCATGGGCTCGTTTGTAACGACGGATAATGTCTTTTAATGAACACGCACAGAAAAAGTATTGTTGGATTAAACGTAACTCTTTACCGGCATCAGTTTCGTCATTTGGGTATAACACTTTAGAAATGGTTTCTGATTCAACATTTTCTTTATGTGCATCATGATAACCACCAGAGTTAAATACATCCCAGTTAAAGAAGTTAGTTGCTCTACTTTCCCACAAACGTAATACGTTGACCGTTTTACCAGAATAGCCAACAACAGGTACATCCCAAGGAACACCTTTAATGATTCGACCCGGATGCCATTCTTTAACGACTTTTCCTGCGTCATTAAATTTGGTTTCAACATAACCATAAACAGGTATATCTTGGATGCTTTCAGGACGGCGGATCTCAAATGGATTGCCGTATTCACGCCAACTATCTGGGCGTTCTATCTGGTGACCATCTTTAAATTCTTGACGGAACAAACCATGTTCGTAATGAATACCATAACCAATAGCTGGTAGTTCCATAGTCGCTAATGAGTCGATAAAACAAGCGGCAAGACGACCTAAACCGCCGTTACCCAAAGCCATGTCTTCTTCTTCATCCACTAACGTATTAATATCAATATCTAATTCTGTTAATGCTTTTTTGGCGGTTTCAAATAAACCTAAATTATGTAAGTTATTCCCAGTTAAACGGCCCATTAAAAACTCTAGTGAAAAATAATGTACAGCTCGTGTATCTTTTTCAAAATGTGTTTTTTGGGTTTGGCTTAGTCGGTCATATACAAATTCGTTTAACGCAGCAGATGTCGCATTCCACCAAGCCTTTTTGCTGGCTTTATTGATATCAGTACCAAACGTACTGTTCAGGTGTTTTATAATCGACTCTTTAAATTGCTTTGGTGTTATTTTACCAATAGCCATTTCGGTTTCTTTAGCCTTAGTCATGATTTCACTCTTATATTAATTTAGCGTTATATTGTCCATATTATTCAGCCGTTCACTTTAAACTATCACCAGACTGTGACATTTATATTAACTAGGAAGGTTGATAATACAATGCTGTTGTTATTGAAGATATGACATAAGAATATAGGTAACATCAGCCTATACCAAGTGGATATAGACTGTTTTTATGCTACATACGTTTGCAAAACGTTATATTTAGACAAGGATTGTCGTTTATAACCCTGCAGAAGTGAAAGCTTGAGAAACAATAGCTTGAGCTTCTTGTTCTATAGCGGCTAAATGCTGCTCACCTAAAAAGCTTTCCATATAGATCTTGTAGATATTTTCTGTACCAGAAGGTCTAGCGGCAAACCAACCGTTTTCAGTGACTACTTTTAAGCCACCAATTGATGCACCATTACCTGGCGCTTCAGTCAAAATGGCTTCAATTTTTTCACCGGCTAGTTCGGTAGAAGTTATATCCGAAGGTTCTAAATTACTTAATACTGACTTTTGTTCAGGGTTAGCTGGTGCGTCAATACGTTTATAAATGGGTTTGCCGTGTAACTCAGTTAGCTCATCATAATACTGTGATGGATTTTTACCTGTAACTGCAAGTATTTCCGCAGCTAATAATGCCAAGATAATACCGTCTTTGTCTGTTGTCCAAACATCGCCAGACTTAGTTAAGAAGCTGGCACCAGCGCTTTCTTCACCACCAAACATTATATGATGATTGGTTAAGCCATCAACAAACCATTTAAAACCAACCGGAACTTCTAAAACTTGTTTGTTATTGGCAGCGGCTACCCTATCAATTAGTGATGTACTAACTAAAGTTTTACCAATTTTGAATGTTGGATCCCAGTCAGGTCTGTGTTTACTTAAATAATCAATACACACAGATAAATAATGATTTGGGTTCATTAAGCCGTGAGTATTAGTAACAATACCGTGTCGGTCATAATCAGGGTCGTTAGCAACCGCGATATCATAATCATCCTTTAAACCGATAAGGCTGGCCATGGCGCACTCCGATGAACAATCCATACGGATCTTCCCATCTTTGTCTAGCGTCATAAATCCAAAAGTAGGATCTAGATTGTCATTAACCAAAGTTAGGTTTATGCCATAGGTCTCTTTGATCACAGGCCAATAATCAATACCTGCTCCACCTAAAGGATCGACACCCAACTTAACCCCAGCATTTTTGATTGCTTCAAAATCAATAACTGAATTTAAACCTTCAACATATTGTTCAATGAAATTCTGCTCTTTCACATAACCAGTTTTCCAAGCTTGAGAAAAAGGATAAATTTGTACATCGGCTAAATCATCAATTAATAACTGATTTGCTCTATCCTGTATCCAATCGGTGATATCAGAATCTGCTGGTCCACCGTGTGGAGGATTGTATTTAATTCCGCCATCTTCAGGTGGGTTGTGGGACGGTGTGATAATAATACCGTCTGATAAAAAGGAAGGATGTGTTTTATTGTATTGAATTATTAAGTTAGAAATAACGGGTGTTGGAGTAAAACCACGTCCAGTTTGAACAATAGTTTCAACCTCATTCGCCACTAATACTTCTATTGCGGAATTAAACGCAGCCTCAGATAACGCATGAGTATCAAAGCCCAAAAATAACGGACCTTCATAATGTTTATCTTTACGATAATCACAAATAGCTTGTGTAACTGCCAAAATATGAGATTCATTAAATGTTGTTTTTAATGCACTACCTCTATGACCAGAAGTACCAAAAGCCACTTTCTGTTCTGGATATTTAACAATGTCAGGCTCATTTAAGTAATAGCTAGACATCAATCTTGGTACATTAATTAAATCTGATTTTTGAGCCGGTTTACCAGCATTGGGATGATTTGCCACGTTATCTTCCTTTAAATATTCTTTTAGATGAAGTCTCGTAATTTTTCAGCTTCTTCTTCACTATAACCAAGCGCCAAAGCTGCTCCGTTAATGATCAGTTTCTTTCTAGGTGTATTGTTGTTGGTTACAACCCAAAACGAACTATCTGGAATGATTTTTGGTTTTATACTGCTTCCGTGAGCTTCTAATTCTTCCGAACTGGTTGCAAAATAATCTCGTTCACGCCCTTTTACTTCTAACACTTTCTTAAAGTTTGTTGGATGTGCACGGTGTAATGCCGCTAACAAAAACAAAAATCGACCAACGGCACCTTTTTGTGTCGTGACTTCTTCTTGATTTATAAAGTTAAAAACTGAGCCTTCTTCAACTTCAGTTTTAACGTCTTGTTGTTTAACTGGTGGAGTAATTGCTTCAGCAATTTCAGGTGTAGGCGCATTGGCATCGCCCAATAATAAGCGTCTTAATATCTCAGAGGCACTTTCACCTATGTTCTGAGTTTGTGATGCTATGTAGTGATATAAGTCTTCTTCGATTTGAATGTTTTTCATAATTTGGATCTAAAAGTTTGAGAAAGTCAGAATGAAATAATGGTTAACAACGAATAGAAAACATCTAATACAATGCATTTTGTATTAAAGTTCAATTGCATATTGTTAATCGCTATAAGAAAATACCTTACTTCTGGTCTAGATAGAATAATTAATTTAAATTTCTCCCCCTAAAAATTGGATATAAACATGACAATCGCCTATCAAGTATTAGGTCAAGGCAAACCTTTGATCGTTATTCATGGTTTATTTGGCACTTCTGACAATCTAAAACAGATTGCTAAATCGTTATCAGACCAATATAAAATATACCTAATAGATGCCCCTGCTCATGGTGACTCTAGCACACCAGATCCACTCACGTTAAACAATATGGCCAAAGCAGTACTTGAATTTGCTGATCAACAAGGGCTTACGCAATTTAGTTTATTGGGACATTCTTTAGGCGGAAAAATAGCAATGGAAATTGCACTGCTAGAAAATGCCAGAGTAGATAAATTAATAGTCGCGGATATTGCGCCTGTTCAATATAAAAGTCGTCATAATCATATCCTAAAAGGATTAAATTCCATTAACCTAGAGACCTTAGAAAATCGTCAGCAAGCAAATGAAACGTTAAGCCAATTTATAGACGATGTTGGGGTCACAGGGTTTTTACTAAAAAGCTTAACGCGGGCAGAAAAACCACAATCAGGATGGAAATGGCGCTTTGATCTTAACGCCTTAGAGCTCGGATATGAAAACTTAATCAAAGGCAACTCATTGTTAACCTACCCAGGGCCAACCCTATATATAATAGGGGGAAACTCCAATTATGTCTTGCCTGAACATAAAAATGAAATAGTAACGCGTTTTCAAAATACCAGTGTAAAAGTCATCCAAAATGCTGGACATTGGCTTCATGCGGAGAAACCTACGGCGTTTATAAAAATATGTCGAGATTTTTTAGCATAGTTGCTGAATTATATCGTTATATTTGCTACACTCCCGCGCCGTTTGGGTCAGATAACTTAAATCATGATCCAGATCAGGATAAAACTATTAGTTATTAAGTAAGATATATAAAAAATGGATAATGAGATTCTATGACGCCTGAACAATTTGAGATAGTTGAGATTATTGGCTTAAATTTATTTTTCGCCGGTATATTTTTCTTTATCGGTATGGCGATTAAAGATGTTCTAAATAAAGGTGAAGTGCCTTATTACGGAAAATTATTTGTTTGGTTAGTTTTATTTTTAGGGTGTTTTGGTTTTGTGGCTAAAGGCCTAATCCAAGTATATTGGCAGATGAATGGACTGGCATAATGGCAAAAGTAAGTGTAGATAGAGCCACTATCGATTTATTTGCAACAGAGAAACAACGTGGTAGACCAAAAAGCTCACCTTACAGTCGTGAGCAGCAAATGCGGATTAATAAAAAAAATCAGTTAACCCGTGATAAACAAAACGGTCTTAAACGAGTAGAGATTAAATTACACAGAGAAACTTATGATAAAGCCTCTGTGATCGCTGCAGAGCAAGGCATAAGCCGAAGTGAGCTTTTAGCAGAATTAATAAACAATTCATTAAAAAATTTATAAAAGGGTTAACCAAATGGCTAGTGTAGGCATTTATTTTGGTAGTGATACCGGAAACACTGAACATGTTGCAAAACTTATCCAAAAGCAATTAGGTAAAGGTTTAGTTGATGTTCATGACATAGCTAAAAGTACCAAAGAAGAAATTGCAGAATATGATTTATTATTATTCGGCATCCCGACTTGGTATTACGGTGAAGCTCAGTGTGATTGGGATGACTTTTTCCCAGAGCTTGAAGAAATAGACTTTGATGGCAAATTGGTCGCTATTTTTGGTTGTGGTGACCAAGAAGATTACGCTGAATACTTCTTAGATGCTATGGGCATGGTGCGTGATATCGTAGAAGCTAAAGGCGCAATCGTAATGGGTCAATGGTCTACAGACGGTTATGACTTTGTCGCTTCAAAAGGTTTAGCGGACGACAATCATTTTGTCGGTCTTGGAATTGATGAAGATAGACAACCTGAGTTAACGGAAACGCGTGTTAAACAATGGTGTGAACAAATCACTGAAGAAATGTGTTTAGCTGAATTAGCGTAAATCACGCATTTAGATTAAAGGGCAGTTAATCACTGCCCTTTTTTGATCTTGCATGTTTACATTATGTTAGCACTCGAAAACTTATTTTAAGTTCGTCCAGTATACTCATATCATCAATCGTTGATGGTACTTGAACTTCCTCACCATCTATCATTTGTCGCATAACTTTCCTTAGTATTTTTCCAGATCGAGTTTTAGGTAACCTATCTATGGTTAGTACTTCTTTCAACGAAGCGATAGCACCTATTTGGTCACGGATTAACTCTTTAAGCACTTTATGTACTTCCGTAGTTTGCTCACAGCCATTTTTCAAAACAATAAGTGCTAAAGGGACTTGCCCTTTTAATTTACACTTAATACCAACAACGGCACATTCCGCGACATCTTTATGGTTAGATATGACTTCTTCCATTTCACCCGTTGATAAACGATGTCCAGCAACATTAATGACGTCATCTGTTCGTCCCATAATGAAAAGATAGTCATCTTTATCAATATACCCCCCATCCCCAGTTACATAATAACCAGGAAAACTATTCAAGTAGCCTACTTTAAATCGTTCTGGGTCATTCCAGATTGTCGGTAAACAACCAGGTGGCAATGGGAGTTTTATTGCAATATAACCTGATTCACCTTTATTAACCGGTACACCATCTGGGTCTAATATCTCAATTTGATATCCAGGTGTGGCGACACCCGCTGATCCTTCTTTAGGCTCCATTGTGTCTAAACCCACAGGTATACCTGCTATAGGCCACCCCGTTTCGGTTTGCCACCAATGATCGATTACAGGAAGGTGCGTAATGTCATTTAACCAATGGTATGTCGCTGGGTCTAATCGTTCACCCGCTAAATAAAGACGTTTTAACGATGGTAAGTTGTATTTAGATAATTCATTTCCGTGAGGATCTTCTTTACGGATTGCCCTAAAGGCGGTTGGTGCGGAAAATAATACATTTACATTATATTCTTCACATACGCGCCAAAATGCACCAGCATCCGGAGTTTTAATTGGTTTACCTTCATATAAAACCGTGGCACAACCACTTATTAGGGGCCCATAAACAATGTACGAATGACCAACTACCCATCCCACATCTGACGCCGCCCAAAATACGTCGCCAGGTTTTACTCCGTAATTAATATCCATCGAATATTTCATTGCAATGGCATGTCCGCCATTTTCCCTAACAACACCTTTAGGCTTACCTGTGGTGCCTGAGGTATATAGAATATAAAGTGGGTCCTTGCCCAGTACTGGAACCGGTTCATGTTCTGTTGCGTTAATCATGGCCTGTTGCCAGTCAATGTCCCGATTAGGAAGTAAATCTGCTTTGACTAAGTCTCTTTGATATACAATGCAGGTGTCTGGTTTATGTATCGCATCTTCAAATGCTTTGTCGATCATAGGCTTATAAGCAATCACCTTTTCAATTTCGACACCACAACTTGCAGTTACAACGACTTTTGGCGTTGCATCATCAATTCTTACCGCTAATTCGTGTGGCGCAAAACCACCAAACACCACTGAATGAATAGCCCCCAGTCTTGCAGTAGCTAACATAGCAATAGCGGCCTGTGGGATCATTGGCATATAAATTAAGACTCTATCCCCTTTAGTAACACCTTGCTTTGCAAGTACGTCAGCAAATTTAGCCACTAAAACCGTTAACTCAGCATAACTGTATTTTTCTTTGGTATTGGTAACAGGTGAGTCATATATCAATGCCGTTTGTTCGCCGCGGCCCTGTTTAACATGATAATCAAGTGCAAGATACGATGTATTGAGTGAACCATCCGCGTACCAATGATAGAAATCATCTTGGTCTTGGCTAAGTATATTGGTTGGCGCTTGAAACCAATCAATTAACTTTGCCTGTTCTTGCCAGTATTGAGTTGGGTTGTTTTTAGCGAGTAGATATTCACTTTGGTAACTCATCAGATATATCCTCATTCTTTATATGGATTTAACAATAAAGAAAAAAGCTGAATGGTTATATTAGACTTTTGGCTATAACGATATTTAATGTCTTGTTAAATAAGTGCCCAACATACAGTGGACACGATAAAGCCACCAATAAAGTTAAGCATTATGCCGTTTTTTGCCATGTCTTTAATGGTGATCTGCCCAGAGGCAAACACAATGGAATTTGGTGCTGTAGCAACCGGTAAACAAAAGGCAAAACTACATGAAATCACCGCAGGGATCATTATTAACTCTAGTGGTAAACCTTTAGTTAATGCCACACTTGCTAGAATTGGCATAAATAAGGTTGCTGTTGCAGTATTTGACGTAACTTCAGTTAAAAAAGATAACGAAATTGTTAAGATTAATAACACCCAAAATATCGGTAAATCTAAGGTAGAAGAAAGTAACTGACCAATTAACTCACTTAAACCTGACGCACTAAACCCTTTGGCAAGACAAATTCCCCCACTGAATAATAACAACATATCCCAAGGGATTGTTTTGGCTTTATTCCAAGTTAACAAAGGTACTTGTTGGTCACCTTTTACTGTGGCCATTAATACAACACCTAATAAAGCTATGGTGGCATCGCCAATTGACGAAATACCAATTAATTCTGACCAACCACCAAATGGGTTGTTTCTGGTGATCCACAACAAAGCGATTATTCCAAATATCGTTAACACTCGTTTTTCGCTTGTCGACCATTGGAACATTTGTGGCAACGTTATTTGAGTTGTTAGTTTAGTTCCTCTAGTTAGCCAATATGCCACTACAGGTATGGTAACAATTACCACAGGGACACCAATTTTCATCCACTCTACAAAGTCAAATTCATGCCCAGAAAAGTTATCATAAACAGAAGCAAATATTACATTTGGTGGCGTGCCTATTAAAGTACCAACACCACCAATAGAAGCTGAATAAGCCAAACCTAACAACAACGCAATAGTAAATTGTTTATCATTACTAGACATGCCGATTGCGGTAGCGACAGGTAATAACGCTAATACAGTTGCGGTATTTGATATCCACATTGATAAAAAGGCACTGGCAGTCATAAACGACAATACAATCCTAAACGAACTGGTTCCGCCTATAAACGCAATGATGTTAAATGCAATTCGTTTATGTACACCAGATGCTTCCAGCGCTTTAGCCATTAAAAATGCACCCATTAATAACACGATGACGTGATTGCCTAATGAAGAAGACGCTTCTTTATAATCAATTACACCAAATGCAGGTAATAACACAAAAGGTAATAATGATGTGAATGGAATTGGGATCGCCTCAGATATCCACCAGTACCCAACCCATATGGTAATCGCTAACGTAATAGATATTTGTGAAGAATGTCCAAACCATAAAACGACAAAGTAAGCCACTACCGCTAAGGTAGGAGCAAGCCATAGGTGAATATTACGGTCTGGGGTTGCAGTCAAAATTACGCCGTATTCTTAGATTTGATTGTTTGGCTTATTTTAACGGCATTAAAATAACGTTGTGTTTGAGTTAACTCAGACGAATTTGGAAAAGACTTAGCCATTAAATCATGTACTTTAGAATCAACAAGTCTGGTTTGTGGACTGAGTTCCTTTAGCACCTCTTGTACGGCTTGTTTATTATTACAAATAAGCACCATGTCACAACCTGCATTAATCGCTTTTAAGACCCTTTGGGTATAGGTTAAGTGTTCACCTGCGCCAATCATGGATAAGTCATCACTAAATAATAAACCATTAAAACCAAGTTTAGATTTAAGTATGTCTTGTATCCATTTTTTACTATAACCAACCGGGTTTTTATCCACTTGGCTAAACTCAATATGAGCTGGCATTAGAGCTTGTAGGTGATTGCTGGCGATCATCGCTTGAAAAACAGCTAAATCACTTTGTTCAATTTGTTGGAAACTTCTGGTGTCTTTTGGCGCAGCAATATGTGAGTCTTCTTTTGTTGAACCATGGCCAGGAAAATGTTTGCCAACACAAGCCATTCCTGCCTCAGCCATTCCCTCACACCAACTTTGTGCTAATTGAATGGTTACCTGTGGGTCATGATGAAAGGCGCGATCACCTACAACGTCAGAACCTCGTTCTAAGTCTAATACGGGCGCAAAAGATAAATCGATGCCATGCGCTAAACATTCACTTGCCAACAACCAAGCGAGTTCTTTTACTTTCTGCAGTACTTCTGCGTCTACTTTTGTTTGATCCGATGGCATGATACTACCCATAGCTGGAATGTGGGTAAACTCATCGGTTTTAAAACGTTGAACTCGCCCGCCTTCGTTATCTACCGCTATTAATATCGGCTGAGAAGCAGCGGCTCTAACGTTTTTTATTAATTGACGTAATTGTTCTGAGTTCTCAAAGTTACGACTAAACAGGATTAAGCCACCAATCAGTGGGTTTGCTAACATGTTTATTTCGTCTTCAGCAAGTTCCGTCCCTTCTATGTCCATCATGATACTAGCTTGATTGATCATTAGTTTATGAACCCTGCCGCTAAAAACGGTAATAACTCATCAACAATTTGTTCAGTATTCATTTGTTGATGGAAGTCTTTGCTGGAAATGTCTGATAACGCTTGGGATGCCGCTAAGGTAAAGACAGAAGTACCTAATATAAAATGCAGACGCCAAAATAAATCGGCAGGCGTTAATTCGGGTTTGGTTTTATGAAATGACTGCTGTATGTGGGTTAAAGCAGAACCATATTTGTCCGTAATAAAAACGCGTAAATGACCTTGGTAATCTACGTAACCTCTGCCTAACATTTGTAAAAAGAACACAGATCCATGTTTACTAATGTTTTCTAAATCGAGTAATGGCTTTTTAAAGCAGCTAAAAAGTTGGGTGATAGAGTAATCAGGCTGTTTGTCATTAAGTTGATTTAATTCGTTTAACAATTGTGGAATAAACTGTGACAGATATCTGTCCATTACCGCCTGAATTAAATCTTTTTTAGAACCAAAATGATAATTAACTGAAGCCAAGTTAACGTTTGCTTTACTGGTTATTTGTCGCATGGAAGTTTCTGCGAATCCCGTTAAGGCAAATAATTGCTCAGCAGCATCCAATATTTTATCTTTGGTACTTCTTTTGTTGGTCATAAGATTAGGCTATCTGTTTTAAACGATAGTTTAGATTAATGAACATAACGACTAAATACAATTATCAATTCAAAAGGATTTATATAAGTGTACACTAATTATGCAAACAGTTTATTGAACCAAAAAACGTCTTGCTTTTTAATGGTCTGCTGTTTAGGATAGCCGCCGTCTTAAGACATCAAGTCTTTAACGTACAAAACAATACAACCGTAGCTCAGTTGGTTAGAGCACTACCTTGACATGGTAGGGGTCGGTGGTTCGAATCCACTCGGTTGTACCAATCTTTTCAAGCACTTACATAAAAATCAGCCCTGAAACACACTTCTTGCTCCAGTAAAAATTCACCATTCGTATTATTTTGTTGTATTTTGTTCACTCCCGTATTATCTCGTGTTGGAGCATTTCGTGGAGCAAACAAGAAAATCACCTCAAATTGCTAGTGGAGCAAAATTGGAGCAACTTTGATTTAATATAACACATGCATATTTAATTTCTCGGCATATTAAAATGTTCCCCCTACCCAATAACTAAAAACTTCTGAATAATCTCGTCCACTAAACACTTAACAGAAAATACACTTTCAGTGTTTCACTCACGTTAATTTCATAATATAAGTTGTAGTGATAATGATTGAAGAATTATTGAAAATTGTGTCAAAAGAGCTTGGGACAGAATTAACACTTAAAATTGTGTTTCTTCATAAACGTTATGGTCAATGTTTAACGGTTGAACAATATTCAGAGTTATTTGGTATTAAGCCTAGTACTGTGTTTAAACAGATCAGTGATGAAACTGTAGCGATTAAACCTACCAAAGTTGGGAGAACGCCCGCAGCAACTGCAGCTGCAATGGAGCTTGGTTTTATGCGATGCTTTTTCCGCATAAAACCAAGCGGAGTGTAAGCTGTCAGATTGACTGCGATTGTTAGGCATTGATTGCACACACTAGTTCATTGTGATTTTTGCAATAGATGATTTTGTCTTTATATTTCGATGTGAAATCAGCAATTCGAACCATGTTGTCACGATCAAATTTTTTATTCCATTGCCATAGTTCTACAAAGGACGATAACGTTTCTTTTCGAAACTCCCCCAATAAGAACTTCCTGACTAGAAATCGTTTAAATATACGCCATTGCCTTGTAGTTACAGGAGGATTAAGAATTACAATAACATCCGCTTTACAGAAAGATTCTTCAAGCCATTTGTAATACGCACCCTCAATAATCCAGCTATTTCTGGATAGTATTTCATCGAGCTTTTTGACCTTAACTCTTCACTTGCTCTGATATAAGTATTTTCACTTTGATCCCAAAATACTTGGTCAAGGTCATAAGCTATAAGGCTAGTTTCTTTCTGTAATTTCTTTGAACTATAGGTCTTGCCACTACCAGGGCCACCAATTATATGAATTTTACGATATTGCACGATTGCCCCCTCTGATGCCTACCGCCCTATTATATTCATTTACTCAATTTTACATCCGCATTTATGGCAGTTGTCTTGAGGCCAACGAAGAGCAAAAGCATTGAAACTACGAAAAACTTGCTTAGCACCACATTTAGAGCAATGTAAATTAAATGCAAACAGTAAAACATAAATACCAAAGCACATACCTAACCAGTATGTCCAATTTGAAAGATGTAACCAATCATCTCCACTAAATCCACCAACATTTGAGCGATGTAAAATAGTTATAACGACTTGAATCACCAGCAAGATGATTAACTTTTTCTTATTTTTATTCATCGACACTAGTAGATATCCCTATGCATATAACGCCCGGCTAACCGCACAAATGTTTGATGGCGGCTTTTATGCGTTTCTTTGCATAAAAGGTGACAGCGAATATTTGTCCGTTTGAGCCGTTTGTTAGCACTTTATTGGTTGACACTTTGCTCCATAAATAAAAGCTCCCACGTATGACCATCAAGATCTTCAAAGCCATGCCCATACATAAAATTATTATCTTGAGGTTCTCGAGATACTTTAGCACCTAATGATTTAGCTTTTGATATTAAACTATCAACTTCTTCTCGGCTTTCACATGTAATACAGAGTAAAGACTCTGCGCTCGTTTTAGAGTCACAAATAGATTTATCAGTGAAATTTTTAAAGTGATTTTCAGAAAGCAACATAACCGATATGTTCTCTGCAATTATTACGCAACAACCATCGTCTTCATTACTAAATTTAGCATTGAATTGAAAACCAAGCCCCCAAAGAATTTTCTGGCCTCACTAAGGTTTTTTGTAGCTAAATTGATAAATATTTGTCTGTTCATAGAACGCCCTTGTTAGATGGATATTGATTGAGTGCTAACGCCCCAATCAGAGGCAAAAAATAGTTGGTTAAAATTAGCGACGCAGGAGCAAAACCAACTGTTTTTTGTCCTGCTGAATTGACTTGTTAGGCGACGCTTGCCTCTATGGTTTTCGCTTTACACATTAGCTCATTGTTAAATAATTCACTATCAACAGCATAGTGAGCTCTGCGATGGCACGTTGGGCACAAAGCGATAACGTTTTCAGGACAATCGGCTCCACCATCCGATAAACGGGTGAGATGATGGACCTCTAAATATGGACCAGATTTAGTTTCAAAAGGAGCTTTTTCTCCGCAACCTTCACAATGACCTTCGGCTCGTTTTTTAGCGTATAGTTTAATTGCATCACTACGATATTTGACGTGAATTAGTTTTTCTTTTTCATCTGCTTGAGTCGGTGTTTTACTCAACGCAATTTCACGTAATTGCTTTAATGATTTACTTCTAGTGGGCTTTGTCAGATATAGTGCTTTAGGAGATTCTACTCCGTTACTTTTAGTTTCAGGAATAATATCTAGATGAAAGATAAACGCTGCTCTTTGTTTTCCATTTTTGTCCGGTCTTTCTTCGGTATGGTGAGTTATATAATTGCAATTCCCGACAAACCTAACCATACCTTGAGATGCAGCTTCAAAAAGAAGAATGTTTTTATTGTTTTTTTGATGGTCACGAATGGCTAAATTACCTTTAGCCATAATCATATCGCCTTCTTGCCCTTCACCAGTGTATCTAAAAGTACCATCAGGACTGAAACCATCAGAATAACCAAATTCTTCACCAGCTTCGCTGGTGAAAATAAATATATAAGGATGTTGTGATGGAGTAGCAATACCTCCGTATTGTTGGCCTTTGTATACTCCATGTATATCAGCTCGACGGTTATATATTTTTCCAACTTCGAACACTGGACTCTCCTAGTCGCCTAACGCCCGCCTAACACGCAATGTGTTGGCATGGCTTTTTGCGTTGTTTGCCAAAACCATGACAACATAACATTGTCGGAGTTTAGGCGTTTGTTATACATCCGACACGCTATTTTTGCCACCTTTTAGGATAGTGACCTTTATAAGTAATGTCAGTTAACTCTGCCTTGGTTATTTCACCGTTTTTGAATTTACGACCGTAAAAAAGCTTTGATGACAATACCCACCCAGTGTAGAGGCAAGTAGCAACAATAACTAAGCATATAATTAAGCACGTAATAACTATAAATTGATCGTATTGTCTCAATGGAACATCGCTTTCAATTTCAAAAGCTATAAATATATATGAACAGATGAAATAGGCTATAGGTAAAACAATTACAGAGCAGAAAATACTTAGCCAGTATGATTCTCTATAGTGATTAGCCCTTAGGTTATGTTGGCTTTTAAATGCACGTATTAAAATGTGAGAGCCTATAGGTTGTATAACAACTTTATATCGACCCAGTGGGTCGTTTTTCTACCGCAAATCGCGGTCGTTTTAATCCTACCTATACTAATAAAAAATATCTATTTTTTTCTACATCATGTACTTACCAAATTTAAGCTTAACCATACATCCGACATAAACGACCCATTGGGTCGATTTCTTGACTATAGGAGAATTTGAATTAATACTGTTCGTATAAACAGTATTGATTGAGTTTACTTATGAGATTTCGATCGCCTTTTTTAAATAGTATTGCTGACTATATGTTGGGTAGACAATGCTTTCTAAGAACCATTGATACCTATTAAACAATTTGTAAACTTAAAATAAAGTGTCGATTTTAAATTGAAGTGTATTTTGAAATATTGAGTGTAATGGTACGCTTTTACTCGTCTTTCGGGCTTGGTTTAACTTTTGATATGAATGCTAGATATGCACTTATCTTAATTGATTTTTATTTAATATTTGTATGCCCGATAGGGTATTTAACTAACTGCAATAAGTGTTAAACAGAATTTAAATCTACTTTACATTTTAATACATTAATGAATAACACATTTACAACAGTGAAGCACATTGACCTATAAGCTAGTTGGCAATATTAACTAAGTATAGAGTTCACTGATGAATATACATTACTCACTTACCCCTATATCAATTTTGATATCTAGTTTATTAACTACAAACGTTTATGCTAACGAACCTGAAACAAATAACACAGATAAAGAGATTGAGCGAATTGGTGTTTTACATAAACGCACCAGCATAATGTCTGAGATAACAGAAAGCGCTGAGAAATTAGTAGTCATGCCCGGCGCAGGAGGCGATCCGCTACAAGCTGCTTTTGCCTTACCTGGTGTTGTAGCCGCTGGAGGTTCAAGCGACTCCCCTGCTGTGAGAGGATCGTCACCAGATGATAATTTATTCGAAGTTGATTTTATGCCTGCGGGTTATATCTTTCATGATTTTGGTCAATCGATATTTAACAAACACTTAATACAAGACTTTCAATTATTGTCCGCCGGTTATGGTACGAGTTACAGCGGTGCAACTGGAGCTGTATTTGATGTCAATCTGCGTACACCTAAAAACCAAGACTTAACCACAACGATAGACTTTAGCTTGTTTAATACGGGTATATTTTTAGAAGGTGCGACTAGCGAAAACAGTGCGTTTTACGTTTCATATCGTAAAAGTATGCTGCCGGTCTTTTTTGGCAAAGGCGATACATTAGATGATGAAGAGACTATTACAATTAATAAACCCTTTGATGATAATGACTATCAAGCAAAGTGGGTGTGGGATATGACTGCCGACGATGTTATTTCGGTATCTGTCACCGGCGCACAGGATATGGCTGCCATAAACTTAAATGCAAGAGCAGACATCACATTAAGGTCTCCTGAATATACTGGCGATGCCGACTTTGATAAGAAATTTGATAGCCAAAGTATCATTTGGGATCATTATGCTGGTGATCTCCAATTTAAGGTGGGCATTGGTTCACTAAAAAGCAGCGAAGATTTAAGTCTTGGTAAAACAGCTCAAACGCCAAAAGGTGTGTATATCAACGAAAGTGATAAACAAATTACCTATAAAACACGATTAAGTTATCGCTTTAATAATAAACATAAGTTGTTAGTTGATGCTGCTTATTACGACAAAAGTACCACTTATGACTATGACTTTTATTTAGATCCGTGTACTGAAATTGATACCAACTGTGGCGATAATAAAGGGGAAAGAATTGCAGATGTAATTACGGTTGATACCAGTAATCACTTTGTAGGTTTATCAGATTTATATACGCTTAATGATTATTGGCAATTAGAATTTGGGCTTCAATGGCAACATCATAAATATAATGACGAAGATTTTATTCAACCTAAAGTAGCAGTAAATTACTTTATTACGGATGATTCAACGATTATTGCGAAATATGGTCAATATAATAGACAGCAAGATATAGATGTCATTATGCCTAAGATTGGTAATCCTTTATTAGATTCACAAACGGCAGAACATTTAACCTTAGGTTTTGAACAACACTTAGATAATGATTGGTTATGGTCGATAGAAACCTATTACAAAACCATGGATGATCTCCCATTAGCTAATGAAGATTCAGACACTGAACTAAATAATATTTATACCAATGATGTATCAGGTATAGCCTACGGTGTTGACCTTTTAGTTAATAAAAACTTAACTGAAAATTGGTACGGTTGGTTCTCATTAAGTTACTCAAAAAGTGAACGCACAAATTTGTTAGCTCAAAAAGATATTAATTACTATGCCGATACACCAATAGTTATCAACATGGTATTTAACTACAAAATTGATGAGAACTGGAATGCTGGGTTTAACTTCACTGGACGAAGTGGACAACCTTATACTCCTATTATCGGTGTAAAAGAAAACTCAAATTATGAAGACCGCTTTTTACCGGTTTATGGCGAAGCATTTTCAGAACGCTTTGATTTATCTCATCGTCTTGACATAAGAGCTGAGCGTAAAACCACAGTTTGGGGTTTAGACGCGGTTTGGGTATTTGAGATTATGAACGTTTATGGTCAAGAGAACACAGCATCCATTGATTTAGATTATCAAAAGGTAAACTCAACCGACGATTTGATCATTTCTGAAGATACAGATGGATTTGAGATGCGCCCTTCTATCGGATTTAGTATTACTTTTTAGGTAACCTTGTTATATCACCTGAACGTATTGTTGCTTTATTAACATCTATACTTCAGGTGATATAAACTTATTCACCTTCACTTTCCCGTTTAACTTTAAACCCCTATAGAATTATCAAAATCCCTCTGAAGAATTATCAAATTAGTCACGTCTAAATTATCATAATATTTATAACACACAAATGTCTCACTAATTGGCTTAGCATTAATGCCAACCCGTGGTTACTGAACTCAATATGCCAGCGCGTAACGGTATGTAATTACTGTAAATAGTAAGGAATATATTTCAGGATATTGTTAATGGTCTGCTTTAAAGTTTTACAAGGTACAGCGTGATTTAGCGTAACCGATCTTTAATTTAAGTCAGTGGGTGAAAACGGTTGGTTTTTACGTTGAACGTAGTGAATAGCCTACTATTAAGGGCAAGCTATATAATTAA
The DNA here is from genome assembly GCF_032461525.1 of Psychrosphaera aquimarina. Classification (NCBI taxonomy): domain Bacteria; kingdom Pseudomonadati; phylum Pseudomonadota; class Gammaproteobacteria; order Alteromonadales; family Pseudoalteromonadaceae; genus Psychrosphaera; species Psychrosphaera aquimarina. Next base: position 321,917 of record NZ_JAWCUA010000001.1, on the reverse strand, counting down.
AACAAAATAACTAAATCTAGTATTTCGACAAAATGGTTCTTTTGGTTAACCGTATTAAGCAGCTGGATTTAATACCTAAAGTCAACCGTACGATTTAACCAGTTTAAACGTTTCAGTAACCAGATGCGCCAAATCACCTAGGTAATTTTACTGTTACTTTAGCCCCTGATAATTGGTCACATCGACTTATCTTTAATTCGCCTTGATGCCATTCAACAATTCTTTTGACGATAGCCAAACCCATACCGTACCCTTTAATGACATCATTTGCTTCTTTACCTCGCACAAAAGGCTTTAACATATCTTGTGGGTTACCTTCAAAGCCTGGTCCATCATCTGAAATACTCAGGCATACCTTTCCCTTTTCAATGAAGACATTAATTTGAACGCTTGTTTTTCCGTAATTTAAGGCGTTTTGCAATAAGTTGTTAACTAGAATGCTCAGATATTTTTTATCGCCTAGGATGCTTACGAGTTCATCAGGGGCAGTAAGTAACATCTGTTTATCTTCAGTTTGTTTATAAGCAATACAGTCTTTTAGCAACGAGGACAATTCAACTGGTTTTCTATCTAAACTCACCATAGCTTGATCAAGACGAGAGTATTCTAATAGTAACTCTACTAACTTGGTCATTTCGTCGACGTCTTTGCCAAGCCTCTGTAAATATCGCTTTTGCTGAATGGGATCGTCTTCTTCTGCAATAGTATCGATACCAAATCGCATCCTGGCTAAGGGCGTTCGCATATCATGTGAAACTGCATTGCCGATTAATTTAACGTCGTTGACTAGATTAACGATTCGTTGAGCCATTTGGTTAAATTCTAATTCTAGGTCTTTAACATAGGACACCGCGCCTACGTCAATCCGTTGTTCAAACTCACCTTTACCAAACAACTGAGCCGTATTACGTAGGTTAATAAGCCTAGACACTAATGGGTAAGTCCACATCCATATAAAAAGAATAAGCAGGCTATAAAAAACTAACGTTAGGATCAGTTTTATGTTGGCATTATTGGTATCGGTAGCAATGCGTTGAGATTGAACAATGACCCAAGCATCGTGATTAGTTAAGTAATAATAAAGATTAACGAGATCTTTATCTGTCAGTAATAAATGTTGTCCTTCAACGGCTTGTTTCATTAATGTGTCAGGTAGCTGAATGTCACTATTATCGATATATTCAAGAATAACATTGCCCGCTACCGGCCAATTTTTAATCATCAATTGAGGTTGTTCTAATTTATTTAAAGCACTTGATAAGTCACGCCCAAAATCTTCCAATGTTGGAATGCTGTGATTGTTTGTTTGTGAATTATCTGAAAAATTATAAAACAAACTATCCAATAACCAGCCAAGGCCGATAGTTGCAATTAACACTGCGGTTATTAAGGATAAGGTTAACAACCGCATAGATTTACCAAGCATCTGGAACAAATAAGTACCCCTTACCCCATATGGTTTTAATTTTTTTAGGATCTTTAGATTCATCACCAAGTTTTTTACGTAACTTAGAAATATGTATATCTATGGTTCTGTCCAATCCATCATACTCTAACCCCCTAACCTGACTAATAAGCCAATCTCTTGAGATAATATTGCCTGCGTTATTCGCTATTATCCAGATGACTTCGAACTCTTTAGAAGTGAGTTTTATCTCTTGGTTGTTTAATAACACTTTTTGCGAGGTAGGATCGATACTTAAACTATTAAACGTTAGATGATTGGCGTTTGCAGGAATACCCTCGTTATTTATCGTTTCATCTTTGCGAGATAAACACCGGTTTATCCTTGTGTATAAGGCTCTCGCTCGTACCGGCTTTAAAATATATTCATCAGCGCCAAGTTCTAACCCAAGTACTTCATCTATTTCTTCATCCCTCGCCGTTAACATTAAAATACTACCATTGTATTCTTGGCGAACGGTCTTACACACTTCAAAACCATCCAATCCCGGTAACATTCCGTCTAATATGACGACATCGGGTTTGGTATTTAAAATTAAATCAACCGAATCGTCACCACGGTAACACTGAGTCACATTAAAACCTTTATTGGATAAATAATCACAAATCCAGTCAGATAAAGATTTATCATCTTCAACGAGTAAAATATTCACTTTTTGATTGTTCATTTAAAATAACCGCCATGATAAACGAGATTTTTGTTTCTTTTTATATACCCATGACACCTTAAGTATCGACTCGGATATAACAATATTAGGAGATTGTTTAAGGACAAATTGCACATCCGCGTTCGTATTTAACTCGTGCTCAACATTCCCTTGTTGTGTGTTTTTCCAACAATAAAGCGCTGACCGTTGTTGTGAACTATAAAGGCAGTAATCACTTATGATATTAGTTTGCCAACTTATTTTTACCTTGGTAAAACACTGTTGGCCTTCATGTAATGAAACACATTTATGCGGTTTTAATTTAAAAAAGATGTCTTCTGTTGTTTGTTGCTCAGCAGCATAACTGTTAACACAGCACAAGCTAGAAAATACAAACAAACTCCGCCTTATTAGCCGAAAGCTGTGTAAGGAAGTGATCATTTTAAAAAATAACATAAGTTAATGATATCAGAGCTTGAGATTCAAAACGCCCTGAAACTAAAGGACTGTTATGAATATTATCTGGTAACCGAGTTAGCTTAACAGAACTCTCAAATAACCAATCTGATGATAATGGATAAGTCATTCCAAATTCGGCACTTAATGAAACGCCACTGTGTGCTTGGTAAGGTTGGAATTTCTCTGATACATCTTCGTCCGTAACACCATAATAATATTGTAAGGTGCTGGTATTATAATATTGCGCACTGTAAATACTGTGAAAGTTGATGTTTTGATATTGCCATGTTTTGCCATACCAAACCGCTAGATAAGGGCTTACCTCTGCAATGCCTTTAGTATCTGATATAGGCGCAATTAAAAACCGCAGTGCTGTCGTATCGTCAATAAAACGGGTGGCCCTCAGCGCAATCCTATCGTCCGACTCTCTTGGTCTAATACCAATCAAACCATCTTGCTCATTTAATACGCCATTTTCAATCTCTATTTCATTATCCCATAAAATGGCGGGATGGATTTCCGTTATAAATATATCTAACATCCAACTGTCTTCATTATAAAAGTTATAACCTACTCCAGGAAAGCCTATTCCTTGCTGTCCTCGGTTTTCTAAAAAGAAACCACGCCAATAATAGCTATAACGAAGATCAGCTATTAACCCAGTATCCTCTGGGGCATCAACATACCGACTATTTAGTGCTAAAATACCGGTATTAATTTCTAAAAAACCGCCATTTTCCGTGTCTGATAGTTTGTTGTTGTTCTGTCCGACTGCGCTGTTCGTAAACAATAAAATAACCAATAAAGTTAAAGTAAATACAGAAATTTGTTTCAATACGCTATTCAAAATTTCAATTCCATCATTCAGTTTTGCAAGTTATAAGTTCATTTTAAATTAATCCTAACTGACAAGTTGTATTAAATTGTAGGGATCAATTTACAATTATTATAAATATTCAGGTTAGGTATAAAACTATATAACAAACTAAAACTTAAATACTGAATAAGCGTATTGGTTTGTATTTATCGAGAATAATATCGCTACTCATTTTTATGTTTATTGAATATCATTCTGGTTTTTCTACTTCCATTTAATACAACGCCAATCAATGTAGAACGGACAAATATGTCATAAAGGAGTATTGATAATAGAATTGTCATACCGCTGACCATGACTAGTTTTAAACTCCAATGCAGTGGTAACTCGGCAAACGCAATTTGTAACCAAATCACAATCGGTAAATGAATTAGATAAAGCCAGTATGAAGCATCTGCTAAATATCGAACCACTTTATTGCTGCCTTTAATGAGCTTATTAGCCAAACCTATTGATAAAGCGATTAAAGTCCACATCATCACAGCGTAACAGAACAAGAACCCTGCTTTTATATACTGATAATTAACATGTCCAACTTTCATCTCAAAACCAGCTAAAATTACGCATGACAACGTCGATACAAGAAAGAAAATTAATTTACTCGGTGTGATCTTTGAGAAAAAACCAATCAAATTATCGTGTCTATGTAACAACCAACCAAAAAAGAAAAACCCAGCGTATATTAAGGTAACGGGTATATTAGGTATCAAAGATTTATCAGGTGTGTCCATCCCCCAACTGTTCATAAACCAAAGACAAATTGATGTGGGTACCGATACCCAAAGTATCCCTGTCCTAGCATTACTCACCCAACTAACGCCTCGGTCTAAGACCACTTTGAGCCATTGATAAGTAGGTTGATGCTGGCCGATGACTACTCGTAATAAAATAAAGCTAATAGAAATAAACAACAAATAATATAAAAACCATAAATGTGTTCCAATCAGAAGCCCCTTTGGCAATTCAGATAAGCTATCAAATCCAGCAATAAGTCCATTAATTATATTTGCTTCTCCTCTCATACTTTCTCCACCTAATATCCAGCCAGAAACTAATAATGGTCTTAGTAAAAACCAGCCTAATACAAAGGGAATTAATATTCTTACAAACCTGGATTGTAAGAAGACAGACAAACTTTGTTGATGAAATTTAAGATGGCTAAAATAACCAGCAATTATGAAAAACAATTCCATACGAAACGAATGACTGATCAAGACAAAAATTGAGACCACCTCACTCGTCGAAATATCCATCACAGCCCAACCAATAAACATTGGCATAAATGATAAACTAGCATGAAAAAACACGCCTAAAATTAAGGCAAAGGCTCGTACACCATCTAAGTAGTAAAGTCGTTGATTATTTTGAATTTGGCTTGTCATCTCGATTCTCAATTAATTACATAAATGAGGGGAAGCCCCTCATAAAAAATACAGAGTTGCTGATTGTCTATCAGTTAATAAAAGCCAACTTCATCCAGTTGATATTCAAAAGGTGTTTTTTGCATGCCAAATGAAACAATACTAAGGCTATTAATCGTTGTCGTATTTAACTTCGTTTGTTCAGACCAACTTCGCTTCATTGAATCAAACGGTATTTTAATTTCATGAAATTTATCGTCTGCCTGTACCATTAACATGGCAGAGTGGTAATCAAAATTACTTATGTCTGTGCTATTGGCAGAAATTGAAATGTTACCGCTTTGTAATTTTATTAATAATCTAATCCCAGAAAATTTACTTACATCTTGCGGTAAACCTTCAGGATTAAGTAATAATACAGAACTCGCCCAACCAGGTTGACCTCTAGGCGGTTCAATTTCACCCGAGATATGTAACTTGCCATCAATCACTTTTATCCTTGCTTGTGAGTTCCCACCCGCGACTTTGTCGTCTAAAAATTGACGCTTAATGCCTAAACTATTGTTATCTGGATGACTAAAGTCGTCAACGATTGTCGGTATTTTATTAGCATATGTATAAGCAGAGCACACTAGTAAGCTTGTCATAGATAAAAGTTTTACTCGGTTTAATATTGATATGTTCATCATTTTTCCAAATGGTTAATTTAATGTGTTTGTGTGTTTAATAAGTAAGTGCCCTTACCGATAAATTAGGTGACAAAAAATAATTATTATTTTTATCACTCAAGTTGAATCAATAACTAATTCAATTAAATGCAAGGAGTAACAGCATAAAAAACATATCAACGTCATCTAATATCTTAGAAACTTCACTTGATAATAAATAACCAAATAAAAATGTAGTCATGGCAAATACACTGCGCAATTTTAATTTTATTATGTTTATTAGTTTCATCCATGCTCTCTCTATAAGTACGTTAATATGATGTCGTTAAGTGGCATATTGATTTATAAAGGTGACAGAGATGGCGTAATTTATTTTATGTGATTTTTTTTAATAATTTTGTCACCTTTAACATTTACGTGGCACTTAGTAGCTAAAAGGCAAATATAAGAGTTTTATGAGCATATTTAGGCGTAAAAAATCCTTCACAGAAATGAGTGATGTGAACTTGGTTATTTCTTCATTAGGCGGAGATAGAGATGCGTTTTGTCAAATCGTTTCTCGATATCAAAACTTATTGTGCTCTCTAGCCTACTCTTCGGTCGGTGATGTTAAGTACAGCGAAGATATTGCCCAAGAGACTTTTATAGAAGCTTGGAAAAGTCTCGATAGTTTAAAAGAACCTGCAAAGTTGAAATCTTGGCTTTGCGGTATTCTCAGATTTAAAGTGAGTCGTTATCGTCGTAAAGAAAACACCCAACCTATAAAAAATGCCAGTGAATTTGAAGAGCATAATGTTGAAGAAAACCATTTCCAGCCAATGGATGATTTAGCCATTCGTGAACAAGAACAGAACTTGCTTTGGAAAACGTTAGATCAAATGGACGATACTTATCGAGAGCCATTAATATTATTCTACCGAGAACAGCAATCTGTTGAGCGAGTTGCAGCTGAATTAGATTTGTCTTTAGATACAACTAAGCAGCGACTTTCTAGGGGACGTAAATTACTCAAACGAGCAATGATATCGTTTGTAGAAGACACTTTATCCAAAAGTAAACCTGGCGTTGATTTCACCGCCAGTGTTTTATCCGCAATCAGTTTATTATCGCCACCAGCAAAAGCTGCACTGCTAGGTACAAGTGCGGCTAAAGGGGGATCGATGTTTAAGATATCTTCAATTTTAGTCGTTCTTGCGTCATTGTCTGGTGTTGTCAGTTCATATTTTGGAGTGAAAGCGGCTTTATCTCAATCCCGTACTACTCGAGAAAAAAAACAAGTTATTTTATATGTTTCTGCTTTTTTCATTTCTGTGATTGTTTATGTAATAGCGAATATTGTATTAAAACGTTTTGCTCTTTTAAGTGCTGATAATATATATCTCTATTCCTTAGCTTCACAATTGATCGTCCTCGCATTTATTCTGAGTAACTTTTATTTATTTTATCGCATGTTTAAGCAAATAATATTAGTGAGGATGCAAGAAAGGATTTTGAATCCAAGCGCATTTCATCGTCAATCAGATCAAAAAGACTCCTCATTACGCGAGTATAAAAGCAAGATTAAATTGTTTGGCGCTCCCTTATTTCATTTTCAATTTGGTAACCCTGAAGATAACTATAAACCGGCTTACGCATGGGTAGCCGGTGGCAGTAAAGCGTATGGCTTGCTCTTTGCGTGGGGCGGTTTAGCTGTTGCTCCAATTAGTGTTGGAATTGTCTCTTTTGGTATTGTCACTGTAGGCTCTATTGGTATTGGTTTAATTGGCATTGGTACGGTTGGCATAGGTCTAGTCGGTATGGGTGCCTCAGCAATTGCCTATAAAGCATATGGATCTTTTTCTGCACTTGGTTGGGAAAGCGCATTAAGCAATGGCTTTTCTATCGCTAACGACGCGGCAATAGGCCCCATAGCTCATGCTAATCTTACGAACAATAAAGAAGCCGCCGAGATCATCAATTTGGCTTTTGTTGGTCAAAGCCATCAATGGTTTTTAGCGTTTATCGCTGTCATTATCATTATTCCGGCGGTTTGGCATTCTTATAAAGTTCAACAACGCATGAAATAAACAGACTTTAATTTTGTTAAAAAAGATAAGTAGGAAGACTGAGAGATAACAATTATTTAACTAACTCTTGGCCAGATTTGATGTTAAATAATCCACCAGAAAACGGATTTTTGGTGATAATTGACGGTTATGTGGATATACCGCCCAAATCCCTTCATCTGGTGCACGGTAATTGTCTAACAAGGTAATTAACGTGCCACTTTCAATATGCTCTTGAACATAATAATCAGGTAATTGAACTATACCTAAACCTTTTAGTGCGGCATCCACCAATCCAAATCCATTATTGTATCTAAGCTTACCGGTAACCCGTAATGCTTTATCTTTATTGCCTTCACTAAAATTCCAATAATCTAATGTGCCTAATAGGCAGTTATGTTTATTTAATTCTGAAAGTGAGTGTGGGACACCATGTTTATCCAAATAGTTAGGTGAAGCGCATATATAATTTGTACGTGTGCCTAACTTTTTTGCCATCATAGATGAATCAATAAGCTTACCTAACCGAATGGCTAAATCATAACCCCCTTCTACTAAATCAACCTGTTGGTTACTTAGATATGCGTTCACCTCAACATCCTGATATTGGAGCATGAAATCATTTACTAGAGGTAATATTGTTTGTTCGCCATAGGTAACTGGAGCCGTAAGTTTAATTTTACCTTGGGGTTTAGTTTGTAAGTTTGTGATGGCTCGTTCCGCTGCGTCCAAACCATCTAATACACTTCTACAATGTTGGTAATATATTCGGCCTTCTTCGGTTAATGATACTTTTCGAGTTGTACGATAAAATAATTTAATATTTAAACGTTTTTCAAGCGATGATATCTGTCGACTAACCTGAGCGGTAGAAATTGCCATTTTTTTAGATGCTAATGTAAAACTTTCGTTTTCAGCAACATAGACAAATTCACTGATCCCTTCCCACTTCATATTGTTACCTATATGTAAAAGTGTTTTAACAAATTAGTATATTATCACTTTTGAAGAAACAACTATAATGTTTATCATAATATAGCCCAATAGGTTGACGGGCTTAAATTCAAAAACTTGTATTCAACTGATAAATGAGAAAAATCATGACTGATCAATTTATAAAATCAAAAGCCGCTATTGCCTGGGGGCCTAAACAACCATTATCCATTGAAGAGGTTGACGTAATGTTACCTCGTAAAGGTGAAGTATTAGTTAAAGTTGTTGCTTCTGGCGTATGTCATACCGATGCATTTACATTATCAGGTGAAGATCCTGAAGGCCTCTTTCCAGTTATTTTGGGTCATGAAGGTGGCGGTATTGTTGAACAAGTTGGTGAAGGTGTCACGAGTGTTAAAGTCGGTGATCACGTTATTCCTTTATATACGCCTGAATGTGGAGAATGTAAGTTCTGTACTTCAGGAAAAACCAATCTTTGCCAAAAAATTCGTGAAACACAAGGTAAAGGGTTAATGCCGGATGGCACAACTCGTTTTTATAAAGATGGTCAGCCTATTTATCATTACATGGGTTGTTCTACCTTTTCTGAATACACAGTTTTACCAGAGATTTCTTTGGCTAAAGTGAATAAAGAAGCACCATTAGAGGAAGTCTGTTTATTAGGTTGTGGTGTAACAACCGGAATGGGCGCGGTAATGAACACAGCTAAAGTTGAAGAAGGCGACACTGTGGCTATCTTCGGTTTAGGTGGTATCGGTTTATCTGCTGTCATTGGTGCCTCCATGGCTAAAGCGAGTCGCATTATTGCTATCGATATTAATGAAAGTAAATTTGAATTAGCTAAAAAGTTGGGTGCAACTGACTGCATTAACCCTAAAGATCATGACAAACCAATTCAAGACGTCATCGTTGAATTAACCGATGGCGGTGTTGATTATTCTTTTGAGTGTGTTGGTAACGTTAACCTAATGCGTTCGGCTTTAGAGTGCTGTCATAAAGGCTGGGGAGAATCCGTTATTATTGGTGTGGCTGGTGCGGGCCAAGAAATTTCTACTAGACCATTCCAATTAGTTACAGGACGAGTATGGCGTGGCACGGCATTTGGCGGAGTTAAAGGTCGTACTGAGTTACCAGATTATGTAGAAAGATATTTACAAGGTGAATTCAAACTTAGTGACTTTATTACACATACCATGACACTTGAAGACATAAATGAATCATTTGAGTTAATGCACAAAGGTGAGAGCATTCGAACCGTTATCCACTTTGACAAGTAATAACTACCCTACTGCCTAATTGTTAATTAATATTTGATAATTAGGCAGTATTTTAAGGTTTATCATGACAATTGAAAATATATCTATAAACAAGAGTTTTGGTGGTTGGCACAAACAATACACGCACCAATCTAAAACACTTAATTGCGACATGAGGTTTGCTATTTACTTACCTCCACTTGCATCAAATAAACAAAAAGTGCCTGTTTTGTATTGGCTATCGGGTTTAACCTGTACTGATGAAAACTTCATGCATAAAGCCGGAGCATTTAGAATGGCGGCTGAACTAGGTATAGCGATTGTTGCACCTGATACTAGCCCTAGAGGAACTGAAGTCCCAAATGATGATGGTTATGATCTAGGTCAAGGAGCTGGATTTTATGTGAATGCAACACAAGCACCATGGAATCGCCATTATCAAATGTATGATTATGTGGTAAATGAATTACCTGCTTTGATTGAAGATACCTTTCCAGTGTTAAACAAACGTGCTATCAGTGGACATTCAATGGGCGGACATGGTGCCTTAACTATTGCTATGTTAAACCCAGAAAAATACAGTTCTGTTTCTGCATTTAGCCCGATTTGTAATCCAATCAATTGCCCTTGGGGACAAAAAGCATTCACGGCTTATTTAGGCGATGATAAAGCAAAATGGAAACAACATGACGCGAGTGAATTAATGAAACAAGCCTCCACGTTTGTGCCGGCAAAAGTAGATCAGGGTCAAGCTGACAACTTCTTAACTGAACAATTAAAACCGGAAACGTTAGAAGCGGCAGCAACCCTCAGTGGATACCCATTGGAATATAACCTTCACGAAGGTTACGACCATAGTTATTATTTTATTTCATCATTTATTGAACAACATTTAACATTTCATGCCCAACATTTAAATAAGTAAGTGTGGTTGTTCAGTGAGCTGATAAATGTAACTCGACAGATTGGCCAATTTAGTCCGGTAAGCTTATGTGTTTACTGGACTAAATTGTAAAATGTAATATTAAATATGCTTGGGTTCTGTCGTTTTCAAATACTTTTATATTAGATTTGTTTTGAAATAAGTTAACACCAAGATCTAACGTTAAACGCTGGGATATATTGTCTTTAAAATTATAATTTAATTCCGTGTTAATTAAGGTTCTTTGGTCGTCTCTTGTTTTATTAAACGCCTCCATTTTACTTAGGTATTTACGTGGGTTGTACCTAAGCGTCATGGATAATAATAACGAATTAGTGATTGAATAATTACCACCAAAATCAAATTTGTAATTGGTGTAACTATTGGCGTCATCGCTTGCTGCACCGTATGCAAAACCAACCTCTGAGTTTAATAACCATTTGTTGCTAACTTGATAATTAACTAAAAATCCAGTATTCAATTCATTTACATTACGATCAGAACTTTCTGTGTAGCTCAAGGTTTGTATGCCTAACTTTGCTGTCGTTCGTAATTTATTAAAAGGTATTATTGAGTATATGCCATTAACGCCGAACACATTAAGTAGTGATTCGTTACCAATACTGACATTGGCTAATCGAGTTTGGACTGAATATTCTCCGCCCCACAATTTTCGATGATATGTCACGCCAAAGTCAATAACTGCGTTATTATGCTCACTGTCTGTCGTGAAATTGGTAGAATTAATTTCTAACGTGCTGGTGAGTCTTGATTGACTACTTAATAATTTATTCGCTTTGGCGTTCGCACCTAAGTAAATACCAAGATCTGACTTTGGCCGTGAGTCATTATTAAATATAAATTCTGTGTCCCACATCGTTATTGAGTCTGTTATGGGGGCATTATTTATATTGTCGTCCGAGATCACGCCTGTAGAAAAATCAATGAAGTATTGTATTTTATTAGGGTTATTACTGTAAAGGTGTTCAACTTTTTGACGAACCGTATCGCTTAGATTTGGCATATCGAGCAGTTCGCTGTATTTTGAATCTGCTAAAGAATACTCTCCAAGATACTGATATGTTAGAGCTAAATCCAAATACGGACGCGGCTCTGAGGGATCATATTGCACCACTCTTTCAAAATAGATGCTCGCCTCTTTAAATAATGCAAGTCCAGCGTGGCATTGCCCTAGCAAATAATTAATATTAAGTTGTAATTGGGCTTCTTTAGTTTGGCTTCTGTCTACCTTCGAGGCTAATTCGGATAAGTCCATTAATTGGCTACAGGCTTTCGCGTATGACTTTTGTTTTAATAATTTAGTGGCACTACTGACTTTGTTCGCCACATTTCTGTTATTTAATAATGTTGTATTTGTTTCTGAAAGTACCGATGCCGTAAATAAAATGCACACTAATACATTAACAGTAACTAATTTATTTAAACTATTCATTTACACCCTTAGTGTATGAAATAAAGGATATTACACTTAATATGCGATTTATCGTTTGGCTCTAAATCGACCAAGTGCACCATTAAAACCATCGATATCATTACCAAGTACCCAAACGCCACCCATTTCTTCTGCGTTGGGCCCAAAAAAACTACCATTAAAACCGCCTTGTTGCTGGCTGTCAGTGGTAAAATTAAGCTCAAAGTTTTCAGGCCCACTTATCAAAGTTGAAGGTATAACGCCATTAATCGCGCTTTGGTCGGTATTCAGTGTGAAGTTACCTTCTATTTGTGTATTGCTGTTGCCAGAGAAATTAACATCTAAACTAATGTCACCACTAACTACACCTGATCCATCCATTAGTTGCCCTTGCATTTCACCATTAAACGTCGCTGTTAAACTATCAGGTAATACTTCTGATATATCTAAATTTTCAGGGCCGTGTGCATTATTCAACGCCGTTAAATACTCTGATTGACTTGCTACTGTGTAGGTAGGTTCTAAGCCATCCCAATCAACAATTTGATCCAAAGAATAATCAGATAAGCTTGAATATACTGAGGTAGTATTGTTCTCTCTAATTGAAGCTAAAAGAAAAACTAACTCTTGTGACGGTAAAGGAAGATCATACAACTCTATGGCTTCGACAGGATTAACGGTATCTGCATCTAAGTCACTACTAATATAGATAGGCATAACAATTGAATTTAATATTTTAGGAACTTGTTGTTCGCTATAAATACTTTTATTTACGTCATCCTCCAATTGAGCAGGTGAAAAATCAATGGCGTTAACTTTACTTATCACCGCTTTCATTACTTCAGGCTTATTTAAAGCTTGAACAAGTGATATGTTTGCTTCCTTAAAAATATTTAGTTGTTCTTTTAAGTAATCTGGCAGTAATGCAACAACGCTAGGATGACTTAATATCTGGGCAAAGGTTCTTGGGTTATTTTCATACGATTTGAGTAAGTTAAATACTACTTTTTGTTGATCATCTTTTATCAATAACGCTTCATTGGCCAATAAACCATTGGTTAACTCTTTGTCATCAACCGCATATTTAGTTAAATAAGCTTGTTCAACTTCTATTTCAACTTGCTGATATCTAACTTGCGCTGTATACAATTTTAATTTTAACCTATTAAGGTCATATTCATTATTAGCGATATCTTGCTGGTGGCTTTGCACATCAAGTTGGCGATATAAATTAAAAATTTGATTAGGATTATATTTATTAGATATTAATTTTTGATACTCATTAAATTTCTGAAATTCCTCAGTATGAGCGCCCTCTTTAACTAATAAAACCGCTGTTAGAGTTTTTATGTCTCTTTGTAACTGGATATACTCATCTATTAAGTTTGGCCTAACATCTAATAATTTATCCATTTTTGAAATGGCGTTTAAATCAAGACTAGAGATAGGTTCTCCCAATGTGCCTTCTGCCTGCATAGAAAGATCATCTGAAGCCATACCCTTTAGAGACATGAATAGAGCTATTATTGTTATGAATTTAAAACCAAATTGTAAATAAACTCTCATACCGTTAGTTTCCATTAAGGTGTTGTTCCTATCGTACCACTTGTTATTGTTAACGCTTCATAAGTCGCGGTTATCGTCACATCTCCGGTTGCAATCCGAGTTGCTAAGCCTTTTGTTTCTGAAGCATTACTTATTGTTACTTTTGTTGGATCTGAACTTGTCCATACCACACGCGATGTGAAATCTGTGTTGTCAATTCCTGTGAACACGCCTTCGGCTGTGAACTGATGAGTTTCGTCTACTGCTATGTCGGTATCTGCAGATAACGTTAAAGAAGAAACACTCACGTTTGACCTCGTTACAGCTGAAGTATCCGTAATGGCATCCAAAGTTGCAGTTAACGTTATATCTGTAATATCACCACTTATCGATGTTAACTGCCCTTTTGAACCTGCAGCATTACTAATATGAGTAGAGGCATTTGTGTCGATACTCCAAGTCACTAAATCAGTTACATCTTCAGAAAGTGAATCGCCCGCTTCACCGCCGGTGTAGGTTGCGGTCGCGGTAAATTGTTGTATTGCATTGTCGCCTAAATCAGCAGTAGCGGGTGTTACATCAATAGACTGTAGCGTTCGAGTTGAAGTATTTAACGTTAAACTCCCAGTTTTTAAGCCTGTATTAGTAAATAAGCTCGCGGTTATCGTTTGTACATTTGCATCGAATGTAATGGGTGTTACTAAACCTTTATATCCTGTTGCATTGTTAATTAAAACATTAGAAGTCCCTGACCAAAATACTTGTTCTGTAATGTTTTGTTTATGGCCATTAGCGTAATTTGCAAATGCATACATTTGGTAACTTAATCGTTGAATTGAATTATCATCACTAATATCTGTTAGTGATTTTTCCAGCGTGATACTCGAAATTGATGAAACCACTTCTACACTGGCAGTCCCAGTAATAGCAGTTAGTGTGGCGGTATAAACTGCTGATCCAATAGCACCTGTACTACCTCCATTTGTTAGTACTGCCGTATCATCGCTTGTCCAAACTACGGTATCAGTAATATCAACTACAAAAAATTCTGCGCCAGCATTATAACTATAAATACCATAAGCTTTAAAATCTTGGGTTAATTCTGTGTGTACTTGAACGTCGTTTGGATATACTTCAATGGACACTAATGTGGCATCTTTAATATCGAGTGTGGTGGTTGCCGTTTCAGAATCAAACGTTGCTGTTATAACATTATCGTCTACATAATCAGTATCTTCCGCAATCGTTACCGTGCCGTTAGTAACCGTACTACTGTCGTCATCGGTGGTCCATACATTTCCAGTGTCACTGGTGATATCAACGACCGTATTGTCATTATATATCGCAACGGCATGTAGCTGAACTTTTGTATTGTCAGCAACAACTTTAAGTGGCGTTGATGTTTCTATACGGCTAATTGCATATGAATTATCATTTTTAAATGTGACTGATAAGGTTTTTGAGCCTAGCGTTGCGTGCGTAGCCGTTATGGTTGCAGTGGCATCAGAATTAAATGGTGTTTCCGTTGTAATTAATACTGAGCCACTATTCGTACTTAAAGTGTCAGTGTCTGATGCAACAAATATAATATCGGCGTTATCACTCGCCCAATCTAAATCATCTGTTAATGCTTGTGTTGTTTTGTCTGAAAATATCTCAACAGGATCTATGGTTATTGTAGAGCCTTCCGCTGCTATGGTTGAAGTTTGCGCATATATATCAAAATCTACCACCGCAGCTGCAATTACAGTAATACTTGCACTTTGACTTAGCGGGTCAGGAGAACTTGCATAAACACCATTTTCAGCATCTGGAGTAACAGCAGAATGTAAGGCCGTTACTGTCGTAGTTCCTTCCGTTAAACTTGTAACAACCCCACTACTATTAACGGTTGCAACACTGGTATCTGAACTTGTCCAAGTCAAGTTACTGCTATCGTATTCCGACGGCACACTTGCATCACCAGTAGTACTAAATGTAGGTACTATTGTCAGTGTTTCGCCAAGTAAAACATTTTCAGTGGTTGGAGATATCGACATTTCTACTAATGGATAATCTACCGTAAAGTCAATGGTTGCAGTTAGAGGTGAACTGGCCACCGCATAGGTTCCATTTGCTGAATCTTCTGCAACCACATCGTGTATTGCTGTAATGGTAACAGAGCCTGGTGATAGCGCTGAAACAATGCCTGTACTTGCGCCTACCGTCGCAATTGTATCATCCGAACTAGACCATGTTAATTGTGTAGAATCATATCCGTCTGATATCCGTTATACTGTCAGACGTAGTCGTAAACGTTGGTGTGATAGTAATTGTATCTTCAACTAAGATATCTGTTTCAGATGAAGATAAAGCAAGTTCGACTTTAGGGTAAGCAACGGTAACCGTTATGCTAGTAGAGACGCCATCTACATCGGTAGCTGTTATTATTGAGTCACCAATACTTGCAGCTGAATCGACAGAAATTAAACCATGAGCTGACGCGGTTCCACTGCTTATATGTGAAACATCAACTTCACCGACATTATTAGTTGACCATGTCAATGTAGAACTTAAGGTTTCAGCATCAACTGAGCTACCATTGGTTAATGTGCCGGTAGCCACAACTTCTAATGTATTACCTTGGATTATAGAGACATCCCCAGAATTTAATTGAATAGAAGCAAGCACAGCGTCAATAATCGTTAATTCGATTGAATCAATGACGGTTTCAACAGAACCATCATAGGTAGGTGTTGATACTGCAATGTATAATTTTTCATCAGCAATTGCCGTATTAGGAATGGTGACCAACCCACCAGGCGTGCTAACCGAACCGTGTATAGAGTCCACGACTTCTTCCCAAATGACGGTTGCAGAAGTGGACGTGTCGCCATTTGAATAAGTAGTTAAGGTTCCTAGTTGTAAAGACCCACCAATAGCTACATTATCTGTGGGTTTCGAAACACTATTAACGGTAATTTCAATTTTTTCAACCAGTGGTGCAATCGCGGTAACCACAACAGATTGTTCAATAGCTGGATTAGAGGAACCTGTTGACTCTAACGCAGAGACCGTGATCGTCGCGGTATCATTTTCGTTAGCGTTTGAAACGATCGTAACCACACCGCTGTCGCTCACCGTCGCCACACTTTCATCATCACTTGACCATGTTAACGTGGTTGGTAGCCCACTGGCGCCATCTGTTAACGTACCTGTAGGAATAAAAGTTAATGATTTTCCTTTTCTAATATCAGAATCGCCAGGTGATAATGATATGGATTCCAATAACGGCGCTCCTACGGTTACAAAAATCGAATCAGACACAATATTACTTGATCCCGGATAGGCAACACTTTGTGCTTTTATTTCTACCTTAGTTAGCACGCTTGCTGTGTCTTCAACTGTGATAATGCCGTTAACATCAACACTCACATTATTCGGTGAACTACTGCTCCAAGTTAGTGTGGGTTCAGATGTTGGATCTGAATCTGACATTGTAATTGTGGTGTTTAACGTTTGCGTTTTACCCCGTGCGAGCGTTAAATCATTTTCTGTGATTTCAATACTTTCAACTTCAGCATGACCAACGGTTAATGTAACTGATTGAGGTATTGTGGTTGAAGAGTTTAATACTGCTTCATCAGCGATTACTGAAATGACGACAGATTGGCCAATATCAGCATCATCTAATATAGTTACATTGCCATTAACATCAACAGTCGCTAAGGTTTCATCATCACTCGACCAAATAGGATTAAGAGCCGCAATTGAACCGGTTGAACTGTCAGAAAAACTACCCGTTGCCGTTAACGTTATCAATTTCCCACGAGGCACAGTGCTGTTACCAGGGCTTAGTGAAATACTATCTAGCGCGGCAGCAGTAACTGTTATCGTTATAGAATCCGTAATATCTGTACTTGATCCTGGCAATTCCGGCGCACTTAACGTAATGGTTGCTGTTTGGCCAACAGTGGCACTATTCGGTATTTGAACCACACCACTACTATCAACTGTCGCAATAATTGAATTTGAACTGCTCCAAGTTAATGTTGGTATCGAAGTAATGTTTCCATCTGACATCAGTACTGATTTAGTTAAAGTTAAACTCCGCCCTTTTCTAACATCACTGTCCGTTGTCAAAATATCTAAAGTTTCAACTAAAGGAGTGCCAACGGTTAGATTAATAGTCTTAACGATATCGGTATTTACTATGCCACCATTTGGTGCCGTTGCCGTTATTATCACTTGCTGACCAATCACGGCATCATCTTTAATAGTAACTACGCCAGTACCGCTCACAACGGTTGCTTTAGTTGTATCGCTTGATGTCCATACAACTGAGCTAGGTACAGCTGTTGTTGCATCTGTATACGTTCCGCTCGCTGATACCGTTGCTGATGTCCCTCTTGGTATCGTCGTATTATCAGTCGATAAAGTCATGCTTGATAACAATGGATCGATGACCGTTAATGTAATACTTTGAGTAACAACATCAGTGTTTGTGGCCGATTTATTTGCTGTGGCGGTTATCATTACGGTTTCATTTTTAGCGGCACCATTGACTATGGTTACTTTACCATTTGCATCTACGGTTGCTTTACTTGCATCGCTGGATGTCCATGTAATGGTAGTAGCTATATCATTTGTTGAGTCTGATTGCGTACCTGTTGGTGTGATAGTTGTTGAAGTGCCACGCGGTACTTCATTATTAGTAACATCTGAAGCCGCTAACGCCATAGAAGTTAACAGTGGTTGACCTACCGTTAAGGTAATAGTCTTAACGATATCAGAATTTACTACCGCGCCATTTGGTGCCGTTGCCGTTATTGTCACTTGTTGACCAATCACTGCGTCGTTTTTGATCGTGACTTCACCAGAGGTACTATCCACTGTCACTATAGAAGTATCGCTTGATGTCCATACTACTGAGTCAGGCACTTTTGTGGTTGCATCTGTATACGTTCCACTGGCAGATACTGTTGCCGTTGTCCCTCTTGGTATCGTCGTATTATCAGTCGATAAAGTCATGCTTGATAACAATGGATCGATGACCGTTAATGTAATACTTTGAGTAATAACATCCGTGTTTGTGGCCGATTTATTTGCTGTGGCGGTTATCATTACGGTTTCATTTTTAGCGGCACCATTGACTATGGTTACTTTACCATTTGCATCTACGGTTGCTATGGACGCATCGCTAGTAGTCCATGTAATAGCTGTTGCTATATCATTTGTTAAGTCTGATTGCGTGCCCGTTGGCGTAATCGTTGTTGAAGTGCCACGTGGTACTTCATTATTTGTAACATCTGAAGCTGCTAACGCCATTGATGTTAACAGTGGTTGCCCTACCGTTAAGGTAATAGTCTTAACGATATCAGAATTTACTACCGCGCCATTTGGTGCCGTTGCCGTTATTGTCACTTGTTGACCAATCACTGCGTCGTTTTTGATCGTGACTTCACCAGAGGTACTATCCACTGTCGCTATAAAAGTATCGCTTGATGTCCATACTACTGAGTCAGGCACTTTTGTGGTTGCATCTGTATACGTTCCACTGGCAGATACTGTTGCCGTTGTCCCTCGTGGTACTGTTGTGTTATCCGTCGTTAAGGTCATACTTGATAATAATGGTGAAACAACTTTTAACGTAATTGACTGACTTATATTGTTAGCAGACCCCAATATTTCTGACGCTGTGGCTGAAATCACAATGTTCTGATTCAAGGTTGCATTATTTCTTATAAAAACTTCACCTGAACTGCTAACTGTAGAAATTGTTGGCTCATTGGTATTCCAGGTAATAGTGGTAGAGATGCCTGATGTTCCATCAGATTGGGTGCCTGTAGGTACAATGGATACTTTAGTTCCTCTGGGTATATCAACCTGATTGCTTGTTAAGCTGATAGAAGATAATAAAGGTTTACCAATGGTTAAGAGTATAGTTTTATTAATATAATTAGTTGAGTCAGCTAACTCTGGTGCAGTCGCTGTTATAGTAACTTGTTGACCAATTATGGTATTGGAAACAACGGTCACTAATCCGTTAGAGTCAACCGTTGCTTTAGAGGTGTCACTACTAGTCCAATTTACTGTCGTTGGTAGGCCAACCGTTTCATCAGTTAATAGTCCTGTTGCACTTATTGTTGTGCTCGACCCTCGTGGTACAGTTTGATTATCTATAGATAAAGTCAAACTGGATAATTTAGCAATTCCAATAGTAATAACGATAGATTTTTCTAAATTATCACTGCTTCCTTCTTTCAATGGAACTAGAGCCGTTAACGTAACCATTTGTCCGATAACGGCATCATTAGGAATGGTGACCAAACCACTATCGGATATAACTGCATTGGATTCAACATCACTATTCCAACTAACACCATCTGGTAACTCTGTTGATCCGTCAGTTAAAATTCCTGTTAAATTTAATTGTAAACTTGTACCTCTACTTATAGTTGTTGTTGATGCTGATATATTAAGAGATTCAACTAAAGGCAGTTCTATTGTGACCAATACAGGCTCACTGGAAATTTTATTACCGCTGTCATTAGTTAAATAAACCGAAACGTCTCCAGAACCTGGTTGCTTAGAGGTGATCAATCCAGTATTAGATATTGTAAAAATACTTTCATTTAAGTTATTCCAACTTACATCATCCGTTATATTTTTGGTACTGCCGTCTGAATATGTGCCCGTCGCGGTAAATTGTGCCGTTAACCCGTCGGCGATACTATTATCATCTACAGATAAACTAATGGAGGTTAATAATGGGTCTTTTATATCTATTTGAATAGATTTAGATGTAACACCAGCGTCAGTTGTCCAAGTCGCGGTCGCTGTCATCACTCCAGCAGCATTGGTTGTGAATGAATTAGTACTTGATTGATTAGTCATATCATCAATTGTGGCAATTGCCGAAACCTGCCACGTTAATCCATTTGAAAAAGTAACTTGTTTGTTGTTACTAGTCACACCATAAGCGTTTAAAGTTAACTTTTGACCGGCATAAACATCACCACCAGCATGCTCAATAACAAGATGATCTAATGTTTCTATCGATACAAATGTTTGTTTTATGATGGCTTTATCATCAAAGTCAGGATGTGAAGCGTTAACTGTTACAGAGCCTAATCTTTCTGCACTAAATACACCTGTGTTAGTTATATTACCGGCTTTGTCTTGAGCTGATTCATTAGAGCGTCCCGTTGTCCAAGTTACTGCGTTGGTTAAATCAACAATACTATTATCAGAATAAATACCTTTAGCTGTGAACTGTTGTTGCATACCTAGTATAAAAACGGGGGTTGCAGGAGTGATATCAATGAACTTTAATAATGGGCCAATAACCGTAAATGGGTAATCCACATATATCGTTTTTGTTTCACCTAATTCAACCACATCAATTTCTACATGCAAGGTTGCATCGCCTAGCCCTACGGGTGTTATGACACCTACTGAGCTAATGTAGGCAACATTTGTATTATCAATAGACCAATCGACACTGCCGTTTATCGTTGCCGTAGTACCATCAGAATATAAGCCAGTAGCCGTAAGCAAATCTGTGTTACCTTTTAAAAATAGAGGCGTATTTTGAGGTATTTCAGTAAACCTAGGTGTTGTTGGGTGGATACTAATACTTCTTAAAATTGCAGGTTCTACTGTAACTTGGGTTTCAGAGGTTAACTCCTCTTGTCCTGTCGGTGTGTAGCTAGCCGTAATATAAACAGACCCAGCTGATATTCCTTGAAGTATATTGCTGCTAGCTTGATTAAACTCCGCAACGTTTATATTTTGGCTACTCCAAGTCGCCAACTCTGTCAGATTCTATTGTTTCATCATTACTGGTAAACCCTGTAGCTGTAAATACTAAAGTATCTCCACTTGTAATGGTTTGTATCGTTGGACTAACTTCAATAAATTCTAATACGGCTGCACCAATAACAAAATCAGCCGTTGTTATTAATGTTTGCCCAAAAGTCGTATTTTGAAGATTTACTGTAACCTTGTTTTCTGTTTCAGTAAGTGCGGTCACCAAACCTTTAAATGTCGATGCATTTTCAACACTAATGAATGCTTGATCGCTTACATCAGGAATAGACCAGGTGCTATTTTCGTCTTCAGTGA
This sequence comes from Psychrosphaera aquimarina, assembly GCF_032461525.1. Lineage (NCBI taxonomy): Bacteria > Pseudomonadati > Pseudomonadota > Gammaproteobacteria > Alteromonadales > Pseudoalteromonadaceae > Psychrosphaera > Psychrosphaera aquimarina. The sequence continues at coordinate 300,181 of NZ_JAWCUA010000001.1, read as the reverse complement.
TCTCAACTTCTGATAAATCACTATAAACAGCGAAAGCTTTTAGGTTTAATTGAGCCCCATCCGCCAGTTTCCATGGAGCACTCGAAGTATCAGGAGTTATTTTAATAAATTCAACTATGGCATCAACACGGTTAAGAACCAAACTTCCTTTAAAGGAATTACCAGATACTGTCTCTGTTGCGGTTATTAATAAAGCAGCGGGATCCCCCTTTTCCATTGTCACTAAACCCGTTTCTTTTACGATTGTGCCAACTTCTAGGTTATTTGATGACCAGACTGCCGCGTTATCCTCTGTGATCTTTTTATAAGATCCATCTGAATATGTTCCCCATATTTCAAGTTGGACACTTTTACCTGCCGGAACATTTAAACCAAAACTTAAAGCTGCAGGGGATAGATTAATATTTTCAAGTACCGCGTCTCCAATGGTAAACGAAAATATTGAACTAATATCTTCTTGTTTATCATTGGTAAGAAGTGCCGATATGGTTAATGCAGTATCTTCTAGAGTTGGTTTAAACGTATTCGCTTGTCCTCCATCTTCACCAGTTTCAATAATAGTTAAAAATGAAGGAGAACTAGAAAGCCAAGTAACTTGCTCAGTTATCTCTTTTGTCGAATTATCACTGTAGGTACCAATAGCACTAAACAATACATTTTGCCCACTTGCTACCGACACGACATCGAGTTCACCAACGCCATTTTTATCTGAATCTAATTGAGCCGAAATACTCATGGACGTTAACAACGCAGGTGCAACCGTGAAATTTAAACTGGTGGTTTTGGTTTTATTTTCATCGTAAATGTCTAAGTAACTCGCATTAATGGTGACATCACCGGCATTAACCATTTCCAATGTATTTTTCTTGATACTAGATAAAACAACTTTATCTTTACTTGCATCGTCTATGCTCCAAGTTACTACATCGGTTAAATCATAAGTTAAGTCGGTTGAAAACGTCCCCATCACTTTAAGTGGTTGGCTGTAACCTTTATACAAACCATTATTTTCTGGTAGTTCGATCGCGAAAGAGACTAATTTAGCGGGTGTAACGGTAACAATTACGTCGTGTGAGAAATTGGTATCATCGATAAAAATTGATGCAGTTGTGGTTAGTACTCCCAGTTTGGATACATCTTTGGTCGCAATTAATATTCCAGAACTTGAGTTTAATGTCGCTAATTCGTTTTCTGTTGCTGTCCAAGTAACGCCTGACAGTATTTGCTCTGTGCCATCACTTAACATTCCTTTTAATTGAAAATTTACCTGTACGCCTTGAGGTACCGATACTTGTCCATCAACAATGTTGGCGTTATCTGAAATTGTTAATACATCAACAACAATTGCAGATCGTAAAGTAACCTCTGTAGGTTCACTGACAATAAGTTGCTCACGATCGTTAATAAATTGTGCTGTTATTGACGTTACGCCGGTATCAGTGACACTTAAAGTTGAACGTTTGTCTTGGTTAAAACTCGCAAGATTTGAGGAACTAGAACTCCAAGTTACCGTGTCTGAAATATCTTTTGTGGTGTTATCATCATAATGACCAATGGCCTGCCAGTTAACTTGTAAACCCACAGCAAAGGTGTCGGATTGTGCGGAAATATCTATTTTAGTCAACACAGGTTTTATGACCGTTAAGACTCTTTCAGTAACAACTTGTTCGTCCAGACGATTAGGTAATGATAAGGTTAATGTTGTTGTGCCTTCAACAAAGGTCTCAATTAAAAATTGACCGGAATCCAACAATGCCACTGTAGCTATCGAGGTATCGCTAGAGGTGAAGACTAATGATTCATTTAAACTAATATCTACTTTATCACCAGTTGAATAGGTTGCTTCGACTGTAAACCGTTCCTGTTTTTCTATTGAAATAACCGGTGTGTCCTTAATAATCACTTGATTCTCAGGAACGATATCTATTGTTTCAATCACTTTTTCGCTAATTGTTAATTCAACAGAATTAGACAAAACTTCAGTACCATATCCATCATCAATAACTGCTGAAACCGTTACTTGCCCCATGTTACTTGTGGTTATGTTGCCTTCAGCATCAATGTTTATAATATCTTCTGGTGTGGTTATCCAGCTTACATTTGTGGTTACATTATCATTCGTTAAATCTGTAAATTGCGCGATTGCTGATAATTGTCCGGTTCGGCCTAATGGAATATTAGATTGAGCTGAAATATCTAATTTTGTGACAGCGGCTTCGGTAATGGTTAAGTTTACTGCGTTTGTTTTGACCTGCTGTAATTCATTAGTTACGCTAGCCGTCACTTTTACTAGACCAACATTTAAAGAAGATACTACTCCTTGATTTGTGATAGATGCGCGATCGTTGTTGTCAATAGACCACGATATCCCTTCAGTTATTGGCCTAATTGAACCGTCACTATAGTTACCATTTAAAACAAACGATTTATCTTGCCCTAAATATATACTTTGTGCTTTTGGCGAGATAACGACACTATTTAATAATGCGGGTGCGATCGTCAGTTCGAATGAAACTTGTCGTTTTGAATTAGTCGCGGTGATGACAACTTTACCTGGCGCTTTAGTTATGATCTGATTTTTATATGTTTTCTCCAGTGCCATTACAGCAAGATCTGAGTTATCGGTAGTCCAAACATATTCATCTAATTCAAAAGATTGGTTATTGCTTGATATATTGGCACTAACATCTTGCTCACCTGTAACTTTATCAAACACCCCTACTGAGAGTTGTTCTCCTTCACGAAATACACTTTCAGTGGATAATAATTTAATTTCATAACCACCGTCATCCAATACTTCTTCAGGATTACACGCACTGAGAAATACTACAGCTAAAGTCAGAACGACTAGCCGTGTGAATAATGTCTGTAAAATATTGGTAATGTTCATAATCTTCTATTTAAAAATCTAACTTCAGCGATATATTTGAAATTACAGTTAAGTAAGTTAATAGGTTTCAAATACCATGTTATAAATTAACTCTTCTGCATTTTCAGGCATTTCACTTACCATTTGTTGGTAATTTGACCCTACATGATAAGACAAATAAACAGTGGTATCAGGCCAATACCGAGTTACAAAAACTTCTGTGTCTTTCACTATCCAACTGTACTTAACCTTGCCAAAGTCTAATGAGCCTTCAGTTTCAATTGGTGGCCCATATTTTTCTTTCACCATATCAATCACAGTTAAAACAAAATTAGGATCATTTTGAGAAGGAAAGCGATATTCTAGAGAGGCAACATGGTCTGTTTGAAGACTATAACCAACAAACAATCTGTCAGTTCTGTTTAAAAGCCGAGAAGATTCGTAAATATCAAACCAATAATTATCTTGTTCACGTAACATATTGCCATTATTGGATTTCAATTTATTACGTAACGCGTCTCTTGTCGCTTGGGCTAATGTAGTACCAAATAAAACGAGTGAGGTATCAAAAGACTCTATTTGTTGCTGTAATATTGGTAATCGTTGTTGAGATGGGAAGTAGCCTTGGTCAGCAGCTTTACTATGCCAAAATAGAGCTTCTTGTAAATTTAGTGTGGTGCCTTTTCCTTGTTCATATAATAAAGCTAAATTATATTGTGCATCTATCACACCTTGATTTGCTGCTTCGGTATACCATTTCAATGCTAACTGATCGCTTTGTGCAACACCTCGTCCATATAAATACATCCATGCTAAATTATTCTGGGCTGCCCCATGTCCTTGAGTTGCTGCTGATGTATACCATTTAAACGCTTGTTGATCGTTAAACGTTTGAGAGCGTGATTGTTTATACACTTCCATAAGGTTAGACGATAAAGGAACTTTGCCTTGTTGATATAACAAACCATAATTAAATTGTGCGCCAGCATGACCTTGCCTAGCTGCTGATAATAACCAACGAATGGCTTGATCATAATTTTGCTCTATTTTTTGACCAGCAACATATAAATTACCAAACTCAAACTGTGCTTCAGCATAACCTTGGCTCGCACTACGCTGAATCCAAATAGTCCCTTGTTTGTAATTCACCGGCATGCCTAACCCATTTAAATACATAATGCCTATATAGTATTCTGCTCGAGCGTCTCTCTCTTTGGCTAGTGGGTACCATTCGGTTAACGCTAAGCTGTACCTTTTTTCATTATATGCAGTCATGCCTTTGTCAAAATCACCTTCAAAACCTAAGTCATACAAAGGATCTAAAGCCTGAAAATCAGGTAAAACTTTAACAAATGAGTCAGTTGGAAGTTCTACTTCAACATCCATATTTTGATCTGCTTTTGTTTCTTCATCATTGCCTAACAATGAGCTGCAACCAGATATTCCAATACTTAAAATGAAAGCTGACAACGTAAATTTAACAAGGTCTTTTGTGTTCATAATTATACGTAATTCCGTTTTTAAGCCACGTTAGTAGAGCCAGCAAGGCCCAAAGAAAGTTTCCATTGAATATCTTTTATTACATGATCACATTGTTGTAAAAAAGCGATAAATACAGGGCTGTTACTCATATTTTGTTCACAGGCTATTTGTATACCATCCTGCTTAATTTTACGTGCTTCGGCTAAACGTCTGGTTAATAACCTGTAATCTTTAGTATCGGCTTGTAACATTTCATGTTGATTTATATCTTCTAACAGTTTTTCTATGCGTTGAAATCTGTTCTTCTTATTTTCTTCTGCTTTTCTATTTTTTATATCAAACCAACGAGATAATGCGCTTAGGAATAATACGGTCAAGCATAAAATCACCCACTTATATATCCAAAGTTGAAGTAAAAATGCGTAGGCCGTTTTTTGTAATTTTGAATAAGGATTAAATACATGTAATGCCGCTTCATGCGTATCTAAACTAGGCAAAATACCACCTGTTGCATTTAACCATTCCTTAATTAACGGGAATTTTTCACTTACATCTTTATTTAACAGTGCCGTTAATAAACCTTCAACTAATAATGATGGCGCGTCTGTACGAGTTACTAATAAGGCATCCGTACTTAATATAGATAACGACTTTGTTGGCATAGGTCCCATTATAGAAGGATAAACACCAACCGGTAATGTGCTGGCGTGTAAATATGGGTATGCTGTTGCGACACCTTCTGCGGCTTCAATTTCAATAAGTTTAAAGTTTCCACTGGCCATTAATTTTTGTAAATATTCATCTTTGAAACTTGAGGTTATTATCGCCCCATCAAGGTTATCACCTTCTAAAAGCTCAAGGTGTGATACTTCTGTATTGCGCAAAGTTTTTTCTTCTACTCTATAGTGGTTTAGTAACTTAAGCGCATTTTGACGATGATCACTTTGTAAAGCACCAAGCGAGATTCGATGGCCAGCCAAGTTTGAAATTGAGTTTATCGCACTATTTTCTTTTACAATGACGTGGATATAGCTTTTTGAGATTGGAACAACCACAGACATATTCGTCATCGAACTCGCCGCTGGTGATATTATTGCGACATCCGCTTTACCTGATTGCAAAACGCCACGATTGAACGTTGAACTTCGGCTAACCACTAATTCAACTTTATAATCAGTGTATTGTTCTATCGCTAGTTTTAATTCCTTTCCTACAGAATATAAGTAACTGCCTCTTTCACCAGATGCGATTCTCATTACATTGCTGGTATTACTCTGTGAATAACCAATATAGATCACACCTAAAATAGCTGCAATCATAAGTCCCCAGTTTAAAAATGGACGCAAGTTATAGAAACTCATCCGCTACTTTCCTTCTATTTTAATAAGAAATTATTATTATTTATTAACGATGACATTATGCCAAAATCATTACTTTTACTTGTGACGGTGCCAATGTCATACCAAATGCTCCTGGCATGATGCCATTTTGTCCAGATAACCCGAGCATTTTGTTAGCTGGTAACCCACCCATAAATGTTTTAACACTGCCTAACAATTGCCTTTGTGGTCCCATCACCATACCGGATAATGGATTCATCATTAAACCGCCGTTATCACCATTACTCATTGGCGTGATAGTCATCATGTTATGGTTAGGCATGGCCAACGTTAACACTTTCACCTGTGACGGAATAGCTGTCATTGGGACGGCTATATTAGGATAAGGTATCGGTGTTGGTATTGGACCAACAGGCGAAGGTATTGGTGTTAAACATACGTCTGGCATTGCCATGTTTAGCCCACCCATTTGTGTTGTAGCAAAAACCATATTACCTCCTAGCCCATATGAATTCGTTCACCATCAATTTTTACATCTTTTCGAGCCGTGATTAATGCGTCTCTAGAGCGAATTGAAAGCGTTTTTTTTATGGTTTGCATAAAGTTAAGGCTAGTTTGCTGATCAACCCCATCCACCGTTTTAAAGCTATTTTTCATTCGTTGCGTTAAACAATCCGTTATAAAATTAAACGCTTTCGAAATAGAATTTACTTCACGCCATTGGCTCACTACTTTATCGCCACGGACAGATAACTGATTACTTATTATTGAAGTATTTAAACTATTAATTGCCAATTTATTTGTTGTTAAATTGGTTTGTGAAGGACTGGTTATGTCTATGCCCTCACCACCTGATAAATTAATCTTGCCATGTTTAGCAACTAATGAAACATCGGCTGGAAATTGCAGTTTCATATCTTCGTTATTAGGACGTTCTATTATGGCAAGAATATAAAGCTCATTACCTGAGCTCACTAAGACTTTATCACCAGGTTCAGGCGAAACTAAACAACTAAATGCTAGTTTGGCTCTTACACAGCCTTGTGAATACAACACCATAAAATCTTTACCAAAGCCGCCTTGAACTACAGCGATTTCAGTCTGTTGAATTGAATGATCATGTTTTGTTAATGTACTAGTCACAACGACCTCCCATATAAGTCAAAGCAATTACCACTGCTCGGCTTTTTGTTTAGTTTTATCTGTTTCAAGTGCAACACTTCTATTAGCATTTCGCCAAATCGTATCTTGCTCAATCACTTCATGTAAATTAGTTCTGTATAACTTAGTGTTCGATAAATCTGCGTTGGTTAAATTTGCATGGCTAAAATCAACATATGTTAAATCGGCCCCATCAAATACAGCACCGGTACAATCTGTTTTAACCATTAACGCTTGCTCAGCAACTATTTTTGTAAAGTTAACTTTGGTTAAATTAGCTTCTTGCAATAACGTTTGTTGCATCTTCGCTTGACTGAAATTAGCTCTGGTCAGGTTCGCTTTAATAAAATTGGCTTGTAATGCTTGTACCTGACTGAAATTTGCCCCGGTTAAATCGGCTTCCATAAATCCAGCTTGAGATATATCCATTCCCATAAAATTTGTGTCTACCAATACAGTCTCTTGAAACTGCGGCTTAATAAATCCTACCTTGGTAAAATCATAACCTGTAAAATCAGCTTTTTGAAAAAAAGGTAACTCCCAACTAACGTCCGTTAAATTAATATCTTTAACATTACATTCCAGAAAATTAACTCGAAATGCCTTAGATAATAGCCAATTGGTTTCGCTTATATCTGCGTTGATAAACGAACTTTGATCAAATTTTGCTTCTATGAACTTTGCCTGATGTAAACACGGATTTATAAAGCTTGTATTATTAAAATTACTTCTAGAGAAATCTGCATGACTAAACTTAGCGTCAATAAAATTAGCTAATCTAAGGTCACAACCAGTAACACTAATACCCTGACCTTTTGGTTCTATAAAGTTGGCCAAGATTAAATTAGCATTGTTAAGAATAGCCCCGGTAAAGTCACAGTTAATAAAATTACATTCTTTTAACTTAGCACCTGTTAAATTAGCATTACTGAAGTCAACAGATTCAAAATTGCCACCACCTATATCAACACCTTGATAATCTTGATTTGATAAATCATGACCTTGTATTAGTGGTTCGCCACCTTTAACTGCTTTTTCTAATTCATGTTTTAGCATTAAGGTCTCCAGTCTTTAAGGATAGTCTGGTCTAGATTTGAACCTTTATACTTATTGGCCCCTAAGGTGGCATCAATAAAGTTTACACAATATAAGTTAGATCCTGTGAAATCTGCTTCAACTGCATAAGCTTTATATAAAGAGCCTTCCATTAAATTAAAGTTAGTTAAATTTGCACCTTTTAAATTCGACTTCATAAATTGAGTGCGGATTGCTTTTGCATTTACGAACAGGCTACTTTCAAGATCAGAACCGCTAAAATCAGCTTCATCTAACAATGCATTAGAAAAGTCAGTGTTATTGATCTTATTCTCTCTTAAACACGATTTACTGATATTTGCTCCCACAAAGTTACAGTCATTTAATTCACATCCGCCAACAAAACGACTATTGACCATTTGTGCATTACTGAAGTCAGCACCATTAACAGTAGCTTCAACAAAATTTGCAGCATCTAAAATTGAATTATTAAACTTAGCATTGGTAAATATTGGTTTTACAAAATTAGCTTGAGTTAAATCAGCACCTGTAAAGTAGCAATCATTAAATACTGGATTAATGAAGTTACATTGCTTCATACTTGTTTTATCAAAAAAAGTGTCTGTAAAACTAGAGTCTATGAAATTCATCTCATCAATAAAACAATCAACAATTTTAGTTTGAATAAAAGTTGAATTGCCCAATTGAGCTTTTTCAAAATTACATTCAAAGAACTCCGCTCTGGTTAAATTGGTGGCTCCAATATTGGCACCTCTACAATTAGTTTTATGTAGTTTTGCATCGGTTAAATTTGCACCAGCTAATATTGCACCTGAAAGGTTAGCATTAGATAAATCACAGCCTGTAAAATTAACACCTTCTAGATAACAACCTGATAAGTCGACACCTATTAAGTCCATCCCAGTTAAATCAATGCAAGCAAAATCACCATTAACTAACGGTTCACCACTTTGTAATTTATTTATAAACTCTTGTTTTAATTCAGCCTCTTTTTCAGGATGAGGAGAACGGGCCTCTCCAATTAAATGAGCGCCCATAGTATAAGCTTCTTTTAATTTGACTTCTGCTTGTAACAATTGAGCTTCAATTTGTTCAATATCTACATTTATTGTAGGTAATTTATCCTCAGGTACACCCTGTTGACGTAAATCAGACTTTTGGGTTTCCACTTCAAATATTTGATTTTTTACATCGGCTAATTGACCAGTTATATTGGGTCTAGGCCACATAGGAGGAAGGTCAATTTCTGCGATTTTTTGCTCCATACCAGCAATAGCTTCAATGAATAAATGAGCATCTTTATCAGCTTTTAACTTCTCAACTTCCATTTTAATTTGTACTTTAGCATCGGAAACTTTCTCTTCAGCCATTTTTGCGGCATACAATTTAATCTCATCCATTACCGATAAATCTATATTGAAAATATCAATATTATCTGGGGATGTAACCATCCCCGGAGCCATTCTCTCCATGTATGCTTCAATTTCAACTTGATCTGGCGTTTTTTCAGGGTTATCAATTTTATCTATATATGGTATTGGATCTATACCCGCTGCTTTACATTGCTCTATAATCTGAAGTTTAATTTCTTCTGTTTGATTCAAGCTCTCGCTATTTTTACTTTCAACAAACCCATCCATATTAGTTTTACTGAGCATGTCGAGTGGAAAATCAAAATCATCTTGAAGTTGTTTAAAACCACATGTCATACCTGTAGCTATTAGGGGTGAGGAAAATAAAGCATATTTATAGCCATGATCAGGATCAATCCGCTTTTTTAGTTGATTTTGATAATGTTCTAGAGTCCTAGGTTTATCATCACGATTTTCACACGCTAATAATAACGCACTGATATCTGAGCCATCGTCTGAATTAGCTTCTATTGTCCCACGGTATATCATCACTCCCATGGCCGCATTTGGGAATAGCCACAATGTATCGAGCTTAGTTGGTATCTCTTTAAATTGGGTTTCTAACTCATCACTTTCTGCGTTAATGGATGTTTGATTTACAAAAGCACGACCGTAAATTGAAGGTAGATTACCTTCAAGTTTCTTATGTTCAGTGTGCATATTAGTAATGGAATAATGCTCAGTACCTTTAAAATATCCATTAAGCCATTGGTCTTCCGCAGCATCATTAAAATATTCCCAACTTACATCATTAGGTAAACCTGGCATTTGGTTATCTAAATACTCTTGATCATAGGTACCGGCTTTATCGATTCTTGGTTGCCACATAATGTCTACTCGACCAAAACTACCTGGTTGAACTTGTCTTGAAGTTGATGTAATTAGGTTGTTTTTGTATTCAACATTAGGTAAAAACTGAACTTCTCCAGTATCTGTTTCTATTGCTTTAAAGCCTTTCCCTTCTGGGTTAAACGAGTAACCTTCACCACCATAAGCATTTTGATACGTTATCGGCATTTCAGTAAACATAGAAGGTGAACTAGGAGTGATCCCGGCACCTAATAACTTATACCAATGTCTATCGCCAAATACGGCTAACTCTTTATCAACTTGGACCTGATAATGATTATTTTTATCTTTCACTGAAACTGTTAAATGCACAGAACCTGCATTTACTATTTGATTATTAGGAGCGATAAAATTACCACACACCAATACCTCACCAACTTCTTTAGGCATTGCAGCATCAAACACTTCGCTGCCTAATTGCTCACCAATAATTGTCCAGAGTTTCTGCTCAAGTAAAATTTCACCATCAGTTAAAGAAAATGCTATTGGAATAGATACAGCGAAGATATCCTTTTCTAAATAAGTAAAAGATTTGTGAAGAACGCCTAGTTGGAGAGGTTTTATTATGTTCATTACATCATTGTCAAGGCTGTACCATCTACGGTAATGCCTCCATTCCTCAGAGTAACAGCTTTAGTTTGAATATGATTAACTGCTGAAGAAATAGTATTAACTCTAGTAAGTAAATCAGTCAAAGTTGCATCAACATTAGTAGCTTTAACTCGTGCTCCAAAAATCGATTCTGCCTCAAATTTTGCAGCAGTATCAACGTCTGTATTTATCCCAATATTTACCGACAATTTAGCGCTAATACATAATTCAAATTTGGCACCTACAAACATTTCACTAGCAGCACCTACTTGCATTTCACTTGCAGCAGATAACGTCACACTGCTAGTAGCACCTAACATAAATTCACTTGTAGCGCCCATGAACATGTCATTGGTAGCCCCATGATGTGTGCTATGGCAACTGCCTCTAACATGTGAGATAGAGTGTCCATGTACTTCTTCATGTTGATCACCGTGAACATGGCTTTCTTGATCACCAACATATATATCTAATGATTTACCATTGGTATAGCTATAACTATTGCCAATTGTCTTTTCTGCTGCTGTAGAACCAGCTTCTAGCCCTTTCACCAATTCGCCATTAATAGTGCCGTACTTTGGACCTCCTGGAGATGCTTTATCATGTGCGTGTGAGTCATTAATGGTTTCTTCATTTGATTTAATTAAGTTTTCAGTATAACCATTACCAAAATTATAATCAGCTGGGTCTGCACACCAATCAAATCTTCTACCATGGTGGTAAGAGTATTCGTCGCCCCATTTTTGCTCAACCATTTGTTCGCCTGGATCAATAACTCTAGTATCATCCCCCCAGTCATACCCTTCTGAAGTAGCTCCCGTGGTACCTCTGGCATTTGAAAAGTTTGGAATTGGAAATACTTCTTGTTTATCACCTGAACGGTCCATGCCATCTTCATTTACATGAAATTCATCCCAACTATTACCGAAATCATAGACGTTATCCGCACCATAGATATATTCATTACCTGCGGTCCATTTATAAACATCACCAATTCGACGTTCGAACAAGTACTTACCTTCAAGTTCGTCTTCTAATGTAAACTCGGTTTTACCTGCACTAGGGTTTTGTCCATCGGACTCTTTTTTCCAAAAAGTAAAAACGTCCTGTTCATTTATAACATCAGTTGTCGTTTCACCTATTTCTCCCGTTTCAGGATCTGATCTATCTGGAATAGTTGCATCGTCACCATTAGCATTCTCGTAACTTGCACCGGAGGCCGCTACAAATAATTGTTGCCCACCTAAAACTTCTTTTCGTTCCATGCCTTTTGTCATCAGTACATAACCATCACCTGGATGGTTTGGTGAACCTAAATGCATATAGGTTTTATCATCACCCGTCTGCAATTTAATTCTATTTTTGCCTTCCTGATCTTCTAGTTCAATTTTATTGCCTGAACTGGTACGTATTACACTATTGGTTTGGTTATCACTTGTCGTGACACTGGGTTGTGAAGCATTTGGTATTGAACCTGAAATAATTGGTCGGTCAGGATCACCGCCAACAAAAGTTAATAGTACTTCGGCGCCTTTATGAAGTGGGAAACTCATGCCCTGATTTTCACCACTAAACGGTTGACTCATGCGGATCCAATGTGACGCTTTTCCACCATCACGATCAACACGATCAAATGGTAAAGTAACTCGGTACCTACCTTCTTCATCTAACTCAGCATATTGGCCATCACCTTCAGCGTCGATAAAGGCGTTTAACGTGCCATGAATCTCAGGTTTAGCGGTTAACTGTTCAGGTCGGTATTGAGTGGTGCTTGAAATAGCACTGAATTGATTATTGTAAATTGTGGCTGGAGCTGAGCCTGAATCACTTGAATCTAATACACTAGGGTCACTGCCTTCATGATTGATACTTAACAACAAATACTCTTGATTACATGCAGCTCTGAAATGTTGATTTAATTTAAAGTTATAACCAGCAAGTAAACGAATAACCGAGCTTTCACCATGATAGGTTTTCTTACCTGCTAAGATCTCTTCCGCTCTAATATCTGCGAGTAATTTACCTTCATCAGGTGTTTCAATGTTTTGTCCCCAAACATAGACTTCACTATTAGGATTTGCATCAGGGTCTATGATTGCTTCACCTTTAATGTCTACAGACGGTTTATCATCGTTATAATCTTTTACTAAAACGCGATGCGGAACGCGTTTCTGCTGACTGACAAAACTATGAACATTATTCTCTAAACTATTGATCTCCAATGATGCTGAAGGGCTATATAGGATATCTGGTATTGAAATAGTTTCTTGTGCGTTTAACGTATCGCAAAATACCAGTTTTTCACCCGAATCGCCTTCTGCAAAGTAATAATAAATTCCATCTCTTTCCATTAGTCGTGAAATAAAATCTAAATGGTTTTCCCCGTATTGGCATTTGTATGGCCATTTTTTATACGTTCCTTGCAGACCTGATATGTCGTAGTCTAGGTTAGTAAACCCGGCCTCTTTAAGTACTGTTTCAATGATTTCAGGGACGGTTTGGTCTAAATAAATTTCGTTGGTGTGATAAAGCGATAATTCCCATAACCTTGGTACTAACTTAGCTTTATATATGGTTTTATTATTGATTTGTTTTACCGCTTCAAAGTGGGAAACGATACCTTGAATGTTGCGGCTGTCTGCGCCTAGCTTAATGATCAAACTCGCTGGTGATTCCAACATCACATCACTGTCTAAGTCGGCATTATCCGATATCAACTCTATAGCAAACTCATAGAGTCGAGAAATACCTTCATCACCTGTAAAATTAACGACTTTAACTTTATCTGTTTCAGATAATTGTGGGTGGCTAAATGTAAATTGAATAGAATTAGTCATAATTTACCTACTGTAAACGTAATGTACTATAAAGAATGTCAGAATCAGGATTGGCAATGTCTAATGGTTTATTATCCAATAACCAAGTGTCGTAACCTAATTGACACCACTTTGTATCGCCCAAAGCAACTCCTTGAGCTGCCCTTGCGATTAATGCAATTTTAATATCGACTTCTAAAGGTGTATTTAAATAAGTTTTGATCAATTGCAACATCATATTCCACTGTGTTTTATCGTTGACCAACTTATCAAATTGATCTTGGGAAAGCGGTCCTAAATGAATAATAATTTTAGATTTTCTGTCTGTTAATTTATTTCCAAGCAAGGCGTTTTCACCTAACAAACAAGCATTGTTACCTAAACTACTTTGATGTTTTGTTGGTATGCTCACACTGCGTTCAACACATTGTTCAACAATAACGGAAATGTTATTCAGGAAACCTTCTAATAAGACCTGCAAGCCTTCAGCTGAGCGCTGACTACTACTTAATAAGCCAAGATATGATATTAACTGGTTCGCATCCGGGTGTGCTTGCTGTAATTGACTGTCCCTACTCCCTGTAAAGGTATGTAGTAACTGGCTAAATATGCTTTGTTGTTGCTCAACAACAGAGGTAATGATGTTGTATTTGTTTTGTGCTTCGCCATATAGTTGATACAAACGTTGGTGAATAACATCTAAAAATGTTCTAGCGCTAGTTTGATCTTCTTGTTCTAACTCAATCAGTTCATCGGTATAAAAGTTAGGTAACGGTGAAGATGCGCCATATAAGCCCATAAAATTAGTTATAACATCAAACACACCGTCTTCTGTTTTTGTTACCGAAACAATTTGAGAACGATTTAAAGACATTGATAATTCCGGACGAATACGGATCATCATTGATGGGTCTTGGCCTTTATCTATTACAATACTATGCAATAGTGTGATCAGTTTATTAAATGTATAAGCTGATCCATCTCTAAGAATATCTTGTTCTATTGAAGCGGTCTGTTGCCGATCTTGGCTGGCCATAACTGACGCTCCCCACTAAAATAGTCTTCGAATGTTAATTCAGTATAAACATTGATTGTTGTGGTGCCAGATAGAAACCTATCTAACACGCTGCCAAATAAATATTTATCACCAATACATTCAAAGTTTTCTGATTTAATTATTATTTTTATATTTTGACCATGGATAAAATTATTCGCAAATAGGCTTTCCCCTGCGACAACTTCCAACTTATCAATAGATTCAATTTTTTTCTCGTTAACTAACTTATCACTTTTATGTCTGTCATCTGGGGCGATATATTGGCGTAAAATCGCTTTAAGTGTGTCACTGTCTGTAATAGACAAGTAATTCAACGATAAGTGTGAAATCAATTGCCAAAGCATATCGCCATCTAGTGGTATTTTTCTCGCTTTTGTTGGAGTAGTGACATTCCTAAACGTAGTTAATTCTGGCGTATTACCTGTGGCAACACATATATCACCTGGACTTAATTTTTCAGCCGCTTGGCCATTACTACAGGTAAGTTGAGCTTTGAGAATTTCATTCTTACTGATCTGTTGTTCTTGTCCAAATGCCAATTTTATAAAGGTATCCGGCGCATAAGCCGTTGAGCTTTGTTGGTAATTTAATTCATAAACTGAGGTATTACCGTCCGGCTTAGTGAAACCACCAAATAGAATATATTGTCTAGATTCTTGCATTCCTCGAGCATGACTTTCTACGTGATCAACTGAGTATATTTGAATTTCACCACCATCACTGCCTTTATTAGGAAGTAGCTGATATTCACTATGTTGTGCATTAATCAAGATAGATTGAGATTCTAAGTCGAATAAATTCACCGCGGGAGAAGCATGTAATACAAAGTGTTCTCTAGTTATCTTAGGCATCCTAAAATTAGGCTTATCACATATAAATTGAATTTCGAATTTGTCACCCGCTCCACGGCTAACCCAATTGGTTAGATCCAAATCGATAAACAGAAACTTCTGTGGAAATAAGAAATATTGTTGAATTAAATCAAATGCAGGCATCATCCCTTTGGGTTGCGGGAATAAACTTTGTGACTTATCAAAACCCGTTGGGCTTATATCAGTTTTATTTAAGTAACTTTCACCATTGGCAACAACTTTAATTTGTTGAAGTTGGTTAAATAATAAAGAATATAGGTCGCTAGCATCGCTATACTCACCACCTAAAAATAAACGGATTTTATTAAATGGTAACTGATCTAATGTTTGATTGATTAAAGTGAAACCAAGATTGATAACAACACCGGAGTTACCATTTTGATCTAATTGAGAAACTGACGTTAATTTTAATGGTAACAAATCAATAGATTCAGTGGTTTTAAAACGACAACTGCCCTCAGCTGTCTCTTTAGAATCAATATATGTACCGGCTTTAATCTTTAATTCTTTGGCAATACTTGGTTTTGGTTCAAATGCAATAATTGTCGCACTTGGCATAGGTCGTATATATTGAGGGCATACTAATTGTGCCAAACTATGCAATAGCTTTGGGAATTGACTATCTAGCTCTTGGCGAATGTTAGCTGTTAAAAAGGCCACCCCTTCTAGAATTCTGCTCGCATCCGGATCTGCTGTCGCGCCGGATAATGACTTACTAAGTGACGGATTGTCACGGGCAAAGTCGGCAGCAATATCTTTTAGAACTCTGAGTTCTTGTTTGTAATAATCAGTTAGCACAATATAACCTACTCAATCGGATCGAATAAAAAGCTGCCGTTTGTTAACAGCGTGCCGGAAAACGTTAAATTTTGATGTTCATTATTAGTTTCAACTAAGCCTGATATAACAAACGCCATTGATAAATTATCAGAGTTGCTTAGTGTTAATTTTACTTTTGGTTTAATCAACCTTGGTTCATAACTATTTATTAATGCTAATACGACTTGAGCTATTAATTCCCCATTTGGCGCTTGACCATTACCAGGTCCAATCGAAAAATCAGGTACTCCATAATCGTTATCAATTAAAACACTACCCTGTTTGGTGTTTAATAAACCACTTAGGTGTTTTTGAACAGATTTTCGAACGCGTAAACTCAACGATTGCCGAATTTGTTCTTCCGCTAAATCTAATTCACTCAGTCTGTCCATTAACCTTAAATTTTGCATGATGTTTACTCAGTCCCCTTTGAACTGACTTCATATTCAACATCACCTTCACTACCCCAACTCCACAATATTTTTTCGTAACTTAACACCACATCTTCCATCAATCTGTATTGCTCTTCCTGTGTTTCAAAAAAGTGTGGAGTCCAACTTGTAATTTTAGTAATCAAGGCATTTTTTAATACAATTTTGTACGCTAATTCTCTAGTTCCACTTTGTGTATGTTGGTAATAAGCAATACTAACTTCAGATAAAACTTCGCGAGTACAAAGGGCTTGAGCTAGTTTTGGTGTACTCTTATCAATAATTTTATTTATTTTTATACCGCCATGGATCGGTTGCCCTGCACTCAATTGTGTTTTTGATCCAGATGGTATTTCAACTTGATGGTCAAGTTTTAATATTTCGATATCATCTAGATTATCATCATGAGTCGATCCACCTTGAATAACACCTTGTTCTGTTCCAGTTATGGATAAAAAACCAAGCATGGTCATGTCTATATCCTCTTAAAATTAATCAGTGGAAAAATTTAATGTTAATACAAAGTCGTTGCCTAAATACTTCATATGCGGCACAACACTAAGGCTCATTTGCGGTATCTCATCTACCCCTTTACCTGTAATTACAATTTCTGCTTTTTTTAGAGGTTTTCTTGAGCGAACGCTAGCTGCAGGGTTCTCCACATCGGAAGTAAAACGCCTTAACCAACGATTTAACTCGGTTTGTAATTCACTAATACTATCTAACGAGCCTATTTGTTCTCTTTGCACAACCTTCAAATAATGTGCAATACGTGAAATTATAAATAAATACGGTAATTGAGCTTCAACTTGCCCATTTAATTTTTCAGCTGTTGTTCTGGTCGTTGGTATCGACAATGAACCCCAACGCAGAGATCCTGCAGTATTAAAAAATATTTCGTTTTGACGTTTATTTACGGCTAAAGGTAACAGCCCTAAATTACTTAATTGATTTAATTTTGTTTCTGAAAATACACATTCGATTGGAAAATCTGGAATTCTATTTGTTGAATCTGATACGTATTCGACCGAAACTGCGCCACCTACTGGACCACATAAGTCAGTGCAAACGTTGTATTTAGCAAAACTGTTTACCAAACATTGTGCATAAGCAAAAGATGCGTTGCCTAACAAAACATTATTACTGCCTCTCACATTCTCTCGATAAGGCATTCCACCCAATACCCCAGCAGGATAGTTATACCCTTTCCGTAAATTTATACTAGGTAACACTAAACCAATGTAAGAAGAAGTTACATCTTGTTGAAAATTGCGCCATTTTATATATTTAGATGAGCTATATAACTCAGACAAATCACTCAAAGACGCAAGTTGGTCAAAGGTTTCACAACCCATGAACTTAGCAGAAAGACCTGCTATAAATGGCACATGTGCGGCATGACAAACATTAGCAATATTCTTTAATAGTGCTAAATCTTGTGCCCCATTAGCAAATTCATAATCTGCAATAATAGCCGTGTAGGGATGGCCGCCGTATTGAGCGTATTCTTGGAAATAAACGATATCAAATAAGATACTCTCACGGATGTCTCTATTGGCATAAAAATCTTCATCCAAATGTTGTTGGCTAATATCTAGGATTTCAAAATGGGTATTTTTAATCTCTTTAGCGCTATTTAATAGTTGCTTTAAATTACGCCAAATGGATTCAAGTTTTTGAAATTTAGAATGGTGAAGAACAATATCTAACATTTCATACAGATGTTCATTTACATCGCATAATATAAACGGTAACTCAGCAATAGTGATGCTGTCAGGCTGAACATTACACTGTTTTAACAACTGTTTTTGGGCTTCGCTAAAGTAAATCCCATCCAGATTGTTTTTATTCAGAATAACCTGAAGATCAACCATTAAATCCTTATGTGCCTTCAAGTAAGGCACGGAATTAACCAGCTCAAATGCTTCGAAATCAGCCATTGATTTTAAATTAACATCTACATCAATATAACTGATGTTTTCATCAATATCGGCAACGGCCATTTCTAACTGAATGGTCAAGCTTTGCGAAGCAAAGAACTGATTAAAAGTATCAAATGAGACTCTCGAAGGTTTTAATAAATGAGTGTCACCATCTTGATTAGATAGTGTAAAGTCACCCAATATCAACATTTTAAATGGCAACTCAATTTCAGCATTGTCATCAACGGTTTGATAACTAAAACTGAGTTTGTCCCATTTAGGTTGATTAAATAAATCGTTCATTAGTTTTTTGCAGCAGATAATGTTGCAACATTACCTTCCCAGCAACTCGATATCTTACGAGGAATCGATAGTTTTTTACTATTTAATGAACGTAATAACTCTTCTTGACCAGACATACGATATTTAACATCAATAAAACTAATTCCCGATTCTCTTAAGCTTTGAGCATATTCAGGGAAATCATTGGCTGTATAACGTTTTTGTCCTGTTTTAAAAGCTTTTAGGAAATTAGGGAAACCTAATGCCCCTTCAAATTTTTTCTCTAAGACAAAGCGTCCAACGTTTATGGTTAAATTGACCGTGCTACATGCATCTGTCCATTTAAACACTTCACTGTTGAAGAAGTTTTTGTTTATTAACATCATAGGACCAGCAGCACATTGCAACTCTAATCTAGTTTCAGATACGGAGAACTTGCTATCCAAGTTTGTACTAGTTGGTATCGCATCTAAGCGTACTAAGTACTCTTCTTGCTTCGACTGTTTACCGTCTTTTGCTCTTGCAGCAAATGTTAAGAAGTCACTATTAATAGGATACGTTGTTTTATCTACTTTAGTTGCAACATAACCTGCACCAAAGCGCTCAGTAACAAACGGTGCTAATTGGTCGGATAACATCGTCCATAAAATACCATCGGGACCAAATGCCATATTAGGTACTTTATAAGTAGGGACACCCTCTAAGTTTGTTAAAAACTCATCATTCCAAATATTCTGTATCTCACATGAAGACTCAGAAATCATATATTGTTGCATCAAATCAATAGCGCCAGAATATAAATTCCAGAACGCTTTATTAGTATTACTTTCTTTGCCTACAATAGCTTGAAGTTGTTTTAAGCTAGCATAAGACATAGCTAATGGACTTTCACCTTCAGCTGGATTATCTGGGTATTGATATAATGTTGCCACAGCAGCGTGGGAGACAGAACGCATTTCAGCACTGTAAACAAAGTCAGCTAAAGATTGACGATATTCACCAAGTAGTTGACCTGCAGCTTCCAATTGCATTTGACGTTCATCAGGTGATGGGCCAGAAGCACCTTTTGCCATTTTCTTCTGGGTTTTTAAGCCTTTCTTACCGGACTTAGCTAATGCTTTACCTAGCGGTCCTGCTTTACCAACAATTTTAAGTGCCATTTTGGTAAGCATTTTGTTTTGAGCACCATCTGTTTTTTCTTCTGGTGCGAACGCTCTCATATCCTGATAGAACATAACCATAGTGACCCAATCTGGTAATTCTGCGTCATCTTTGTATGGTTGAATTTGCTTTTCGACTGTATTTAAAGCATTAAAATATATGTTTCGGCCAGTCGATAAATTATTGATAACGTTCAGCCATTCATCTCTATTGCTTAACTTCTCACTACCTCGTGAAAAGTTAAGCGCAAATTTTTCCCACTCACCCAAATAGCGCTTTTTATACTCTTCTTCAAATCCAGGTAAGATATTGTCAAGGATCTCATCGTAACGACCAGTTGCTTTGATTTGACCGATAAAGTCATCAATAACGGCTTTTCCTTCAATTGTATAAGCACCGTTGATAATGACATCGTTTTTCATTTTCCCTGTGGTATTGGTCCAGAAGTCAGATATTCTAACTTCATTGCTTTTAGCGACTTCATTCGCCCACGGGATCATCCAATTACTTAAGTTTTTACTTTTAATTAAAATGTCATGTAATTGTTCATTTAACAAAACCACTTCTTGTTTTAACAAGTTTTTATCGGTGATCCACGCTAATGATTGAAGGTAAAGAGTGTTTAATCGATCTACGGTTGCATCTTCATTTATACCAAAAAAGCTTGCATCACTATAACTATATGGAGAAGGCATAGTTTCTAAATAATCTTGCCCCTGACCATCCATGTAAGCGTCAATAATATTAATACGACGGACGAGTGTGCTAATAAATGAAACAATTTTCTCTTCTGATATATCCGCATCACGTGTAAAGCTATTTGCTAATTCTCTGCTAAAAACTAAATCAGTTTGCTCAACTAACCGCGCTTGAACACGTTCAGAGAACATACCTTCTAATTTAGTGATAAATTCAGGCTTGCCAGAAATTCCAAACCATGGGATCCAAGAATGGTTCTGCAACACATTAACCATATCTCTGTATTGGTACAAACTGCTTATATTCCTAGGTAAATTATTTGAATTTTCAAAACTACCTGCGTTTTCATTTATCAACTGATCTAATGTTTCAACATCATTGTCATAACCCACATACAACAAGCCTATCATCACAGCAAACACTGCATTCCAAGCGAATGTTTTACCTAAACGTTGTTTTTGAGCAATTTTTTCTGTTGACGCTAACGAACTAACCATGTTTCGTTCACTTGGAATAATCTCAGTGAAGAAACGATTTGAAAAAATACCTGAATGGTTATTTTGTTGAACCCCCGCTTTGGCTTGACCAACAAAATAGATACCTCTGAAGAAAGGTGTTTTTTGGTATGGATTGGTTTGAAATAACGTTTCTGTGAATGTAGATAGATGACGCTCAAGTTGTTCAAAATTTGTCGGTAACATCAATAAATTAGAACTGACTTTTTCATTTTTAATTGAAGCTAGTAATAATTGTTTTAACCTTTCCGAAATATTACCTACTGCGGTTTTAATAAACTCAGAAACTGGCAAGCTATCATTGTTAACTTCACCTAATGGATCTTTTAGCAGTTGTTCGTCTAGGTCAATGCTCCACTCATTTATACCTGGCAATGCATCTAAATTAGTGATCATTACATATACAGGGACTTGTACATGTAACTGTTGCATAAGTTGTTCTATGTTTTTACGAGATTGAATTCCCACCTCGATTAATTTTTGGCTATTGCCTGAAATTAAGTCGGTAATCGATAATGAAACAATAACACCATTAATCGGCTCTTTTGCCCTATGTTTCTTTAATAATCCTAACAGTTGTAACCAATCTGTGTTTCTATTGTTTGAGTCCTGACTTGCTAAATAATCTCCAGGAGTATCAATAACAATACCTTGGTTATATAAAACCCAGTTAATGCCACAATCCAGATCAGTAACAGAGTCTTTATCTATAGTCGGAGAAGGAAGATTAGCAGACTCCAACGCTTGTGTTTTACCGCTACTAGAATTCCCTATCATCAAATACCAAGGCAACACATACATAGGATCGCCATGAACCTTTAAATAACTTTTCTTTAGCATTTTTATCATACTAGTAAAATTATTTTTAAGTGGCGATATCCCCATTGAAAAGCCAAAGTTCCAAGATGATTTCTCTGCTTGCTCTACATTTACTAAGTTCTCGACTTTCTTTTTTGACCGATAGTTAATGACTATTTTTCTTATTAATAGAAAAGCTAACCAACCTACAAATAAGAATACAAAGATCTTAATACCTAGATCTAGTTCAAAGCCAGCCATTACTGTTCCGCCAATAACTGCAACAGCAATTAACAACCAAACAAATAAAATTAGTAGAAATTTAAGGAATTTTTTCACAATATTTTCTTTTTTTATTAATTATTATTGAATTTCTGTTACACAGAAATAACTAAAAAACTTGCTAAATCAAGTATTTGCTTCTTGAACATAAAAAAACAAATGACTAAAACTAAAATAGGACCGCCATATAAAAGGCTAGAAAAATTCTTTGCTACCTTAACCTTCCCAGCTACGGTTTTACGGGCAAAAGCACTCGGAAATAATGATTCACTGGATATCGCTTCGTCGTCATTTAGTAACTGATAATTATCATGTTTTATAATATCCAAAGCGGATTGAGCGCCTTCACCGTAAAACTTGCCTGAGAAACCGATAGACATACAATAAAAATAAACTTCTCTTATATCCCTTTCGGCTGGGTTAAATGGATTTAATTGATCTAACTTATTAAAAAATTCAATCCCCGCATTAGACGTATCAAAATAACGTTTTTGTAATAAGGATTTAACCCATTCCTTGCGACCATGCCAATTTGCACTCACAAGTTTTTCATCTATCAGTGCAATCGCCGCATATAACGCAATTTGGTATTGTTTTTCAGAATACCCACCATCAAATGCTCTTGCTTTAAGACTATCAATCTGGCTTATAATATGACTTTGAACCGTTGCAAACTCGATTGTTTCACCTTTTTCACTATCGGCAATCATGTCCAAAGTGTAGGCAAAACTAGGTGCAAAACAATCAATTAAACGCATAGTAACTCCCTACCCTCTGACTAAAACAGTTTCAACATTTAAATCTTCAGGCGCATCGTCCCACTGAAGTGAAAGTTTTCCTTCCTCTTCAACTAATTTCCATTTTTCACTGTTTCTACTAATGGTAAAATAGGTCACTTTTGAACGACGTTCTAGACCAGTCGGTTGTTCGCTGAGGTGTTCAAATGGTATTCCTGGAATGGCTCTTTCTACATAAATATCAACTTGGCTATTTGAACCCAACTTAGCGAATCGGTTAAATGAAGTGATAAATTCACTAAATGGAGTGGCTGTTTCAAGCACTATGTACATACTGTGTTGTTTAGCGAAGAAATCGTTTGGTAATTGGCAACTAAACCTACCAGCTTCATCTTTGGTAAATTTAACTAATAACTCTGGACTTACTGTTAGTTCATCAAGCAAGGTTATGGCTATATTTTTTGCTAATGAAAAACTGTTACCTAAATTTTTATGCTGGTACTTTGGTAAATCGACTCCGGTCTCAAAAGTTTCACCGAGTAAGTTTACCTTGTCTGAAAATGTACTCAATTCACCAACTAGCGATCTGATTAATCCATAAATTTCTAATGGATGTACCACACTATTTTCAAGATGGTGATTTAACATAGGCGCGTACCTAGCTATTACACGTAATGCTGCTCTGTAACGTTCTGCAACAGGATTAAATTCTGCAGCTCGTGACGTTGGGTTACTTTTATAGTTTTCTAATTGTTTAGAACGACCGACTAATTCATCTCTAATGTCTTTTACAGTAGACATTAAAATAGATGAACCACGCATTGAAATACTTGGAGGAATAAACGAACTGCTAAAGTGCGCTTCATCTTCATGCTGTTCTATTACAGCAATTGGAATCGTAACGAAATTATTCGATGAAGAAACTTCTTCATTAAACAATACAGTAACCGCATATTTCATGGTTTTTAGATGACTAGAGACTTTACCCTGATGTAAATCATGGAATTCTTCACCTTCGACTAAGGAGACAAAGCGAGTGGTTATATTGGGATTACTGTCATAATTTGTGACAACCGTAACATTACTTTGATCATCGGCTAATTTAGCTAAGCCTAAATACACTTCCAATGGTTTAGTTCTATCTATCCAAACGCTATCAAAGTTTCTAGAAATAATATGGGCATTTTCAGGTATGTTAGTGAATGTTCCGTCTTCAAAGATAATTTCAGCACCTTTGATTGAAAACTGACCTCGATTTAATGCGGCATCATCAAGTTGTAACGAAGACACTCCCCAAGGATATGAGCTAAATTGTGCCATATATTGCACGATACTTTGCTGCATATGAAGCGAGTTATACTGAAAGTGCTGAGGCTGTAGGAACAAGCCTTGATGCCAAAGAAGCGGTTTATTAAAATTCACCTGATTACCCTATACAATGTAATTTAATTTTTGGTATTTTTTATTTGCTCTACTGAGCTATCATTCTTAAACGAGATATTTTTGTTACACCAAGATCTACCCAAGCTTTTATCCTTGCAGCTTCTGTTACTGCTGGTTCAGCAAAAGGATTTAGGTCACTAAAAGTAAAGTTTTCAGTTGCGAATCTATTTTTTACTGCAGGAACTTCAAATATTCTGATATTTTCACCGGACTTCATAGTGAAATAGCCAGTCACAATTGCAATGAATCGAGTTTCTTTAAACCTATCAACAACCAGAGTTTCAACATCGTTTGGTGAAATTGTTAATTCATTAATAGCTACAATACTTGGATCAATTTTTCCTGACGATAACAATTCTCGATTACCAGCAGGTGTTTTAATAATATCTTTAAAAAACTTAAGATCGGTTAACTGATAAACCTTTAAATACAAACTATGAGGTTTACCCAAATGTAAGTTCAAATGTTGAGGTGATTCGAATCTAAATACAAACGACTGATTTTCAAATCCCCAGTTAGCAAACTCTGGTAACGCTTGTTCACCATCTCTATAAATCCATTTATTTTTTGAGTCTTTCCAAATCCAATCATTTTCAGATTTATTGGAATCATCAATCGTAATTGGAGGAACATCTTCAATCGTACCCTTCCATTCAGTTAGCTGTGTTGCACAACCAGATAAAGCGAGCAAAATAATTATTAAACTCGAAACACGTAAATCCATACTATTTAATCACCAAGGGTAGAGAAAAACGCACTTAATAATTTAAGTGCGTTTATTTTTTGATTTAGTCGTCAAATGCAACTAATTCAACATTTTCACCATTTGCAGATGAATCAACACATTCTGTACCACAAACATCATGTTTCCAGGCAACTGCGTTAAAACTGAATTGTAGAGTTTCCGTTGCCATGTAGTGATCGTTTGCAGGATCCATTGCATTTGGAGAGACAGTTTCGATACTGATCAATTTAGCTTCAGCCATCTTTAATTGAAAATAGCGTACAGGTTCACCACCACTGGTTTCATCTGGAGAACGGTAAAATTCAACATGAATGTTAAGGTCGGTAGGTTGAGATAAAAGCTGGGCTAAAATTGGACTGCTTTTATCAATTAATTTTGTAAATTCTAGATATTCATGACGTCTTACACCAGTAACCTGGCCATTACGTCTATCGATTGGCAATATGCTTTTTTGGGCAAAAGCCTGAGCAAATATTTTATCAACATGCTCTTCTTTATAATAAGAACCGATACTTTCTTTAGAAGAAGCACCTTCAGTTAAGTTATTACCTTCAGCGTCTTCAATTGTAATAAAAATTTCATTTGGCATTAGAATATTCCTTATTTATTTAAATGTACTTTAATTAATAATGCCTAGCATTCACTAGGCATTAGTATTAATTGCGATCCAGCATTCCACTAAGTGAAAGTGTAAAATTAGCACCCATGAATTTAAAGTGTGGAGTCACACTTAAAGAAACTGTGTACCAACCAGCCTCACCTTTAACTTCAGACACCGTTAGTTCTGCATTTCTTAACGGTCTGGCACTTCTTGTTGCCGGTGATGGATTCTCTTGGTCAGCCACATAACGGCGTAACCATTTGTTAAGTTCTGTTTGTAAGTCAGCTCTTGTTTTCCAACTGCCTAAATTTTCGCGTTGTAAAACTTTTATATAATGAGCTAAACGGCAAACAATAAATAAATAAGGTAACTGAGTACCAAGTTTATAATTTAATTCAGCTAATTGACCTTCTTCATCATTACCAAACTTAATCGCTTTTTGAACAGCATTGGATGAGAAAAATACGGCATGATCTCCACCTTTACGAAGTGTCAGTGGAATAAAACCTAACTCGGCTAATTCATATTCTTTACGATCTGAAATAACGACTTCAACAGGACCGCGTATTTCATCAGACCCATCAACATCAACTACGTCGATAGCTAAGTCTTCAACTGCACCACCAGATTGTGGACCTATAATATTAGGACACCATCTAAATTCAGCAAAACTAGCCACTAAACGACTCGCATACGCATATGCTGCGTTACCCCATAAGTAATCACCTTTTTCGGTAATTGTCTCTTTATAGTTAAAGTTACGAACTATCGCATCTTCACCATACGTTGGACGTAACATAAATTTAGGTAGCGTTAATCCAACATATCGAGCATCGTCAGTTTCTCTAAATGAGCGCCATTTGGTATAAGGTGCACCATCAAAGATGGATTCCAATTCTTTAAGAGAAGGTAATTCACTGTAATCGTCAATACCAAAAAATTCATTACTCGCTGATGCAATAAACGGAGCGTGAGTCATCGCCGAAACTGCGCTTAAATTTTTAAGCAAGTCGATATCTGTGCCTTTTTGATTAAACGAATAATCACCAATGATTACACCAAATGGTTCACCACCAAATTGTCCATATTCATCGGTATATACACGTCGATATAAACCCGTTTGTGTTATTTCTGGCGCATCTTCAAAATCTTCAGCTAAATCATCTTTTGTAGCGTTAAGGATTTGAACTTTAATATTTTGAGAGAAATCAGTGCGGTTAACGAGGAAATTTAAACTTGCCCAAGGTTTTTCTAACTCTTGGAATGTTTCATTGTGTAAAATCGCATCCATTTGAGCACTTAGACGAAGATCTAATTCTTCAATCAACTGGTCAACAAACGACTTGTCAACTCTAACTGTTGCTTGATCACGGTCTAAAACTTCTTTTAATAATACTTCTACGCCTTGTTTTACAACAGGATAGCTTTCGTCACTTTGGGAAATTTTTGTGAAACCTAAGATTTCATCAACCAACGTCCCTTCTATAACTTCTTCTTTTGTGGTTACCATATCTATACCTTTAGAGTGAAATCTAGATTTATGCGTCTGGATTAATTTCTTGAATTAATCGACCTCTAATAGATTCGTCAGAAATCATTGACTGTATGCTCTTACGCATACTAGGTACATTTCCTAACGGTCCTTTTAATGCTTTTAATGCTGTACGTAATTCAATAACTTTCTTTAATTCAGGAATGCTATTTACTAATTGATCTGGGGATAGGTCTTTGAGGTTTTTAGGATTAAGTTTTATTTCAAATTCTTCAGCATCGTCAGTGAGATGATTAGGTACCGTGAATTCAGCACTTAGGTCCATTGAGGACATCACTTCATCAAAGTTATTTTTGTTCACATTGATGATGTCTCTGTCTTCCATAATTCGGTCGTCTGGTTTAGTCGTAAAATCACCTAATACTAAGACTTTCATTGGTAATTCAATGGAAGCAGTTGCATCCCCAACGGCCGGTTTATAGGAAATATTAACACGTTCTTTCGGGGCGACTGATCCCCCTTTACTTTTACTCATGATTACTCCGTTAACTTAAAGCTTATATGTTTAAAATATATTCATTATGATTTGACAACTAAATTCACTACTAATCTTAAAATTGAGCAAAAAAGTCATCGGACAATCAATGAGTCAAATGTATGATTCGTCAACTAAAGAAAAGTTAAAATACGTACATCATATAAAAATCTTAATATCTAGGTTCAAAAATACGCCTCTAAATATATAAAGTGGTAAAAATCTAGCCTATATTTTTACTTAGGTAAAGGGATCATTTGGGTTAGTTTCTAATTATATTTTGTTTAAAATAAAAACTATTGATTATATACATACTAATTACTCTATTTGACCACTTGTTCAAAATACGTCAAAACCTTAAAGAATAAGCGTTAGAAAGATTTTTATGTTTGTTCGTTATTCCTGTAGTGTAATCAATAACTTGACAATAATATTGCAAAACAATGAGGTCTTACCAGTTGATAAGTTGCTATTATTAAATTAATCGATTTCTTTCAAATTATATAAATACAATTTTGACGCAAAACTTGACTGGTTATTGATATATCTCACTATTAAAGCGGTGCAAAAACATTTACACTAAATTGGTTAATTGTTTCACTGTATTGTTGCGGTATGGTTTTAACAGGTATTTTTGCTAAGGGATAACATGGCTAAATTAAAAAAATTTATATTACTCTATTAACTTCCCCCTATTATTTTCAACGTCTGCTATTTGTGCAAAAAATGATGATATGGAAGTCACTGAATTAATAAAAAGCCCCTTTAGTTTTCAACTTACTGGATTATATTCTGATCACTTCTCAAGTTCAGGCGTTAAAATGGAGCTGGGTTATAAACCTAGTACAGAAAGTGGTTTCATAATAAATGTAGGCATAGATCATTTATCCGACTTAAGTTATAAGTTAAGTAATGTTGATTTTAAACATGACTTTACTAATTTACGTTGGTCAACAGGATATAAATTTGAATTGACCAATGACTTTAGTATTACTCCAAGCATTGGGTTGGCCGTAAATGCTTTAGAGGTTAAACAAATTTCCTTAGACTCAGGTACCACACAAGGTTATAGCAACCTGACATTTTCATATGATGTATCAGATTCATTTAGTATTGTACTTGAAGGAAGTTATGATTTTGGTTCAAATGTGTTAACCGATTCTAGCGCTGTAGGTTTAGGGTTTAAATACACTCCAAGTCATCGAGCTCCTGTATCCACTTTTAAAAATGAAAGTGCTGAGCCAATACAAACGGTAAGTACAACCCTTGATACCGATTTAACCAGTGATGTTAAAACCGATTCACCGTTAATTGAGGACACACTTCCTATCACCACTGCGCCGAGTATATTAGCCAGCTCTGTAACTGGTGTAATTGACGATACTTTAATCAATAGTCAAGTTGAAGAACTAGCGCCTGAAGAAAGTAGCATGCTTGTACAAGATACATTTGAAGATATGCCCTTTACTATTCAGATTGGTGTATTTAAGAACATAGATTCCGTAAATCTATATCTAAAACAAAATAATATTGCAGAAGTTCAGACATATACTAGGGAAATAAACGGCTTAATAAAAATCTATTATCAAGGATTTGAAACTAAATCATCTGCGTCTGTATCGTTAAGAAAACTGAAGGGAATGGGAGTGGATGGATTTATCGTCAATACCCCAGTTAAACAAACAACCACTAAATTTGTGAGTATGGGTAGCTTTTACGCCGTTCAATTAGGTAGTTTTAGTACATTAAGTTCAGCTGACCCAATCATCACTAAATTACAAAGTTTAGATAAACAAACGTTTATAAAACAATCCGGTGAATTGATGAAATTATATACGGGTAAATTTCAACAAAAAGCCAATGCAGAAACTGAATTGGCACAACTGAAAGTAAATGATATAAACGGATTTGTCACTAAGCTAAACTAATAACATATAAAACACACGGCTCTGTTATGAGTCGTCTTCCCTTTAAAAAACTCAACTGAAACTGTTCTTGATGGATTCCTCATCCAACCATTCAACATATGCTTCAAATGGCAAAGGTTTGGAAATATGGTAACCTTGGGCCCATTCACAGTTCAACGACTTTAACAGAGTCAATGTCTTCTGATCTTCAACCCCTTCAGCGACCACTTCTAACCCAAGACTTTTAGCCATTTTTATAGTTGCGGACACAATCGTAAAATCTTTGTCCGATTGATCTAAATTCTTAATGAATTCTCTATCTATTTTTAGTTTGTCAAAAGGATGTTTACTGACATACGTTAACGAAGAGTAACCGGTGCCAAAGTCGTCAATGGCTAGGCAAAAACCTATGTCTTTTAATTCAAGCATGTTACGTGTGAATTTTTTTGTATCTGTCACTGACACCGTTTCCGTCAGTTCTAATACAAACATATCAGCGCGTAATTGATACCTTTCTATGGTTCTTATTAAATAAGAGATAAAGCCATTATGCATTACGTCATGAACCGACATATTGACCGATACAATATGATTGTCGATACCTAACTTCATCAGCTCAACTAGGTGCTCACAACTTTTATTAAATACCCATTCGCTTAGCTTATTAATGATCCCTGTGTCTTCTGCAATTCTTACAAACTCATCAGGAGGAATGAAGCCATAATTAGGATGACTCCAACGTAATAGCACTTCACTGCCGACAACCATACCTGTTGAAGTAGAAGTCTGAGGTTGATGGTAAAGCTGCAATGACCCCGCTTCAATCGCCGTTTGTAAATCTGACGCTAGCATAACTTTTCTTTGATCATTATTATTTACATGATCATTATAAATACCGTGCAAATTACCATTTCCAATGGCTAATTCGATAGCTTGCTGCGCTTTATTAACAAGCTCATTGGTATTATTAATTCTACTGGTATAAGTAGAAGCCCCTATTAAACATTTAATATTCAACGACAATTCACCACTGTTGTAGGTAATTGGTTGTTGAGCGGCAAACTGACTCATAACATTATTAAGTAAATGTTCATCATTACTTGATACTAAAAATGCAAAGACACCTTCACGGATCATTGCCATTTTCATATACTGAGAGTCTTTATCTATGTCGATTAATAACAGTTCATTGCTTAATTCAGTTTCAACATCACTGACAAATTGATAAACAATTGATTTTAAGCTTTCTTTAGGTAAATAAGGCACTATCGATTCATATTTTGAAATAGATACGATCATTATTGAAAAAGAAGGCTCATTTGATTTCTCAGTTAATCCTTTAACGGCTACTTCTAGTGAATTACTATTAGCAAAACCAAATAAGTGATCGTGTGATGCTTGATACAATCTATCATTTTCACTGGTTCTTAACCTATGAGCTAATGCCATAGCCATAAAGGTTATTTCAAAAACAACGCCCAGCAAAAGCGCATGTCGAGACCAAAAACTGTATTCAAGATTTCCAGTTAATAATAAAGGGCCTACTGCCGTTCCGACAAGAAGCGGAAGCCAAGAAAAAATATAAAAATTGGCCCATTTAACCCCTTCTTTTAATCTTGTATACATCATAGTTACAGCTAAACCATAGAGTAATATCTGTAAACTGAAAAATATTTGTGCAGCTATATATTCCACAACAAATACTGATATCACAGAGAGTACTAGGTATGAATAACTAAGATAGTTGACATAACGTGTGACCTTTCGCTCTGGTTCTTCATTAAACTTCAAATAATGAGAAGCAAACATCAAAGTAAAGTAACCTAAAAGGTAGTTAATGGAGATAATATTTTTGGAGAAAAAGTCGAATAATGGCAGTGACATGATGTAGACACCATAGCCATGAACGGTAGCCAGTTCGATTAAAAATATAGCGATATAACCGATATAAAGAAGATACAACTTTTCTCTAGTGCCAATAAATAAAATTAAGTTATACACTGACATCACAGCAACAATACCAATAAATGCCCCCCATAAAAGGTAAACGGCATCTTTATATCGATAAAAGTTTTCACTGTCATATATAGAAATAGGTACATTAGCTGCACCCGTTGTTGTTGTGTAAATTAAAAACGAAGTTTGTTGCCCGGCCTCTAATTCAACATTAAAATTGGGAAGTGCTATATCTAAAATTATATTGTCTAGATTACTGTCACCTAAAGACCTTACTAACTTGTATTCCCCCTCTTTTAATTGATGAACATTAATAATATCAATCATAGAGTTATCTAAGAATACAATTAATTCTCTAGAATGATTTAACACATTTTTTATATCAATTTGATACCAAAATCCTATTTCACCAAAACTCACCTTTGCTTTGTTTAATGGTAATTCGTCAAAGTCATCTAATTTATCGACAACATCATTTAGGGATAATTGGTTAGTTTTATCTGTGAAGAACTTATGCCTGATGTCTATGCTGATATCATCTTCACTTAGTGCAAGTTTACTGATGTCAGTAAAAGAGTTTCCTATCCCAAACAGGAACAACAAGATTGGGAATAAAATGAACAAAACGAACATCCATTTATTAAATTTGCTCATTGGTTAAACGTGCTCCAACCTAAATTATTAATATAAACATATTCTTAGTATAGCAAATATGCAATTTTAATATTAATTAAGCTGTAAAAAAAGTGTTGTGTTTTACTACTGGATAAACTACTGTACATAAAACCACTGTTAACAAATACAGGAATAATGATGGATATATTTAATACAGAGTCTAAACATTTAGTAGAAACCATACTTTTAAACACCCCTTCTGAAGATGATTTAAATTCTCACTTTGAATTAATTAAAATCATTAAACGTTATGAATATTGTTGTGGTTGGACCCTATTAATAGCGCCTGATCATTTACCTAAAAAAGATATTTTAACCCATCATAATATTAATTTAGATAAAGTACTGATCGTTCATAAAAAACATTGTACAGATATACTTTTCACTGCATATCAAGGTCTAAGAAATGAAAATTGTTCAGCGTTAGTGATCTGGGATGGTTTAATTAACCAAAGTGAATATGCTCTATTAAACGCAAAAGCAAAATCAGTAAATACCGCACTTTACTTACTTAATAAAAACACTCATGATCAAGCCATTGTTCATCATTAAAATTTGTCATTATGCTGTGTTATTGTAAGTCTGGGGATAGCTACTCTGATTGTTGTGAACCTATAGTAAAAGAAGAAAAATCGGCATCTGATTTTGAACAATTAATGCGTTCGCGTTATTCAGCGTTTGCTATTGGCAACACTAGCTATTTAATTAATACAAGTTCTGACCGATTATTAACCACTTTTTCTGAACAAGACTTAATTGAAACCTGTTCCACATGTCAGTTTGTACATTTGGATGTGGTAGATTTTAAAGATAATACTGTTGAGTTTATTGCTCATTTATTGATAAATGATGAATATCATAAAATACATGAACGTTCGACGTTTATTAATGATAATAATAAGCTGAAATACGACACAGGCCTGTTATTTGAAACTCCAATAATAAAGTTAAAAAGAAATGATAACTGCCCTTGTCAGTCGGGTAAAAAATACAAAAAATGTCATATGGATTAATTTCATTTTCCCTTCCTACTTTCACAATGTTCAGTTCATTATCAGTTAAGCGAAAAAAACACGATGTAATTCACTCACACCGTGCTTCCTAAAACGTTAACTAACAACTCAAATAGGTTAGTTAACTTTTTGTTGTTCCGCTAGATATAACCAGGTTTCAAGTACTGTATCAGGGTTTAACGATACAGAATCAATGCCTTGTTCAACTAGCCATTCGGCGAAATCTTCATGATCAGATGGACCTTGACCACATATGCCAACGTACTTACCTTTTTCTTTACACGTTTTGATTGCCATTGAAAGTAACATCTTAATGGCTTCATCACGTTCATCGAATAAGTGTGCTATTAAACCAGAATCTCTATCCAAACCAAGCGTTAGCTGAGTTAAGTCATTCGACCCAATTGAAAAGCCGTCAAAGTACTCCAAAAATTGATCTGCTAACAATGCATTAGATGGCAATTCGCACATCATAATTACACGTAAACCATTGTCACCACGTTTTAAACCATGCTCAGTTAACAATTCACTGACTTTTTTGGCTTCACCTACGGTTCTAACAAATGGGATCATCACTTCTACGTTAGTGAATCCCATGTCGTTACGTACGCGTTTTAACGCCTCACATTCCAATGCAAAACACTCTCTGAAGTCATCAGAAATATAACGTGCGGCACCACGATACCCAATCATTGGGTTTTCTTCTTCTGGTTCGTACTGCTCACCACCAACCAAATTGGCATATTCATTAGATTTAAAATCAGACATTCTTACGATTACTTTTTCTGGATAGAAGGCTGAAGCTAAAGTAGCAACACCTTCTTTGATTTTATTAATATAAAATTCAACCGGAGACTCATAACCTGCAATTAACTCATCAATTTCTTCTTTAAGGTCTGCATCTTGTTTTTCATAATTTATTAATGCTTTTGGATGAACACCTATCATTCTATTAATAATAAATTCAAGTCGCGCTAAACCAACACCAGCGTGTGGTAAACGTGCAAAATCAAAGGCTCTATCTGGGTTACCAACATTCATCATGACTTTAATTGGTAAGTCAGGCATCTCATCGACTTTGGATGTCACTACATCAAATGGCAAAATTTCACTATAAATAAAGCCAGTATCACCTTCAGCACAAGATACCGTTAATTGATCACCTGTTGTTAATGTCTCTGTTGCATTACCACAACCAACAACGGCTGGAATACCTAACTCACGCGCTATAATAGCTGCATGACATGTACGACCGCCTCGATTGGTAACGATAGCTGAAGCTCGTTTCATAATTGGTTCCCAATCAGGATCCGTCATGTCAGTCACTAATACATCGCCAGGTAAAATTTTGTCCATTTCAGCAATTGAATTTAAGACTTTAGCCGTACCTGAACCTACTTTGTGACCAATAGCTCGACCTTCACAGATAACGGTACCACGTTGTTGTAATTGGAATGTTTCTATGACATTCGTTTCTTCATTGCTACGTACTGTTTCAGGTCTTGCTTGTACTATATATAACTGACCATCTAAGCCATCTTTAGCCCACTCAATGTCCATTGGGCGACCATAATGTTTCTCGATGATCACTGCTTGTTTAGCCAGTTCCATCACCTCATCTTCGGTTAATGAGAACTGATTACGTTTAGCCACATCAACATCTTCAATTTTGACTTGTTTACCATGACCTTGGTCTTCAGAGTAGGTCATTTGAATTGCTTTGCTTCCCATGGTTTTACGTACAACGGCAGGTCTATTTGCTGTTAAAGTTGGCTTATGCACATAAAACTCATCTGGATTAACTGCGCCCTGAACGACCATTTCACCTAAACCATAAGCAGAAGTGACAAATACAACATCTTCAAAACCAGATTCAGTATCAATTGAGAATAAAACACCTGAAGATGCTAAATCTGAACGTACCATACGTTGTACGCCCGCAGATAAAGCCACACCTTTATGGTCATAACCTTGATGTACACGGTATGAAATGGCTCGGTCATTAAATAACGATGCATAAACGTGTTTCACTGCCACTTTAATTGCATCTAATCCTTTAACATTTAAAAACGTTTCTTGTTGACCGGCAAATGATGCATCAGGCATATCTTCTGCAGTAGCAGATGAACGAACAGCAAAAGAGGCTTGTTCGCCTAATTCACCAGCAAGCTGAGTGTAAGATTCGGATATAGCTTGCTCTATATTGTCTGTAAACGGAGTTTCGATTATCCAGTTGCGGATTTGCTCACCAATTTTTGCAAGCTCATTAACATCTTCTACATCTAGAGTGTCCAACACATCATGAATACGTTTTTCTAATCCACTCTGCTCTAAAAATTCATTAAAAGCATAAGACGTTGTTGCAAATCCACCCGGTACTTTTACTCCCGCATTAGCCAAATTGCTGATCATCTCGCCTAACGACGCATTTTTACCACCAACTTGATTTACATCGTTCATTCCTAATTGCTGATACCAAATCACATATTGTTGGGCCGTTTGTTGATTTTGCACTAGGCTGTCTCCAAGATTTTAGTTGCGTTAAAATTAGTGTTCTGTATTTTGTATTATTACAAGGTCACTTACAAAGAGACTGCATTCTACACCGAGTTTTTGGTCGGGTAAAATGTAATTAATTTTGTTAATTTATTACTACAAGAGAAAATAATGTCCCACACAGCCTTTTATATATCAGACGGAACAGCAATTACAGCTGAAGTCATTGGACATGCGACCTTATCGCAATACCCTATTGAAATTGAGCACATAACTAGCCCATTTATTGAAACTGAAGCGCAAGCATTACACTTGTGTGATCAGATAAATATTCGTTATAAAACAACAGGCAATCGCCCTTTTGTGTTTTTTACATTTGTTGAAAAAGCATTTAAGAGATTAATTAAGCAAACAGATAGTATTTGTTTTGATGTATTGAGTCCGTTTACTAAAGAGATTACCCAAGTATTAAATATTGAACCTACCCCTAAGTTACATAGAACTCATTCAATTCATGAAGAAAGTTATGATCACAGAATTGGCGCCATGAATTATGCTCTGGCTAATGATGATGGACAAACTACACAACATTACGATGATGCAGATGTGATCTTAGTTGGGGTTTCACGCAGTGGTAAAACGCCAACTAGCTTATACCTTGCATTACAATACGGTATTAAAGCCGCGAATTACCCATTTATCGAAGATGACATGGATGATTTGAAGTTATCAAATGATTTAAAACAAAATAAAAAGAAAATATTTGGCTTAACTATCGAACCTGCTCGATTAGCTGCAATCAGACACGAACGTTATGCAAACAGTAAATACGCATCAATACGCCAATGCAGAATGGAATTAAGAGAAGTAGAACGCATGTATAAGAAGAATAAGATCCCTTATATAAATACGACTCACTTCTCTGTTGAAGAGATTTCAGCCAAAGTTATTTCTGAAATGGGACTAGAAAGACATAAGTATTAATTGGTTTTTCCAGAATTAAAACCAAAGTTAATAACTTAATGTAGATATTCAATGGCATAAAAAACACCAAACATGATTGGTTGGTGTACTAAATAGATTACTAAGCTATTTTGTCCCATTTTTTCAATAGTTTGGTTAATCTTTCTCAATACAGCATTAGGGTGATTATTGAAGGTAAAAGCCCCTAATTTACGCCCTTTCTCCGACATAAACCAATGACCTAAAAACACGCCAACGAATACCGCACCTAACCAGGGAAACAAAGGCACAAAATCCAGTGCGGCTCTTTTCGTCTCAGCCATCCCAATCCAATGCAACCAAATAGAATTAAAGACTGGAAACGTTACGCTATGGCCAATTATAAAAATGGCAATACCAACAATTAGCGCTAACTTAGGTTTATTGATGATAGGCAATGCCAACCAACTCGCAACCAATATAAATTGTAATATGCCAAATATTGTTATTTTATTAGCTGCGATAAAGTAGCCAGAGCCTGATACAAATATACACGCGATAAATAACTGTAACGTTCGTTTATTTAAGCTTTTCCAATTAACACGTCGCTGATGGACGATGACTAAACTTACACCAACTAAAGTTAAAAAGCCTATTACTATGACATAACGAAATGGTATCCAAGGACCTTTACCAAAGGTGGTAACTATATAACCAAACAAATCTAAGTCATAACAGAAGTGGTAAATCACCATCAACAGTATACTGATCCCTCGTAACCAATCTATAAATGGTAATCGATGCGTTTTCTTAATACTTGGTTGATTTAAAGTAACGGTTTCAGACACAGCTTTTTCCAATACATCTATTTGTTAGTTAACTTTACAAAAAAAGCCAACTATTTGATAGTTGGCTTTTTAATTCTTATTAAATTAATACTAAAACTGAATGTTACGACTTTTTAGCATCTTTTAATGCATCCGTGATCAAGAAAGCAAGTTCTTGTACTTGATCTGCATTTAATCTTGGATCACATTGAGTTTTATAACGTTGAGACAAATCCGCCTCACTTAAGCCATAAGCCCCACCAGTACACTCAGTAACATGTTGCCCTGTCATTTCAAAGTGAACGCCACCGGCCCAACTGCCTTCCGATTTATGTACACCAAAGAACTGCTGGATTTCACGTAAAACAGAATCGAAGTTCCGCGTTTTATAACCATTAGACGCTTTAATCGTATTACCGTGCATTGGATCTGAACTCCAAACCACCTTACGCCCTTCAGATTCAACCTTACGAACTAGAGCTGGTAACTTTTCGGCTAATACATCAGCCCCCATTCGAGTAATTAAGGTTAAACGACCCGCTTCATTATTCGGGTTAATAGCATCTATCATACGAATCAGATCATCTGGGTCCATGCTAGGTCCGACTTTAACACCTACAGGATTATGAATGCCTTTAAAGAATTCCATATGTGCGTGATCTAATTGACGAGTACGTTCACCAATCCATAACATATGTGCAGAGCAATCATACCAATTGCCAGATAAGTGATCACGACGAGTTAAGGCTTGTTCATAATTTAATAACAATGCTTCATGTGAGGTGAATAATTGAGTTTCTTTAATACTAGGTGTCGTTTCTGACGTTAAACCAATGACTTCCATAAACTCTAACGTTTCTTTAATTCTATCCGCTAAATGTTGGTAACGTTCACGATTAGGGTTAGAGGCGACAAAACTCATGTTCCAGCGGTTTACTTGGTGTAAATCAGCTAACCCACCTTGAGCGAAAGCTCGTAATAAATTTAATGTAGATGCTGAATGATGATAAGCCGTGATCAAACGATTAGGATCGGGTTCACGAGCTTCTGGTGTGAATTCAAAGCTGTTAACGTTATCGCCACGATAACTCGGTAATGAAACACCATCAATCGTTTCTAAATCAGCTGAACGCGGTTTTGCATATTGTCCTGCAACACGTGCAATTTTAGTTACTGGTACTTTACCGCCAAACGTCAATACTACAGCCATTTGCAGCATAACTTTAAACGTATCTCTGATATTTGCCGCGTTAAAATCAGCAAACGACTCTGCGCAGTCACCACCTTGTAAAACAAACCCACGACCTTCAGCAACTTCACCTAATTGACGATGTAATTCTCTCGTTTCTTCAGCAAAAACTAGAGGCGGAAAGCTTTGCAATTGCTGTTCAACGTTTGATAATAATGTTTGATCTTTATAAGTTGGTTGTTGTTGGATAGGGAAATTTCTCCAACCATCCGGTGTCCAAATACTCACTGCGTCACCCTTTTATTTTGAGAGATAGTTAATTAAGCCATCACTGGCATCTTCGATTAAATCCAGAACGATTTCAAAGCCCTGATCACCACCATAATAAGGGTCAGGCACTTCATCGTAATCTGGATAATTTTCTGCATAGTCTAGAAACAAGTTTATTTTGTGTTGATAAATACTTGGGCATTTAGCCATTAAGTCTTGGTAATTGGCTTTATCCATGGCCAAAATATGATCATAAAATTCAAAATCGTCATTATTAACGGCTCTGGCAAATAAATCAGAAAAATCATAATTCCTTGCCAAACCATGTTTAATTGAACGTTTATCAGGCGTAGCACCAACGTGATACCCAGCGGTACCCGCACTATCCAAGATCACATTTAACTTGGTTTGTTTTAATTTTTGTCGAAATACAGCATGTGCAGTAGGAGAACGGCAGATATTACCCAAACATACAAACAATACAGATGTGTTTTTTCTAGCCATAATTAAAAACCAAAGCACCTATTATAAACTGATAAATACGACGTCTAACTTTAAGTAATAAACTTGATAATTCGAAAAACGAATTTCAACTAACTTATGCCCCGACTTTGCCATATAGGGCTGAATATAGAAACCTATAAATCAGTATTTTTAGAGTTTATGTACTATTAATTGATTTCTAGCAGCTACTAAGTTCAATAAAGGATAATCTGGGGCATGTTTTACCAATTAATTTACGCAAAACTGGTTTCAAATCAACATTCACTTCATAATGTATTTAGTTTTTGAATTTTATAAAGTTATTCATGAAAGTATTTGATTTCACCGAAGTAAAACACATTTTAAAGTTAGCCATTCCACTATTGCTGACCCAAATAACGGCAAGTTTAATGTTTTTTACGGACACGGTAATGGCAAGTAGAGCAGGACATGTTGACATGGCGTCTGTTTCTATCGCAACCGGTATTTGGTCTCCTGTTATATTTTCAGCGCAAGGTTTATTAATTGCAATCACGCCTGTCATCGCTCATTTGTTTGGTTCCAGTAAAAACAATAACAATCAGGCACAAATGGTATCAACTCTATTCCAAGGTGCTTATATCGCTGCTGCTATCACACTTGTTATTGTTTGTTTATTCCAGTTTGTTCATATACCGTTAGAAAACTTAGACTTAGAAACCGAATTGCATGATAAGTCTATTGGTTACTTAAATTATGTGGTTTGGGGCATATTACCCACCTGTTTATTTTTTGCGTTACGTGGTTTTTGCGAAGGCATTGGAGTGACAAAACCAGCATTAATCGTCAGTGTCATAGCACTTCTGGCGAATATTCCACTTAATTATATATTTGTATTTGGTAAGTTTGGTGCGCCGGAGTTAGGTGGCGCAGGCTGTGGTCTTGCAACGGCTATCGTACAATGGATAAGTTTAATCAGTTTGTTAATCTACTTTAATATTTCACGAAACTTAAAACCTTTTCAAATATTTAAGCACCCAGAGAAGCCGAATCCAGAAAGCATAAAAATGTTAACAAAATTAGGTACCCCTATTGCACTGTCTTTATTGTTCGAATCCAGTCTATTTGCTTTTATGGCCCTATTTATTGCCCCATTAGGTTCAATCGCAGTTGCTGGTCATCAAGTAGCATTTAGTTATAGTGCCGTTGTCTTCATGTTCCCATTAAGCTTGGCGATGGCTGCAACAATACGAGTTGGTTATTTAAAAGGTGTTGGTGATTTAGACAAGTTGAAATATTCCATCAAGACCTGTTTTTTCATGGCGGTAAGTTTTGGTACGTTAGTTATGTTAACCACCTTTTTCTTCCGTGAGCAGATCATCCTTATTTATACCTCAAAACCGGAAGTCGTTGCACTGGCAGCCAGCATATTAGTCATCACTGCTATATACCAACTACCCGATGCAATTCAAGTTATGGCCGCAGGCGTATTTAAAGGCTTAAAGATTACTAAACCTTTATTTTATATTACTTTTATTTCCTACTGGCCAATTGGCTTTACCTTAGGATATTTGTTAGGAAGAACTGACCACATAGTGCCAGCGATGGGACCCCAAGGTTTTTGGGTTGGTACGGTTATCGGCTTATCAACGGCATCAGTCTTGTTCTTAATATGGTTAAAGTTCACCATGAGTAAGCTTAAGTTAAGCTAATGATGTTAAATAGATAAACTACCTTATTTAATGAGTGACAAGCTCAATCCTCTTGTCATCTGGTATACCCTGTTTTGTAATTAATCAGAAGCGGTGACACTCATCCTATTTACTTAACATTTAAGGTTAAACTGATGTAGGTGTAACGAGTTAAGTTTTGATTCTCACGCATAAGTAAGCTAATTATAATTTCCAGTCCTGTTCGCTTCCTCTTTAATTTTATCTTTATAGTTCTCTCAATATGCAGTGAACAAGCTACTGATTCATTTTTTCGTAATCCATAATGAATTATGCCAATTTCAATATTTCTAATGAGTAATGTTAATTTGGAAGTTAAGTGTTGAGTATATTTTGCAGAAAGTGGTAGTGAGTTTCAGTTACGATAGATTTTAACTAATAAAAAAGGGAGCCTAAGCTCCCTTTTTTGCTAATAATTAATTATTAGTCTTTTTGTGCATTTTTGAATGCTGCAGCCATTGCGTTTTCAAACTCAGGAGTTTGACTTTGCAAGTTGTCTAATGCTTGTTTCTCTTCAGCCGCGAAGATAGCTTTAATAGATAAGCTAATTACACGGTTCTTACGATCAACACCAACAAACTTAGCTTCAACTTCTTCACCAGCTTTTAATACTGTAGAAGCGTCTTCAACGCGTTCTGCTGAAATTTCAGATACACGGATGTAACCTTCAACTTCTGTACCTAGAACAACAGTAGCACCTTTAGCGTCAACGTCTTTAATTTGACCTTTAACTACAGTACCTTTTTTGTTGTTTTCTAAGTATTCACTGAACGGGTCAGAATCCATTTGTTTAACACCTAGAGAGATACGCTCACGCTCTGGGTCAACTTGTAAAACAACAGCTTCGATTTCATCGCCTTTCTTGAATTCACGTACAGCGTCTTCACCAGAAACATTCCAAGAAATGTCAGATAAGTGAACAAGACCGTCAATACCGCCATCAAGACCAATAAAGATACCGAAGTCAGTGATAGACTTGATGCTACCAGAAACACGATCACCTTTGTTGTGAGTCTTAGCGAATACTTCCCAAGGATTGTCTTTACATTGCTTAAGACCTAGAGAAATACGACGACGCTCTTCGTCAATTTCAAGAACCATAACTTCAACTTCGTCACCTAAGTTAACAACTTTTGAAGGATGGATATTCTTGTTTGTCCAGTCCATTTCTGAAACGTGAACAAGACCTTCGATACCGTCTTCGATTTCAACAAAACAACCGTAGTCTGTAAGGTTAGTAACACGACCTTTAAGACGTGAAGACTCTGGGTAACGACCAGCGATGTCGCCCCAAGGATCTGAACCTAATTGCTTAAGACCTAGAGATACACGGTTCTTTTCTTTATCAAATTTAAGTACTTTAACGTCTATTTCGTCACCAACTGCAACGATTTCACTTGGGTGCTTAACGCGTTTCCAAGCCATGTCAGTGATGTGTAATAAACCGTCTAAGCCACCAAGATCAACGAACGCACCGTAATCTGTAAGGTTCTTAACGATACCTTTAACTTCTGAACCTTCTTCAAGGTTAGCAAGAAGTTCTTCACGTTCTGCAGAGTTTTCAGTTTCGATAACTGCGCGACGTGAAACAACAACGTTGTTGCGTTTTTGGTCAAGCTTGATAACTTTAAATTCTAATTCTTTGCCTTCTAGGTGAGATGTGTCACGAATAGGACGTACATCTACTAGAGAACCTGGTAAGAAAGCTCTGATACCTTCAACTTCAACAGTGAAACCACCTTTAACTTTACCAGAGATAACACCTTTAACGATTTCTTGTTCTTCACAAGCTTTTTCAAGGCGTACCCAAGACTCGTAACGTTTTGCTTTTTCGCGAGATAAGATAGTTTCGC
This sequence comes from Psychrosphaera aquimarina, assembly GCF_032461525.1. Classification (NCBI taxonomy): domain Bacteria; kingdom Pseudomonadati; phylum Pseudomonadota; class Gammaproteobacteria; order Alteromonadales; family Pseudoalteromonadaceae; genus Psychrosphaera; species Psychrosphaera aquimarina. The sequence goes on along the minus strand of NZ_JAWCUA010000001.1, from coordinate 256,894 downwards.
CGAAACCGTCTTCGATTGATTCTAGTGCAACGTCAACAACGTCACCCACTGCAACCTCTAGTTCGCCTGCGTGGTTTTTAAACTGAGCTGCAGGAATAGCAGATTCAGATTTAAGACCAGCGTCTACTAATACTAAGTCACGATCGATTGATACGATTGTACCTTTAACAATTGAACCTGGACGAGTTTCTATAACCTGTAGGCTTTCTTCAAATAATGCTGCAAAATTTTCTGTCATGATTTATCTTCATTAATTCCAAAGAGGCGTTCCAGCGACTATGGGTTGATTTTTAACTTGTTACATCCATGCTAACAAGGCTGTTAATTATGTTAAAAACCTTTCAAAATAAAAGGTTACCTAACTACTTACCAAATTTAGCTTCAACAACTTCAATAAGTTGTTCAAACACTTCTTGAGCTGAAATACTCGTTGAGTCAACTTCGATTGCATCCTCTGCAGGCACCATAGGTGCTACTGATCGGTTGGTATCTCTATCGTCTCGAGCTTGTATCTCGGTCAAAAGGTCGCCGATTTTAACATCGTGCCCCTTTTGTTTCAACTCTAAATAACGTCTATTCGCTCTCTCTTCGGCACTTGCCGTAAGAAATACTTTGATTTCTGCGTCTGGGAATACAACCGTTCCCATGTCTCGACCGTCAGCAATTAAACCAGGTAACTGTCGGAAGGCACGTTGACGGCGTAATAATGCCTCGCGAACACGTGGCAAAGCCGCAATTTGAGAGGCAATACCGCCAACTTCTTCATTGCGTATAGATTGAGTAACTTCTTCACCCTCTAAAATAATTTTAGAGCTGGTTTCGGTTGATAAGAATTGAACATCTAAATGTGCAGCCAAAGGAATTAGGCTATCTTCGTCTGATGGTTCAATTTGATGATGGATGGAAGCTAATGCTAATACTCGGTAGATTGCACCACTGTCTAAGATCTCCCAGCCTAACTTTTGAGCCAATAAACGACATACTGTGCCTTTACCTGCTCCACTAGGGCCATCGATAGTGATAACCGGAATTGTTTGCTCCATAAATACTCCATACGGTGAATTTGCGGGCGGGATTATACTCGAATTAAAATAAAAGGAAATTGATTTAGAACGAATTTAAATCTCTTGCAAAAGCCTAAGTTAAGGCTTTTGCATAAATATGATTTAATATTGGGTATTTATTTACTAATTATTTTACTAACGAATTGAATCGTGTGAAATAATCCGGGAAGGTTTTACTCGTTACTTTAGGGTCATTAATGGTTACGCTTTGTTTATCGAAGGCTAATAAAGAGAAACACATAGCAATACGATGATCGTCATAAGTATCTATCGCTGCGTGATTAATTTTATTAGGCGTTACAATAATATAATCATGCCCTTCTTCTACTGTCGCGCCAACTTTTTTAAGTTCGGTAGCCATAGCATGAAGTCTATCGGTTTCTTTTACTCGCCAATTATAAATATTTCTTATTGCTGTAGTACCTTTGGCAAATAATGCCGTGGTTGCAATCGTCATTGCAGCATCGGGAATATGATTCATATCCATATCAACTGCATTTAGCTGTCCGTTAGAACTAACGGAGATATGATCGTCATAATAATTAATCGTTGCCCCCATTTTGGCTAATACATCAGCAAATTGAATATCACCTTGAACACTATGTTTACCAACACCATAGACATTAACCGGACCGCCACTAAGTGCACCTGCCGCTAAGAAGTATGATGCAGAAGATGCATCCCCTTCTACCATAAAATCACCAGGCGAAACATAACGTTGACCCGCTTCAATAACAAATGATTGATAGTTATTGTTGGTAATGTTTACGCCAAACTGTTTGATGATGTTTAACGTTAAATCTATGTAAGGTTTAGAAACCAGTTCACCTATCATATTTATGGTGATCGTTCTTCCTAATAAAGGAGCTGCCATCAACAAAGCAGATAAAAATTGACTTGATACACTGCCTTCAATATTTACTTCTGAACAATCAACCTGTTCAAATGGTGTTAATTTTAAAGGTGGGAAATCAGTATCGCCTAAATACTCAATGTTTGCTCCTAATGGCAATAACGCGTCGACCAAATGGCCAATTGGACGTTCGAACATTCTCGGTTCACCGGTTAATTCCACTGAAACGCCAGAAAATGCCAGTACCGCAGCCAGAGGTCGCATTGCGGTTCCTGCGTTACCTAAAAATAAAGCACTGCTTGGCGTCGTAAACTTACCGCCATTACCAGACACCACACATTCTGTTTTATCATCATTTAATTCTGTTTGGATCCCCAACGCAGTTAACGCATTTAACATGTGGCGAATATCATCGCTGTCTAACAAATTACGAATCGTGGTTTTTGAATCACACAGGGCAGCAAGTAAAAGTGCTCTATTAGAAAGGCTTTTTGAACCAGGTACCGTAACATCACCACTGAAAGCGGTAATATGGTCGAGCGTTAATGAATCGTGTTTATTTGTATTAGCCATTTCTTTATTATTAAGCATGGGTACGTTCGAACTCCTGCATAAATTCAACTAGTGTTTTAACGCCTTCAATTGGCATTGCATTATAAAGACTGGCACGCATGCCACCGACAATTCGGTGCCCTTTTAACGCTAACAATCCATTATTCTCAGCTTGCTCTAAAAATAACTTATCCAAAGAATCGTTGGCTAAGAAAAATGGTACATTCATACGCGAACGATTATTTTGTGAAATATTATTTGAATAAAAATCTGAAGCATCAATGGCTTGGTATAAACATTTCGCTTTTTCTATATTTAATACTTCTTGTGCTGCTACACCGCCACGTTCTAATAACCAATCAAATACCAATTTAGCTAAATAAATAGCGTACGTTGGTGGTGTATTAAACATACTGTCGTTTTCTGCCGTCAGTTTGTAGTTTAATACCGATGGAATTGAGTCGTTACTGCGAGCTAATAGTTCTTTTTTAACAACAACAATACTTAACCCTGATGGACCTATGTTTTTTTGCGCACCGGCGTATATTAAGTCGTAATCATTAAGTTCAATTTGGCGAGATAAGATCGTCGATGACATATCGGCAACCACAGGTATTTCAAATTTAGGCGATTCGAATATTTCGATGCCATCAACGGTTTCATTAGGACAGTAATGTAAAAAATCGACAGTGTTATTTACCTTCCATTGATCAAAACCTAATACACTTTTTTGACCTTTCGTATCAACATTTACATAATCACGAGCCGTGATGGCCCCAAATTTTTCAGCTTCAGTTACCGCTGATTTAGACCATGAACCGGTCACACCATAATGGGCTTGTTTCTTCTCTGTTAAGAGATTAAGCGGAACTGCTGAAAATTGACCTCGACCACCACCATGCATGAATAACACTGTGTAATCATCACCAATGTTCAATAATGTTTTCAGTGACTGAATTGCTTGATCATAGACTTCGATATAAACCTTGCTTCTGTGACTTAATTCCATCACAGAACAACCTGTATTATTCCAATCTCTAAATTCAGATTGAGCTTTGATCATTACTTCATCAGGAAGTTTGGCAGGACCTGCGCAAAAGTTATATACCGTCATCTTGTTCTCATTTATTGGTGCTATTTGTTGTGGAGATTTGAAAAATATTATTATGATTTATTTCAAATTGAATATTTACTCTAACCCGTAACATATATTCACTCAATTGATATTTATGCAACTTTGTCATTAATTTTAGTAAAGATTAAATTTGATTGTTATTCCATCTTGAAGTGGTTAATAAACAGGCACAAAAAAAGGCTCCGTAGAGCCTCTTTATCATGTTAAGCGTTTAATTAACTTTCATCGCTTTCATTGTTAGTGTCGTCTTCTAGTTCTATAGAGTCAGTTTCTGAAGGTGTAACAACCTCTTCACCTTCTACATCACCAGCAACAACTTCAGGTTCAATAACATTACCATCTTCATCCAATAATAATGTTTCGTCTTCTTCAATCTCTTCAATACGTGCTAGAGCGACAACGTTTTCACCTTCAATTGTTCTGATCAAACGTACACCTTGTGTATTTCGACCAACAACTGAAACTTCATCAACTTTAGTACGAACTAAGGTACCTTTATCACTAATGATCATAATTTCATGATTATCTGCAACTTGTGTTGCACCAACAACCAATCCATTTCTTTCACTAACTTTAATTGATACAACACCCTGTGTTGCACGGCTCTTAGCTGGGTAATCCGCTTGAGGAGTACGTTTACCAAAGCCATTTTCAGTAACGGTTAAGATATTACCTTCAGCGTCTGGAACAATTAACGATACTACTTTAGCGTCTTCAGTTAATTTGATACCACGAACACCCGTTGCAGTACGTCCCATAGAACGAACTTGGCTTTCATGGAATCGAACCACTTTACCGTTTTGTGAGAACAACATGATTTCATTCTCACCATTGGTAATAGATGCACCAATCAGTTTATCACCGTCGTTAAGACCTACGGCAATAATACCGTTAGCTCGTGGACGAGAATATTCTGTTAACGCTGTTTTCTTAACCGTACCGTTGGCTGTTGCCATAAATACAAACTTATCAGCTTCATATTCTTGTACAGGTAAAATAGTAGTGATCTTCTCATCAGCATCTAAAGGCAATAAATTGATGATTGGACGACCACGAGACTGTCTGCTGGCTAAAGGTAATTGGTATACTTTCAACCAATACATACGACCTTTATCAGAGAAACATAGAATAGTGTCATGGGTGTTGGCCACTAAGAGTTTTTCAATGAAATCTTCATCTTTCATCTTAGTCGCAGATTTACCACGACCACCACGACGTTGTGCTTGGTAATCAGTTAACGGTTGATATTTACAGTAACCTTCGTGAGAAAGTGTTACCACAACATCTTCTTCATTAATAAGATCTTCAAGGTTTATATCGTGTGATGCATCGCGTATTTCAGTACAACGTTCATCACCATATGTTTCACGTATCACGGCTAACTCTTCACGAATAACTTCCATTAATCGTTCTGGGCTACCTAAAATGTATAACAGTTCAGCAATTAGCTCTAAGATCTCACCGTATTCAGCAAGTATTTTCTCATGTTCTAGACCTGTTAATCTGTGTAAACGCAACTCTAAGATGGCTTGAGCTTGTTGCTCAGTCATATAATAGACACCATCACGAATACCAAACTCGGGCTCTAACCACTCTGGACGTGCTGAGTCTTCCCCTGCTTTTTCAAGCATGGCTGCAACATTCCCTAAAGGCCAACCTTGCGCAACTAACTTAACTTTTGCTTCAGCTGGTGTTGGAGAATCTTTGATTAATGCAATGATTGGATCTATGTTCACCAACGCAATTGCTAATGCTTCTAATATATGGGCACGGTCACGCGCTTTACGGAGATCAAATACCGTACGACGGGTAACAACTTCACGACGGTGAGATAAAAATGCTTCAAGCATTTCTTTTAACGTGTGAATTTTTGGCTGACCATGTGTTAATGCAACCATATTCATACCAAACACAGTCTGTAACTGAGTCAATGAATATAATTGGTTTAAAATAACTTCTGACGGTTCACCACGTTTGATTTCTATAACAATACGCATACCGTCTTTATCAGACTCGTCACGTAATGCCGTAATGCCTTCTACTTTTTTATCTTTAACTAACTCAGCAATTTTCTCGATCAATCTTGCTTTGTTAACTTGATAAGGAATTTCAGTAACAATAATGGTGTCTTTACCATTCGCTTCATCAGTTTCGATAGTGGCTTGTGCACGGATATATACTTTACCGCGACCGGTATTATAAGCATCTATAATACCTTTACGGCCATTGATGATCGCGCCTGTTGGAAAATCAGGACCAGGTATATGCTCCATCAACTCTTCAACAGTAATATCTTCGTTATGTGACAAAGCAAGTGTGCCGTCAATAACTTCGCGTAATGAATGTGGCGGAATGTTTGTCGCCATACCAACAGCGATACCAGAAGAACCATTAACTAATAAGTTAGGCACTTTTGTTGGTAAAACAACTGGAATGTGTTCTTGACCATCGTAGTTTGGAACAAAATCTACCGTTTCTTTTTCTAAATCAGCTAACAATTCATGAGCTAACTTTTCCATACGAATTTCGGTATAACGCATGGCTGCTGCAGAATCACCGTCAACTGAACCGAAGTTACCTTGACCATCTACTAATGTATAACGTAATGAAAAAGGCTGTGCCATACGTACAATGGTATCGTATACCGCACTATCGCCATGTGGGTGATATTTACCAATAACGTCACCAACTACACGTGCAGATTTCTTATAAGGTTTGTTCCAGTCATTTTTTAATTCGTTCATCGCAAATAATACGCGACGATGAACTGGTTTTAATCCATCTCGTACGTCTGGTAACGCACGGCCAACGATTACACTCATGGCATAATCTAGGTAACTGGTTTTTAATTCTTCTTCAATATTAATAGGACTAATATTATCAGTATGATCTGTCATAAACGCACTATTCCCTGCAACTACTTAAAGTAAGTTTTTATTAGTATGGATCTTGCTCGCGATTGTAACACATTCGTATCGTCACGCTAGTGCAATTTCAGCGTCTTTATTGGCTACCCTATGCAAAATGATTAAAAATTGTTTATTCGCCCTTTGTGACCACTGTATTTGCGTTTTAATTGAACAATCACTTTTATTTCATCTATCTTTATTTTTTTATGACTCATATAATCACATTAATTACCTTATATAAGTGGCACAAAATTTATGAGTTCTGATCTGAGTGAAAACACCAATGTCGATTCCAACGAAATTGACAAATTTAATTCCATTGCGGCTTCATGGTGGGATATGGAAGGTAGCTTCAAACCATTACATAAATTAAACCCTGTAAGAGTGTCTTATATTCAACAAATGGCAGGCTCAGTAGCCCATAAAGAATTGCTAGATATTGGTTGTGGCGGTGGTATTTTGGCTGAAAGTTTAGCTAAATTGTCTGCTAATGTTGTCGGTATCGATTTAGCACAAGATTCTTTAGATGTTGCCAAACTTCATGCATTAGAAGCTGGAGTGACAAACGTAAGATATCAAAACATCAACGCAGAAGACTTTAGCCAACAACATTATCAACAGTTTGATATTGTTACTTGCATGGAAATGTTGGAACACGTTCCAGACCCAGAATCAATCATTTGTGCCGCCGCAAATGCATGTAAACCAGGGGGGCGTGTCTTTTTCTCAACCTTAAATAAAACCGCTATAAGTTACTTATTAGCCATCGTTGGTGCTGAAAAAGTATTGAAGTTAGTACCCAAAGGCACACATGAATTTGAAAAGTTCATAAAACCGGCACAACTTATTCAGTGGGCCGAACGTTACGGTTTAAAAATCAGGGATGCAATTGGATTACATTACAATCCATTAAATGAACAGTTCACCTTAAAACCTAACATCGATGTAAATTACATTTTATATTTTGAAAAGTTAGATCAATAAGATTTTAATATAAGATTTCCATTGTTTTTTACTTGACTGCTCACTTTTTAATTCAGTACGTGAGAAAAAAATAATTTATAAAATGGACTTTTTTTCAATAAAATGTAGATTTTTTTAGCTCGTATTTACACTTTATTGTGTAGCGTTAGGAGCTACTTACAATACCAATTAATGCTCAATATTGAAGCGAAATTTGAGCTTGCATTCACACCTCATACACTCTATCTTGTGCCTAACAAACAAGTTAGGCACTACATGATGTGTTTTTAATCAAAAACACCCCTACATATAGTTGTCAACAAAAAACGATATTAAAGTCGTGCGCAAATAATAAAAATAAAGGATAAACTGGCCAGATGAATCAGAACCTATCTGTTAGTAAAAGAGATGGAGTTAAAGAACCTCTTGATCTAGATAAAATCCATCGCGTTATCACTTGGGCAGCCAAGGGTTTAGATAACGTTTCTGTATCTGAGGTTGAAATCAAATCTCATATTCAGTTCTATGATGGTATCAAAACTGAAGATATTCACGAAACGATCATAAAAGCTGCGGCGGATCTGATCTCTGAACAAACGCCAGATTACCAATATTTATCAGCGCGTTTAGCTGTATTCCATTTACGTAAAAAAGCGTATGGCCAATTTGAGCCACCACGTTTGTACAATCACGTAAAAGCAATGGTCGCAGACAAACGTTACGATGAACATTTGTTAGAAGACTTCACTGAAGCTGAATTTGATGAAATAGATAAATTTATTGTCCACTCACGAGATTTAGACTTTAGTTATGCCGCTGTTAAGCAACTAGAAGGTAAGTATTTAGTACAAAACCGCGTAACCGGTAAAATATATGAAAGTGCTCAATTTTTATATGTGTTAGTTGCGGCTTGTTTATTCGCCAAATACCCAAAAGAAACACGCTTAGATTACATTCAGCGTTTTTATGATGCGACGTCTAAATTCAAAATATCGTTACCAACTCCTATTATGGCGGGCGTCCGTACTCCTACTCGTCAATTTAGTTCTTGTGTATTAATAGAAGCTGGCGATAACTTAGATTCAATTAATGCGACAACTTCTGCCATAGTAAAATACGTAAGCCAACGTGCAGGTATCGGTATTAATGCCGGTAGAATTCGTGCTCTAGGTAGTGCAATCCGTAACGGTGAAGCATTCCATACAGGTTGTATTCCTTTTTACAAACATTTCCAAACGGCTGTTAAAAGCTGTTCTCAAGGTGGTGTTCGTGGTGGTGCTGCTACACTCTTTTACCCTTTATGGCATTTAGAAGTAGAATCATTACTTGTTCTAAAAAATAACCGTGGTGTTGAAGAAAACCGCGTTCGTCATTTAGATTATGGTGTGCAGTTCAACCGAACTATGTACCAACGCTTAATTAAAGACGAATACATTACTTTATTCAGCCCTTCTGACGTACCAGGTTTGTACGATGCTTATTTTGCTGACCAAGACCTATTTGAAGAGCTATACGTAAAATACGAACAAGATGAAAGTATTCGTAAGAAACGTATTAAAGCCGTTGAATTATTTACTTTATTCTTAAACGAACGTGCAAGTACAGGTCGTATTTACTTACAAAATGTTGATCACTGTAATACACACAGTCCATTTAATCCTGAGTTTGCCCCAGTACGCCAAAGTAACTTATGTTTAGAGATTGCTCTACCAACTAAGCCTTTACAGAATGTAAATGACGAAGAAGGTGAAATTGCTCTTTGTACATTATCTGCCTTCAATTTAGGTGCGATAGAATCTTTGGATGAACTTGAAGAGTTAGCACAATTAGCGGTAAGAGCCTTAGATAACTTATTAGATTACCAAGATTATCCGGTTCCCGCTGCGTTCAACGCAACAATGGGACGCAGAACATTAGGTGTTGGTGTTATTAACTTTGCTTATTATCTTGCAAAAAATGGTGCTAAATACTCAGACGGTAGTGGCAACAACTTAATTCACCGTACCTTTGAAGCGATTCAATTTTACTTATTAAAAGCATCAAACGACTTAGCGCAAGAGCGTGGTGCTTGCCCTAAATTTAACGAGACAACTTACGCTCAAGGTTTATTACCAATTGACACTTATAAGAAGTCTGTTGATGGTTATTGTGATGAACCTTTACATTTAGATTGGGAAACATTACGTACTGACATTGTTAAACATGGATTACGTAACTCTACATTGTCAGCATTAATGCCTTCTGAGACGTCATCTCAGATATCGAATGCGACAAATGGTGTCGAGCCACCACGTGGATTGATTTCGGTTAAATCAAGTAAAGATGGCGTATTAAAACAAGTAGTTCCTGAACTTGGCCGTTTACGTAATCAATATGAATTATTGTGGGATATTACTAGTAACGAAGGTTACTTACAGTTGTGCGGTATTATGCAGAAGTTTATCGACCAAACGATTTCGGCGAATACTAACTATGACCCAACAAAATACCCTGAGAACAGAGTGCCTATGCAACAGCTGTTAAAAGACTTGTTAACAGCCTATAAATACGGTTTAAAAACTTTGTATTACCATAATACACGAGACCAAGCTGGTATCAGTACTGGTGGTAAATCAGAGGCTACGGCTGCTAATCCAACCACAGTTGTTATCGAAGAAGATGACGATTGTGAAGGCGGCGCTTGTAAAATTTAGTCAGGGAATATGTATCCACGGTATCATTACCGTGGATAACTAAAGAATTAGAGAATAAAAAAATATGAAATACACCACGTTTAATCAAACTATCGTCGATGCGTTAAAAGAACCTATGTTTTTTGGTCAACCAGTAAATGTAGCTCGATACGATCAACAACGTCACAGCATTTTTGAAAAGTTAATAGAAAAACAACTTTCATTCTTTTGGCGTCCAGAAGAAATTGATGTTAGTAAAGACCGTGCTGATTTTCAGTCAATGACAGACAGCGAAAAACATATTTTTATTTCAAACTTAAAGTACCAAACGTTATTAGATTCAATTCAAGGCCGAAGCCCTAACGTTGCGTTATTGCCAATTACGTCATTGCCTGAACTAGAAACGTGGATTGAAACATGGTCTTTCAGTGAAACGATTCACTCTCGTTCATATACCCATATATTAAGAAACTTATTTACTGACCCAAGTGAAGTATTTGATGACATCGTTAGAAACGAAGAGATATTAAAACGTGCTTCTGACATTTCTAAATACTACGATGACTTAATTTTCTGTACTCAGTTATATCAAACACAAGGCCTTGGTGAACATGTGGTTGATGGTGTTACTTACAACATCACACTTAGAGAGCTTAAAAAGAAACTTTATTTAGCGGTAAACTCAATTAACGCATTAGAAGCGATTCGTTTTTACGTCAGTTTTGCTTGTACCTTTGCATTTGCTGAACGTGAAATCATGGAAGGTAATTCTAAGATCATTCGTTTGATAGCTCGTGATGAGAACTTACATTTAACCTCAACTCAACACATAATAAACTTGTGGGCAGATGGGCAAGATGATCCTGAAATGCAAGAGATCAGCATTGAGTGCTTCCAAGAAGCGAAACAAATCTTTGTTAATGCTGTTGACCAAGAAAAAGAATGGGCAAAATACTTGTTCAAAGACGGTTCTATGATTGGTCTAAATGAAGAAATATTATGCCAGTACGTTGAGTATATTGCTAATCACCGTTTGTCAGCCATAGGCATTCCAGCCATGTATGACATTAAGAGCAATCCTCTTCCTTGGATGAATAAGTATTTAGAATCTGACAACGTTCAAGTAGCACCACAAGAATCAGAAATTAGCTCTTACTTAGTTGGACAAATTGATTCTGATGTTGATGCTAGTGCGTTTGACGACTTTGAACTTTAGTCTATAAGTATTGAGATTCGAGTAGCGAGCTTCGTGTTAGGAGCTAGGGCTACGAGACATAAATAAAAAAGGTGATTTCAGAAATGAAATCACCTTTTTTATATCTATTATTTAACTTTACTATTTTGATTAGTGTTTATCGTCTGCTAAATATGTGTAATTACTTAAACAACCTTCATAAAAATCGGTAAGTTGAACACCCATCCTTGGTTTGATTAACCCTTGCGATACTTTTACATCAATCTCTTTTTTTATATTATTAGCTAGAATTTCAGAGCTATATTGCATAGTGGACAGAACATCACCCATATTTGAACCATGTACGACTTCTTCAATGTAATAGTCTTTAGGGTCGTCGTCATAACTATATATATGTACTTCATTTAACCGGCCAAATAAGTTATGCATGTCGCCCATAACGTCTTGATAAGCGCCCGTTAAAAATATGCCAACATGATAATCTTCACCTGTGTTTAGTTGATGTAGAGGCAATGTATTTGTCGAGCCATTAGATTCAATAAACTGATCTATCTTGCCATCACTATCACAAGTTATATCCACTAAACTTGCTATCTTGGTAGGTTTTTCTGACAAACGGTTGATTGGCACAATCGGTAATACTTGTTTAATGGCCCAGGAATCTATGGTTGATTGAAACACAGAGAAATTCACTAAGTACTGTGACGATAATAACGCGGGTATCTCCATTAACTGTTCTGGAATAAATTCCTCGCCAATTAAATGTTGATTGATCTTTTCCAGAGTTTGCCAATATAACGACTCCATTTTAGCCATGTCTTTTAAGCTAAGAACGCCTAAACTAAAAGCACTGACCGTTTGTGCTTTTACAGAGACTAAATCGTTATACATCTCTTGGTAATTTTCGCAATTAAGTTCTTGGGTAATATCGCGCAAATTACTGATTAAAATATGCTCATCTTGCTCAATACTGGTATCAAACTTGGTACTGTTGGGTTTGATTTCGCCAATCACTTTTGCAATAACACAAGAATGGTGAGCTGTGATCGCCCTGCCACTTTCACTGACGATATTAGGGTGTGGAATATCATACAAGTCACACGTTTGTTTGATGCCATAAACAATATCAACAATGTATTCTTCGGTAGAATAATTACATGACGAGTTATGTGTAGATTGACTCCCATCATAATCAACGGCTAATCCACCACCAACGTCAATATAAGATAATGGCACACCATATTTAGCTAAGTTCATATAAACCATGGAGGCTTCTTGTATTGCGTCTTTAACAGAGCGAATATCAGTTAATTGGCTTCCAATATGAAAATGCAACAATTTGACGCTATCAGCAAATCCCTGCTCTGTTAAATAATCAACCGCATTTAACATTTCAACATAACTCAAACCAAATTTAGCACGTTCGCCACTTGAGTTTTTCCACTTTCCTCTGCCTTTCACCATTAACTTACTGCGTAAACCTACGATAGGCATAACCCCCATCTCTTTCGCTATCCGCACCAAGGTTTTTAATTCATTAAATTTTTCAATTACAATAATGATTTTACGGCCAATCTGTTGCCCCAACAAAGCTAACTTAAAATACTCTTCATCTTTATAACCATTTAGAATGGTTAAAGACTCCTTGTTTGTGTTGTAAGCAAGTGCAGCCATTAACTCTGGTTTTGAGCCGGCTTCTAAACCGTAATTGAACTGTTTACCCGCACTAACCACCTCTTCTACCACTTCACGCATTTGATTAACTTTGATTGGGAATACCCCAAAGTACTGCCCTTGGTAGTCGGCATCATTTATAACATTTCGGAAAGTAAGATTTAGTGACTCTACCTGTGAACGGAGAATGTCGTGGAAACGAATAACCGCAGGAAACTGAATACCCGTTTCATTCATTTCTTCAACAATCTCTTGAATATTTATGGTGAGACTAGGTTGATGATGATCAGGCGTCGCTAATAAATCTCCATTAGCGCCGATAGAAAAATACCCCTTACTCCAACGGCTAACACCGTATAACTTTTCAGAGTCTTCAAAGTTCCAATTTGATGTTTCGGTATTTTTGTTAGGCATGATTTGATGTACCAGAATTGTTTAAACATAAAATAAGTTCACGTACGACTTTAGCGGCAAATACATCACTATTACCCGATGCATCAATATTGGGCGCCAATTCAACTACATCACAACCGACAAAGTTTTTATTCGTTAAAATCTTACACAAACTGACGAACGAGTGAAAATCTTCACCACCTGGCTCAGGTGTGCCTGTGCCCGGGAAGTAACTCGGGTCAAAGTAATCCAAATCTAAGGTTAAATAGATTGGTCTATCACTTGGAATACTTTCTATTTTTTTAAGAAATGAAGTTCTATCTTTGATTAATGTTTGGTTTTCATCCATCCAAACATATTCTTGTTTAGTCCCAGAGCGTATACCATATTGGATCAATTCATGACCAGCACCAAAGTGATCAACAACCCGTCTTATAATCGATGCGTGGGAGTAATGATAACCTAGATAACCATCTCTTAAATCCGCATGCGCATCTAAATGAATTAATGTTAAGTCATCATATTGGTCTAAATACGTTTTAATAGGTGCATAGGAAATAGAATGTTCCCCGCCTAGAGTAAGTACCTTTACATTATCTTGCTGTAAATTCACATCTGAAAACAAGTCTACAAAGTCATCTGTACCCTTTTGCCATAATGACTCAATAAACTCTGAGGATGCATCAACAAGCTCTGGTTGTTCTGTTAAGTTAAGCAGTTTGAAATTACCTAAATCAACAAATGAAATCCCATCAATATCATCATCCAAATAAGGAGAATACGATTCAATCCCATCGGATACTTCTCTTAAGGCATTAGGTCCATCTTTTGTGCCCTTACGGAAACAAGCCGTGCCATCAAATTCAAAACCAACAATATGAATCGTATCTCTGAAAATACCACTTTGCTCTAGTGAACACTCAAACACAACATTTGCGGGAGTAAGATCAACGTTAATTGCTTTTATTAGATCCATAAGTACGCCTAATTTAAAATATGTCGTTTCATACCATATCGTTTAAATGGTATTACTCTATAATTGTGAATTCCGGCATTATAATTTTTTTTACTAAAAACTCGATCATTTATTGTGATGTATAAGAATTTTTGTAGAATACGCCAACTTAAATAGCTATAAGCTAATAATTTGCGGAGACTCTATCGTTGTTTTTTGAAGGTGCTGAAAAAAAAGCCGAAATCCAAATAGATAGTAACAAACTATCACTACTAAACGATATTCCAAACCAATATTGGCATGAGTTAGTACATAAATGTGAAGCAAAAATATTATCTTCTATTGAAAATAAATATTGCAAAGCCTTTCTGTTATCTGAGTCAAGCTTGTTTGTATGGGATGACAGATTTTTAATCTTAACCTGTGGTGAAACTAAGCTTATCAATTCTATTGAATACTTCATTCAAAAGTATGACAAAGCAATATTAAAACAAGTTACATATCAGCGTAAAAACGAATACTTTTCTCATGCCCAACCTAGTTGTTTTGGCGATGATTTAAGAATTCTGGCTAAATACATTGATGGTCAAGCTTATCGTTTTGGCGCCCTTGATGGTCACCATAATTTTATTTTCCATTATGAAAATGATTTTCAAGCTGACCAACAAGATAAGACCTACGAATTTTTGGCCTATCAAATTAGTGAAAAAGCTTCAAAACTACTTTCTACAACAGGGTTATCTAAACAGCAAATAAGAACGCTGTTTAACTTTGACCAGCTGATCCCTGGTTTTACAATCGATGACTTTGTATTTGACCCTTATGGATATTCGTTAAATGCGATTAAAGATGATAAATATTTAACGATTCATGTTACGCCTCAAGAAACCAGCAGTTACGTTAGTTTTGAGTCTAACATTGACCTAATTTCACTCAGTCCGCAGATAATCTCAGTGTTAGACCCTGCATCATTCGATATTCTTACCTATAACGAATTTGATTACCTAAATAAGGTCAATAAATTTATTCCGGCTGAATATCAGGCTACGTGTAAAATACAACAAACATTAACCAACGGTTATGAAGTTAAATTTAGTAATTATTTAAAACCCTCTACTGAATTTTCCGCACCAGTTAAAATAAATATCAACGGAGAAAACCATGTACTCTGATCTATGGGTAGAAGAAAAATTTGAAGACTTTTTAGGGCTTCGTTTAAAAGTAGAAAAAGTACTTTTCTCTGGCAAAAGTGAGTTTCAAACTGTCGATGTTGTTGAAACCAAAGGTCACGGTAAAATGTTACTAAATGATGGCTTGATCATGGTCACTGAACGTGATGAATTTGCATATCATGACATGATCTCTCATGTGCCATTATTTGTTCATCCAAGCCCTAAAAATGTACTCGTAATTGGTGGTGGCGACGGTGGTACTGCCCGTGAAGTTATCCGCCACCCAGGTGTTGAAAAATGCACTATGGTCGAAATAGATGCCATGGTTGTCGATGCTTGTAAAGAGTTCATTCCTTTAACGGCGAGTGCTTTAGACGATGATAGAATTAATTTAATCATTGGCGACGGGGTTCAGTTTGTTAAAGAAACCACCGAAAAATTTGATGTGATCATCATAGATAGTACGGACCCTATAGGGCCTGCTACCCCGTTATTTGGTGAAGAATTTTATCAAGATGTAAACAACTGTTTAACCGATGACGGTATGGTTGTTTCTCAAGGCGAAACGCCTTGGTATGGCAAAGAGATACAAAAATCCTTGTTAACCGTCTTGAATAACGTATTTGATCAAACCTATATGTATAGCTTCAGTAATTTAACCTACCCTGGTGGATTATGGTGTTTTACACTGGCGTCTAAAAAATATAACCCAATGACTGACTTTAACGAATCTAAGGTTGATGAAAGTGGTTTGTCATTCAAATATTATAATAAAGGCATACATACTGCTGCCTTTGCGCTACCAAACTTTGTAAGAGAAGGTTTGGCGCATTTAATTAAAAACTAATACATATACCAACACAAAAGTAATCATCAATTAGGCGTTATATTATCCAATAACGCCTACTCTTAACGTGAATATTTATCACTATTACGGTATAATATTTTCTATCATAATAATGACAACTTACGTGTTTAATCAGAGTTTATATTAGGTATGTTGTTAAATTTTAAGCCCAAAACAATAAGAACAAAGGCTAGTTATTAATATGTTAAATAACAATGTTATACATATCCTCTTCATACAGCCTTGTTGTCAAATCAGCCCTCAATTATTTACTAAAGTCAGTTTTCATCGACAAGTCGAGATTACAGATTAACTATGACTAAAGTCACTGTTCACCGCCATGACGTCATTGAAACTGAGATTGAGTTCAATAACACGGATTCTACTTTGTTAAACTCGTTACAAAATAATGGAGTTGAAGTGCTATATCATTGCAAAGAAGGGTTTTGTGGGGCGTGTCGATGTAAGTTAAAATCTGGTTCCATTACATATATCAACGAACCACTCGCCTTTGTTAGAAAAGGCGAGATTTTAACTTGTTGTAGTGTTCCAAATGAAGATATAGAAATTCAATTATTATAAATCCATGTAACCTTTCTTATTTAATATAAGGAACGGCTTTCATGATGGTATGTGAAAATTTAATCGTTTCTTGATACAAAGTTAAATCAGATAAGGTTAATGTGCACGCATTTAACTCACAATGTCCAGCTGCTAAATTAGTGATCGTTAATGTTTCACCTATTTTCGATTTAAACGTTATACCAACCACATCAGGTAAGGTGAATGACATCATGCCAGCTAGGTCGTTTAATGCTAGGTCGAATGTACCAATTAACGATTTCGCTTTCTCAACCCCCACTTTCTGTTCAAATAAAATACTGGTTTCCAAACGCATATCTAAACCACAAGGTTGTGAGTCCACTTTATCTATAACGATGGCGGCCTTATCAGCATCTAACTGATGGTCAAAAGGTAATAAAATTTCACCACTGGCTAAATGATAAACTTCTTTTTTAGCTAGTTGTGTTTGTAACCTTACCGCTTTTACCGGACAAGCATTACCTTTGACATCCATGAAATAAAACGCCAGTTTTATATCTTGATATTCAGGCTCATCCAAGTCGTCCATACGGTCAAAAAATCCATCATAATTTAGGACTAATTGGGTGCTATCAGCATAAGTATTAAAAGGAGATATAACGCCACTTAGCAATAATAAACCAGTAAGAGCACCCATTATAATGTTAAACATTTTTATTAATTACCTTTGATGTATTTTCTATTGATTCTGATCATTTGTTTTAATTCAGCAATGTATGCTTCACGACGTGTTGAATAAGACAATAAACCATCGGCAATGACATTAGGATCTAACTGTTTATTTTCTTTACGCAAGTTTGCTCGTAAATCGCGAAGTAAGTCATAAGCATGACCTGTATTTAAGTTATGGTAATAACCACGAACAGAGTCGATTGGATGTTTAAATTTTCTAACTTCGTATGTTTTACCTACTGGACGTCCACTTGGGACCACACCGCAACCTTTTCTGAAACACCATTGGCCAAACAAGTTATTCGCCGTCAAAGCGAATCGAGATGTGCCCCAAGCACTTTCATTTGCCGCTTGCATCAGAACGAGTTCAATCGGTAAAGTATCTACCCTTAACAATAATTGGCGTTTAAGTTCTGGAAAGTCTTGTTCCATATCAACTTTAAATTTTTTGGCAATTTTCACTAGTTTTTCAGCATCTTTAGTAAATTGCGGAAATTTATCTAATCGGCTGATAAAGTCACGTTGTAACGATATTTCACGGTTAATTTGCTCAACATAAGGCGTAAGGTAAGAGAAAAAAGCGACTTTTTTCTCTTTGACATCTACATAAGTTGAAAAGTCTGGTAATGGAGATATTTTAACAATATTAGGTTGGTGGTTATTCTTTTCTGTCGTAGTAATGCTGCTCGTAGGCAGGTTCAACATAGGATAAATTGCTGCGTACACTATAATTGCAGCAAGGATAATTTTAGTTACTATTTTTAACGTCATAAATACCTCAATAAATTAAGGTTTTATATTAACAGCTTTATCTCTAAACCTTAACTTTATCCCAATATATATTTTGTTCTACATTATCAATTAATAATTCATTTAATCGTGTAAAGCGTGACACTTTTATGTCTTTTCCTGAAAGACAATAATGGGTAAATCGATGACAGTTATTTTCTAATACATCATACTCTCGATAGGTAAATATGCTATGTAGAGCCCTTCTTTCACAACCTGGTAATACAATCGGTTGATGACGAGCATTACACGCAACAAATATATTTTTACCTGAACGTTCATCTAAAAAACGGGATGCCGACACAGCTTTGACCAATCCATCATTACTCAATTCAATGATGGTATCTTGGTCAATCCAAATCCCAGTATGTTCGAATAAATTATACACTTCACAACAAACAATACTGCCAGGCTGTGGTTGCACATATGTATCTGATGAATACGTATCGGAGGGGGTTTTAATAACAGATAAGTCATCTGTATTTTCTTTTGCGATATGTCTTAACTGTTCTAGATCTTTATATCTTGATTTTGTCGACTCATGAGCCACACTTGCGCCGATTACGGCTGCTAATGCGATGAAAGGTAACGCCATATACACCTCGATTGAATCACTTAGATAAATATATTATTTGACATAAATAACCCTTTGTCTGTAAATATGTGAAACAAGATGTGTTTAACCTATAAAAGTACCCTTAAGTAAATGAAACCAATAAAAAAGTCTTCAAAATTAGATAACGTTTGTTACGACATTCGCGGCCCAGTTCTCGATCATGCTAAAAGCCTAGAAGCCGCGGGTCACAAAATCTTAAAGTTAAATGTTGGAAATCCAGCCACATTCGGTTTTGAAGCCCCTGATGACATGTTAAAAGATGTCATCAAACAACTGCCAAAAGCACAAGGTTATAGTGATTCACAAGGGTTATACTCTGCCAGAGTTGCCATCATGCAGTATTACCAACAAAAAGGGTTAAAAGATATACGTGTTGAAGACATTTATATTGGTAATGGTGTGAGTGAATTAATCGCAATGTCAATGCAAGCATTGTTAAATAATGGTGATGAAATTTTAATCCCTTCTCCAGATTATCCTTTATGGACGGCATCGGTTTATTTAAGTGGTGGAAAACCTGTCCATTATTTATGTGATGAAGAACAAAACTGGGCACCATCAATCGAAGACATAAAGTCTAAAATCACAAAAAACACCAAAGCAATTGTGTTAATAAATCCTAATAACCCTACTGGTGCTGTTTATTCTAAACAATGTTTATTGGAGATAGCAGAGTTAGCCGACCAACACGGGTTAATTATTTTCAGTGATGAAATATACGATAAGGTTTTGTATGACAAAACCATACACCACAGCATTGCTGTATTAAGACCTGACCTATTTACCGTTACCTTTAGTGGTTTATCTAAGAACTACCGTGCAGCAGGATTTAGAACCGGCTGGATGATGTTATCAGGTAGTCGTTTACATGCCTCTGATTATATCGAAGGGTTAAACATGTTGGCTTCAATGAGATTGTGCCCAAATGTTCCATGCCAATACGCGATTCAACAAGCATTAGGTGGTTACCAAAGCATTAATGATTTAGTGGATAAAGATGGCCGTTTATATAAACAAATGGAATTTGCTTATAAAGCGTTAAATGAAATTGATGGCATCAGTTGTACACGCCCTCAAGGTGCCATGTATTTATTCCCTAAAATTGATTTAGAAAAATTTAACATTAAAGACGACGAATTAATGGTGTTAGACTTGTTGAAACAGAAACATATTTTGCTCGTTCATGGTCGAGGTTTTAATTGGCCTTCACCAGATCACTTTAGGCTTGTATTCTTACCAAATATCGATGATTTAAAAATAGCATTAGCTGAACTTGCAGATTTCTTTAAACATTATAAACAATAACAAGGTTGTACTTTATACATGAAGACAAGTCACTTTTTTGCCAACTTAGCAAGATTGAAATTAATCCACCGTTGGCCTTTAATGCGTACTGTCACTGAAGAAAATGTACAGGAACACAGTTATCAAGTCGCTATTGTTAGTCACATTTTAGCGGTCATAAAAAACAAAAAATTTAATGGCAATATAGTCCCTGAACGCGCTGCGTTAGTGGCGCTTTACCACGATAGTTCGGAAGTATTAACTGGTGACTTACCTAGCCCTATTAAATACTTTAACGAAGACATTGCCAAAGAATATAAAAAAATTGAATCAATCGCTGAAAAAACATTGGTTAATATGTTGCCCACGGAGTTTCAGGAAGACTTTGCTCCGCTCATTCAACATGAAAAAATAGATACTGAAGTCGCGTTTTTAGTTAAATCGGCTGATGTAATATGCGGTTACCTCAAAGCATTAGAAGAAATATCTGCGGGTAACCATGAATTCGAGAAAGCGAAAAACAATATTTCTAAAACATTAGAAAAATACCGAACCCCTGAAGTTAATTACTTTATGGATGTATTTGTTCCTAGTTTCAGTCTGAGTTTAGATGAGATTTCTGCAGATTTATGAATAAGTGGCAAGCACGGCTATCTGGTGACAGGAACGTAAGACCTAATGATCATAGAGATGCTTTTCAAAGAGATAGAGCAAGGGTATTGCACTCTGCCGCTTTTCGCCGCTTACAATCTAAAACTCAGATATTAAGTGTTGGTAAAAATGACTTTTATCGAACTCGCTTAACTCATTCATTAGAAGTTGCTCAAATCGGCACCGGCTTAACCGCACAATTAAGGCAAAGTACTCAAGTCTTAGCAAGTCCGCTTTTACAAGCGTTATTACCAAGTGATGCCTTAATAGAGTCTTTGTGCCTCGCACATGATTTGGGTCACCCCCTTTTGGCCATGGTGGTGAAGTCGCTTTGCATTATATGATGCGAGACTCAGGTGGCTTTGAAGCAAATGGGCAAACGTTTAGAATCGCAACTGAATTAGAACCTTATACTAAATCTTTTGGTATGGATTTAACTCGCAGAACCTTACTTGGTTTAATTAAATACCCTCGTTTATTAGATGCCCCTACCCCCTCGAATATAGAAGAAAACGGCATGTACTTAATTAAAGCAGCAGATTGGAAACCAACCAAAGGCATCTTTATCGATGACGGAAAAAGTTTCGATTGGGTACTCAAAGATCTTAAAGAGCCAGACCGACAATTATTGTTAACCTTGAATAATAACGCCACAGTGTACAAATCATTTGATGCATCCATTATGGAACTAGCAGACGATATTGCCTACGGTGTACATGATTTAGAAGATGCCATAGTGTTAAACAATGTCACTAAAGAAAAATGGCTTGATCAAGTTCTTCCTATATTATTAGAAATTGAAAACCCTTGGTCTAAAAAACATAGTGCCAATTTAACCGAAATGTTATTTAGCCACGAACACCATTTACGTAAAAATGCAATTGGCGCCTTAGTAAATCATTTAATTACCAATATCACTATCATTGAAGTTAACCCTGCATTTACAGAACCACTACTTAAATATAATGGCACCTTGGCCGTTTCAGCTATGGCCTTGTTAGATGTACTTAAAAAGTTTGTTTTTAATAACGTTATCATGGCAACACAAATACAACAGTTAGAATTTAAAGGTCAGAGAATGTTAATGGCAATGTTTGATGCCTTTAAAAGTGATCCATTAAGGTTATTACCTAACAGTATCAAACAAGAATGGATAAATGCGGACTCCAAAGGGAATAATCCAGACCGAATATTATCCGATTATTTAGCGAGTATGTCAGATGAACATGCAACTAGAGTGTATCAAAATTTATTTAGCCCTATCTAACCCCCACCAAATCACGTAAGTACAAAAGTAACATTTCAACCTTAAAAAATAAAATAAAACATCTACCACACCTCAATAAAACACTAACGCATTGATAAGTATACACTTTAAAACAATACCACCCACACCTCAATTTAAAACCCAACCAAATACACAACTCAATAGACAACCAAACTGTAAGCCCATTTGTAATGTTACAAAATAGATTACACAAACGATCAAAAATCGAGTATTATCCTCATCAACAAGTCCCCAATCTTGTTTTTATTATTTACTAAGCGAGTACATGATGATTGTTGAACAGAATGAAGAAAATAGCTGGTTGCCTTATTATTTATTAAATAAATAACGCAATTATGTTTTTGACTTGATATTTTTATCATTAAAAAGCCATCTTTATAGATGGCTTTTTTTGTTATACCTCTTATAGTTAAAGACATTATTAGGATTGATTTTTCAAACTATTTATCACTTATAGTCTTTATAATACGGAAATAAAATTGAACGATAACGTAGACAACGAAAAAATTAAGCAAGCATTACAAGTTAAAGCATATAAGGCTTCTTTTGGCTTATTAGAAAGATTAAGTCATGTTACAAAAGGAAGTAGTCCTGAGTTAGACATCCAACTTACCAAACTTAGAAAACTTGTCGTAAACGATGCTGATTACCAATCCGTTATCAATGCAATTGAATCCGCTAACCTAAAAGTTAAATCGTTAGAACAATTCCAACAAAAATCTCAAATATCATTAAAAGATGCCTTAATCGAATCAGGTGAAGTATTACAAAGCACAACCGGTATTCCAGATAATTTAAGACGCCAATTAAGAATGGTTGTAAATAAGTTAAAGTCAGGAACGGTAAGTATTTTCACAGAACTGCAACCGCAAACTATTCAATTACTTGAATTATTTAGTGCGCTAAAAAACACTAACAATTCGACAAATGCACCTGAAAGTTTCAATATCACCAAGATATTAGTAGACAGTTTAGATAACTTAGCTAATAACGAGATTTTGGTTCCGTCATTAGACAAACGCTTGATCCAAATAAAAAAACTACCGTTGAAAAAGATAAACTAAACCTATGCATTAAAACGTTTGCAGAAGTAATTGTACAGTTTGGCGAAGAATTTAAACAAACTCAAACATTAGTACTAAGCATAAATTCAGCGCTAGAAGAAGTTCAGCAAGTATTAGTCGATTCCTTAGCCAACTCCAAACATTACGATTTAGAGCTCGCTAAATTAAATATCCAGATTGAAAAACAAATCCATGAATTGTCACAAAAGTCAGGACAAACAAATAACGTAGAGCAGTTAAAAGGCCTTATTAATAGCAAGTTAAACTCCATTACTGAGTCAATAAAAAAGAAAGAAGATATTGAAAAGCAACGTACCGAAGAACTTAATTCTTCACTCAGTAAGATGGAAACTAAACTTTCTAAAATGGAAGAAAGAACTTCTTTCTATCGAACCAAATGGTTAGAAGAGAAATCAAGAAGTGAAACTGACGCGTTAACTGGTTTACCAAACAGGGGTGCATACGATAAACGCTTTGATGAAGAGTTTCATCGTTGGATCCGTCACCCAGAGCCACTATGTTTAGCCGTTTTAGACTTAGATCATTTTAAAAGTATTAATGATAAATATGGGCATAGTGTTGGCGATAAGACATTACAAATTGTTGCCAAAACGTTAAGAAAACATTTTAGAGTATCTGACTATGTTGCCAGATATGGTGGTGAAGAGTTTGTTTGTATATTAACCAATACAGATCCTAAAGAATCCATGTTAGCACTTGAAAAAGTGCGTCTCGCTATCGAAGCCATTCCATTTTCAATCAAAAAAGATAGGTTGAATATCACCGTTTCCATTGGTGTGACGGCATTAAAAGCAACGGACAATACCCATACTGTATTTGATAGAGCTGATAAAGCACTTTATGAAGCAAAACATACAGGCCGAAATAAGACGTGTTATAAAAAATAACCTGTTTCCTCTTTCTACTACAGCATATTAATAAAAATTGAATTTTTCAGTTTTTATAAAAACAGACGGGAATATGAATGAGAGTATTACTTAACCCACTTGATGGGATGAATTTATTATCGCAAACAGAAGTTTCTAAACTACAAAAGTCCTCAAACAGCCCTTTATATGCCCTTTTCAAAAGTTGTGCACTAGCTGTATTAAACGTAGGGAATGAAAGTGATGAGTTATATAACGAATATTCTGACTTTGAAATTAACCTACTTAGCCGTGAGCGTGGGATTAAAATTGAACTGATTAACCCGCCACAAGCTGCCTTTGTTGATGGTGAAATCATCACGGGTATACAAGAACACCTTCAATCCGTTATTCGTGACATATTATTTAACTCGTCAAAATATGAAACAACAGACTTTAATGACAGTGTTGAAGTGACCAATGCCATATTTGATATCCTTCGCCACGCAAATGTGATTTTACCAACCGACTTGCCTAACTTAGTGGTATGTTGGGGCGGCCACTCTATAAAAGAAAAAGAATACCGTTACACCAAAGAAATTGGCTATCAGTTAGGCTTACGTGGATTAAATATTTGTACTGGCTGTGGACCAGGTGCTATGAAAGGCCCAATGAAAGGTGCGGCGCTTGGCCATGCAAAACAAAGAATTAAAAATGGACGATATTTAGGATTAACCGAACCTAGTATTATCGCAGCAGAAGCCCCTAATCCAATTGTAAATGAATTAGTCATTTTACCAGATATTGAAAAAAGATTAGAAGCCTTTGTCAGAGTTGCTCACGCCATTATTATTTTTCCTGGCGGCGCTGGTACCGCAGAAGAGTTATTATA
Organism: Psychrosphaera aquimarina; assembly: GCF_032461525.1. Classification (NCBI taxonomy): domain Bacteria; kingdom Pseudomonadati; phylum Pseudomonadota; class Gammaproteobacteria; order Alteromonadales; family Pseudoalteromonadaceae; genus Psychrosphaera; species Psychrosphaera aquimarina. The sequence continues at coordinate 231,785 of NZ_JAWCUA010000001.1, read as the reverse complement.
TCTTTTAGGTATTATGTTAAACCCTAAGAATAAATTACAAGTGTTGCCTATTGTATTAACAGGGCCTGCTGAGTCCATCGCCTATTTTGAAGAAATAGCTGAATTTGTTGAAGCAACATTGGGCAAAGAGGCTCGTGACTTATTGAATATCATGCCTGATAAACCTGCTGCAGTAGCACAATTCATTAAAGACCAAATGGTAAACGTAAGAGATTTTAGGAAATCGGTAGGTGATGCCTATCAATACAATTGGACCTTAAATATAGAACCTGACTTTCAACATAGTTTTGACCCTAACCATGAAAACATGTCTCAACTAAACCTTAATCTTGATCAGCCTAAAACACGACTTGCTGCAAACTTAAGAAAAGCATTTTCAGGTATTGTAGCTGGCAATATAAAAGAACAAGGCGTGTTAGCCGTTAAAGAAAAAGGGCCATTTATCCTTCAAGGTGATGAGACATTGATGCATCGTATGGATAAATTATTAATGGCGTTTGTCGAACAAGGACGGATGAAGCTGCCGGGAAGTAAATATGAACCTTGTTATAAGATAAATATACTTTAAAAATAAAAAATAAACTTCTTTTGACATAGTACAAAGTGATCACGTTATAATAAAAGCATAATAATAAATCGGATAAGTTAGAGAACATCATGGATAAAAAGGTCGTTAAGTTTGTAGGAATAGGTTTTGGGTTATATGCAATATTTGCGGCCCTAGTTTTAACATTTTACGAAGATGATCCGGATCAAATGGGTTGGGAAGATAGACAAGCTTTCAACCAACGATTTATCAGTGCCCTTTCTATTGATGAAAACATTAATCGCTCCTACGTTATTCAAACATTGGGCTCTCCAGATTTAACTGAAGCGAAATTAAAAGATGACGTAAGTTTTCAAGTTATGTTCTACCGTACACAGCATACACAATCTGACGGGATCACAACTAAAGATGAGTGCACGCCAATGTTATTTGAAAATGGGCAATTAATTGCTTGGGGCGACAGCGCCTATGAACAGTTTAATAACATCTAACTTTGCAATCGGCCTTGTTATCTTCTTATAACCAGCTTTGTGAACTGGCATCGTCATGTCATAAAGTTTTCGTCAAGCGAACTGAACTTGGTTTTGAAGAGCAACTTGATGAGTTGTTAAAAAAGATGGATGTTGTGTTAACTACTCATCCGCAATTGACAGGGCTAATTTTAAATACCAGCAATAAAGACATGCACTTTATTGCTTTATTCATTCTTAAACATGCCTGTTTTTGTCGTTCGCTTTGTATCAATAGTAAAGTCGTTACAGAGCATGGTAACTCTATAATTAAGGCAAGCCTGTTATTACTGTATGTTGTTTTGCCTGAGTTCATTGCTGCAAAAAAAGACCACAAACAACTCAGTAAATTCAAAAAAGCCCTATTACATTGCCCCCAGGCCAGTTTTCAATTGGCAAAACGTATCCCTTTAGCCGATAACAATAGTCTTAAATTATTAAGTCAGCTTTCAAATGTAAATACTTATTCTAAAGCTAACTCTAAAATTCAACTATTAGCTGTAACAGCCCTTAATTGCTCTATCACCGCGTTTTCAGGTTTAAAAGGTAAAGTTACTTACAATAGTGCTTTAAGTCGATTACTGGCCATTCAGGACGATTTACACCTTATCCAACCTAATCTACAGACGTATAAAACTGAATTCAGTTTATTATGTAAATCATCAGTGGACTTTAATGGCGCATTAGTAAGGCTGAAAAATCAAAACCTTGCTTATATCCTTTCGCAAAGCCCTGATAAACAAATTTGCAGTGGGTTTGAATTTGGACAAACATCCATAGATGAAAATGTCGAATGTAGTGAAATAGACACTAATAACGTAAGATCAGTATTACCGCACCAGACATTAGATCATAACAAGATAATTCGCTTAATCTTAAATCAACAAGCACTTGAACAAACAAATGCCAAGTCAAAAGCTAAACCTAAAGCCACTGAGTCACATGTTGGAATATATAGATACAGTGCGAACCACAGTTGGAAAGTCATCTCCCAGAGCGTATTACGAGACAACAACAAAGTCTTGGGTAAAGTATTATTAAACTACCCAGATCAATCACAGTTATTATTAAACTTTGCAACTATACATAACCGCAAGCAGCTGCAAGTCACAGACGTAAGTCATGCGATTGCTATGTTAGGAAAAGTGCAATTGTTTCCAACTTTATGTAACGACAATATAAAAGTGAAACAACATAGTGTGAAACAAATGGGCTCTGATGTTGTTAACTATAAAATTGATTTATTTAGTCATATATTATCCCAATTACATCATCAAACCTTAAATGGACTGCCTAAGTACCACGAATTAATTGGCCGTATTCTAATGATTGCATTGATGACTATCCCTAAGGTTGCTTATGCCGCTAGTACACCTGCTTGTTTAGTTAAAGCCAATGAGAATGATGTAAAATCCTTAGCTGAAATTTTTGGATTAAACACCTTTGATAATTGGAAAAAAATCAGTTTAATTTTATCAAAAAGCTGGCTGCTGCCAGAAGCTTATATTCAAGTTATCGAACAGTATTTTAATTTTTTAGAGATAAATAAAGACAAAGCTAACGAACATAAAAATATCAACATAAATACTTTATTTATAATAATCGCGACCTATTTTTTTCAGCATTTCATCAATGGTGAAAACAAATTACACCCAAATAAAACCATTAAAAATCTCATGAGTGAATTTAAATCAAAAGTACCTAACCTCGAAAATCTGTACCTAACAATCGGTCAAACAACGACAATATTCACCCCACTTTCGTAACACGCCGACAATGAATTGGTAACGCGACACTAAAAAAAACAACCAACTAAATTATTGATATAAAACTATTTATTTTTAACAACCTGTACTATTAAGTAAATCCAACCCAATAAAAAGCAAATTCCACCTAAAGGTGTGAACATGCCTAATTTAGTCACCCCGGTCACAGCTAAAAGATATAACGAACCAGAAAATAACAGAATACCAACACTAAACCAGAGTTGAGATCGAATTAACAATGTTGACGTTTTCATTTGGCTAACTTGTAAAATCACTATGGTATGGACAAATTGATATAACACGGCTGTTTTCCATATATCTAGCTCATAACTAGACAAACTCCCCTTTAAACCATGGGCAGCAAATGCACCTAATATTACGGTTAGAAATCCACTCAGTGCAGCAAATAAAGTAAATGATTTTGTATTGAGTTTTAGCATTGTTTACACCAAGTCATGAATAAATTTAACTGTGTTTCTTACCGCCGTTTGAATGTTTTCTTCAATCGTTACCCCTGACGACTTTAACGGTTTAAAACTATGATCACCTGACGGTATCCACTTAAGTTGCAGTTTACTATTACAAAGAACTGACTCGTGACTTTCGTTAGACAAAGAATCAACACCACCAAAGGTATCTCGCTCACCTTGATTGATTAATAACGGCACGGTTAACTCTACAAAGTGTTGTGTTCTATCAGCAAACTTCTCAGGCTTTCCTGGTGGCATAAAGGGATAACCTAAAACAATACAGCCTTGTATTTTCAAACCTAATTCGGACGTCGCGGCAAGTTGTGAAGCAACTCTGCCTCCCATGCTTTTTCCTGCGATAAACACTGGCAAGTTTGTATTCAACTCAGAAAGCACTTGGTTAAATTGGGTTAATAATTGTTTATTGGGGTTTGGAGGCCGTCGTTTACCACTTTCATAAATGATCTGCATATAATCAAAGTTGAAACTGATCACTTTAATTTGTGACTCTGCTAACTTGGTACAATAACAGTCCATAAATTCATTTCTATTTCCCGCTCCAGCTCCATGCGCCATAACGACAATAGCTTTACTAGCTAGGTGGGCATGTTGATATACCGTACTTTTAAAACCATGTTCTAACTTTTCAACAATATCAGACACTTTCTTGCTCCGCCCTCACCGCTTCTAATAACCAATTTCTAAAAGCAACAATTTTAGGGGAGTCTACTTGAGCTTCACGACAGACTAAGTAAAAAGCATTTTTGCTCACCAGCACTTCGTTAAATGGCGTTACCAAACGGCCAGACTCTATTTCAGGCTTAGCTAATACGCTATTGCCTAGTGCGATACCTTGTCCATGTATAGCGGCTTGTAACACCATAGATGAGTGGGAAAATATAGGGCCTTGATTAACATTAATATCTTTCACCCCGGCTACTTTTATCCATTCTTTCCAGTTGTTTCTGGACATATCATGCAACAAAGTATGGTTCATCAAATCAGAAGGTTCAGATAATGCTTTTTCACCACTTAATAACAGAGGAGAACAAACTGGAGTTAAATATTCGGTATATAACTTATCGGTAAATACACCTTGCCAATTACCTAATCCATAATAAATTGCCACATCAACATCATCTGTCAGAGAGTTATCGTCATAATCCACAGCTTTAATTTTAACGTCTATGTCTGGGTGTAAATTAGAAAACTCGCTTAGTCTTGGTATTAACCATTGGATTGCGAAACTTGGAGTGAGTGCTATGCTAATTGAACCTTTTGCCCCCCTAGTTAATAAACGTTCGGTGGCCTCATAAAGGTGAGCAAAGATATCTTTGATATCCAAATAATAACTTTGCCCTTCTTCAGTCAACAATAATGAACGATTTCGCCGCATGAATAACTTCATACTCAAGTGTTCTTCTAATAACTTAATTTGATGACTTATTGCAGCTTGAGTTACAAACAACTCTTCCGCCGCCTTTGTAAAACTTAAGTTTCTAGCCGCGGCTTCAAAAGCTTTAAGCGAATTCAATGGAGGTAATCTTCTCGCCATATTAAAGTAACTTCGGATTATTTTATTTAATGAATAGTAATTGTAACACCGTATTTTGATTTTACTACTAACTATGTACCGCACTATTTATAACCAAAAAACTTCGTTTTTTAGTTTTTGATAGCCATAGGTTATGAATAAATTGAATATAATAGTTAAAAATGGAACTTCAGTTAACGTCATTCATAGTATTAACTAGCAGCAATTATTAATTCCAGTAGGAAATAACATGTCAAAAATATTAGCAGATAACACTTTATCAATTGGTAACTCGCCTCTTGTAAAATTAAACCGCGTAACTGGCGGCAATGTGTTTGCAAAAATAGAATCTAGAAACCCATCATTTAGCGTAAAAGACAGAATTGGCGCAAACATGATTTGGGATGCCGAGAAATCAGGTCGTTTAACTAAAGGCAAAGAGTTAATTGAACCTACTTCTGGAAATACAGGTATAGCATTAGCATTTGTTGCGGCCTCAAAAGGTTACAAATTAACACTGACTATGCCGTCAACAATGAGTTTAGAACGTCGTCAATTATTAAAAGCACTTGGTGCAAACTTAGTGTTAACTGAAGGCCCTAAAGGCATGGGTGGTGCGATCGCTAAAGCACAAGAAATTGTTGCTTCAGACCCTGATAAATATGTATTACTACAACAGTTTGAAAACCCAGCCAACCCACAAATTCACTTTGAAACCACAGGTCCTGAAATTTGGGAAGCAACTGACGGAAACATTGATGTATTTATCGCTGGTGTTGGTACTGGTGGCACAATCACTGGTGTAAGTCGTTATATCAAACAAGAAAAAGGCAAAAACATTGAGTCTATCGCTGTAGAGCCAACTGACTCTCCAGTTATCAGCCAAAAATTTAAAGGCGAAGAGTTAAAACCTGGACCTCATAAAATCCAAGGTATTGGTGCTGGTTTCATCCCTGGCAACTTAGACTTGAGCGTTGTTGATAGAGCTGAATCAGTAACAAATGAAGAAGCAATTGCTATGTCTCACCGTTTAATGAAAGAAGAAGGCATTCTTGCGGGTATTTCTTCTGGTGCTGCAGTAGTTGTTGCTAAACGCCTTGCTGAAACACCTGAATACGCAGATAAAAACATTGTAGTTATCTTACCAAGCTCTGCAGAAAGATATTTATCTACTGCTTTATTCGCTGATGTGTTTGACGATGATCAACTCGTTCAGTAAGTTTAAAAATAAGTAATTTGTAAAAACCGCTAATGCAAATTAGCGGTTTTATTATTTCAAATACTAACTTTATTCCAAATTTCCAGTTCAAGACGCTTCTTATATAAAATAATTCCTTATCAATTCCACAATTTTAGTTACAATTGACGATATCAATATTGATAAACAATGGGTGAACAGTGAAGTTCCTTAAACTAGTAGTACTGATATTATCATTTAGTTTTATATCCGCTTGTGATGAGTCAAACAAAAACATTCCTGCGTTTGCTAACCCTGACGCACCTGAATACCGCGCTTTGATGTTCTTTGATGCCATTTATAATCAAAAAAACCTGGGTGAAGCACAAAAGTATTCAACCGCTAAGTTATCTCGTATTTTACGTTCATATGGCACGACTCGTGGTTATGCACGTTATGTATTAAATCTACAGATTGACCCTGGTGTCGAATTAAAAATTGATCGTTCACTTAATCAAGTTTCGACCGGTAAGACAGATACTACCGTGGTTAATATTTTATTTACCGGTACGTTAAACGATGATCGAATTAATGATGTAAGACAAGCTGTGTTTTCACGAATCGATGGAGAATGGTTAATCGACAGTGTTGAAGATGACCCTTATATGAAGCGATAAATCCCAGGATTTTTTAGAGCATGGTAAGGAAGGGTCTCCTTACCATGTTAACGGATTAAGCGTTTTACTATAAACCAATCGCTGTGCCTTCACGTCTTGGGTCTGCTGCACCTTGCCAGCCTTTTTTAGTCTTCATGATCCCATGAATACCCGACGTCATTTCAACCATATTAACTTTGTGTCCAAGTTTTTCTAATTCAGGTTTAATCAGATCTAACTTTGTATTTTTTTCTAATGAGGTGGCTCCATTACGGTTTGACACTCTAGGCAAATTGACAACCTCTTGCATATCCATACCATAATCTAATAAACCAATAAGTGCATAACCTACGTAATTAATAATGCGACTGCCACCCGGTGAGCCCAATACCGCAAATACTTCTCCGTCTTTTAAAACAATCACAGGTGTCATTGAGCTACGTGGGCGTTTCCCACCTTCCACACGATTCGCCACCAGCTTTCCATTTTTTATTGGGTTTAAAGAAAAGTCAGTTAATTGATTATTTAATAAAAAACCATCAACCATTACCGTAGAGCCAAAACCCATTTCAATACTTGTTGTCATGGACAATGCATTACCAAATTTATCCACGATTGATATGTGACTGGTATTAGGTTGAGCTATAGAAGTGTTTTCAGCCAACTGCTGTGAATCAATTTTGCCCGCGGTTGCTTTGCCTAAATCTTTGTTCTGTGACATTAATAATCGTCTGTTGGTTAAGTATTCTTGATTTAGAAATCCTGCAACAGGCACTTCGACATAATCACTGTCCGCCAAGTATTTATTTCTATCGGCAAATGCCAATTTTGCCGCTTGGCTATACAAATGCACGGTCTCTGCACTATCAACTTTATGTTCGTTTAATTGAAACGGTTCTAATAACTTCAAGATCTGCAATACCGTCAAACCACCAGAACTTGGTGGTCCCATGCTACAAACATCATAATTACCTGTCTCTGCTTGGTATTGAGTACATACCGCTGGACGTTCTTTTGATTGGTAACTTTTTAAGTCTGCTAAAGACAACTTACCTGGCGCTAACTCGGACTTTTGTACGGCATCAACAATATGTTTGGCTGTGTCACCTTGATAAAACTCCTCAACGCCATTTTCAGCAATACGTTTTAATGTGTTTGCATACGCTTTGTTAACAAGCAGTTGTCCTTCTTGAATTGGTTTACCATTTGGAAAAAAATATTCGCGAACCGTTTGTAGCTTTTCGATACCGGGATTAAACCGCATTTGCACTAACTTGGCTAACCTAGGGCTAACAATAAAACCATCTTCAGCAAGTTCAATTGCGGGTTCAAATAAGGCTTTCCAAGGTAATCTCCCTTGTTGTTGATGTAAATTCCACAACATGTTTAACACACCAGGAGTACCAACAGAGCGGCCACCGATAACGGCATCGATCCATTTAACGGGTTTACCTTGTGCATTTAAAAACAATTCAGGTGTCGCACTCATAGGAGCAGTTTCACGACCATCATAACTTTTGATTTGTTTAGTTTTACCATCAAACCACATTAAGAACGCACCTCCACCTATACCAGAAGATTGAGGTTCAACTAAGGTGAGTACGAGTTGAATCGCGATAGCAGCATCTATAGCATTACCACCTTCTATCAACATTTTATTACCTGCGTTAACAGCATGAGGGTTGGCTGCACTAACCATGGTATTTTTAGAATAACTGGCTTTGGTATAGTTAAGGCCAGTAAAAGCCTCTGGAACAGCTCTTGATGCTTCATTGCTATATACTTGAGTTGCAAACAACAGCAAAATAAGACTAAATACGCGCATAAATAATTGACTTCATTTTCTAATTAATTGAAGCAATATTAACAACATGACAAATTAAAACACAGTTTAATTTTCACTATATCCAAAGGATAACAATGTTAGGTTTTCCAACACAAAAACAATATCTTATTGCCCCGCTTTGTCTTATCGTCATCATGTTGTTACTCGAAGTAACTAAACCTCTTAGTATGCAATGGCTAGGCTTTATTCCAACTGACATAGAAAAGGGAGAAGTTTGGCGAATTATTACTGGTCAGGTGTTACACACCAATTTTAACCATGTGTTGTTAAACATGGCAGGTATCGTATTGATTTGGGCGTTACATGGCGAGTATTACGATACCAAACATTACACTCTAGCTGTGTTAAGCAGTTTACTCCTGGTTGGCATCGGTTTATTGTTATTTGCCGAATACAGGAGTTATGCTGGCTTATCAGGCATCCTGCATAGCTTAATAGTTTATGGCGGGGTTATTGATATAAAAAGACACGATAAAACAGGTTGGTTATTATTAATCGGGGTATTAGCAAAAGTTTTATATGAAATGATAATTGGCCCGACAAAATATACTGAAGAGCTCATTCAAGCTGGTGTCGCAGTTGAAGCTCATCTAATTGGTTGTATTGTTGGCCTAATCATGGGATTCACTTACCTCTATGTTTATAGAACTAACAAACATTGAATAAATAAAAAAGGCCTGTAGTAACAGGCCTTTCACACTTTATTTATGATTAAAGATTGGTTTCAAATAATTTATAAATACGACGATATTCATCTAACCAACTCGACGGTTGTTTAAAACCATGTGGCTCTACTGGGTAAATAGCGGTTTCAAAGTTTTCTAATTCTAATTCAATCATACGTTGTACCAAGCGCACTACATCAACAAAAAAGACATTGTTATCTACCATAGGGGCATTGATTAACAACGGGTTCTTAAGTCCTTCAGCAAAGTAAATTGGTGAGCTTTTACGATATGCAATCATGTCATCTTCTGGTCTGTTTAAAATATTAGACGTATAACCGTCATTATAATGAGCCCAATCAGAAACAGGTCTTAATGCAGCGCCAGCTTTAAACAGCTCAGGTTCATTAAACATGGCCATAAAGGTCATGAAACCACCGTATGAGCCTCCGTAAGTGCCAATTCGTTCTCTATCAACATTGGCATTTTCTACTAACCAATTTACACCGTCTTTTAAATCTTGAATTTCTGGTGTTCCCATTTGACGATATATCGCCGTGCGCCAATCTCGGCCATATCCTTTAGAAGCTCGGTAGTCCATATCCATAACGACATAACCTTGTTGAGCTAACATACTGTGGAACATAAACTCTCTAAAATACCCAGACCAGCCATAATGACTATTTTGTAGGTAACCGGCTCCATGATTGAAGATAACGGCTTTACGTTTTTCTCCCGCTTTATAATCGGCAGGATAATACACTTTGGCGTAGACAGGTTGATCTGTGTATGAAGAGTCCACCTCGATAATTTCAGGTTTCGTCCAAGGCATATTGTTAAATTCATCAGATACGGTATTGGTTAGCCTTACCATATCAGTGCTGCCATCCGCGTTGGTCAGGTATAACTCTTCTGGTGTTAATAAGTTTGAATGGGTAATTAGTAATTTAGTTTCATCTGGACTCAAGCTGTAGTTGTTGTCACCTTTAAGCTGAGTAATGGCAATTGGATTTTTTACTTTTTTATCGTAAGCACTTACCCGATAAATTTGATAATCACCTGGGTGATTGACGTTAGCTCTAAAATAAAATGTTTTATCGTTTTTAGTTAACTTAACTTTCGACGTTTCGTACTTACCTGCGGTTATTTGTTTAATTTTGTTTGAACTAAGCGCCTTGGTATATATATGAGAATATCCCGATTGCTCTGATTGAAAATATAACGTTTCAGAGTGGTTAAACCAACCAAAATCATTAAAGGTATAATTTATCCATGCATCGTCATGTAATTGATGTTGCGTTACAAATTTTTTATCTTCTAAATCAACAGTTGCTATCCAGCGATCTTTGTTATCCCAAGCTTCTAACATTACTGCAACTTGTTCGCCGTTGTTATGCCATTGAATAGGACTTTGTGACCAGGTCCAATCTGACATTAAATTGATTGTTCTTGGTTCTCTTTTACTTTTGTATTTTTCGCCTTTCTCACGAAAGTTTTCAATTCTGACCGATTTAAGTACATCTTTATCAAAGTCAGGCAATACATCTATCGATAACTTATCAACTTGTTTGCTTTTAACATCAATTAGCCAATAGTTTTGTTGATTAGGTTTAGCATCTGCAACACGTGGTCTAACTTGGTCAAATTGGATACGACCATTATGTGCAATGTAATTAGGCATTAAGTCACTTTCATCTCGCCATGGTACGGATTTACTCGTCACAACCAACATACGATCTCCTTTAGGCGATAAACTCCCTTGGACAAAACGTTGACCACTACCTAAATAGACTGAGCTGTTAGTTACTCGATTATCATTTTGTTTAACCAACTTCTTATGATTAAATTTTTCTAATGAGTTTTTGTGTTGGTTCACGACATAATCGATTAATTCATGTTGTTCTTTTGCGATGATGTCATCAGGTACACTTGGTTCTTTTGGTGCCTCTGACATTTGTAGTTTGATCAATTCAGATGTCAAATTTGTGTTTAAATCTATGGCGAATATTGTATTCCCAGCCCAGTAACTTAATACACGGTCACCAATAAACTGCGGAGAAGATTCTCGAGCTGAGGTTTTAGTGAGTTGTACCAATTTATTCTCACCAGTCATATGAAGTAAGTAAATATCATTTTCGTAAACATATGCTGCAAGTTCAGAGTTTGGGCTAAAAACCAAATCATCTTGTTTAACTTGATACAAATTAGTTAACTTTACTTGTTCAGTTTCTAGGTTGTTGATATTTAATTTAAATGTATCTTTTAACTCCCCTACTTCTTTATTTTGTTGAAATACAATTTCATTTGAACCTGCAAGCCAATATGCATTTTGCGGTGAGTTACTGATCCACTTTGGATCTGACATTATTTTCTTAAGTTCAATAGGTTTAACCGCTGTTTTTGTGTCAATCGTTTCTTTCGATGTTTCTTTCGATGAAACCCAAGAGCTAAACCCTAACGTGATAATACAAGCATAAATGATGTGCTTTGACGTCATAACAAATTTCCTTAAATTCAGTTGTTAACATTAAACCACGCTGAACTAAAAATACGCAACTATTCAACGGCGTATAACTTATTTACCGCGATTAGACATATAAATTTATTGCTTATTACTAAAGTGGTCAAAATAACCAAATTAATTGGTTAACTAGACCAATGGGTAGGTTTCATATTATTACCCCACAATAGAAACCTAGATAATTCCTTACAAATCAGGAGGATAACTATTGGCACAACCACTGCAATTGGACAATAAATTGTAAAACTACGAGATATTCATGGATAAACCACATCTAACAACACCTAATAAAGCCAATTCTGGTACCGCAATGGATAAACAAATTGAAGTTAAGAATACAAATTGGAAAGTCTACTTTATTACCATAGTTATTATAGCTATGGCTGTTGTCTATTATACAAAACAACCCACCAATATCGGTAAATCAATTTCTGTTTCAAGCAGTGATATTACAACAGAGACTGTTACCACTGGCATTTTCGAGGATTACATTCCTGTACGCAGCCGAGTTGTTCCTCTTAAAACCGTATATTTAGATGCTGTTGAGGGGGAAGAGTTGAAAAAATATTAGTGGATGACGGTACTTTGTTAAAAGCAGGTCAACCTATTGTTGTGTTATCAAATACACAATTGCAACTAGAAGTAATGCGTAATGAAGCCGCAGTGACTGAGCAATTAAATAATATGCGTACCATTGAGTTGTCGTTGGAGCAAAACCGCTTAAATCACAAACGTAACTTAATTGAAATTGAATACGAAATTAAAAAACTTAATCGACAACTGACCAGAGAACAAAGCGCATTAGCCGCAGGCAATCTAACCTTAAGCGCACTTGAACAAACAACAGACCTGCTTGATTACTACAAACAACGCAAACAAATCACTCTAGAAAGCCAAAAAACAGATGCCCTCATGCAAGAACACCAACTTAAGTTTCTTACCTTATCGGGGGGCGTTTAGAGCAAAGCTTGGAGTTTGCACGAGAAAATATAGATAACCTTAATATGAAAGCGCCAGTTAACGGTAAGCTTTCAGGTTTTGATTTAGAAATTGGTCAATCAATTAGCCGTGGTGAACGAATTGGGCAAATTGATGAACCCTCAGCCTTTAAATTAGAAGCCAATATAGACGAGTTTTATCTTGGCCGTGTATCAATTGGGCAACTAGCAAGCACAGAACAAAATGGCACCACCTTTCAACTTAGTGTCAGCAAAATTTACCCTCAAATTGTCAACGGCACATTTAGAGTCGATCTTCAATTTGATCAAGTCCAACCTGAAAATATTCGCCGCGGTCAAGCGATGCCTACCAAGTTTAGTTTAGGTGAACCTGTTAACACCTTGTTAATACCAAATGGTTCGTTTTATCAAGACACAGGCGGACATTGGTTATTTGTAATCAACAAAAATACCAATACGGCAAGTCGCCGCAACATCAAACTTGGCCGTAAAAACAATCAATTTATTGAAGTGTTATCAGGCTTAACGTCAGGTGAGCATTTTATTAGCTCAACCTACCAACCTTATACCGACATAGAACAAATAAAAATTACTAAAGATAATTAATAAGGAATAACAACAATGTTAAAAATTCAAAATCTGTCTAAGAGTTACCGTACTGAAAACGTTGAAACAACAGCATTAAACAATATCGACATTGAAATAAACAAAGGTGAATTTATTGCCATTATGGGGCCGTCTGGCTGTGGTAAATCTACCTTATTAAATACCATAGGTATGTTGGACAGCCCTACTTCTGGCCATTATTGGTTTAATGATGAAGATGTAGCGAATTACTCAGAGGCAAAATTAGCCAACATTAGAAAGCATAATATTGGTTTCATTTTTCAAAGTTTTAATTTAATTGATGAATTAACCGTAAGGGAAAATATTGAACTGGCATTGCTTTATCACAACATTCCAAGCGCTGAGCGTAAAGAAAGAGTGGAGAAAGTTATGCAACAAGTGGGCATTGCGCACAGAGCGAATCACATGCCAAGCCAGTTATCTGGTGGTCAACAACAGCGTGTTGCCGTAGCAAGAGCTGTGGTTGGCGATCAAAGCATGATATTAGCGGACGAACCTACCGGCAACCTAGATACTCAGCATGGCCATGAAGTCATGGAAATGCTGCAAGAACTCAACGCAAACGGTAAGACCATAGTTATGGTGACTCACTCGCCTGCACATGCTGAATTTGCCACTCGCACTATCACCTTATTAGATGGTCAAGTTGTAGAGCCTGCCTTAAAAGCTGTTAGCTAAGGAATACTGACATGTTAATTTATAATTATTTATTAAGTGGCTGGCGCAATATCAACCACAACAAGCTGTTTTCAAGTATCAATATATTAGGCTTAGCTATTGGTTTAGCGGCGGTTACCTTGATCACCTTATTTGTTCGTTCTGAGTTATCCTATGATACGTTCTGGAAAAATGCCGATACATTACACCGTTCTCATATTGTATTTAAAATTCCAGGGCGCGACCCATTTAAAGCGGTGTCTGCTCCAGGGCCATTGATACATGCATTAAAAAAAGATTACCCACAAGTAACTCAAGCCTCTCGTGTGGCAAGTATTTCACCTGCAATTATAGTGGGCGCAGAAACCTTTATTCAACAAGTTAGCTTGGTTGATAAAGACTTCCTAACTATGTTTGATTTAACTTCTTTATCTGGTGACTTAAGCAATGCGTTAAACGATCCACATTCGCTAATATTAACCAAAGAATTAGCGGTCAAATACTTTGGTCAAGAAGACCCAATAGGTAAGACTCTCAGTTTAGATTACGACTATTTTAAACGGGATTACAAAATAACCGCGGTGATTGAAAACTCAGTATCTAACACTCAATTACCAATTAAAGCGCTGGCGCTAATTGATGAAAATGACTGGACTGATCGCACCTCTCTTTTTGCTCAATGGTTTTCAGTCAACGCTCAGCTATATTTTCAAACTAAAAATCCGTCTGACTTAGATCATATCAACGCAACGTTTGACGATTTTTCAAATCGTAACTTTCCAAAACTACCAATAGGTGGTGCTGACGCTAAGCCGTCTGACTTTATTACCTTAAGTGCCATGAATATTAAAGACTTACACTTACATGCGGTAGGCAGCGGTGAAATGACTGAACGTGGCAATGCGACACGAGTCTTTATTTTCTCAGCTATTGCCCTGCTTATATTGATCATCGCCATCATTAACTTTATGAACTTATCAACGGCACGTGCTAGTCAAAGATCAAAGAAGTGTCATTACGTAAAGTAATGGGTGCGTCTCGTTCAAACTTAATTTTCCAGTTTCTAGGTGAGTCGGTATTGGTGACCTTCATTGCATTAGCTATCTCTATCGGTTTGGTTGAAATTGCACTGCCTTTTTATAACGAGGTTTTAAATAAAGAGTTAGTCATCAATTATGCTTCTACCGACATGTTACAAATTACAGGATTGGCATTAATCGTTGGTATTTTAGGTGGGCTTTATCCTGCATTTGTATTGTCTAACTTTAGACCGGCAACGGTATTAAAAGCCAACAAATCAGCTGAATCTAGTGCCTCGGTAAAATTAAGAGCCATATTAGTAGTCATGCAATTTGCGGTATCCATTGGCTTGTTTATCTCTACCGCTGTGGTTTATAGCCAAATGCAATATGCAGATAAAATGAATCCCGGCTTTAACAAAGACAATATGCTATTAGTACACCGCATTGGTTTAGATGTGGTTAGCGAAAAACTGGATATGCTAGTTAAAGAGATCGGCAAAGATCCACAAGTAACCGCGATCACTTGGTCAAATGAAACGCCCGGTAACACCAATCAAAACAATACCATGATCCGTTTACCGGGTATGTCGAAAGACGACGCATTATTGATGGGCCAACGTGGTGTTGGTTATGACTTCTTTGCTACTTATGAAATTAAGGTGTTGGCTGGACGTACTTATCAAAAAGAACGTAATGACACACCTCTTGCTACCGCTCAAATACGTGAAGGTGCAAATAGAAAATCATCCATAGTTATTAACTCGTCTGCAGCCCGTCGTTTAGGTTTCAACAGTGCCTCTGATGCATTAGGGCAATCCATATTTACTAGCCGAGGAAACCCTAATGAAAATTTAGAAGCTGAATTGGAGATAATAGGTGTGGTTGATGATGTCCATTTTGAAAGCTTACGCGCAACCATAAGACCAGAAATATATAACTTAAATGCAACCTGGGGCCATACTCTTTCAGCCAGGTTTAATGGCAACCCAGATACATTAAAAGCAAACGTTGAAGCGATTTGGGGTAATGCGATAGCCAACATTCCGTTTAGTTATTCATTTTTACGCCAAGACGTTGCTGATATGTATAAAACCGAACAAGGCCAAGCCAAAATGTTCGCTGCGTTTTCTGGCTTAGCTATTTTTATTGCTTGTCTTGGCTTATATGGCCTAGCTAATTTTACGGCGACCCGCCGAACAAAAGAAATTGGTATAAGAAAAGTCATGGGGGCATCGGTATTTGATATTGTTAAATTACTCTTATGGCAGTTTAGCAAACCTGTCATAATTGCAAATATCATCGCTTGGCCAATTGCATATTGGGCAATGAGTGATTGGCTACAATTGTTTGTATATCGTATCGATAATAGTTACATACTATTATTATCAGCTATTGCCGGTATTGGCGCGTTGATTATTGCTTGGGTTACCGTAACAACAAACTCCGTTAGTGTTGCAAAAGCAAATCCAATAAAAGCCCTTAGATATGAGTGATTCTATTTAATAGTTTAGAGACATAATAAAAAAACACCGCTACCTCAGCGGTGTTTTTATATTTAATGTCCATTTAGGGATATCTACTATTACCACCATAGTTCGGTTTACTGTATAATCCGCACAATTTTAAAGCCTTAGCCATTGAGACAAAATGACAGTAAACAAATTCGACCCAACAAAAGCAAAACAAACCACCACTTTAGAAACACCGGTAAAGGTGATCGAACAACAGCATGAACAAGCTGCTAAAGATGGTCAGTCTTTTGATCTTGGCAGTCGTATAGGTTTCATTAGTTTAGGATGCCCTAAAAACTTAGTGGACTCAGAGCGTATTCTTACACAATTACGTACTGAAGGTTACGAAGTAGTAAATACATATAATGATTCCGATCTTGTCATCGTTAATACCTGCGGATTTATAGATACTGCAGTACAAGAATCTCTAGATACCATTGGTGAAGCATTAAAAGAAAACGGTCGAGTTATTGTAACGGGTTGTTTAGGTGTTAAAGACGATGAAATTCGTGAAATTCATCCAAATGTTTTAGCCGTAACTGGCCCACATGCTTACGAAGAAGTCTTAAATCAGGTTCATGAGTATTTACCAAAACCAGAACATAACCCATTTGAACATTTAGTGCCGGATCATGGCGTTAAATTAACACCAAAACATTTTGCCTATTTAAAAATATCTGAAGGTTGTAACCACAGATGTACGTTCTGCATTATTCCTTCAATGCGAGGGGATTTAGTCAGCCGCCCTATTGGTGAAGTATTATCAGAAGCTGAACGGTTGAAAGCTGCAGGAGTTAAAGAGTTATTGGTTATCTCACAAGATACCAGTGCTTATGGTGTTGACGTTAAACACAAAATGGATTTTTGGAACGGCGCACCGGTTAAAACAGACATGAAGACCTTATGTGAAAAATTAGGTGAGATGGGAATGTGGGTACGTTTACATTATGTTTACCCTTACCCGTCGGTTGATAAAGTCATTCCTCTGATGGCTGAAGGCAAACTACTGCCTTATTTAGACATTCCATTTCAGCATGCAAGTCCTAAGATCCTTAAAGCGATGAAACGTCCAGGTCAAGCAGAACGTGTTTTAGAACGCATCAACAAATGGCGTGAAATCTGTCCTGAAATTGTTATTCGTTCTACCTTTATTGTTGGTTTCCCAGGGGAAACTGAAGAAGACTTCCAAATGTTGTTAGATTGGTTAGAAGACGCTCAACTAGATCGTGTTGGTTGTTTTAAATACAGTGCAGTTGAAGGTGCTAAAGCTAATGAGATTGAAGGTCAAGTTGACGAAGATGTGAAAGAAGAACGTTATGCTCGTTTTATGGAAAAACAACAAGCTATTAGTACCAATAAATTAAAAGCTAAAATTGGTAAAACGATGTCTGTATTAATTGATGAAGTTGATGAAGAAGGCGCTATTGGTCGAACTTTTGCGGACGCACCTGAAATTGATGGTATGGTGTACTTAAATGGTGAAACAAACTTAGAAGCCGGCCAATTAGTTAATGTCAACATTGACCATTCTGATGAATATGATTTATGGGCTAGTACTATTTAATCAAAAAATTTATCGTAAATTAACGTGTAATATAACCTTAATTTACTCATGGTTTAATTAATTGGCTTTTTTGCCTATAATCATCTGCAACTTAACAATAAGAAAAATTACAAAATGAGTGAAAACGACCTTCAATTAAAAAACGCCGGTTTAAAAGTAACCTCTCCTCGACTTAAAGTGTTGGAGATACTTAAATCAATTCCTGATGAACATATCAGTGCCGAAGACTTATACAAGTTAATGTTAGAGCAAGATGAAGAAATTGGATTGGCTACGATATACAGAGTACTTAACCAATTTGATGATGCCGGTATTGTTACGCGCCATCACTTTGAAGGCGGTAAATCTGTTTTTGAATTAAGTGATAAACATCATCACGATCATTTAGTTTGCCTTAAGTGTGGCAGAGTTATTGAGTTTGAAGACGACGTTATTGAACAACACCAACTTATGGTAGCGGAACGTTACAATGTGAAATTAACCCACCATAGTTTATATTTATATGGTGAGTGTAAAGATACAAAAGCATGTGATGAGTTTAAAAATAACTAGTTACTAGTTACTAGTTACTAGTTACTAGTTAAAAAAAGCAGCGATTAAGCTGCTTTTTTATTGTCTGTAATGTAAACCCATTAACGAATGTAAGGGTTCGTATTTCTCTCATAACCAATACTGGAAACTTCACCGTGACCAGACAAAAATTGATAATCATCTGGTAAGGTTAATAAATTTGCATGGATTGAGTCAATCAAGGTTTGATGATCGCCTCTTGGAAAGTCCGTTCTGCCCATACTACCTTTGAATAAAACGTCCCCTACCCAAATAAATTTATATTGATGGTTGATAAAGATTACATGGCCTGGAGTGTGTCCAGGACAATGTTTAACATCAAAAGTTAAGTTACCCACTGTTACCGTATCGTTGTGCTTTAACCAGCGTGCAGGCACAAAAGGTTTAGACTCAGGGAACTGAAACATACGAGACTGATCTGCTAGTTTATCTATCCAAAATTGGTCTTCTAACTCTGGTCCTTCTATAGGCAAATTTAATGCTTCTGACAAATCTTTTGTCCCGCCGGCATGATCAATATGCGCATGGGTAATTAATATTTTTTCTGGCTCAACATTTAACTCTGTTAACCTAGCTTTAATCCGCTCTATTTCACCACCGGGATCAACAATTGCCGCTTTATTAGTTTCTGTGCATACGATGATACTGCAGTTTTGTTGGAAAGCCGTAACAGGGATAACGTCAATTTTCATTACTTTTCTTCTTACTTACAATTAATTAGGTCATTGAAATACATTTGACTTTATAAAGGTTAATTACATAAGTCTTGGATCTCATATTTTCAATCTAACTTAGATCTTACCATTCTAATTTGATAAATTTTAATGGATATAACTTAATTAACGTTAATTCGTCGCCATTATTTAATTTACGTTAAACAAATTATCACTATCTCCTTACTTATCACTAAATAAACGTAAATTAATCCAATGATTAATTGAATAGATCGCATTTGTTTTTTATCCTTGGCGCAGATTAACTTACCTAAACTTACCTATGTCTAATATTCAGCCGTTGTTCTCAGTTCCAAGATTAATTTTCCGTGCGATAAATTCTAAAAAGTGCAAATTAGAAGAATTTAATCCTTTCTCAATCACGGTAAAGAACATTTACGCATCTGAGAAACAAGTCTCTTCGTTTACCAAAGCTTTTGGTCACCCTGATAACATAAAGAGCTACGCTTTCTTAGCGGGATTTAGAACAACGATTCAATGTATTGCTCAAGCCCCTATTCCATCCTCGTTATTGGGGTTGATTCATTTGAGTTGCGAAATAAACCAATTTGCGAAACACAATTGGTTTTTACCCTACGATATCCAAGTCACTGTAAAAAGCTGTAAATCAAGCAACAAGGGTCTCACATACCAAATTGTCACTGACTTTTTTCAACAAGGTGAGTTAACCATTCAAAATACTAACGTAATGTTAGATAAAAAGCCGGGTTATAAAGCCAATCGAAGAGAGACCACTGAAAAAGCTGAGATCATGCAATTAGGTGATTCTTTCTGTAGTTATGCGATCAATTTAAAGACCGCATGGAAGTACGCATTATTGTCTGGTGATTTAAACCCTATCCATTTACATCCATATTTAGCTAAAAAGTTAGGTTTAAAGTCAGTATTAATGCATGGGATGTTCAATGCTCATCAGTGTTTATCGAGTATCTATAAGAAAACAGAAGAAGATTTAGGAAATGTTTATATTGAGTTCAACAAACCTTGTTTTATGCCAAATCAAGTATTTGTAATGCAATATGATGATTCTAATGAATACGGTGTTTTTTCTAAAAACAAAAAAGACAGATATATAAAAGCAGAAATAAAAAAGGAAGGCTAGGCTTCCTTTTTTAATAATTCAAACTGTGTGCTTAATTAAGCAGCTAAAGCTTCATTAGCTTTAACAACCAAAGCAGCAAATGTTGCTTGGTCGTGAACAGCGATGTCAGCTAAAATCTTACGATCAACTTCAATAGATGCTTTTTTCAAACCATTCATGAATTTGCTGTAAGACAAACCGTTTTGACGAGCTGCCGCATTGATACGAGCGATCCATAATTGACGGAAAACACGTTTCTTTTGACGACGGTCACGGTAAGCATATTGACCAGCTTTAGTTACTGCTTGGAACGCTACGCGATAAACACGTGAACGTGCTCCGTAATAACCTTTAGCAGCCTTTAGTACTTTTTTGTGACTCTTACGAGCTTGTACACCACGTTTTACTCTTGCCATTGTTCAGTCTCCTCTAATTAAACGCGTAACATACGGTCGATCAACGGTTTATCAACCTTCGATACCATTTCTTTGTTACGTAAGTGACGTTTACGCTTAGAGCTCTTTTTAGTCAAAATATGACGTAAGTGAGACTGTTTACGTTTGTAACCGCCAGAGGCAGTTTTTTTGAAGCGTTTAGCCGCTCCACTATGGGTTTTCATTTTAGGCATTGGCCTAGACTCCGCATTGGTCTATGTTAATAAAATAGTAATAAGGCGAGTTACTTGTTCAAAAGAATAGTTAGCTACTTTGAAGGCCTTAGTTACCTACATGTGAGTAATAATTACTTACTCTTTGTTGGCGCGAGTACCATCACCATTTGTCTTCCTTCTGCACGAGAAGGGAAAGACTCACAATTTGATATATCTTCTAAATCGGTTTTAACACGATTTAATAAATCTATACCTATGCCTTGGTGTGCCATCTCACGGCCACGGAAGCGGATCGTAACTTTCGTTTTGTCACCGGCTTCTATGAAGCGACGCAGGTTGCGTAGTTTTACCTGGTAGTCGCCTTCGTCAGTTCCAGGTCGAAATTTAATTTCTTTAACCTGAATCTGCTTTTGCTTCTTCTTTTGCTCTTTTTGAGCTTTACTATTTTCGTATAGAAATTTGCCGTAGTCCATCACTTTACAAACAGGTGGCTCTGCATTTGGACTAATTTCAACTAAATCAACACCCGCTTCTGAGGCTGCTGTTAATGCTTCTTCAATTGAAACTATACCTAAAGCCTCACCTTCTAGTCCGACTAATCGAACTTCAGTAAGTGTTATCTCTTCATTTAACCTGTTTTGAGCAGCCTTTTGGCCTCTCTTGTTTTGCGCTCTAATGGCAAAATCCTCCAAAAATAATAATATTAAAGTGAAACGCTACTTTTGTTGTTATGTATTGTTCCACTCACCACAAATTTATTATGCAATTTTATGTTGTTAACACTAAACTGCATTCTCTTAATTATAATTACTTACTACGTCGTCAAATTGAGTGATGAATTCATCCAAAGTTACCGAACCTAAGTCTTCACCTTTACGAGTTCTGACTGCAACTTGTCCAGTTTCTTTCTCTTTTTCACCGACAACTAACATGTAAGGAATGCGTTTAAGAGTATGCTCACGGATCTTAAAGCCTATCTTCTCATTTCTCAAGTCCGAAATGACTCTAATTCCATGTTCTTTTAACTTTTTTTGCACTTTTTGCACATATTCGGACTGAGAATCGGTAATATTCATAATTACTACCTGTTTTGGCGCTAACCAAGTTGGTAACAATCCAGCATATTCTTCAATCATAATTCCGATAAAACGTTCCATTGAACCTAAAATAGCTCTGTGGATCATTACAGGTGTTTTACGTTCATTATCTTCAGCAACATAAGTTGCACCTAAACGACCTGGCATAGAAAAATCGACTTGAACAGTGCCGCATTGCCATGCTCTACCTAGACAATCATGTAGAGTAAACTCAATCTTAGGACCATAAAACGCCCCTTCACCAGGTTGGAAGTCAAAATCAAGTTCATTGGCCGCAAGTGCATCTTCTAATGCTTTTTCAGCTTTATCCCAACTTTCTTCGCTGCCTACACGTTGTTCTGGACGAGTCGATAATTTGATACTGATATCTTCAAAGCCAAGTGTCTTATAACAATCAAATACCATCTTGATACAAGATGTTACTTCTTGTTGAATCTGCTCTTCTGTACAGAATATGTGTGCATCATCTTGGGTGAAGCCTCGTACGCGCATTAAACCATGTAAGGCACCAGATGGTTCATTGCGGTGACAACAACCAAACTCAGCCATACGCAGTGGCAAATCACGGTAAGATTTTAACCCTTGGTTGAATATTTGAACGTGCCCAGGACAGTTCATTGGTTTAATTGCATACTCACGATGTTCTGACTGTGTCGTAAACATGTTGTCTGCATACTTGTCCCAGTGACCTGATTTTTCCCACAAAGAACGATCCATCATTAATGGACCTTTAACTTCATCGTAATCATATTCAGCTAGTTTTTTACGTACAAACTTCTCTAGTTCAGTATAAATTGCATAACCGTCATTGTGCCAAAACACCATTCCAGGCGCTTCTTCTTGCCAATGGAATAAATCTAATGTTTTACCTATTTTACGGTGATCACGTTTTTCTGCTTCTTCAAGACGTTTTAAATACGCTTTTAATTGTTTTTTATCTGCCCATGCTGTGCCGTAAATACGTTGCAACATTTTGTTGTCAGAGTTGCCACGCCAGTATGCACCAGCTACTTTCATTAATTTAAAGTGTTGGCAAAACTTCATATTTGGAACGTGTGGACCACGACACATATCTATGTATTCTTCGTGGTGATATAAACCTGGACGATCATCTTTCTCAATGTTTTCATCAAGAATTTGAATTTTGTACATTTCGCCACGTGACTCAAATACATCTCGAGCTTCTTGCCAACTTACGGTTTTCTTAACAACTTGATAACTTGTTTTTGCCAAATCCATCATGCGCTTTTCGATAGCTAAGATATCATCCTGCGACAATGAGTGTTCCATATCGATATCATAATAAAAGCCATTTTCAATTGTAGGACCAATTGCCATTTTACAATCTGGATATAACTGCTTAATTGCATGACCCAATAAATGTGCGCAAGAGTGACGAATAATCTCTAATCCTTCATCATCTTTGGCCGTTGTGATCTGCAAGGCCGCATCTTGTTCCATAATTTCACATGCATCAACTTGTACACCGTTGATCTTACCGGCGATGGTCGCTTTAGCTAAACCTGGGCCGATGTCATTGGCAACATCTAAAACTGAAACAGGATGGTCGAATGAACGCTGACTTCCATCAGGTAATGTAATAACTGGCATGAGTATTCCTTGGTACAGTGGCGGCGCCTACAATGCGTCGCTTATACTTAATGTTGTTAAGATTTATGACATATTTGTACGGTTACAGTCCGTTCAGTATTTATGCCAAAAAATTAAAGAATTTAGTGAGTTGGGGATTTTATTTTATATAGCCCATTAACGCAAGCACACCAAGTATATTCAATTTGCAGTTTGACTATTGCAAGACTTACAATGGTTACATTCCTCAATAAACCACCTCAGTAGAAAATAATAAGAATATATGACTCAATATGAAAAGGTAGCCTTTGTAACAGGCTCCGCAAAACGAATTGGTAATCAAACAGCTAGAAGTTTGCATCAACAAGGTTATAAAACTATTGTGCATTGTAATCGCTCTACCGACGAGGCTCATTGTTTGGTTGATGAGTTAAATCACATTGCGCCGAACACGGCCAAACTAGTTACAGGTGATTTAACAAAATTCGAACAGTATCAACAAATTGCGGACAAAGTAACTTCTGTGTTTGGGCGATTAGATGTGTTGGTGAATAACGCCAGTAGTTTTTACCCAACTGATGTGGGAGAAACCGCATTAAGCCAATGGGAAGATTTAATGTCGACCAATTTAAAAGCCCCATTTTTCTTAATTCAATCATTCAAAAAGCAACTGGAACAAACAAAAGGCTGTGTTATTAATATGATAGATATTCATGCCGAACGTCCGCTTAAAGGTTATTCGGTATATTGTATGGCTAAGGCTGGATTAGCTATGTTAACAAAGTCGCTTTCTCGTGAATTAGCTCCTAATATAAGAGTGAATGGTGTCGCACCTGGTGCAATTTTATGGCATGAAAATGACTTAAATGATCAGGATAAACACCAAGTGTTAAGTGAAATTTCTTTACAAAGGCTAGGTTCACCTGAAGATATAGCACAAGCAATTTTATATCTAATTGATGCGAACTACGTTACCGGGCAAATCATTGCAGTCGATGGTGGTAGAAGTAATCACGGGGGTGAAAAAGCCTAAGGAGTAGGCAAGTGAATACATTTAATAAAACCATATCGTGCCCACACTGTGGACAAAATGTTAATTTTGAGTTTGATGCAAGCAATGGCGATCAAAACTATTACGAAGACTGCCCTGCTTGCTGTAATGCAATACATATGGGCATGCATTTGGATGATGCACATCAAAAAGTTGAATTAACGATAGATGCCGATGATGAGCAATACTACTAAAAAACACCATTACACCAAGTAAACTAAACTTATACCTTGGTGTAATGTTCTTTTAAATAGCGCTCTACCGTTTCAACGGTTGAATACGTTTGTTGGTCAACTTCAATATTTAAATAATCCCCCACCTTTGCTACACCTAAATTGGTTAGTTTTAATGTTTCGGGAATTAAGTGCAAATCAAAGCTATTCTTGTTTGTGTTACCAACCGTAAGACTAGAACCATTAACAGAAACAAACCCCTTATATAAAATATATTTCATCCACTGTGCGTCTAACGTTAGCGTCATTTTGCAGTTATCTTTACTGTTTTGGATATCTGAAATTTTAGCAACCGTTTGAATATGACCGGAAACAATATGCCCGCCCAGTTCAGTACCAAAGGTAACCGAACGTTCCAAATTAACTTCATCGCCCACATTAATGCTCAGTAGATTAGTTTTACATAACGTCTCATCAATGATGTCAAACTGAGCTTGGCCGTTAGATTTGCCTTTATCTTGATCAAATTGAGTGACGGTTAAACACACGCCATTAATAGCAATGCTTGCCCCAATAGTTAGATTATTTAAATATTCACTGGAAACATCTACGGTCAGTGTTTTAAATTTATCATTACCAACAAACGACACCACCAAAGCTTTAGTTTGTACTATTCCAGTGAACATATTTTTAGCCTTTTAGAAATTAAATGAAGTTATTTATTGGCGGTGAAAGACCAAGTAGTCATTTTGCTGACCATGCTAGAAATACCAGCTGCTGCAGCCACACCAAGCTTCTCAGCTAGTTTTTGTTTAATCTTATATTCCACTTTATATAAAGTATGATCTTTCACTGCATTTAATACAAAATCATCGCTGGTTGATAATTCATCAACCAGTTTTAAATCAAGGGCTTGTTTGCCATACCAATGCTCACCAGTGGCTACCTTTTCAATGTCTAATTGTGGACGATATTCACTGACGAAGTCTTTGAATAAAATATGTGTGTCAGCTAATTCTTGTTTGAATTTATCACGAGCTTCATCTGTGTTTTCACCTAACATAGTTAAGGTACGTTTAAAGTTCCCTGCAGTATGCTGCTCTATTTCAACGTCATGTTTTTTTAATAGCTTGTTAAAGTTTGGCAACTGAGCAACTACACCTATAGAACCAATAATGGCAAATGGGGCTGATATAATTTTATTGGCAACACAGGCCATCATATAACCACCACTAGCTGCAACTTTGTCTACAGAGGCAATCACTTCTATATTTGCATTGCGTAAACGAGCTATCTGAGATGAGGCAAGACCATAACCATGTACAACTCCACCTGGGCTTTCTAATTTAATCAGAACTTTGTCTTCAGGTTGTGCTATTGAGATAATTGCTGAGATTTCTTCTCTTAAAGATTCAACTTCATCGGCATACACGCCACCGTCAAAAGAAATAACGAATAATTTTGAACGCTTTTCTGATTCTTTGTTTTTGCTTTCTTTTTTAAGCTCTTTTTTCAGATTTTTATCAAATGCTTTTAATTCATCTTTATTTAAAAACGAACGTTTAAGATCAACTATTGTATCTTCTATATCTTCAGAAATATTGTCGACATACAATTCACCTTTGCCGCTCACTTTTCCTTTAGAAGCCGCATTAACAATCAGGCCAATAACTAATCCAATTGCAACCACGATGGTAATTGCTTTGGCAACAAACAATCCGTACTCGTATAAAAATTCCAAGGTAAAATCCTTACTGTTAAAGTTTTTTACTATATGAGGTTTAAATAACGAATTTAAACCCTAAATTCAAAAACATATGCACATAAAAAAACCAGCCGAGGCTGGTTTTTATTTTAATAAATAACTAATTAGTCATTAAGGATTACAAGCTGCATTTGACGTATCTTGAATAATGCAATTATCAATTATTCCTTGAGAAACTTGAATTGAATGTCCATCGCTTAAGAAGAAATAAGACATCATCAATTGTAGCTCTTGATTAAGGCTACCGTAAATAGTCTTATATGGCTCTGGTAAACTTGTAGACGGAGACAACATAGTTGAGTGAGAACCTTTAGTGTACCTTACGATACCGCTAACTGTTTCGCTAGAGTTCAGCATAGACTCAGTTACACTAGCTAATCCTAATTGGTTAGCCAAACCTGTAGTACCTGCCAATGGATTTGTTGCAATTGAGTTTGGAATCACTTGGTCAGATGGGTTTGCACCACCTAGTTCTATATCACCAACCATTTCAACCATTAATACAGGAGTATTTGTCGCTTTTAATGTTGCAGCGTAGTTGGTTGGATCACCCGCTTCCAAAACCGTTTGAGCTGCAAAAGCGAACTGTTGCAACCCAGCTTGAATACCCGCTAACTGTTCAGCTGACGCTTCAGCTTTAAATGCGTTATAGGCACAAACCAATGCTGTATTTTGATCGGTAGTTGCAGCAGCACAAGAAGGGTTTGCCGCAATAATTGCACCTAGAGCTGCTGGTGTTAAATATGCAGACATAGCTTCTGTTAACTCATTACCTAAACCGTAAACAACTGATGCAGAAACTAAGTCACCAAATGAACCAGATTCCAATAAAAAGTTAGCTATTGATGAACCTGGATTAGCTAACATAGAAGCGTTAACTTTATATAAGGCTGCTAACTGTGATGCCGTAGCTTCAGCAGTTGCTTGTCTTACAGCTTCGTCTTCAATAGTTGAGTCAGTTACTAATGCTGCACTCACTGGTGAGTTTGCAATTGCAGTAAAGCTCGCTCCCGTAATTGCACCTAGAGAGTGGCCCATATAATAGACTTTTGAGCTATCCACTATATTTCTCACAATCGCACTAGGGTCAGCTAAATTACCGCTAGCATCTACAGCTGCAGT
Organism: Psychrosphaera aquimarina; assembly: GCF_032461525.1. Classification (NCBI taxonomy): domain Bacteria; kingdom Pseudomonadati; phylum Pseudomonadota; class Gammaproteobacteria; order Alteromonadales; family Pseudoalteromonadaceae; genus Psychrosphaera; species Psychrosphaera aquimarina. The sequence continues at coordinate 203,961 of NZ_JAWCUA010000001.1, read as the reverse complement.
TGCGTCAACTAATCCATTTAAAGATAACCTTAATTTTAAAGTATCCGCTATAGATTGACGCAAATTATCACGAGCTGTTAATAAGCTTGATAAGTTTAAGTAGTGTGTTGGGTCGTTACCTGTAACAGCCGATGATGCATTAATCACTTTAGCCGTCTCACCTTCACCAGAAACAAAACCACGTGTTGCATGCAGTGGATGATCTATCGCTACAGTAGCAAAACCGAACATAGATAAGAAACCAGTAGCAGCTAACATATCATTTTTATTAGAAGTGATACCGTGTTGTAAAATAACCACTGGCCAGCCAGCGTCTGGCTTAGCCGTGATCGGAGATAAGCCATTGATACCACGTATTATGTTTGCATTATCTATATTCGGCAACGTAATTTGTACTTCTACTTTTTCCATACTTTTTACGGCAGGAACTGGGTTGTATTTAGTTAGATGACGTTGTGTATCTAAGCCTAAATCCGCTAAACCTAAAGCTTGACATGTCGCATGATTAGTACCTGGTGTACCTGCTGCTAATTGTTCCGCTGTTGCAGATTTCAAAATTGCACCACTGTCACATGCAGCTTCCCAACGACCAGTTAAAGGATTGCCTGTAGTTGTATTCTCTAAATAATATGGAACATCAATATAACCGCCATATAGATTGGCAGAGTTAAATAGTGCATAAGGCGTAGATGCTGGATCATTTTCTATTGCGCCAGCCCCGACAAGTGCGTTGGCTACAGTATAACCTTGACTTACGATTGGGAACGCCGCCGATATTTGAACCATAGGATCTTCACTTAACGCTGCAGCAGCAAAAGTCTTAGCATTCAATAATTTAGTAATTTGCAATGGATCTGATGTAGCTACCCCTGCAGATTGCACCGTAAATACTTGGGTATAAACAATACTATCTTTATTAGCACCAAATGCCGACGCTAGTGAGTTTTCAAAGTTATTCGTCATCGTTTGTAATAATCGAATACCAGCTTGGGTTGAATTTAACTCTTCTGCCGTTAATGACGGTAATACTAAAGGAGTTGTTTCAATATCTTGCTCAACTGAACCATAAGTTGAAGAAGGCATTAACGAATTACCGTTAGTATCTTTAATTTCTTTTGTTAAAGCGATAGCATAACTCGCGCCAGCTTTAAGTGCCTTTAATGGGGTTATAGCAATGCTTCCGCCGGCCATTGAAGTTACATAATCAACACCAAAGGTAAGTTTATCTAGACCTTTACAAATCAAACCTGAATATGCGGCGTTAGTGCAATCTGGATCAGTAAGGCTTGGGAATTTCTCAACTTGATAAACAGATACTGCATCACCAGACAGAATAGTTGTTGGGTCAATGGTTACACTTGGATCTGCATAATTTAAGGCGATAGTGAATGTGTTTTGTGTACCCCATCCATCAAGTGCACCGATTGCTGCGGCAGGATTTCCGAAATCGACGGCTTCGCCGGCATTTTTCGCTGAGGTTTCATCTGGCATTTCTAATGTGCCGTCGATTGTCCCGCTTAGCAGTAAATCATTTGGAACTGAGATATTACCCCCACTTGGGTCCCAAACAACACTTACTCGTGGTATAAATTTTTCAGCCGCTTTTGCAGCGACTTCTTGTTGTAATTCTTGAGTTTCCTGTTTTACATCTTCTAGAGTTGTATCTCCACAGGCTGATAATCCTAGTACACTCGAAATTGCTATACTAATCGCTAACTTATTCATATTTCTCCCCTGGGTCCTAATTATTTTTTTACCAATTGATTGGTTTGTTATATGGACACTTTTTTAACAGCTTAGACCAGTTAAAGTTACCTCACTTATTTGTAATAAGCTAGTCAAAAATATTAAATAATATGGTTTTTATTCTCTTTTTAACGCTCGGTAGTGAATTATTGTTTGCAGCACTGTAACATTGCGCCGATTTTAAAACATTTAGTTAAGTATTTATGAACCATTTAAACTTTAAAACATCACCAAATGAACTCAATAATAAAGTTATTTTAGTGACAGGTGCCGGAGCTGGGATTGGCCGACAAGCCGCAATCACATTTGCTCAACTTGGTGCTGAAGTCATTTTACTTGGTAAAACCACAAAAAAATTAGAAGCGGTTTATGATGAAATCGTCAATGCAGGATATAAAGAGCCCTCTATCATACCTCTCGATATGAAAGGCGCTACTGTAAAAAATTATCAAGATATGGCTTCTACTATATTATCGGAATACGGCAAACTTGATGGCTTACTGAATAATGCTTCAACATTAGGTGCGCTAAGCCCTCTAGAACATGTTGATGAAGGCACCTTTGATGATGTGATGAAAGTAAACTTTAAAGCAACATTCTATTTAACACAGGCATTAATTCCAGTACTAAAAAAATCGCCTTGTGCTTCTGTTGTTTTCACATCTAGCAGTGTTGGTAAAAAAGGCCGTGCCTTTTGGGGGGCTTATGGATTTTCTAAATTTGCTACAGAAGGCTTAATGCAAACGATGGCAGATGAATTTGAAAATACTTCTATCCGCACTAACTGTATTAATCCAGGCGCAACCAAAACTAGCATGCGCTCCAAAGCTTACCCATCGGAAGATGTCAGTAAACTAGCAACACCGGAACAATTAATGCCAAGCTATGTTTATTTGATGGCTGATGAAAGTAAAAGTGTTAACGGTCAATCTTTGGATGTTCAACCTAAATAATTCAATATAAAAACCACCTTTCGGTGGTTTTTATATCAACTGCATAAATTTAAGTTAAGGACAAGCTTGTTGATTAAAGGGGTCTTTATCTAACAAGTTAATCCATACTTTAATTAACTCTGTCCCTTCCGTATGAACCAAACTCCGACCAATTTTAGGCATTTTTAAACCTGCATCTTCAGTGGTAATACGTTCATATAAAAACGAGTTATCAGCATCACCAGGTTTAATATCCAATAATGTGCCTTCGACACTGGAATTACCTGGAGGAGCTATTGGAGCCTTGCATATTCCAGTGGCTGTGCTTAACTCTCTATTATTTTCCAAAAACAAGCCATAATTATTAGCGCTACCGATAGGTCTATGGCAATGAGCGCAATTTATATCTAAATAGCCTCTCGCTAAAGTATTAATGTATTCTTCAGACCAAACCGAATTATTTAACGATGCGGCATCTTCGTCATGATATTCTGGTACTGTAGTAATAGTGTCAAGCTCCGTAGGCAAGCCACTTAACATGTTCTTTTCTGACCAAGCTATTAATTGATTTTTCTCTTCACCATTATAACTAATTTCATAATTTAAAAATCTAGCTTTTGGGCCAATTGGCCAGAACTTACCAGATCCTGAAATAGCTTTTCCATCCGTGTCAGTATCAAGTAATTGATGGCATTCTTTACATTGTGAGTCGCTCGGTACAACATAAGAAAACTCAAGTTCAGAACCATTATGAGTTAAAGATAATGCCTCAGTCTTTCCTCTAGGTTTATATTCAGCTTCAGTTCCCTCAGCATTCCAAATGTAAGGTAATGCCGTCCAACCAGATTCTCTATGGATCAACAAACGAGTTTCAATCAACTTTTCATTTGCAAAGCCACGCATTGAAGTATTTGAAGGCAGACTAAAAGTTTTAATTAATACTGAACCTACCGGCAAATCCATAACTTCATTTTCATTGTATGTTGCTGATTTATCTTCTGGTAAGACAACAAAGCGATATTTAGTGGCGTAATCGGTAAACAAAGGCATTGATAAATCATAAGGTAATGATTTGTTGCCATTAACCCCAGTTGTAGGGTTGGTTGAATCAGAAAATAAATTATACTGTGATAATAGTTCACAATTTTCGGACTCTAACGCCTCGAAATTCACCTCTGTGCCTTCTGCAATACAAGCGGTAACCGTCTTTGTAGGATCATTTGGAAATGCATCGGTATTATCGCCAACACCGTCTTCATCTGTATCTAACGTTTCACTAGCATCATTTGGAAATGCATCGGCATTGTCACCTACACCATCTTCATCTGTGTCTAACGTTTCACTGGCATCAATTGGAAACGCATCGGCATTATCACCAACCCCATCCTCATCTGTATCTATAGTCTCTGATGCATCATTAGGGAAAACATCTGTATTATCACCAACACCATCTTCATCTGAATCTAATGTTTCACTTGCATCATTAGGGAAAGCATCTGAATTGTCACCAACGCCGTCGTTATCTGAATCTTTTGTTTCAGAAGCGTCGTTTGGAAACGCATCCAAAGTATCTTCAACACCATCGCTATCTGTATCTACAGGTCCATTACTACTTGAACCACCGCATGCACTAAGTGTTAATAATGACACAAATAGAATACTAATTAATTTAGAGTACTGCATAGTTACACCCTACATATAAAGAAGCCTTACCAAACAGTAAGGCTTAATTTTTTATTATATATTTATAAATTTTGTGGAGGCATTGCATTAGTGCAAATGTCACCATTGTCATCTTTGCCACAACCAAATTCCACACCTCTAAAAGTTGCAGAATAAGCAGGTAATCGCTCTAAAGGCTCATCACATTTAAATAAGTAACTGCCATCATGGTCCACTTCAAAAGAAGCTGCAGCCAAGTTGAGTCCAAAAGTTGACATGTCTATAACAGATGTAGCACCTGTATGTTCAATAACCGTCCCTGTAGAAACGTTTTGTGCAGGATCAACACAGAAATAATCAGACTCTTCATAAGGCATTTCCCCAATACTGGCTAAAATATTGTTTGCTGCGAGGTTTTGTCCCATACCATCAGTCAAAATAGCAGGTACATAACCACTAGTTCCAAGGTAAGCCCCCAATACACCTGGGGCGCCGTCAGTTAGAGGCGCTTCAAGTAAATCTCCTCTAGGTTTAGTACCTGAATTTGTAATACGATTACTATGAATGTTAATCGATCGTAAAGTAGGCTCCCAACCATCAGCTATAACAGCACTGTATTTCCCAGGTGCTCCAGTCGAAGGATTGCCAATATATTGAGTAACATCATTATCTACTAAAAAATAACTCACACCAACAGCCGAAAATGTTTCATTTCCTGAGAAGTCATTGTTAAATACTTCTACCGTGTCAGAAGCTAATAACAACATACCGGTTCCAGGAGGCACTAAACCAACCACACCGTGAGCTGCGAAGTTTTCTTCATTGTTAGATACTGAAATATTATTAAACACTCGAGTACCTAAACCGTAACGACCATTTCCTATCGGTAAATCGAAAACTAATACGCCACCAGTATTCATATATGCATAATTATCATAAACATCTGCTTTTGTTGAGTTTTCAATCTCAATACCTGCAACGTTTTGAACAGCAAAATTTCTTCTTACTACAATGTTATTAGTTTGGCCAACATATACACCGGCATCTGCCGAGCCAAAAGAAAAGCTGTCTTCAATAATTACATGATCGCTTTCAACGGGATATAAACCATATGCGCCATTTCCAGCATCAACTTTACCCGGCCAAATGGTACCTAAATGGTGCATATAAACACCCGTACTTTCATCCACTAATATTGCATTTTTGTTTGAATCAACAACAGTGAAATGTGACAACTCTAAGTCGGTTGCGCTAGAGAAATGCACAGAATCACTAACAACATTTGTTGAGTCGGTAAAAGACAATATTGTTTTATCAATACCATGACCTTGCACGGTCAAACTTGTAATCCCTGAAAAAGCATCTAAAGACATATCAATGCGTAATGCTTGATTCATTTTATATGCACCTTCAGGAAGAACGACTGTTATTGCACCAGTTTTACCACGAAGCACTTCGTCTAATTCAGCTCCAGGACCTTCTGTACCGTCTACTGGATCATAATCACCAGCAAACGTTAAATGGATAACATTATCTGAGGCTTCTGGAATAACGACTTCGTGTTCATCTAGCCCATACCAGAACTGAGTTGTTCCTTCTGCATTCCATGGGTATGCTAAATAATTACCTTCGGCATCTTTACCACCAGGTACTGATATTGTTAAAGCTTCTGTTGTGGATGGTGCATCTAAAGTAGGAGGGATTGGATCCGTACCGCCTGAACCAGTGTATGTAGCCTCTTGCTCTTCCTGTTGTTGTTCTATTTGCTCAACAATGGCAGTTTGATCTTCTACCAGCTCTGCAATATCTTCTGCTTTATCACCACAAGCGGCTATTGACGTTGCAACTGCTATAGCCAACAACGAACGCAACATAGTTTTGTTTTCCATAATTTCTCCTGGTCGATCTTATTATAATTTTTATTTTTGATGACTAAATTTAACACTGTGATTGTGATTTAAATTCAATCAATGCCCTGTCATGATTAAATGAATATCACAACTATTTGATTGGTACAACCAGTTAGTTACATAATTCAAAAGTTAAATAAATATTTAGATTTAAGCTCTACATTTTTAGAGTTAAAACTCAGCATTAAGTTAAGTTTAATCAATAAAATTAGAGCATTAACTCATATTTAACTTACAAACTCATCAACCAGACCAAGATTAAATATTCATATTTTTCGCATAAAAAAACCAAACTTAACGTTTGGTTTTTTCAAATCTTTACAAATCTATCGATTATCAATTCGACGCTGTTTATGTTTTCTCACGGCTCGTTTTATACGTGCGTGCTCAACTCGCCTACTCTGAGCATTATCAACAGTAACCGTTGGATTAAACTCTCTTAACTCTCTATCCAAACCAACTTTTTTACGAAGTTTATTTAAATCTTCTAAACCGAGCTCTTTCCACCCACCTTGCATCAAACGTTTCTCTAACGTCACATCTGCATAACGAATTCGAATAAGTCGGCTTACCGTTAACTCTTGTGATGCCCATAAGCGTCTAACTTCACGATTCCGCCCTTCTTTTAGCGATACGTTGAACCAACTATTAGAGTTTTCATCGTGATTAGATTTGTCAGCTTTGATTTTATCAAATTTAGCCATACCATCTTCAAGCTCAACGCCTTTCACTAAATTTCTAAGGTGTTCATCTTGTACGTCACCAAACACTCGCACTGAGTATTCACGTTCTATTTGATAACTCGGGTGCATTAATCGGTTGGCTAACTCACCATCATTGGTAAATAACAATAAACCACTGGTATTTATATCGAGTCGACCAATGCCAATCCAACGGCTATTTTTAAGTTTTGGTAATCTATCGTAAACCGTAGGACGACCTTTAGGGTCTTTTCGTGTACACATTTCACCTTCAGGTTTGTTGTACATTATCACTCGACAAATTTCATCGGTTTGCGAGCGTACTTCTATAATGTGACCATCAACACGAATTGTCTCAGTACCCTCGACACGATCACCTAATTTAGCAACACTGCCGTTAATACTGACACGATTACTTGATATATAAGATTCCATCTCACGACGAGAACCCACTCCAGATCGTGCTAATACTTTTTGTAATTTTTCACTCATTAATTCTTTACTCTGCTTTTACGCTTAATTCTTCTGAAGTAGCTGACTCAGATACATTTACCTTAGATAGGTTAGTGTTCTCGTCGGCTTGCCCCATAAATTCACTGTCTATTCTTTGTGCAATTATTTCTAATGACTCCGGCTCAATTAAATCAGGTAATTGAGACAAACTAGTCAATGAGAAATAATCTAAAAATTCATTTGTGGTTCCGTATAAAGAAGGCCTTCCAGGTACTTCTTTATGTCCCACCACTTTAATCCAATTCCGTTCAACTAAAGTTCGTATGATGTTTGAGCTTACTGAAACGCCTCTCACATTTTCGATTTCACCACGGGTAATTGGCTGTTTATAAGCTATAAGTGCTAACGTTTCTAATAGTGCTCGACTATATTTTGCAGGCTTTTCATATAACAAATTTGTTAACCATTGCCCCAAATTAGCAGCCGCTTGAAACCGATATCCACTTGCCAGTTTGACTAAGTTAACTCCTCTTGAGGAATAATCACTTTTTATGTCACTTAATATCGAGTTTAGTAAACTGTCGCTTACTTTAACATTAATCAATACAGTTTGTTTTAATTTATCAAAAGTTAATGGTGTTTCTGAAGTAAAAATAGCAGCCTCAACTATTTGCTTTAGTTTGAGTTCTTTTAATACCTGTTTTTCATCAATATTCATATTTTATGCTCAACTCACTTCAGCATGTTTATAGCGGACGTGTAATTGACCGTATGCTGCAGATTGAATGATCTCTAATAAACTCTCTTTCACCAATTCTAAAACGGCTAAAAAGGTAACCACCACTCCAGAACGCCCTTCTGTAACATCAAACAATTCATGAAATAATATAAAACTATCACTTTGGCTTAACCGGTCTAACAGTTGCGACATTCTTTCTCTTGTTGATAATACTTCCGCTGAAATTTCATGATGTGTAAAGGCCGATGCCCTTTTTAAAACGGATTGAAATGCCAAAACTAATTCTTGTATATCTATTTCTGGCTGAGATAACTCAGGTTTCATTGTCTGTGGCATTACCGCTTTAGATATAAAAGTATCACGTTCCATTCTCGGTAATTGATCAATATCTTGAGCAGCCTGTTTAATGATTTCATATTCTTGTAATCGACGAATTAATTCTGCTCTAGGGTCTTCTTCATTTTCATCATCAAAAACATTTTTAGGTAATAATAGTCTAGATTTAATTTCCGCTAACATAGCCGCCATCACTAGGTATTCTGCAGCTAATTCTAATTTAACTTCACGCATTAACTCTACATATTCCATGTATTGCAACGTGATCTCTTGAATAGGTAAATCAACAATATCGAACTTTTGTTTTTTTATTAAATACAACAAAAAATCTAACGGCCCTTCAAATGCCTCTAAAAATATTTCTAACGCATCAGGGGGGATAAACAAGTCTTCAGGCTTTTCAATAACCGCTTCGCCACGAACAAAAGCCAGCGGTAAAGTTTGCTGGATCATTTGTGTCGTATCACGTTCTTGATTTCCTAATGTTGGAGTTTGCGGCTCAGTGATCATCTATTTACTCAAACTGACTCGTATCGCCTTCGCCATATCTTATAATATTTGATTCACCTTCTGAAAAGTCGATTACGCTGGTTGGTTTTTCACCTAAATAACCACCGTGTATGACTAGGTCGACCTGCTTTTCTAAACGTTGGCGAATTTCGTCAGGGTCTGATTCAGCAAATTCATCGCCAGGCAACAATAAGCTGGAAGACATCAGTGGTTCGCCTAACTCCATTAATAAATCTAAAGCAATTTTATTGTTCGGTACACGTATTCCTATGGTTTTACGTTTATCGTTAAGTACTCGTTTAGGAACCTCTTTAGTGCCTTTGAATATGAAGGTATATGGCCCTGGTGTTGCGGCTCTAATCGCTCTAAACGCCGCATTGTCTACCCGAGCAAATGTCGCGATTTCCGATAAATCTCGGCATACTAATGTGAAGTTATGGTTTTTATCCACATTCCTGATCGCGATGATTCTATCCATTGCTTTTTTATCGCCAATAGCACAACCAATGGCATAACCAGAGTCGGTTGGGTAAACCACTACTCCACCATTTTTTACAATAGCGGCTGCTTGGGAAATTAATCTCCCTTGTGGGTTGTCTGGATGAATATGAAAAAATTGACTCATGTTTTACTTACTTATTTAAACATAGTTATAAAATAACTATACGCCCATCTTACGCAAATCGCCATTTTGGATGTTGCCAAACTGGTTTGCATTGCTCTGTTAAATATAAACTTTTTCCTAAATCAGTCCAACGAGCAGGTGCGTGAAAGTCTGAACCTTGTGAACTGTATAAATCATGATTACTAGCTAATGTTGAAATATGTAATCGTTGATTTGGTGATTGCTGGCTTAAACCAACTTCTAACGCGTCTCCACCATGCTCCGCAAATTCGGCCACTAATTTAGCTAACCACTTGTTAGACATGTCATAACGGATTGGGTGAGCAATTACTGCTATTCCACCAGCGCGTTTAATGATCTTAACCGCCGTCTCTATATCCATCCAATTCGGCGACACATATGCGGATTTACCTTTACCTAAATATTTTTTAAAAGCAGCATCAAAATTGGAAACGACGCCTCGTTGTAAAAGTACTTTGGCAAAATGCGTTCGACTTACGCATTTACCTACCGCCATTTCTCGGGCTTCTTGATATACGTTTTCTATGCCTTTTTTTTCTAATTTATCAGACATAGATTGTGCGCGAATTTCTCGATGTTTTAATTGAGTATCCAAACAAGACAATAAAACAGAATCTTCCGGATCAATACATAAACCAACTATATGAATTTCAAAGCCGTGCCATTTGGTTGATATCTCAACCCCATTAACTAACTTTAATTTTAATTTTTTAAGTTCTATTTCTCGTTTGGCAGCAGTTAAACCATCAACGGTGTCATGATCGGTAACTGCTAAAACGCCCACCTGTCTAACATCAGCACGAGTGACTAATTCAACTGGGGTTAAACTACCGTCAGATGCAGTTGTATGGCTATGCAGATCATATATCAAGGTGGGCTCGAATAACTAAAAATAACAATGGCGTAATTATGTCATATAGCGTTTAGTTCTACTATCTCTGAAATAAATAATTGACAGGTCTATCAAAAAACGTTTTTATATAGCCACTTAATCAAAATATTACGAATTTAGGAATTTTCAAACAAATGAACACTTCAACATTCACATGGCATTGGTGGCTTTCCAAGTTTAGCGGGTGAATAAGTGGTGCGCGTAATATTACGACATTATCAAAGAAAACCCGCTTATTTGGCGGGTTTTTTAATGGCTTAAATTTAATAAATAAGAAAAGTAATCAAAATGGTATTTAGTCAAATCACAACAACAATTGGTGAAGTAAATAGTATTAGTATCAAAGCAAACTATTTAAATGATCCACTTGATATATTCTCTCGTTTTACCAAACACAATGACAACGCCTTGTTATTGGAATCCGCAGAGATAGACAGCAAAGACAACTTAAAGAGTTTGATGTTAATAGACACAGCCGTGAAATTTGAATGTAACGGCAATCAAGTTATTGTGACGGCGTTAGTGGATAATGGTCTTCCTGTCATTCATCATTTATCAAAAACCTTTTCTGAACAATACGCCTCTACAACTAATGTTTCGTTAGAAGGAAAGCTTTTAAAGATCACTTTTTTAGATAACGACACCAACGTAGATGAAGATACTCGTTTAAAACAAGCTAATGCGTTTGAAGTATTACGCTCTGCAGTTAATTCTATAAAAGCACCTAGTGATTCACCATTTGCCCTGTTTTTAGGCGGCGTGTTTGCTTATGATATGTTAGCTAATTTTGAATCGTTACCTGATGTAGCTCAAGGGTTAAATACTTGCCCTGATTACTTATTTTACTTAGCTGAAACTATGGTGATCATTGACCATCAATTACAACAGACTGAACTTATTGGTAATGTCTTTAGTGGAGAGAATGCCTACGCCAACTGTTTCTCAATTGGTAAACGGCTAGAACAATTAAAACAGCAATTAGATACGGCAATTGCAGACAGCCATGACACAGACTCACAATCTTTTGGTTTTAATAAAGTGAGTACTAAATCTGTTCTTAATAATTCTGCGATTAGCGTTAATGTGGCAGACGATATTTTCCAACAACAAGTTATCCAATTAAAACAAAACATAGTGCAAGGTGATGTATTCCAAGTTGTCCCTTCACGTTGTTTTAGTTTGCCTTGTTCTAACTCATTAGATGCTTACCGACATTTAAAACAAGATAACCCTAGTCCTTATATGTTTTATCTTAAAGCCGACGATTTTACATTGTTTGGTGCATCCCCAGAATCGGCTCTTAAGTATTGCTCCACAACGAAACAAGTTGAAGTATACCCAATTGCAGGAACGCGTATCCGTGGTTTTAGAGCTGACGGTTCGATTAATCCAGATTTAGACTCACGTATTGAGTTAAACCTCAGACATGACAAAAAAGAAGTGGCAGAACATTTAATGTTAGTGGACTTAGCTCGTAACGATGTAGCGCGAATAAGTGAACCAGGCACGCGTTATGTTAAAGAGTTATTAAAAGTCGATCGTTACTCTTATGTTATGCATCTTGTCTCCCGTGTTATTGGTACATTAAGAAATGATCTAGATGCCCTTCATGCTTACCAAGCGTGCATGAACATGGGTACACTCGTTGGCGCCCCTAAAATTAGTGCGGCATCATTAATCAGGGACGTTGAACAAACCAGAAGAGGCAGTTACGGAGGCGCTGTAGGTTATATCAATGGCTCCGGTGACATGGATACATGCATTGTTATACGCAGTGCTTTTGTTCAACATGGAATGGCTCATGTTCAAGCAGGTGCTGGCGTTGTGTTTGACTCAGATCCAGTCTCTGAATGTGAAGAAACACAAAACAAAGCTCAAGCTGTGTTAAAAGCGATTCAAGCTAGTGAAGTATATTTAAATCAAACAGAGTCATCTACAACGGAGGTTAACTAACATGAGTAAAATATTTTTATTAGATAACCAAGATTCATTTACGTACAACTTAGTCGATGAATTACGCTGTTTAGACAATCAAATAGAGATCTTCCGTAATACAGTTAACCCTCAAATGATCATTGACCAAATTAATAACAGCATACAAGCCGGTGAAAAACCTTTGTTGTTCTTATCTCCTGGTCCAGGTAAGCCATCTGATTCAGTCTGTATGACCAAACTGATTGAATACGCTGTTGGAACAATACCAATTATAGGTGTTTGTTTAGGCCACCAAGCTATTGCTGAACACTATGGTGCGATCGTTACGTTAGCGGGAGAAACCGTTCATGGTAAGTCGTCAGTCATAACCTGCCAACCACATGAAATCTTTGATGGGTTAGGTACTAACATGTCTGTAGCTCGTTACCATTCACTAATTGTAAAAGATTTGCCAAGTGATATTACTGTGATTGGGCAGTTAGGAGATATCCCAATGGTGTTTATAGATGAAAAAAATAAAACATTAGGCTTTCAGTTCCACCCAGAATCTATATTAACCACCGATGGTTCTCGCTTATTAGAGCAAGCCATAAACTACTTAACTAAATAATTAACGAATCAGCGACACCAGATTAAAAATGGAATGAACATGACGACGACAAACTTAGAATTAATACATAAAGTTATTGCCGATGAAGATTTAACATCTGAACAGACTCATCAATTATTTACCCAAATGGTTAAGGGCGAGTTAGATCCAATCTTATTGTCTTCGTATCTAACGGCGTTAAAGATTAAAGGGGAAACCGTTGCAGAGATTGCTGGCGCTGCTAAAGCATTAAGTGATAATGCCCTTTCCTTTCCTACACTTGATTTTGATACTGCTGACAACTGCGGCACAGGTGGCGATGGTACGAAAACCATCAACATCAGTACCATGTGTGCCATACTTGCAGCTTCATGCGGTGTTAAAATGGCAAAACACGGAAACCGTGCTGTGTCATCTAAATCCGGTTCTGCCGATGTGCTATCTGAACTAGGCATTAAACTAGAAATGACACCGCAAGGTGCAAAACAATGTTTAGAGCAAACTAATTTAACCTTTTTAATGGCACCGGTTTATCATTCTGGTATCCGTCACGCTATGCCAGTCAGGCAGATGCTACAAACCCGAACTATCTTTAATATTCTTGGGCCTTTAATTAACCCTGCCAAGGCTGCAGTTCAAGTGCTAGGCGTTTATGCGCCTGAGTTATGCCGTCCAATGGCGGAATCACTTAAATTATTAGGCAAAAAAGCGGCGTGGGTCATTCATGGGTCTGGGATGGATGAAATAGCGTTACATGGAAAAAGCCAAATAACTCAATTATTAAATGGTGAAATCACCGAATTTGAAATAACCCCTGAGCAGTTTGGTCTTAAATCATTCCCGATTGAAGCCTTAAATGGTGGTTCACCAAAAGAAAATGCAAAAAATATTCGTCAGGTGTTATCAGGCAAAGGCACTGATGCCCATAATTTTGCAGTTGCTCTTAATACAGCGCCAGTATTATTCCTTTATGGCTTATGTGATTCCTTTGAAACAGCTTTAGAAACTGCCTTAAAAGCAATTCAGTCAGGCCAAGCAATTAAAACACTGGATGACTTTGTTACCCTTAGTAACAGGACTTAAGTTTCGAGTTACGAGCTTTGAGTTACGAATAAAAGTAAAAAGCGACAAGCAAACAGATTAAATAAGAAAAGAATAATAAAATGAATGTATTAGAAAAAATCGTTGTAGATAAACAGCTAGAAGTTAGCCAACGTAAAATTGATTTTCCGCTAACTGAATTCATTGAGAAATTAACACCTAACGACCGTGATTTCAAAGCGGCGTTGCAAAGCGACCATAAAAATAAAGGCGCCGCATTCATATTGGAATGCAAAAAAGCCAGCCCATCTAAAGGTTTGATTCGTCCTGTTTTTGATTTAGATGAAATTTGCCAAAGTTATGGCCAATACGCCAGCTGTGTCTCGGTATTAACGGACGAAAAATACTTCCAAGGTGAATTTGAGCGTTTGCCTTTAGTGAAAGCTAAATTAAGCCAACCTGTATTATGTAAAGACTTCTTTATCGATGAATATCAAGTGTACCTTGCCCGTTACTTTGGTGCTAACGCTATTTTATTGATGTTGTCAGTTTTAGACGATAAACAATATACATTGCTTAATAACTTAGCTAACGAACTAAACATGTCCGTACTAACAGAAGTCAGCAATGAACAAGAAATGCATCGTGCTGTATCATTAAAGGCCGACATATTAGGTATAAATAACCGAAACTTAAGGGACTTATCAACGGACTTAAATAAAACCCCTGAGTTAGTGAGTTTGTTCAAACAATTGGCCAGCGAACAACAAATTAACAACACAGTGTTAATTTCAGAATCAGGTATTAACAATCACCAACAGGTAAACTTGTTAAAACAAGAAGTGCAAGGTTTCTTGGTGGGCAGTTCGTTAATGGCACAAAAAGATCTTTCTCGTGCATGTCATGATTTAATTATTGGTGAACATAAGATATGTGGCTTAACTCAAGCCTCCGCTGTTAAAACGTTAATTGAAAACCAAGTAAAGCATGCTGGCTTGATCTTTGTGACAAAAAGCCCACGTTGCGTAACTATTGATAAAGCAAAAAACATCATTGAACAAGACTCAAATGGCCAGTTAACCTTTGTTGCTGTTACTCAAGATATGCCGTTAAAAGAACTAGATAAACTGATCTCTGAGTTAAACATTAGCGTAGTACAATTACACGGTAATGAAGATGACAACTATATCGACTCTGTTAGAGAACTCTCTAACAAGGCAAATAAACAAATAAGCATTTGGAAATCCGTTGCGGTTGAAGCTGATAACAATCAAACAACTGCTACTGAAGCTTTACCAAAACGATGGCCAAGCGCAGACAGAATATTATTGGATACTAAGTGTGTAACTACAGGTCAATCTGGCGGAACAGGAAAAACTTTCGATTGGAACTTGTTAAAAGGCATTAACTTAAATTCACCAGCATTTATGTTAGCGGGTGGCTTAAATTTGGAAAATATTAAATCAACACAAAACCTTCCAGTTTGTGGCGTTGATGTGAATTCAGGTGTTGAGACCAGCCCAGGCATAAAATCAGCTCAACAAATTAACCAATTATTTTCGTTAGTGAATCGAAAAGATTTTCACTAACTCAATTAAAAATTATATTAGGAATCCCCATGAGCAGCGTTAAAACTAAAAAAACATTAGATGCCTATTTTGGTGAATATGGTGGCATGTTTGTACCAGAGCTTTTTGTTCCTGCATTAGAACAATTAGAACAGGCCTATATTGAGGCTATAGAAGACCCAGCATTTGTAGAAGAATTTGAATCATTACTAACAAATTATGCTGGACGCCCTACTCCATTAACATTGTGTAAAAACATAGTCGCGGGTACCAACACAAAACTTTATTTAAAACGTGAAGATTTATTACACGGTGGTGCACACAAAACCAACCAAGTATTAGGCCAAGCGTTATTAACCAAACGTATGGGTAAAACTCGAGTTATTGCTGAAACTGGTGCCGGTCAGCATGGTGTAGCGACAGCATTAGCTTGCGCATTAATGGGATTAGAAGCACGTATATATATGGGTGCTAAAGACATTGATAGACAACAACCTAATGTATTTAGAATGAAATTAATGGGCGCTGAAGTCATCCCTGTAACCGCCGGTTCTGGCACATTAAAAGATGCCGTCAACGAAGCAATGCGTGACTGGGCTTCAACTTACGAAGATAGCCATTATTTGTTAGGTACTGCAGCTGGTCCTCATCCTTTCCCAACGATTGTTCGTGATTTTCAAAAAATGATTGGCGAAGAAGCCAAACAACAAGTATTAAAAGCAGAAAGCCGATTGCCTGATAAAGTTATTGCTTGCGTTGGTGGTGGGTCAAACGCCATTGGTATGTTTAATGACTTTATTAAAGAACAAGGCGTTGAATTAATTGGTGTTGAACCAGGTGGCCATGGTTTAGAAACTGGAGAACACGGTGCTGCACTTGCTGTTATCGACCAAGGAATTGACTCTAAAGGTATATTACACGGTGCTTACACCCATATAATGCAAGACAAAGACGGACAAATAGAAGAGTCTTATTCTATTTCAGCTGGCTTAGATTACCCAGCCGTTGGCCCACAACACGCTCACTTAAAAGCTATTGGTCGTGCTGATTATGTGGCAATAAATGACGATGAAGCAATTGAAGCTTTCCAAATATTAGCTAAACACGAAGGCATCATTCCAGCCCTTGAGTCATCACATGCCTTAGCACATGCGTTAAAACTGGCTAAACAAAATCCTGAAAAAGAACAGATCATATTAGTGAATCTTTCTGGCCGAGGGGATAAAGACTTAACACACGTTCATTCAATACTAGGTGAAAAGTTTACCAGAAATAACCCAGAGTCAGCACAGAAGGAGCCAAAATAATGAGCCGTTATAATGAAATGTTTCAACAATTAAATGCCAATAATCAAGGTGCATTTATACCGTTTGTTACCATTGGCGATCCTGACTTGGAAACCAGTTATCAAATTATTAAAACATTAATTGAATCTGGTGCCGATGCACTTGAATTAGGTATCCCTTTTTCAGATCCCATTGCTGATGGCCCTACTATACAAGCTGCGAACATCAGAGCTTTAGATCAGGTTATCTCTACACAAGCTTGTTTAGATCTTGTAGCAAAAATAAGAATAGAGTTTCCAGCTACACCAATAGGCTTGTTACTTTACAGCAACTTAGTGGTAGCAAAAGGCATACAAAGCTTTTATGAATTATGTGCAAAAGCAGGTATTGATTCTGTTTTAGTTGCCGATGTGCCAGTTAGAGAAAGTGAGCCATTTAGACTTGCAGCTAAACAAGCAAACGTTGATGCAGTATTTATTGTGCCGCCTACCATTGATGACAGCATGTTAGAGCAGGTAGCCAAGTTCAGTGAAGGTTATACTTATTTATTAAGCCGTGCGGGTGTTACAGGCGCTGAAACCAAAGCAAATATGCCAGCTGACATAATGATCAAAAAGCTAGCAAGCCATAATGCAGCCCCTGCTATTTTAGGTTTTGGTATTTCTAGCCCAGAACAAGTGAAATCAGCGATAAACTCTGGCGCTGCTGGGGCAATTTCTGGTTCTGCGGTGGTTAATATTATTGAACGTAACTTAGCCAACAAAGACGTTATGTTAAAAGAGTTAGCCGTATTCATTAAATCTATGAAAGCAGCGACATCGAAATCATAACAGTCGAAATACCTGAGTATTAAAACCCAAAAAACCGTTATCTTTATAGATAACGGCTTTTTTAATTTATGTGCTTTACACTACTTATTACAGTATTTAATCGATTAGCTTTAAATAAGTGTCGTTTTCATCGTCGATGATGACAGTTATGATTTTAATATCTTCTTCAGTAACATTGAGCATATATGAAGTATTATAGGTTAACTGTATTTCACCTTGTTCATTTTTAAAAGTCCAGCTCACATTAGCAAAATGAACATCTTTGGATAAATGAATTGCTTTATTCACTTGCACCTCAACACTAGAAACAGACATTTGTTGAAAAGAAGCCAGTACCTTTTTCAACTTCATTTCTAATTCTAGATTAAAAGTAGCCACGCTTTTAGGCTCATCATGAACAATAATAAACGGTAATCGATAAATCGACTTCAATAACTTTAATTGTCTATTTTGCATGGCTGTTGCGTACAGCTGAAAAAACTCAGTAAATCTTTGTTTCATTATGATGCCTAACTAATTCCTATATATTTATGTACTTGAACCGACAAACGCCAGTTCTTTTCTTTACAGGTTTCTATAGCAAGTTCCGTTGCCGATGTTTTTTGGCTAATAGGTTGTAAATAAATTAATGTGTTTTGTTTCACTGGCGCTTCGATAAGCAATTGCTCTAACTCTTCAACATGTGTTTGTCGTGCAATTGGGTGTTTTATTTCATTGGCCCTTAACATGCAAGATGCTAAAACGGGATAACCGCCTTTCATATTAATTTTTGGTGATACTGTCACCCATGTTTGATCTGGTGCTTGAATTTCAAAGGTACCACTGGTTTCTATTTGAGTGGTGTACCCTTTTGAATGTAATAAATTACATAATGGGTTTAAATCAAACATGCAAGGTTCGCCACCGGTAATAACAACATGTTTAGCTCTATAACCTTGCTCAACAAAAGTGTTATAAATTATGGTTTCATCCGCATCACACCAAGTTGGCGAGTCCGATGTTTTGATAATAATATTTGAAAGTGATTGTTTATCGCTTTCAAGTTGTTCCCATGTTTGTTTGGTATCACACCATGAACAACCAACTGGACAACCTTGTAAACGAACAAAAATTGATGCGGTACCTGTGTATTGACCTTCACCTTGAATGGTCTCAAATATTTCATTTATTTTGTATGTATTCATCGCTTTACTATTGGTACCTGCTAAAAGTTAACTTTCTTCTAAACAGATATTGAATTAACATTCATTTATTCTGTTTAAGTACGAACACCATTGTATTTTATGTGTTCGTTAATGTTTGCGATTATAACAAAAGTTTCGTTACTTTTTCGCAATTAATTTATAGGTGATTTTGAATGTCAGAAAAAGTTGTTGTCATTTTTTCGGGTGGAATGGACTCATATACCGTGTTAAACCATGCGATAAAAAAAGGGTTTGATGTATATGCATTAACTTTCGATTATGGTCAGCGTCATGTAAAAGAAATTGATTATGCCAAACGTGCTTGTGAAGAATTAAATGTACATCACAAAATTGTCGATATTAGTGCCATAAACTCAATTATTGCAGGCTCATCACTAACCGATAATATTGATATTCCTGAAGGCCATTACGAAGCAGAAACAATGCAAAGCACCGTAGTGCCAAACCGCAACATGATCTTGTTAAGTCTAGCCGTTGGTTATGCTGTAAGTTTAAACGCTACTAAAGTGTTTTATGGCGCTCATTCAGGTGATCATGCTATCTATCCAGACTGTCGCCCAGAGTTTGTAAAACGTATGCAAGATGTTTGTGCAATCGCGAACTACGATGCCATTGATATTGTAGTGCCTTATTTGCATAACGACAAAATAGAAATCTTAGCCGACGGATTGGCTATGAAGTTAGACTATAACAAAACTTGGACTTGTTATAACGGTCGTGAAAAAGCATGTGGGAAGTGTGGTGCTTGCCAAGAACGACTCGAAGCATTTGAAAAAAACAATGCATCCGATCCGCTAGAATACGAAGCATAAGCGTCTGTTTTGGAAAACTTAGTATTAGATCAAGCAATATTGGACATCATTAAACAAGGTCCAATTAGTGAGTATGAGATAATTACTAAGTTCAAATCCGACCCCTATCACTTATTTAACCATGAGGTTATGTCCAATAACCTCGCTCTATTTCAAACCCATTTTGTTATTTTTAATGCACTGTATCGTTTACGTGATTTAGGCTTACAACATGATCAATATGATATAGATATCATTTCATCCCAAATTACTTACATTCCTTTAACCCCAACACTAACAAGTTCGGAATCTAACCAACAACAATCGAACCCCATCCAATTATCACAAAACCAACAAGCCATCGAAAAGTTAAGAGCCTATTACCTAGACTGGCGTAATTTTGAAAAAACAGATGAATCAAATGTAAATGATTTAATTGATTCGTTTTGGAAAACCATGTTTTCTCAATCCACTATGCAAATGTCTGAATCAAACCTAGAGAAGTCGCTGTCTATTTTAGAGTTGGACAATTTGCCTACAAAGGCAGATCTTAAACGTCAGTATCTGACTTTAAGCAATACACACCACCCAGATAAAGGCGGATGTACCACCAAATTCCAACGTCTAAATCTTGCCTATAGTTACGTTAAAAAGCACATATAAAAAAGGCCTTAATTTAAAGGCCTTTTAGGTTCTAATGTAAATTATGTTTATTGGTTTTTGTTATCTAAAAGCGTTTTAAGCTCTTCTATTTGATCATCGGTTAAGTCAGATTTATTGATAAGTTTTTTTAGCACTTTAACCATTTCAGGTTTATCACCGTCTTCTGAAATCCACTTCATACGTTTGTGATTGGCTTTATGATTTCCTTTACCATCCGCGAAGAAAGATTTACGTAAACGTTTTTCATGAAACTTCCCATCCCCTTCTACGTCAATTTCAATATGCATTTCACCTTCTGAGTTACCTGTTTTCACCATAAAGATTTTAGATTCTGATTCACCATGTTTGATGTCAGTGTCTTTAAACTCAACTATTTTTGCTTCATGTTCATTAAGTTGGCCTAATAACTGGACAACCTTATCAAGGGTTTCTTGGTCTAAATCACCTAATTTAGCCTTCACATTATCCATATTCTCTAGCTCTTCAACGCTAAATCTATACTTATTTTTTTCTCCATTCTTACCAACAAAGACTTTTACATCAGTGCCTTCTTCAGCTTTAATCTTGATCATCTGACGGACTGGTTTTTCTTTACTATCTTTAGTTCTATCAGCTAACGCATTACCACTTAATAATAGAGTGCCTATCATCATAGATGCAGCGATAACATTTAGTTTTAAATTTTTCATATTAGCTCTCCTGTTTTAAAGCTTGTTTTGTAAAACTAAACTAGTTAACTCAACTTACGTGCCAATATATAAACACCTTATAATTCAATGCATTAGGGTGATATTGAATACAACTCGCTTATACTTCTAATAATTAATCCTGATATAAGGATAAACATTCCTCATTACAGTATTTTTGGTTTACAATTAAGTTAACAATGTTTAATAACATTATGATTTATATCTACTTTTTACTATGGAATAAAGATTGCGTAAATAGCAAAATCAACCAATTCGTGTTCATAATTGAGACCCTATATATATGACAATTCGACGTCACCTATTTTTATTAATCACCGGACTTGTTTTAGTGATTGCCATCGCACAAGTCGCCCTTCTATTCCACTTTAAAAATAATGTAGATGCTGAAATAGAGCAAAGGGGGAAAGACTTTGCTGACCGAATATTAAAATATACGATTGATAGTATTGAAGACGAAGATCATACAACTCAACTTGAAACTAAGCTTGATATCCTTACCTATTTACCAGAAAAACAAGATCCACCTTTTATAGACATGTTAAGAATCCATGTATTAAAAAAAGGAAAACCTCAGTTCAGTTTAAAAATGGAAATTGATGCTGACATATTAAATTCAGATGACAAACTGTTAGATGCGTTATCAAAAGTACCAGCAGAAATAAAACCAACCGTATTATCATTAGCCCAACAGCTTAAATCACAAAAAATGCATAATTTAGAAGTTCTAGAGAAAGGGTTCCGGATAAAACTAGGTATTAAAAAAGCACATCCTAACAAACTGATTAAACGTCATTTAGCCAAACAAATAGAAAATATGAAAAACATAGGTATTGAAAACGACAATATCAAAATTGAAACTACCTCTGAGAACGGCACTAAAAAGGTTTGGCATGCTAAGAGTGTTAAAAAACACGATCCTAACGTGATCATCAATAAACGAAAATCACAAATATCTGAATTATTTAACTACATCACATTTGTCATCGTCTTCACTACATTTATTTCAATTCTGTTTGTATTTTGGTTAAGCAAACGATTTAGTAAACCCATGCAAGAATTAATTAACGGATTTAAACAACTAGAACAAGGTAACTTTGGTGTGCAAGTTGAACCTCAAGGTGTTGCTGAGGTAAGCCAAACTATCCATAGATTTAACTCCATGAGTAACCAATTAGAAAAACTAGCGGATGCGGAAACAAAATTACAGCAACAAACTCACTTAACTGAGATAAGTGACGTAAGTAAAGGTATAGCTCATGCTTTACGAAATCCGATGCACACCATTGGATTAGCGATTGAACAATTACAGAGCAGCCAAGTATCTGAATCCATAAAACAGAAACTGTTTAAACAAATACAAAGTAAAATTACACAGTTAGATAAAAACATTAAAGCATTGTTAACTATTACATCTGATGGTCTTGAGCGAGAAGAGAACGTTTCTTTAACCGCAATTCTTAATGATGTAATACTTGAATTAAAACAAACTCACGATAATTCAGTTTGCGTATTAAATGTTGAACTCATATCAAACAATAAAATTAAGATAAGAGGTGCAGAAAGTGAGTTCCGTGCTATTTTCCATACATTGATTTTTAATGCCTATGAAGCCAGCTTAGATAAATTACAACATAATTCGTCAGTGGATAAAAACACACCGATAACTATTATTGTCAAGGCATCCATAATAAACGAACTACCGGTCATAACGGTAACTGACTTTGGGTCAGGACTTGATTCGGATATAGAATCTCGGCTTTTTTCTGCACACTGCTCTACCAAAGCTGAAGGTGCAGGCATGGGACTTTATATCAGTAAACGTCTAGTAGAATTACATTATGACGGCACATTAACCGTAAATAACAACATAGAACATGGAAAAGTAACTGGAGTCACTGCAATATGTACACTTCCTCGTTCGGTACAACAGGACATCAAATAATGCATGTTTTATTAGTAGAAGATGAACAAGATCAGCGTGAACTTGTTGCCAATATATTAGAAGTCAACGACATTAAAGTAACTCAAGCAGACAGTGTTGAAAGCGCAATTGTTTCCTTAAAAAACTTAGTTAAACAAAACACTTTACCTGATGTTATCTTCTCAGATTGGAAATTAGGTACTTTAACCGGTATTTCATTATTAGAGTACGTTAGAAACAATTCTCTAAATATCGGCTTTGTCGTTGCTACGGCTTATGGTTCAGTAAAACACGCAATAGAAGCCATTGAAAAAGGCGCAGATGATTATTTAAGTAAGCCTTTCCAATCACAAGAATTACTACTGGCTATTTCAAAAGCCAATACGGCAAAGTCACTACGAGAACAAAACCAATCGTTAGAAAAACAGTTAACTGAACAACAAAACATGGTTGATTTAGTTGGTAATGCGCCTTGTATGCAACAGGTTTATGAACGTATTAAACGTGTATCCAATACCAATGCCACTGTTATGATTACTGGCGAAAGTGGTACCGGAAAGGAATTAGCAGCCAGAGCATTACATCAACTTTCTGATAGAAAGAATAATAGTTTTATAGCCATTAATTGTGGAGCTATCCCAGAATCATTAGCAGAAGCTGAACTATTTGGTGCTGAAAAAGGCGCATTTACAGGTGCTATTGCACAAAAAATTGGAAAAATTGAAGCGGCACATCAAGGTACATTATTCCTAGATGAAATTGGTGAGTTACCTATTTTATTACAAGCTAAGTTACTGCGCTTTTTGCAGGAAGGTGTGATTACCCGCTTAGGCTCCAATGACGAAATTCAAGTTGATGCCCGCGTAATTGCGGCAACTCACAGAGACATTCCAACCCAAATAAGCAAACAAGAGTTTAGAGAAGATCTCTATTATCGTTTAAACGTTGTACCACTAAGAATGCCTTCTTTAAAAGAAAGACCTGAAGATATTCCAAAACTGATTTTGCACTTTATCAATAAGTTTGAACAACAATACGGCGGTCAATCCGCTAAATTATCAGCGCCAACCAAAAAGCTATTACTTGATCACGACTGGCCAGGTAATGTGCGTGAGTTGAGCAACAAACTAGAACGTTTTGTGTTATTAGGTGATGAACAAGAGTTAATTGAAGACCTAACAAGACAAGAGACTAATTCAACAAACTTTGATACAAACATGCCACAACAAAATGGTGAATTTAACATTCCAGAAAATGGCATGAATTGGGATGACTTTGAAAAACAAGTTTTACAACAAGCCCTACTTAAAACTAAAAACAATAAAACCAAAGCCGCCAAGTTATTGGGTATGGGGTATAAACAGTTTTTGTACAGGATTGAGAAATTCGAGCTATAGTGGCGGGAGAAGAACAAAATATAAACGATCCTAATTTAATGGCAACACCACGCTAGTTGTTCTAACCTGCCCTTGAGTTTATGTCTCATATTCTAGAGTTATAAATAAGTGCAATTTATATGTAAAAATCTTCTTAAGTTCTGAATAATAAGGAAGTTACCAATGTATATGCCATCTAAGTTTATGAATCAAATGATAAGTTCTGCACAAATAGGTGTATTTTGTGAATCAAATCGTAATGGTGATCAAGTAATAATTGCAAAGTTGCCCACATCTACCATCAAGGCTATCAACTTTGGAGCCAAAATTGAGTTCTATATAATTACTACTTCAAAAACACCTCATTACTTAGCTCTATGCATGAGAATATTTGATAATGAAAGCTCACCTATGGATGCTATTTTGGCTCAAAAATGGCAAAATTCTAATAACATTTTTAACTCATCCTTCCTAAATACTGAATTAGACTTAGTTTTATTCGATGAAACAGATGCACCTACTCTAAAAGGCAAAATTAAATTAAAAACAAATTTTAGAAATAAACGTGTACACAATATTCTGAATAACTTCCAATTCATATCAGCGGATAACTATGATAGTTGTAATAATTTCATTGACTCAGCTTGTGCTAATTTAGGTCATAATTACAAAGCTCATCCCAAATACCCAATAGTAAGTTTTAAAATTGCAACAGTTCTGACCAAGCTCAAATCTATACTTACAATTCATGGTAATGAACAAGGAAGCACGCACTACGACCTTATTAACGACATAGATGGAATACGTCAAGAGCGGCAGATTTATCAATCACTTTGCTTAATGGATAATTCATCAACAACTTTGTCACCACTTGTTCAAATAGGTAAAAAAGAACGAGAGCTTACAGATATTTTAACTATAACTAACGATAGTGAAATTATTGCTTTTGAATCAAAATCTCTCGAATTTAATGAAAGTACAATACTGAAATCATATGAACGAATAACGTCAAATATTATAAAGCATTGCAACAAAGCCCTTAAACAATTAGAGGGGGTTTTCAAAGCGATTCAGAGAGAGGAAAGAGTTTATGATGATAAAAACAATACGCTACTATTTAATGGCAATTACACATTTTATGGAATTGTTATAATTGATGAATATCGCTTATCAAACAATTGGGACAACATTCTATTCACGTTAAATAAAATCAGTGAAGAACATCATATTTGTTTAAATATTCTTACTCTTTCTGAAATGCTATATACATTAAAATTATGCAAATCTGATATACAACTTTTTGTAAAATCCCTTGAGAAAAGGCATCGAGCATGTATCAATAATAATTCTATAAATATTCAGTTCATGGATGGAACACTTCCAAATATTTAATCCAAATAGCAAATACCCCATCCATTATGTCAGCTAAAATCGAACCGTTAGGTTCGTTTTTTCTTTATCTTTTCGCCCCCGATTTAAAATATCTGTCTTAAACATAACTTTTCTCAAATCGGTCGGGCATGGATGCCCGATTGAGGAAAATGTTCAGGGACGAATGTTTTTCCGTATTTGAAGTTTAAAGTTAATGTTTAAGGCAAATAGATGTTTTGGTACGGGCGGCCTTTTCGCCTACCTTTTTGGCTGTTGAAAAAGGTATGGTCGCCGCAGGTGAAACCTTTAGTTAATAAAATACCAATCTATAACTATTACTCAAAAGTGATTATTTTGAATAAAATCCAATTAACGTTTAAAGCTCGTCCATAACAGCGTAAGCTTGCCCCCTATTCAAAATTAAACATTAGGCTTGCACCATTAATAACATGCGTGCATTAATAAACAATTTATATGCAATTAACAGCAAAACCATCCCTTAATAACGCTTTATTAATTTCCGTTCGTACACCTGAATTTAAAGGGGCTGAGGCTGAAGAGTCATTGGCTGAACTTGCCCGCTTGGTGACAACATTAGGATTTAAAGTTGTTGGTACTCAGGCACAAAATCAGAGTTCTACTAAACGCGTTAATGTTCTTGGGTTAGGCAAGTTAGCAGAAATAGCACAACTAACTGGAAACAAAGGGATAATTGAAGCTACTGATAATGACGATGAACTGGACTATGATTTAGACTTTAATGACATCCCATCAGAAAACCTACCTATTGCTTGTGCCGATATTGTAGTGTTTGACTGCGACTTAAGCCCATCTCAAATGCGTAATGTTGAGAACCAGTTAGGGGTTGAAGTATTTGACCGCACCGGCGTTATTATTGAAATATTTAGCCGTCATGCACGTACCAAAACGGCTAAATTACAAGTTGAAATTGCACGTCTTAACTATGTAGCACCAAGGCTTCGAGAAACCTCAACGGGTGATAAAGAACACCAAATGGGTAAAGGCGCAGGCGAAACTACACTGGAACTGAACCGTCGTAATGTTCGTGACCAACTTGCCGAATTAAAACGCCAATTGGTAAGTGTTCAAGAAGAAATGAAAGGCCGACGTACACAACGTTCTGAACATTTTTGTGTAGCATTGGTGGGATATACCAATGCGGGTAAATCATCAATGATGCGTGCAATTACCGGCAGTGAAGTTGAAGGTGAAAACAAACTGTTTGCCACTCTTGATACTACCGTTCGTGCATTATTCCCCGTTACTCACCCAAGAATTTTAGTGTCAGATACCGTTGGTTTTATTAAGAAATTACCACATGATCTGGTTGCGTCATTCCATTCTACCTTAGCGGAAGCACATGATGCCTCGTTACTGTTATACGTGGTTGATGCCTCCGATCCTTCATTTCGCAAGCAACTTGAGGTTGTCCACGAAGTGCTTGAAGAAGTTGGCGTTGAAGGCAGTAAAAAATTACTAATATTAAACAAGTCTGATCAACTAAGCGCTAAGCAACAAGCTCAACTTATTATTGAATACCCCGATGCGATGCTCACTTCAGCACGTGATCCTAAAGATGTGGCTAAACTGCATGAATATATTGTAGGTATTGCTGAACAAGAAATGATTGAGGAACAAGTCATTATTCCATATACCGCTAAAGGCATTGTTGGCGAGATACGTAACACCATGAGTGTAATTAATGAAGAATATGAATACGACCACATAAAGCTGACTGTACGTTCAAGTGCAATTGACTTAGCTCGATTAAAAAAGAGCATGCAAAATATATAATACATCCAATAATAATAGCGGTGAAATTAACTCGTTAATGTCACCGCTGTTAGTAAATGATTAATGTAAATGAACAGACAGATACTCAACTCTGCATAGATTATATGGCAGTCACCTCGTACATTTTAGCTTTAGCAATCAAAACATTGTTCTAAGTGCAGATTTCAGTTTTACAATATCTAGTTGATAAACCATTAGTTTATTCTTAGTATGTGTCAAAGTTTGACACTTTAAGGTTATCTATGTCCTCGTCATTGTTTCTAAAGAAGCTCTTAAATTTAACGAATGAAGAATACACGTTGTTTAGTAAAGTGGTTAATAAAGCTCAATGGGATTCATTTGATGAGTTAATTGCATTATTTCCAGAAGATAATACCGATCTCACTGAAATCCGGCGCAAAATTAAAGATTATATTGATACACCTAGTTAATCATTATTTAACAGGTAAAAAAAGACTGGCAAGCCAGTCTTTTTTTTAGCACAAATGTAGTCTAAGAAATAAATATTGGTTTAATTCTCGTTAACAATTCTATATCTGCTTCTGTGAATATACCGGAAGCTAACCAAGATTCTAGTAACTCTTGAACATTATATTCAATGCCCTGCTCCATCTTAGCACTCAACATCTCCATTTGAACTTCATTACGTTTAGCTTTATCAACCTCTGGCGAAGTTAATCCAGCAGTGATCTCCATCATTAAGGTGACTTGATGACGATCTTGTTTTGAATTCATGTTAAACGCATTTTGCCAAGAAGACTTAAACTGACTTAAATCAGCAGCCTTACCCTCAACTAATGCTTCAACGGCAGAAAACAGATCTACATATATTTGTTGTTCTTGTTTTGCTCTACGTTCAGCAATAGCTTCATCAGCGATCTTAGTGATAGAAAGCACAATACGTCTTAACTTTTCAAACTGAGGTTTAGCAACACCTTTAACTTGAGTTAAGCTTTGTTCAGCCTGATCGATAATAGAACGCAGTTCATTTATTTCAGTCACATCTTCAATTGAATGTTTGAGATCAGATAACATGGCCATATGAGTATCAAATAACTCATTTGCCGCATCCATCTCTTGTTTCTTATCATTATCACGTTGTTCAAATATTGGGTTATTCACCGCTCTAAACTCATTCCAAAGCTTTTGGTCTGTGCCTTTACCTGCAAAACCAACGGTTTTCCACTTAGCTTGCAAACCTTTAAGTTTGTCTGACTTTTGTGTTAAATCCATTTCTTGAGCAGCTAATTCTTGCGCTTGTTTAATTAACGCTTGTTTTGCTTGTTCATTGCTAACGTGGTGCTTAGTAATGGCTTGTTT
Organism: Psychrosphaera aquimarina; assembly: GCF_032461525.1. Lineage (NCBI taxonomy): Bacteria > Pseudomonadati > Pseudomonadota > Gammaproteobacteria > Alteromonadales > Pseudoalteromonadaceae > Psychrosphaera > Psychrosphaera aquimarina. The sequence continues at coordinate 175,013 of NZ_JAWCUA010000001.1, read as the reverse complement.
TATTGGTTTTAATATTGCTTGATAACGGTTATTAATCTCAGATACTTTGTCTCGGTCGATTAATCCAGTTTCACGCCATAACTTAGTTAACTTCACAAAAACGGACTCTAAGTCTTTCCAGCTTGAAACTTCTGAGCTTTTTAAATTATTAGCTAACGTTTCCAACTGACTAATAATAAGAAGTTTGGCGTCCAAGTTAGCTTGGCGTTCATCTTCTAATTCTTTGTAGTGTTCACGACATGGTACAAAGGCAGCTTCACAAAACTGATTAAACTCTTCGTTTAATTCATTTTCTTGATCATCACCCGCATGGCCTAACGATTGCCAGTTAGAACGTAATAACCTTACACGATGAGCTTGTTCTGTAGGGTCAACCAATGGCGTTTCCGCCAATTTTTTAATATCCGCCAATAGCTCTTGTTTTTTAGGATTAGAAAAAGACATTTGTAATTCTTTTAACTTCTCCATTTCAGATTCTAAAAATTCCCAGTTACGGGCTATCTGATTTTTTTGGTAATCATTTAAGTCGGCATACCAAAAGGTCATTTTTTTATATAAACCAAATGCATTATTAAATTTCCCTTGCTTGATTAGTTCTTCAAGTTCAGGAATTTTGCGACGTATTTGATTGAATATTTGACGTTGTTGTTTCTCAAACTCACTAATCGCATTATCTCTGAGCTTAATTAACCTGTCATATTCACCAGCAATGTCCGTTGGCAGGGAGATACCTACTTCCTTTAAGTTATGCTGCCATTCTTTTTTAAGTTGTTTAAACTCACTTTGAATGGCATTTAAAGAAGTTAAGTCTTGAGGTATTGGTACTTGTTGTAACTTTTCCAATAATCCTTTGGCCAATAATATCGATTGTTTTATTTTTGGTATTTGATTAGCACGGTTGAAAATTGTTTCTGCACGTTTTAATAACTCAATACGGTTAGTATCATTTAAACTAACTTCATTACATTTATGGGTAATGGTATTGATATCATTACTTAGTTGGCTTTGCTCTATTTCACTGTCGTCAGCAATTGACTGGGTAATTTTAGACTCGACAGCGGCTAATTCAGCACTGATTTGTTCAAAGTGATTTTGTTGCTCTTGAGTGAGTAGCTCGGCTGCTTGCTGTTGTTGCCATTGTGCTTTAAGCGGTGCTTGAATGCGTTCTAGTGTTTCTACGATTTTTTGATGTTTAGCCAGTAACTCGGTTTTCACTTCGTTTTCTAAAATATCAATGTCGTTTACTGCTTGTTGCCATTGATTTTCTATTTCAGCTTGTTTTTCAGCAATCACTGAAAAGTCGCTTTTATCTTTAAGTGCGTTTAATTGTGCTAACACTAATCTAATTTGCTTTTCTAACTTAACTGGTTTTTCCGCATCAAGTTTTAATTTTTCAATTTTTTGTTCAACATGGCTAAGTAAGCTGCCATTGAGTTTTTTAGCTAACTTCTTAAGTTGATTCATATCATTAATATTGGCTAATAAACTTAATTTTGCCTCATCAGATAAGGTACTTTCGGTAATCGCTCTGAAATGTAAAACGTCTTTATTTAAGCGCTCTATGGTACTTAACGTTAATGCTTCATCATTAAGTTCAAATACAATCCGTTCTAACAACTGAGTTTTATTACATTGCTCGATAAACTGTACTTTTAATTTTGCATCTAAATTTGTATCACGAACACCTGTTAATGACTGGATAATGATGCGTTCAGCATTTCTCTTAATGTTATCTGAGTGATCATTTCTAAATGCCTGCCACCATAATGCAAAATCATTTAATTTTTCTAAGGTTGCGCGTCTTACTTTTTCATCGCCATCATTAAAAGCCAATTCATGTAAAATTGATTTATTTGCTAAGACATCTTTATCCAGTTCTGCAACGGCGGCTAAACGTTCACTTACTTTTTCACTTTGCCATTTTTTCTTTCTAAATAATTTACTAAATATCATCTTGGTCAAACCTTGCGATGTCAGTTTCAGGTAAAAATTCGCGTTTTAATTCACGCTTAGATTTCATCACCATTTCACCGTCTTCACCGATGGTAAAATGCTGATTAGATTTTTCAACTTTGGCTTGATACGCCAATACAAGTTGTAAGGAATTATCTCTTTGTTCCGCAGTTAAACGCTGGCCATTTTGCCATTTACCCGTTTCTACAGCGTATTTTAAGTTTTCAAAAACTTCCGGCGTTACTGACGCCAACATTTGATCTAAATTCATTGTGTTACCCACTAAGACTTTTTACGTTTGGACATAATGATCCGAATACGATTAATGATGTACCAGACAAAACCTACAACAATACATGCTTGCGACATGAAATATTGAGGAGCCGTTTTATCATCGCTGTTATAAAAGGTAAAAACCCCCATTAAAAATAACAACATCGCTATGGCTTGGTGAGTCATAATAGACTGACTATTTTTTAATGATTTGATCTTGCTTAATGAATGTAACTTTTCTTCAGTAAGATCATTCATATCTAGGTCGCAATGTGGACAAACCTTTTGTTTGTCCGAGATAGATTTTGCACATTGAGGGCATTTAATAATGGCCATACTACACTCTTTCTAAAAGATATTATTCATTTCATCCGTTGTAAAAATACTGAGGGATAAACGCAGAAAAAGCACCCTAATATTATTAGGATGCTTTTGATACTAATTATATAGTTTTAATTAGTATTTAATGTGGCTTAATTTTATAAAAACAACTTAGTTATCTTTATTTTCACCATGTTCTTTATTGAACTTAACCCAATAGTCATCAACCGTTTCCTTCATTTCTTTACGAAGTAACATGATGCCGAATAAGTTAGGTAAGGTCATAACAACAATGGCAACCGCAGCTAACATCCATATTAAAGACGTATCCGCTACTGCAGCCCAAGCAAACGCCGCACAATAAATAACACGATATGGCATAACCGAACGTGCACCTAATAGGTACGTCATTGCTCTGTCGCCATAATACGACCAAGCTATCGCAGTTGAGAAAGCAAATAATAACAAACCAATAGTAACTATGTATTTGCCGTGCTCACCAAAGTAGCCTTTTGTAAATGCTTCTGTTGTTAAAGCGGCGGAGTGAATTAATGAATCACCGCGAACTATAATTTCTTTGTTTTTCAGTTGCCCATCGATAACCTGTAATTTGCCGTTATATAAATGTTCGCCTGGTAATAAGAAGTTTACGTTTTCAGCAATTGAACGTGAATTAATCACAGTGAAATTATCACCTTGAGCTTTACCTTCAATTACTTTTAATTCGCCAGAGAATTTTTCAACATCACTTTCTTGGCCATTTAAATAAAGGTATAGCGAGTTCATGTTTTGTTCAGAGCTTTCAACATATTGTCCTGACAATATTGACATGTCCGAACGTTGGAAATCATTTTCAAACTTATCGTGCCACGCACCAGAAGATAGAATCACCATACCAGTTAAAGTACAAATAATGATGGTATCGATAAACGGTTCTAAAATTGAAACCATACCTTCAGAAACTGGTTCGTCCGCTTTTGCTGCTGCATGGGCAATTGGAGCAGAACCTTGACCTGCTTCATTTGAGAATAAACCGCGGTTAACACCTTTAGTAAATGCATAAGCAAATGCCGCACCGACGAATCCACCTGTTGCCGCAGAACCAGTAAAGGCATCTGCAAATACAGAAACAAATGATGGTACTAAGTTTTCAATATTGTAGAAAATTACACCTAACGCACCAATAACATAAAAAACAGACATAACAGGGACGATACGTGAAGTAACATAAGCGATACGTTTAATACCACCCAAGATTACAAGAGCTAGCGCTACTGCTAATACGCCACCGGTTATCATTCGTTCAATACCAAACGAACTTTCCATACTTACGGCGATATTATTTATTTGAGGTAAACTACCAGTACCAAATGAGCTAATTACCGTTGCGATCGCAAAGGCAACAGCGAGCCATTTCATATTTAAACGACGATCCATGTAATACATTGGACCACCCGCCATAGTGCCATCTTCCGCTTTCACACGATATTTGTGTGACATAGTTACTTCGACAAACTTAGTCGTCATACCAAAAAATGCCGTCATCCACATCCAGAATAATGCAGCCGGACCACCAATAGATAAGGCTAATGCAACACCACCTATGTTACCTGTTCCAACGGTACCAGATAATGCCGTTGAAAGAGCTTGGAAATGATTGGTATCACCTTCAGCGCCTTTTTTATCATACTTACCAGTTACAACCTGCCAAGCATGTTTAAAGTAACGTATTTGTGGAAATTTAAGGTAGATGGTGAAGAAGATACCGACACCTAATAGCACATAAGGGAACCAAGGAGAGCTTCCTAATAGGCTATCTAGAAAAACGAGTAAATCATTTAGTGCGTTCACTGTTTATTCCTTTTTTATTATAGTTATTGTTACATAAAATAATGGGGTAGTTCCCTACCCCATTTCGAAAGTTGTTTTAGCGTAATTTTTTAACTACCGCTAATATTGCAGTTAATACATCTGCGCCAAATTTAGCAGAACGAACATCGTTCCAACCATAAAACGCATCAGGAGCATCATTATGATCTTTAAATGGCATTTCTACGGTATAAGACAAACATTTAAACTGTTCGCCAACCCAAGCCGCACCAACAGTTGGTAATGCTTGGCCTGGTTCATCTTTGTCATAACCATGAACATCTTGAAACTCTGGTGTGGCTGCAGCATAAGCCGCTTTAAAAGTCTCTTCTAAAGCTTGATGACGTGCATCATAGCTTTTGATACCTTCACAACCAGCAACAAAGTTATATGGAATTGCTTCGTCACCATGTATATCTAAAAACATGTCCACACCCGTCTCGAGCATCTTCTGTCTAACGTAAAACACTTCTGGGCTTTTATCTAAAGAAGGTTCTAGCCACTCACGGTTTAAGTTAGTACCAACCGCATTTGTTCTTAAATGTCCTCGAGCAGAACCATCTGGGTTCATATTAGGCACAACATAAAATACTGCATTAGCTAATAACAAACGTGACACAGCGTCGTCGTGGTCAAATAAACGTTCTAATAAACCTTCTACGTACCACTCAGCCATAGATTCACCTGGGTGTTGGCGTGCCGTTATCCAGATCTTCTTTTTACCTTCAGCTTCTTGGCCAATTTGTAACAAAAACATATCTCTGCCATCAATAGTTTGACCTAAAGTAATAAGCTGAGTATCGGGAGCGAGTTGAGATTTATGAATTAAATCTAAGTGACGTTCATAGGAATAAGGAACAAAATAAGCATAAAACACATGGTCAAAATCAGGAATATGATTAAATTTCAGTTCACCGTCTTCGTAACAAGTATCGATACGGAACCAAGTTTCACGGTCATACGAAGCCATAGTTTTATAATCTTGCCACCCATCAGGATAAGCCGATTGTTTAGCGTTTAGAATTCTGAACTGGTGTTCTTCACCAGCGGTAGATTCAATTTTAAAATGAAACCACTGATAAAAATCTGAATTATTGTCTTTTGAAATGTTTAACTGAATGTCAGAGGTTGAGTCTAAGCTAACAACTTCAATGTTGCCGCTATCAAAATTACTACTAATTTTCATGGTTTGATCTCATAACTTGTTATCCGGTCAAGACTATCACATAAAATCCACTAGAAACCAGTCGTAAACCGTAATTTGATGATACTTTGCTTATAAAATCATCGACCTAAGTAGCATGCCAATTTCAGTACTGTAACCTAAAGATTTATTTACCACAATTCCGTCTGTGTCAATCACATAATAGGTTGGAAAGGCTTGTATCTTATAATCTTGAGACACATCAGAATTGCCTAATAAGGTTGTAAAACTGTATTCACGTTGATGCATGAAATTTACTATTTCGTCAGGTGATTGGAAACTTAACGCAACAGATACCACATTAAATTGCTCGGAATGACTTTGGTAAAAATCTTGTACATTGGGCATGGTTAATTTGCATACAGAACACCAAGGTGCCCAAAAAATAATAACGTGGGTTTATCAGACAATGACGCTAACGTGACTTTTTGGTTATTAATGTCCATTAATTCAAACTCTGGCGCTTTAATATCGCCAGAAGTGGACAACAAACTCGACTCTTTAAACCAACTAATAAGATTAAATATAGCGATAAAAATAAGGGCTTGAACGGTTAAGTTTTTTAACATGTGACTAAAAATACCTTAGGACTATAAAGCCTGTTTACAGGGTTAACAGTGATAAGACCGGACGTTCATGTATTTCATTCAAGACTTTTATAATTAATATTAAAATTCATAAGTTAATGTAAATGAAACAAATCTTGTTTGTTGTGGCACATAAAGTTGATTATCTGTTTGGCTTGGGTCATAAACCTTATGCGACTGATCAAACACATTTTCGGCTTTTAAAGACAATAATATACTTCGGCCTAGTTGATAATTAACTACAGCATTCACCAAATAAGTGGCGTTTTGATTAAACCCCGTTGATGCAAAATCACTAGAATCGAGTCCTGCTTTTACGTCTACAGCTGAGCGTAATATGTTATTAACCCCAATTGTCAATCGGTTGATCTGAGATAATAAACTCAAAGTAGCAAATGTTTGAAACGCTTGTTCGTAGGTATCATTAAAATAATGGGTTAATGTACCTTGTAGTTTGATATGTTGATTGAGCTTATAATCCCCTTTTGCTTCCAAACCGAATATATCTTTATTGTTTAGATTATTATAAAAACGACGTTGGCTGCTATCCGGAAATGTTAAAGCGATGACTTTTGATTGTTGCTGATAAAACGCCGTTACTGTGGCTTTCCAATCTTGTTCTGTGTAATCGTAACTTAATTGATAAGACCGTATTTTCTCTGGTTGCAAACTCTCATTGCCATGTAAATAGGGATCTTGTGAAAACAGCTCTATGAAATTAGGAGCGCGAAATGCTTCTGAATATTCAACACTAACATGACTTTTTTGATTTAAAATTCGGTTGTAACCAATATGAGTAGACACATCATCGGCAAAACCGTGGTTACGCTCTAAACGAATACCCGCTGATACATGATCTATCGGACTCATTTGCCAACTCATAACACTGAATATCCCGTGGCTTTCAATACTCTGTAATAAGTTTGTGTAGGGCCCGTACTCAGTAACACTCTGTATAGCGTCAAGATAATACAAATCTAACGGTAAACTGTCTTGTCCATCCGGAGTTAAATGCGAAGTTACGATCCCGGCTTTATCTTGTTCTTGTTGTTGCCATTGAACACCAAATTCAAATGATAAAGTATCTGACCATGTATAATTGGTCATTAAATTAAAATCCAATTTACGCGAGGACCAGTTAGGGCCAAACCAATAATCTTCAGAGAATGGTCTAATTCCAGCTTCGTCTATTCGAGCCACGGATTTAACTTCTGACTCTCCGTAAGTTAATTCTGCTTTAACATTAAATTGGTCTGTTAGCTGATACTGGTATTGATTCGATATAAAGCGATTTGTCGAGTTAAATTGATTATTTTGATGGTAACTTTGATTATTCAAAAAACCATCTTGTTGATGTTCTTCACTGTAATAATGTAAAACGTAATTACCTAACTGCCAATTGATGCTGAACTGATCATGTTTGTAAGGTTGGTTAATATAATCCTCACCTAAAACATAACTTGCACTTGGTATATTGTCAGAAGCATATTGTTGGCCGTCACCTTGCGTGTCCATAATAAAAAACGAGAACTCACCATAACCAGTATTTCTATATAAACTTGCAGATGCATTCTGATGGTTAAAGTCGCCACCCGCTATAGAAAGGCGGTTAGTCTTTTTAGTAATGATATTGATCACCGCTAAAGAGGCATTATTACCAAACCGAACCGCATTCGGTCCTGTGTATATTTCCACCGTTTGCGCTAACGTTGAATCAAAATAAGGCGATCCCATCAAAACGTCATTTATTAATAAGGTATTCAGTTTAACGCCATCAACCATCAGCACGACATAGCCAGAATCGGCAGCCACACCACGAACTTGTAATTGGGTATGAGCCGAATTATTGCTGGTCATCACTGCTTGAAACCCAGGAACAAAATTTAATAAATTATATACGTTAGTCACTCCGTGACTTTTAATCTGTTGCTGATCAAAAACGTGACTTGCTTGATTGAACACAGTTTGAGTTTGTGCTTCATTGGCCAATACAGTTTGACTTACAACAAGCGACAACAAGATGATTGAATTGAATTTAAACATTAACGCTGAATTTCTCTTTATGTGGATTGGTAGAAATTTAAAACACAATAAACAACGGTATCGTAATTACCTATTCAAATCATTAATTTTATCAAAATAAAAGCGCAATAAAAAAGGCCACAAAAATGTGGCCTTCTAAAATTATGTTTTATGTTATCAAGATTAAGTAGTTGGCAACGATGGATATTTAATACCCGCCATTTCTTGCATAACGCGAACTACTTGGCAGCTATAACCAAATTCATTGTCATACCAAACATACAATACTGCACGGTTGTCTTGTACGATTGTGGCTCTTGAATCCACAATACCAGCATAACGGTTACCAACAAGATCCGTAGAAACAATCTCAGTAGAACTCGTGTAATCAACTTGATCTCTCAGCTCAGAATGTAACGCCACATCCAGTAAGAACTTGTTTAACTCATCTTCTGATGTAGGTTTATCTAAATTTAGATTCATTATTGCCATAGACACATTTGGCGTTGGAACACGAATAGCGTTACCAGTTAACTTACCTTTTAACTCTGGTAGTGCTTTTGATACTGCTTTTGCCGCACCCGTTGACGTTAATACTAAGTTTAACGCAGCCGCACGGCCTCTTCGCTCACCTTTATGGAAGTTATCAATTAGGTTTTGGTCATTAGTATAAGAGTGAACCGTTTCAACATGTCCGTTATCAATCCCATACTCATCATTGATCGCTTTTAGTATCGGCGTTATTGCATTGGTTGTACACGAAGCTGCACAAACGATTTTATCGTCTTGTTCAATGTCTGAGTGATTTACACCATATACAATGTTTTTAATCTCGCCACCAGCTGGTGCTGTTAATAATACTTTCGCTGCACCTTTGGATTTTAAGTGTAAACCTAAACCATCTTCATCTTTCCAAATACCTGTATTATCAACAATTAAGGCATTATCAATACCATAATCTGTGTAATCTATGCTATCTGGAGAGTTTGCGTATATCACTTGAATGTAAGAACCGTTCGCTTTAATGACATTAGCTTTAGTATCAACGGTAATGCTGCCATTAAATGGTCCATGTACAGAGTCACGGCGCAATAAACTTGCTCGTTTTTCTAAGTCACCGTCTTTACCGCCACGAACTACGATGGCACGTAAACGTAATGTTGCATTTGGACCATTTCTTTCGATTAACAAACGTGCTAATAAACGACCAATACGACCAAATCCGTATAACACAACATCTTGAGGTTCTGGGTGTCCATCTTGGTCTAAAATATCAGCCAATTCACGTTTTAAGTATTCTTCTTTTGAAAGCCCTTCACCTTTGTTTTTGTATATGTAACCAAAGGCCAACTTACCTAAATCAATTTTTGCAGGGTTTAAATTTAATCCCGAAAGGATCTCTAAAAATTCATAACTTTCACGAACTCTAAGTTTGGTGCTCTCGTACTTAGTTACCGTTTTATGAGCCTTGATAATATCGATAGCAGATGCTGATACAAGTGGACGACCATAAATACAAATTTCTATTCCTCGACCACGATACAACATACCAATTAGTGGTTGCATGCGATCTGCAAATTCTTGTCTTTCTAACCAACTTTTTTGATAAGTTTGTTCAGGAGTTAACGTCATTACATCAGCCTTTATAATAATTTAATTCACAAGGTTAAGGTGTTCACCTCAAGTGCGGGCGCATTGTAAATTATTTTTTCGTAAGTTTAAATGTAATACTACAACTTTAGTTACAGAATTTTGAAAAAGTGGATTTAAACCATTACAAAAGACTGACAAATACCTCACTAGTTTATTAATACAACTCGTTAAAAGTAACTAAAGCCAAGTTTTTACAGACTATTTTCTTATTTAGAGCCATCATCAAAGGTAAGTGACACTGAATTAACACAGTAACGATTACCAGTTTCTGTTGGGCCATCTTCAAATATATGACCTAGATGCGCGTCACATTTGGCACAGGTAATTTCAACCCTTACCATGCCTAAGGTTAAGTCTTTATGATACTCAACACTTCCCTCAATGCTTTGATCAAACGACGGCCAACCACAATGAGAATCAAACTTCTGAGTTGAATTAAATAATTGAGAACCACAACACACACATACATATTGGCCTTGTTCATTATGGTCCAAATACTTGCCTGTGTATGGACGTTCGGTTCCCTTCAACCTTGTTACTCTATAGGTTTCTTCATCTAATTCGGCTTGCCACTCTTGTTCTGATTTAGTTACTTTGTCCATTTTTGTCTCGCTTTTAACAATTGTTCTATTAGTGTTAGTCCACTGTAACTTATCTACAATAGTTTACAGGCAAAAAAAACCATATCCGTTGATATGGTTTTATAAAGGCGTATAAAAACTACACCTTAACGATTGGACGAGCCGCTTGGCTCCATTCAACGTGGTACATTTTGCCATCGGTCTTATCAGCACGTTCAAAAGTATGCGCGCCAAAGAAATCGCGCTGACCTTGTAACAAGTTTGCTGGTAAGGTTTCACTACGGTATGAGTCGTAATATGCCAACGCTGAAGAAAACGCGCCAACAGGAATACCCATTAATGACGAGTTAGCGACAGTACGACGCCAATTTGTTTGGTACTTAGCAATTTGCCCGGCAAAAAACGGGTCGATTAATAAGTTAGATAACTCTTCATCACGCTCATAAGCTTTCGTAATAGACTGTAAGAATACTGCACGTATGATACAACCAGCACGCCAAATTTTTGCAATACCAGCAAAATCTAAGTTCCAGCCGTGTTCTTTACCAGCCATGCTCATTAATTGGAAACCTTGCGCGTAAGCACAAATTTTAGAACAATATAATGCATCATGTAATTGCGAGATAACTTCATCTTTATCTAAATTAAATTCAGATAGATCTGGACCCGCTAGTACTTTTGATGCAACAACACGTTCGCCTTTTAGCGTTGATAACGCACGCGCATAAACCGCAGACGTAATAGTTGGAGAAGGTGCGCCAATTTGTAAAGAGCTCACTGCTGTCCATAAACCTGTGCCTTTTTGGCCCGCTTTATCAAGAATGATATCAACTAATGGTTGATTCGTATCAGGGTCAATATGCTCTAAAACCTCGGCACTGATCTCAATAAGGTAAGAATGTAACTCGCCTTCATTCCATTTTCTGAAGATGGCTGCAATCTCAACTGGTGTCATGTTTAAACCAGTACGCATGATATTGTAAGCTTCACAAATCAATTGCATATCAGCATATTCAATACCATTGTGAACCATTTTCACATAATGGCCTGAGCCTGTTTCGCCAATGTAAGTCGCACATGGCTCGCCTTCGATCACTGGATTACCAGGCTCATGACGTTCTATAGGTTTACCTGTTGCATCATCCACTTTAGCGGCGATGGCTTTGAACATTGGGGCAATACGAGTCCAAGCATAACGGTCACCACTTGGCATTAATGAAGCACCAAAACGCGCACCAACTTCACCACCAGAAACTGCGGTTGAGAAGAATAAGAAGTTACCTTCAAAGTTCTTTTCACGTTCTACCGTGTCTGTCCACAAACTATTGCCGGTATCAACAACGATGTCGTCTGCCTGAATGCCTGCATCAATTAATTTATGACATACGTCATCAACAGGACGGCCTGCAGGAACGGAAAGAATAACAAGGTGTGGAGATGTTAGTTTAGATAATAATTCTGTATAAGAAGTACAAGGGAAAATTCGTTGTGGGTTATCACCCCTTTCCAATTCGTCTTGCTTTATTGCACTGGCTACTTTTTCAGTATCCAAATCAAAAGCGGCAATGGTGTAACCATTGTCTGCTAAATTAAGAGCTAGGTTTTTCCCCATAACTCCCAAACCGATAAAACCGATATCACATAAAATAGCGTTGTCAGACATACAATTAGCTTCTCTTAGTTTCAATAATGGTGCAAGTGCAATTTTGGCGCGGATTATACAGAATTCACCTTTAAGTTCCTACCAAATAACTTAAATTATAAATTATAAATTATTCTGCACTTGCTTATTTATTCTAAAAAAATTGATTTTTTAATAATCTAATTGCCATAAACTTAGGCTGTTAGCCTTTTGTTTATAGCTGTCTTCCGTTTTTATGATTGGGCTTAATAGGTCTAGTTCAGTATCAATTAACAAGGTCTTTTTACTACTTTTTGGGATTTGATAAACCGAATCTTCATCCGATGCATTTAACAACAATAACATTTTATATTTTTGATCATCGTCCGCCATAACTAAGGCCAAACATTGATTATCGTGATCATGCCAATCGTCAACTTGTTTGGTTTCACCATCTGGCCGAATCCAATAAACGTGGTGATGTATGGCACTATAATGATAATCATCATCTGGTAACAGGCAATGGGTTAATACTGGATACTGCTTTCTGAGTTGAATGCAATATTGGGTAAATTTATAAAATTTATTCTGCAAATCAGACATTTGCCAATTTAACCAGCTAATTGGGTTATCTTGACAATATGCGTTGTTATTACCGCCTTGTGTTCTAGATCGTTCATCACCGGCTAACAAATGCGGGATTCCTTGCGAGAATAACAAGGTGGCCATCAAATTACGTTTTTGTTGTTCACGCTTATCAATAATATCTTGATCCGTTGTCGGCCCTTCTACACCGTAATTACAACTGTAATTCGCCCCATGACCATCTCTGTTGTCTTCTAAATTGGCTAAGTTGTGTTTTTGCTCATAACTCACAAGATCATGTAAAGTATAACCGTCATGATAAGCTATATAATTTACTGACGTTATTTGACTGCGTTTGCCTTTTCTAAAGATGTCTCTTGATCCTAAAATCCGACTAGCGGTTTCGGCAACTAACCCTTTATCACCACGCCAAAACTGCTTTAATCCATCTCGGTATTTGTCGTTACACTCTAACCAATAGTTCGGAAAATTACCAAGCTGATATCCTTGAGGGCCTATATCCCAAGGCTCGGCTATTAATTTAGCTCGGCATATAATTGGGTCTTGTTTCATGGCCCTAAATAAAGCACAGCCTTGATTAAAGCGTTCACCATTGCGGCCTAAGGTTGCAGCTAGATCAAAACGAAATCCATCAACCTGCATGTCTGTCAGCCAATAACGCAAAGAGTCCATGATCATTTTAAGGGCGTAATCGTTATCTGCATTTACTGTGTTGCCACATCCTGTGTAGTTGGCAAAACTTTTTTTATAATCGCCTTCAGTATTCAAATAAAAATCAAAGTTGGCTAACCCTTTGAAACTAATTAACGGACCATTTTCATCAGCTTCTGCTGTATGGTTAAAAACCACATCTAATATGACTTCAATGTCATTTTTGTGAAATTCACGAACCAAGGTTTTAAATTCTGTCACCGCATCACTGACGGCATAACGAGGGTCTGGTGCAAAAAAATTGACTGGGTTATATCCCCAATAATTGGTTAACTCCAAATGTTCTAATCTAGGTTCACTCATAAAGTGAAATACAGGCATTAATTGAACACTAGTCACGCCCAGTTGTTTTAAATAGTCAATAACTTCGGGCTCAGCAAGTCCTAAATAAGTACCTCTGAGTTCGGGGTGAATACTGTTTAATTGCTGAGTAAATCCTTTTACGTGTGTCTCATATAAAATGGTGTCGCTGTTTTTGATGTTTGGTTTCGAGGTATTTTGCCAGTCAAATTCGGCGAGTGTTAAGTGGGATTTTGCAATAAAAAACGGGCTATTATCTTGATATAAATCTTGGTTCCATACTAAGTGACGATTAAACGATTTTGCATAAGGGTCTATTAGAAGTTTTTCACTGGTGGTTAATGCTTTATTTTCATCTTTATTAATTACTTGTAATGCGTAAACCCAAGTTTCATCAATACCAGTGAGATGGCAATGGAATACGTTACCGGTACGGTTATCGGCTTCGATACGGGTGATAAACTCTTCCGTATCTGGTAAAAAAAATGAATAAACAGCCGCTTAGCATCTGGTGCATAAACAGCAAAATTAAATCCACCGTCTTTTTTATTTACACCTAACCACTTTGCGTCGCCGGAGTCGACTTGTATCGCTAATTCGTTATTCATTAATAACCTATTTACACTGAGTTACGTTAGCGTGATATATAAGGTTGATAGAGGCGGCAAGTTAATTAACAAACTATGCTCTTTGCCCTGCCAGCCCATACATTCGGTCACGAGCTCAAGTCCTGTCGAATAATTACTGCCCCAGTAGTATTCACTATCTGAATTTAATAATACTTTATATCGCCCAGGTTTCGTCACACCTACACGATAATAATCACGTGGAATTGGTGTGAAGTTACTGATCACTATGATTTCGTTACCGTCTTTATCTTTTCTGGCAAACGCTAATACACTTTGTTCTGCATCTTGGTGATCTAACCATTCAAACCCTGCGTGTTCATGATCTAACTGGTGTAATGGCGCATGTTCACAATATAAATGATTTAAATCTTTATAAACGTTTTGCATACCTTGATGTTTTTCATTCGCTAACAAATGCCAATTAATGCTGGAGTTATGATCCCACTCTTTTACTTGTGCGATTTCATTACCCATAAAGTTTAATTTTTTACCAGGATGTGCATACATAAACGCAGCATAACACCGTTGATTTGCCGCTTGTTGCCATTCATCACCCGGCATTTTCCTTAATAACGAGCCTTTTCCATGTACCACTTCATCGTGAGAAATTGGTAACACAAAATGTTCATCGTAGTTATATACCATGGCAAAAGTGATGTCGTTATGATGATAATTACGGTAAGCCGGATCTTTACTCACATACGTTAATGAGTCATGCATCCACCCCATGTTCCATTTAAAATCAAAACCTAAACCACCGTATTGGGTAGGATGAGAGACTTTTGGAAATGATGTAGATTCTTCTGCGATGGTTAATGCATTTGGATGTTTACTATGAACTTCGTCGTTCATCCAACGTAATAAACTTATGGCTTCATAGTTATGATTTCCACCGTCTACATTAGGTATCCACTCTCCATCTTCGCGAGAATAATCTAGGTACAACATCGAAGCGACTGCATCAACGCGTAGTGCGTCAATATGGAATTTATCCAACCAGTACAAGGCTGTTGATACTAAAAATTGTCTAACGGTGTCTTTACCAAAGTCGTAAATGCACGAATTCCAATCAGGATGCCAGCCTTTACGTGGGTCATCATATTCATAAACATGAGTCCCATCGAAACGTGCTAAGCCGTGCGGATCTTCTGGAAAATGTGCTGGAACCCAATCGATAATAATACCAATGTCACTTTGGTGGCAGGCATCAACAAATGCCTTAAACTGATCAGGGTCACCAAAACGAGAGGTCGGAGCAAACATAGCGGTTGGTTGATAACCCCAAGAGCCAGTGAATGGATGCTCTGATACTGGTAACACTTCAATATGGGTGTATCCCATTTCTTTTACATAAGGGATAAGTTGATCAATCATTTCAAGATAAGAAAGCGGTACAAACTCGCCATCCACTTCCTTCATGCGCCAAGAACCTAAATGCACCTCATAGATAGCCATAGGCTTATGCACATAGTCTTGTTCTTTGCGAGTTAGCCACTTATCATCTTGCCACTGATATTCATTATGATCATAAACAACAGAGGCAAATGACGGGT
Organism: Psychrosphaera aquimarina; assembly: GCF_032461525.1. Taxonomy (NCBI): domain Bacteria; kingdom Pseudomonadati; phylum Pseudomonadota; class Gammaproteobacteria; order Alteromonadales; family Pseudoalteromonadaceae; genus Psychrosphaera; species Psychrosphaera aquimarina. The sequence goes on along the minus strand of NZ_JAWCUA010000001.1, from coordinate 159,130 downwards.
ACTGATCTTGGTAAAAACCGACCGGGTCTGATTTGTGCGGTAAGTTGTGACCATGTTGATCTTTGAGTTCAAACTTATACTTAACACCGGCCTCCAGCTCTGGTACCACTATGACAAAGTGACCACATTGTGTTTTTTCCATTGGTAATTGACGACCATCCCAATGATTAAAGTCGCCGATTAAACTACATGTGGAAGCATTAGGGGCAAAAACAGCAAAACGAGTGGCATTCAATACTTTTTTACCAACAGATAATTGGGTTAACTGTGCACCTAATTGTTGATATATATTCTCTGGTTGGTGGGAAAGGTAATGAACAGCATAAAATGCATCTTGCTTAAATTGATATGGGTCTATCACCACATTTGAGCTGTCTGCATAACTTACGTTAAAACGGTAATTAAAATGATTTTTTCTTCTTGGTAATACCAATTCAAATAAACCACTTTGTTCAACTTGTATTAATTGACCTAAACTACGATCTTTCGAAAATTCGATTAACTCAACATTGGTGGCATTAGGGAACCATGCCCTAACAATGAACCCTTTGCCTTGGGTATTTTCAGATAAACCTAAATAAGAAAACGGATTGGTAACATTGGCATTAGATAATGTACTGGCTAACTCACTTGGGTTCATCTTAGATCCTGTTTGTGGTTAAAAACATAGTGAACAAATAAACAAAGTTAATACTAAAAAACATATTTAGTATTAACTATTTAAGTCAAATTTATCTATCTTAATTTGTATTTATTTTGACGCTTGTTTTCTGGCTTTGGTTAATTCATCAGTTAAATGGTTTATTTCATTAACACTGAATATGTCTTCTAAGTCCATAGTTAATTTACGACGCCAATTTGGGTATTCATCACTCGTACCTGGAATATTAACCGGTTTGTCCATTTGCAACCAATCTTCTAGCTGTAAACTTAACAAAGCGGCTTGTCCCTTTGCCATATGAATTTGCATACCGTAATTTAATTCTTGTGTCATCCCCACTGTATTTGCGTCGTGACCGATATGTTCTGGTATTGAATGATGACCATGTAAGGTATTTAAAATGGCTTGTTTATCTCTAATACGGTCGCCGTATAAGCTTTGCATTAACTCATCACCTGAATACAGTCCAAGCTCTTTGCCAAGCTCTAAATCTTTACAGTGCCAATAGCCAATTAAAGTTGGCATATCATGCGTGGTTAATGTGGCCATTGATTGCTCAAGGTAATGTTCTGGTGAATAAAACCCACCATCAGCCGCTTGTTCAAAGAAAAATACTTTGTAAGAGTGAATTCCGTTCTCTTGCAGCTTACCCGTAATATCTTCAGGCACTGTACCTAAATCTTCACCAATGATTGAACATTGATTTAAATGACTTTCTAATGCAAGTATCGCCAGCAATTCATCAACGGGGTAATAAACATAAGTCCCTTCTTTTGCGGTGTCGCCTTTTGGAACCCACCACAATCTTAATAATGCCATAACATGATCAATTCGTAATGCGCCACAGGCATGCATATTAGAACGGAATAGATCAATAATCGGTTGATAACCTTGTTGATAAAGCTTGATAGGATCCATTGGTGGTAAACCCCAGCTTTGGCCTAACGGACCTAATACATCTGGTGGAGCGCCGACACTGACGTCAGTACAATATAAGTCTTTATTTGCCCAAATTTCAGTACTGCCTTCACTAACACCAACGGCTAAATCACGGTAAGTCCCCATGGCCATACCTTGTGCTTTACTGAACTCGTTGACTTCTTCTAGTTGAGTAAAAGCAACAAATTGTAAATAAGCATAAAAATCGACTAATTCGGCATTATCTTGTTTAAACTTAACAACGGTGGCTGAGTCGTAATCTTGAAACTCTTGTGGCCATACAGGCCAACCCCAATTGTCACCAATAAAACGACCGTCGGCTTTAAACTTATCTTGTATCGCGTCATAGGTTGCCGCTTGTATTAAACTTTCCTCGCCATTTAATTTAAACTCAGCAAACTTTTTAGCAAGGTCTGAATTGTTTGCGATTTCATGTTTAACAAAATGTTGATAAAGCGGTTTTAGTGCTTTTAACTTTAATTCCATCACAGAAGCATAATCAACCTCGGCAACGGACTTGGCAGCATTAAGTTGAGTTTGAAACGAGTCTGAATTAACCAGTTTTTGTGTTACTAAACATTGTTCGTAACCCGTCACTTGTTGCACATCAATATAAATGACGTTTAACCAACGACGCGACGATGGACTATATGGGCTACAAGAATCCGGGTTATTAGGATACAAGGCGTGTATTGGATTTAGTCCAACAAAATCAGCACCTCGTTGTGCTACTTTTTCAATTAAATATTTTAAATCCGAAAAGTCACCAACGCCCCAATTATGTTTACTGCGAACACAGTAAAGTTGTACGCTAGGACCCCATAACTTTTTACCTTGTTCCAACGCCGGCTGTTTATAACAAGACTCTGGCGCGATGATCAATGACCCTGAGCCAAGTGGTTCTTCAATACCCGGTTCTAATAAATCTAAATGGTAATAACCAATCGCCAAATCAAAATCAACAGGTAAAGCATAATGTTGAATTTCCATGTCTCGGACTTCAAATGCACCGAGTAACTCTTGATCTATTGGAACAAATTTTAGCTTCTTGCAGATTTTACCTTTTTGCTTAATATCGATATGCAGTTCATCGTTGGCAAAATCAATTGGTAATTTAAAGTGTAAAACGTTGTGTTGACCTTGACGGTAAATCGATGCTGGCTCAACAATAGTAAACCAAGACGCTTCTGTTTCAGCATTAACCATATTAACTAAAGCGTCTTCGTCATCAATTGGATAACCCATAGCCGCTAATATTTTCTGTTTTGATTCAGACTTTATGAAAGATTGTTTACCCCATGCATCTGTATATTCGGACTCTATCCCGCGGGCTTGAACTAAATGTTCAATTAAAGAAGCGTGCATTCTTATTCCTATTAACGACTACGAATTTGGCAAAACCATTAAAGAAAATTGTCTTTCAATGATTTATTGATTAGCTCAATTGTATTTACTTTCGGGGTAACTATAAAAGCACTTTATCGTCCTTTACCACTACATACGTTTGCATAAAAAAACTTCCCCTTATTTATTTGCCATTTTACTTTACTTTATGACTCAATGGATGTAATTTTATTACCAATTTGAAATTGTATAACATCATTAACAGGTATAACTATGACTATTCGCGTAGCAATCAACGGTTTTGGAAGAATTGGTAGAAATATATTACGAGCTTTGTATGAATCAGAAAAAAATTACGATTTAAAAATCGTAGCAATTAATGATTTAGGCGATGCTAATATTAATGCTCACCTTTTAAAATATGATACGGCACACGGTCGTTTTAACGCTAAAGTAGAAAATACAGATGACACTATTACTGTTAATGGTGATTTAATCAAAGTAACGTCAGAAAGAAACCCAGCTGACTTACCTTGGAAAGAATTAAACGTAGACGTTGTTTTTGAATGTACGGGTATTTTCCAATCGAAAGACGCTGCAAGTGCACACATTGATGCGGGCGCGAAAAAAGTTATCATCTCTGCTCCAGCTAAAGGTGTTGATGCAACTATCGTTTACGGTGTTAACCACGAAGACATCACGTCTGATATGACGGTAATCTCAAACGCATCTTGTACGACTAACTGTCTTGCACCGTTTGCTAAAGTGTTAAATGACGAGATTGGTATTGAATCAGGTTTGATGAATACCATACACGCTTATACTAATGACCAACGTTTAAGTGACGTATATCACACTGACTTACGTCGTGCTCGTGCAGCGGCAATGTCTATGATCCCGACTAAAACAGGTGCTGCTGCCGCTGTAGGTTTAGTGGTTCCTGAGTTAGCAGGTAAAGTTGACGGTTTATCAGTACGTGTTCCAGTATTAAACGTATCGCTTGTTGATTTAACGTTTATTGCTAAGAAAGACACAACGGTTGAAGAAGTTAACGAAACTATTCGTAAAGCGGTTGCCGCTGGCGGTCCATTAGCTGAAGTATTAGCAGTAAATGACGAGCCTTTAGTATCTGTAGACTTTAACCACATCCCTTACTCTTCAAACTTTGATGCGACAGAAACACGCGTTATTGGACGTTTAGTTAAAGTAATGAGCTGGTATGACAATGAATGGGGTTTCTCAAACCGCATGTTAGACAACGCTGTACTTTTAATGAAGTAACTTGTGTTTAAGGAATAAGAGTTTGCTCTTGTTTCAATCTAGTTAAAGGTGGCTTATGGCCACCTTTTTTGTTTTACTGCGTTTCATCGCCCTCTCCCAATTAATACCAGAGAAAATAAGAGCAAACATGAACAACCAATTTGTTAGTAAAGAAACACTTAACTCGTGTGTTTATTACAAAATCGAACATCCTAAGTTCGCCGCCACAATCTCAGAATTTGGTGGGCAATTATTGAGTTTTACTCCTAAAGATAACCAAAATGAACCACAAAATTTATTGTGGCTGTCTGAATCTTCACCTTTAGATGGCAGCAAACCTATAAGAGGAGGCGTTCCTTTGTGCTGGCCTTGGTTTGGCCCTGCACAAGGTGATTTTGTTGGTGAACCGCAACATGGTTATATCCGTTCTGTTCCATGGTCGCTAATAAATATTGTAGAATCAGATACGAGTGTTGAAATGATTATGCAGCCAAACTTAACAAAAGAACTAAGCCAATCACTAGGGTTGGATGTTCAGGTGCGTTATGTTTTTGCAGATACCATATCAATTGAATTAACGACTACAAATACATCAACTGAAGCAAAACCATTATCGCAAGCCATACATACTTATTTTGCTCTTGATAACGTTAACGACCATAAAGTACTTGGTTTAAATCAAATCCGCTATTTAGACAAACTAGATAATGCCGCAGAAGTGATTCAAGACGGCGATGTCGTTATAACCGAACACACTGATCGCGTATATTTAACCGCACAAGATAAAGTCTCTTTACTCAACGGTAATAAAAACATGGATATTCTAGGTCAAGGACACGACTCCATAGTAGTTTGGAATCCTTGGCAAGAAAATGCTAAAAACATGGTGGATTTTGATGATCAAGGTTATACCAATATGATCTGTATTGAGATGGCCAATACTCAAGGTTTAGTCTTGCAACCTCAACAAGTTCATAAGTTAGTGCAGTTGATTAAGCCGTAAGCTGTAAGCTGTAAGCTGTAAGCTGTAAGCTGTAAGCTGTAAGCTGTAAGCTGTAAGCTGTAAGCTGTAAGCTGTAAGCTGTAAAGTTTATAATTGATTAGCTCATAGTCAAATTTTATATAGATTCTGATAAACAAATTTTGCTGTCCGTTTATCAGAATTTTTAATGATCAATTGTCGTTCACTAAATAAACGACTTAGTTTATCGAACCGATGCCAGGACTGTTACACGCTATCACCGTAAATTTGTATCCTATGGCTTCATTCTCATCAATTTGCATCAATAATAATTGATAATCATTCAATTCCACGACTTTTGTATTCTCTGGATGTTCACACCTTGAATAACTATCAGTCTCATAATAATAGATAAACTCTGCTAGCAATTTTTTTAACGTTAATTCGACGGCAAGACTTTTTTGATAGATCTGGTTTGATAAATCATCATCTGCAAGATTAACACTTAGGAATGATGGCGTATCATCCTTAACTTCATCAAGTTTCTCTTCAATAGACTTTGCTTTATCATCTTTTAGCTCAACAATATCGTTAATACTAGTAACATCCTTTTTACTGGAGCCCTCTGCTTTGGCGTATTTATGTCCACTGACAAAACCTTCAACAACTGAACCAAACACAGGTGTAGTATGATTGATAAAGCCATTATTTATGCTTAAGACAACCGTAGTTATTAATAATACAGAACACCAGATATACCGGATCATTGCAGTGGTAAACACAAAACGATATTCTTTTTGGTGCCAAATACCGTGTAATCCAAATGGTTTCAATAATAAAAGTAATATTAAATAAAACGGGATCAATAATTGAATAACAACCAGAGCTAAAACGCTTGTTAACATAAACCAAGTAGGGATGTTTAATATTAATGCCATATTATGGCTATAAGGCAAGATGTTAGAACTAACTCCGGCGACTTCATTGACCATGCCCGCGGCACTAGCTAATGCGAAATTGGCCATAATTGCGTAAAAAATAACAATAATGGTTTTACCCAGTAAATGGTGCCAAATGATGACAAACTTAGGCCAAAACTCAACAAGTAACGCAACAACGGCAAATAGTAAACTAATAGCAAAAAGTGGGTCAGCAGAGCTTTCTTCTTCAAGGTTGAACATTAGCAGTAAAGCTACAAGCACTGAAATAAAGTAACAACGTTGGGCAAAATTAAGTACACGCCAAAATTTAACAAATCGCGTTTTAATATTAACTAAGAATGGGAGCGGGTTGATGACTCTGATAATGCGACGAACTTTCACAGCCGCCCTTAAAATACGCAAAGGTATGTCCATATAATACTTATAATTTTTCTTATTTATAACGGGAATAATAACTGACTATTTCAATAGGGTAAATATCAACGATAAGTTTCGAGTTTCGAGTTTCGAGTTTCGAGTTTCGAGTTTCGAAAATAAGATAAATAGTTTCACCGTGAAAAAATAGTACGTTTAACTATTAACTGCTTAACCCGTTACACTACTGCGTTTTATTACTTGGTTCGCTTGGCAATGCCATGAAAGTGGGTTGGCCCACCAGGCATCATAGGATCCATATGAAAATCAATATCTATAATCTCCCAACCTTCAGCACCTAGACTATTTAAATAAGCCTCAGCCTGCTCAACCGTTCTTCCTTTTAAGAAGCCGCCCTTTTCTGCATTATCTGAATCTATAATTTTATATTCCCACATTTTAACGCTTCCTATTAATAACGGTACCTTATTAAAACTACATGAGTTTTGTGGTTAACGCACCGATTTCTATTCTTGTTTGTCCTTATTCTCTTTCATATGTATTAACCGGCGTACAACATTCATTTAGATACAAAAAAACCAGCCTAAGCTGGTTATTTTATAAAACTAAAAAGAAGAAGCTTTTATACGCCTGCCGTTGCCTTTTTAGCTAGTTCAGTGATCTCTGACCAACGTTTGCCTTTGATAATGTCATCTGGGCATAACCAAGAACCACCACAGCACATTACATTTGATAACGCTAAATAGTCTTTATAATTACCAGGGTTAATACCACCTGTTGGGCAAAAACGAACATCCGGGAATGGACCACCAATTGATTTTAACGACTGAACGCCACCAGATGCTTCTGCAGGGAAGAATTTAAAGTGCGAGTAACCTTTATCCAGTCCTATCATCAACTCGGAAATTGATGCGATACCCGGAATTAACGATATAGAACCAGCGTTACCAGCATCTAATAAGTCAGGCGTTAAACCAGGGCTGATAGCAAACTTAGCGCCAGCTTCTGTTACTTGCTTAAGTTGAGCTGCATTAGTTACAGTACCAGCACCAATAATAGCGTCTGGGCAATGAGTCGCAATTTCACGAATAACATCAATTGCCGCTTTAGTACGTAAAGTCACTTCCAATACTTTAATACCACCGGCCATTAATGCTTCCGCAATTGGAACCGCATCTTCTACATTTTCAATAACTAATACTGGAACTACTGGACCTGCTGCAAATACTTCAGCTGAGTCGATTAACCAATTACGTTCTGCCATTTTAAAACCCTTTTAAACCTTTCTAATATGAGGTTGTTCCTATGAGGAACCTTAATTAAATTTCTTGCTGTAAATATGCCGCGCAACCAATTAATCCCGGTTGTTCTTCCGTTACAACGTATACAGGGATCGTTTTTATGATCTTGCCAAAACGTCCTTTTGCATCAAAACGAGCTCTAAATTCGCTTGTTTTAACATATTCAATAAATCTTGGTACAACGCCACCGGCAATAAATACACCACCGTAGGTCATTAATGTAAGGGCTAAATTACCGCCAAAACTACCTAAGATACGACAAAATACATCTAACGTCTTAACTGCTAATTCATCTGTCCCAGCAATTGCGTGTTGGGTGATGTCAGCAGGTTCATATTGTTTTGCATCTTGTTTGTTGATGGCACAAAGAGATTGATAAATTTGCACTAAACCTAAACCAGACAATACTTGCTCTGCAGATACACGTGCATATTTCTTTTGTAGCTCTTTAAGCACGCCTATTTCATCACTGTCTATTGGTGCAAAGTCAACATGACCGCCTTCGCCACCAATAGGTATCCATTTATTTTCGGCATGGATTAAATTTGCAACGCCAAGGCCAGTACCTGCACCAAAAATAGCAATAGGTGCATTTGGAAGCGCATCTTGTCCGCCAATTTGAACTAATTTGTCTTTGGCTATGTTTGGCACCGACATGGCAATAGCAGTAAAGTCATTAATAACAATTAATTTCTTTAGACCAAACTGCTCTGTAATTGCGGCTTGTGAAAAACACCAATGATTATTGGTTAAGTTCACTTCGTCCCCTACTACAGGACAGGCAACATCTAAGCAGGCATATTCAAACTCTTGTTTAGAATCTTGTTTGTACTGGCTAATTGCGCCATCTACATTGTCAAAATCTTTACATTGGTAAGTCAAAATATTTGATATAGAAAGTGTTTCCATATCCGCCATACCAAGGCGGATATTGGTTCCGCCGATATCAGCAACTAACGCTTTAATAGTCATAATTTACGTCCAATACAGAGATCTAATTACGCATCATGGAAAACGCAAGAAGCGCCTTCTTCTGGCGTTGTCATTACTTGGCGTAAACCATTAAATAACTCACGGCCCATAGCTTCACGATCTTCCGTTAAGTCTTTAACGGTCACAACACGTTTAGCTAACTCTTCTTCACTTACATGAAGTTGAACTATATTTTTGTCTGCGTTGATTTCGATAATATCGCCATTTTGTACTTTCGCGATTAAGCCGCCATCTAATGCTTCTGGATATAAATGAATAGCAGCTGGTACTTTACCTGATGCGCCTGACATTCTACCGTCTGTCACTAAAGCTACATTAAACCCTTTGTCTTGCAATACACTTAACGGTGGCGTTAATTTATGAAGTTCTGGCATACCAACCGCTCTTGGTCCTTGATAACGAACAACAACCACACAGTCTTTATCTAAATCACCCGCTTGGAATGCTGCGTCGATATCATGTTGGCTTTCAAATACAACAGCAGGTGCTTTAACGGTTGTTTTACCTGCACGTAAAGAAGACGTTTTAATTACCGCACGGCCTAAGTTACCTGATAATGCTGATAAACCACCGTCTGCTTTAAATGGTTTTTCTATGGTTGCTAGCACTTCATCATCTAATGATTTAGTTGGACCATCAACCCACATTAATTTGCCGTCACGTACAACAGGCTCTTGGGTATATTTATCTAGGCCTTCACCACAAATCGTCATTACATCATTATGCAATAAACCACCACGTAGCAATTCTTTGATCAAATATGCCATGCCGCCGGCAGCTTGGAAGTGGTTAATATCCGCTTGACCATTTGGATAGATCTTAGCTAATAAAGGAGTAACTGAAGATAATGCGTCAAAGTCATCCCAGTTAACTAAAATACCTGCGGCTTTCGCCATCGCCACTAAATGCATAGTATGGTTAGTTGAACCACCGGTTGCTAATAAACCAACAATGCCGTTTACCACTGCTTTTTCATCAATAATATGACCAATTGGACGGTACTCTGTACCTAAGTCTGTAATACGAGTGGCTTGTACTGATGCTGCGTCCGTTAATGCGTCACGTAATTCTGTGCCCGGATTAACAAATGATGAACCTGGCAAATGCAGACCCATAATTTCAACAACTAATTGATTAGAGTTAGCCGTTCCGTAAAACGTACAAGTACCAGCTGAATGATATGATTTAGATTCAGACTCTAATAACTCGTCACGACCAACTTTACCTTGAGCGTACAATTGACGAATACGAGCTTTTTCTTTATTTGGAATACCAGACTCCATTGGGCCTGCAGGAATAAATACAAATGGTAAATGACCAAATGTTAATGCCGACATGACGAGTCCTGGGACAATCTTGTCACAAATACCCAACATAACGCCGCTATCAAACATGTTATGAGATAGACCAATTGCAGTACTCATTGCAATAACGTCACGGCTCATTAAGCTTAAATCCATGCCCGGTTGGCCTTGGGTAACACCGTCACACATAGCCGGTACGCCGCCAGCAAACTGAGCAACTGAACCTACGTTTTCAACGGCTTTTTTAATTTTTGCTGGATAAACTTCATAAGGTTGGTGTGCAGATAACATATCGTTATATGAAGAAATGATGCCAACGTTAGCTTTAGTAAGTTGAGTTAAATCCGATTTTTCTTGTGGGCTACATGCTGCAAAGCCATGTGCTAAATTACCGCAAGAAAGTACGCCACGATGTGGGCCTTTTAAACGTGCTTTTTCGATTTTAGCTAAATAAGCAGCACGCGTTTTTTTACTGCGTTCAATTATTGTATTTGTAACTTCTTGTATTACTGAATTCATTACTTTCTCCAAACTAAATCAAGTTATTTTGTTGTGGCTAACATTACTGACATAGGCACATTTGACTGATTTAGAAACGCTCGTATTGGCGCTTGTTTCTCGTCGCTGCCTGCGGCAACGTCTAATAATACGGCTTCTTTACTTTCACCTACTAAATGCAGATATAACTGTTTTGAATTTAACAAAGCAGTCTTAGTAAAGGTCATTCTTTGATGAGGTGCAGTTGTTGGCTCTGTGGCCATAATGTCTTTATTGGTGGTTAATGCTTCTTCTAATTGAGCACAACAAGGGAAAATAGACGCTGTGTGACCGTCTTCCCCCATACCAAGAATAACGACATCAAACGGACGTTTAACCTCTTTAAATTTATCACTTACCGCAGACTCTGCATCAAAGGCATTGTCATGTTCTGTTTTCATTCCAATAAAATTAGCGGCACTGGCTTTGTTGATCAATAACGCTTCATTTACCATAGCTTCGTTAGAAGCCGGATCAGTCAGGTCAACCCAACGGTCGTCAACTAATGCGATGTTGACTTTATTCCACTCAATGTCTTTGTTACTTAACATTAAAAACATAGGTTTTGGTGTGTTACCACCAGACACTAATAAAGAGGCGCTGCCATTTTGATTAATACCGGCTTGAAGTTTGTCGGCTATTTCTTGAGAAAACGCTTCATTTAATAACGTAGAGTTCTCGAATTTATTTACTTGTGCTTTCATATTTGGTCCGTTGCTTTTTAAATTGCTAACTACTTTTAAAAAAGTAAAGTGCGAGCCGTGAGAGGCTTATTCATCCCACTCACGTTCATCTCTAGCTAACATGGCAATTGACGCAACAGGCCCCCAAGAACCAGCTGAGTATGGCTTTGGTAATTCATTTGAGCTATTCCAAGAGTCTAAGATCCCATCAACCCAAGTCCATGCGGTTTCAACTTCATCACGACGAACAAACAAAGATTGATTACCTAACATTGCTTCTAGAATTAATCGTTCGTATGCGTCGGCAATACGTGCTGTTTTAAAGGTATCTGAAAAACTTAAATCTAGCTTAGTTTGTTGTAAGTCCATTTGCTCACCTAATCCAGGTACTTTATTCAATAAATGAATTTCAATACCTTCATCCGGTTGAAGACGAATGATCAACTTGTTAGCTGGTAAATTTTGATAAGTATCTTTAAAGATGTTGTGTGGTAACTTTTTAAAGTGAACCGCAATTTCAGTTCCTTTAACTGGCAAGCGTTTACCTGTACGTAAGTAGAATGGTACCCCTGCCCAACGCCAGTTATCAATATCGACGCGGATAGAAGCAAAGGTTTCCGTTTTACTTTCAGTATTGGCACCTTCTTCTTCCAAATAGCCAGGTACAGACTTACCATTTACAAAACCAGACGTGTATTGACCACGAACTGTTTTTTGTTGATAGTTTTGTTCTGTTATTGGACGTAAGGCTTTTAATACTTTTAATTTTTCATCACGAATACTGTCGGCACTCACATCAACCGGTGGTTCCATCGCTAACAATGATAAAATTTGTAATAAGTGATTTTGTACCATGTCACGCATTTGGCCTGCGTCATCGTAATAACCCCAACGCCCTTCTACACCAACTTCTTCAGCAACGGTAATTTGAACATGATCAATACATTCGTGATCCCAGTTGTTGGTGAAAATGGCATTAGCAAAACGAAGAACCAACAGGTTTAAAACGGTTTCTTTACCTAAATAATGGTCAATACGATAAATTTGGTTTTCGTTAAAGTATTCTGCAATTTTGTCATTGATGACTTTTGAAGACTCTAAACAATGTCCAATTGGCTTTTCAACCACAACACGGGTTTCATCAACCACTAGGCCAGCGTAGTTTAATCCGCTACAGATATCACCAAAAACAGACGGTGGTGTCGAAAAGTAATTCACCATTGTTCTGCTTTCTAAATCAACTAATTCTGCAATCCCTTTATAATCTTCAGGGTTGGTCATATCGACCTGACAGTAACTTAATCTATTAATAAACTTTTCTTTAGCCGCTTCATTTAGGTCTTCTTTAATAAAACGTTCTAAACTTTCAACAACCGCTGCTTTGTACTCTTCGTCACTAGAAGCTTGACGGGCAACACCGATTACTTTGGTATCTTCAGCAAGTAACCCAGCTAACTCTAATTGATACAACGAAGGTAATAACTTTCGGCGTGCTAAATCACCATTAGTGCCAAACAGCACTAAATCGCATGGCTTATGACTTATATTTGTGGCCATTAGATTCTCCAATAAACAAACTTTAATGATTAAGATGTAATTTAACTACATGTTTCCAATGCTAACTAACTATATCGGTGCATGTAAACCTAAATTATGTAATTTTTTTACATTTTTAGTAAATTTTTAACTTATATTGTTGTTTTTAACTTGTAATTACATTCTAATGCTGAACATAACCTGTTCAAAACTCGTTATTTACTGCCCTATGCTTAAACATCAAGATTAGGGTCTTAAAATAAAAACTAAAATGATAGCCTTTTTTACCTAAAATCCGCTACATAAATAACTAAATTAATGAGTTAGCTTAGTAAAAGTTAAGGACAAAGAATGAATATTCTTGAAAAAATAAATTCTCAAATTACCACTTTCAGTAAATCTGAGAGAAAAGTTGCAGAAGTCATCATTGCAAACCCAGAACAAGCAATTCATTCAAGCATTGCAACGTTAGCAAAAGTGGCCGATGTGAGTGAACCAACGGTTAATAGGTTCTGTCGTCGTCTCGATACCAAAGGTTTTCCTGACTTTAAATTACATTTAGCACAAGGATTAGCAAATGGTACGCCTTATGTTAATCGCCATGTGGATGAAAGTGACGGTCCTGACGAATATTGCGCAAAAATATTTGAATCAACGATGGCGGCTCTTGATATCGCACACCGTAATTTAGATATTGGTCAAATTAATCGTGCTGTTGATATATTAACTCAAGCTAAAAAAATATCGTTTTTTGGTTTAGGTGCATCGGCTTCTGTTGCTCAAGATGCACTTAATAAGTTTTTCCGTTTTAATGTTCCGGTAAACTGTTTTGAAGATATCGTTATGCAACGCATGAGCTGTATGAATAGTACTGACGGCGATGTTGTTGTTATCTTTTCCCATACCGGTCGTACTAAGCCATTGGTTGAGATTGCTCAAATAGCCCGCCAAAATGACGCTACCGTCATCGGCTTAACCGCTAAAGACAGTCCACTTGGTAAAGAATGTAATATGTGTATTAGCTCTGATGTACCTGAAGATACTGACTTGTATATGCCAATGGCATCGCGTATTGCACAGCTAGTCCTTGTCGATATATTAGCGACAGGTTTCACTTTACGTCGTGGCCCCAAATTTAGAGATAACTTGAAAAAGGTAAAAGATTCATTAAGACCGTCTCGTTTCGAAAAGAAAGAAAGCCTAAGTTAAGGTTTATTTTTTTGGATTATCGCAAGGTCGATAAAATGAAAGTTAAACAAAACCATATGTAATAAAAAAAGCAGCGGGAGCTGCTTTTTTGCATTATTACGTTAAGAATTAACCAATTTAATAAAATTAGTCCTTGTAATTTTATTAAATTGTCTCAAAATGTAATTAAATTACAAAGTGTAAAACCCAAACGGAGTTTATAGTCGTCATGTCGAACATATTGAGAAGAACAAAAATAGTATCCACCTTAGGTCCCGCAACGGACAAAGATGACGTTTTAGAGCAAATTATAAAAAGCGGCGTTAATGTCGTTCGCATGAACTTCTCTCATGGTTCTGCTCAAGATCATATAGACCGCGCGACTCGAGTTCGTGAAACCGCTAAAAAATTAAATACGTATGTTGCTATTTTAGGCGACTTACAAGGACCTAAAATTCGTGTTGCACGCTTTAAAGACACTAAAATCCATTTGTCAGTTGGTGACAAATTCATTCTAGATGCTGAGTTAGGTCGTGATGAAGGTGATCAACATCAAGTTGGAATCGATTATAAAGAATTACCAAATGACGTTAACAAAGGCGATGTACTTTTATTAGATGATGGTCGTGTACAATTATTAGTTTTGTCTGTATCTGGTTCAAAGGTATTTACGGAAGTAACAGTTGCAGGTCCTTTATCAAACAACAAAGGTATCAATCGTAAAGGCGGTGGCTTAACAGCACCAGCACTTACTGATAAAGATAAAGCCGATATATTAACGGCTGCTGAAATAGGAGTTGAATTCCTTGCTGTTTCTTTCCCGCGTTCAGGTGCAGATTTAGATTACGCTCGTTCTTTGGCTCATGAAGCTGGTTTTAAGCCTCTTATTGTTGCCAAGGTTGAACGTGCTGAAACCGTTGCAACTGATGCAGCTATTGACGATATTGTTCAAGCATCTGATGTGATCATGGTTGCTCGTGGTGACTTAGGGGTTGAAATTGGTGATGCTGAGTTAGTCGGTGTTCAAAAGAAATTGATTGCACGTTCTCGCCAGCTTAATAAAGCCGTTATTACTGCAACTCAAATGATGGAATCGATGATAACAAGTCCAATGCCAACTCGTGCAGAAGTTATGGATGTTTCAAATGCCGTATTAGATGGTACCGATGCAGTAATGTTATCGGCTGAAACAGCCGCAGGTGATTTCCCGATCGAAACGGTTCAAGCAATGGCAAACGTATGTCGTGGTGCTGAAAAACACCCTACTGCCCAAGTATCAAAACACAGAATGGAAAAAGTGTTTGATAATGTATCGGAAGCAATTGCAATGTCTGCTATGTACGCAGCTAATCATATGCAAGGGGTAAAAGCGATTGTGACGTTAACTGAGTCAGGTGGTACTGCTAAGTTGTTATCACGTATCAGTTCTTCGTTACCAATATTTGCATTATCACGCCATGAAAAAACCCTAAACGTTAGTGCTATGTATCGTGGTGTTTATCCAGTGTTTTTTGACAGCACATTAACCACTGACGACTCTAGAGAAGCTTTAAACACGTTAGTTGAATTAGGTCGTTTGAATAAAGGTGATTTAGTTATCGTTACACATGGCGATACGATGGAAACTGTTGGAGCAACCAATACAGTTAAGATCCTAACTGTTTAATAACTTAACTCAGTATCATCAAAAAAGCCGATGTGAATAACATCGGCTTTTTTTATGTTTTTTTCTAACTGAGTATTAATCTTCAAACTCAGCGTTATGATAAACTTCTTGTACGTCTTCACAATCATTTAGCATATCAATAAACTTCTCAAACATTGCAACATCGTCGCCCGTTATTGTTGTCATTGTGGTCGGTACCCAAGAGATATCTTCAACATCAAACTCGATATTTTCATATTCAGCCTGCAATGCTGTTTTAACGTTGTAGAATTCAGTATGAGGCGCGTAAACCGTAATCTTGCCATCTTCTACTTCAACATCCGTTACATCAACGTCAGCCATCATTAACGCTTCTAACACCGCTTCATCATCATCACCGTCAAAAACAAATACAGCTAAATGATCAAACATGTGTGCCGCTGAACCTTGTGCACCAATTTTAGAGTTGGTTTTAGTAAAACAGTTACGCACTTCCATAATGGTACGGTTGTTGTTGTCGGTTAGGCAATCAACAATAACCATACAACTACCGGGACCAAAACCTTCATAACGAGCCGGAGAATAATCTTCGCCGCCACCGCCAGCGGCTTTGTCTAAAGCGTTTTTAATAACATGAGCAGGTACTTGATCTTTTTTAGCACGATCCATCAAACTACGTAATGCTAAGTTACCGTCAGGATCACTTCCACCGTTTTTAGCAACTACGTAAATTTCTTTACCGTATTTAGAATACACTTTAGTTTTAGCGTTGGCTGTTTTAGCCATGGAGTCTTTACGGTTTTGATATGCTCTGCCCATCTCAATCTCTTCTTTAATGTACTAACCTAAAAACGTCAGTGAAAACCCACATGGTTACTGACATTCTCTTAAATAATAGGCGGTTAAATTAATCTATTTTGACAAAAATTTAAATCTAATTGTGTCATTATTTTGTAAACACAACTGATTTAATCACTAATTGTTCTATTCTTGTACAACAACGATTTTATATTGCTCACCAGCAAGTGTAACTACATCACCGTCTCTTACTTTTTTGCGGGTTTGCATCGCCACTTTGCCATTAACACGAACTTGACCATCAGCGATGACAAGTTTGGCGTGACCACCACTTTCAACTAAATTTTCAAATTTAAGAAATTTATTTAATTCGATGTATTCAGTTGTGATCTCAACTAAGTTTATTTGGCTCATTAGGATTCCATGAAAAAGTAAAGTTATTGAATAACGCTGATTTATTTTAAATCAATATAAAGTTTGATTATACAGATAACCGTTTTATGTTTTTGATTTATTATGAAATAAGAGGAGTGTATTTATTAATAGAAGAAGTTTGGAGCGAGTAACGAGGCTCGAACTCGTGACCTATACCTTGGCAAGGTATCGCTCTACCAGCTGAGCTATACTCGCATCACATATATTAATAACTACTGGTATGTTGTTATTAAATTGTCCCATCAAAAGAGATGGTGCCCGGGGACGGACTTGAACCGTCACGCTCTGTGAGCGAGGGATTTTAAATCCCTTGTGTCTACCGATTCCACCACCCGGGCTAACAGGAAGTTTTTTTTATAGTTGGTATCGTAAACCAACTTTGCCAAACAATGTTTGGAGCGAGTAACGAGGCTCGAACTCGTGACCTATACCTTGGCAAGGTATCGCTCTACCAGCTGAGCTATACTCGCAATAACAAGTTGTATCAAGTGTGTTCACCAAAACCCAAATAAAATTTGGAGCGAGTAACGAGGCTCGAACTCGTGACCTATACCTTGGCAAGGTATCGCTCTACCAGCTGAGCTATACTCGCAAATTGGTGCCCGGGGACGGACTTGAACCGTCACGCTCTATGAGCGAGGGATTTTAAATCCCTTGTGTCTACCGATTCCACCACCCGGGCAAACACTTTTTTGTACTTCAGAAATCATATGGAGGCGGGTCCCGGAGTCGAACCGAGGTCCACGGATTTGCAATCCGCTGCATAGCCACTCTGCCAACCCGCCCTATATTGATGTCTTATAAAAACAGCCAAGAACGTTAATATAAAACAATCAAAATTTTGGAGCGAGTAACGAGGCTCGAACTCGTGACCTATACCTTGGCAAGGTATCGCTCTACCAGCTGAGCTATACTCGCAAAATTTGATTTCGTCGTTGTCTCTGTGACAACGGGGGGCATTCTACCTTTCTACCTTTGGGAGTCAACATCAAATTTAAATAAAAATGAAATTTTCATACTGTTTGATGATTTTTTAGCTCACACGGTTAAAAATCAATCTTTTTTACCAGAAATATATGGCCATGCCGCTTTAAAATATATTAATAATGACCAAATAGTTAATGCCGTAGCCGAATATAAAAATATATAAGTGGCAATATCCAATAATGGACCTAATAACCAGCCTTCAAATACCCAATATTCATTTGGACGCCACAACAAGCCCATCAAGGCTAACATTTGTACCGCGGTTTTATATTTACCTACCGTACTAACGGCCACGTCAGCCCTATTCCCCATTTCAGCCATCCATTCTCTAAGTGCAGAAATGGCTAATTCACGACCAACTATGATAATGGCAGGGATAGTTACCCAGGGATTGGAATAATCATCCACAACAACAATAAAGGCCACAGCAACCATTACTTTATCTGCAACGGGGTCAAAGAATGCCCCAAACGGTGTAGATTGGTCTAACTTACGTGCTAAATACCCGTCGAGTGCATCGGTAATCGAAGCCACCCAAAAAACAGCAAAAGTCACAAAGTACTTCCATGGATAGATCTCCACTGGTAAATAATAGAAATAAACCATTACTGGGATTAAAAAAATACGAAAAGAGGTGAGTATGTTTGGAATATTCCACATAAATTAAAAACTACTTATAATTATGAACGCAAATGAATGATGCCTATTTAATCTTTATCATGCAAGAAAGCATGTATCTCTAACGCTAATTGTTTACTAATTCCTGGTACCTTAGAAATTTGTTCAGCAGTAGCCGATTTTAGACCTTGTAATCCGCCAAAGTTTTTTAATAACATTTGACGTCGTTTAGCACCAATACCGGGCACATCTTGCAATATTGATGTTGTTTTAGCTTTTCCACGCTTCGCTCTGTGTCCCGTGATGGCAAATCGATGTGATTCATCACGAATAAACTGAATTAAATGTAATGCCGGCGATGCTTTCGGCATATGTACTTCTACGTCGCCACCATTCATAAATAAAGTTTCTAATCCGGGTTTTCTGCCCTCCCCTTTGGCAATACCTACAATCACAGGTGCTTTTTCTAGCGGCCAATCAGCAAAAAAGCTTTCGGCTTTATTTAATTGCCCTTTACCACCATCAATAAATAAAATATCGGGGACTTTATTTACGTCGGTGACTTTGGAGTATCGTTTTTCTAATGCAAATGCCATAGCTCCATAATCGTCACCACCTTTAACGCCTTTGACGTTATAACGTCTGTACTCTGATTTAACCGGCCCTTCTGGACCAAAGACAACACAAGATGCGATTGGGTATTCACCAAACGTATGACTGATATCAAAACATTCCATACGTTCGATTTTAGGTAGTTTTAAAAACTCCGACAATTCTTTGTATTTTGAACTCATGGCTCTGCCATCTGCCAATTTAGTGGCTAAGTCTATATCTGCATTTTTTTGTGCTAATTGATAATATTTGTACTTTTCACCACGTTGAGCGGTAATTAACTTAACTTTATTGCCTCGTTCTAACTCTATAGCTTGCTCTAACTCAGGTAAATTTTCAGTTAATTCCGGTACTACTATGGTTTTAGGTATATTCTGCCCACCAACACCATTTAAATAAAACTGCATAATAAATGACGTTATGATCTCACTTGGTTCAGAATTGGTCGGCACTTTAGGTGAATAGTTTTTACTGCCTAATACTTTTTGATCGCGGATATACAATACATGAACTGAGGCTAACCCTTTGTTACTAGAGAATGCTAAAACATCTATCTCTTCAATTGCCCCACTAACATTTTGTTGTTCGGTCACTTTTTGCAACGTTGAGATTTGATCTCGATAAAAAGCGGCTTCTTCAAACATTAATTGTTCGCTGGCTTTTTCCATTTTAGTAATAATCTGTGCAATAACGTCTTGGCTTTTACCCGTTAAAAACTGTTTTACTAAGTTAACCTGTTCATTGTAATTGTCATCCGTTACATACCCTTTGATACATGGGGCTGAACATCGTTTTAATTGATGCTGTAAACAAGGCCTAGAGCGGGCTTTATAAAATGTATCTTCACACTGACGGACCGGAAAGACTTTTTGCATAATGCGTAAACTTTCCCACACGGCTCCTGCACTTGGAAATGGACCAAAGTATTCACCTTTATGCCTCTTAGGCCCACGGTGCATAGTTACTCTGGGATGTTTATGCTCCGTCACTAAGATATACGGGTAAGATTTATCGTCTCGTAACAGTATGTTGTATTTAGGTTGGTATTCTTTAATTAAGTTATTTTCAAGGATTAGTGCTTCAGTTTCTGAACCGGTAACAATAATTTCTACCGATACAATTTGTGCAACTAGCGCCTTAGTTTTAGCGCTATTCACTTCTTTTTCTAAAGTAACTTGATAGTCTATTTTTTAAATTTTTCGCTTTACCTACATAAATAACCGTATTGGTGTCGTCGTACATTCGATACACACCGGGTTTAGAGGTAACCGTTTTTAAAAAGGATTGGGAGTCGAACGAGGTAGTTTTCATTTTAACCGTTTTGGATAATTTATAGCTTATCCATATCTAACATGCCGTATCGAATCGCCATGTGAGTTAGTTCAACATCATTGCATATATTTAATTTTTCAAACATGCGGTAACGGTAACTATTAATGGTTTTAGAGCTTAGACTAAGTTGTTCAGCAATATTTTGTACTTTTTCACCTTTGGTGATCATTAACATGATTTGCAATTCACGTTCTGATAATGAATCAAAAGGTTTATCATCTTTTACACCATTAAATTGGTTCAAAGCTATTTGTTGTGCGATATCTGGCGCTATATAACGTTGACCGACATTAACGGCTTTAATTGCGGTTATCATCTCGTCTGGGCCAGTCATTTTAGTTAAAAAGCCATGAGCACCTAATTGCATTACTTTGGATGGGAATGGGTCTTCGGTATGTACAGTTAATATAATAATTTTTATATCAGGACAATAACGTAGAATCTTTTTAGTGGCTTCAAGTCCACCAATCCCAGGCATGTTCATATCCATTAAAACCACGTCTGGCTCATTTGCTCGACAAAATTGAAAAGCACTTTCTCCTGTGGAACATTCACCAACTACTTTTAAGCCACGTACATCATCGACAATGCGTTTAATGCCAGTTCTGACTAATTCATGGTCATCTACTAATAAAACGTTGATCAATTAAGATACTCCAAACCTAGTTATCAAAAGAAAGTAACACAATAATGTACCGTGACAAATTGCTTATTGCCACAGTTATATCTTGATTATATAACGGCATCATGTTGATTTTCTGGTGCTGCTTTTATGAATTCAGGTAATGAACGACAGTGTTTCACTATGTTGGCTATTTTCGGGTATGGCGACATATCTAATTTAAAGCGCTCTGCATTATAGACTTGTGGTACCAAACAAATATCTGCCCAAGAAACCTTGTCACCAAAACAAAATACACCAGCCGTTTTGTTTAATATTTTTTCTAAATTAGTAAAGCCAACTTGTAACCAATGAATGATCCAGTCATTTTTTTCCTGATCATTATGTTGCAATTCAGACGTTAAATACTGTAATACCCTCAAGTTGTTCAAAGGGTGAATATCACAAGCAATATCTAACGCAATTGCCCGACAGGTCATTTGTGCTTCTAATGACTCAGGCAATAAAGGTAATTGTGGATACTTTTGTTCCAAATACTCCAAAATTGCCATGGATTGATTTAATGAAAAGTCATCATCTACTAAGGTTGGAACGAGTTCATTTGGGTTTAAAGATTGATATTCAGCACTGTGTTGCTCTCCGCCATTTTTAACTAAATGGACGGATTCATGTTCACAACTTAATTGTTTTAAATTAAGCGCTATTCTTACACGATAAGCAGCAGATGAACGCCAATAACCAAACAACTTCATAATTTATACCTTAATACTTTTTTTATTTATGCCATATTCGCGCAGTTTATTAGCGATTGCGGTGTGACTTAAACCTAGCTTTTTAGCTAACAATCTAGAACTTGGGTAAGCAGGATATAACTTTCTTAACAGCCCCGCTTCGAAGCGTTTAACGGCTTGATCTAACGTCCCTTCAAATTCTTTTTCTAAATAGCCAAATTCATTAGTGTAAGTTGGCAATTCTAAGGTTTCTTTTTCAACAATATCAGCATCCAATAAACTAATAGCTCGGTAAATCGCATTTTCGATTTGACGTGTATTACCTGGCCAAGGATAGTTTTGTAAATAGTCACAGCAGCTTTTAGAAATGGTTGGCGCAGCTTTACCTAACTCATTTGAAAAACGTTGAACAAAATGTTGTGCTAACGGCAAGATATCTTGTTTACGGTCACGTAAAGGTGGAATTAAAATGCTTAATACATTTAAACGATAATATAGGTCTTCTCTAAATAACCCTTCTTGAACCATATTGGCTAAGTCTTTTTGGGTAGCGCAAATTACTCTTACATTTACATGTACTTCATTTTCGTCTGCAACACGGCGGAAGGTACCATTTTGTAAAAATCGGATCAGTTTAGTTTGTAATTCAGATGACATTTCGCCAACTTCATCTAAAAATACCGTACCACCAGCGGCTTGTTCAAAAATACCACGTTTACCGACTTCATCCGCGCCTGGATAAGCATTAGGTCCGTAACCAAATAACTCACTTTCGGCAACATTATCAGGTAATGAAGCACAACTTAATGCAAGAAAAGGATGTTCTGAACGATCACTTGCGTCATGACAAGCTCTGGCGATAAGTTCTTTACCTGTGCCCGTTTCACCTTGAATTAGTATTGGTGCATCCAATTGCGACATCTTTTTAGCTTCACGAATGACTCTGCGCATACTGGTGCTGTTGGCTAAAATGTTAACAAAGGATTCGTTATTATCATCTCTAAAGGCATTGATCTGCTGACCTAAACGAGTGTGAGATTTTAAATTTACTACCGCCCCAACTAACTGCACAACACCTTCTTCATCAGTTACGTTAATTGGTAATAAGTCGGTTACAAATTCTTCGTTATTACCGGTTAGTTTTAACGTTTGACTTAATACTTCTTTACCTTCTAACCATTTAACAAAATTAAAACCTTTTAAAAGACTTTGTAAAGGTTGACCTATGATCTCTTCTTCACTGCGGCCTAAGTCAACTAACGACGCTTGGTTAGCGGTTAAAATGTTGCCTCGATTATCAATTGAGATCACACCATCAGGCAATATTCTTAATAAGGTAACGAGTTCATTATGTTCACGTTCATAAGGTAAAAAGTTTGTAGTTTTAACGTCTGTAACGCCATCAATTCGTCTGATTGCGGCCATAACTCGTTGAAAGGATTCAAATTCAATTTGAGGAAAGGCAACATATAAACAGCGAGAGTGTTTATCAAACTCAATTCCTTTTAAATCAATATCGTATTCAACCAAATTATTTAATACTTCTTTGGCTAGACCCATACGGTCTTCACAAGCAATTTGTAAACGCATATATATTCAATGCCTTAATTGAAATTCAAATTTAAACGCGATGGATTGTAAACCTAAATTAACGGAATTGGCAGCGTTAAAATCAAGATTTGTAAACAAATAATGCCAACATAATAATTAATATTACTTTGCTGACATTAATAAAGTTAGATTTGAGTTTATGCTGCGCTTTTTGGTGGGAAGGTAGGTGGAAACAAACCAAGTTCCATGGCTTCTCTAACGTAAGACATTAAATCTTCCTTTGACAGCTCAATCAGATCAAGGACATTTTCAATTGTGTAATACAAAGGCTGCATAATATCGATACGATATGGTGTTCTAAACACATCCATTAAATTTAATCGATTTCTCATTGGAACTTCAGAAGATATTGCATATTCCGTTTCACCCGGTGATGACAAAATACCGCCACCGTAGATCCGCAATTGGTTACCTTTTTTAATTAAACCGAACTCAACGGTAAACCAATATAAACGAGCTAAATACACACGTTCTTCTTTTGTTGCCGCCAAACCTAATTGGCCATACTTATGCGTAAATTCAGAGAACGCGGGATTAGTTAACATAGCACAATGCCCAAATATTTCATGAAAAATGTCTGGTTCTTGTAAATAATCAAAATGTTCTCTTGTTCTTATAAACGTTGCTACCGGAAATTTTTTCTCCGATAACAATTTGAAGAAGGATTCAAAATTGATTAACGCCGGTACTTCAGCACACTGCCAACCGGTTGTCTCTAATAATACTTTGCTTACTTCATGCAATTGAGGAATGCGATCTAGAGGCAAATTTAGTTTATCTAAACCGTCAAAAAACTCATCACAGGCTTTACCTTTAATACATTCCAATTGACGTGTTATTAGCTCATGCCAAATTTTATTTTCGTCATCACTCCAATGGATGTTGCCATGTTCATCGGATTGTTTTGATATATAAGTAGATGTTTTGCTCATTTTAATGCCTAAGCTGTATTAACAGTTATTTAGTTATTTTTAGTGTTCAAGTTTTCTATTGTTGCAAAAGCGTGTTCTAAATCTGCAATAATGTCGTCTGTATGTTCTAGACCAATAGAGACTCTAATTAATCCATCACCGATACCTGCGGCTAACCGCTCTTCTTGCGTATAAGGTGAGTGAGTCATCGAAGCAGGATGTTGTATTAATGACTCTGCATCACCAAGGCTTACGGCTAAAGAAAATAAGTTGGTTGAATTAATAAACTTTCTTCCTGCATCAAGATCTCCATTTATTTCAAAACCGATTACGCCGCCAGCACCACGCATTTGCGAGGATAAGTATTTATGCCCTTGATGTTCTTGTAGGCCAGGATAAAAAACGTCTTTCACCATAGGGTGTCGATTTAAGTATTCAGCGACGGTTTGAGCGCTTTTACAGTGACGCTCCATTCTGACCGATAAAGTTTTTAGGCCTCTTAAAATTAACCAAGCATCATGCGGGCTTATGGTGCCGCCAATGTCTTTAAGAATAGTTGATTTAATGATGCCAATATTTTCTTTAGACGACACTATAATGCCCGCAACCACATCGCCATGACCATTGAGGTACTTAGTCGCACTATGAATAATGATATCGATGCCAAAATCCACAGGGGTCTGCAAAATTGGAGACATGAACGTATTATCTACAACAGATAACACACCGTGTTTTTGACAAAAATCACCTATCATTTGTAGGTCTAATACCACTAGGTTTGGATTGATTGGCGTTTCTGCGAACAGCAGTTTTGTATTAGGTTTTAATGCCGCTGATAATTGACTTTCATCCGTCATATCAACAAACGTGACGTCAATACCAAACTTTTTAAATTGATGATTAAACAATGCAAATGAACAGCCATATATGGCCTTAGAAACTATGACATGATCACCCGCTTCTACAAAACTTAACACGGCACCAGAAACAGCAGCCATTCCAGTCGCTGTCGCCGCAGCATCTTCCATTTTTTCCAAAGCGGCCATTTTTAACTCAAGTTCACGAGTGGTTGGATTGCCTAAGCGGGTATAGATATACCCTTCTTCTTCACCTGCAAATCTTGCGGCTCCTTGTTCTGCACTATCAAATACAAAAGTGGATGTTTGATATAAAGGAGTCGTTAATGCCCCTTTATGGTCACCTTTGGTTTTACCAGCGTGAATACATAAGGTCTCTTGGTTTAGCGATTTATTATTATTTTTTATAATGCTCATTTAACACTCAATATTTACAAAGTTAATGGACAGATATTAAATTTCAGACCGTTAACTTTTTGCTATATCTCAATTAGAGCGCACTTTGCATAATTTTCTCTAGAGTTAATAATCTAAAACCGCTAATAAGTTTATTAGAGCTGTCAATTTTT
Organism: Psychrosphaera aquimarina; assembly: GCF_032461525.1. Taxonomy (NCBI): domain Bacteria; kingdom Pseudomonadati; phylum Pseudomonadota; class Gammaproteobacteria; order Alteromonadales; family Pseudoalteromonadaceae; genus Psychrosphaera; species Psychrosphaera aquimarina. The sequence goes on along the minus strand of NZ_JAWCUA010000001.1, from coordinate 133,379 downwards.
CTATACAAAGGAACTGGCAAACGCTTATTCATTAACAAAGTTGTTTATAATTTAAGCGGCATATTGAATGGGGAATTTCAGGCATAAAAAAAATGACCCTAAAGGTCATTTTTTTTATAGTTTGGTTAAGTTATAGCTTATTGATTTCTCGAGTTAACGTATATTCATTTGACGTAACGTAACCTTCCATATTTCTTACTCTTTTTTCAATCGTGTCAAATTGACGAGCAATATCTCTATATGCTTGACGAGGCGGCTCACCGGCTTGCCAAACTTTTGTTTTAACTTCTACCGTTCTATCGATATCTTGCTCTGCGTTAAAACGATTCCAATGTTCTTTTAATCCGCCTTTCACTTTTTCAAAAGTGCTACTTGGCTTTTTATCTAAGATAAACCAACCAGCAATGTAAGCCACTAAGAAAAAGCCGCCAGATAAAACCAAACCACTAAACCAAATAATTCGAACTAACCATGGTTCAGTGCCTGTGTATTCAGCAACACCGGCACATACCCCGCTATTTTTCCTTGTTCAGGTATCCGATTTAACTGCTTTTTTTCTGGTTTTGTCATGATATCCACCTTACGCTTTAGTGCGCCATTCTGGCGCCTCAGCGTCCAAAATAGATTCAAGAGTTTTTACTCTCTCTCCTAACAGTTCAGCTTTATGGGCTAAACTGTTTAGGTCTGCAATTTCTGATTCTGATAATCCCTGGCTAACCTGCCTTTTACTTCTGTAATGCATAATTAACCAGACTGGAGCAACAAATATTAGAAATATTATCATTGGTACAATCAAAATACCTGCAATGCCTTCCATTACATATCCCCTCTAAAATTTATTGAATTACTTCTTTTTAGTTGCTTTCGCTTTATTCGCGTTTAGCTTAGCTTTTAACGCTTCAAGTTCAGAATCAACCTTTTCCGACGTTTCTAATTCAGCAAACTCATCAGAAAGTGACTTATTTCCTAAGTCGTATGACTCAACTTCCGCTTCTAAATTATCAATTTTACGTTCGTATTGTTCAAAACGGCTAAGTGCGTCGTTAATTTTGCCACTGGCTAATTTTGATTTTACATTTATACGAGAGCTCGCTGTTTTACCACGCATCAAGATTGTTTTTTGACGTGTTTTAGCATCTTCAAGTTTGGTTTGAAGCTGTCCAATCTCATCTTGCAATCTAGCTACTTGCTCTTCTAATAAGGTTAAGTCTTTAACTAGCTGTTCAACATTCTCTTCGCTCTTCTGCTTTTCTGATAGTGCTTGACGGGCTAAGTCCTCTCGGTCTTTAGATAAAGCTAACTCAGCTTTACTTTGCCAATCAGCAGCTTCTGCTTGTAAACGTTCGATTCGTCTAACGATATCTTTTTTATCTGCAAGCGTTCTAGCTGAAGAAGAACGAACTTCTACTAACGTATCTTCCATCTCCTGAATAATCAGGCGAACCATTTTTTCAGGATCTTCTGCTTTATCTAATAAAGAATTGATATTCGCATTAACGATGTCTGCAAAACGTGAAAATATACCCATAATTATTACCTCTTAGTTTGAATTCACTTGTTATCAAGTTGTGGTAACCTTATTCAGTTATCTTGCCACAAATTAACTTAGTCGTAACCTATTGTTTTAATTAAATAATAAATTAATAAAATGATTCCTTTGCTTTGCTCGCCATTTAAAATACACTACTAATTAGTCAATTTAACCAACAGTTGCACTATGAGACAATTCGGAAATAAAGATAACCTAATAGGTCAAGCCAACTCTTTCTTGGAAGTTTTGGAGAAAGTATCACTTTTAGCACCACTAAATAAACCAGTTCTTATCATTGGTGAACGTGGAACAGGTAAAGAGCTTATTGCAGCTCGATTACATTACCTATCGCAACGTTGGGAACAAAATTACGTTACCTTAAACTGTGCGGCGCTAAACGAGAATTTATTAGAAAGTGAATTATTTGGTCACGAGTCCGGTTCCTTTACCGGTGCGGGTAAACGACATGAAGGTCGTTTTGAGCGAGCCAATGGCGGCACTTTATTTTTAGATGAATTAGCCAATACATCCGGACTGGTTCAAGAGAAGCTATTACGAGTCATCGAATATGGTGAGTTTGAACGAGTTGGTGGTACTAAAACCGTTAAAATTAATACCCGCCTTGTCTGTGCAACAAATGAAGATTTACCGGCGTTAGCCGAATCGGGCGAGTTTAGATCGGACTTGTTAGACCGTTTAGCATTTGACGTAATAACTTTACCTCCATTAAGAGAAAGACAAGACGACATCCTTATACTTGCCGAGCATTTTGCTGTTTCTATGGCAAAAGAATTGGAGTGGGAGTTATTTAGTGGTTTCTCTAGAAAGGCTAAAGAACTTCTATTTAATTATGATTGGCCAGGCAATGTCCGCGAGCTCAAAAATGTTGTTGAACGAAGTGTATATCGCTCTGCCAATCCACATGTACCAGTTCATGAAATCGTATTAGACCCATTTACGAGTCCTTACCGTCCGAAAGGTCGTATAAAAACTCAAGATAGGCAAGTTGCCCCAAGTCAGGCCCCTGTTAATTATGAATCTAGAGAGCCGACTTCTTCCGACAGTCCAATTATCAGTGCTAAGCCAGAAGCTAACCAGTTTAGTTTCCCATTAGACTTTAAACAAACCACTCAAGAATTTGAAATAGATCTGATACAAAGTGCATTAGCAAATAGCCAATTTAATCAGAAAAAAACGGCAGATCAGCTTGGTGTAACCTACCATCAATTACGAGGATATTTGAAAAAATACAATTTGTTGGATAAAAGTGTTGAAGAATAATCCATTAATAAAGGTGACCTTGATTTTCCGTTTAGGAATTACGGCACTATTGTGTTTATCTGTGGTGGCTTGTGGTAAAAACAATCAAGCTGTATTAGCGCATAAAACGTTATTATATTGCAGTGAAGGTTCACCTGAGACATTTAACCCTCAATTGGTTACCTCCGGAACAACAATAGATGCGGTATCTCAGCAACTTTATAATCGCTTGGTAAAGATAAACCCAGAAACCGGTTTAGTGGTCTCTGACTTAGCCAGAAAAGTAATCGTGTCAAAAGATGCCATGCGATATCGTTTTTACTTACGTAAAGACGTCGAATTCCATTCAACTAAATATTTTACACCTACCCGACCGTTAACCAGCGAAGACATATTATTTACCTTTTCTCGTATTCTTCACTTGGATCATGAATATAATATGGTGGGAGGCGGCCTTTACCCATTTTTTAATGGAATGGGTTTCGATACCTTAATTGAACAAATAATTGTGGTTGATGATTTAACCATTGAATTTAGACTATCTGAACCGCAAGCGTCTTTCCTTGCCAATATGGCGACAGATTTTGCTGTAATATTGTCAGCAGAATATGCTGAACAGTTAATTACAACAGACCAAAAAGAATTAATAGATCAACTTCCAATTGGCACAGGGCCATTTAAGTTTAATGAATATAAACGAGATCATTACATTAGATACAACGCCCATAAAAATTATTGGGATGGTCAACCTAAACTTGAACAAGTTATCTATGACATTACGCCTAATAACTCAAATCGTGTTGCAAAATTATTAACCAAAGAATGTGATGTACTTGGTTACCCAAGTTCGGCAGATGTTGAGTTCTTAAAACAGAAAAAAGATATCGACATTGTCGAAAGTGTTTCGATGAATGTCAGTTATTGGGCGTTTAATACTAATGTCCCACCTTTTGATAACGCCAATGTAAGAAAAGCATTGTCTTATGTGGTTGACCGACAAGCAATTATCGACGCAGTTTATTTTAATCATGCAGAACCAGCTTCGACATTAGTTCCCCCTTCTAGTTGGGCTTATTCAGAAGAAAACACCGATGTAGAAATGTCTTTAGAAAAAGCCAGAGCATTATTAATCCAAGAAGGTTTCGCTGAAGGCTTTGAAATGGATATTTGGGCAATGCCGGTTCAACGTGTATATAACCCAAATGCCACTAAAATGGCTGAAATACTACAGCAGAACTTAGCTCAGGTTGGTGTTAAAGCCAACATAGTGAGTTATGACTGGGGCACATTTAGAAAAAAACTAGCAAAAGGTGAGCATGATTCAGTGCTTATTGGCTGGTTAGCCGATAATTCTGACCCAGATAACTTTTATCGTCCGTTATTAAGTTGTGCTGCCGCGTTTTCAGGCTCTAATCGAAGTGCTTGGTGTAATGATGATTACGACAAGAGTATTTTAAATGCATTAACTACCCCCGATCCTGAGATACGAAAAGAATATTACAAACAAGCTGAAAAACTCATTTATGAATATTCACCATTAGTGCCAATTGCCCACGCACTTAGATATCAAGTTCACCGCAATTATGTCGAAGATGTAGAATTTAACCCTTATGGTGGCATTGGTTTTTTCCAAGCCTATAAAGGACAAAACTAATGTTAAATTACTTTTACCGTAAATTATCACTGTTATTTTTTATTACCTTTGGTGTCACCGTTTTTGTATTTTCACTCAACTTTTTGTTCCCTACGGACGTATTATCAAATATGAGTGGCATTCCCAATATTGGTGAAGAAGACTACGCTGCACTAGCGGAGCAATACTATTTAAATAATTCAGTCATCATTCAATACTTTGCTTTTATAGGACGTATTTGGCAAGGAGATTGGGGCGTTTCCTTTATCACTGGCACCAGTATTTACAGCCAAGTATTTAGAGTATTACCCGCAACAATAGAACTTGCCATCTATGCCTTGTTATATAGCTTTATCGTGGCTATTCCGTTAGGCATATTAGCCTCATCAGAAACCTACCCTTGGTTAGATAAAAGTATCTTAGCCTTATCAATTATTGGGTTTTCTATGCCGATATTTTGGCTAGCGCTTTTATTAATTTTGGTATTTTCTATTGGATTAGGTTGGTTCCCAACATCTGGCCGATTAAGTTTAATATATAACATCCCTAGCTCCAGCGGCTTTTTGTTATTCGACATCATTCGTTCTAATGTGGACTATAAAGTAGAAGCCTTTTTTGACGCCTTACGCCATTTAGCCTTACCCACTTTTGTTTTAGCGGCCTACCCGACAACCGTATTGATCAGAACAACTCGTCAATCAATGAAAGACGTAATGAATACCAGTTATGTTAAAGCGGCCAAAGCAAAAGGACTCACGTCTGGTCAATTATTGCGTCGCCACGGTTTACGTAATGGTTTGTTACCTGTTATCCAAATGTTAGGCATGCACTTTGGTACTGTAATTACACTGGCGATGGTAACGGAAGTTATTTTTGCTTGGCCTGGTGTGGGTTCTTGGTTAGTTGATGCTATTCATCAACGAGATTACCCTGCAATTCAAGGTGGGCTATTGGTTATTTCCGGCATGGTATTTATTGCCACTATATTATTTGATCTGCTTTATATGATCTTTGACCCAATTGCGAGGATACGTGGTCATGGTAAAATTTAGGTTCTTTTCTTCGCCAAACAATTCCAGTCCATTTAGACAACTTTGGCGACTATTTCAACGTAATCACTTTGCATTGGTAGCCAGTTGGGTATTTGCTTTTATGCTCTTAATGGCAATTTTAGGGCCTTTGTTAGCGCCTTATTCACCTTATATGCAACAATCCGATATGTTGTTAGTGCCACCTTCATGGGATGTCAATGGCTTTATCCAATCCCCATTTGGTACTGATGCGTTAGGGCGCGATATCTTATCCCGTATTTTAGTTGGGATTAGTTATTCATTTGGCCTTGGTATTTTGGCCGTTATTTTGGCTCTTTCTCTTGGTTTATTAATTGGTACGTTAGCTGGTTTCAGTAAAGGTGTGAAAGCAAGTTTTCTAAACCATGTGTTAGATATAGCGTTAACAATGCCATCATTGCTTATCGCTATCGTTATCGTGGCAATATTAGGCCCAGGTATCGCCAACTCATTTTGGGCGGTTGTTTTGGCAATGTTACCTCAATTTATTCATCATATTAGAACTGAAGTGACGGATATGCTTGATAAAGACTTTGTTATTGCGTATCGCTTAGATGGTGCCAATAATATGCAAGTATTTCGCTTTGCCTTGTTACCAAACATGATAGAAAACATCATTATATTTTCTACTATGGCCATTTCATCGTCTGTTTTAGATATTGTGGTATTAGGTTTTATTGGAATTGGTGCACAATCACCTGAACCAGAATTAGGCACCATGATCGCAGATAGTTTAGGTGTGTTTTATCTAAGCCCTTGGACTGTCATGTTACCGGGTATTACTTTGTTTTTATGTATTCTATCAACAAATATTGTTGGTGATGGGCTACGACACGCTTTAAAAGAAAGACGACTTCAGTAGGTTAAATGTGCGATTACTAGACATAAGAAATTTAAATATTGAGTTGATCACTAATGACTCCAGAATTAAAGCGGTTGAGTCGGCAAACTTCTCTATGAGAATGGCTGAAGTCAGTGGCTTAATTGGCGAGTCAGGTTCTGGTAAAAGCTTAATCGCTAAAGCCCTGGTTGGCATGTTAAATAATCGCTGGCACGTGACAGCTGACCGTTTACATTTTATGGGACAAGATTTAAATAGAATGTCGGAAACTAAGCGTAGAAAAGTTATCAGCGATAACATCTCTATGATTTATCAAGAACCCCGCCGTTGTTTAGATCCTACCTCCAATATTTTCTCTCAATTAGAAGAGTCATTACCCGACTATGAATTTTCGGGCTGGTTTGGTGCTAAAAAAGAGTTAAGAATAAAAAAATGCATTCGACTGTTACATAAAGTTGGTATTAAAGATCACGAAAAAGTATTTAACAGTTATCCCCATATGTTGTCTGAAGGTATTTGCCAAAAAATAATGATCGCCATGGCGATTGCCAAAGAGCCTAAATTATTAATCGCCGACGAACCTACCACGGCATTAGAAAGCACAACCTCATTACAAGTGATCAAGTTACTAAAAAGCTTGAATCAGCTTAAAGAAATGGGGGTTATTTTTATTACTCATAATTTGGTGTCTATCACCAGTTGGGCCGATTCAATTAACGTTATGTACTGCGGTCAGTTAATCGAAAGTGGATTAACCAAAAACATTATTAACGCCCCGAAACACCCTTACACCAAAGCATTATTTGACAGTGAACCCGACTTCAATGCTCGTGATATTAATAACAAACAAAAATTGTATGCTCTTAAAGGCACAATTCCGACCTTACAACATTTACCGATAGGCTGTCGTTTAGGGCCTCGTTGCCCAAATGCACAAAGAGCCTGTGTAAAAATTCCTGAGCAACAAAAGGTAAAAGGCCAATATTTTCGTTGTCATTACCCGCTAACAGATAATTGGAAAAAAGCATGAGTGTTGAATTTATAAGGATTAATGAAGTAACTAAATGTTATAAAGACAAAGCACATTGGCTAAAAAAAGGCAAAGATGTAGTCATCGGCCCTGTCACTTTTGGCCTTAAAAAAGGCGAAACGATTGCCATCGTTGGAGAAGCCGGTTCAGGGAAAAGTACCATAGCTCGATTATTAGCCGCAGCAGAAACACCCGACTCAGGATATTTAACTCATAACGGGATTGAAATAGATTGGAACAACACATCATTTTTTTGTAAAAACATTCGACTGATATTCCAAGACGCACAAAAATCACTTAACCCAACCATAAAAATTGGCCAGCAACTAGAGCAACCTTTAATATTTAATACCAATCTAAATGCAGATGAACGCCAACTTAAAATCTATTCGGCATTACGTATGGTTGGTTTGTTGCCTGAACATGCCGAATATTACCCACATATGTTTTCTGGTGGCCAAGCACAAAGAATTAGTATTGCCCGAGCATTAATATTAGATCCAGAAGTGGTTATTATTGATGAAGCCCTAGCCCCTCTTGATCCGTCATTACGGGCACAAGTCATCAACTTATTGATTGAGTTACAACAGCAACATCAGTTAACCTATATATTAATTTCACATCAGATTTCATTAATTAAATACCTCAGTGACCGAATCTTAATAATGGATAACGGACAAATAATTGAACAAGGCAATATCGCTGAAATATTCGCTAATCCAAGTCATGATAAAACCAAAAAACTGCTCAGTTCATTAGATATGTAAAAACGGACAATAATATGGTTATATTTTCGCCATATGTATTGAATATTAGGTCCGGATGCAACTGGTCTTATATCTAAAACGATATAAAAGGTTTGTTCAACTTACTAATTTTGATAACCTTACATCTACTTCAATTCAATTTAACATTCAAGGATTGATTAACATTGAACGTCTATACCGCACGTCAAGCAATATACAATCGAAAAGACAATGTTGTTGCTTATGAACTCTTATTTCGCGATAGCTTAAAAAATGTATTCCCTGGCGTTGAATCCAATTCAGCTACATCCAAATTGTTATTGGATAGCCACTTCAATCAGGGTTTAGATAAAATCACGTCTGGAAAACCAGCCTTAATCAATTACCCTGAACAAGCATTAATAGATCAAGTACCTAGTTTATTACCACCTAATAAAGCCATGGTGGAAATTTTGGAAAGTGTGAGACCCACCCCTGAAGTTTATGAAGCATGCCGCCAACTATACCGTAAAGGTTATAAATTGGTATTGGATGACTTTGTTTATAATCCGGCTTGGGAACCATTTTTAAAATTAATTAAACTGATCAAATTTGACTTACACCAAACTTCATTTGCTGAAATTGAAGTTATATTGCCTAAATTAAGAAAATATAAAAATTTGAAAATTTTAGCCGAGCGTATTGAAACACAAGAACAATACGACAAAGCTAAAGAAATGGGTTTTGATTTTTTCCAAGGTTATTACTTTTGTACGCCTCAAATCATTGAACAAAAAGACGTACACGCAAATCAAACTGTTATTTTAGCTATGTACCAAGAAACGTTAAAACTTGATGTTGATTACACTAAATTATCGTCATTTTTTGAACGTGACACAGCATTAGCCTTTAAATTATTAAAATTTATAAACTCTGGTCTATTTCCTGTCCGAGATCCGATATCGTCATTAAAACAAGCGTTAGTTTATTTGGGCGCTGCTCAGGTTAAAAAGTTCGTCACATTAATATTAACGGCTCATATAGCGGAACACTGTCGTGAAGAGTTAACAGAGATGTCCATTATCCGAGCGCGCTTTTGTGAGAATATCGCTTCTAAAGTGGCGCCCTCTTTAGTAGACGACGCTTTCATACTCGGTTTATTCTCTTTATTAGATGTCATATTAGAACAACCGATGGAAGACCTAGTGAAACAATTACCTATTACGGAAGAAGTCTCTGCTGCTTTAATCGGTCACGAGAATACGTTAGGTAATATATTGAGGATCACTAAGGCATATGAATCAGCAAGTTGGAGTGCGATGCGTAAAGCATGTGCTCGCTTTAGAATGGAACAAGATGTATTGCCCGACTTTTATGTAAATGCGGTTGAGTGGGCCAATTTTTACGAAGAATCAAATACCGCAAAATAATAAATAAACTTAAATGAGACTTATAGGTCATTTTTTACCTAATATAGTCTCACTTTTTAACCGCACTGTGCAAAATAAGACCAAACGCTCTGTTTTTTGCAAATTTCTTTAAAAAAGCAGTTGACGATACCAGTCGTCATCAGCATAATACGCGCCATCGCTTGAGGCGGTATTCAAGAGTGGCTACGTAGCTCAGCTGGTTAGAGCACATCACTCATAATGATGGGGTCCCCTGTTCAAATCAGGGCGTAGCCACCAATTCTTGATTACCTTACCAACCTTTAGTGAACAGAATTTGCGGGAGTGGCGGAATTGGTAGACGCGCTGGATTTAGGTTCCAGTATCTTAGGATGTGAGAGTTCAAGTCTCTCCTTCCGCACCATGTATTAATATGTGAAACACATATTCAAAAAGTTTCAGTTGGGATATCGCCAAGCGGTAAGGCAGCGGGTTTTGATCTCGCCATTCCCAGGTTCAAATCCTGGTATCCCAGCCACTTCTCTTTTGTTGGGATATCGCCAAGCGGTAAGGCAGCGGGTTTTGATCTCGCCATTCCCAGGTTCAAATCCTGGTATCCCAGCCAACATTCAAAGCCTCGCATTTGCGAGGCTTTTTTTGTTGTAAAAAATTAAATGACGAAGCTAACTTATAAACCTTCAGGTTAGAGACTGCAGCAAGATAACTTAATATCCCACCGCTTTTTTAAGCACTTGTTTTTTTGCCCACTCAAATTTATTCGCTAAGGTTAATAATCCGCCTCTTAATAATTTAACTGCCGCTTTATCATTAGAAAACAAATTATAAAAACTATCCATGGCTAAAGACATTAGTTGTGATTCACGTTTTCTGATGTTTTCGTACTGCTTGAGAACCGCCGACAAAGTCTCACTCTGTTTAATATCGATTTCCTCCAATAACTGCGATAAAACTTCAACATCTTTATAACCAATATTAACACCTTGTCCTGCTAACGGATTAATGGTGTGTGCGGAGTCGCCAACCAATACTACTCGCCCTTTTATATATTGGTTGGCTTGTCGTCGAGTTAAAGGAAACGATGCTTTAGCAACAACATCAAACTCTCCGGCCAAATCAGGGAAACGAGTTAGCACTTGATTTTTTAGTTGTTCATTCGATAACTGAACAAGTTGTTGAAGCTCCTCGGCATTGTCATACCAAATCAACACTGAATAACCGTCTTCCAAAGGTAAAAACGCTTTAGGCCCCGAAGGTTGAAATTCTTGCCAAGTAATATGTTGAGTAGGAAAGTCGGTTTTAATGGTGAGGCTTAAACAATGTTGTTGATAATCCCACCCTGTTGTTCCTATGTCAGTTAAACTTCGAACTTGACTGAAGGCACCATCTGCCCCGATTAATAACGAACAATGAAAGATAATGGTTTCATTGGAAACATGATTTGTTAACTGGACGCTAACCTGTTCATTAGTTTGATCAATACTCGTTAATTTACAATCCGTGATGATATCAACAGCATGATCTGCCGTATTATTAAGCTCATCATATGCTGCTAATTGCAGCGCCTCATTTCTGATCAAATAACCTAAATGCGATTTTTGAATATCAGTGGCTGAAAAAATGACAGGTTTATGTCTTTGTTCCCACGTAGCCAATTGGTTAAACATGCATTTAGATGTTTCGCCAATATGCGACCAAACACCTAATTCTGTTAGATATTGCTCACTAGCTAGGTTAATCGCGGAGACTCTTAGTGGTATTTGCGCTAAAACATCTGAATTTGGAATATATTTTTCAATCACCAATACACGCTTTTGTTGTTTTACTAACGCCGCCGCTTGAGCAGCACCAACCATGCCACCACCTACAATCACCACATCATAAAATTGTTCTTTTAAATCAGAGCCTTTGGTCAATGTAAACTACCTAAATTGTTGTGTTAATTAAGTAAAACTTAACAAGAGAATTGGCATTATTATGCCAGAAACAAGGCGAATTAAACCAATTTAAATATCAAGACTGCATAAGATCCAACAAGTTTAGAATTCACCTCTTCCAGTTCAGTCCATTTACTTGTAAAATACGCGCCATTTTGGGGTTTCCCCAACACTAGCCAACGCCGTGTTGCGCGTTTGCGTTTGAACAAACAGAAGTAATAGAGAGTACCATGACTAAAAAATTACATATTAAAACCTGGGGCTGCCAAATGAACGAGTATGACTCGCAAAAGATGGCCGATCTTTTGGATGACAGTCATGGTTATGAGTTTACCGACGAAGCTGAAAATGCTGACGTGATCTTATTGAACACCTGTTCGATTCGTGAAAAAGCACAAGAAAAAGTATTTCACCAATTGGGTCGTTGGAAAAATTTAAAAAAGAAAAACCCTAATTTAGTTATTGGTGTTGGTGGTTGTGTTGCTTCACAAGAAGGCCAACACATTCGTGAACGAGCCCCTTATGTTGATATGGTATTTGGTCCACAAACATTACATCGCTTACCAGAAATGATTGACCAAATTCAAAGTGGCGAAGGCGGTTCGGTTATTGATATTTCATTCCCTGAAATTGAAAAGTTTGACCGTTTACCTCAGCCTACTTCGGATGGCCCGAGTTCTTTTGTTTCTATCATGGAAGGCTGCAGTAAATATTGTACATTCTGTGTAGTACCTTATACCCGTGGTGAAGAAGTCTCTCGTCCTGTAGATGATGTACTGTATGAAATTGCACAACTTGCAGAACAAGGCGTACGTGAAGTTAACTTATTAGGCCAAAACGTAAATGCATTCCGTGGTGCGACCCATGACGGTGACGTATGCCACTTTAGTGAGTTATTACGTTTAGTTGCAAGCATTGATGGGATTGATCGTATACGTTACACCACATCGCACCCTGTTGAGTTTAGTGACGACATCATTGAAGCTTATGCTGACGTTCCTGAATTAGTTGACCATTTACATTTACCAGTGCAATCGGGCTCTGACCGTATACTGACCCAAATGAAACGTGGCCATACTGCCATTGAATACAAGTCTCAGATTCGTAAACTTCGTAAAGTTCGTCCAAACATTAGTATGTCGAGTGACTTTATTATCGGTTTTCCTGGTGAAACAGCTGAAGATCACGCTAAAACAATGAAGTTAATTGCTGATGTTGGTTTTGATCATAGCTTTAGTTTCATCTATAGCGCGCGTCCTGGTACACCAGCTGCCGATTTACCTGATGACGTCAGTGAACAAGAAAAGAAAGACCGTTTACATGAACTACAGAACTTAATTACGCATCAAGCTCTGCAGATTTCACGTTCAATGTTAAACACTGAACAACGTATTTTGGTGGAAGGTCCATCAATTAAAAACCCATTAGAATTACGCGGCCGTACTGAAAACAACCGTGTTGTTAACTTCGAAGGGCCGCATACTTTAATTGGTGGTTTTGCCGATGTTAAAGTAGTGGATGTATATACCAATTCCTTACGTGCTGAATTTATACGCGGCGAAGATGAAATGGGATTACGTCAAGATACTGCGCCGTCTGCTATTTTAGCTAAACGTGCAACCAATCTTGATGAGTTAGGTGTAGCGACATTTACACCTTAATCGTTATTAATAACATTACTTTGAGGATCACTCTTGTCTAACAAATTAACGACCACTGAAATATTTTTAGAACCGGCTAACAAGGACAGATTAGCCTCGTTAATAGGTCCGTACGACGACAATTTAAAACATATTGAACGTCGTATGGGCGTTGAAGTAACGTATCAAGGTAATCAATTTAAAATTGTTGGCAAGACCGTGAATTCCCTTGCCGCTGCCGACGTTATCAGATCCTTATACGTTGAGACTCAAGCTGATCCAAAAGTTCAGAATAAAGTTAAAGCGAATGAACTGACGCCAGACAATGTACATCTTGCAATTCAAGGTTCTAAGTTACTAGATCAAAGTGATGCAGACTTTAGTAATGATATTGTTGTTCGTACACGTAAAGGCAATATCAAACCTCGTAACCCAAATCAGCAAGATTATGTTGCAAATATACTTAACAATGACATTGCGTTTGGTATTGGTCCTGCCGGAACCGGTAAAACGTATTTAGCGGTAGCTTGTGCCGTTGATGCCCTAGAGCGTCAAGAAGTTAAACGTATTATGTTAACCCGCCCTGCGGTAGAAGCTGGTGAAAAACTTGGCTTCTTACCGGGTGATTTAAGTCAAAAAATAGACCCTTATTTACGCCCTTTATATGATGCTTTATTCGAAATGTTAGGTTTTGAAAAAGTAGAACGTTTAATTGAACGTAACGTTATTGAAGTAGCGCCATTAGCTTATATGCGTGGTAGAACATTAAACGATGCCTTTATAATTTTGGACGAAAGCCAAAATACGACAGTTGAGCAAATGAAAATGTTCTTAACACGTATTGGCTTTAATTCTAAAGCGGTGATCACGGGCGATATTACCCAAGTCGATTTACCACGAGGTGCTCGTTCGGGTTTACGCCACAGCATCGAAGTATTAGCAGACATTGACGATATAAGTTTTAATTTCTTCCAAGCGAACGATGTCGTGCGTCACCCTGTGGTTGCTAAAGTTGTTATGGCCTATGAACGTCATGATGAACAAATAAGACGAGACAAAGCCATTTACGAAGCTGAAAAAAAACAACAAGCTGAAGATCTAAAAAACAACCCTTCTAATGCGGCAAGTGAGAGTAACCAAAATGGTTGAACTTGATTATCAAAATGCCAGCACAAACAAACAAATCCCTTCTGAGCAGCAATGTTTAGATTGGTTAAATCAGTTTTTGCCAGAGTTTCAATCGTTATCTGAACTTACCGTACGTATCGTCGATGAAGATGAAAGCCAAATGCTTAACCACCAATATCGCGATAAAGCTAAACCGACCAATGTATTGTCTTTTCCAGCAGAAGTGCCGCCATTTATTACCGAAGAGATGGAGTTTCCTTTATTAGGCGACTTAATCATTTGTTCTCAAGTAGTTAACCAAGAAGCACAAGAGCAGAACAAGTCGTTTGACGCTCATTGGGCACACATGTTGCTACATGGCAGCTTGCATTTATTAGGGTATGACCATGTTGAAGATGAAGAAGCACAAGAGATGGAATCCCTTGAAATAGAAATATTACAAAAAATGGGTTTCCCTAATCCGTATAACGATCAATAATCAAAGTGAGTGGTTTGAACAAAATTCAATCACTATTAAATTTTAGTAACACAGGAGCATTCTAAAAAGAATGAGCGAAGATAGCCCCCATAGTAGTAACGGTTCGTCCAGCAAAGGTTGGTTAGATAAAATCAGCCAAATATTTAGTGATGAACCACAGAGTAAAGAAGATGTAGTCGATGTTTTAGCTCTCGCTGCACAAAATGATTTAATTGATCAGAATACAAAGAATATGATTGATGGTGTTTTGGAGATTGCAGATCTTCGCATCCGTGACATCATGATCCCTCGTTCTCAGATGATCACGTTAGATCTGTCTGATAGTCCAGAGCAATTTATTCCTGCAATGATTGAGTCTGGCCATTCTCGATTTCCGGTTGTCGCCGAAGATAAAGATCACGTAGAAGGTATATTATTAGCAAAAGACTTGCTTAAATTACTGATTGACCGTGACAAAGAAATCGTAATCAAAGATTTAATACGCCCTATCGTCGTCGTTCCAGAAAGCAAACGGGTTGACAGTTTGTTAAAAGAGTTTCGTCAAAACCGTTATCATATGGCCGTAGTGGTTGATGAATACGGTGGTGTATCTGGATTGGTTACAATTGAAGATATTCTTGAGCTTATCGTTGGTGAAATAGAAGATGAATTTGATTTAGAAGAAAATCAAACTGACGATATTCGTAAGATATCCAAACATGTATTTATGGTGCAAGCCTTAACTGAATTGGACGATTTTAACGCCTTCTTTAATACCGATTACAATAAAGAAGACGCAGATACCATAGGTGGTATTGTTTTACATCAATTTGGTCACATGCCTGAGAAAGGTGAAGAAGTCGATATCGATGGCTTAGTTTTCAAAGTGCATACCGCTGATACACGTAGAATACAGCAAATTACAGTTACGGTTCCAAAGTTTGAAGAAGAAGGGTCTGAGTCATAGATCACACTAATCAACACCTAGGAAATTTAATAAAGGATTGGAAATTAAGAATCCAATCCTTTTTTAATACCTCCAATAAACTATTAAGTGTCAACCTACCAAACCTAACCATTTTTATTTTAGGTGGATTATTAACGCTCAGTTATAGTCCATTTAATATATGGCTATTGCCGTTTATTTCTTTCCCAATATTACTCATTGCCATTGTCCACTCCCCTAATGTCACACAGGCAACTCGTTATGGTTTCATATTTGGCTTAGGTTGGTTCAGTTTTGGTCTTAGTTGGGTACATAACGCGATAGCTGACTTTGGCGGTTTGCCATTATTCTTCTCATTGTTATTAATGTTGCTGCTAGTGGCTTACCTTGCACTCTTCCCAGCGCTATTCAGTTGGCTAACGTTTAAAACCAAAGATAAATACAGCCTTTTTGTGGTTATTCCACTTTGGTTAAGTGTCGAATATTTGCGGTCCGTCTTATTAACTGGCTTTCCTTGGTTATCTATTGGATACAGTCAATTAACCAGTAGTTTATCTGGTTATGCCCCTATAGTTGGTGAGTTAGGATTACAAGCGATTGTCATCTTATTAAGTTGTCTTATCGTCATTGCGTTTAACATGCATACAACAAAAACCAAGGACAATTATAAATATAAAACGGTGTCCATTGTTGCCCTATTTTTGATCCCACTAGCCGGACAATCGCTTACTTATTATCAATGGAGTGAAGATAACAAAAAACAGATAAACCTTGCTCTGGTACAAGGAAACATTGCTCAAAGTATTAAATGGCAACCTGAAAATGAAGTGCCGACTATGGTGAAATATTACGAACTCACTTCTCCACATTGGCAATCAGCCGATATTGTAATTTGGCCTGAAGCAGCAATACCTAGATTAGAGATATCATCCAATGATTTCCTGAGTGACATGGATAAAGACGCGAGCGAGTCAAATACAGCACTTATTACAGGCATTGTTGATTATCAACCTAACACCACATACGCCTTCAATAACATTGTTACTTTAGGTAAAAAAATACAACCGACACCTCTGGCCATTATCAATATTTACACAACAATCGTTACAGTAAACATCACCTTCTACCTTTTGGCGAATTTGTTCCTTTTGAAAGTATCCTTAGGAAATTAGCGCCTATTTTTGATCTGCCATTTTCTTCATTTAATAGAGGGGAATATCAACAAGATAATTTAATCGCTAATGGCTACCATATCGCCCCAGCCATTTGTTTTGAAATTGCGTTTCCACAACAGATCAGTGCTAATTTAACCGACAATAGCGACTTCATCTTAACCCTGAGTAATGATGCATGGTTTGGTGATTCACATGGTCCTTGGCAGCATTTACAATTGGCGCAAATGCGTGCACTTGAATTCGCAATGCCAGTGGTCAGAGTAACTAATAATGGTGTGACAGCGGTAATTGATCAAACAGGACAAATTAGCGCCTCGATTAATCAAAATATTGCGAAGGTGTTAACCTACCCATTAAATTTATCTGCCTCACATGCCTTTTATAAACGATTCGGTAATTTAACCACTTGGCTGTTGATGCTCTTATTAACTGTCATTCTTTTTTGGCGCCGAAAAAAATAACCTTTATTGTCTAATATATCAGGCAAAAAAAAGCCCAACACAATAGGTTGGGCACAAATAAGGGAATAACAATAAAAAACAACAACAGTGAGCGTCCTGCTCATACTGTGGTTATTATCCCTTATTCGAAGATTAAATCGATAAGGCTCTCCCCTATATTATTAATATTAGTTTACATATTGCATGTTTAACTATTTATTTTTATTACTTCTATTTTTAATTGGTAATAGACATGTATGTTTATGATAGTTAACGTATATTAATACTGAGTTAAATAGATGGATATCACCAATGAAGTTTTCGAAACTAGGTAGCAGTAATATTGATGTTTCTCGTGTTTGTTTAGGTTCAATGACATGGGGCCTACAAAACAGCCAACAGGAAGCCAATCAACAAATTGATTTTGCCCTATCAAAAGGCATTAATTTTATCGATACTGCGGAGTTATACCCCGTCCCGCCCTCAGGTGAAAAATACGGTTTGACAGAAACCTATATCGGCAACTGGATTAACGCTAATCAAACAAAACGTAAAGATATTATTCTTGCGTCTAAAATCGCAGGCGCTGGCCTACCTTATATCCGCAACGGTGGCATCATTACTGGCGAAGCGGTAATTCAATCGGTAGACGCCTCCCTTAAACGCCTACAAACTGATTATATTGACTTATACCAATTACATTGGCCAAATCGAACATCACCGCACTTTTCTAAACATAGGCCCAATAAAATCAACTTCACTAACGTTGACCGTCAACAAGAATCAGCTCAAATGTTGGAAATTTTACAAGCCCTTAAATTATGTATGGACGCAGGTAAAATTAGGCACTGTGGCTTATCTGACGATACGACCTGGGGCATTAATGAATATTTAAAACTTAGTGAGCAATATGCTTTGCCTAAGATGGTGGCCATACAAAATGAGTTTAATTTACTGCATAACAAAGACTGGCCATATTTAATTGAAAACTGTGTACATGAAGATATCGCATTTTTACCTTGGTCTCCCCTAGCTGGAGGCATGTTATCCGGTAAATATTTAAATGGCGCACGACCTGAAGGAAGTCGTTGGACTATGGCGCAACGCAACGGATTATTTAGAGCCACTGAACAATGCGATTTAGCCATACAACAATACGCAAAGATTGCTGCTGATGCGGGTATCACAACCGCTCAGTTAGCCCTTAATTGGTGTGATAATGTTGACGGTGTCACGTCTACTATCATAGGGGCCACAAGTTTAAATCAATTAGAAGAAAATATAGCGGCGTTTGATTTAACATTATCTGAGCAAACCTTAAGCGCCGTCGATCAAGTTATCAAGACCTACCCAGCTCCTTTTTAAACAAGGGTGTTCTGATAGCATTATATTAATTTACCTTTTAACGGGATTATTTAGCTGATTATGAAAAGGTTTTACTTATTAAGTATCTGGTTATTGTTTGTAACGTTACCAACATGGGCACAACAATTAGCTAAAATTGAAACTAATCTGGGTGACATCACCATTGCCTTCTATCAAGACGATGCGCCAGCCACCGTGGCGCACTTTAAATCCTTGATAACTGAAAACTGGTATAACAACAAAACCTTCTATCGAGTCGTAAAAGGTCATGTTATTCAAGCTGGCAGCGGGGATGACGACGACGTAACCAGCATTAACCGTAGGGTTAAAGCCGAATTTAATAAAAACCCACATATCCTTGGCTCGGTTGGGTTAGCTCGGTCAGAAGATCCAAATAGTGGCAGTACTGAGTTCTATATTTGTGATGCAACAAGAAGTCATTTAGACGGTAAATATACGGTGTTTGCTCAAGTAGTTAACGGATTGGATGTGGTTAAAAAAATTAGTAATGTACAGGTAAAAGAGGTTTGGTTGGGGGACAATAAACAAGTTGCTTTTCATCAGCCTTCATCACCTGTAGTCATACACAAGATCACGTTAATAGACATGTAACAACGGCGTTAAATTACGTATTGTAATGATAATTCATCAAACCAACTATGGGCACTTTTAATATCTTCAAAGTATTTTATGAGTTGTTTATCCGATGTACGAACTCTCGACTCATTTATATTTTTTAACAAAGGTGAAGGACATACGATGGCCTTGGCCTTTAAATTTTGCTCGTCCAACCAAAGGTTAAACTTCCGAGTTTGTTCAAACGCTTCAGGAGTACCGCCATCTGACATGGATAAGTCGATAAGCATATAGAATGGCTGACCATCAAAACCGTCAATGATTTCAGTGAGATTCTTAACCATACTATTGGTGTCATAATGGTTAAAAATAGTTAATACTGAAATAGAGATTACATAATCTTTAACTGTAATTTGATACTTCATTTAAACCTTCTTTATCCAGCGATACTTAGGAGAACTTTATCTATTATTATTAGCTCGGTATTCTCTATCAATTTGATAACTGCTTTTATGTTGAGGCATAAAAAAAGCAATCAATACATATAAAAGAAAATTTATAATAAGGCTGCCAGTGATGAGATATAAGATAACAAAGAATAATACTCTGACTATCCAAGCGTCTACGGATGTGTAACTTGAAATACCGTCACAAAGCCCTAACAAAATAGGGTTCATGCCTATTGAAAAACGTTTTTTAGTTTCCATTTAACTCTCCTTGTTAATATCAATCCTAATTAAGTGATTTTGCGATGGCTCTAAACGCTTCCACTGCAATAACTTTACTTTCATAACCATTGGCCATGAATTTAGTATCGGCGCTATTTTTGACAATGACAACATCTAATTTTTTATTAACGTAAATATATTGACCATAAATGCCAATAGCCAAAAACTCTTGATCTGCGTCTAATGGTATCCACCATTGATATCCATAACCAAATTTAACAGAGTTATCCGCTCTTCTTTCAGCTTTTAGATGTGGTTCATTATTATTTAAACTGTCTTCAATCCAAGATAAAGGGACTAGTTGTTCACCGTTCAACACTCCATTATCTCTGTATAGTTTACCCATTCTGGCATAATCGCGCGTGATAATATTGAGGCCACCTAATACCATAGGTTCGCCGGTACTGTCCGTGATATAAATAGCTTCGCTTTCGGTACCAAGTTTTGACCACAACTTATCTGCAAAATACTGCTCAATACGTTTGCCTGTTGCCGCACGAAGTACCATACCAACCACATGCGTATCTATACTGACATAATGCATTTCGGTGCCCGGTGTTTTATGGCTTGTTAGCGACGCAGCAAAATCATCAAAGCTCCCCCTAATGCCATTATCCGACCTAAACGATTAATATCGCTAAAAAAATCGCCATAATCTTCATTAAAATAAATGCCGCTGGACATTTGTAAGACATTTTTTATTGAAACCCCTTCATAACCAGAACCAATTAATTGTGGAACATAATCGGTAACCGGAACATTTAGATCGGGAATAAGTCCATCTTCAACTGCAATTCCAAAAAGCGCACTTAGAAAAGACTTGGCCATCGACCATGAGATTCGATGATCGAACTCCCCTGTACCTTGATAATATTGTTCAAACGTTATGTCATTACCTTTAACGACTAATAATGCTGTTGTGTTTGTTGCAGTAAGCCAGTCTTGCGTGTTTTTTCTGTCAACATAATAGTCAAATGTTGCAGGTAGTGCTTTTGGCGAATGATCAAATGTATTAACCGGACCCGTTGGTTTAATAACTTTGGTTTGCACTAGGTCAGGAATATGAGAAAAATTATGTACGATGACATCGGAATTGAATAAACGGATGGTATGAAATAGCTGGATCAGTTGCTGGTTATACACACCAATCAATACTAATAAGGCCAAACTAATTGCAGAAAATATTCTTACTAATTTACTTTTCATCTTGATGCTTCATTTATTAATCCGTTAAAAACTGTAAATCATACTAACTAGTTTGACCTGTGAGGTATAGAAAAACCCTCTTATTTTTAATTATTTAAGTAAACGTAACACCTCACCTTCAAACTTAACACCCGACCATCC
The DNA here is from genome assembly GCF_032461525.1 of Psychrosphaera aquimarina. Taxonomy (NCBI): domain Bacteria; kingdom Pseudomonadati; phylum Pseudomonadota; class Gammaproteobacteria; order Alteromonadales; family Pseudoalteromonadaceae; genus Psychrosphaera; species Psychrosphaera aquimarina. The sequence continues at coordinate 112,144 of NZ_JAWCUA010000001.1, read as the reverse complement.
TGTTAACATGAAGTTTCTAATATTGGCATGATCTGTCCCGTCAGGATTTAATAATACATCTTTGCGGTAATAGTCACCAAAACACGCTAAGGTTTGTTGTTCATTAAGTTCATGTAGTTTCGCAAAAGCGAATATTTTGCAAGAACCTTCATTGGTCCCTATGGTATTTACCACGTCACCATTGATAAAGCCCGTAGGTGAATAATGATAATTATTATCTATCACAGTGATCACATCACTGAAATTAACCGTGTCAGATTCCGTTTCTAATTTATTAAGTAATATATTCAAGTTCATAACTTACTCTTGTTCCGTTTGGGCTAATGAAATAATTTGATTTAAGATAGAGGTATAGTTTTCCGTACCTTGCGCCCCTGTCACCAAATGCCTTTGGTTAAATATCATCGCAGGCACGCCTGAAATACCTTGTGATGTCCAAAATTGAGCGATTTGATTAACTTCATCAGTAACTTCAGTCGATAATAGGATTTGTTTCGCTTCGTTTTTGTCTAAATTCACTGACTCAACAATTTCTAATAAACGTTCTTGGTTACTAACATCGATACCTTGAGTGAAATAGGCAGAAAACAATGCCTGTTTTAACTCATTTTGTTGTCCTTTCTGCTCAGCCCAATGCAGTAATTTATGAGCGCTAAACGTATTATATATGCGTGAGTTGTCAGTAAAGTTAATTTCAAAATTTAATGATTTGCCTATGCTACTGATTCGTTCTCTGGTGCTAATACTCTCTTCAACGCTGACGCCATATTTTTCAATAACGTGTTCACGAAGATCTTGCCCTTCAGATCCCATTTGCGGATTAAGTTGAAACGGTTGCCAATGAATATCGGCAACTAAACCTAACTCATTTAACGCTTGTTCAAGTTGTTTAAAACCGACGATACACCAAGGGCAAACAACGTCAGAGACAATATCAATGCGTAATGGTTGTTGTGTTGCTGTCATATTATTTGTTCCCTATTAGATACGTTAATGCACCTGTAATTGCTGCCACTTGAGCTACTATGCAATTTTCATCATTTGATGAAGGACTGTCTGGATATACTTCTGTGGTTGACACATAAGGTGCATCAGTAAAACCAGCACATAAACCTAACTCTTTGGTCGGATAATTTATAACGCCAAATTGAGCTAAGTCTGAACCTATTAACTTATTATCTTCATCCGCTGGCGCAATATGTGTCACTTGAGCAACAGACTCTATAATAGATTTTTGGAATTCAGGTTCTGGTTTTAACGTATCACCTACGCCATAAAAGCCATCTGGAATATTCCACGACTTTTGCGGGATGGCATCTCTGGCTGCTAATGCAGGTCTAAACTCCGAGTTATCTGTGTCTGTCGTTTCATGTAAATCAATGTGCGCCAATATTTCCACATTGAGACCCAACACAAAGTCCATGATATTTTTTGATTCTTGAACTGGACTGTTTTGATAAAACGAACGATTAGGATCAACCGCATTTGGATTCCAACGATTGATGGTTTCAAATCCCCATGGGCTAATACAAGGGGCAACGATGAAATTAAATGCTTTGCTGTAATCAGCTAACTTTGTTTCAACAAAGCGCAATGCGCCAAACACGCCACTGGTTTCGTAACCATGTACGCCACCAGTCACCAATATAGTTGGTTTATCATGTTGCCATTGTTTGGACATGAACAACCACAAATCATAATCGCCTGCGTTATAGCTTAACGATCCATAATTTTTAAGTTCAAGAGTAACTGATAAAGATTGATGAATGGATTGGATCTTACGAACAACGAACTCTTGATAAGAACGTTTAATTTTTTGAGCTTTATACCATGTTAACTTTTCAGCTTCCCCCCATGGAATACCTGGAGTGCCAATACTATACTGTTGATGAGACGTCATTAAATACCTTAATTACTAAATACACTTATAACTTTTAAAGGTAAATCATAAGCTTCTGGACGTAATAGTAACAAAATACAGGCACAAAAAAAGCCCGATAAACCGAGCTTTTCTTTCGTTTAATTAGTTAAATACTAATTAAAGAACTACTACATTAGCAGCTTGAGGACCTTTTTGTCCGTCTTCAACGTTGAATTCAACACGTTGACCGTCTTTTAACGTTTTGAAACCTTCAGAAGCGATTGAACGGAAATGAACGAATACGTCTTTACCGCCTTCGTCTTGAGTTAAAAATCCGAAACCTTTCTCTTCGTTAAACCATTTAACAACGCCAGTAGTTTTTGACATGTTTGTAACCTTATATAAAATTTAATTACGGTGAGTATTCACCGGTGGAGCCTTAGAATTTACTTAATTGATTAGAGCTTATGATGGAAATCTACAATCAAATAACAAGGTAATGATTAAAATTTATATAACATAAAGCGGGTAACAAAATAAATATAGCCTCTAAAGGCGGGGCGCATCATAACACAAGTTTGACCAACCACAAGCGTTTATTTTTTAACCAGCAAAATATAGCTGGCATATTGCGCGTTAGGCGTTTATAACTGAACCTCATAATTAAAAAGAAGTAATTAAATGAACGGAAATAACAGGTCAAACATCCTCATTGGAATCGCAGTCAATATCGAACAAAAGTTAGATCAAGGTACAGGTGAATTAACGGAAGGTACTGTACGAAAAATACTTACCAATAGCCCAACGCATCCACATGGTATTAAAGTAATACTTGAATCTGGTGAAGTTGGCCGTGTGAAAGAAATTCTATAAAAATATAACTAAAATAACGATCACTGTCGTTATATAAGGATGCAGGAGATAACACATATCTCCTACATTGTTATCAACACTATGGTTAGTTAGGAAATCAACTAACTCAAGGTTCTATTAAACAATTCCACCGCCATACCATAAACTCGCATTGCTAATGCAGGATCAAATCGGTCGCCTTCATCACGCATAAAAGCATGTTGCGCGTTAAATTCATGCCATGTAAAAGTGTTACCACTAGCAATTAAGTTCAAATGTATTTTCATTCTTCCTTCATCTGGAACATGTGGATCTTGTTTGCCCCAAATCATTTGCAATTCGGCTTTAATATCTTTAGTACGAGTAAAGCTGTCGTTCCCTTTCTCACAAGGTAACTTATCTGAGTGAATATCCGTTGCGTATAAACAGCAAGCCGCTAATACATGTTCATTTAATGCAGCTCTGTACGCCAAATGGCCACCAATACATACTCCCATTACGCCAATCTTACCCGTGCAGTAATCTTGTGATGTAATAAATTCCACCATTGCTTGCGTATCACTATCGTGATGTTCAAGCGGCTTAGTCCACTTATCCTGATTGCCTTTGTCTTTTCCCGCATCGTCATAACCTAAAACAGTACCTATTGGGTTTAACTCATGAAAGACCTCTGGAACTAGCACCACAAAACCATGGCCTGCCATCATTGCCGCCGTTCTCTCAATAGGCGCCGTTAATTGAAATATCTCTGAATAAAATACGATGGCAGGATAAGTGCCCTGCTCTTGTGGTTTAAATACTTTAGTACGCATAACACCAGTAGGCGTTGGAATATCATGAACCTGATTATGAATGATCATTTAAACTTCTTAATAGATGAATGGATGTTTATAAGCAGAATAATAAATTACTGAATAGCCTTGTAAAGGGATGATTAAATTCAAAAGTTAATTTTAATACTCGTAACTGATAAACTCCCCGTTTAATTTTGTGTTTCATATACAAGTTTCTGTTTCTTATGAAACTTCATTACCTGATTAGAGTTATTCATTTTGCGTTTATTAAAGTCCTCCGTTCATCCCGATGTTAAAGATATCCATGTTTCAAGTTTTACCCGAAAAGCCGCACGCGCTATTGTATTAAACGGTGACCATATTTTGTTGTTATACACACAAAAATATGACGATTATAGTTTGCCAGGAGGCGGTATTGAAAAAGGTGAGGATATTATCGCGGGTTTAATCCGTGAATTGGAAGAAGAAACCGGTGCTCAGAATGTTACCGATATTAAGGAGTTTGGCTTATACGAAGAGTTTCGTCCTTGGTATAAACCAGACTTCGATTTGGTGCATATGGAGTCTTATTGTTTTATCTGTAATATTGATGACGTTTTACTTAAACCTAAATTTGAAGCTCATGAAATTAACAATGGAATGCGCCCCCAATGGATTAATATTCATGAGGCCATCAGTCACAACAAACAAACCATAAAACATAGCGATAAAAAAGGCATGTCTATTGAAAGAGAAACTTTTTTATTAGAGCTTATCGTTAAAGAATTATTACAGTAAAACCGCTATCCAAACTAACGTAGCCATGATCAAACTCAATCCCACGGCTAAAGACCCTAAATCTTTGGCTAACCCAGATAGTGGATGAATTTCTAATCCAACTCTGTCAACCACCGCTTCGATAGCGGTATTTACTATTTCAGTGAACACCACAAATAGTACCGCCAATATTAAAATTATTTGTTCTTTAATACTTATGTTAAAAACAAACGTCAACGGCACGGTTAGAATTAACAATAATAACTCCTGTCGAAACGCCGATTCATTCTTAAACAGCCACCTAAATGCACGTGCCGAATTTAACGTAGCCCTATAAATCCTTACCAAGCCTTTTGGCTTATTATTGGCATCAAACATGTTAATTTTACCCTAATTTGTTAAGTTCTTAATAAATTTATGTATTTGAAATCTTGTTGTTAATTTAACAATTATTGCTATCTTTTTGCCTGTGAACGATTGCCTGTTCGTTTTCCTGCCGCTCTGCGCCCAGCTCTTTGTTTTTGTGCACTTTTAGTGTTTTTACGGTTATTCGTTGGTTTCTTAGTTAAATCAGGCTCATAACCGGGCAACCACTGTTGTAACAATCGAGTATCCAACACAGCTTCAACTTCTTCCAACAAGTACTCTTCACCAACACTTAATAAGGAAATAGCCAATCCTTTATTACCTGCTCGGCCTGTTCTGCCGATACGGTGAATATAATCTTCGGCAATATAGGGTAATTGATAATTGATCACGTAATTTAAGTTTTGAATATCCAAACCACGCGCCGCAACATCCGTTGCTACTAAGGCTCTAATGGTGCCCGTTTTAAATTGTTCTAAAACTCTTTCTCTTGCACCTTGCGATTTATCACCATGAATTGATTCTGCTTTAATACCATCAAGTTTCATCTCTTTTGCTAACGCATCCGCATCTTGTTTTGTACGTGTGAAAATTAACACTTGATGCCAGTTTTTTGAGCCTATTAAGTGAGATATCAATTCACGTTTTCTGTCTTCATCAATATTGTAAACCACTTGCTCAACTGTGGTAGCAGCGGCATTACGTTGGTTAACTTCAACTAATACCGCATCATTTAATAAACGTTTACTTAGTTTAAAAATGGACTCATCAAAGGTGGCAGAAAATAATAACGTTTGTCTAATACTAGGTAGTTTTTTGGTGATGCGGCTAATTTCGTCCTTAAAACCCATATCTAACATTCTGTCGGCTTCATCAAATACCACATATTCAACATGCTCTAGGCTAATATTCTGATTATAAAGATGATCTAATAAACGTCCTGGGGTCGCAATAACGATATCAACACCTTGTTGTAAATCATCAATTTGATTTTTAATGCTGACACCTCCATACACTAAGGCCGTTTTGAGAGTTGTTTTGTTGGCATACGTATTTACACTTTTGTGAACTTGTTGGGCTAACTCACGGGTTGGTGTAAGGATAAGTGCTTTGACTCTTTTAATTGAAGACTCATTTGAGGAACCGTCGTCTTCAGATAGTAGTAACTTGTGCAAAATAGGCAAAGTAAACGCGGCGGTTTTGCCTGTACCGGTCTGTGCACCGGCCATCACATCTCCCCCATTTAAAATATGAGGGATGGCTTCAGCTTGAATATCCGTTGGAGTATCATAACCAGTTTCAGTTAACGCATCTAATAATAACGAGTGTAAACCTAAAGTGTTAAACGACATAATTTGAAACGCTCATATTCTAACCAAAACAAGATCTTACCAAATAAACCAATCGTTTTTCAGGTTAATTTATTTAATCTGTTTTAGTCATTGCATCTTATTCAATTCTGACTAATATAAAGATGTAAGCTTTAATTTTTCCACTGTTACATTTGTACTAAGGTAGTTTATGAAAATTAATATTTCCGGTCACCATTTACAAATCAAAGATTCAATCAAAGAACACACTTCTGAAAAACTTACAAAAATAAGCGAGCACTTCCCAGACATCATTGCAGTTAACGTTATTCTATCAATCGACAACAAAAAAGTTGCCATGGTTGAAATGGATACGGTATTTCATTCTCAAAAAGTCACTATTAAAGAAACCAAAGACGACATGTTTCAAGCGGTAACCAGTGCGGTACAAAAACTTCATCGTGTATTATCTGATAAAAAAGGCATAGAACAAGCCATCAGAAATGATCATGTTACTGAAGTTGAACCCGATCATACTCATGAACATATTCAAAACCTGAATTTATCTCAATAGTGAATTAACCACTAACATTGATTTAATAAAACCAGCTTACGCTGGTTTTATTGGTTTTGTTCACAGCGTTGTAATTTTATTTTAAACACACGGTCTTATTAAGTTGAGGCTCAAATACTAAACGGTTAGATGAGATGGGAAAAGTACACTTGGAAATCAATAGCGCATCATTACAACGAAATGCAAACCGTATTTATGGCGTTATTGTATCGCTCGGCATTTTACTATCGGCATTTGTATACTACTCAACCGATAAAATTGAACGCAGTGCGTCAATTCTGATTGAACATGAGATCCCTATTTTTGGCCAACTACAAAAATTAGACTCGTCGTTAACCGAACAAGAGTTGTATTTAAATGAATATTACGCCAACCAAGATAGTGATTTATATAGTGAGCATTTCAAACAAGCTTCATTAAATATTAATCAACTGTTAAAAGACCTACAAGAACACAACGTCGCCCCGCAACAAATTACTGATTTATCCAAAACACAAAAGAAAATTACAGATCTTGCGGCAATATTCGATGAAAATATGCAATCTGGCGCAAGCGGTAAATGGGATACTGCAAGAGAGCATCTAGAAATGTTTTCTATGTATCGTCAGCAAACCAAACCTATTGTCCAAAGTATCGCCGCAGACACCGACAAACGTGTTATGCAGCAGTATACAAATACTAAACAAAATTTGGCTCAAACCTCATATATTGTATTAGCTTACAGTGTTTTGATATTGGTATTAGCCACTTTTATTGGCCGTTATATTAAGAGCTATATTTTGGTGTCGGGGAAAAATAAACGTTTAGCTTTATTCCCTCAACGAAACCCAAATCCAATCATTAGCTTAGATAAAAACAATAACCTAGTATTTTCCAATCCAGCCACCAAAAAATTGATTACAGCTCTAAATTTAAGTGATGATATTTTTTATCAATCTCTTAAAAACCAAGTAATGACTTCACAACAACATATATTAAATTGCAAACAACCCCATCGACGTTTTGAATTCATCATTGGTGGCAAAACACTTGATTGTGAAATTCATTGGCTAGAAGATATGGAAACTTGGGATCTGCATTTATCGGACATTACTCAGCGAAAACTGGCTGAAGATAAGTTGAATTATCAGGCCTATCACGATCAATCTACTGGGTTGTATAACAAAAATAAATTTTATGAAATTTTAAACGATCAATGTGAGCTTAACGCTCACTTTGTAATCGGCTCCATTGAGGTAAGAAATTACAGTAAGTTAGTATCACAGCTAGGGATAGAGCAAACGGGCAAAGTATTACAAGAAGTTGCCGAGTTATTGCAACCTTTGTTAAATGATATTATTGATGATTACCCGTTCACTTTTTATAAAACCTCTGAAAAACAGTTTTCTATTATTATAGAAGCCGACTTTTGCACTGAACGTTTACACAAAATAGTGCATCAAATAGAAACTAAAATTGAACGTGAAGCGTTTTGCAACGCAAAACATATCGAATTAGATTTTGGATTTTGTTGTTTTCCTGAACACGCAAAAGATAAAAGCAGTATCATTAAGTGTTTAAATATTGCGCTTGATCAAGCCATTGCAACGGAACACTCATCGTTAATTATTTATTCTCAATCGCTAGGTGAAACCATTTCAAAAGAGCTCGCATTGACCGAGCAACTGCGGGTTGCAATAAGTAACAAAGAGTTAGAATTATATTTCCAACCTCAATTAAATATTCAAAATGGTCAAATTGTTGGATTGGAAACTTTAATTCGTTGGATTACACCAGACGGGTTTATTTCCCCAGCCGAATTTATACCTTTGGCTGAAAAGTCAGGATTAATCATTCCGTTAGGAGAATGGATCACTATTAATGCCTGTAAACAAGCTAAATACCTAATCGATCAAGGTTATAAAGATATCGTTGTCGCCATCAATATATCGCCACAACAATTCCAACACCCAAATTTCTACGACATGATCGTTGGTGCTTTAGCCTTTACTCAAGTACCCGCTAAAAACATTGAACTGGAGATCACAGAAGGTGTGATCATGTATAACGAGTCCGACACCATTGATTTATTACATAAACTCAAAGCCGTCGGTTTAATGTTATCTATTGATGACTTTGGTACCGGTTATTCTTCATTAAGTTATTTAAAACAGTTCCCTATTGATAAGTTAAAAATAGACCAGTCGTTTATTTTTAATGTAAATACCAATGAAGCTGATAAAGCAATAGTGAGTGCCATTGTCGACTTAGGTAAAAACTTAGGACTGACCTTAATTGCAGAAGGTGTTGAAGAGCTCGAACATTTAAATATATTAAAAGACATGGGTTGTCAGGAGATACAAGGGTATTACTTTAGCCGTCCTTTACCGGTTGCTAAACTGCATACATTTTTGCAAGACAATCAAGACCACAAAGCCTTCGCATAAAAAAACGGCACTTATATAAAGTGCCGTTTTTAAAACGATTTCGTATTATCAAAAATGAGTGTAAAAAGTACCCTTATACCTTTCTAACAATATGTTGATGTAATCGCATCACCACTTCATCTTTCGATTTTTTCCAGTTTAACTGTTCTGTTAATGATTTAGTGGCATCAATAACTTGGTTAGCAAATTTACCGTACGTATTGTTGGTTTCATCCGCATTTACGGCAAAGAAGACCAGTCGAATGTTATCTACTAACTTATCCCCTTCCCACTGACATACAATGCTGCCTTCTTCTTTGTGAGGGTTAAAACCTAACGAGATTAATTCACCATTTAAAATCGCTTTTTCTGTTTCGTCATAACGAACAATTGGAGACAAGCCATTGGCGATCATAGCGGCATGTTTCACATCATGTTTGATGGCTGCATCTTTAAATACCTTTTCAAAATTCTGATAAAAACCTTCAAATGGTAAGCTGTTATCATAATCAATATCAACGCCTTTTAGTAAACGTCTGGCCATTGGAATGTTAACTACAGCGTAAGTAATGGTTGTATGATCACCTTCAATTGGGTGACCTTGACGTGTATATCGGTCTGATATTTCTCTGAAGGTATGAGTAATCGTGCCTTTATTGCCTTTTTCTTTCGCATAAATATCGAAAGTAAGATGTTGGTGATCTTTAAGTTTTAAATCACCCGGTTCCAAACCAATTCGTTCAGAGATCTCTTGCACCGCAGCATATATTTTTTTATGAAATTCTGCAGAGTGAACTCGTAACTCATCACCTGTGGCTAAAAATAAAAACTTAACTTTATTCGAACGTTTGCTGCCGTCAAAGTAACCTTTAAAGGTACTGTTATGTTTAGGACTATAAAAGAAAAATGATTGTTGTGCTGTATGTATCACTTGCTGTTCGTCGTTATAACGAACACGTACAAGACGGCTATTAGCAACAAAGTTAGCGTGTTCTATACCGTGTTTTTCAATCACTTCAAACGCAATTTTAGATAGTTTTTGATAAAACTTTTGGTAAGGACTTTTACTTGTTAAATCAACATCACCAACCACGAGTTCTAATAATTTATCGGTTAATGGCATTTCTGCAAGAATGTATTGATTGTCACGTGAATTGCTTGATACATATACTTTTTCAGCCGCGCGATGTTTGCGGATAATTGATGTAGCTCGTCTCATTTTTCCCTCACTTGATAGCGTAGACATTAAATTTTATAGTCTTGTTATTATACCAATTCTATTAAGCATTCTGTCTCTCAGTGGGAACTAAAAGGTATTAAGACAAGAAACAAGATAGAAGGCATAGTTATCCTACGTCAAAATCTTGTGAAGCCGTATTAATACCTTTTAGCCCCATCAAAGACGTCATTCAGAGCTTCTATTTCTTTGTTGCTCGAATTTGAAAGACGTCCAGTATTACTGCATTCGAACGTCTCGAACTAAAAGCTCTGATATAACGCTGAGTGATTGAATACTTAATAGAATTGGTATTAGGCTATAGTAGAGGAAAAACTTGTTAAGTATCAATAGAATCTTTGAGGTTTAAATATTATAAGAAATAATGAAGATTCAGAAATTTCGCATAACTATTCATTAATTGGCCGTACTCATTCGAATACAGCCAATAACGTAGCTAATTGGGGTTATTTAGCAGGTTTGTTCTTTTTTACCACACCGCCTAAACGGCCTTTTTTAAATCGTCCAACTCGCTCAATTTGAGTTTCTGTTGCTTTGTTTGCTCTATTAGGTCTTACTTGCGATTCAATATTTTTAAGTAAGCTACTTCTGTTACTCACTTCGTAACCAGGTCTAGAAATACGTTTGATTTTCGTGCCAATCAAACGTTGGATTTTATCTACAACCTGCTCTTCTTCACGGCTAACAAACGAAATTGCGCGACCTTTATTACCAGCTCTACCTGTACGACCAATTCTATGGACGTAATCTTCTGGTAAGTAAGGCAAATTAAAGTTAACCACACAATCTAAACCTTGAATATCGATGCCGCGAGCTGCAACTTCTGTTGCAATAAGCACTTGTACTTTGGCCGATTTAAAATCCGCTAATGCTCTACGTCTTGCACCTTGTTTAATATCGCCATGGCACACCGCAACTTCTATACGCTTTGATTGTAATGACGCTAACAATCTATCGGCTTGTTCTTTGGTGCTGGTGAAAACCAATACTTGGAACCAGTTAAACTCTTCTAGTAAATCACTAAATAATTCAACCTTACGACGTTCCTCAACCGGATACATAACATGTTCAATGGTATCGGCCGTAACATTTTGTTTTGCCACACTGACTACTGTGTGATTTTTTAAAATCTTTTTAGCTAATTCACTAACCGCATGTGAGGTAGTTGCTGAAAATAATAAGGTTTGACGGGTTTTAGCAGTAAAATTCATTAATTTTTGTACGTCAGTTATAAAACCCATATCAAGCATTCGATCGGCTTCATCTAACACAACAAATTCAACTTCTGATAAATCAACGTTACAAACTTCAATATGCTCTAACAAACGTCCAGGGGTAGAAATTAATATATCGACACCCTTTTTAAGTTTGGCCGCTTGGCCACTCATTTTTCCGCCGCCGTACAAGGCAGTCACGTTAAACGGTAAAAACTGAGCATACTCACCTATAGTCTGAGCTAACTGCTCTGCCAATTCACGTGTTGGCGTTAATATTAATGCTCTCGGTCGTTTAGAGTCTGTTGTTCGCGGTCTATCTACTAATTTTTGTAACACTGGGATTGAAAAGGCCGCGGTTTTACCGGTACCCGTTTGAGCATTCGCCAATACATCTTTACCTCTGCGAGCCGGGGTAATGGCTTGCTGTTGGATAGGCGTCATTTTACTGTAACCACATGCATCAATTGCCTGTTGCAATTCTGGGGCTAAATCTAAAGATGAAAAATTCATGCTAACTTGTCCTAATGACTAAATGTGCACAAATGAGTCTATTTACTCTTTATGCAGGGCTACAGATAAAAATGGATGGCGGAGTATACAGGAATTTTAAAAATAAGACTTGTATTGATCAACAATTCGAATAAAAAACATTCTATTATCACCATTTTCATACTTAAGTCGTTAACTATCCCAGTCCTGTTTTATCCAATCACTGGCCCTTTCTGCTAGCATTATCGTGGGTGCATTGGTATTCCCCCCATTAAATTTGGGAAAACAGAAGCATCTACGACCCTTAACCCATGAATGCCATGTACGCACAATTTAGTATCCACAACAGTCATATCATCCATACCCATTTTACAAGTACCGACTGGATGGTAGATGGTATCTGCTTTGGCTCTAATTTTTTCTATTAACTCCTCGTCTGACAAATGGTATTCATTATCTAATGACGCGTTAGTGTATTGTTTAAGTGGGTTTTGTTGCATTATCTCATTAGATAAACGGACCCCTTTTAACATGGTCTGTATATCTGCTTCATCAGATAAAAAGTTAGGATCGATTACAGGGTCAGTCATTGGATCATTTGACGCTAATTTTACGGTGCCTTTACTTTTAGGGCGCAACACACAGGTATGATTACTAAAGCCATGTATTAACGATGAACGTATTTTCCTAGCATGATCTTCCACTACCGCTACTACAAAATGCAATTGAACATCGGGTCTGGATAAATTTGGATCTGTCTTAAAAAATGCGCCGGTTTCAGCAAAGTTGGAGGTTAAAATCCCTTTTCGTTTAAATAAGTATTTAATAATTTCTTTAGTAAAAAAGCCGATACCTTTAACAGACAATCCAAATATCTTATGAGTATTCGCTTTGTAACTGGTTATAAAGTCTAAATGATCTTCAAGATTTTCACCTACTCCAGCAAGTTGGTGATGATGTTCAATGCCAAAAGGCACAATATCCTGTTTATCACCGATGCCTGATAATAATAATATTTGTGGGGAAATGAAGGCACCGGCGCTTAAAATGACTTCTTTGCTCGCCATCACCGTTAATAACTGGTGATTTGAAATAACTTCTACACCAGTGCATTGTTTGTTATCTAATAACAATTTGGTTACACGACTGTCCGTTAAAATCGTCAAGTTGCCACGTTGTCTCACTTCTGGAGTCAAGTACGCTTTAGCTGCGCTACAACGTCTGCCATTTATTTGAGTAACTTGATAACGGCCAATTCCCTCTTGCTCAGTGCCATTAAAGTCTTGATTAACCTTATGACCTAGCAATTCGCCAGCTTTAATAAAGGCATTGGCAATAGGATGATTAGAACGAGAGTTACTGACAAATAAAGGGCCTTGATTGCCGTGAAGTTCTCCCTTGATTGCTAAATTATTTTCCGACTTGATAAAATAAGGCAGCACTTCTTCCCAGCCCCAACCTAAGTCTTTCCAATCATCGTAATCTTGCTGATGACCTCGGGTATAAATCATTGCATTTATTGCACTAGAGCCGCCTAGTACCTTACCTCTTGGTTGATAACCACGACGATTGTTTAATTGTTTTTGTTCCGTGGTATTAAATGCCCAATTTTTATATCTAGTAGGCACCATAGCCACCGCGCCTGCTGGCACATGAACCGCGGCGACGTTTTTATCATCAGAACCGGCTTCAATTAACAAAACATTAAAATGTGCATTTTCTGTTAACCTTGCTACTAAAACACACCCTGCTGATCCACCACCTACAACAATAAAATCATATTCTTTTTTTAACATTTATTACTCTCGTATATGTAAGTGCTGTGTATGTTCGACAAAGCAATATTCAATTAAATAAAAGTAACGTAAATATGTAACCTTTGGCAAACATTTAATAAACAACAAGTTTTTAAAACGTTAAAATCAAAAAAGCAGACTTTTAGTCTGCTTTTTTATCAATGTTTTATTGGAACGTATGATTATTTAGAATCCGCTCGACCTAAAAATCGTTGCTCAGTGGTACTCACTTTAATGTTATCACCGGTTGAAATATGCTCAGGTACTTGCACCACTAATCCAGTCGATAAAGTTGCTGGTTTCGTACGAGCAGTGGCAGAACCACCTTTTAAAGCTGGTGCCGTTTCTTCAATCACCAATTCAACATGTGCAGGTAAATCTAGTGCAACTGGAGTGCCTTCAATCAAAATAACTTGCAGGCCAACTGTGTCTTCATTTATATATAGAATTTCTTCTTCAATAACGGACGCATTAAGGTTATACGGCGTATAGTCTTCGTTATCCATAAACACATATTGATCGCCATCTATATAAGAGAACATAGCGGCACGACGAGTAAGGTCTGCAAAGTTCAACATATCGCTGTCTTTAAAGGTTTCGTCTACTTTACTACCAGTCACCACATCGTACATACGCATACGATACAAACTTCCGCCAGCTCGACCTTGAGGTACAGAACGCTCAATATCTTTGACGATCATTACTCGACCATTAAAGTCGATAGCTGCATGTTTCTTTATATCACTTGCCTTTGGCATATCATTAACTTCCTAAAAAATTTGCCGAAATTTACCACGAAGTAAACTTGACGCCAATCATTTTACTCTTTGTTTTACATTTTTTTATTGTTTATGTTCACAATATAAATCGAGTTAAGCCACTTTACTTTTAGATTTATGATTTGTCTTGCCAGCTTTTGCTTTACTCGTATATTTATTTTTACTTTTTGGCTTAAAGGCCACTTTAGGTAACGACGAGAAGTCTTGCTGCTGTGCTTGAGCAACCATAGTGTTCAATACTGACAACAAAGGCTGCATAAAGCTTTGATAATTTACTTTTTGTTCACATATATCATTAAGAGTGGCTTCCCATTGTGCTGTCATGTCTGGGGTTGACGCTTTTTCGGGTAACGCATTAATCAGCGTTTTGCCAACGTCGGTCGACTTAATTGCTTTACCCACTCGGACTAAAAAACCTCGTTTAAATAACAACTCGATAATACCGGCACGAGTAGCTTCTGTGCCTAACCCGTCGGTTTCCTTTAATACTTTTTTAATTTCTTTATTTATAACAAACTTAGCGATACCTGTCATTGCCGCTAATAATGTGGCGTCGGTAAATGGCGCCAGCGCTTGGGTTTGCTTTTCTACCACTTCACCTTTAACACAATGCAGAACATCGTTTAACGCCAAAGGCGGTAATTCTTGTTCGTCACTTTTATTTTTATCTTTTACTTTATCTTTGTATTGAAATAACGTTTTCCAACCGAGCTGCTGAACTTCATTAGCATTAACAACAAATATTCCACCAGCTATAGTTAATTCAACATGGCAATGTTGGTATTTATAAACCGGATAAAACTGCGCTAAATATTGACGACATATAAGAAAATACACGCTTTTCTCAAATGGATTTAAACTGATATTTTGTGATGATTTTTCAGTGGGTATGATGGCATGGTGTGCTGTGACTTTCGCACTATTAAACGCTTTACTTTTTAAACTTGCATCTGCGTTATTTGCCATCAGGCTCAGCTTTTCTTCACAAGACTTTAAGTGCTTAATGATACTTGGCGCTTGAGCAAAATGTTCATTAGGTAAATAACGACTATCAGATCTAGGATAAGTAATAAGTTTGTGTTTTTCGTATAAACTTTGGCATACATCCAACACCATTTTGGCATTTAATGAAAACTGTTTAGCAGCATCAATTTGCAGACTCGACAAGTTATATGGCAGAGGAGGATTGAGCTTTTTATCTTGTTTTGTTAACTCGGTGACCACCGCATCTTGATCCGTTATACGTTTAGCAACATTAAGCGCTAACGCTTTGTTTATAACTCGCTGTTGATTATCACTGTGTGGTAAACAAGCTGCACTCGGTTTCCATTTTGCTTTAAAGCTATGAACCGACTCTCCAAACTCTTGACTTACGTCTTTATTTTGAATATACGCATAAACTTCATAATAATCATGTGGGGTGAATTCATCTATTTCTCTATCGCGATTGACGACTAACCCTAAAATAGGCGTTTGCACACGCCCTACCGATAATACACTGTTATAACCACCTTTTTGGCCTTGTAAACTATAGGCACGAGTTAAGTTGATACCGTACAACCAATCGGCTCTAGAACGTGCTAAAGCTGAAATAGATAGAGGCATAAAGTCAGAATTAGGTTGCAAATTTTGTAATGAACGCTGTACCGCAGAATAATTTAAATCACTGATTAATAATCGTTGAACCTGTTGTTTTTTGGTTTTACTCACTTTTAAATAATCAATGACTTCATCCACCAATAACTGGCCTTCACGGTCCGGATCTCCGGCGTGTATGATTTGACTGGCGTTTTTTAATAACCCTTTTATGGCTGTGAGCTGAGAACGAGTTTGGCTTTTAGGTTGTAATAACCACTTATCAGGCACAATAGGTAAATGCACCATATTCCATTTTTTAAATTCTGGATTATATTTTTCAGGGTCGGCTTGCTCCAAGATATGACCAATGCACCAAGTAACTACATCACCATTCCCCACTTGAATATGGGTTTTTAAGTTTTTATGTGGTTTGGGTAATGCTGCAGCTATGGCTCTACCTAAACTTGGTTTTTCTGCAATATAGAGTTTCAAACGGTTACTTTTATAATAATCTATTTAACATTTAGTTTAGTACATAGTGCTGTTTATGTATACAGTGTCAATTGAAATAGTTATATTTTATCTATCGTGGAATATTTGCTTAACGCCTTGAATAAATCAGCTTGTTTGAAAGGTTTGTAAATAAAATCAACTATTCCTAATGACGACGCTTTATCTCGGTCTTCTTTACCCACACTTGCGCTTAAAATAACAATTGGAATATGTTGTAAACGCAGATCTTGTTTAATTTTAGTTGACGCGGTAAACCCATCCATCACCGGCATTTGAATATCCATCAAGATTAAATCTGGCGTATTATGTTTAAGGTAATTCAACGCTTGTTGCCCATCATCAGCAAGATCACAACGGGCTCCTAGCGATACAAGCTGTTTTTGAACTATGGTTTGATTGATTTTATTATCTTCTACAACCAAAACATTCATGTCTTTGATGGCACCAGTTTTAGACGATCCAAGTTGCTGACCAGCACGACTTTCTTTGGATAATGTTACGGATTTAGGTAAGTTTAGTTTCACCGTAAACTCACTTCCTTTAGCAACATCACTGGTTAGTTGTATGTCTCCGCCCATTAACCCGCATAACTGCTTCACTATAGACAAACCTAATCCAGTTCCACCATATTTACGAGTTGTGGCGCTTTCTGCCTGCGCAAAAGAAGAAAACAATCTTTCCTGATCTTCTGGTTTAATCCCAATGCCGGTATCAATTACTTTTAATAAAAGGGTTCTTGTTCTGTCATCATTATCAATACACTCCCCCCAAATACTAACGCCGCCATTGTCGGTAAATTTAATCGCATTGTTAAGTAAGTTAATAATGATCTGTTTAAACCTTAATTCATCCCCTTGAACCCAAAGGTCATAAGATGGCGCAAAATCACAGGTTAAACTAATGGACTTTTCTTTCGCTTTACTGTTGAACATTTCAACCACTGAGGTGGTAACGGCAGAAGGTTGAAAAGCGATACTTTCCAAAGCCATCTCACCGGCTTGCATTTTCGTTAGGTCTAATACGTCATTAACAATGTTCAATAAAATATCAGACGCATTGTCTATTTTAGCAAGGTATTGTTTTGCAACTTCGTCCGTTGTTTCACGTTTTGCAATTTCGGTAAAACCCATAATTGCGTTAAGTGGTGTGCGGTACTCATGACTTATATTGGCTAAAAATAAATTTTTAGCCTGATTAGCCGCTTCTAATTCATCGTTCTTTTTTAATAACTCAGCGGTACTTTCTGTTACTTTTCGGGTTAAGTTTGAATTAAAGCTAACAATAAAAAATACAAACATGACACAGATAACACCTATAATTAGGCCCACCACCATGATGCTTAAATGCGCCCAGTTGATCAGTTTATATTCAAATTCTGTTGTACTATCAAATGTTAACGACCCATTCTTATCAAACATAGTAATATCAAATGAATAGGTAAATATACTGTCTTCGTGATGGCTTTCTTGTTTGAATAGGTTGTTGTTATCATCATAACTAAGTTGATAAGTGAAATTCCCTTCACCTAATTGTTTATAAATGTCAGACAGCAGGACATCAATCTCAAATATCACTTCCACCAGTCCAGTAAATTGCTCTAAGCCAATTTCATTTTTTATGTAAATGGGGTAGTAGACAATAATTCCGGTCAGTTTATCTTGTTGTTGAGCTAGGGATAATAATGGCGAGATGACATAATTTTTATTGTGTATCGCTTTCATCACACTATCACTGACAACCGGATGGGTAGACACATCTAATCCTATAGCCGATTGATTCTCTTGCATTGGCTCTATATAAAACACGGGTAGGTAATAAGGTTGTTTTAAGGCGGTGATCATACCTAAATTGGTTAATTGGCTAATTTGAGTATTGGTAATACCTTCATCTTTTAACGATTGTTCAAATTCAGCTCTTTGTTCGTGGGTAATATGAGGTAGCCAAGCTAGTGCTCTAATTTTAGTATCATCGCTGTTAATCTTATTGGTGAACAATTCAAACTCTTCTCGACCAATATATGTACTCGCTTGAAACAGCCCATCTAAAGATTTTATATGGTGTTTGATTTTGGTTTGAGTAATATTAAATTGCTCAATAAATGGCTCAGTGGTGTTTATAAAATTTTGCTGTTTTTCTTTGTAATCAATATTACTAACAACTAAATACAAGGTGGTGATCAATATGTAACTAAACACACTTGTAATAATGGCGGCCTTGCCTCGTCTTGTTCTTCTGACAAAATCATTTTTGTACAAGAACAAAAATATTGGCGTTAAAAATACAATTCCAAAAAACTCGCCAACCCACTTAATCGTACTGATGTATATTAAGACATCTAATTCCAGCTCGGTTCCGAACCAAAGTATCACAAAAAAAATAACGCTAAATATGAATGAACTAAAGGGCCCGGTCAGAATTAAAAACTTAATCGTATTGTAAGGTTTATTAATATTGATCGGTAGTTTACAAAATCGAACTATAAGGTATTTACTAAAAACTAACTGGATTATGTTTATGATCACCAACGTCGACGTTAGATAATATGGCAAAAATGCTAAATGATTGTCTTGATAAAAAACTAATAAAGACGAAAGTAATGCACCAATTAAGATCCAACGACCAAATAAAAAGTACATGCCTAAAATGACGCCGGTTACAGGCCAAACAATACTCGCATAGCCAAAAGGTAATGTGAACAACGAGCCAAACTTCACTAAAACGAAGTGTAAACAAAAAGAAAAAATAACTAATAAAATCTGTTTCAAACTAAAATGCTCACATTTAATCTATCCGCGGTTAAAGATCACGATATTGGGGAGACTCGTTGGATATTAACAACTGTTAACCATAAGTCATACCTTTAATATCTGCACCGCATTGCCAACCTGAGTTTTGGAATAAGGGTAAAACAAGAATAGCTGTGAAATATTAATGACGCTTTACTGTTATTGAACCAACACAATTTTGCAACAAATTTGTCATTTGTCGTTGTTAACTTAGTTTAAAACGACAAATGAGATTATTTATGAATGAATTATGGATCGTGTCTATATTAGGTTGCATTGCCACCCTATTACTATTCAGAAAATTTGCTATTCGACTTCGACTGTCAAAAGCCAAACATAAATCAATGCGAGGTCATAGCAAATGGTCTCGCAGAATAGCAGGATGGATTAAGTTTTTTGAATACTCACCACAGCAGTATTTTTGTGTAGATGGCGCACCTGAAGAAGTGGCACAACAACGCATTAATGGTTTTAACGCACTCACCAATAAGGTAAAAAAACAATCGGCCAAAACAATTGACCAATACCAACAAATATCCGGTGACATTTCTGATGTTCAATTTACCAGTTTGTATCGAGTCCCGTTTCCATTTAGAACCCACCTTCCAGATGTTTTTAAATTAGGTTCCATGATAGATGCTAGCCAAGGGGTTAAAGTTAAAGATTTAGATGGCCAATGGCGTTATGACTTATCAGGTTCGTATGGGGTTAACGTTTTTGGTTATGAATTTTATAAAGACTGTATAAAACAAGGCAGTTCAAGAGTGGAAAGTTTAGGCCCTGCTCTAGGCTCATACCACCCGTTGATTGCAGACAATGTTGCTAAAATAAAAGCGATTTCACAACTTGATGAGGTTTCGTTCCATATGTCTGGGACAGAGGCCGTGATGCAAGCCGTTAGAATGGCCAGATATCATACTAAAAAGACCCATTTAGTCAGACTATGTGGGGCGTATCATGGTTGGTGGGACGGCGTTCAACCTGGGGTTGGAAATCGACGCAAAGTTGACGATGTTTACACATTAGCAGACTTAAGTGAACAAACCTTAAAAGTCCTTTCGACTCGTCACGATATTGCCTGTGTGTTAATCAATCCATTACAAGCTTTCCATCCTAATGCAGATTCAGCGTCCGATGCGTCATTAATTGCCAGCGACCGAAACACTCATTTTGACAAAACAACCTATACAAGGTGGCTAAAACGCATCAGAAAAATATGCACAGACCGCAATATAGTGCTTATTTTTGATGAAGTTTTCACAGGATTCAGGCTTTCATATCGAGGTGCCCAAGGTTACTTTGGTATTCAGGCCGACATGGTGACCTATGGCAAAACTTTAGGTGGCGGTTTACCTGTTGGCGTATTAGCCGGAAAACACGAGTTGATGAAACGGTTTAAACACGACAAACCAGTAGATGTCTCCCTTGCCCGAGGCACATTCAATTCACATCCTTATGTATTAGGGGCAATGAATGTATTTCTTGAACGTATTGCAGAGCCTGAAATCCAAAAGCTATATCAAAACATCGAACAAACTTGGATAGAAAGGGTTGCCCACTTTAATCAACTACTTAAAGAATCTGATATTCCAATCAAAATTGACAATATGCACAGCATATTATCCGTCAATTACTTACAACCCTGTGCCTATAACTGGATGTTACAGTTTTATCTAAGATCCAATGGTTTAGAGCTTAGTTGGCTTGGAACAGGTCGATTTATCATGAGCTTTGATTATACCGACGACGACTTTAATCAAGTGATCCACTTATTCATCGAGTCCGCTATTCAAATGAGAAATGATGGCTGGTGGTGGTACTCCCCAACGTTAAGCAATTCATCCATTAAACAACAATTTTTAAAAGACATGTTAAGTGCAAGTCTGCCTTTCAAGGTTAAAGGCAAAAATAAACACCAAGGTAAAACCAACGAAAATGAACAATCTCCAACAAGCTTAACTCACGCTAAAAACTCAAACAGCGATAAGGTATATGGATCATGAACGTATTACATGCAGATAAATCGTCATATCTTGGTTTAACTCAATCTTTTAGCGACCCGCAAATGTCGGAGAAAGGATTTAGACAATCATTACAGGATGAATTTGGCCAATTTATTAGTGAGCAGGAAAAACGTTTCCCACTTACTGATTGTTTGAAAATAGACTTACATTGTCACGATCACAACAGCGATATCCCTGATGAACTTTGGGGGCGGATATTACGCTTACCAGAGACCTGGCTAAAAACGAAAAAGTTAGTCAAACACCTGCAAGCCAATGATTGTGATGTTATTACGGTCACCAACCACAATAACGCTCGTTCATGTTGGGCGCTGCAAGAAAAAAACATTGATGTATTGGTTGCCGCTGAGTTCACTTGTTACTTTCCAGAATACGAATTGTATATCCATATTTTGACTTACGGTTTTGACCAAGAGCAAGAGAAAGTACTTAACCAAAAACGTCAAAATGTATATGAATTTGTTCAATATGCTGCACAACAAGATATTGCGTTAATTGTTCCTCACCCATTATATTTTTATACCAAAAACGACAAAATAGACGTGAGTTTATTTGAAAAAATGGCAGTAATGTTCGCCCGTTTTGAAGTATTAAATGGACAACGAGACTTATGGCAAAGCGTACTGACGTTAAATTGGGCACAAGGATTAACGCCAGAGAAAATCAATGAATACGCTAAAAAACACAATCTAAATCCAGCCGATTTTAACGTTGACCCAAGTCAACAAAAGATTATGACTGGCGGTTCAGATGATCACACCGGACTGTTTGCCGGCTTATGTGGATCTTATCTTTATATCCCAGATTTAGAACAAAGGTTAAAAACACAAAAACCTTCAGAGTTGGCATTAGAGGCTATTAAAAAAGGTAATATCCGCCCCTTTGGTACCGTTGGTGAAAATGAAAAGTTAAGCATCACCCTATTAGATTATTTTGCTCAAGTTGCCACTAAGATTAAAGACCCTGGTTTGTTACGTATTTTACTGCACCGTGGTGGTACTTGGGACAAAATAGGATGCTTTGTTTTAAGTAATGCTTTACTTGAAATGCAAAAAAACAAAAAAACGATGAAGTTTTTTGAATGTGTGCATGACGCCCTACAAGGTAAAAAACCTAACTTATTAGTTAAATGGAAAATTTCTAAAGATTATCGTTTTTGCATCGAATACTTAGAGCGTATCGCTGAAAGTAGAAACCAGTCTAACGAAGTATTTGTCGAAACCGTAACTGAGTCGATTAATGAGTTATTTACCTTTTTAAATCAATTGATCAAAAAACGTGTAAGCCATGCATTAGAAAAGAATAATGGTTTTATTCCATCCGATTTAACCACCGAAGAATTAACCCGTAAATTTGAAATGCCAAGCCAATTAACCGCTTTATTTTTTGGTGATGGTAAAAAACAAGACAACATCAGTAACATACAAGTAGGGCAAATATTAGATAATCTCTCTTTTCCAGTATTGATCTCCTCGATATTAGCAGGCGCCACTTTGGCCTCAACTCGAGTGTTATATCAAAACAGAGACCTGTTAAACGAATTTGCTCATTACGTAGGAAAAAATGCCCATCAAAAACGCGCTCTGTATTTAACTGATACTTTAAGAGATAAAAATGGCGTCTCAAATTCATTAAGTGGCAAACTGGCTGAAGTTCAACGCTCAAACTTACCAGTAGACTTTTTAATTTGTCACAACGACGTTCAACCGGAATCTCACCTTCATGTTGTCCGTCCGGTCGCCACTTTCGATATTCCCAAATATGGAGAGCAAGAAATACGAATTCCAGATCTAATGGAAATAACACGTATTTTCTATAAAGGCGGATACGATAGGATCATCTGTTCTACTGAGGGACCAATGGCTGTGGTTTCATTGTTTATCAAACAAATGTTTAACGTGCCAAGTTACTTCTTTATGCATACCGATTGGATTGACTTTATCAAAAGCACAACCAACTTAAATCAATATGAGCGAGACCGCATACGACGGTTAATTAGAGCCTTATATGAACAATACAATGGCATTTTTGTATTAAATAACGATCATAAAGACTGGTTAACATGCTTTGAAATGCAGTTAAATCCACAACAGGTTAAGTTAACTGCTCATCACGCTCAAAAGCGAGATCATTCTATTTTACCCATTACAAAATCAAGCATAGTGAAAGGCGCAACGGAATCTACACCGATACTCTTGGTTGCTTGTCGAGTCAGTAAAGAAAAAGGGTTATTTGATCTACCCAGTATTTTAACGGCGGCCAAACAACAGCTACCTGACTTAAAAATCGTGGTCGCTGGCACAGGCCCTGCAACTGAAGAATTAAAACAAGCATTACCAGATGCTACTTTTGTAGGTTGGCAAAATAAGACTCAATTAGCCCAACTGTATTTGAGTTTAGATTTATTTATCTTTCCTTCTAAATTTGACACTTTTGGTAACGTCATTCTTGAATCCTTTACCCATGGTATGCCAGTGCTGGCCTATAACTGTAAAGGCCCTAAAGACATCATAGAAGACGGCATTAACGGCTTTTTAGTTGATAATAAAGAACAAATGACAAACAAAGTCCTTGAGTATTTTACCAATCCAACATTACAAGATGAGATGAAAGTTCAGGCACTTATCCGTGCCAAACAATATCAAGCTGAACCTATTATGGCTGAGTTCTTAACCAACATGGGATTAGATTTACCTGCAGGTTATAACCAAAGTCCACTCTATGCAGATACCTCTCAAAAAGGAATGTCTGAGTCGACGTTGGATTTAAAAGCCAATCCCACTTCACCGTTATCGCCCATAAACAAAGCTGCAACCAGCTTAACTGTATAAGGTAATTGGCAATCATAATGAATAAAGCGACGGATTCTTTAACCTTTAGTGAACAAGTTAACTTTTTAGTTACCAACCGATTACCTAGACGTTGGTTAACCCTGTTTATTGGTCGATTCAGCAAAATTGAAAATCCAATTGTCACTAAGCTATCCATCACTGTATGGCGATGGTTTGCTGAAGATTTACGATTAGATGAAGCTAAAAAATCTACATTTACCAGCTTACACGACTGTTTTACCCGTGAGTTAAAAGACGGAGCGAGGGTAATCGACAATACACCTTCAGTCGTGACAAGCCCCTGTGATGCCATTGTTGGTGAGTTTGGTGAAGTTATTAACGGTAAGTTATACCAAGCAAAAGGCTTTCCCTATCAAATCAATGATCTGATCCCCGAGGTAAACATCAGTGACAAATACAAAAACGGGAAATTCATCACTCTAAGATTAAAATCCAGCATGTATCACAGATTTCACAGCCCGATTGACTGTGCTGTCAGCCAGGTAACTTACATTTCTGGCGATACTTGGAATGTAAATCCCATTGCATTAAAAAAAGTGGAACGTCTTTTTTGTAAAAATGAACGTGCCGTTATAGACCTGCATACAGGCAGCGAACAACATCATTTAACCTTAGTTCCTGTGGCTGCAATTTTAGTCGCCTCAATGAAGTTTCATTTTATTGAGCCAACTTTAGACATGTTATACCAAGGTCCAAACAAAATTGGCTGCCAACAGTCGTTTAATAAAGGCGACGAAATGGGGTATTTCCAACATGGCTCTACCATCATTTTATTTGCCAGTGCTAATTATAAATTTTGTGAACAGTTACAAAAAGGGGGACGTGTGAATGTAGGAAATCCATTGC
Source organism: Psychrosphaera aquimarina (assembly GCF_032461525.1). Classification (NCBI taxonomy): domain Bacteria; kingdom Pseudomonadati; phylum Pseudomonadota; class Gammaproteobacteria; order Alteromonadales; family Pseudoalteromonadaceae; genus Psychrosphaera; species Psychrosphaera aquimarina. Next base: position 87,109 of record NZ_JAWCUA010000001.1, on the reverse strand, counting down.
TACAGGGACATCCCGTTAATTAATTATAAATTTAAACAATGAAATATTACTAAAAACTCAGGAAATATTATGACATTTTTACAAGAACTAAAAAAACAACGTTGGGATGATCATCGCTTTTATCATCACAATCGCATAAACCAGTTTTTACATTTACTCAGCGCCATGTGTTTTGTTGTCAGTTATGTTTTGGTATTTTATTACCCAGCAGCGGCTGCCCTTGTAGGCTGGTTATTGTCGATGATTTTAAGGCAGTCAGGTCATTTCTTCTTTGAACCATTAACCTATGACAAAGTAAATGACGTAAGCCACGAATACAAAGAGGAAGTTAAAGTTGGGTACAACTTACAACGTAAAGTGGTGCTGTTATCGATTTGGGCATTAGTACCGCTAGTCCTTTATTTTGAACCTAGCTTATTTGGCTTATTTGGCTTATTTGAAGCGCATACCAATGGTTATGAGTTTATTAATAACATCGCAATAACTTGGTTGTTCATCGGTATCGGTGCAGTGTTATTCCGAACCTTGCATTTATTTAAATTAATGGGAGTTCAGTCAGGGTTAGTCTGGTTTACCAAAATTCTAACGGACCCGTTTCATGACATTAAAATTTACCATAAATCGCCATATCATTTATTAAAAGGTGAAATGTATGACGATATGACAGATTGGTATGAAGAGGTTCCGGCTAGTAATTGATACTGACTCACCCCATCAAACTAAGGCGGTAAACTTCTTCAAGATTACCGCCTTTAACCTTACACCTAATCTCCTTATAATCTTAAAGATCTATAACCCTACAGCCTTTTAGCCCTCAGCCTATCGCCTTACAACCTTACAACCTTACAACCTTACAACCTTACAACCTTACAACCTTACAACCTTACAACCTTACAACCTTACAACCTTACAACCTTACAACCTTACAACCTTACAACCTTAAAGCCTTAAAGCCTTATCGCTTTATTGCCTTCTAACCTTAAAGCTTGTTATCAAATATCCATAAGATAAAAACCTAAACATAAAAGCTTCACTTGTTACATTATAAAAAATCATTTATTAGTTAAATTAAACAACACCCTCATCAATTACAGGTTTTGATAAATTCGTCCCCCCTATACAGCCATCGGTCTCAAAAAAAGGGGTTAACTTCCTGAGCTCTATTGATTTTTGATAATTTTCAATATCTAATGCCAATACGCTATTTAACGGCTTAAATTATTGTAAACAATGCATTTTTTATCTAAGTTCTTTTTACTGTCCGACGAACAAACGCCTATAGGTAATGCGCCAAACTGGCAGATCAGTGTTTTACGTATTCTTTTGTCGTTAGGCATGTTGTTATGTTTTGCGATAACCCTACATACTTTCGGTTTAGGTCTGAAATACAATTTTATTACCGTTTTGATATTACCGGCTTTATTTTTTATCACGACATCCGCTTTACTTTCTTTAAGTGCTCGGTTCTATCATTTTACCGCCCATACTTTATTACTCGCCATTGTTTTTGCCAGTGTTTGTATGAACTTTTTCTTAATCAACTTAAAACTTGCGCAAGTTGGTTCTATGTATATGTTTGCCCTATCATAGCGTTACTCTTATTAGGTTACAGAGCCTCATTGTTTTATTCAGTGCTAAACCTAGTGCCTTTTTATATTATCCTTAATGATATTGATTTTACTGGCCAGTTGGGAATTCCAGAGCAACTTCCTAACGCTAGCTGGTACATCATTGGACTCATTTTTCTGTTTTTTAATATCTGTATCCCACTAGCAATTGCTCGTGCGACTGTCGCCGCTAAACGATTAAATCAAAGCATTATTGACTCAAATACACACCTAGCTCAAAAGAATGATCTGTACAGAACATTTTTTGTGGAGTCGAACAAAGCAAAAATAATCGTAGATAATACATTCACAATCACAGACTTTAATCAGCATGCAAAAACCTTATTTAATTTAACAGATAACTTAAAAACCTCGGGGGCAGGCTTATTTCATACGTTCCCTCAATTAACGGAGCCCAAGAATAAAGACGACAAACAGTTAATTGAAATAAACAATGTCTATTTTCAAGTCATGTGCGAAGACGTGAATGACTCCACCTATAAAGTTTTCGAGTTTATAGATTTCACACAAGAACAAACCATAAAGCAAAACCTCATCAACATTGAACAAGAAAATAAACGATTAAAGTACTGTGACAGTCGAACTCAATTACCAAATAGAGATTGGTTTGAATTACAATGCGAACGCCTTAGAGAAAAATATTCTAAACCTTTTTATGTCGTGGTAATGCAAACGGCGAATAATGAATATTTAAATTTAAAACTCAATGCCAATGATGTGAAATCGCTAATAACAGCGGCGTATAAACGGTTAAAAAATGATGTTCAAGGCCCCCTACTTTGTTCTCATATTAGCTCTGACAAATTAGCCTTTGCTGTTACCGATGTTTCAGCCCATACTTTAAAACGTCAACTTCTGGTAGAAATAAAACACATTCTTGATCAAGATTATGCCTTAGAAGATCGTAAGTTTAACCTCTCATTCTTATTTGGTTTCGCGCATTCCGATGGTAATTTGAAAAGCAGTACTACCCTAATTGCAAACGCCATAAGTGCGTTAAAACAGGCCAACATTAATGAGCCATTCACAGGTTACGACGAACAGACCTCAAACGATTTTGTAGAGAAATACGAAATTTCGATGTTATTAGATGAAGCAATTCAAAATGCTGAATTGGATGTACATTATCAACCTAAAGTTACATCAACAGGTAAGTGTATTGGGCTTGAAGCCCTTGCTCGTTGGCACAGTCCAACCCTCGGCACTGTATCACCTGATGTGTTTATTGCCATTGCTGAAGAGTACAAAATGATCAGCCATTTAACGGATTTAATCATCCAAAAAGTGTGCGCACAAATCGCATATTGGTCACAAGGTACAAACCTTACCCTGCCCGTCGCTATCAATATTTCACTTATAGACTTTAGTCAGAAAGATTTTGTCTCAAAATTAGTCAAGTCACTGGCAGACTTTAATGTTAAACCTCAACAAATTGAATTAGAGCTAACAGAAACCTCACTTGATGCAAACAAAGACCATTCGTTAAGCTTAATGCAATCCCTACAATCTTGGGGCTTTACGATTTCTGTCGATGACTTTGGTGTCGGATATTCCAACATAGCGAGGCTGGCGGAATACCCGATTAATAAGTTAAAACTCGACCGCTCTTTAATCAGTCAAATAACCGATTCACCGAGACAAAAAAGTCTTGTTAAAGCCGTCCATGCCATGTGCAAAGAGTTAAATATTAAATGTGTTGCTGAAGGGGTTGAAACCGCTGAGCAAGTTAATGCCATGGCCCAAATGGGCTGCAAAGAATTCCAAGGGTATTATTTTTCAAAACCACTGTCCGCCAAAGGTTTTTCTACTCATATCCAAACTTTTGGTTATGACTTTACACCGAAAAAATCACTAACTATGAGTTAACTTAAACCGCCACTTATCCGTGGCGGTTGTTAATATATGAGTTATGACGTCGGGGTTTGACACTGTTTTTGCTGTTGGCCTTTATCAAAGAACAAAGTAATTTCAGCCACTTTAATACCTAATTTGCTCATACTTGTGCGGTTAAATACTCTATATTGATCAATTTGATACATCCAATCATCCATTTCAAATTGATAAACCGTGTCGTCTATCGGTACTGAGAGTGTGTACTGCCATTGAAAGGCAAAACCAGACTGTTGACCACTTGCTACACCTACCACATCTTCAGCGGTACCGGAATACTTCCCTGCGCCTTGTTTAATTAAATTCCATGTCCGATAGCTAATTTCACCATCATCAAAATAAAACGTTTCGGCTAAGGTGCCTTGCTCTTGTTGCCAATTTGCCGATAATTCAACACAGAACCGACGGGTAACTTTACTCGAATAATCTTGGATCATGCCCCAAGCAATCATTTCGCCATTAAAGTATTGTTTTATATCAAATACCGGCGCCTTGTTTTTATAGGTTGAAATGTCCGTACTACAACTAATCAGCAGAATAGAAACAAATAAATAGGTTATCGTTTTACCTATTTTCTTTATGTTTAACACCATCATTATTTTATTCCCCAATGAGTTGTTTTCTTAATTTAGGCTGGCTTGTATTGTTTGATAACCAGATATCTAAAAACAAATTACTAAAACTTTTGTCGTTAATATTGCCAACTTCTTCATTATTAAAATAAAAGAGTGTTGTTTGATTTTTCCTGTATAAGGTTAATGAATCACCTGACTTTATATCTGGCCAAATCGCTTTCATTTTAGGAATATAATGTTGGTACTTAGATTCGTCGTACTTAAGATGCTGCCATTGCTCGACAGTACGTTTTATTAATTCATCTGCACTAATATCTTTTAAATATTTAATTTTAAATAATAAATCTTGATCGCTGTTTTCATCATACTCTCCAGTCTTTGTGAACAAACGACTGTTATAGATATCCCAAAACAAAAATGTAAACGTTGCATTACCAACTTCAAGGTAGTCAATTTCCGTCAAATCGTCTGGTAATTTACTGAACAACTTTGACAGGTCATTACCTCTATTCATTTCGGACTTCTCAACTACATTAGCTTGGGCAAATGTTGAGTGGAACATTAAGATAAATATGATGAAACTAATTCGTAATGTTTTCATTTTCCCCCTAGGGAAATTTACGTATTGATGAAATTGATAAAACACCACCATTAACACCGACCACAGTGGTGCTAAAATAAAATACGTGACATAAGAACCGAGTGGTAATTCAACCGCATCAAATGAAGCACCAGCTAAATAGCTAAAAGCCGGAAAAACAAACCCGGCGGCCAATTGTAAAGGTTTAGATTTTGCTAAAAATGTAAGACTATGAGACACAGTTGCGGCAAACGAAGCCCACAAGCATATTAACCAAAAAGGCAGTTGGCTTTGTTCTGGAAAGTAAAACACGCCTAGGCTAACTAACGTTGAGTCTGCAATTACACCGGTTGCAACCACAAATGAAAAGACTTTCAGTTCTGCTTGTCGATTTGAACATTGATAAAAATGATAAACTAGCCAAACAAAAGTAAAGGGGATGAATTGGTTACCGTATATTACGAGCCCAAACCAAGAAAGATTAAAACCAATTATATTAACTAACATAACGCTACTTTTTGATGAGTTTGTAGAATATACGTAGCTAACTCGAATTTAGTTTAATCGATTTCGAAAAAATTATAATCCTTAAATTAAATTACAAATCCCCTTTGAAAGTTTTTATTAAATTTACCCCACATAAAGTTTTCCTATCCTGTTTTTATTAGGTCATAAAAAGAAATTTACATTTATCCTTGATTTAAATTTGATTGTATACGAATATCAACTTAATCGATTAAGTAAATCAATACTTAATAATTATTGTTGTAAAATAGGTAAAACCATGAAAAACAAAGTGCAATTAATCACCTACGTGGACAGATTAACTGGGTCAGGAATCGCTGAGCTAACAGACTTACTTAACCAACAGTTCTCTGATTTATTTTCTGGTGTGCACTTATTACCCTTCTATTATCCAATTGATGGGAGTGATGCTGGTTTTGACCCGATAGATCATACTCAAGTGGATAGTCGTCTAGGAAATTGGCAGGATATAAAACAATTAGGCAGAAGCCATGAATTGATGGCAGACTTAATTGTTAATCACATGTCTGCGCAATCTAAAGAGTTTCAAGACGTGCTCACTCATGGTAAACAATCTACTTACTGGGAGCTGTTTTTAACCAAAGACAAAGTATTTCCTGATGGGTTAACCAACGAATTAGCTGATAAAATTTACCGACCTAGACCAGGAAGTTGTTTTACAACGTTTGAATTTGCAAACAAAGAAACGGCTGAGTTTTGGACGACTTTTACCGACACTCAAATTGATATAGATGTCATGTCAGATAAAGGTCAAGAGTATTTGTCTCGAATATTGAACACGTTTGCTGCCAACAATATCAAGATGATCCGCTTAGATGCCGCAGGTTACGCTATTAAAAAAGCCGGTACTCGTTGTTTTATGCTTGATGAAACCTTTGACTTCATTGATCAATTATCAAAAAAAGCCAATGCTTTAGGTATAGAAACGTTAGTCGAAATTCACTCTTATTATCAAACCCAAATAGAAATTGCCAAACGGGTTGATCAAGTTTATGACTTTGCGCTTCCTCCTCTAATTCTCCACAGCCTCTTTACAAAAGATGTCTCGGCGTTAGTGAAATGGTTAACGATTTCACCTCGTAATTGCATCACCGTTTTAGATACACACGATGGCATTGGCATCATTGATGTTGGCCCTATGGAAGGCAAGGCCGGGTTATTGACCAATGGCGAAATCGACAACTTAGTTGAAACCATCCACTTTAATAGTGTTAATGAAAGTAAAAAAGCCACGGGGGCTGCAGCAAGTAATGTGGATTTATACCAAGTCAATTGCACTTATTACGATGCTCTGGCTCAAAATGACTACGACTATTTATTAGCCAGAGCCATTCAATTTTTTGCTCCAGGTACGCCTCAGGTATATTATGCAGGGTTAATGGGTGAAAAGAATGATATGACCTTATTAGAAAAAACAAACGTTGGTAGAGATATTAACCGTCCCTATTTAACACCTTCTGATATTGACGAATCATTAGAAAAATCATTTGTTAAAGCGATGATTGAATTAATTAATATTCGAAACACCTGTAATGCGTTTAATGGTAATTTCAACGTTAAAGGTGAAGAAAGTATGTTAACCATGAGTTGGGATAACGCACATAGCAGTGCCGTACTGGTTATAGACTTAACAGATCGAACATCTTCAATCGAAATAAAAGAGGCTAGTAGAACATATTCAATTTCGCTACAAAGCCTTTTATATTAATTAATATTGGTTTTTAATTAGCCTTGGTCTAACCCATTAAAAAGTTAACAAGCCTTTTTAAAACAACAAAGTATACTAACAATCTAACAGTTATGGTTGTTCGCTATTTAGTATTTCAAAGTCAATAAGATAGGGTCGTATGTCAGAACAGAAATCATGGACACTTAAAAGTATTGCTAAGGAATTAGGTATTTCTAATGCCACGGTTTCTAACGCGTTTAATCGGCCCGATCAACTTTCTAAAAAACGTAGAGAAGAGATCCTCGAATCATGTCAAAAGCTTGGTTATTCAGGCCCTAACAAAGCCGCTCAATCATTAAGAAAAGGTCAATCTAATATTGTTGCTTTAGTACTTCCAGATAGTGTCGAATATATGATCTCCGATCCTGTGGCAAGTGATTTTGTTAAAGGGGTTTCTTCAGTTTTAGAAAAAAGTAACGTCAATTTATTATTATTTTCAGGGGCATCGGAAAACATTAATGCCGTATCAGATTTTGTTGATGGTTTTATTTGTTATGGCAGCCCACGTAATCCTAACCTCGTTGAACAATTACGAACCACAGCTAAAAAAGTGGTCACTGCCGATTTTGACATAGACCGTAAAGCGTCTGTGGGTATTGATAACGAACAAGCAGCTTATGATATTTCTAAGTTAGCGATTAAGTCTAAAAATGACGACATAGCTATTTTAGGTTTACGTTTACTCGACTCAAATCTAACCTGCCGTGTTTATGAATTACCAGATGATGAAGGCACACCTTCCATTGCACATAAGCGGTTAGCTGGATACCAAAAAGCCATAAAAGAACATGGTGCCGAGCTAAGAAACGACAGAATTTGGAATATTCCAAAAAGCAGCCATGAAGTTGCATTAATTGCCGCCAGAGAAGCATTAACATCAACTCCTCGTCCCAATGTTATTCTGTGTATGAGTGACCTTATTGCGTTAGCCGTATTACAAGAGATCTGCGCGATGGGACTGAACGTCCCTAACGACATTAGAGTGGTTGGTTTTGACGGCATAGACGAAGCCAGCCGTTCAACGCCCCCATTAACAACCGTACACCAAAATAGTGAAGAAAAAGGCAATATGGCGGCTGAGTTATTTATTAACCGAGCCACCAACGCCGTTGTTATTCCTTACCATATTGAAATAGGTCATACGGTAAATTCCAACTAAATGCAGAGTAACCTAACTACATTTATTTGAGGCTGTTACAACGCCATAAATAAAATAATGCCGGTAATACCAATAAGGTGAGTAACACCGCGCTTAACATGCCACCAACCATAGGTGCCGCTATTCTACTCATCACCTCAGAGCCCGTTCCTGTGCCATATAAAATAGGTAATAAACCAACTATTATTGCCGCCGCTGTCATCATTACCGGCCGTACTCGCATACCCGCGCCATGTAATACCGCCTCTAATATGTCTGATTTGGTCGTGGTTATACCTTTATCTTGATGTTCAGCAAGCATCTCTTTATAAGCTTGGTTTAAATACACTAACATGATCACGCCAATTTCTACCGCAACGCCCGCAAGCGCAATAAAACCCACGCCCACTGCCACTGAAAAATTAAAACCTTGCAAGTACATTAACCAAATACTGCCCACCATCGCCAATGGCAAAGTCCCCATGATCATGGCCACTTCAATTACATTTCTAAAGTTCAGATAGAGCAGAATCATGATAATGAATAAAGTTAGCGGAATAACATAAGCTAACTTAGCTTTTGCCCTTTGCATATATTCATATTGACCAGCCCAAGTGATGGAATAACCTGCAGGCAACACAAGTTTATCAGCAACGACCTTTTGAGCTTCAACTACATAACTACCAATATCAACACCGTTATCTCCACCATTGTTAATATCAACAAACGCCCAACCATTTAATCGTGCATTTTCAGACTTGATCCCCGGCGGACCATCTTCAATAAACACATTGGCCACATCGCCTAAAGAAATACGCTGTCCGTTAGGTGTCACTATTGGTAACAATGACAGCTTTTCAGGGGAATCTCTGTAATCTTGCGGATAACGTAAACTCACAGGATAACGCTCTAACCCTTCAACCGTATTAGTTACATTCATTCCGCCAATCGCCGTAGCAACCACTTGTTGTATTTCTGCTATGTTTAAACCGTACCTTGCCGCTTTAGCACGTTGAATATCAACTTTCACATAACGACCTCCAGCTACGCGTTCTGAATAGACTGAAGCTGTACCGGGCACATCTTTCAAGATATCTTCCAACTGTTTACCAATATCTTCAATAACGGTTAAATCCGCTCCCGCGATCTTAATGCCTAAAGGCGTCTTGATGCCTGTGGCTAACATATCAATTCGAGTTTTTATTGGCATAACCCAAGCATTGGTGACGCCAGGAAGTTGCACTAACCCATCTAATTCCTTTTTTAAACTCTCAGGTGTTACGCCCTCTCGCCACTGATCTTGCGGTATAAATTGAATAAAGGTTTCAATCATAGTTAACGGGGCTGGGTCGGTAGCCGTTTCAGCGCGACCTATTTTGCCAAATACCGTTTTTACCTCTGGAACTGTCTTTATCAGTTTGTCCGTTTGTTGCAGTAACTGCCGAGCCTGACCGATAGATATGCCTGGGTAAGTGGTTGGCATATACATTAGGTCACCTTCATCAAGTGGCGGAATAAACTCACTACCAATTTTGTTTAGCGGCAATAAACCTATTAAAAACACGATAAACGCCACTAACAAGGTGCTTTTAGGAAAACCTAGCACTGTTTTTAACACCGGCATATAAATTAAAGTTAACAAACGATTTACAGGATTTTTATGTTCAGCAACCACCTTTCCTCTTATAAAGTAGCCCATTAATACTGGTACTAAGGTAATTGCTAACGCGGCAGATGCAGCCATGGCGTACGTTTTGGTAAAAGCCAGTGGCGCAAACATTTTTCCTTCTTGAGCTTCTAATGTAAAAACAGGCACAAAACTCACGGTAATGATCAATAAGCTAAAAAATAATGCCGGACCGACTTCAGAAGCTGACGATATAACCACTTTCCAGCGATTTTCATTGGTGAGCGTTTCTCCGTTTGAAGTCAATTTTTCCATATGTTTATGCATGTTTTCAATCATGACAATAGCACCATCTATCATGGCTCCAATGGCGATAGCAATCCCGCCTAAGGACATAATATTGGCGTTAAGCCCTTGTATATGCATCACAATAAAAGCCGTTAAAATACCGACAGGTAATGTAATGATCGCAACCAACGAAGACCTAACGTGAAATAAAAAGACAATACAAACCAGAGCAACAACGGCAAACTCTTCCAATAACTTAAAGGTTAAGTTATCAACCGCACGTTCAATTAATGCGGAGCGGTCGTAGACTGGGATCACTTCTACGCCATCCGGTAGCCCTTTTTTAAGTTGTTCTAGCTTGTGTTTAACTCGTTCTATCACTTGTTGTGCATTTTCACCAAAACGCATGACTACGATGCCACCAACGGTTTCACCCTCACCGTTTAACTCGGCAATGCCACGACGCATTTGCGGACCAGTGCCAATATCAGCCACATCTTTTAATAATAAAGGCGTACCATTTTCATTAACGCCAAGTGGTATATTTTCCAAATCATCAACACTTTTTATATAACCAGTCGCTCTGACCATATATTCGGCTTCGGCCATCTCGATTACGGATGCCCCTATTTCTTGATTGCCTTGTTTGATCGCCATTTGAATATGGGATAAAGGAATACCGAAAGCCCTTAATTTATCGGGATTAATTCTGACTTGGTATTGTTTAACCATGCCTCCAAGTACTGAAACCTCCGATACACCTGGCACCGTTTGTAATTCATATTTTAAAAACCAATCTTGTATACTTCGTAATTGGCTTAAATCATGTTGTCCGGTTTTATCGACCAAGGCATATAAATATACCCAACCAACTCCAGTTGCATCAGGGCCTAATTGCGGTCTGGCATTGGTTGGTAAGTTGGGAGTGACTTGGGATAAATATTCCAGCACCCGTGAGCGAGCCCAATACAAGTCCGTATCTTCATCAAAAATGACATAAACATACGAATCGCCAAAAAAAGAATAACCACGTACCGTAACCGCCCCTGGCACTGATAACATGGCTGTTGTCAGTGGATAGGTAACTTGTTCTTCAACGACTTGTGGTGCTTGCCCGGCATAATTGGTCTTAATTATTACCTGTACATCGGACAAGTCTGGCAAGGCATCAATTGGCGTTTTATTTACCGAATAAATACCAGCCCCCACTAACAAAAAAGTGGCTAACAATACAAAGAAACGGTTCATCACCGACCAACGAATAATAGAAGCAATCATTTTTTAACTCCTAAATTAATGGTTTGAGTGATCAACAGACGACGGATGAACTTCTGATTTGTTATTAAACATGTCAGGAGTTAATGTCGTTATGCTGGTAATGACAAAATTACCGTCATGTATTTCAAAGGTAAATTCAACTTCATCATTAACGTTAATGCCAATTAAGCTGACATCTTCATCCGCGATAAAGTCTAAGGTTGCAGCGGGCCTGCCCCATTTTTTAATGGCATCTCGACTAATATTGATCATGCCATGTTCGGCCATTAATGAATTAACCTTGCCTTTGACTGTTGCGGTGTCTGGCTTTTGATCTTTAGTACTTTCGTCCTTACTTGTACTCATTTTTTCCATACGTTTAAAATCAGATGACTTGCTCGACTCTGAATCTAGTAAAAACTGAGCCGAACTCACCACATATTCACCATCGTTTAACCCAGCCAAAATCTCAACGTTTTCACTGTCATACCGTCCCACTTTCACCGCTATTGATTTGTAACTGCCTTCCCCTAATGCCAGCACGACTCGGTCTTGAGTACCGGTTCTAATCAAAGCCTCTCTTGGGATCAGTAAGGTATTATCATCCCCTTGTGTATGCAGTACTAACTGAGCAAACATATTGGGTTTAAAGTATCCCTTTTCATTATTAAAGCGTAATCGAACTTTAACGGTACGTGTGTTCGGATCCAACATAGGGTAAATGTAATCCACTTGCCCTTGCCAAGCCTGACCTGGCAGATAATCTAACGTCATGGTAACCGCAGTACCGGTTTTTACTTGCCCAGCTTGGCGCTCAAATAATTCACCTTCAACCCAAACCTCCGATAAATCGCCAATAGACATTATGGTTGATCCGGGTTTTACAAAAAAACCTTCCCGAATCTTTAAGTTTTCAACAACGCCATTTTGTGGAGCATAAAAGATAATCCGTTGTTGCACTTGTTGCGTTTTTTTAAGTTCGTTTATCGTCGACTTTGGTATTTGTAGTGCCACCAATCGATTTTGAGCGGCATAGATCAAACGATCATTATCTCGCTCTAACGCCAATAAAAACTCTTCTTGCGCATTGACCAACTCCGGAGAATATATCTCATATAATGCTTGGCCTTTTTTGACCGGGTCGCCCACCGTTTTAACATGTAACTTTTCGATCCAGCCTTGCACTCTTGGATGAATATGCACTAACTTGTCTTCATCGTAGGTAATATATCCAACTGTGGTTATTTCAGTTTTTAACGACTTATAACTGACTTTAGCGGTACGAACACCTAAATTATTAACAACATTCGCTGCGATTCTAATAGTACCAACGCCTTCATCAGCGCCATTTCCATTATTAGTTTTACTTAAAACATCATCAAATACTGGAACTAAATCCATTCCCATAGGGGATTTACCGGGTTTATCTCGTCGATAATTTGCATCCATAGGCGCAACCCAATACAAAGGTTTATCTTTAACACTTTGAGTTATTTCGGCATCGGTTACCTTAGGTATAAACCAGCTATAAACTGCAACCGTTAATACACAGCCGGTTAATGCTGCCATTACCAGTGACATTATTGGACGGCTAGGATTCTGCTCCGCTTTATGTTTATTTATTTTATCTTCAACTGGATTCATTAGTTATCTCCCTTTACCGACCCAAATTGACCACGGTTAGTAACATTTAATTCTGTAACACGGCCATCGTCATTTTTGTTTAACGTGGTCATTACTGAGGCTTCCATTGGAACGAAGTCACTGCTGATTGAATAAGAGTTACCAATAAATAAGTAATTTAATTCAAGGTGTAATTGTTGCTGCTCAACGTTTAAATTTAATTCATCAATAACCGTATTTAATAAAGCAATTCGTGAACGGACGACATCAGAAAAATCCCCGTCATCATGGGTGTATGCTGACAATGTGGCTTCTGCATGATCATGTATTTGTGGCAGTAATTTAGACTTGTACAATGCTTGTCGGCGTTTAATGCCCCCCAGTCGCCCAATGGCTGTTGTATAGGCTGAAAGGTGTTGCTTGAGTAATATTAACTTTTCAGTTTTGACCGCTTCAGTTTTAGATATTGCAGCATCTACTTCCTTATCCTGTTTATTGTCAGTAAATAGCGGTAAATCAAACGTGACACCGATTGAAAAGAAATCAGAACGTTCTATGCCCGACGGGGCATCATCTCGGTAACCGTAACTCGCATTTACGCCCCATTGTGGATGATACTGTTGCTGCGCTATGAAAATACCAGTTTTGCTGGCACTGACTTTTTTATCGATAGCGATAACCCCAGGATGAGCGTTAAATATATTAATCAAACGGCTTGATGTAAGCCTATTCAGGTCAGGCAATTTATGAGGTTCATTCGATGGAATTTGTAATTCAATTTGAGGTAACCGTTCGCCAAAATCGATACCATTTAAAATGACATCATAAGTTTCCTCAAAGTACTTAGACGATTGATATTGACCATCAAAATCAACTAACCACTTAGATAACAAGCCTTCAAATTGGTGTTTTTGCTGGCGAAGTATATCTAGCCGTTCGTCTAACCGGCTTAATTCTAATTGCGCTCTAACGATGTCTTGTTGACGCGTTTTACCTAGTGCCGATGAGTAACTGGCTTCTGCCACATCGGCTAATTGTTCAAACAGAGCTCTATTTTGTTCTATTAACGAAATGCTCTTTTGTACTCTATACCCATCTAACCACAGGCTGCCAACCGTCAGCGCAATTTTGGCTTTACGGTCCAACCGTTGAAAAGGAAAGGCTTCACTTTGACGCTTAAATCTCTTACTTTTTAGCGCTAACGAATCGCCTCGAGGAAACACTTGAGTTAAGCCAATTTTAACTTGAGTCATGGCTTCCTGTGAAAAATCAAAACCATCCATTGGTAAATTAGCCAAAGTCATAGATACACTAGGATCAGGTAACGAACCTGAGGCTTGAGCCATTGATTCAAGCGCTTGTTGTTGATGCATATTGCCAGCTAACCAAGGATCGATTGTTTGTGCTGTTTTAATTGCTTGTTCAATTGTTAAGGCATGAACATTTGTGATTGATGTATCCGTCGCGTTAACCGCCAAACTGATCAACGCAGAAACAAATACAATGTTTACATTACTTTTATTCGAAAACATAACCACCCCAAAGGGACTTCAATGATTAATGGATTGAATAGGTTAATTTTAATCTTTAAATTAATGACGCATTAACTTTGCTTGATTTAAAGATCAGAGAACCTAAAACAGAATATATTCTTTTAAATGAGCCGAATTTTGGACACACTTATTCTGTATTAGCTAATAATGGGAGGTCGGTATAACGATGTTTGTTGTAGGCTAAAGGCCAGATTTGAAATGTAATGTATCTTTGATGAAAATTCAGTAAAAACAACAGTATTAATATCTTTCGTTAACGTGGCGATATTAGAACAACCACCAGTAAAACACTTACACATACTAGGGCAACAATCGCCATTATCTGAATTTGAATCACTTACTTTTACTGTATCAGACATAGTATGTGATGAATGATCCATCATTGGCATATCATGTTGAACTGATTGTGACATTTGGCGATCGTGACTCATTCCTTGCATACTCATCATATTATAAGACATAACGGTAGACGCCATCACTTGACCAATAAAGGCCAAACAAATAAACAATACCATTAATGTTTTAGATAAGTTTAATATCACAAAGAACCTGTCAATAACGTTGATAACCAGATTAAGTTAGTACTTAATATGTTACCTAGTTTCATAAGTTAATCAAATAATTAGAGATAAATTAATATACGGCATATAAAAAAGACCGGGTTATTAACCCAGCCATTTTAAAAAATATCAATTAAATTAGCTAAAATTAATTACGCTGATTTATTCCATGCGAAAGGTTGGAATGGTGCATCAACAGGCGTATTAGCAATATGGTTGGTATAATTACTGATCACTTTTTGTGACAGACCAAGAATAATCTCTAATACTTGTTGTTCACCGTAACCAGCAGCATAAAACGCAGACAATTCTTCATTAGTTACATGACCACGATTACGAACAATAGATAACGTCATATCTTGTAATGCTTGTAATTTTGGCGTGGTTAACAAACCATCATTACGCAATGCTTCTGTTAATTCAGGGTCAACTTTCATTGAATGAGCTATCGCAGTATGGGCAGGAACACAATAAGTACAACCGTGTTCTACATTGATTGTCTGCCATACTACCGTTAACTCTTCAGCATCAAACGACGAGTTAACAAACTGTTCATGTAAGTTTTGGTATGCTTGTAAAATGCCTGGCGCACCAGCTAATACACCATGTAAATTAGGTAACATGCCATTAGTTTTAACTGATTTTTCTAAAATTGGTTTGCTTAACTCAGGTGCTGATTCAATAGTATGAATGGTTAAAGTAGTCATTTTATTCTCCGGTAAATTAATAATGTACTAACTAGTACAACTTATCTTGACCGGAATTGTACTGACTAGTACAATTCTGTCAATAGCAAAATAAATAAAATACTTTCCGATGTAAAAGAAGGTGTTTAGTAAAAAATTACAGGGACTCATTATGAAAAAAACATTAGCCTTTGATGTATACGGAACGTTAATAGACACCAACGGTGTGACTGCTCTACTAGAAACCATGTTAGTTGATCAAGTGGACGGATTTGATAAAAACCAAAGGGTTGAGAGGGCTCAGCGTTTTGCTGATACATGGCGAGCTAAACAATTAGAATATTCGTTTCGTCGCGGGTTAATGAAATGTTTTGAGGATTTTACGGTATGTACCAAAGAGTCTTTAATTTTTACTTGTGCGTATTTAAAAACGTCGCTGACAACACAGCAACAGCAGCAACTGCTTGATATTTATAAAACCTTACCTGCCTATAACGACGTTGCCCACGGTTTATCAATATTGATGAAAGACCATAAGTTAATCGCATTTTCAAATGGGACTTATAACTCTGTAAAAGGTTTATTAGTTTCCGCAGGTTTAGACAAATACTTTGCACAAATCGTCAGTGCTGACGAAATAAAAACATTTAAACCAAATCCAGACATTTACCAATATTTATTAACACAATCTGATTCCACATCCGAAGTAACTTGGCTTATCTCCAGTAATTCTTTTGATGTGATTGGTGCTAAAGCATTTGGACTGCAGAGCGCTTGGGTTAAACGTAATGACTGTGACGTGTTTGATCCTTGGGGAGTGAAGCCGGATATTGTTGTTCAAAATCTAGAACAGTTAGCAAGTAAACTTAGTCAACAATAACCACTTTACGTTAGTAAATTAACCAATACCAGTGGGGGAACGTAAGCTTCCCCGTAATAATTATTCATCTAACCAGTAGACCCATTAAATGAAAAAAGTTATCAATCAAAAAGTTATTTTAACCGCCTTAATCGTTGGGCTTTTCGCCAGTGTTGCATTCATTTTCATTCAACCTTTATTTGGGATGTTAACCTTAACCTCAAGACATGCTGCGGCATACGTTAAACTTGGTGAATACGATGCCTCGACGGCATTATTATTATCATGGTTAGTGCATATGAGTGTTTCTGTGTTTTACGCTCTGCTCTCCACCATTATTTTTAACATTAACCGCACTTGGCTAGTCAACATCACACAAGTTTTTGCTTTAGGCTGGATAACAACGTTAACTGCGACGCCCGCAAATGAATTTGTTGTCAAGCTTATCACCAGCTTACAGTTTCCAGACTTAAGTACCTTGTCTGCTTTAAATACCGAGATTGGGCCAAAGTTATGGCTGCATATCATGTTTTTTGGGGTTGTTATTGCTGGGGTTTGGCTGATGAATAAAAACGAAATAAGCAAAAGTGAATAAAGGCTAGCTAACAACGCCAGTAAATTAAATCCAATTCTGGCGCTATATTTAAATTAGTTACACATGTTGATCAATAAGAATGGCATTACCGTCTGGATCTTTAATAGAAAAACTTGAAGGTCCAGAATCTCCGGTTATTGACTTATGTGTGATCTCAACACCTTGAGCTTCAAATTCCTTTAATAACTGTCTAATGTCTGTAAATGATTCAAGCTTTTTACCGCTTTGGTCCCAACCGGGATTAAACGTCAGGATATTACTGTCAAACATCCCCTGAAATAAACCAATGGTATATTCGCCGCTCCTCATGATTAACCAGTTCTGAGTTTGATCACCACCAATTATTTCAAAACCTAGTTTTTGATAAAACAGCTTTGATTGTTCAATATCTTTAACCGCTAAACTCACTGAAAATGCACCTAATTTCATTTGAACTCCAATATTTATTTCAGTACTTCAACAACATCATCCGTTAACAATATTTGTTGATCTTTAATAACAGAAAGTCTTCCTGCTGGACTTTTACTTGTGCCCAAAACAATCACGTCACAACGATAAGTATACTTGCCATTGATGAAAGAATAATAATGATTGCCACCACTACCAGCAAAGTCCCGTTTACCATTCAATAAAACCAGATCGGGTTTATCACTGATTGACTTATCCAAACGCCAAGAAGCATATCTAAACTTTGTTTCACCTAAATCATCAATTCGAACACGAAATTTAGTCGTTTCCCATTGCAATATCGGCTGTTTATAGTTTCTCAAACTTTCATGTAAAGTTAGCTTTTGCTGTTCAACTAAAGTTTGTTTTAAATGTATTTGTTTTGCCGTCTGATGATTTATACCTCTGATCTTTCCTCCATCTAACCACAACTTACCATTAAGAAACATAATGCCGCGCCAGCCCATAGCTTGCCAGTCATTTCAACGTCAGAGTTAGCGATTAGATTTATTAAGTTTTGATCAAACACTTCATCAAATCGATTAACTAATTCTTGTTGATTATTGATGGCAGGAACAGGAGTTTGACGACTTAAAGGAAAAGTTATTAACGTTGAAATAAGCGCTTTATCTTGAACTTTAAAAGCATTGATAATTTTAGTTATTTGTTCATTCTGTTTTTCATCAAAGGCTAATACATTGGAAGTAGATACTAATAACGTTGCACACAACAATATAAATTTAAAGACCATTTTCATTAAAAGTTTTACTCCAAACAGCATAAGTTATTGATCAACCATAGCTTTATTATATATAGGCGATTTTTGCTTTTAACATTAACCTATTATCTCTGCCGATTAAACTAAGTTCTAACGGCCTTACTTACCAATAAATAGGATCAACTTTGTAATACAACTTTAGTTGTTGGTATAACATTGGATAATGTTGATGGAACTTATGTGCTTGTTCAAAAAACACTTCACTGGTTACTGCAAAAAACTCAGCCGGATTTGTCGCGCCATAATAATCAAACAATGACGGTATTCCGCTTTTTTTCTGTTTTCTTAACAATTCATACTGACTAGAAAAAACATCTGACCAATCTTTATAATTCTGATCTTTGCCTAATATTGGCGCACCGTTAGCACTGCCCTTTTCTTGATCTAACTGATGGGCAAATTCATGGATAACCACATTATGACCATCATCTGGAATATCAGCACCGTCAATTGTATCTTGCCAAGACAATACCACGGTTCCTGAATCCCACGATTCCCCCGCTAACGTCACTCTTTGATGATGTAATACGCCACCAGCGTGCATACTTTGTTGCTCTTTAATAAAGGCACTCGGGTAAATCAATATGGTATGTAATTTGGGGTAATAATCCGTTTTACGGTTAAGCAATAACAAACAGGCTTGCGCTGCTACGGTTATTTTTATTTCATCTGTAATTTCAACGCCATTGCAACCGACAAATTTTTTCTCTGCCAAAAACACTTGAATATGTTGTTTAAGTTGTAACTGTAAATCCGCAGGCATTTGCCTAAAATAAGGCATACGTTGTTGAATAATAACGCGCCAGCCTTTCTTAAAAGGTAGTTTCCTTACCTTATCACGCTGATATTCACGCCACGATGGTTTAGCGACAATATAACCAATAAGTAAAACTGCAATAACGATGAGTGATAGAAAAGGTAACATAATGAACTTAAGTGATATGTTTTGTACTGAAATGAGTGCGCTGTTGTGAAATATCAAGTTAACCATTATTTATTTCTAGAAAATTAAATAATGGTTTAGCAAAAGTACGCTTAGTTTATTAATTTGGCAGTACAATGATCCCTAACGGTTCAAACAATTGTTCTTGCTGCCAGTCGCAAATCTTCACGCCATTTAAGTTAACACGACGGATATCCAAACCATTTAATTCACAGTTAGTTAAATCACAATACTCCATATTAAACTGTCGCCAACTGTCCGGTGAAAACACACCTCTACTTAAGTCCGAACCTTTAAACGATGCATTTTGCAAGTTAGCCCCCGTCCAACGATTTTCAAATAAGTCACACTTTTCAATACATTGTCGCTCAAAGTCGCTATAAGCCAAATTACAGCCCGTTATATAAACTGAACAAAAATAACTTTGACGGGATATTTGATTCACAAAACTGGTTTTTACAAAGCTAGCTCCTTGTAAATCACACTCCCTGAACTCAGCACCAAAACCATTAGCGCCCAGAAAGTTTGCCATTCCTAACTTGCAAGAGTTAAAACTAACATCACGCATATCCGCGTATTTAAATTGGCAACCGAGACTGTCGCCACTTTCAATAAATTTACAATTAATAAACTTTGCATCTCTTAAATCTGCATGGCTGAAGTCACAATGATAAAAATGACAATTTTCAAAGGTTGACTCTTGCAAGTCTTGTTTTGAAAAGTCATGTTCTTGAAAGGTTTGATTACTGATCATTCAGTGTCCTAAAGTGGCCTACTAGTAAATTTCGAGGCAAGACTAACATTGCAAAATATCAACAATCAAGCCCATAAATAGGGTTGTTTTTGAAGTTCTAACTAGGCGTTAAATGTCGATTTTAAGGGGGCAGGATGGAGTTTTAAACCTATGTAAATCAACATAATAATGTGTGGTGAAAAAAAGTATTTTAATTGATTAGGTACGAATTTAAATAAACAGGGCAAATAAGCATCAACTCACGTTTATCGTTGTTTTTTTGGCTAAGTATTCCAACGATGCCATTTCCACTAATCGGCTTTTAGTCCGTTCAAATTCAAACATTAATGTGCCACTATTATAAAGCTCGTTTTGTGGCACAAAAGCGGTGATAACTAAATTTATATGACAGTCGTAACATTCATCAACTAATGCGATAAATCGTCTAGCGGCATCATCCATTGGTGCTAACACAACTTCACGCTCACCGGTCTCTCCTGCGGATACATTAATGTTAGAACCATTATCTTCTGTGCCTCTGGCTTTTATTCTTTCGTAGGCTTGACCACTCATAGGCGGAACATTAAATAACAAGATAGTGTTAAATTGTTTGGCAATTTCAACGTAATCAAAATGGCTACGAGGCCCTTGGCATAGCTCGGCAAATTCAAAACAAATGACACAATTAGCATGTTCTGTATTTTTAGCGATGAAAGTGATGGGTCGGCCTAATATGTTGATTTTAAGATCAATCTTACTTTTAGACTTTTGATTAGTTTGATCTAATGGCATTAAGTTAAATCTGCTAAGTAACTTCTGGTGCAAGGATATCTGCTCATTGCTCCCATTAGTTAATTCCAAACTAGGGAGTGCAAAGTAGTTTTGCTCAAAGGTTAACGAACGGTGTCTGTGGTCTTGCTTGCCAGACAAATGTAATACTTGTGTATGTTGTTCTATTGCGGCAATTGCAGGTAAAAACCGTTGTCGTTGCAAGCCATTTTTGTATAACTCATTAGGAGCACAATTACTGGTACTCACCACCACTATGTCCAGCGCAAACAAGTATTGCAACAAGTTACCTAACAACATGGCATCGCCAATATCAGAAACAAAAAACTCGTCAAAGCACAGTACTTTGTATTGCTGACTAAACTGCTTGGCTATTAATTTTAATGGATCAGGTTTACCTGAAAAGGCTTTTAATTGCTGATGTACATCTTGCATAAAATGATGAAAATGTTGTCTTCTGCATATAGAGTTTGGCAAGCTGGTTACAAATAAGTCCATCAAAAACGTTTTGCCGCGTCCTACTTTGCCCCATAAGTAAATGCCTTTTAATGTTCGACCACGAACGTTTGTTTGCTGTAAATCTAAATAAAGTTGCTGTAACAACTCCACCGCCTGTTGCTGGGAATCGTCAAAACGTATCTGTTTTGAGCTAACTAGATTTTGGTATTGTACTAAAGGCGAAGTATTTAACATACGTTATATATTATTAACTCTTGAGGAATAGGGACTGTATTATTGAACTTGGTATCCTACCTTAGAACACTAGTGTCCGTCAGCACTGAAAACTAAATTAACGGAAGTGTTTATTATCCCAGCGATATTAATTTTTAAACAATATTGGCTTAAGGTATACTTTTAATGGTGAGACATTAATCATATTTACCCAAAGAGATATAAACTCATCAAGCACTTATCCTCCTATCAAGCAACATCAAACTTGCAACTCAAAATTGCCACGTTCAACTTGTTTAATTACCTTGAACCGCCTAATGCTTATTATGAATTTGAGCGTATATATAGTGCTGAGCAATGGCAGAAAAAACAAAACTGGATCAGTAACTACTTGACCGAATATCAGCCTGATATTATTGGCTTTCAAGAAGTATTCAGCACTAAGTCATTAAAGCAGCTCGTTAAACAACAAGGTTACGATTATTTTGCCGTTGTTGATGAGCCAGAAGTCATCGATGACTTCATTTACCGTCGGCCTGTTGTGGCCATTGCATCACGTTATCCGATTAAAGACGTGGTGGCCGTAGAGCCTAATGTCGATTTAGTTCAAGCTCTTGGCGTAGATACTGAATTTTCTTTTAGCCGTAAAGTATTAAGAGCAAACATAGAGATTCCTCATTTAGGCTGTTGCGACTGTTATGTAGTGCACTTTAAATCTAAGCGCTCAATGATAGAGTTTGATGACAGTAATTCCAATTTATCACCAGAACAAGTCATAATCGAAAACTTAAAAGCACAAATTGCAGGTGGCTGGGGCTCAACTGTACAACGTGGTAACGAAGCAACGTTGTTAATGGTTGATATGATAGAACGACGTCAGGCCACCGGTTACCCTATGATTTTAATGGGCGATTTTAATAATACTTTACATGACGGTGTATTAAGCCACTTACTCATCGATAACCTAAGGTTTGTTTCGGCCTTTGACCAAAACACCTACCTTGCTAAATACTGTTTAAACGACGCTTGGAATTTGTTTAATAACGTTTATATGAATGAGATAAAGCAAAGCCCAGACTCAGATGATATCAATGAACAATTACAAAAAGCGCCACAACGAGCCCCAACCCATTATTTTAATGGTAAAGGCTCGGTATTGGATTACATATTATTATCTAGTGAATTTGATGCGAGTCACCACAATAGCCTTTATCAAGTCAGCAACTACACAACCTACGACAAACAACTAATCAACCCTGTATTTGAACATGATGGTGAAAGTACTGACCATGGCATTGTGATGGTGACGATGACGCTGAGGTCATAATGATTGGCTAAAATCCTTTGCTTTATTGGATGAGACTTTGGCTGTTTAACTTGCGGGTTAGGTTTGTAAAATATATACCTGTAACTGTAACCTTAACATTACGTTCACCCGCTCCCCATCGTTAACCTAGAATTAAATATCAACAAGTGAGATTGTACGATAAATGAAAGGCTGTATAATTTATATTACGTTATTCGCCCTAAGTTGATTAAATGCAAAACACCAAAAGACTTATAACACTCTTAATTATATCGTTAGGCTTTGTGATTCAATTTAGCTTTGCTAGCACGATAAAAATTGCTGTATTTAAAGATCATTATTCAACAATTTACCCTTATACTCTAAAAAACGCCTGCCCTTCGATAGATTCTTTCCAATTCGATGACAATCAAATGCTCGCAGAGTATATAATTTTTTGTAATGCGCTAAAATTGGCAGGTTACCAAGAAACACTTGAACTTGTCCCCTATCCAATTTCAATACGAGCCTTACAAGCGATACAAAAAAACGATGTACTAGCCTCTAGTTATGGTGTTTGGCACAACGAAATAGAAAAATTCAAACTACAAGGGTCGCCAAACTTATTGTCAAACAATCAATTTAGCAAAGGCTTGTACACTACTCAATTACTGCGAGATAAGTTAAAAGGCAAGCTATTTGAACCTGCAAAATATATCGCGGTTGCAAACCAAAATTGGCAGTTAGATTGGACTGCACTTAGTTGTTCTGGCCTAAATTTATTGCATGTGAATCAATACGAACAAATGTTTAAAATTTTGGAATTAGGTAGAGCTGATTTTGTGCCACTGACCTTCAATGCCGAGCCCGATATGAAACGCACGGTATTTGGTACTAGCCTCTACCCAATAGAGGGGATTAAGATCTCTTTTAACGACGCCTTGAGTTTTGCTGTAAATACCAAAACAGAACAAGGACAGCTACTTTATAAAGCATTAAAACAAGGCTTAATCACATTAGCTAGCCAAGGAAAGATAGAAGATATTTACCAACGTCTAGGTATCACCAATTCAACCGTAACCGATTGGCGTAAACTTAGCTGTAACTAAAACTACACTCTAATGTTATTCAGTTAATCGGATCTAACTTGTATTTTTAATCTATTCCTGACAGAGTGTTTAATCGTATTTTCTTAATTAAAACAAAACTGTAATATCAAGGTAGCCTTGCTATTTTGCAATTGCATCTAACGTTTTATCACCACCTAGTAACCAAAAATTCAATTGGTTAGCAGTTCGGTAAATGCAAGGAGGAAAGATGACACAAACGTTTCAATCATTGCCCACCAAAAACACGAAAGCTGGTAAACCACGACGAGTTGGCTTTGAAGTTGAGTTCTCAAATCTAAGTTTTAACAAAACTCAATCTGTTATGAAACAATGTTTGGGCGGAGAGTTTGGTCAAGGTTCCGTCGCCGAGCAAATACTTAACGTACCCGAGTTAGGTGAATTTAATATAGAACTAGACTGGAACTTCCTTAAACGTAAAGCGTCCGAAGACAATAATAATGACCAAACACCTGAATGGTTATCGCAATTAGCACAGGCTTCTGAATGGTTAGTTCCGATGGAAATCGTGTGTCCGCCTATAGAGGTTGCTTCGCTAGACAAGCTATCAACTTTAATTGAACAGTTGCGTGAAGCAGGCGCACAAGGAACAGAAGAGTCACCTATTGCCGCTTATGGCGTGCACATCAACACTGAAATAACTGTACTGGAACCCACCCTAATTCACAATTACCTACGTGCGTTTGGCTTATTACAATGGTGGTTGGTCGAGTCTAACGAAGTTAATTTCAGTCGAAAACTGAGTCCCTACATTGACCTTTTTTCAGAAGAATACTTGTTGGAAATAATGTCTAAAACGACTGTCGATATGGATACCTTGTTTGACGATTATTTAGCTCATAACCCAACTCGAAACCGCGCGTTAGACATGCTACCTATGCTAGCCGAGATTAACCAAGAACGGGTTTTTTCGGTGGTTGACGATCCAAAAATAAAAGCCCGCCCCGCTTTTCACTATCGTTTACCTAACTGTTTAATTGATGATCCCAACTGGTCTTTGCAGCAAGTTTGGGAACTTTGGCTTGTAGTTGAAACATTAGCCAACAATGAACACGGGTTAAACCAACTTTGCGAGGCATTTGTTTCACAAAAATCCAGCTGGTTTGGCGGTCGCCGCAAAGCGTGGACTGAGTATATTGACGCATGGCTAAAAGACCAAGAATTGGCGTAACAGGTAACGCTAGGCGGTGGACACCAAGTTGGTGGTGTATTTCATTGGCCATTCGCTTATCTGGTGGTGTGCCTATGCGAATTACCACAAGGCACCAACCCATTAATGAGCAATTCGACGCTCTTATTATAAGTGGTGGCAGTGACATTAGCCCAGAACATTACGGCGGTGATATAAAAGCCAAGGTAAAATCCGATCCAGCTCGGGACAAATTAGAAATACAATGGATTCAAAAAGCCATTGCCGAACATAAACCACTGTTAGGCATCTGTCGCGGTGCACAATTAATTAACGTAGTACTTGATGGCGATTTACACGATGACTTAAGAACTATTCGTCACCTCACGTATAACCGCCCGGGCCTGTTACCCACTAAACAAGTTTATCTCAACACAGATTCGGTGGTTTATAACATTTGCGGCAAACAGAAAATATGGGTGAACAGTTTGCATCACCAAGCAATTAATAATGTCGCAACCTGTTTACGTGTGGTAGGTAAAGACCGTGATCAAATTGTACAAGCAGTTGAGACAAACAATGGTGAGCAAGACATTAACCGCAATATTATTGGTGTACAATGGCATCCCGAATACTTGTTTTACCTCCCCAGTCAATTTGGTTTTTTCCGCTGGCTGATTAAACAAACGTTTAATTAGTAATGAACTAAAAATTGCTATCTAAACATTGCTCCACGGGCACTACATTGGCTTTTCAGTTGATGTAAATACACTGCCCATATATAACAATAACTAAGAAATATGGGTCACATTCAATAGCTCCCACCATTGATAACCATAAGCAAATTTATCCAAATCATCCTCGCGCTCTGCTGGGCGTAATACTAATTCTATTAAATACGGCGCGTCTGGCGTTACTTTGCGTGCCTAGTTTAGACCAGAGCTTGTTATAAAATAATCTACAATAGACTATTGAACTCGATACTCAAACAAGCACTATAATAATTAAGTTTTACTGCTTTATAGCAAAATTCCCCTCGGCCAACACTTCGGCAATCGCTTTCTCTAAGGGTAAGATCAATGCTTTATGTTTTTGGTTTATTAGGTGGAAGCCTAACTTTTCTTGGATCAAAAAGTGATTGGGGTATTTTAGGAGTTTCGACTTTGTATAGGCATCTAATACGATAATCGCCGCATCTACTTTTACTTGATCAAATATTTTGAACAGAGTATCAAAGCTAACCAGTTCAACTTGTTTAATTTCGCTATCGGTTAATAACTCCGAATAAAACTCATTAGCACCAATAAGGGCCATACTTTTTTCTGGGTTAGCGAGCAGTGAAAGATCACAAACCTCGTTATTCTGACAAATCAGGAATACTTCAATGCGGCTAATTGGGGTAGGTAAATATGTAATAGCGTCATAACTATCAATACTTTCGAGAGATTTAGCAGTATCGGCATCAATCACACCATCATTGAGTAACCTTAACGCTCTTTGATCGTTGATTTGGGAAAACTCAGGCGTGATGCCTAATTTTTTGTAGGCTTTTTTTAATAAGGGAACGTAATAGTTAATGATACCGTCATGTTCAACATAACTAATAATATAAGGTTCATTTTTATCCTGGCTGTAACAAGGTTCACCCCATACACCTAGTGCAACCAAAGCTAATAAAAACTTAATATGATTTGGCACTAAGGTTAAATTCATTCAAACTGCTCCAATTAAACGAGATTAAGAACACACCAAATAACGGTTCCTATAGCTTGATACTAGCAAACATCATTAATTTTTACAGTGGTATGGATTTATATATTTGAACTATAAAAATAAAATAGCCGTGTCTGATAAAAGTTAAATAGAAGCTTTCGTCATCTCTGTTTATTCAAAAATCAGCACCCTGCATCAGACTTAACGGTTACAAGCTCACTTAAAACGACAAACATAAGCACAAAAAAAAGCAGCCTAAGCTGCTTTAATTTAATGTCTAATTTGTATTACGAATTAGTCTTAGTTTGATGCTAAATCAGTAATGTTAACATTAGTATTGTAACGACCATTGGTTAATACATTGTGGATTTTTTCTGGTGAGTCAGAATGTGTTTGTACAAATTCTAAAATACTTTGGTCATTACAATTTACATTTTGAGCAATATATTTTTTGCTTAATCCCGACTCTTTAATAGCATTGTGTAATTCAACACGACTACCTTGAGCGGCAACAACACATAATTTACTGGTTACTGAGTCGTCTGCGGCAACAACTCGATTAGCTGCGTTTGCCATGCCGATTGTTGATAAAGTTAAAGCGATAGTTGTAATAGTTTTTGTGAAAGTGTTCATAATTGTCATCCTCTTGTTAAGTTACATATGGAATTGCAACCGCGATGCCAATATATTTTATATAACAATTACAATAACTTAACATCAACTAGCAAATTCAAACTGCTTTTCGCTCAATTACAAAAACCACAAGTTGGTTATTTTGACCACTTATTGGCATTGATTAATTTACCCAATTACACTCACCTTTTTAGTCCTTTAATTAACATAAAAATTCACATATTACTTGATGGCAAGTTTATTGCTCTTTAGATGTTTAACCCTCACCTTTTTAATTATATTTAGCATTGATAGAATGAAAATAAATATATATAAATCAATAAATTGTATTTTAGTTAGATAGTTTTTAACGTCTATTTAGCAAAAGGAGTTACAGTGACAATTGATACATTATGGCTAATGTTTGGCACCATTTTGGTGCTTATCATGCAAGCGGGCTTTCTTTGTTTTGAATCGGGGCTGACCAGAACTAAAAATTCAATCAATGTTGCCATGAAAAACTTAGCCGATTTAGTCGTCACCTTCATGGTTTGGTGGGCTGTAGGGTTTGGGCTTTCTTTTGGTGACTCATGGAGCGGTACATTAGGCACTAATTATTTCTTTGTTACCATAGATGAAAACTCACCAGAATTGGGCAGCTTTTTCTTATTCCAAGCTATGTTTTGCGCCACAGCGATCACTATCGTCTCTGGTGCTATTGCAGAAAGAACTCGATTCTCGGCCTATATATTTATCGCAGTGATTGTCGCAGCCCTTATATATCCTATCTTTACCCATTTAACCTGGGGCGGAGCTTTAGGTGGTGAGCAAGGTTATTTAGGCCGTATTGGTTTTGTTGATTTTGCAGGTTCCACTGTGGTGCATAGTTTAGGTGGTTGGGCATCACTGGCTGCCATATTAATTATTGGTCCAAGAACCGGAGTGTTTGAAAAAGGACGCCAACATATATCCGCCAGTAACCTTACTTTAGCTACCTTAGCTATTATCTTGTTTATCATAGGCTGGATAGGATTTAATGCCGGCAGTACTTTAGAATTCAACAACTTAGTGCCGACGATCATAGTCAACACTATTATGGCCGCAATGGCTGGAGGCATTAGCAGTTATTTACTCAGCATCTTTGCTAAAAATCAGTATGTGCAAACCAGCGTTGCGCCTCTTAACGGTATAATCGCAGGATTGGTATCTATTACAGCTGGCTGTCATGCCGTTGGACAACCTGCCGCCATAGTTATTGGCGCTGTGGGTGGTGTAATTGTTTATTATGGTTCGGCGTTATTAGCACGTTATAAAATTGATGATGCCATTGACGCGATCCCGGCTCATTTATTTGCTGGAATATGGGGTACGTTAGCAGTAGCCATATTTGCTGATCTATCCCTGTTAGGTACTGGACTGAGCCGTTGGGAACAGTTACAAGCACAATTAATTGGGATTATAGCCTGTGCAGTTTGGACGTTTACACTGACTTGGTGTTTATTAAAAACCGCTCGTTACTTCTTCCGATTACGAGTCACTCCCGAGCAAGAAGAGATAGGGTTAAATGTGTCAGAACATGGGGCGCGCACCGACTTAATCGACTTTTTGTTAACTGTAAATGATGCCAATGTAGATAAAGACTTATCCAAACGTTTACCCGTTGAACCTTTCACTGAAGTAGGACAAATCGCACAAAAATATAATCAATTAATGGAACGTGCTGAAGATGCTGTGCAAAAAACAAAAACCATTATTAAAGACGTTCAAGCTGGCATATTAACGTTAGACAAAGACGCAAATGTCATTAATGCAAACCCTGCAGCAAAAGCGATTTTTGGCATTACCGACAACCATCATTTCCCTTTACCACTCAATCAATTAATTCATCGACAAAAAGCATTAGCGTTGCCACAACTAGTTAATATTACACACTTACCTTGGGTTGCTATTTTTGACACCATTGAAACCGTTTCAGTCGAAGGGGAATTAACAACATCAAAAGAACCTATATTTCTCAATATGACTGCGTCGGAGAGTAGCCATAATCAAGGTGAAACTATCTGTTTTGTGCACGACATTACGTTACAAAAAATAGCCGAGAACGACTTATTTCAAGAAAAAGAAAAGGCTAAGAAAACCTTAGACTCCATCGGCGATGGGGTTATTTCAACCTCACCTAACGGAAACGTTCAATACATTAACCGAACCGCCGCCAAACTTACTGGTTGGTTAGATAAAGATGCACTTGGCAAACCTTTACATAGAGTATTTTGTGCTGTTGATAAAATCACAGATCACCCTAATGACCAATTAATTAAGCTGATAAATCAAGATAAAAAAACCATTATCACCCAAAAAAGCCAACTATTGTTTAGTCGCAGCGACGATGTATACGCCATACGTTATACCGCCTCCCCCATTTTTGATAAAGACAACAAACTCTCGGGGATTGTTATCGTGTTCCAAGACATAACTCAATCCCAACAAATACAGTCAAAGTTAAACCATCAAGCAACCCATGATCCTTTAACCGACCTGTTTAATCGTCGTGAGTTTGATATCCGATTGCAGCAAATAGTGAATGACGTTCAAACGCATTCCAACATTGAACACAGCTTAATCTTTATCGACTTAGACGAGTTTAAATTTGTAAATGATATTTGTGGCCATGCCGCAGGAGACACTTTATTAAAAGACGTCAGTAATATAATGAAAGAAACCATTCGTCATCAAGACACCCTAGCCCGATTGGGCGGCGACGAATTTGCCATCATATTACACGACTGCCCTATTGACCGAAGCTTGTTAATAGCAGAAAAGATCAGAGAGAAAATAGCTGAGTACAAGTACATTCAAGACAAAAAAGAATTTAGAGTCACCACTAGTGTTGGCGTTGTCGAGATCAATGAACAAACAACCAACGTGCAAGACGTTTTAATTCAAGCTGACTCTGCCTGTTACACCTCTAAAAAACGAGGTAAGAACCAAGTATCCGTATTCAAAAAAACAGATGCAGAAATTGAACAGATAAGTGGAGACGCCCATTGGGCCGGACGCTTGCAAGGTGCTATTACACAAGAAAATGGGTTTGAACTGTTCTTCCAACTTATTACCCCTTCTACCGCACCTATTGCAGGACAAAAGCCGCCATTACACTTTGAAATTTTAATCCGCATGAAAGAAGACGATGGATTAATCATACCCCCTAATGCATTTTTACCGGCGGCTGAACGTTATGGATTAATTCACAAAATTGACGCCTGGGTCATTTGCCACACGTTTGCATGGTTAAATAAACAAAGAAAAATACTGGCTGATCATCAAGTAAAATGTGCTATCAACTTATCCGGTAAATCCATAGATAAAACCGAGATCATCGAAGAGATCGAAATTTATCAAAAAGAATTTAACATTAATCCGGCAGATATTTGTTTTGAAATTACTGAAACGGCCGCAATAGGCAGCATTTCAAAAGCGTCTGCGTTTATCGAACGATTACGAGCAGAAGGTTTTAAGTTTGCCCTTGATGACTTTGGTGCTGGCTTATCTTCATTTAACTATCTTAAAAACCTACCGGTTAATTATCTTAAAATTGATGGTAGTTTTATAAGAAGCGTAGATAAAGACCCACTTGACCAAGCAATGGTCAAATCAATGGCAGACATAGGTAAAACATTAGGCATTCAAACCGTAGCTGAATTTGTTGGTTCAAAGGCCATAGCAGATTACTTAATTGATATAGGTGTGGACTATTTACAAGGTTTCCACTTTCATAAACCAGAACCGCTCAATAACCTAACGGACTTAATAAGGCATGATCGATTAAGGAAATAATTTCATTACTATGGCGCTTTTAATTAACTCTATTAATTAACTCTATTAATTAACTCTATTAATTAACTCTATTAATTAACTCAAATATTTAGCGACTTAAGTAAGATGTTTGTTTTTGTCTAAACAGCAAACTGGTTAATAATATCATTTCCCGTTAAGTGTATTTTTTTAACGAGTTTACACATCAACACCTCTTACCAATAAATAACTTATTTACTAAACAGCAGGCTTCCATATACTCACGGTTTTTAACTTCTGTTAAAATAATCCAGTCTTTTCATTCTGATGTAGGTAGTTGTAAATATGCTTGGAAATCGTTTTGACAGTATCGACCTAAAAGGCGATATTTTTGGTGGTGTTACTACTGCAATAATCTCTTTACCACTTGCGTTAGCCTTTGGTGTCGCATCCGGAGCTGGCGCAGAAGCGGGACTTTGGGGCGCGATTATGGTTGGCCTTTTTGCCGCTCTTTTTGGCGGTTCTTCAACCCTAATTTCAGAACCAACTGGCCCTATGACCGTGATTATGACGGCAATATTAACCAGTATGATGGCTAAATATCCTGAGACTGGCGTTGCCATGTCATTCACCGTAGTCATGATGGCCGGTGCTTTTCAAATAATACTCGGTACACTTAAGTTAGGTAAATACGTAACCTTAATGCCTTACAGCGTTATATCCGGCTTTATGTCGGGGATTGGCGTCATATTAATCATCTTGCAACTGTCACCCCTTTTAGGTCACTCAGCACCTTCTGGCGGCGTACTAGGCACTCTATCGGCATTGCCAAACACGCTATACAATTTTAAATTTAGTGAACTGTTTTTAGGTGCACTAACCTTAGGGATTTTATTTTATTTTCCAAAACATTATAGAAAATACGTACCAGCACAATTAGTCGCGTTAGTTGTGGTTACGCTTATCTCAATCATATTATTTGATACCGATAGCATTAGACGAATTGGCGAAATCCCAGCAGGTTTACCGTCACTGATCATCCCTCATTTTAACGCCGACATGTTTACCATTATGGTGATTGATGCTCTAGTACTAGGAACATTAGGTTGTATTGATACCTTGTTAACCGCCGTTATTGGCGACTCACTGACTCGTAAAGAACACGACTCTGACAAAGAGTTAAGAGGACAAGGTTTAGCCAATATGATCTCAGGTTTGTTTGGCGCGCTTCCAGGTGCAGGTGCCACTATGGGCACAGTCACCAACATCCAAGTGGGTGCAAGATCACCGTTATCCGGCATAGTCCGTGCTGGTGTACTGGCGTTAGTCGTGATTGTGGCCGGTGGATTAACCGAACCTATTCCTATGTCGGTATTAGCAGGTATTGCGGTATACGTTGGTTTTAACATTCTAGATTGGAGTTTTATACAACGGGCTCATAAAGTCAGTATTCATGGTATGGCCATCATGTATGGCGTTATGTTCTTAACCGTATTTGTTGACTTAATTGCAGCTGTTGGTTTGGGGGTGTTTATTTCAAACATCATCATTATTGAGAAATTAAGTAAAGAACAAGCACG
The DNA here is from genome assembly GCF_032461525.1 of Psychrosphaera aquimarina. NCBI lineage: Bacteria > Pseudomonadati > Pseudomonadota > Gammaproteobacteria > Alteromonadales > Pseudoalteromonadaceae > Psychrosphaera > Psychrosphaera aquimarina. Next base: position 54,375 of record NZ_JAWCUA010000001.1, on the reverse strand, counting down.
TAAAATCAAAGCCATCAGTGACGCAGATGAAAATGACGTGCCTTTAACCAATGATGAACGCCAATTGTTAGATAAAGCCAATGGCAACGTACTTTTCTTTTATCTGTCTGGGCCAATGATATTCAGTGTATCCAAAGCAATTACACGCCAACATTCAAGCATATCGGACTATCAAGTTATGATTTTAGATTTAACCGACGTGCCCATGATAGATGTCACGGTTGGCTTAGCATTAGAGAATGCAGTTAAAGATGCATTGGACACAAATTGTGAAGTCATTTTGTTGTGCGAACATGTACAAACTCGCCAACAATTAGAGAAATTTAATATCTCGCAGTTAATTTCTGCAAACAGTCAATTAAGCCGCAATGAATTTAAAAACAGAAGTGAAGCATTACAAGCCGCGCTCGAACACGTAGAACGCAATAATTAAACTAAACAGCCAGATATATCTGACATTGAATTTAATCCGCTAGTTTTTTGCACTAGCGGATTAAGTTATCAAAGTCATGCGAAGCCTAATCACTTAAATCAAGTTTAAACACACCATAGAGCAAGTCATAATCTTCTGAGTAATCAGGAAAACTGGCTATTTTTTGGAAGTTTGGCTTTAACGCAACCTCTGAATCATTGACGTATTCAGTAAGCCACTTATCCGTCAAACTTTTCTTCCAAGCGTCTGCCAACACCACCCCATAAGCAGATTGTGGAAGACCAACTTCTCTGACATCACAAACTGCTTTAAACTGTTTTTTTAGCGCTGCACTGTTGAGCTTTTTGATATCCAAGTTAATTGCATCAAAATTACTCATAATCGCAGCGTTTCTTTTTGCTTCTATAAAAAGCACAGTGTCATTGGTAATAACAACAGCATCAACAAACGCAGAATCTTTATTGGTACTGTATTCAGGGATATGGAACTCTTGGCAGATAATGGCATTAGGATGGCTATTTTTAATCTCAATCAAAAATTGGGTGGTTAAGTTTCGTTCATTCAGTTCGCCACCTTTAGCAAATGGACGAAACGTCCCCAACATACGGCCATAGTTTTGAGCGGTTCTTTTAATGATAGATTCTAGTTTTAGCGGCTCATTTAGTTTTACTTTTACATCAAGATTCATTTTATACCCTTAAGTTGCCTATTTGGATTTCTTACAACCACTCAATAGTTATAAGCTATGAAATGAGAATTAACTATTACAAATTGTTTAATGCTCTTAAAGGTTTAGGCCTTACGGCACAGATTTAACTTCTTTAGTGTTTGTACTGTTTAACAAACATTAAGCGGTAACCTATGCCACCTTGTTTTATTCATTTTGATACGCGTCCAATTTTAATGCGTATCTGGTGTAAAACTGTTGTTTAATTTAGCCTTTATACATGGCTTTAAACATATCTTTGATGCTGGGTTCTTTGCCATACATGTTCATGCCCATTTTAAACACTCTGGCGGCCACAATTCTAAAGTAATAAAAACAAAGACCACTTAAGGCTAACGACAATATAGGTTGCCAAGCCGGTAAGTCTACCAGTGACATTCTCACTGGCATCACGGCAAATGCAGTAATAGGTAAATAACTTAACAAAATAGTAAGCACACCATTTGGTGAGTCTATTAATAGAAAGGTGATAATAACTGGAACTAAAGGCAACATCATCAACCCACTTTTACCGCTGTGGTTAGGATCATCAATCGCTGATGCAACCGCAGCCATAAAAGCGGCACAAATTGCTAAACCTGCAATAGCGAAAGCAAATAACCAAGGTAATAAAGACCAATGAATTATTGTTAAATCTAATGCCTGTTGTTTAATGATCACTGAGAAAAATAAAAAAGACAAAATAATGGAAATTAACGTGGTGACCATGGTTTTTAAAGCAAATAAGATCTGACCGAGTAACTTTCCATCAATCCAAGTTTGTGGTGTCATCGCCGCCATTAACTGCTCAGTTACCCTATTTTGTTTTTCACCGGTAATACTGACAAATAACTGCCCAAACACACTAAATACGGCAACAATTAATAAAAACAATACACCAAACGCAGTAATAGTCTGATTGTAATCTGCGTCGTTTTTTAATAAATCATCCAGTATTTTATGCTCAATATGTATAGGCGTACTTAGCGCAACTTGTTGTTCAGCAGTTAAATTCAGTTGATTAAATCTGATGATATTAAGCTCAGAACTAATAAGAGAAACTAGCTGATTTTGCCATGTAGACTTTTCAGCTGTAATTAAAGTTGGACTTGATTGCGCTTTTTCCCAATTTTCATCTTTCTTGTTGGTCGCTTGAGCATTTGGGATATTAGAGGAGTTAAGGCTATTAAAAACCAAAGCTGCATCAAAATCATTATCATCGGCTAAGCCGTCAATGATCTCCGCCATGTCTTCTACCTTGGTAAATTTAAATACATTGGCGTCTGCTGAAACTGACTTAATAACAAACTCTTGATCTGTGGCTATGTGATAAACATCGTCTAGTTTTTGAGTTTGTGTCGCAATATAATAAATAGTTAACCCCACCGCCAACATAATTAGCTTGCCGATAATTTCTTGCTTCAATTTAAAAAAGTGTAAAAACTCCCACTTAGCAACCGTCCATACCTGATCAAAGTTTGATGACGTGTTATGACTCATGATATTTCTCCCTACTGGCTTATCTCTACGCTTGAACCTTCTGAGCTTGAACGTTCCGAGTTGTGTGCGGCCACCGCATTCAAGTATATGGTATGCAACGACTGGGCTTGATTTTTTAACTCAACCACTTGGCCTAACGATGCCAACAAAGGCATAAGTCCATTTAGTGTTTGATTATTTTGTAAGGTGATTAACAATTGATTGGATTTCACGGTTTCAACAACATAGTTATTTTTTAATTCATCCAGTGAAGTTATATCGACTTGGTCTGCATACCTAACATGAATAACAGCAGCTTGTTTAGCCAGCAATATTTCCTCAAGCTCACCGTAAATCACTGCACTCCCTTGATTAAGTAACAACACTCGGTCGGCTAATTTTTCAACCATTGCCATTTGATGAGCACTAAGTATCACCGTCATGCCTTGTTGTTTAAGCTCTGCCAAAAAGGTCACTACAAGCTCTTGGTTTATGGGATCTAGACCCGAAAACGGCTCATCCAACAATACCCACTTAGGCTGATGCAAAATAGCACTTATTAGTTGGACCTTTTGCTGATTGCCTTTTGATAACGCTTTTAATGGCTCGTCAATACGATCAGTTAAATTAAACTTTTCCAACCAATGTAAACAACGCCCCTCAAAGTCTGTTTTGCTTACGCCATGAAGTGTGGCAAAAAACGCTAAGTTTTGTTTCACCGACTTTTCTGGATACAAACCTCTATCTTCCGGTAAATACCCCAATAAATGGGAAGGAATATAATCGTGCGTTTCATCACCATCCGTTAGCGTAATACTGCCATTGTCGGCTTGAGTGAAACCCACAAGCATTTTAACTAAAGAAGATTTACCTGCACCATTAGGCCCAAGCAACGCAAAAATCTCACCGGGATTAACGTCAAACGTTAAACCATTCACGGCGGTGACGGATTGGTAGTGTTTTTCTAAATTACTGACTTGTAGCATGCGTATTCCTGTTACTTTTTTATTATTATCATTACGCACATAGGTATCTGATATATTTACTATTAAAATCGAGCGTGCGTAGGTGTCCCTTATAAATTAACCACATAGTTATATAATAAAAATAGATTAAAGGCGAGAAATCGCTGGAAAAGACGGCTATTGTTAATACCGTTCGTTTAAATTTTAAATTAATCAAAATATTAGCCTAAAGTCATTCATCTAATAAAACATAAGTGCGGTTCATGGAAATAGAAATAGATTATTACGCATTAAAAAAATCAAAAGAAGCTGAGCAAGTCACCTGCCCTAAATGTAATAAAGGGAAATTAAAACAAAGAGCAGGTTTACGTTTTTTTACGATTTTTTATTTTCCTGTTATACCGCTTTCAACTTTTGAAGAGGTGTATTGTAATCGTTGTCGTAAACCAATTGAGCGAAGCCAACTAAGGCAAAAAGTGATCCCCAACATCCATTATTTTTCTAAGTTCATTGGGCTTTTTCTAGGTGTTATTGTTTTAGCTTTTTGGCTTTCAAGTGAGCTGAAACAAAAGCGGTTAGAAATGGAGTTTCTGCTACAACCGAAGCGCCATGACGTTTGGATTGTCAATGAAGCAAAGCTGACAAACGAAAAGAGTCAACAGACTAGTTATAAAGTATTACAGGTTACAAGTGTCAATTCTGGCCAAGTAATAGTAAAAAATGGGCGCTTTACATACACCTCGTTAGGAAGCGCCATCAAAGCGATTAGGTTAGATAATTTAATGTTAGACGCCTACTTTAACAAGAAGCCCTTAATTTTTAACCAAGACAACTTAGTTAAATTAAAAACAAATGAAATTATATATTCAGCGCACCGACCCAAAAACCTATCGCTTTTTGGCGGACTAGTCATGATGCCAACTACGTTACCTAGTATAAAACCTATACACCAAGCTAATCCTCTTAACCAAGAAGCGATTGCTTTATATCAAAACGGGGAATACTTAGCTTCTGTTGAGCTATTTAAAAAAGCAGCTGAACAAGGAGATGCTTGGGCGCAGTATAACTTAGGAGAAATGTACCTAAAGGGCCAAGGGATTGAAAAAAACACCGAGCTTGCTCAACAATACCTTAAACAATCCGCAAACCAAGGAAACCAAAGTGCCTTAGCGCTTTTAAAACAATAGATAATTTGAATAACTCACCCAGAAATCTGGTGATTTTAAAACTGTAAAAAAGTCTGAACAGAGCCACCCATTATATTTTTCAAAGCGCTTTACAGACATTAAAGCCCGATCAGATTTAAGTGGCAGCCTCTGTTAGTTGATCAATACTTTGTTATAAAACTACGTCACTTTTCCAGCTAGATTAAAGCGTGACTCTTTATATAACTGAGTTTCAACCACATCTACTAAAATAGTTACTGCATTCCATACATCTTCAAACGAGGTATACAGTGGCGTAAAACCAAAGCGTAAAATATTAGGCGCTCGAAAATCAGCAATAACACCACGTTCAATTAGCGCTTGGCATATAGCAAATGCGTCCGTGTGGGCAAACGCAAGCTGACTGCCTCTTTGGCTTGAATCTTCAGTCGAGCATAACCGTAAATCAATCAAACTTGGGTGTGCCTGTAACAATTTAATAAACACATCCGCAAGTGCTATCGACTTTTCTCTGACTTTTGCCATGTCTACGTCTTGCCATGTATCTAATGCTGCATCTAGCGCACTCATGGCTATCACACTTGGCGTGCCAGATAAAAATTGATTAATATTATCAGCTCCTTGATAGGTAGCATCGAAAGCAAATGGTTTCGCATGCCCCATCCAGCCAGCCAAAGGCTGTTTAACATTAGCTTGATGGCGTTTGGCTACGTATAAAAAGGCAGGTGAACCTGGCCCTCCATTTAAATATTTATAACCACAACCAACCGCAAAATCTGCATGACACTTATCGAGTTCAACGTCTATCGCACCAGCACTATGGGCTAAATCCCAAATCACCAAAATACCTTTTTCATGGGCAAGTTTGGTCAGTTTTTGCATATCCAACAGTTGCCCAGTTCTAAAGTTAACCTGAGTGAGCAATAATACCGCGACCTTATCGTTGAGGCTTTGCTCAATATCTTGTTCTGCCACAAGCGTTAACTGACATAACTCAGGGCCCAATAAATTACTTAACCCTTGCACCATATACAAATCGGTAGGGAAATTATCTTCGGTGGATAAAACCATATTACGTTGTGAGTTTAAGGACAGTGCACTACTTAACAATTTAAATAAGTTAACTGAAATAGAGTCACAGCAAATAACTTGGCCTTTGGCGGCGCCAATAAGAGGCGCTATCTTTTCACCGACTCGGGTTGGTAAATCAATCCATTGATGGTCGTTCCAACTTCTAATTAAGTGGCAGCCCCATTGCTGACTTACCACTTCTGCCACACGCGATTTAACGGTTTTAGGCAAGGCCCCTAATGAATTACCATCGAGATAAATTGTATCTGCGGGTAAATCAAATTCATCACGTTTGTTGGCTAGCGGATCCGCTTTATCTAGCGCTGCAATCTCATTAAAATTCATTATTACATCTCATTCAAATTTTGTATTAGTACATTAAATGCGTTAGAGCCTGGGTGTATCCAATCAAAATGGCCAACGCCTTTGAGCATGACCACTGGGCGATTAAGCTGCTTGAGGTTAAAAGCAGGGACGATATTATCTTGTTTACCTTGTAAAATAATACTGTGAGGATGAAGAACTTGCTCGCTAGGATTTGCTTGGGTGTATACCTTGGGTTTATCGTTGGGCAATCCTTGCATAAAATCCTTTGTCACTTTTTGGCAGCTATTGCCACCTACTGCATATTGTTTTATGTCGGTAATCGGCGCTAAGCCTATTACGCCCTTAAGTTGACTAATTTCACCTCCAGCTAAAAGTGCCAAATGACCGCCTGACGAGTGGCCAATAACAACCGTGTCGGCAAGCTCACCATTATTGTATTTGTTGGCCGCTAACATTCCAGCCTTAACATCATTAAATGTGGTGGGCCAGCCACCGCCACTTACACCGCTGCGTCTGCGGTTTCAATAGGGTCAGAGTCGTTGATTTACCTCAATATTTCTTTTTAAACTTTTTAGATTTCCTATCACCACCTGTGGCTAAAGGTTCTGCTCTTCGGCCAGATAGTTTTTCAACTTCTTCTTTAAATTTACAACTGCCTAGAACCCATGCTTTATCTGTTGACTGCTTTATTTCATCTAAGGTTTTGTCTGTTATTTCAGTATTAAATAAACAGCGGTAACATTCTTGCCTTTTCTTTACATCAGGATTTAATTCAATATAGACATCATGTTCAGTAATTAAATTTATCTGTTTTCCAATCGCGTTATGTTGGTAACTTGACCATGGATATTCCGCTGGATGAGTTACCATGTTAGCTCTCACTGGATTTAACTCAATATATCGGCTCACAAGTAAAAAGTAACCTTCGCTATCAACTAGTGTTGATTTATAACGTCCTTCCCATAACGTCCCAGTTCTTTTATATGTGTAATTAAAGTACCTTACATAATAACGTCCCAAGGCTTGCATTAATTGACTAATGCCAGTTTTGGTCGTTGGTGTCATCAATAAATGTACGTGGTTTGTCATTAAAACATAAGCGTGGACTTTGACTTGAAACTCTTTAGCATAATGCTCTAGCTTGTTTAAATATAAAATATAGTCAGTATCCGTTACAAAAGTAACCTGTCTATTATTACCGCGCTGTACTACATGCTGGGGTATATTTGGTAGGTTTAATCTCGGTAGTCTTGCCATCCTTGAGCCTCATTGACTAATCAAATTATAAACAATAGCTTTTCATTGCTATTTTTCAATATTTGTAAATATCAACGACTCTGACCCCATTGGTTCGCCTTTGGTAACGACGCCGATGATATGCGTTCAGCGGGTCGTCACCTTGATCCTAGAATCAATCTTTTTGATATGTCGAGTAAAGCGATTGAATATGCCCGTGATAGATTCGACTTAATTAAAACGATGTCATCTAAATTAAAGCAGAAAACATTAACTGATGGACGCTCACACCACGATCTCGTTATTGGTGTCAATGTCGTATTTGGTGAGTTTGCACGACAAGCTAATGTCGTTTCTCGTTATATTGGTGGTCTATACGTTGACCGTACTTTTGTTGGCCAAGAAGGTTATCAACAACCATTTACCCCAGTAGAGTTGAGCCGTCAAAAACGAGCAATGCAAACATTAAGTGAATTTGTATTTGCGCCGGATGCAATAGAAAACATGGAGCCGTTATTTGCTTACTTACAGCGTCAACGTCGAGGCTTTGATCATGCTGGTAAAAATGAAGATCCCAAAGCACATAAAATGTTACTTGGGGCACAACAAAATGTATTAAATCATATATTACACCCTGCTGTTCTAATGCGCTTAAGCGATACCGCTTTGTATGGTAATGAATATACCGTTGAGCAAATGGTTGCAGATTTATCGGATGCTATTTTCAAAGTAGATCAAAATAGCAAAATCAACAGCTTTCGTAGAAATTTACAAACAGAGTACGTTGAAAGGTTAATTAAGATCAGTGGCTTGGAAAAAACTAGTGCTTATGACAACTTCTCTAAAGCAACCGCAACTTATGAACTCAAAGAGATCATTGATCGTTTGGATAGTTCACGTGGTGACCGCGCTACAAAAGTTCACCGTTTCTATTTAGAAGATAGAATTAACAGAGCATTCCATAAAAACGAACTATAGTTCCTTTCTGTAAAAAACATGTATCGTTAAGATAATTTAAAAACTAGGCTTAAGTTTAAGCCTAGTTTTTTTATAGGCGTTTTATAAGCTTTCAATCATGGCAAAGGTTTCAGCCATATTGTAATGACTTATTTGTGGTTTCAATGGGGTCACCCATTGGTTTGTTATCGAATCTGACCAGTTAAAGAACTCTCTACTAATTTAACATTTGGACAATATGTATTAATTAGTGAATTAACTATAATCTTTTGTGATTCATCAGCTTTTGGCCCCAAAACCACTTCTAAATTTTTCAGAGCGTTTGGATCCAAGTCCAAAAAAGTATTCTTGAGATACCCCTTTCCAAAAACTTTTCATCTCATTCTCCATTAACTCATTATATTCGCGCTCAGGCATAGTTTGCATTAACTCTCTTGGTGGTGCATTTAAACAATAAATTCTAAAACGCCATTCGTTTTGAAATCCCCAAACTTTTTTCTTATATTTGGCAATTTCGTATGGGCTGAGAATTGTTTTGTCATTCTTGCTGTTGTAACTAATTAGTTCTTGATTTAATAAAGATTCGTTATCGGTATAATCAATTTTACAAGGCCAAAGATCTTCTTTAAAGCTAGGGGACATAACTAAATAGTCTTCACCATGGAGCCGGTCATATGGTAAAAGTGATTTAATAGAATAGTTTTTACCTTCCGGAATTATACTTTTATTTACTAACGATAGGCCAGTGGGTAGTTCATCTGGGTTAATTGTGTGAAACTTGAACATGCTTGTAGGTAACTTTAATCTGACACCTGACATTTCTTTTGTGTACATATGCCAAAGAGGAATAGATTCCACTGGGTCATCAGTCCAGCAACTAATAAAAAAGTATTTTTGCCAATCTACAGCATCATTAGATTGCCCCTCTGTCATGTCATCTACAAGATCTAATCGAGAGAAACGAATTTGTTGAGATTTGAGAATATGCGCCAAACTTTCTATGTTTGTATAATGATATAAGTACTCAGGGAGATCTCTATTTACATTATTACTATCCATGTTTGAGTCCTTTTATATATTAACACCAATCAAAATTTACGAGGACACCCACTTTAATTTGCCAAAACAACTAAGTCAATTTGTTGCTGGCGAACCGTAAGGTTCGACTTGCTTTTGCTCTGCTTTATCTCCCGATTCAAATATCTGTAGTAAATATAACTTTTCTCAAATCGGTCGGGCATGGATGCCCGATTGAGGAAAATGTTCAGGGACGAATGTTTTTCCGTATTTGAAGATAAAAGTTAGTATTTAATACAATTAGATATTTGGTGACGGGCGGCCTTTTTCGCCTACCTTTTTTGGCTGTTGAAAAAAGGTATGGTCGCCGTCAAGGTGAAACATATAGTTCAGCTAAGTAAGATGAAACAGTTAAAACTCCAAACAAATAAACAACCTGCGCCGAGGGGCGAAACAACAATAACTGCGAGTTACGAATAACTAGCTACGAGTAAAAAACAGCCAATAAAAAAAGGTGACCTAAGTCACCTCTCTTCACTACTTCAACACTTCAATATCTTATAAAGACTAGGAACTAGTCTTCTCTGTAAGTATCAATACTCGGACAAGAACAAATTAAGTTACGGTCACCGTATACATCATCTATACGAGTAACCGTTGGCCAGAATTTGTTTTGCTTAACCGACTCACATGGGAATGCCGCATAATCACGTGCATACGCTCTGTCCCACGTTGGGTCTAAAACGTCTTCTGCTGTATGAGGTGCAAATACTAATGGGTTGTTGTCTAACGTCCATTGGCCGTTTTCAACTTTAGTAATTTCACCACGGATAGCCACAAGTGCATCAATGAAACGATCGAGTTCTACTTTGGCTTCTGACTCAGTAGGTTCAATCATTAACGTGCCTGCAACAGGGAACGACATAGTTGGTGCATGGAAACCGTAGTCGTTCAAACGCTTAGCGATATCCATTTCTGAAATGCCTGATGCGTCTTTAAGTGGACGTAAATCAACAATACATTCGTGAGCAACACGGTCGTTACGGCCACGATATAAGATTGGGTAATGTGCACTTAAACGTTCTGCTACGTAGTTGGCATTTAAAATTGCCACTTCGGTTGCTTGACGTAAACCAATTTTACCCATCATGGCAATGTATGCCCAAGAGATAGGTAAGATACCTGCTGAACCATATGGTGCTGCTGATACTGCGCCGTTGTTTATGCCTACATTTTCAATGGCGTTATCACCAATGAATTCAACTTTAGTTACGGCATGGTTTGGTAAGAAAGGCGCTAAATGCGACTTAACACCAATTGGTCCCATACCTGGGCCGCCACCACCATGTGGAATACAGAAGGTTTTGTGTAAGTTTAAGTGTGATACGTCAGAACCAATTGAACCCGGTGACGTTAAGCCAACCTGTGCGTTCATGTTCGCGCCGTCCATATAAACTTGGCCGCCGTGTTCGTGGATAATGTCACACGCTTCTTTAATGGTTTCTTCGTAGATACCGTGAGTAGAAGGATATGTGATCATGATGCACGATAAGTTCTCGCTGTGTTCTTCTGCTTTAGCGCGTAAATCAGCAATGTCTACGTTACCGTTTTCATCACAAGCCGTTACCACAACTTTCATGCTGGCCATTTGTGCCGACGCTGGATTAGTACCGTGTGCAGAACTTGGAATTAAACAGATGTTACGATGATGGTCGCCGCGGCTTTCGTGGTATTTACGAATTGCGATTAGACCTGCGTATTCACCTTGAGCACCCGAGTTTGGTTGCATAGAGATGTTGTCGTAACCTGTGATCTCAATTAATTGATCAGATAATTCACCAATCATCTTGCTGTAACCTTGCGCTTGGTCAGCAGGACAGAATGGGTGCAAGTTACCAAATTCAGGCCATGTTACTGGGATCATTTCAGCCGTTGCATTTAACTTCATGGTACAAGAACCCAAAGAGATCATTGAATGATTCAATGATAAGTCTTTGCCTTCAAGACGACGTATATAACGTAACATTTCTGTTTCGCTGTGGTACGAGTTAAATACTTTATGAGTAAGTACGTCAGTTTTACGTGCGTAAGTCGCAGGTATAGAGCTTTCGCCTGCAACTACTTGAGCGTCTAATGCGGCAACGTCTAAACCATGGCCTTCACCAAGCACTACGTCGAATAACTCTAAAACACATTCGCGTGTTACGGTTTCATTCATGGTGGCTGATAACTTGCCGTCTAAATCAGTACGGAAGTTAACTAATTTTGCTTTAGCGCGCGCTAAAATTTCGTCTTTGTTATCCGCAGTAAAGGTAATTGTGTCAAACCAAGAGTTGTTTACTAATGCAACGCCTTTAGCTTTAAGACCGGCAGCAAAGATATCAGCAAAACGATTGATACGATTTGCGATAACTTTTAGTCCTTGTGGACCATGATAAACCGCGTAGAACGACGCCATATTGGCTAATAATACTTGCGCAGTACAAATGTTTGAGTTGGCTTTTTCACGACGGATATGTTGTTCACGTGTTTGCATTGCCATACGTAATGCAGGGTTACCACGACGGTCTTTAGATACGCCTATGATACGACCCGGTAATGAACGTTTATGTTTGTCACTGGTTGCAAAGAATGCTGCGTGTGGACCGCCGTATCCCATTGGTACACCAAAACGTTGCGCTGAACCTAAAACAGCGTCTGCGCCTAAGTGCCCCGGACCTTCTAACATTAATAAACTCATAATGTCAGCAGCAACAATTGCAACGCCTTTAATCGCTTGTACTGCTTCAATTAACGGCTTGATGTCGTTTACTTGACCTTCAGCTCCTGTGTATTGGAACAAGGCACCAAATATTTCGTATTCTGCTGCTTTTTCTGGCGCATCAACAATGATGTCAAAACCAAACATTTCAGCACGCGTTTTCACCACGTCGATAGTTTGTGGCAATACGTCGTTGGCAATAAAAAAGCTGTTGGCTTTTTTTGCTTTAGAAACACGACGGGCAAGCCCCATCGCTTCTGCGGCTGCAGTGGCTTCGTCTAATAACGATGCACTGGCTAAGTCTAAACCGGTTAAGTCGATAGTTAATTGTTGGAAGTTTAATAAGGCTTCTAAACGACCTTGAGCAATTTCTGGTTGGTACGGCGTATAAGCGGTGTACCAGCCTGGATTTTCTAATACATTACGTAAAATTACGTTAGGAACTGATACTGGGTGATAACCTAAACCTATGTAAGATTTAGCGATTTTGTTTTCACCTGCAACGTTTTTTAAATACGCTAACGTTTGCTCTTCTGTTTTGGCATCGTTTAAATTCATTTCTGCTGGTAAGCGAATTGAACCCGGTACCGTTTGGCCAATCAGTTCTGCAACAGAACTTACACCTAGGGTCTTACACATTTCTAACTGCTCTGATTCGCTTGGACCAATATGGCGGCGAATGAAGATATCGTGTTGCTCTAGTTGTTGTAAGCTTGTTTTTTCGGTCATGTTACTAGACTTCCTAAAATTGCTAATTTATAGCGGTTTTAAACAGTAAACATGCAAATAACTTATGCGTGTTTTGAAATTGAAACAGTGTTTAGTCCTTTAAAACGAACAAACCCCGCATTGGTTATCAATGCGAGGTTTTTTATGCTCTTAGAAATTAATCTTCGTCAATTGACGTTTCATAACTTTCAGAGTCAAGAAGATCGTCTAACTCAGCAGCGTCTTCTAATTTAATGCGGAACAACCAACCGTCGCCATATGGATCAGCGTTTACTTTTTCTGGAGAGTCTTCTAACTCTTCATTAATCGCAACAATCTCGCCGGCTACTGGCGCGTAAATGTCTGAAGCAGCTTTAACTGACTCAGCAACGGCACAGTCATCACCTGCGGCAAATTCATCACCAACATCTGGTAAATCAACAAATACCATGTCACCTAATAAACCTTGCGCATGCTCAGTAATTCCCACAGTTACAGTACCGTCACCTTCGTTACGTACCCACTCATGAGAAGAAGCGTATTTTAAATCCGATGGAATGTTGCTCATAGTTATGTTCCTTTGGAGCTATTATTTAATAAATTATTGTCAAATATGTTGTATTACTTTGATTGTTCAATCACTTAATGTTCAATCACTTAATGTTCAATTTCTAACCGCATTTTATGTCGCTTAGAAAAGATAAATGTAAGTGTCTGATTGATCAACCCAGTTTTATAATTCTTTTATGTTTTGGCCGATGATAAATATTCATCGACCCAATCCAGAAATACGTATTAACTAAAGTATTGATTTGCCGTTACGCACAAAACCTGCTTTGGTTACTTTTACGTCTACTAGTTTTTTACGCATTTCAACTTGCACTGTATCACCAACGGCGGTGCCAGCAGGAATACGAGCCATAGCAATTGAGTAACCTAACGTTGGAGAGAAAGTGCCTGACGTAATCACGCCTTCGCCGTTAGCAGTGATCACTTTTAAACCAGAGCGTAATACGCCCTTTTGTTCCATGACTAAACCAACAAGTTTTTCTGTGCCAGCGGCTTTTTGTGCAACAAGTGCTTCACGACCAATGAAGTTTCTGTCTTCTGGTTCCCAAGCAATGGTCCACGCCATGTTTGCTGCTAATGGCGATACTGAATCGTCCATATCTAGGCCATACAGGTTCATGCCAGCTTCTAAACGTAATGTGTCACGTGCGCCTAGACCAGCAGGTTTAACGCCCGCATCTAATAATTCTTGCCATAAGTCAGCCGCTTGAACCGCAGGAACAACAATTTCATAACCTGCTTCACCTGTGTAACCGGTCGTTGCAATAAACAAGTCACCCGCTTGAACACCAAAGAATGGTTTCATGCCTTCAACAGCAACGGTTTGTTCTGCATGAAGAATGCTTGCTACTTTTGCTTTTGCTTCTGGGCCTTGAACGGCAATCATAGCGAACTCTGGACGTTCACTAACCGTTACTGAGAATGATTCTGCTTGTTTGTTGATCCAAGCTAGGTCTTTTTCGCGTGTCGCTGAGTTAACCACTAAACGATAAGATTCTGGAGTGAAGTAATAAATGATAAGGTCGTCAATCACGCCGCCTTCTTCATTTAACATACCTGTGTAAAGGGCTTTACCTGGTACGGTTAATTTTGCTACATCGTTGGCAACTAATTTACGTAAAAATGCTTGAGCATCAGAACCTTCAATATCAACAATAGTCATGTGGGACACATCAAACATACCAGCGTCTTTACGAACCGCATGATGTTCTTCAATTTGTGAACCATAATTAATAGGCATTTCCCAACCGTGGAAATCTACCATTTTGGCGCCTGACTCTTATGTGTTTGTCGAATAAAACCGTTCTGTTTGTCATATTTTTACCTTTGCTGCGTTAAATAGTTACGAACAAGGTGATAAGAATAAGTCGTTGCCACAATTTATAAAACAAAGTGGTAACTCAAGTTCTTCCACTTAAAAATTGCGACGAAGTATAACGGATACAAGCACATTTGACCATCCAATTACCATTAGAAATTTTAATGTTAAAGATAAAACCCGTTATGGCAAAGACAGGATAAAAACAGTTAACAATCGGTATTAGATGGTATCTTTTACTTTGGCTAAATCTGGCAGATCACCTGTAATACCCATAGCTTGCTGGATGATCTTATGTTTAACCACATCGGTTTTATTGGTGATTAACAAGCCAAAACCTCGAATTAGTTTTTTGAATTTATTGTCACCTTCAAACAAAGATTTTAATGCTGCCATAGCGGCTATATAGGTTTGCGCTTCTGCCTTTCGCCACCCTTGGTATTTACGTAATTGTTTATTTAACTCACCGGATTTTTCTGCACTTAATAACGTAGGTGTTGCCAAAACTTGCACTAAACTGGCGGCATCTAGCAACCCTAAGTTCATCCCTAATCCCGCTAATGGGTGAATGGTGTGCGCGGCATCGCCCATAAATATTACACCTTGATTAATCCACTGTTTGGCATAACGCATGGTTAATGGGTAACTCACACGTTGGCTGGTTAATGTGATTGGGCCTAATACACTGTCGGTTGCAGCGGTGATTGACTGGTTGAACTCTTGTTCTGTCATGTCTTTTAATTGTTGCACATGCTCTGGTGAGCTAGACCACACAATTGAGCACTGGTTTGGCTCAAGATTCTGTTCTTGATCTTGCCCAGTTATTTGTAATGGCAGCAAGGCTAATGGCCCAGTGTTTAAAAATACTTGTCTGGCACACGCTTGATGTGGCTCTGTGGTTTGTATTGTGGCGACTAATGCATGATGGTCATAATCAGAAAACACCATTGGGGTTTTAAGTTGTTTTCTTACCCAAGAGTGTGCGCCGTCGGCAGCCACCAGCAATTTACTAATAATAGGTGTGCCGTCTTCCAAGGTTATATAAACCTGCTGAGTCTGATTTTGTTGGTTGTTGGTGGTGTGTAAACTATTTACTTTGTTATCAAAAAGTAACTGAATATTGGCGTGAGAGCGAGCAAGGGTAATTAAACTATTTCTAATATTATTGTTCTCAATAATATGGCCCAAACGAGGCTCAGATATTTGCGCTGAATCAAACTCTATTTTGCCAAAACTGTCTTTATCCCACACCGACATTTTAGTGTACGGCGCAAATCGGCTTTGATCTAAATGTTGCCAATTGCCTAACGCACGAAAAATATTTTCGCTGGCAGCCGAAATCGCGCTTACTCGTAATTCAGGTGTGGTTAATTCGGTATGGTCAGTTGCAGCGTCGACCACAGTTACGTTAAAGCCGTTGTTGGCTAACCCAATTGCGGCGGTTAAACCAACACAACCACCACCAATAATTGTTATATCTGTTGAAATCAAAAGTATATTTCTCTTATTTAAAACCAGAATTCATGGTTATGTGTCATATCGTTAAACTTTGCTGCTCATAAAATGCAGGGCAAACCATTGCTGTAAGCTGGTTACTTTTTGTAACGCTAACAAGCCTAATGTTCTTGTTAATGCCGGTAAACGCCCTTCTAGTGCAAACATTTTAACTAATAAATCGGTAAAACCGGTAATGCGGCTAATGTCTTTCACTCGGCCGGCTTGGTATTGTTGCAACACAGAAAAGGCACCAATATCAACATTATTATCTACGCCGTGTTTAATCTGTTTGACCAAATAAGCCACATCACGCAAGCCTAAATTAAAACCTTGTCCTGCTATTGGATGAATGGTGTGGGCACTGTTACCTACTAATACAACTCGGTCACTAATAATTGATTCTGCTTTAGTCAAACCAAGTGGGTAACTTTCTCGTTTTGATGTTTTAACAATAACGCCACCTGCGTGGCCAAATGCGCTTTGTAACTGCTGACAAAAGTCGGTGTCTGGCAAGCCCATTATTTGCTCAACCTGTTCAGGCTTTACACTCCATACCACTGAGTATTGATCTTTATCTATGGGTAAAAATGCAATTGGCCCCGATGTGGTAAATCGTTCAAAGGCAGTATGACCGTTTAATTGTTGAGACTCACCATTATGTTTGTTTTGTGAATGTGTTTCGTCTAGCGACAATACATCATTTATCTTATTATTTTTATTTACTTGGATATTGGCAATAATGGCACTTTGCTCGTACGCCTGTGTACTGGTGCTTATTTTTAATGTTTGACGTGTTGGGGAATTTCCACCCTCGGCCACAACGAGTAACTTGCCTGTTATGGTTTGTTGATCATCTAATACTAACTGTATTTGCTCTGGCTGCTGAGAAACCTGTTTGATGTTGTTGGGTGTGTACCAAGTTAAATTACTATTTTTGTCTTGTATTAGCGTATTTAAACTTTGAGTAAACGCTGCCCCCATGTTTCTCATGGCTGCCACATATCCCATCGCGTTTAAATCGTATTGAGCTGCGCGCATGATGGTTTTGCCAATATGACCACGGTCTGAAGTGATAATAGTTTTTATTGGCCAAGCTAGAGGCTTTAATTGTGGCCAAACGTGCCAATGATTAAGCAGTTGTAATGAACCATAAGATAAGGCTAAACATCTATCGTCAAAATTTTTAGTAGCCTGTTGCGTGTTATTGGTTGAATTTACAGTGATTGGCTTAACAGGCTCAATTATCGCGATGGATAATTCTGGGGTTTCGTTAATTAATCCAATCGCTGTTAACAGTCCAGATAATCCTCCACCTGAAATGATCACATCATATTGTGATGTTTTATTCATAGCCGCCTTCATTACTAATTTCACTCATAATGGTTAATTTAACTCGAAATAACACGCTTGTTTTTAACTTAACATTTGGCTTTTAATACCAGCGCATGTTGATTGAATTTTATGAGGATAAATACGTTATATCCGAATGCTACATTACCTTAACCATCATTAACAAAACTATCTGCATAATTAGTGAATTTTTTTAATGCATAAGCGTTTAACAATGGTTGCACTGACTGGATTGTGCGATTAATATTGCCTGTTTATGGCTGTCGATAAATTAACCAGGACGAGTGAGTTTTTTCACTTAGATATTGGTTAACGCCCTCGGCTAACAATGAGATTGAATGATTGACTAATTCCGCTTTTTTGTCTTTGGACAATGTCACTAAACGTTATCAAAACCAAGATGTATTACGTGAATTTGATTTAACCATTAATGATGGTGAATTTTTTACTATTTTGGGCCCGTCAGGTTGTGGTAAAACCACGATATTACGTTTAATTGCTGGCTTTGAAAAACCCGATGAAGGTCAAGTGGTGTTAGACGGGCAAGATATTGCTCATTTGTCCGCTGAACACAGACCCACCAACACCGTATTCCAAAGTTACGCTTTATTCCCTCACATGACGGTATTTGACAATGTCGCGTTTGGCTTAAAGATGTCAGGAGTAAAAAAAGCGAAATAAAACAACGAGTCGAAGATGCCTTGGCGGTTGTGCAATTACATGGGTTTGAACAAAGATTGCCACATCAACTTTCAGGTGGTCAAAAGCAACGTGTGGCCATTGCCCGCGCCATCGTTAATCGCCCTAAAGTTTTGTTATTAGACGAGTCATTAAGTGCCCTTGATCACAAATTGCGTCAAAAAATGCAAAACGAATTAAAACGCATCCAACGCCAATTAAACATTACCTTTATTTACGTTACTCACGACCAAGAAGAAGCGTTAACCATGTCTGACCGTGTCTTGGTCATTAATAACGGACAGCCGCAACAAGTTGGCACCCCTCGTGAAATTTATGAATCTCCAGTTAACTTATTTGTTGCCCGCTTTATTGGTGAAAGTAATGTATTTAAAGCTAGGATCACAGAACGTTTAGAAGACTTTCAATACATGGCTGAAATTCATGGTATTGAGTGGAAAATATTTGCTGATCACAAATTTGATATCGACGATATGGTGCATGTCATATTACGCCCTGAAGATTTACGTGTTATGTACATTGAAGATGCGCCACAAGAGTCTGGCTTTTTAGGTCAAGTTATTGAACGTAATTACACAGGTAAAACATTAGATTCTGTGATCAAACTTGATAATGGACATACCTTAGTCGCGAGTGAGTTTTTTAACGAAGACGATCCTGATTTTGACTATAAGATAAATCAAAAAGTCTGGGTTAACTGGGTACATGGTTGGGAACACGTTATTAAGGCTGATGAACTTAAAAAATGAATAGGTACTCCTCTCCCCTTAATTTTCGCCGATTAGTGATCACTTTAACCTTAACTTGGTTGGGGTTATTTGTGCTGTTGCCGCATTTGATGGTGATTTTGACCAGCGTATTAACCCCTGATGCTGAACACTTAGTGATATGGCCGATTACCTTTGATAACTATTTAAAGGTGTTTGAACCTATTTACGCAGGGGTATTCTGGAACAGCTTATTAATGTCTGGCATTACTACGTTAGTCTGTTTACTGATTGGTTATCCCTTTGCGTATTTGTTAGCCAACATGTCACCAACGATGCGTGTGGTGTTGTTATTTTTAATGGTGGTGCCCTTTTGGACCAATAGTTTAATTCGTATTTACGCCATTAAAATGATCTTAGGTAAAAAAGGCATAGTGAACAGTTTCTTAATGTTCACAGACGTCATTGATAGTCCTGTCCAACTGATTTATACCGACTTTGCCGTCATTATTGGTTTGGTATATATCTTGTTGCCTTTTATGGTGTTACCTCTGATTGCCAGTTTTGCCAAGTTAGATACAAGTTTAATTGAAGTTGGTAAAGACTTAGGTGCCTCGCCGTTTTATCGTTTTATTCATATCTTATTGCCGTTAACGGCTCCCGGCATAATAGCCGGTTGTTTAATTGTATTTTTACCTGCTATGGGCATGTTTTATGTGGCTGACATTTTAGGTGGCGCTAAAAGTTTATTGTTAGGGAATGTCATTAAAAATCAATTTTTGGTGGTACGCGATTGGCCGTTTGGTTCGGCCTTTAGTGTGTTTTTAATTTTACTTATGGCTGGCTTATTGATTATTTATAATAAAGCCAATAACTACATTCAATACAAAGGAGGTTTGGACGATGAAAATCTTTAAGCCTTTATTTATTTTATCTGTGTTTGTGTATTTATATTTGCCAATGTTGGTTTTGATCACTAATTCTTTTAACCAGTCTAAATACGGACACAAATGGGCTGGTTTTTCTTGGAAGTGGTACGAAAAACTGTGGAACAACACAGGACTGATGGATGCCTTTGTTAACTCGTTAACCATTGCAGTATTAACTGCCTTTATTGCCACCTTATTGGGAACGTTAATGGCGTTGGCGATTCACCGCTATAAATTCCGCTTAAAAAGCACCACCAGCAGTATGTTGTTTATCCTGATGATGTCTCCCGACATTGTATTGGCCATTACGTTTTTAATTATTTTTATCGCGTTGGGCATTCAACTTGGTTTCTGGTCTTTGTTAATTGCACATATTACGTTTTGTTTGCCTTTTGTGGTGATCACGGTTTATGCCCAACTAAAAGGCTTTGATAATAATATATTGGAGGCCGCGCAAGACTTAGGGGCGTCTGAAGGTAAAATATTTAGAGTGATTATCTTACCTATGATTTTACCTGCGGTGTTATCCGGTTGGTTATTAAGTTTTACCTTGTCGTTAGATGACGTGATCATTAGCTCGTTTGTCACTGGACCTGGGTTTGAAATTTTACCGATACGTGTCTTTTCGATGGTGAAAGTAGGCGTATCACCAGAAGTAAACGCATTAGCAACAATATTACTTGTTATATCATTATCAGCAATTGCTGTAATTTCATTGCTTATTAAAAGGAAACAATAATGAAATTTAAAACACTGAACAAATTAGCGACCGGTTTATCGGTTTTGTTTGCGGTAACCTTTTCGGTTGTCGCCGCTGAAAAAGTGGTTGTTTATAATTGGACCGAATACATTCCTGACGGTGTATTAGCTGAGTTCACAAAAGAAACCGGCATTAAGGTTGAATACAATACTTACGAAAGTAACGAAGTCATGTATTCAAAATTAAAGCTGCAAAACGGTAAAGGTTACGACATTGTTATTCCGTCTACCTATTACATTTCAAAAATGGCGAAAGAAGGTTTGTTAGCCAAAATTGATACCGCACAACTGTCTAACTTTACCCATTTAGATCCTGCGTTATTAAACAAGTCTTACGACCCTAACAATCAACACAGTGTGCCATATGTTTGGGGCAGTACTGGCATAGGTATTAATACTAATGAAGTTGATCCAAAAAGCATTAAGTCATGGAAAGACTTATGGGATAAAAAATGGCAAAACAGTTTATTGTTAACCGATGATGTACGTGAAGTATTTCATATGGCGTTAAGAGTTAATGGTCATTCATCAAACTCAACCTCAGAAGCTGAAATCAAACAAGCTTATGAGTTGTTAACCAAACTTATGCCAAATGTATTGGTATTTAACTCTGATGCACCAAGAGAACCGTATTTAGCTGGTGACGTTAACCTAGGTATGATTTGGAATGGTGAAGTGATCATGGCGCAGGAAGAAGACAGCGCAATTGAATACATTTACCCAACTGAAGGTGCGGCAATATGGGTAGACAGTTTTGCTATTCCAACAGGTGCTGAAAATAAATCAAATGCGCATAAGTTTATTAACTTTATGTTACGACCAGACGTGGCTAAACGCACAGTTGAGTACATAGGTTACGCTACACCAAATAAAGCCGGCATTGCCTTGTTAGATCAAGCCACGCAAAATAACCCGACTATATTCCCGTCAAAACGCATTGTTGAACAAGGTGAATTCCAGACGGACGTTGGCCCAGCCATTGAGATTTATAACAAGTACTGGGAAATGTTAAAAACCAGTAAGTAATAAAATCTAATAACGAAAATAAAAAAGCTTCTATAAAGAAGCTTTTTTTATTTATCATTTAACCATGATTTAAGGTTTTATATACCCTCTAGGTTTATTCTCTTTAGAGATATACCTATCACGTAATTTATCTTGTCTTGATTCAGTTGAAACTTGTTCACCATTGATCCATAGCGATTCTACTTTAGAACTTATCTCAAATGGATCTGCACTCCATAAAACCAAATCAGCGGATTTACCAACTGCTATTTCACCAGCGTCCATGTTAAACACATCTGCAACATTTGATGTCATTGCTTTTAATGCACCTTGTTCAGACATGCCATAAGAGATGGCATTACCAGCGTCTAGCCTTAAGTTTTTAGCCATATGGCTGTCGCTGCTAAACAGGATAACTTTAACGCCCGCTTTTTCTAACTCACCGGCTGTCGTTAATGAAGCGTGTAACGAATCAAAACTGCCAGGTAAATTAGAGACCACTTTGATCATGACTGGAATTTCAGAGTTAGCTAATTCAGATTTCACTCTGGCTGCATCTTCGCCACCAGAAATCAGAATGTTAACGCCATACTGTTGTTTAATTTTAATCAACTGTAATAAATCTGACGATCTTGATGCTGATGCAATTAATGGTTTTTCACCGTTTAATAATGCCGTTAGTGTCACTTCTTCATCAGACGGTTCTTTTGCCTTAGCAGGTTTATCACCTTCTTCTTTAGCAGATGCTTGTTCTGCGTCTTTTAGCTTTTTCTGCTGCCCCTTAAGCTTTTCAATTAATTCAATTAAGCTACTTGCTCTTGAATCTTTGCTTGCGCCACCAAAATTAGCAATGACCGCCGTCTTAGTATCAATCACACTGTCAAACTCAGAGTTCATTAATATAGTGAAAGCTTGACCTGGGAATACACTGTCCCAAGAACTAGGCGCGATTAAACTGCGAGTGATGCCACCTTTACGAGCAAATGGAATTAAGGTTGTTTCTGCATTGTATGCATATAATGGATCAAAGTTGATATCCGCTTTTTTAGCACTGCCATCACGAGAACCTGATACCGCACCTACTTCAACTAAACCAAATTGATTCATGGTTGAGATCAAACCCGGTGTTAAAATTTTGCCTTCAGCGTTTATAACCACATCGGCTTTGATTGATGATGGGTTAAGTTCAATGATTTTGCCGTCTTCAAATACAACGCTGGCATTGGTTAATACACCACTATTTCCTGCGGTATAAATGGTGGTATTAGTGATCGCTATTTTTTCTGCCAAAACAGAACAAGAAGTTAATAACGATAAAGCAATTAGAGATGGTTTTAATAATTTCATCATATACTCCTTAGTCTTGACCTAGTAAAAAATCACTTTTAGCTTGATATGCATCGTCATTGATATCAAACACTTTTGCACCATCAATAAATACTTGTTCAGCTTTTGCATAAACACTGAATGGGTTTTGATTCCAGATCACAACATCACCTTGTTTACCGGCTTCTAATGAACCTGTTTTATCATCAATGCCTAATGATTTAGCCGCATTTAACGTTAACCAAGTTATTGCTTTTGCTTCATCAATTTTAAAGCCTGCGTCGTTCGCACGATACATGATTTTTGCCGCTTCTTGATTTAGTCGTTGAATGGTAGTGTCAGAATCAGAATGAACGATGGCACATGAGTTTTGGTAAGAATCGACCACGGCAGCATTCTCTTGGATCATGTCAAAGGCTTCCATTTTAAAGCCCCACCATTCTGGCCACATTGCCGCACACACATTATTTTTAGCTAAGTCATCGGCGATTTTGTACGCCTCAATTGCGTGATGGAATGTACCTGCGTGATAATTAAACTCTTTGGCTAAGTCCATCATCATCGACATTTCTTCTGCTTTATAACAATGATTATGAATTCTTATATCACCGTCTAAAACCCCTTTTAATGTATCCAGGGTTAAGTTACGTTCTGGCGCAACCGGGTTTTTACCTGCTGCGTAATCACGTTCGTATTTTTCCCATTCACGTTTGTATTCAGTAGCATCAACAAATGCATTTCGGTAACCCGCCATGTTACCCATACGAGTTGATGGCGTTATTTTTCTGCTGCCATAAACTCGTTTAGGGTTTTCACCACAGGCCATTTTTAAACCATACGGTGCGTCAGGGAATTTCATGCCTTGCATAGTTGGTGATGGGATATTTTTTAACGTGACGCCACGGCCACCAATTAAGTTACCTGAGCCTGGTAAGATTTGTAACGTCGTAATACCACCAGCTCGTGCAGCTTCAAAACCAGGATCTTGTGGCCAAATTGAATGCTCTACCCACACTTCTGCCGTAACAGGGTTAGTCATTTCGTTGCCATCTTGATGAGACTCAACTGAAGGACTTGGGTATGCACCTAGATGTGAATGCACATCAATGATACCTGGAGTGACAAATTTGCCAGTCCCGTCAATCACTGTGGCGCTGCCGTTTTCAATTTTAGAACCAACGGCTTTAATCACACCATCAACCATTAATACGTCTGAATTAGACAACATTTCTCCGGTGCCCGTTAATACTGTGGCTCCTTTGATTAATATGGTTAATTGTTCCATTGGTTTATAAGTGCTTGGGTATGGATTTTTATTGATACTGACATGTGGATCTTGAGCTTCATTGCCTGAGCAACCAGACAACAGCGCAGCCAATGATATGGCTGTGAAACTTAATGCGAATTTACGCATAACGACATCCTCTTTTTATTATAATATTCCTGACTAAAACAGCAGGTTAAATTGTTGTTATACAATAATTAAAATTATATGCGTTAGCTACAAGAGAATGTCGATAGTTTGCAGGTTTCATAGGAGTAAATTGGCTAAATAAAATTTATCCGAATTTATGGCAATGATAAATCTTGATATTACGATTTTTATGGATGTAACTTTGAAATTTTGGCGGAACGGACGAGACTCACTCTAGCCGCAAAGAATGCGCGCCCCCGCGTGACAGGCCGATGATCTTGATATAAGACGAACCAACTGAACTACCGCTCCGCAGTTGTAGGTTTTACATTTGTTAAAGATGACGGATTTTATTATTGAGAATGAAATATATGATCTGATTTAAACGTTAGCTTTGAGAGTTAATTTAATGCAGGGTGGTAACTTTGAAATGATGGCGGAACGGACGAGACTCAGGCTTTTTATATTAAGAGTGCGACTACGTCGCGAGTTCTTTCGCAACTAAATACTTTGAGAGTATGTTTAACTATGGAGGCAACTTTAAAATGATGGCGGAACGGACGAGGCTCACTCTTAGCCGCAAAGAATGCGACCCCCGACCTGACAGGCCGCTGCTCTTCATAAAAGCCGAACCAACTGAACTACCGCTCCGCATTGGTAGATTTCACATTTGTTAAAGATGACGGATTTTATTTTTGAGAATGAAATATATGATCTGATTTAAACGTTAGCTTTGAGAGTGAATTTAATACAAGGAGATAACTTTGAAATGATGGCGGAACGGACGAGACTCGAACTCGCGACCCCCGGCGTGACAGGCCGGTATTCTAACCAACTGAACTACCGCTCCGCAGTGGTAGGTTTTACATCCGTTGAAGATGGCGGAACAAACGAAACTCTAACTCGGAACCCAACCTGACAGGCCGCTGCTCTTCATAAAAGCCGAACCAACTGAACTACCGCTCCACAGTGGTAGGTTTTACATCCGTTGAAAATGTGATTAAGGGGTATTAATCAATTTTAGATGTTTTCAATAATGTCTCAAAAGTGGCGGAACGGACGAGACTCCTGATCTACCAAAAAAAGTGCGACTTCGTCGCGAGTTAGCTTTGAAAACTAACTCATATTTTTCGTAACTTTTAAACACATCAGTTTAATTCAAAAGTGGCGGAACGGACGAGACTCGAACTCGCGACCCCCGGCGTGACAGGCCGGTATTCTAACCAACTGAACTACCGCTCCAGCTTTTGAACACTTTTAGCATAAACATTAAGTTGTGGAACAGTCATGACCCTAACTCGAAACCCCGACCTGACAGGCCGCTGCTCGTAATAAAAAGTCTAACCAACTGAACTACCGCTCAAGCTTTTGAAAACTTTTAGCATTAACATTAAATGGCGGAACGGACGAGACTCGAACTCGCGACCCCCGGCGTGACAGGCCGGTATTCTAACCAACTGAACTACCGCTCCAGTTTAATGTTTCTTACTAATCACAACTTAGTGTTTTTTAACAAATGACAATATAAGTGGCGGAACGGACGAGACTCGAACTCGCGACCCCCGGCGTGACAGGCCGGTATTCTAACCAACTGAACTACCGCTCCCTGACTTACATGTCGTTAGCTTTGCTAAACAACGGCGCGGATATTAAAGTCTGAAGTCCATACCGTCAACCCTTTTTTTCAGATATCTGTTCAAGTGGTCAATTTCTAATCTTCTGGCAGACTTAAGTCTAAAATATCATCAGATTCATCCACTATTGGCGATTTTTTCTCAGGCTTCTCTTTCTTTGGTTTTTCGACAGTTTCTGGCTCAACTGGCGTTTTTTCTTTTTTCTTTATTAAGCCAGCAAATGGATTTTTAATATTTCTTTTTAATACAAATAACCAGATCACTAAGAAACCAAATGCCAAAATCAACACATTCATTAATATAATTAAAGGTAATGGAAAATCTGGCTCAGGCGGTGCAACTTTTTTTACTACCGTATCCATCTCGGTCATTTCAGGCAATTCAATATATTCAATTTCAGGTTCAACCGTCACAAATTGAAATTCAGGTAAATCTAAATATATTTCACGGCCATCTTTTGTCGTCCCAAACACATCCATTTCAACTTTAAACGTACCAAACTCACCATTAAATATTTCTAAACGACGTTCTTGTAACCCATCAATACTAAATGTTTGTTTATCGCCGTTCGGAAATTTAATAGTCCCTTGAAATAACAAACTTAAGTTGTCCACATATGTATCATCGACATTAAAGGTGACATAGTGATAACGCCCTACTTCACCACTTTCCTCATTAATTTCAGCTGGTATAGCAGTAAAGGACACTGGTGAAGGCAATATTATTACA
Organism: Psychrosphaera aquimarina; assembly: GCF_032461525.1. Lineage (NCBI taxonomy): Bacteria > Pseudomonadati > Pseudomonadota > Gammaproteobacteria > Alteromonadales > Pseudoalteromonadaceae > Psychrosphaera > Psychrosphaera aquimarina. The sequence goes on along the minus strand of NZ_JAWCUA010000001.1, from coordinate 27,612 downwards.
GGCTCTTGTTCTAACTCACGCGTAAATAACTGCGCGTTAACTCGATAATTAGGTATCCACTCACCATAACCAGTGTCAATTTTATATTCTATTGTAAATACACCATCACGAGGCCTTTCATCGAGACCTTTACCATTATCTAAAAACTCCCCAAACTGATATATGTCTGAACCAAAGTTTTCTTTTTCAGGGTCCTTACTAGGGTATAAACTTGCTTTAAGGGTGATCACTTCATTAAAACTTTTTGCTTTTATCATTTCATTGGCATTAATGACTCTTGCTTCGGCTTTGATGATTTCGTGCTGAAACATGAGTGAAGGAAATAAGTCAGCTTGAAGTTCAATGTCTGATAAAACTAGAATTTTACTGTCCGCTAAGATTCTTCCAACCGCTTGCCACGGTCCTGGCATTGGGTCTTGAAGTTTGATTAAGTCATAACTGATATCAGCGTGCCATTCTATGGTTTTAGCATTGGCATCTTTAGGGTATATCTTTGAACCATCAGGTTGGATTAATACAATAGGTTTAGAGCCGTGTTTTCTAAAAAAAGTAACATAACCTCTTTAACGTGGTAATCCACACGAAAGCGGTTATTTAATATTTTTATTTCATTTTGGCCCTCATAGTTCTTTAGGAACTCGAGCTTTGGTACATTTAATGTTTTGGTTGGATTAACTGGATCGATATTATTAGCGAAACTAGGTAATGCCGCTATAAGCGTTAAAATTAACCAGGCATAAATTATTGAATGTTTCGCCACAAACTTGTTCCACCATTTTCTTCTATTAAAGTTAATCTTGCATCGTGATCTAAGATTTCACTTTCAGTTGCGTAAACCACATTTAAATTTCTTTGTTTCACTATTGTCTGGGTATTATCCGCATTATTTGCGTTTAATAATTGATGAGCCAAATCCATCGCCACTTGTCCACCTGTCATTTGAAGGTAAACATCAGCTAATATTTCCGAGTCTAATAGTGCTCCATGTAACATGCGGTGAGTATTGTCAATTTCATATCGGCGGCATAATGCATCTAAGCTATTTTTTTGGCCCGGATGTTTTTCTCTTGCCATTACTAATGTATCGACCACTGGACAAAAATCTTCAGTTCCAGTCCAGTCTTGCCACAAAGTACCGAACTCGTTATCCATATGCCCAATATCAAATGGTGCATTATGGATCACTAACTCTCCGCCTTTGATATAGTCAAAAAACTCATCCGCTACATCTTTAAACAATGGTTTATCTTTTAGGAATTCATTGGTAATACCATGGACACCAATGGCTTCATCTTCTATCGCCCGTCTAGGATTAATATAAACATGAAAGTTATTACCTGTTAAACGACGGTTTATCATTTCTACACAACCGATCTCAATGATTCTGTGCCCTTGTCTTGGGTCAATACCTGTTGTTTCTGTATCTAAAATTATTTGTCGTTTTGCCATTTTCTTTTCATTTTATTGTTCTTTAACTTCATTATGGAGTATAACCCCTATTTCTTATGAATATCATCTATTTGGAAAATCTTCCTTATGAAATCAGTTCAACTTTTCACAGATGGCTCTTGTTTAGGCAACCCAGGTCCAGGCGGATACGGTGCCCTGCTAATTTATAACGGCAGTAAAAAAGAACTCAGCCAAGGCTATAAAAAAACCACCAACAATCGAATGGAGTTACTTGCTGTAATTAAAGGTTTAGAAGCGTTAAAGCAACCTTGTACATTAGATATCACAACAGACAGTAATTACGTTAAAGATGGCATTACTAAGTGGATTATTAATTGGAAAAAAAATGGCTGGAAAACGGCCGCCAAACAACCCGTTAAAAATGTAGATTTATGGAAAGCGCTTGATGAACAAGTAAAAGGCCATACGATCTCATGGCATTGGGTCAAAGGTCACTCAGGACACCCAGAAAATGAACTTGTTGATGATTTAGCCAGAGATGCGGCCGAATCTAGTAAATTAATCGATGACGTTGGTTTTAAAGGTTAATCTTATTGTTAAATTGAAGAGCCAGCTAATTGCTGGTTTTTTTATGACATATAGGTGAAAAAGCTAAATTTAAATATGGTACTCCCAAAGACAATGTTTGAAAGAGTGAACCCGTGTTACCGCCGTGAAAACTAATCACCTAATAGCTTAAACCTAAACTCTAGACGAAAAAAAACAGCTATTAGCTGGTTTCTTTAATGTGGTACTCCCAAGGCCAATGTTTGAAAGAGTGAACCCCTGTTACCGCCGTGAAAAAACACATCATAAAATTTAAACGAAAAAAACCAGCATAAGCTGGTTTCTTTAATGTGGTACTCCCAAGGCCAATGTTTGAAAGAGTGACCCCCTGTTACCGCCGAGAAAAAAAACATCATAAAATTTAAACGAAAAAAAACCAGCATAAGCTGGTTTCTTTAATGTTACTTCCAAGGCCAGATTATAAGAATGGACCCTAGGGTTCGATATATCTGAACTTAAATGTGGTACTCCCAAGGGGATTCGAACCCCTGTTACCGCCGTGAAAGGGCGGTGTCCTAGGCCTCTAGACGATGGGAGCGTCTTGTTGTCACCTCCCCTACTTATGTAAGGCAAGTAACTGAACTTGGCCATTTGAAGCTGTATTCTCAAGTTCAGATTAATATTAGTAACCCGTAGGTACGAAAGCATCTGAAACTTGAAGTGGTACTCCCAAGGGGATTCGAACCCCTGTTACCGCCGTGAAAGGGCGGTGTCCTAGGCCTCTAGACGATGGGAGCACTAGGTACTTCAAATTAGTTTTAATAATTACACTTTTAACATCAAAATTAAATTAGCGACCCTAAGGTTAGCAATTTTCTTAACTTAAAAGTGGTACTCCCAAGGCCAGATTTGTATTTGCGAACCCAAGGATTCGAAAGCATCTTTTCTTAAAAGTGGTACTCCCAAGGGGATTCGAACCCCTGTTACCGCCGTGAAAGGGCGGTGTCCTAGGCCTCTAGACGATGGGAGCACAGGACAATTAAAACTTTTATAAGAAATGGTACTCCCAAGGGGATTCGAACCCCTGTTACCGCCGTGAAAGGGCGGTGTCCTAGGCCTCTAGACGATGGGAGCACTATGGACTTATTAAATATCAAAACGTTGGTGGAGCTAAGCGGGATCGAACCGCTGACCTCAACACTGCCAGTGTTGCGCTCTCCCAGCTGAGCTATAGCCCCGCTGTTTTGATATGCATTTGAAACAATATATTGCCTCAAACGCGGGGCGCATTCTATGCATTCACTATGAATGCGTCAACCCTTATTTTAATAAAAATGTATTTTATTGGACTGACTGCCTATTTTTTTACAAACAGGTTAAAATTAATTCTAAATACGTGAATTTATGCCTTTAAATAGCAAAAGCCAGCTTTTAGGCTGGCTTTTATTTATTAATTTAACTTGTTCCTATTGAGCCGCTTCACGTGCCGCTATATAAGCTAATGCATCACTAATTCGACTAATCACTTTACTTTTATCTAACAAAACCAAAGTGACATCAAGTGATGGTGAGTTACCGCCTCCCGTTACCGCAACTCTAAGTGGCATCCCAACTTTACCCATGCCAACCTCCAGTTCCTCTGCGGTAGCGTTAATTGCACTTTGTATATTATCAGCAGTCCAATCAACAATCGCTTCTAGTTTCTGCTGAGCTAATACTAACGCATCTTTCGCTACGGGACGTAAATGTTTCTTCGCTGCTTTTTCATCAAACTGTGCAAAGTCTTGGTAGAAATAGGTACTGATCTCTGCCATTTCTTTTAGGGTTTTAACCCTTTCAGCTTGAATTTCAACGATAGACTCTAATTTAGGACCATTAGTTGTATCAACACCTTGATTAGTAAAGTGCCAAACAAGGTGACTTGCTACTTCAGAAGCTGGCAAGTTTTTCATGTATTCTTGGTTCATCCAATTTAATTTTTCAGTATTAAATGCAGATGCTGATTTGTTGATATCTTTAATATCAAACAAATTAAACAATTCATCTTGTGTAAATATTTCTTGGTCGCCATGAGACCAGCCTAAGCGAACTAAATAATTAATTAACGCTTGAGGTAAATAACCATCATCGCGGTATTGCATCACCCCTACTGCGCCATGACGTTTTGATAATTTCTTACCATCATCGCCTAAAATCATAGAACAATGTGCATAAGTTGGGACGGTTGCACCAAACGCTTCAAAAATATTAATTTGCTTAGCAGTATTAATTAAATGATCTTCACCACGAACGACATGGCTCATACCCATTTGCCAATCATCAATAACAACACAGAAATTATAGGTTGGACTACCATCAGTTCGTAGAATGATCATGTCATCCATTTCAGAGTTTGAAATTTCCATTTCACCACGAATTGCATCAGTCCATTTAACTGAGCCATCTTTTGGATTTCTAAAGCGAACAACATAAGGTGCATCTGCTGATGGAGCTTCTGCACCATGGCTACATTTACCATCATACTCTGTACGCTGGCCATTACTTTCTTGTTCTGCACGTAAAGCATCCAAACGTTCTTTAGTGCAATAACATTTATATGCTTTATCTTGGTTAACTAACGTTTGTACATACTCTTTATACAAGTCAAAACGTTTAGTTTGGTAAAAGATCTCGCCATCCCCTTCCATTCCTAACCATTGCATACCATCTAAAATAGCTTGAACCGCTTCAGGAGTTGAGCGTTCCAAATCGGTATCTTCTATTCGTAAAATAAATTTACCGTTATTGCGTTTAGCATATAACCAAGAATATAAAGCAGTACGAGCACCACCAACATGTAAATAACCAGTTGGGCTAGGAGCAAAACGAGTGACAACAGACATAGAATGTTCCAACAAAAATGAAATGATATAAATTTGCGCGTATTCTATAGAAAACTTCCTACTATAAACAGTAGGAAATTCTATAAATGAGGTGAATATGAACTACTGGTTATTCAAATCTGAGCCTGACGATTACAGCTTGCTTGATTTAAAAAATGATAAAAACAGCACAGTACGTTGGGATGGCATCCGAAACTATCAGGCTCGAAACTTATTAAGAGATGAAATAAAAGTGGGCGATCAGGTATTATTTTATCACTCTAGTTGTAAAAACATTGGAGTGGCAGGAACGGCTAAAGTGGTATCTAGCCCTTACCCTGACCCATTACAATTTAATCCTGAATCAAAATATTACGACCCTAAATCAAAACCTGAATCGCCACGTTGGGTCAGTTTGGATATTCAATATCAGCAAGAGTTTATTAAGTTTGTACCTTTAGCATTAATTAAAGCCACAAAAGCATTAGAGGAGATGGTTTTAGTCAAAAGAGGCCGACTTTCTATTCAACCTGTCACTGAGGCGGAGTGGAATATCATTATGAAAATGGCAAAGCTCGTCTAAATTTCAAACATATTTTATAAATATCAAACGCTTTGTCTAAGATTTAACCGAACAGTAAAAAAGTTTTAAATTATAGTTGACTCTAATTAAGGTCTCCCTATAATACGCCCCCACAGAAGCAGCGCAGTTAGTTGTTATGTATCGATGAAGTTGGGCGGTTAGCTCAGCTGGGAGAGCATCGCCCTTACAAGGCGAGGGTCACTGGTTCGAGCCCAGTACCGCCCACCAAATTATTTTCCCGAATAATTTGTATCAGCTTCATCAGTATTTAGGTTGGGCGGTTAGCTCAGCTGGGAGAGCATCGCCCTTACAAGGCGAGGGTCACTGGTTCGAGCCCAGTACCGCCCACCAATCTAAATAAAATAGTTGTTTTGGCTATTAGTCCTCTACCCAAGAGACACTAACCCAAATAACTAAAAAGAACTCCTGAAAGTGGGCGGTTAGCTCAGCTGGGAGAGCATCGCCCTTACAAGGCGAGGGTCACTGGTTCGAGCCCAGTACCGCCCACCACTTTCAAACTAAGCGATACCTCTAAAAAGTAAAATACAATTAACCCATTCTAAAATTATATTTTTATACGATTCGAAATGGTTCGAGCCGCTAATACAAGAGCAGCGCCCACCACTTTCAAACTAAGCGATACCTCTAAAAAGTAAAATACAACTAACCCATTATAAAATTATATTTTTATACGATTCGAAATGGTTCGTGCCGCTAATACAAAAGCAGCGCCCACCACTTTCACTTAATACATCCTAACTATATTATTACTTCAAGAATTACTGGTTCGAGCACGCTAACACAGCATGCCCCACCACTTTCAAACTAGTCAATACTTTCTAAATTCTAAAAAACATTATTCGAAATGGTTCGAGCCCGCTAATCCAAGAGCAGCGCCCATCTATTTTAAACCAACCACTAATTTCAATTACACTCTAATTAGTAAATGATATTCTTTACATTCATGCGTTGTGATTAGTGTTCTAAACCAACCGATTCAATAGTACTTTGCACTAACGACGATTTACAATTAGTAAAAATATCCATACATAATGCAACTCGTTATTTAATCCCCTATCCTTTTATTTACCAGTGATTTAATGCACATTACGCCTCTTTTTTGTCTTTCTAATATCGTTAGGAAAATATATGAATACGGCTCTTACTGAAGAACAGCAGATGATCCAAGACACGGCTCGTCAATTTGCACAGAATGAATTACTGCCTAACGCAGCCAAATTAGATCAAGGTGATGGACAAGATATCTTATTAAACAACCTTAAACAGCTGGCTGAGTTAGGGTTTATGGGGTTAAGTATAAATGGCGAGTATGGTGGCACTGAAGCTGGTAGTGTTGCATTTAGTTTAGCCATCACTGAAATTGCCAAAGGTTGTGCTTCGACTGCGGTTACTACATCAGTAACAAACATGGTTGCAGAAGTAGTACAGGCTGTTGGTAATGAAGAACAAAAACAAAAATACATCACCAAAATATGCTCAGGTGAATACCCAGCAGCAGGCTTTTGTTTGACCGAAGTAGAAGCCGGAAGCGACCCTGCTGGCATGAAAACAAGCGCAATCAAAGACGGTGACGAATACATCTTAAATGGTTCCAAAATGTTTATCACCAGTGCTGAATATGCAGGTGTATTTGTTGTCTGGGCAGTGACTGATGCAACGGCGAAAAAAGGCAAAGGCATTTCTTGTTTCTTAGTGGAGAATGGTACACCGGGATTAATCGTGGGGCCTGCTGAGCATAAAATGGGACAAAAGGCATCAGCCACCAATGAAGTACGTTTTGAAGATTGTCGTATTCCAGCATCCGCGTTAATGGGTAAAGAAAACGATGGCTTTAGAGTTGCGGTTGCCGAATTAGCTGGCGGTCGAATTGGAATTGGCTCTTTAGCCTTAGGCATTGGTTTGGCTGCGATGGATTATGCCCGTGATTATATTTCACAGCGTAAACAATTCGACCAAGAATTATCTAAATTCCAAGGGTTACAATGGATATTAGCAGACCGCTATACCGACTTAGAAGCGGCAAGATTATTGTTAATGAATGCTGCTTGCCTGAAAGAACAAGGCCAAGCATTTTCTAAACAAGCTTCCATGGCTAAGTTATTTGCATCAGAAAAAGCCAATATCGCCTGTTACGATGCATTACAAATGTTGGGTGGTTACGGGTATATTAAAGAATACCCACTAGAACGGTTAACTCGTGATGTCAGAATCACTTCAATTTATGAAGGTACCAGCGAGATACAACGTATTGTTATCGCTAGAGAATTATTAAAAGAAATTGCCTAATTAAAATATTGAATACTCATAGGATAAATTATGGATTTACAAAATAAAGTTGCGGTTGTTACCGGTGGAGCATCAGGTCTTGGAAGAGCAACCTGTGATCAATTAGTAGCACAAGGCATTAAAGTTGCGATATTTGACTTAAATGAAGACGCGGCAAAACAAGCGGTTGCCGAATTAGGTGAAAACAATGCGATGTATCAAATTGTGGATGTCACCGACGAAACATCGACTGAACAAGCTTTTGAAAAGGTAATAGCACATTATCAAGCTATTCACATTTGTGTGAATTGTGCAGGTATTGCCCCCGCAGCTAAAGTATTAAACCGTGATGGCGACCCTATGCCATTATCAAAATTTGCACAAGCCATTAACATTAATTTGATTGGCACCTTTAATGTTGCTCGTCTTGCTGCATTTTACATGGCTAAAAATGAAGTAATGGGTGAAGCACTCGAACGTGGGGTTATTATCAATACAGCGTCTGTTGCTGGTTATGAAGGTCAAATGGGTCAAGCGGCCTATGCTGCAAGTAAAGGTGGCATTATATCTTTAAGTTTACCTATGGCGCGTGATCTCGCTAAAACCGGGATTCGAGTCAATGCGATTGCACCTGGAATAATGGGAACGCCAATGTTGTTAGGCATGCCTGATAATGTTCAAGAAAGTTTAGTTTCAAACATACAATTCCCTAAACGTATGGGCTTACCAAAAGAGTTTGGTGATCTTGTGGTACATATTGCAAGTAATGCTTATATAAATGGCGAAGCGATTAGACTCGATGGCGCTATTCGTATGCAACCGAGATAGTTTGAAGGCTTTAAGGTTTGAGCTATAAGCCTGTAAAGTATTGAGGTTTTATATGGAATAGCCTACTTGTTTATTTATGTAGGCTATTTCATACAAACAATTAAAGTTAAACCTGAGCGGTTTTAAATAACTGTTTAAAGTTATTGGTCGTCACTTCAGCCACTTCCTCTACAGAGACACCTTTTAACCCAGCAATAAACTCAGCTACATGTTTCACATAGGCAGGTTGATTTTGTTTACCACGGTGCGGCGCAGGCGCTAAATAAGGCGAGTCAGTTTCAATTAATAATCTATCCAGTGGGATTTTTTTCACTACATCTTGTAGTTCTACTGCATTTTTAAACGTCACAATGCCAGAAATAGATATATAAAAATTAATATCTAATGCGGCTTTTGCCATTTCCCAGTTTTCAGTAAAACAATGCAAAACGCCTTGGCACTTATCTGCATGATTACTTTTTAAAATATCTATTGTGTCTTTGCGGGCATCTCGAGTATGAACAATGAGCGGCTTATCTAACTGATTCGCTACATCTATGTGGTGTTCAAAAGAAGCTTGTTGCTCTTTAATGCTGTCTTTTGAATAATAATAATCCAAACCAGTTTCACCAATAGCTACCACTCTAGGTTGGTCTGCTAACGTTTTTAATTGCTCGAGTGTGTATTCTTTATCTTCACCAACATGTAATGGGTGAACCCCACAAGAGAACGATACGTTATTATACCCCTGTGCTTTTTCAAACATAGAAGGAAATTGATCCATTGAAATCGCAACACATAATAAGTGTTGTACGTCTGCTTGCTCGGCATTTTTGATTAATTGTTCAAAATTTATCTTTTCTTTTTCAAGGTCTATTCTGTCTAAATGACAATGAGAGTCTATTAATTGCATCGTATTCATAACCAATTGGAAAATATCTGTTGATGCAATTATCCATCAAATAAAACTATAAACCTAGCCCTTCCTTTAAAAATACACGTTACAGCGATAAATCATATTCACAATCGGTTATTTTCTTTAACGATATAATCGATAATACACTTTACAGACCGCTCGGTCGGTTTTATACTCCACACACTTTCAAAACGCACTTAAATTCAGAATTAAATTAACGAAGGAGGCTCCATGTTAAAAACTCTAACATTCATATTTAGCTTAACGGCTACGACATTATTGTCCACTTCAAGTCATGCTGTATCGATAGATTCAAGCTCTCCTTATTTAATGATTAAGAGTGTTGGCGAACAAGTTTTTCAATCCGTTGGCGAAGCTAAAGCCAAAGCCCAAATCAATGAAAAAACAATGCAAGCCATTATAGAATCAACCTTGATGCCTTACATTGATGTTACTTTTGCATCATATAAAATTCTGGGCCCACAGTTAAAAAAGACCAGCAAAGAACAACGTGAAGGTTTTGTTGAAGCGATGACTGTTAACCTTATCAAAACCTATTCATCTGCATTATCTCAATACAATAACCAAACGGTTAGATACGAAGCAGATAGAAATGTGGGTGATAAAAGTATGATCGACATTAAAACTGAATTAGTTTCTAACGACGCTCAACCTATTAATATGATCTTCAAGTTACGCAAAAACAGTAAAACAGGTGAATGGAAAGCATATGATTTAATCGTTGAAGGTATTAGCTTGATAGATGCTAAACGCTCTGAGTTATCTAAACCTTTACGAGTTAACGGCATTGATTACGTAACGAATATGTTAGTTAACTAACCCTCTTCTCGTCCCTCCTATTTGAATACTTGATTCAAAGACGATTGGTTTGCCGGCTGTTATAGCCGGCTTTTTTATAAATAATATTATCAACCTTCTATACCTCTTATATTAGTAACCTCTTTTAAGTTTAATGACGTTATTTACCACCAAACCTCACATAAAATAGTCACTCAAATAACAATGCGATTTATTGTGGTGATCAAAAAACACATAAGATATAAATAATTTGTTGGATATTTACTCAGCACTTGTTAACTTACTAAAATAATAACAATAAAAAAAGGTGGTTATTAATGGATGTAACTCAAAACATGACAGAAATTGATGGAATTAAAGCGGTACTGCTTAGCGCTGAAGATATTAATTTAGCTGCATCACTATTATTTGTCTCATATCATGACGACCCTGTATTTTTAGATATCTTTCAACATAGCAAACCCGATTATGATCAACGATTACGTGGAGCAATTCGAGAAGAACTGGCCACATTCTGGAATACTCAACAACCTATGATTGGCTTATTCTCAGGCAAACATTTATTAGGCGTAGCTTGTCTAATCGAACCGCAAACCGGATTGGAACCTGAACGATTTTGGCACTGGCGTTTAAAAATGATGTTAAATGCGGGTTACTTAAGCACCCAGAGTATGATTGAAAAAGAAAAGCGTGTCGCGGCTGCTATTCCACATGAGCATTATCATTTATTAACCTTTATCGCGATCCACCCAGACCACCAGCAACATGGTTTAGGCCATTATTTAATTAAAGCGGTAGATACAATTGTGGATGAAAATCCTATCACCGAAGGTGTTGCTGTGTTTGTCACTAAAGAAAAGAACCAGGCTTTATTTAATGACGATAATTACAAAAAGTTAGATACCATCAAGGTGGGTGAAGTTACCGGTACATTAATGTTTAGAGATAAATAATATGACTGATACTAAAATTAATTCGTTTAACGAATTTTATCCAATGTACTTAAGAGAACATAGTAATCCTGTATGCAGAGCGCTTCATTACATCGGTAGTTTTCTTGTACTTGTAGTGCTGTATATTGCACTAACCACGAGTGAATATAAGTTATTATGGCTATTACCAGTTATAGGTTATGGCTTTGCTTGGGTAGGACACTTTTTTATCGAGAAAAATAGACCTGCAACTTTCACTTACCCGTTTTATAGCTTCATTGGGGATTGGGTAATGTTAAAAGACTTTTTAACAGGACAGATCTCAAATAAATTAAAAGATGCAGGGGTCTCTCTGTAATAATTTTTATCAGACAAAGATGTCTAGATGCTCTACGCCATCTTTGTCTTTAAATTTACCTTTTCCTTTTGGCTCTTCTTTCTCTTCCTTTTGTTGTTGCTCGTTGCCCTTTTGATTTTTGCTTTCTTGTTTGGCTGAGCTTGGATCGTCATCTTCTACACGTTTTAACCCTGCATCTTTAGGTGCCTTATCGACATGATAGGCATCTTTTTTGTCGGGTTCGTTAGGTATTGGCCTTGCCATTACATTGTATAAAATATCAACCATCTCTCTTCTCAAACTTTTGTGTAAAACAAATCAAACTGTTATCTTATAGATAGTATACTTTTACTCGCATTATTGTACATTTATCGACCAATATACTATTTGGTTTAATATATTTCAGTTTAGTTCTAAAAAAATGGTTGCAATAATTTCGTTCTCGGCATAATTTGAATAATAACTCTAAATAAGCAAAAGAAATAAACATTATGAAAACTAACATGAACTGGCATCATCATCATTTTCCATCGAGATAGTTTTCAGCTTATTTCGCTGGTGGCTATTTGAAATTAGAAGCCTCCACGCAAAAATAAAATAAAACCCTGGAGGCCAATCTTCGGGGTTTTTTTCGTTTTAAACATATAAAAAATTGGACAATCAAATGACAGACTCAACAAGACTAAGAATTGCAGTACAAAAGAAAGGTAGATTAAGTGATGAGTCACTTAAATTATTAAAAGCGATTGGCGTAAAACTTTCTATTCGTGACCGTTTATTAATCGCACACTCAACTAACCTTCCTATTGATTTATTATTAGTACGTGACGATGACATTCCAGGTCTTGTAATGGACGGCATTGCTGACTTAGGTTTCATTGGTGAAAACGAGTTAGAAGAAAAAATGTTAGAGCGACAAGCGGCTAATGAACCTGCAGAATATCAATTATTAAAACGTTTAGAGTATGGTGGTTGTCGTTTATCAATCGCAGTACCAAATGAGTTCGATTATAAAGGTTTAGAATCATTTGAAGGCAAACGTATTGCTACTACCTACCCACAGCTTCTAAAACGTTACTTACAAGAAAATAACGTAAATGCCTCTCCGGTTATGTTAACCGGTTCTGTTGAAGTTGCACCAAGAGCAGGTATCGCGGATGCAATATGTGACTTAGTTTCTACTGGTGCCACTTTAGAAGCTAACGGCTTATATGAAGCAATTGAAATCTTCCAATCAAAAGCCGTATTAATTCAAAAAGATGGTGCATTAGAAGAAAACAAACAAGAACTTGTTGATACCCTACTTCCTAGAATAAATGGTGTTATGCAAGCAAAAGAGTCTAAATACATCATGTTGCACGCGCCAAAAGCAAAACTAGAGCAAGTGAAAGACTTATTACCGGGTGCTGAAAACCCAACGGTTCTACCATTATCTGGTAATGACGACCAAGTGGCTATCCACGTTGTAAGTAAAGAAAACTTATTCTGGGTAACGATGGAACAATTAAAACAACTTGGTTGTACTTCAATACTTGTTATGCCAATTGAAAAAATGATGGGGTAAACCTCATGATTGTTTGGCAACAACTCAATGAGTTAGAAAAACAACAAGTGTTAGCAAGACCAGCCATGAGTAATAAACAAGACTTGTCGCAGGCAGTATCAACGCTTATTGAGCAAGTAAAAACCAATGGCGATGACGCTTTGTTATCTCTAACTGAAAAGTTTGATGGTATTAAACTTGACCAAGTTGCGTTATCACAAACGCAATTTGAAACATCAATTAGTTTACTTACTGACGATACAAAACAAGCAATTGAATTAGCTTACAGCAACATTTTGAAGTTTCACCAAGCACAAGTTAGCAAAGACATCGAAGTAGAAACGAGCAGCGGTGTGTTATGTCAGTTAATCACTAAACCTATAACATCAGTAGGTTTATATATACCTGGCGGCAGTGCGCCACTGCCTTCTACTGTATTGATGTTAGGTGTCCCCGCTCAAATTGCTGGTTGTAAACGAGTTGTATTATGTACGCCACCAGACACGTCTGAAAATAACTTTGGTGGTATTACGGCAGAGATATTATACGCCGCTAAATTGTGTGGCATCACTGAGATTTATCGAGTGGGTGGTGCGCAAGCGATTGCAGCTCTTGCCTACGGCACAGAATCTATAAGTGCAGTCGATAAGATATTTGGACCTGGCAACAGTTTTGTTACCGAAGCAAAACAGCAAGTCAATCAAGACCCTTATGGCGCGGTTATTGACATGCCAGCGGGTCCATCTGAAGTCTTAGTTATTGCAGATGAGTTTGCTAATCCTAGTTTTATTGCTGCTGACTTATTGTCTCAGGCTGAACATGGTCCTGACTCACAAGTGATTTTGGTATGTGATAACCAAGATGTTATTGAACAAGTACAAGTGCAATTAGAGCAACAGTTAACATTGTTGCCACGTGCTGACATTGCCAGAAAAGCCTTAGCCCACAGCCAATTAATCTTAACTGATAATTTAGCTGAGTCTGTTTTGGTCAGTAATTTATATGCGCCTGAACATTTAATTGTGCAGACAGAGCAACCTAGAGCGTTATTACCTGAATTAGATAATGCAGCATCTATATTTCTTGGTGCATATACACCTGAAAGCGCGGGTGATTATGCCAGTGGTACTAATCACGTATTACCAACGTATGGGTATTCAAAAGTACTAAGTTCACTTAATCTTGCTGACTTCAGTCGTAAGTTCACGGTGCAAGAAGTATCAAAACAAGGCATGTTAAATATTGGCCCAGCCATTATGACCTTAGCCAGTGCCGAAGGTTTAGATGCTCACAAACTTGCGGTGAAGGTCAGGTTAGATCAATTAGAAACAGAACAAGCTTCACTTAAAGAGAACAACAATGACTGATTTAGTAAATAAATTGATCAGAACGGAACTGAAAGCGTTAGTCCCTTATGAATCTGCTCGCCGTCTATTTTCAATGGCCAGTAGCAGTGAAGTGGAAACCACTTGGTTAAATGCCAATGAAAATCCATATGTGCCTAACGTTTCTATTGATCCATCAATGTATAATCGTTACCCGGACTTTCAGCCAGAGCCATTAATAAATGGTTATGCGAGTTATGCAGGTGTGTCTGCTCAACAAGTCTTAGCCACACGTGGCGCTGATGAAGGTATTGAGTTATTAATTCGTACCTTTTGTAGCTCAAACGACAACATTATTATATGTCCGCCAACTTACGGTATGTACGCCATCAGTGCTAAAACACACGGATGCGGCGTTATAGATATCCCACTGTTAGACGGTATGCAACTAGATGTTAAAGGTATCTTAGCTAATAAACAAAAAGCGAACTTAATCTTCATTTGTAGCCCTAATAACCCAACGGGTGATTTGGCCAAGAATGCGGATATCATTAATATTATCGAGTCCGTATCTGATGACTGTATTGTGGTATTAGATGAAGCCTATATTGAGTTTTGTGCAGACGCCACCAGCATGTCACTGATTAACCAATTCAATAACGTTGTGGTATTACGTACTTTGTCTAAAGCCTTTGGTTTAGCTGGATTACGTTGTGGGTTTACCTTAACCAATGACAATATCATTCAAGCATTAAAAAAGGTGATTGCGCCTTACCCTATTCCTGTGCCTGTCGCGCAAATAGCCACACAAACATTGTCAGCAGACGGTATTAAATGGATGCAAAACAAAGTTGTTGAATTAAACCAATTACGTGATGACTTCATCAAACTTGCGGCCACTTGGTCTTTTGTTGAACATGTATATCCATCACAAACTAACTTTGTATTGTTAAAGCTAAAACAGCCTTTAACGGCAAGTTCAGTTATGCAGACATTCCAGCAACAAAACGTATTATTAAGAGATCAATCCAAACAATTAATGTTGGGCAATACCGTACGAGTATCTATTGGTAACCCACAACAAATGGAACAGGTCATTTCAATATTTTCAAAGGTTGAACAAACATTATGACAACAAAACAAAAAATCTTATTTATCGATCGTGACGGCACCTTAGTAGAAGAGCCTAAAATTGATAAGCAATTGGATACCTTAGAAAAACTCGTTTTTGAACCTATGGTGATCCCAGTTCTTACTCGCTTACAAGCCAAAGGTTATAAATTAGTAATGGTCTCTAACCAAGATGGTCTTGGCACAGATGCATTCCCACAAGCGGACTTTGATGCCCCACATAACAAAATGATGGAATTGTTTGAAACCCAAGGTGTCACTTTTGATGACGTACTGATTTGTCCTCACTTTGATCACGAAAACTGCAGTTGCCGTAAACCAAACTTAGGTTTAGTAAAAGAGTACCTGCAAAAAGGGTTAATTGATTTTACCGACTCATTTGTTATTGGCGACCGTGAAACAGACATTCAACTTGCTGAAAATATGGGTATTGTTGGTATTAAATACGACCCAATTGACAACAACTGGTTGAAGATAGAACAAAGCTTTGGCAAAAAAGGCCGTACCGCCAAAGTGGTACGTACCACCTCTGAAACTGACATTAATGTATTTGTAGATTTAGATTCTACACAAAAACCGGTTATTAACACTGGCATGGGCTTTTTTGATCACATGATAGATCAAATCGCCACACACGGTGGTTTCTACCTAAACTTAACCACCAACGGCGACTTACACATTGACGATCATCACTCAGTTGAAGATACCGCTCTTGCCTTAGGTGAAGCGTTAAAACAAGCCCTTGGTGACAAACGTGGTATCGGCCGTTTTGGTTTTTCCCTGCCAATGGATGAGTGTAAAGCAGAATCAACATTAGATATTTCAGGTCGTCCATTCTTAGTATTTAATGCGGAATTCACCCAAGAACGTGTAGGTGAAATGTCGACTCAAATGGTTGAACACTTTTTCTATTCGTTAACTCAAACTATGGCTATTACTCTGCACTTAAGCACGTCTAAAGGTAATGCACATCACCAAGTAGAGAGTTTGTTTAAAGTATTTGGACGAGTTTTACGTCAAGCCATTAAAGTAGAAGGTGATGTATTACCTTCAACCAAAGGAGCGTTATAAATGCCCTTGAGTACAACTGAGATTAAAAACCAGAAAATCGTCATAATAGACACAGGCTGTGCCAATATATCTTCGGTTAAATTTGCCGTTGAACGTCTTGGTGTAAAGGTCATTGTCTCTGATGATCCAAGTGTAATACTTAGTGCTGATAAAGTTTTTTTGCCCGGCGTTGGCTCTGCCTCTTCGGCCATGAACAACATTAATCAAAAGTTATTAGTTGATACTATCCAGCAAATCACCAATCCAGTTTTGGGTATTTGTTTGGGAATGCAGTTAATGACTAAGTTCTCCCATGAAGTACCTGGTAGCCACATTGCTGACAGTGAAACTAAAAATGTAGACTGCTTGGATTTGATCCCTACCGAAATTACACGAATGGATGCCGGCGAATTAGTATTACCACACATGGGCTGGAATCAAATTAAAGTAGAAAAAAATAACCCTCTGTTTGAAGGGATTGAAGATGGTAGTTATTTTTACTTTGTCCATAGCTTTTGTGCACCTATGTCTGACTATACATTAGCAAGTTGTGAGTACGGTCAGCCCTTCTCTGCTGCTATACATAACAAAAACTTTTACGGTGTACAGTTTCATCCTGAACGTAGTGGTGAAGCAGGCTCTACCTTATTACAAAATTTCATAGAGATGTAATTCATGATCATACCTGCAATAGACTTAATTGACGGCTCAGTCGTTCGCCTTTACCAAGGTGATTATGCCCAAAAAACGGAATACAGTGTCGATCCTGTAACACTGGTAAACCAATACGCAGACGAAGGCGCACAGTGGTTACACATCGTTGATTTAACGGGCGCAAAAGACACTAGCAAACGTCAGCTTACTTTAATCAAAGCAATGGCCGACAGCAAACGTATGAAGTTCCAAGCCGGTGGCGGTGTAAGAACAGAAGACGATGTTAAACAGTTATTAGCCTCTGGTGTCAGCCGTGTGGTTATTGGTTCACTTGCGGTACAAGAACCTGAACTGGTTAAAAGTTGGATTGAAACATACGGTTCAGAAGCCATAGTGTTAGCGCTGGATATTAACATCAATCAAGACGGTAAAAAGTGCATAGCCACGCACGGTTGGCAAAAAGATTCGGGCGTTGAGCTTGAGCCTTTAGTAAACGACTTTTTAACAGTAGGTTTAAGACATGTATTGTGTACCGACATAGACAAAGACGGTACGTTACAAGGTCCAAATCAACAGCTTTATAAAGAACTCGCGGCACAATTCCCTACCATCAGCTGGCAAGCCTCTGGCGGCATAAGTTGCTTGGATGACATAGCACAGCTTAAACCATCGTTAATCGGCTCAGGAACAGATAACGCAACACCTAGTGGTGTCATATTAGGTCGCTCATTGTTAGAAGGTAAATTTACCGTATCTGAAGCACTTAACACATGGGAAGTAGCCAAAAGCGTTTAGCTTTGGCGAAAGCACTGAATTATGACTAATCTTAAACTAGTTCAGTATTCGGTGTACTTTTCCATATGACCCCAAACAACCAAATGAGTCCAAGCAGATTGTTAAATTACATCTGTGCAGTCATACTCTTTACCTTGTTTAGTAAGGTGTACGCTGCACAGGTTCCAATCTATATTCGTAATGACGTTTTTAATGACTATATAGAGTTTTTAAACGATAGAAATGTCATAAATATTGAAGACTACAGTGGCAAAAACGCAAGACGAGATGTGGCCGATATCATTATTGCACTGCAAAGCTTGCACTTAGGAGGCTTTAAACACAATTTCGATATCTCTTCAGGTAACGTCAACTTTCGAAATACCAAAATGTTACAAAGCGGTGAGTTGCTTATTAGCTTAGACAGTTATTGGCTAACCGATGCTAAAGCTATTGAGCAAGATGTATATATTTCTAGTCCGGTTATTAGACAAGGCGAATACGTTGCCGGTGTTTATACCAGCCCCAATAATGTTAAAACCTTAGCGACACAGAGATTAACTGACTTTCATAAATTAACCGGCGTTTCTACCCCAAAATGGCGTACCGATTGGGAGACCATGACCAGTCTTAATCTCGCCGAATTAATTCAAGAAGACCAGTGGATTAGTATGGCTAGATTAGTCAGCCAAGGCTGGGTTGATTTTATGTTAATGCCATTCCATCAAGATACCAAACAAGACTATAAAATATATAAAGTGCATCTTGTTCCTGTGCCTAACATTGCCATCATGCTGAATGGTTCAAGGCATTTTGTTGTGAGTAAACACCACCCTTTAGGTGAAAGCGCGATAAAAGCGCTTGAAAAAGGCATGGCAATACTGCGCCAACAAGGCAGAATAAAAAAAGCATACATACAAGCTGGCTTTTTTGTCGACACAAAGGAAGTCAACATTTTAAACAAGTAACCCACTTTAACCTCTGCCTTTAGTTATCCCCCATAATGAAAAAAACTAATAAAATCAATGCAACTAACTGAATACCTGTTTATGCTAAACGAAAAAATATTTTAGGCTTTGATGCTTAATTTTAATTTGAACTCATAATATGGGACCTGTATGAACGTACCTACTTTATTAAGAACGTCGATGTTCTTATTACTTGCTGCTTGCCTTTGCTCTTGTGCAAATACTGAAACAACACCCGTTAAAATAGAAAAGCCAATTTCTCTACAACCAGCGGATTGGAATATAACCCCATTTAGCAAACTCAGCTTTGAACAAGCGGTAAAACTAAGTCCGGAACAAGAACAGCACTTTTTAACCTTTTATAATTCAACTTATAACGAGGGCATTGCCCCTCACCAAAGACTTTATACATACCTAAGTCGCTTTGTTGATAACTTCAGTTACCAAAATACAACTTTATCATCGAACCAAGCGTTAACTGAAAAAACAGGCAATTGTATGTCACTTGCGCTCGTTACTACGTCACTGGCAAAACTTGCAGGTTTAGATATTAGTTATCAAGTTATCAATACAGCACCGGTTTATTATAAACAAGGAGAAAATGTGGTTGTTTCGCAACATATAAGAACCAAGGTTTACGCAAAAGATGAACCCATAGACGAAGATACTATTTACTTTGGACGCACTCATATAATAATTGACTACTACAAAAACCAAGTAGACTTACCCGGCAGAAAAATTGCTCATGATGAATTTGCCTCTATGTATTATGCCAATCTTGCGGCTGATGCTTATGCAAATAAAGATTTTGAATTAGCAAATGAATATTCATCTAACGCCATGTTCTTATTTCCGAGTTCGGCCGAAAACATCAATACACATGCCCTTGTACTTAGACGACTTCAAGGCCTTGATAATGCGATTAATTTATTAGATAAAAGTTATCAAAAAGGGATCACCTCATTAAATTTAATGAGCAATTATAAAAGCTTTTTACTCGCTAAAGGTGATAAAGAGAAAGCGACATTAATAAGCAATGATATTAAAAATATTACAGACGATAATCCGTATCAATGGTTAGAACTGGGTGATGAGCTTTATAAAAAAGGAAAATATAATGAGGCACTCAGTTATTTTGAAAAAGCAGAAGCACTAGCACCTTATCTAGATGAAGTGTTCTTGGCACAAGCAAAAGCAATATTTAAACAAGGAAATAATCCGCAACTGGTTAAACAAAAGCTAAATGCCGCGCTCAACGCCCCGATTAAAGTGAACGAGGTTAATTTATATCAAGCAAAACTAGCCGCATTTGAAAGCCATTAGTATTATTTAATTAGATACAAACTACAGCGTATTGGCCGTTCCAGTACGCTGTAGCCTTATTACGATTATTTTTCTAAAGCAAGCTCACGCTCGGTTTTAAACCCTAACACTTTTTTCATAATAATTGACGCTGGACAAAAACCAGTGAGACTTTGCTGAAATAAATTGGCACCAATAAACACAGTAAACCACATAAAGTTTTCATGTACGTTTACGGTTAACACAACCGACAATAACACCATAAATCCAGCAAATGCATTTAACGCTTTTTCTAAAGACATAACGATCACTCCAATATTCAAAATTAATAAACTATATGCTTTTGCATACATTAGGATTTTCTAATACACTCACTATACATTAGATTTTTCTACTTTATAAATAACTTATATTAGCGTTTTCTAAATTAATATAGTTTCTAGTTATATTGAATTAGGGATTTTTAATTGATGATTGCTAAAGATTTAAAGATTTAAAAGACGGTTAATGTAAATACGATGTATCAGCAAAACTTCGAGTCACGAGATACGAGTTAAAAAAGCTTAAAAAGCTTTAACGTGGACACCCACTACAATTTGCACGATCGGATAAGTCAATTGATTAGCAGAGAACCGCACATTCGGGATTCTTTGGATTTACAGAAAAAGTTAAGATGGTAGTCACTATTATTCGGCTTCCCAAACTTCTTATTTTTTGTTAAAAATATAAGGTAACTGTAGATATAGGGATTAAATACAATGAGAGTTACAGCTTCGTTTTTTTTCATCCTCACTCTCACTGCACTTACTTTGAGTGCATCATCAAAAAAATTAAAAGGTAACACTTTACTTTACAACTCTTGGGTCTCAAAAAAATGTGACATATCTGGAAATTTGCCTAACAAAATCATTGAAAGCACATCAAGTAATTTTAATCTTAAAAGTAAATTTACTTTTAGGTATGAAGAAAGCGTTTATTTAGTGGTCATTATTGATTGTTATAACACTCCTAAACCAGTGTATTTATTAAAAGTTCATTTTGAAATGTTTAATAAGGAAACTTCAGCAAGGGAATATGTAGGGAACGTATATGTTGATCATTCGCATAGCTATATAGAACCTGTATATTTTTATAAAAGTTAAATTAATTGAAAAGTTACGGATTGCTGTTGATGAAGCTGTAATTGACTTCCTAAAGTCAAAAAAGCCGCCTAGCTACAACGACGGTTCCGAAAAGTAACATGGACACCCACTCTAATTTGCACAATCAGATAAGTTTATTGAGTACCAGCGAACCATAGGTTCGCGCTTTTGCTTTTTGCTTTTTGCTTTTTGCTTTTTGCTTTTAAGTCTCCATCACAAAATCACTTTGTTAAATATTATTTTTTATAAAATTCGAAGCATGGATGCTGAGAAAGGATTGGTTTTCAGGGACGATTTTCCAATCCTTTTTTTATAAACAAAAATAACTATTTAATGAAGTATTCGATTTTGTTGGAAGCGGCCTTTTTCGCCTACCTTTTTTGGCTGTTGAAAAAAGGTATGGTCGCCGTCAAGGTGAAACCTTAGAGTGCATCTAAATTCGATGTATCAGAAGACCTACGAGTCACGAGATACGAGTTGCGAGTTGCGAGTAAAAAACAAAAAAGGAACCCTAAGGTTCCTTCTTCACTTAAAAACAACAACTAACAACAATCCTAACTTAATTCATTAATCGCCTGCTTAATGCGTTTAATCGATATTGGATACTTAGTCCCTATACCTTGAGCGAACAAGGAGACTCTAAGTTCTTCTATCATCCAGTAAATATCTGTAATTGCAGAAGGTACTGGTAATTCTTTTGGCAATTTATCCGTTAGCTTGTCGTATAAGTCATAAACTTTGTCTAACTCAATTTGGTTCATTCTGTCTTTGTTCGCGTCTATTTTGATTTTCTCTAGACGTTTTTCTAGCGCTAATACATAACGATATATATCTGACAGGCGGTCAATTCCACATTCACCAACAAAACCTTTATAAATAAGTGAGTCTAAATGTGCTTTTATGTACGCATTAGCTTGGATCATATCCAAACTTACCTTACCTTTTAATTGTTTGGATATTTTGTGGCCAACCAACAGGATTTTTTCAACTTGCAGTGCCGCGTCTAAAACCGTGTCGTTTAACTCTGCACGTATTTTATCTCGTAATTGGTTAAATGCGTCTTGGCTACGCGGCACAGTTTGTTCAACTTCTTTATGGATAACAGCACGAATACAATCATTAATAAGCTGATCTATTTGACCAAACGGGTTGAAGTACAACACCAATTTAGACTTATTTGGTAACTTCTGTTGTAAGTGTTTTATTGGTGATGGCAAAGTTTTAAAAATCAGCTCTATTATGCCGGACAAGTGACTGGCTTCTGCCACTTCTTGATGATCAAGCAACTCTACATTCACTTTGTTACCTGACTTCACTAAAGCTGGAAACGCTTTTATTTGATAACTCCCCTGCTTTTTCATGTAGCTTGTTGGTAAGTCACCAAAGTCCCAATCAGTTACGTCCGTTTGCTCAATATCGTCTGTTGCTACGGCTTTGATGGTGTTTTTAACTTGCTGCTGTAACGATGCTTTAACTTGTTCTAAGTCGAAACCTTGACCTATGATCTTCTCTTTATCATCCACCACCCTAAAATTAATTTTTAAATGTTTAGGTAAGTTGTCTAAGACCCAATCTTCTTTATTCAGTTTAACGCCTGTCATTCTAAATAAGGCTTCTGTGATCACGTCAATAAATGGCAGAGTATGATCATCATGTTTGTCTTTTAATCTTTGTAATAAGGCGTCAGCGTAGTTTGGCGCTGGGACAAAGTTACGCCTTAATGTTTTTGGTAATGACTTAATTAACGCCATGATCAACTCATGACGATAAGCAGGGATATGCCAATCAAATTCAACATCTGTTATTTGATTTAATAACGGTAAAGGAATACGTACCGATATACCGTCGGCAAACTCTTCACCCGGTTCAAAGTCATAATCAATCGGTAAACGTAAATTACCTTGTCGCCAATAATCAGGATACGAGATAGATGATAGCTCAGTGCCATCCGACAACATAAAGTCTTCTTTTTTGGCTTTAAGCAGCTCTTGGTCGTTGTTCTTTATCCATTTTAATAAATCGGCTTTGCTGACGATATTGGCCGGTAACTTTTTGTCATAAAACGCAATTAATTCTTCTTCATCAACTAATAAGTCTCTGCGCCTAACTTTGTTTTCAAGGCGTTGAATCTCTTCCATTAAATCATTGTTATGCGTTAAAAACGGTAACTTTTGACCTAAGTCATTAGCAACTAACGCATCACGGATAAATATTTCGCGGCTTGCAACTGGATCGATATTACCAAATACCACGCGGCGTTTAGGGACAATCACTAAACCATATAAAGTTTGTTTTTCAAACGCCTGCACTGTGCCTTGTTTGGCACTCCAATGAGGCTCAGAGTAACTTTTGTTAATAACATGTTGTGCTAGTGGCTCAACCCATTCAGGTTGAATGCGAGCTGCATAACGAGCAAACAACTTAGACGTTTCTACTAACTCAGCGGCCATTACCCACTTGGCTGACGTTTTAAATAAATGCGACCCTGGAAATATATGGAACAAACTGTTTCTTGCCCCTTCAAATCCTGGTAAACCGGGACGTTTCTCTTTACTTTTTTTATCGCCGTCTTTTATTTCTTTTGACCAATATGACTTAATAAGCCTGATAACAAGGCTTGATGTATGCCTTGGTAATCTCGCTCTATGGTAGGTATGTCATTTAATTCGTCGTCATGATTATCTTCATCGATGGCATTATTCAGTGCAATGGCTTGCGCTTTAGCCGCTTTTACATTAACCCCTAACTCAGACACACTTTGTTCAATTTGATAAACTAAATCTTGCCACTCACGAATTCGCATGTAGTTAAGGAATTCTTGTTTACATTGTTTCCTAAACTGGCTACCAGATACTTGTTTTTTCTTAGCGATTAAATAATCCCAAAGATTAAGGTAAGCCACAAAGTCCGAATCTTTGTCTTTGAATCGTTTGTGTAGTTCATCGGATTTTTGTTTAAAATCGGATGGTCTCTCTCTTGGATCTTGAATACTTAACGCCGCAACGATGACGATAATCTCATGTAAACAATTAGTATTACCTGCCGTGAAGATCATCTTAGCTAACCTTGGGTCGACAGGTATCCGACTCAAGCTTTTACCCGATGGTGTTAATTTATAACGGCTACGAGCATTTTTATCTTTATTAGGCGCAATCGCCTGTAGTTCTTCTAACAATCGAATACCGTCATTTATAAATCGACTATCTGGCTTTTGGATAAACGGAAAGTTCTCTAAATCACCTAAATTAAGCGACATCATCTGTAAAATAACAGACGCTAAATTAGTTCTTAATATTTCTGGCGCTGTAAACTCAGGACGGGATAAGAAGTCGTCTTCACTGTATAAACGGATGCATATACCCGCCTCAGTACGACCACAACGTCCTTTTCTTTGATTGGCACTGGCTTGTGATATTGCTTCAATCGGTAAACGTTGTACTTTAGATTTATAACTGTATCGAGAGATACGTGCAGTACCAGTATCTATGACGTATTTAATACCTGGCACGGTTAACGAGGTTTCTGCCACGTTGGTTGCCAATATGATTCGTCTGTTGTGGTGTGGCGCAAATATGCGGTTCTGCTCCGTTGCAGATAGTCGAGCATACAACGGCAGTATTTCAGTGTTACCAATTTTACGTTTGGATAGTGCATCCGCGGTATCTCTGATCTCACGTTCACCATTCATAAATAACAGAATATCACCGTTACTTTCGCGGCCCAATTCATCAACCGCGGCAAAGATCGCATTCATTTGATCGCTGTCATTATCTGAATTATTACGCGAATCGTCGTTTAAATATTCTGATGACATTTCATCTAAAGGTCTATAGCGCACTTCAACCGGAAAGGTTCTGCCCGTTACTTCAATAATTGGCGCACCATTAAAATGTTTACTAAAGCTTTGTGGGTCTATGGTTGCAGACGTAATAATAACTTTTAAATCTGGACGTTTGGGTAACAGCTCACGTAAATAACCCAAAATAAAATCGATGTTTAAACTGCGTTCATGGGCTTCATCTATGATGATGGTATCGTATTGATTTAAATATCTGTCGTGTTGCATTTCTGCTAACAACACACCATCAGTCATTAACTTCACATAGGTATTGTCACCCACATGATCCGAAAATCTGACTTTGTAACCAACAGCCGTGCCCATTTCACAACCGAGCTCATCACATATACGTGTTGCCACACTTCGGGCAGCTAAACGTCTAGGTTGTGTATGGCCAATCTTACCTTCAATACCTCTGCCCAACTCCATACACATTTTTGGTATTTGAGTTGTTTTACCTGAACCCGTTTCACCCGCAATGATCACCACTTGATTTTCACTAATGGCTTTTTTGATCTCTAAATGCTTTTGACTAACCGGTAATTGTTCCGGGTATTCTATCTTAGGTAAACCGTCTATTCTCTGTTGTCTAAGAGCAATAGACTTGTCTATTTCAATTTGTAATTTATCTAATGCTTTAGCTTGTTTATCAAGATCTTGAATTTTTTGAATTCGACGTAAACGACTCGATAACAAATGAAGATCTTGTTTTAACACTTGTTTAATATTTGATGTTTTAATTTCAGGCACTTTTAATTCAGACACAGTAGGTAACAAGATTGGAGTGTAATTACTTGTATTCTACCACTTTTACGCACATACAAAAAAGCCCCAAACTAGAGTAGATTGAGGCTTCAATAATATAAACGTGTTTACACAAACCGAGTACCTTGTTCATATATTGAATGTAAGTGCATATCTAATGCTTTTAGAACGTTAATACGATTGATACAACCTATGAGTCGGTTATCATCATCAACCACAGGATACGTTTTCGGTTTAGTGCCAGACATTTCATCCGCTAACTCTAAAATACTCTCATATGGCTTTTTGGTTAGTACGTCCGTTTTCATTACGTCAGCGACATTTTTTGAAGATTCACCGCTATGGTAAGAAGAGGACAACATAGCTTTGATGCAATCTTGTTCGGAAATAAACCCTATAATATTACGATTAATGTCAATTACTGGCCCACCTGTGGTTTGGGACTGCAGTAAGCGTTCAACGGCTTCTACTACGCTTTCTGAGCCTTTAAAAAAGACCGGTCGGTGATTCATATAGTCTTCGATTTTTAGTGATTCCATCCAATTCCCCTGCAGTTATTCTTTTTATTTGGATTTTTTAAAGGTTACTCAATACAACGTTATTTCTATTCTGGTATATCAACAAGATGAATACCTTAATAGTCTTCTAATTCAATGATATGAATAATGTTGAAGTGATGAATATCCCTTACTGTAAGACTAGAAGTAAAATCCTAACTTTGCCTTGTTTTTATTAAACTTTTTTCAATTAATTAAATCTTCACTTCAAAATGAATTCGCTTAATCTGAAACATTTGAATTACAACTAAGTTGTCTTAGATCAAGTAATAAAAATAACGAAGGTTTATGCTATCAATATCACTAATAACCAAATTACTGAACTATGATGCACCAAGAGATATATCAATTAATGAAGTATAAACGCGACGAACTCAGTGCACGTCTAACCAATATACAGCAGGATTTTTGTGCAGAATCCCCAGTAGACGATGTACTTTTCACGGTTGCTCATCAAACCAAGATTGAATTGCATGAAGTTAAAAAAATAATTGATGAAATAGAACACGGTAGTTTTGGGTATTGTCAGACATGTAAGTTGCCTATAGAAGCGGAATCATTAAGCAAAAACCCTTTTGAAACGAGCTGTAATAAATGTAAATCTGCTAACTAATGCCTTTAGTGCTGTAAATTTGGGCTTTTGTTAAACTATCTCCAGAATCACTTTGACATAACCGACTGTAACCCTTTAAAGTCATGTACTTTGTATATTTTGCAGACCTAAACATCATGACTGATCCTTCATCTACTTTATATTGGTACGACTTCGAATCTTGGGGGACAAGCCCTAAAAAAGACAAACCATCACAATTTGCGGGGATAAGAACCGACTTAGACCTAAATATAATTGGTGAACCTTTAGTAGAATATTGTCAGATCCCTAACGATTATATACCTCATCCTGAAGCTGCATTAGTCACAGGTATTACACCGCAAAAAACACTGCAAGAAGGCTTAATAGAGCCTGAGTTTATTAAACGAATTCATCAAGAGATCAGTAAAGCTAATACAACCTGTGTTGGGTATAACAATGTTCGCTTTGACGATGAAATGATACGTTACACTC